>NZ_JBDWYP010000083.1:0-5280 GCF_039982295.1 Roseibium sp.
CCGCTTCCGTCGGCCCCTCGGATTTGCCACAACGGGCGAACACATCCGCCATACCTTCGACAGCCTGTCGTTTCCACGTGCTCACTTGGATCGGGTGTACCTGATCCTTGGCTGCGATCTCCTGGATCGTATTGTCACCGCGCAAAGCCTCAAGCGCGACTTTCGCCTTAAACGCGTCCGAAAAATTCCGGCGTTTCGCCATTCTCGTATCCCTTCAAATCAGTGGGATACACCTTAGAAACCTGTTCGGATTTCCGGGAGCACTTCAAATTTCGCAATATTGTGGCGACGCAACGCTGAGTGTTTGAACGGCGCCCTCAAAGCTTCAGAAGTCGACCGACGACTGTCATGCGGCCACCAATCAGATCAATGCAACAACGCCGAAAAGAACCGCCAACCACTATGAATTTTTCGGGCAGAATGAAATGTTTGCGACATTCTCCCACTGTGTGCTGATTGTCACAGGTCAATTCGGCATCAGTTCTTAAGATATGGATCATCGGCAGCACAGCGTGGCGAGGGCAAGATGAACCGCTCACTGAAACTTCAACATCAAATCAAAGTGGCTTCTGAAGCATCTGCGACGGTGCAGGGCACTCATTTTGCAGCCTGGAGCTTGACGGTTGAGGAAAGTGCCGTCGCCCGGCTTGGCCGGCGTTCATGACTGTCCCGACATTCTTCATATCCGCCCAGAGGCAGCAGAACTTCATAAGAACAGCGCCTTCGCCAAGATTGGCGTTTCCCGATGGTCCGATCTGATGCGCTTTTTGACCGAACAGCTGATCAACGGCGCTAAGCGCCAGACACCATGCCCGTTGTGTATGGACCTGCTCACTCAAAATCTCTTACAGCAAAATCAGACTTGATCAGGAACGCAAGCATGAAAGCACTTTCGCCCGACGGGACTAAAATAGTCGCAGCAAGTGAACTCGTCCCCTCGCATGCCCGCCTGAGGCCCGCGGCGTTTGAACGTAACGCGAAAGGCGCGCTTGAGTTTCAATATGATCCCTCTGGGTCCGACATGTTTTGGGACAAACAGTTCATTGCGACAAACGACGAAGGCAAAAGAATATTTATCGATGAAAAGGGCCAACTGTGGAGTGAAGACCAGGTCATCTTGACTGATTGAATTGAGCTCTGAATTCCATCGGAAAAGAGTAGTCTCGCGAGGCTTCGGGGCAACCTTAAGTAAGGCTTATATTTCAAGATGATTTGAGGAAAATAAAAACAATGAAATACAATAATTACAACGACTTTGACAAAATTCTTGAAGCAAAAATAAAAATGAGGAACACCTCCTCGGAGAACTTAGTTGCTGTCGAGAAAGGTGGAGAAAAGGAAGAATCGGCCGAGGTCCTATCTCCGTTTCTTGTAACGCGAGCGACACAATAATGTTGCAAACTTTTATCTCAGTCGGGGCTAAGCCGTGACCTGCTCCCCTTGGAGACCGCGTTTATTAGTCCGCTTTGTTCAGGGTTTGGCCCTCTATTGACCGCTGGTAATACTCCCAGGGTGTGAGCCCGTTGAGGCTCGTGTTTGGGCGGTGATGATTGTAATCGTCGCGCCAGGCCGCGGTCAGCTCTCGGGCATGGCGCAAGTTGGCGAACAGGTGCTCATTGAGGCACTCGCCCCGAAGGTGGCCATTGAAGCTTTCGACAAAGACGTTCTGCATGGGCTCGCCGGGCGCGATGTGGTGTCACTCGACGGATCGATCCTCCTGCCATTTCAGAATGTCATTCGACGTCAGTTCCGTCTCATTGTCGCTGACCACCATGCAGGGATAGCCACGCAGCGGGGATATTGTCGAGTTCCCGTGTCACCTACTCTCCGGATAACGATGTGTCGACGACACAGGCCAGACATTCCCGGCTGAAGTCATCAATCACGCACAGCATACGCAAGCGGCGACCATCGGACAGGATGTCCGACACGAAATCAAGCGACCACCGCAGTGTGCCATTCGGCACAGGATCATGGTTCTTTCCGATGTATGGACCTAATCAGGACAGCAGGTTGCCTGCTGATTTTCGGGCGATGCAAAGGCCCTCTTAATATTTCGTAGTGCGAGGCAAGTATTGGCATACGACGAGACGAAAGTCCCCGCCGAAGAATTCCAGCACTTCAAGGGAGCGGGGCCGCGCTGTAATGAGACCCACTTGTCGGCGGCCCCGGGCAGACGGTCGTTTTTGACGCAGGTTGGATTGGCTGGCTTGGGAGCGCTCGCGGGCTCCGCGCTGCCCTTTCAGTACGATGCGTCAGGAGATTTCATCGCTCGAGCGCTTGCGGACGAGGATCCATTGTTCGGCAAAAGCGGACTGACCTTGCTGAACGACCGTCCGCTCAACGCTGAAACGCCGCCGGAGCTCTTGGACGACGCAATAACACCGACCGAGCGCCATTTCATTCGCAACAACGGACTTCCTCCCGAAGATCCGAATTCTGACGCTTGGGTACTGGCGGTAGATGGACTGGTTGAGCAACCGATGAATCTTCGGATCCAGGACCTTCGCGAACAATTCGAGGTCGTTACCAAGGCTCTTGTAATCGAGTGCGCGGGCAATGGGCGAAGATCTTTCGAACCACCAACGCGCGGCAACCAATGGAGCTTCGGCGCAGTAGGGTGTTCGCAATGGACAGGCGTACGTCTCAAGGATGTTCTCGACAAGGCTGGCGTTCACCCCGACGCGATTTACACGGCTCACTATGGGGCGGACGGGCACCTATCAGGCGATCCGAGCCGGTCGCCAATTTCGCGTGGGCTGCCTATCTGGAAGGCCATGACGGAGAACGTCTTGATTGCTTTCGAGATGAACGGAGCGCCGCTTCATCCGATGAACGGCGCACCGCTTCGCTTGGTGGTACCTGGATGGCCGGCTTCCACTTCCCACAAGTGGCTTACACGCATCCAATTACGCGACCGTGTTCACGACGGCGCGAAAATGACCGGAAAATCCTATCGCGTGCCCGCCTATCCAGTTTCGCCGGGCGCGAAGGTGGCGGATCAGGATATGGTGATCATCGAGCGCATGCCCGTCAAATCGTTGATCACATTCCCAGCGAAAGATGCAAAAGTCGCGTTGTCTTCAGATGTCCGTGGCCATGCATGGTCCGGGGATCGCGAGATTTCCAAGGTCGAAATATCGACGGATTTTGGAGCATCCTGGATCGCAGCGGAACTCGACCCGGCCGTCAATAGGGGCGCATGGCAAAACTGGCGCGCGACACTGGAACTGGCACAGCCCAGGTATTACGAGATATGGGCCCGGGCTACAGACAGCGCAGGGGACGTTCAACCGTTCGGCATCGACTGGAACCCGAAAGGCTATCTCAACAACAGCTTGCACCGCGTCGGTGTTCACGCAAGTTGATCCAGTGGGACTCGCATACGATCCATGACCTTTAAAGAACAAGATCAGTAACTGGAGAATAAAATGCTCATGGCCACCATTCGGATGTGGATCGTTAAGGCGGTATGCGGTTTTTCGTGGTTGTGTTTTTCGGCCTTGTCGTTCGCGGGGCCTGCCATCGCGGACGCAGGCGAGGGCGAGAAAGTTTTCCGGAAATGTGCGGCGTGCCATACCGTCGAAGAGGGCGGCGCACGAAAGGTCGGTCCTAACCTTTTCGGGATCGTAAGCGGTCCCGTCGCGGCCGTCGAAGGATATAGATATTCGCCGGCGCTTGAGGCATACGGGGGAGAATGGACGCCCGAGAGACTGGATGCGTTCCTTGCGAAACCCCGAAAAGAGGTCAAGGGAACCAAGATGGCATTCGCTGGGCTGCGAAAGCAAGAGGACCGGGACAATCTGATTTCCTATCTCGCTTCATTCAGCGCCGCTCCGGAGGTTTTTGACAGCACAGGTTTTGGCGCAAACGGCACTGTTCCCGCGACAGCTTCCGCGGTAGACGCATTCGGAAACCTGAACATGGACCGCGGAGCGGAGACAACTTATTACACTTGCACTGCATGCCACTCCGAAATGATAGTCGTTCAGCAAGGTCTGACGCGTGAGGGATGGGCGGAGGTGTTGAAGTCAATGGTTGAAGATCACGGAATGCCCGAGATCGACGCAGCTGATCGCTCAGAGATCCTGGAGTACCTTTCGACGCACTACAACGAGTCCCGCCCTAATTTCCCCGCTTCTCTCAGGTGAAAGGGGCCTATTCTAATTCGTTCGGCAAGTAAAACCTATTCGATGGTCTTTTGAAGCCGATATTATACGGAAGCAGACTTCTTCCAATAAATATTACTTGAGTACATTTTTAGGACTTTCACTTGCCGACAGAAATATGATGGCTCATTATTTCACGGATCTTAGATTACGCCCTCCTACACGGGCATCCAAATCAGGCTTGACTTGATTTAAGCTCCGAAAGGATTTTTGATGTCAGAGATTTCGAGTGCTCGACGGTCCAGTCCTTTCTTCCGGTCAAGATAAATGGACTTGCCTGCGTCGATGACACCGGCAGTTGGAGATGCCTCACGGCCTTCCAGTTCCCGCGTGGCTGCTGAAAGGATGTGGTTTCTCGTCTGCCAAAGGCCGGTATCCCGACAGAAGTAGAGATAGCCTCGCACGGGCGAGGCTGGGGGAACGTCCTTCGGCAGCGCCCGCCACTGACAGCCCCTGCCCGCGATATCAAGGAGCGCGTTCACCACCTCTCGCATGTAGGCCTTGCGTGGCCGACATACGAGAGGTGGTGTCAGGGGTCCGCGGGGTCAAAATCGCCCATTCTCGATTCTTCAAATCGGTTGGATAACTCAGATGGACCCCGTCATGCTGCCGACGAGTGATATCATCACAAGGCACCCACTCCTCCATCTTCTAGACAAAGACGGTTGTAACACAACCTTTTGATATCACTCATTTACATTTAAATCGGGCTCTTAGAGGCCTTTGTGTGAGATTGCGATGTTTGGATCGATAGTTGCGGTCCAAAGGGCCTTTGCGACATTCGAGGCGCCGTTTGCCCTTACGGTGTTGAGAGTTAGCCTGCGCAGGCAACACGATGACGCAACAGAACACCATGTTCCGGTATTGTCGGCCAGAAAACCTGACAGCTCATCAATAAAACGGGCTAAAACTCCGTCACCCATTTCCAATAATTGCTTGATGAAATCCAGACACCGCTCGCGACAAGGCAACTAGAGCATTTCCCAAGAAGTCTGAATCGGGTTGGATTCCCTTTTATGGCGAATTGTGCTTCAAACTGAGGGCTGGACAAGGAGGCCAGCCTTCATGACGCGACCTCTATCGATTGACTTGCGCAAGCGTTTGATTGATG
>NZ_JBDWYP010000084.1:0-115431 GCF_039982295.1 Roseibium sp.
TCAATCACCGGCGTCTTCTGGAGACCATAGGAAACATCCCTCCGGCTGAAGCGGAGGAACGATACTACGCCACGCAGGATCAACCGGCGGTGGCAGCATAACTTAAACCAAACAGCCTCCGGCAAACCCGGGGCGGTTCAGCGAGAGTTTTTCTGAAATCGCAAAGCGCGAAAACCAATCCGTCAACACTGTCCAGCGGGTCATATCGCTCGCGTTTCTGGCACCGGATATTGTCCGGGATATTCTGCGTGGACAGCAACCGGTATCCCTCACGTCGGACTGGCTTCTGCGCCAGACGCTGCCGTCCGATTTTGAAGACCAACGCGCGCTTATCCAGTCTCTCACCTGATCTCCCCAGCCGCAAACCCCATGCGCTAAAACCGCAAACAGAGACTTTTGGAACCGTGAGCGGAATAATCCGCAATTGGCGCCTTCAATACCAAAACAGAGACAGCACAAGGCTTTGAAAAGTCGGGAACTTGCCGCAAACTCAATATCAAATAAGCATATTTGGAGGAAAATGGCTGGGGTGGAAGGATTCGAACCTTCGCATGGCGATACCAAAAACCGCTGCCTTACCGCTTGGCTACACCCCAATACCGTGGAGACGGTGTATAGCCCCGCCTTTTGGCGAGTGCAAGACCCGGAGCAGTATAGAATATGGGGACCCCGCAGGGTTTTCCCCAGCATCGATAAGATGTTGCCGAAATGAGCAAAGAGACCGACGGGAAGCGCGCGCCAAAAAGACAATTTCACGGCGCCAACAACAGGTCACAAAAGCCGCTGTCGGCAACACAACCCAACCTTTCCTGCAACGACGCGAAAGCAGCGGTTTCCGCGGCGCAGATCCTGAGACGGCGGAATTTTACTTCAGCAAACGACAAGCCTCTTGCGAGGTGAAAAAAGCGGTGCTAATAGACCGCCACGTCAGCGAGGCGGATCGTTTCGCTGTTCCCGACAAGCTTCCAAATGCTTGAAATACTGGATCGGAGTGTAGCGCAGCCTGGTAGCGCACCTCGTTCGGGACGAGGGGGTCGGAGGTTCGAATCCTCTCACTCCGACCATTTTCTGGTCTTTGCATCTCACAAGACCTGAAGCTGTTTCCCCAGATGCCTGCCGATTGCGTCTTTGGCGATAGGCAGTGTCGTGGTCCTTCCGCCTTCCTTGATTTTCGAACAAGCGTCATTGCGTATCGATACGCGAGGCTCAAAGTTCCGCCACGTGCGATCAATTCGCACTATGATCCTGTCCAAGGCCATCACTTGTCGCCCCTGCAGCAGATAGAGTGCATGGGCGTACCTCCCCTTGTTGATCAAGCGCGCAAATATACGCTTCCTTCCGGGCTGACCTCATTGTGACCAGCATCACGCATGCCCCCAACGTTTCCTGATAACGCTGTAATCTGATAACTGCAGGGTTCCCGCATTGACGGGAGCGATCAGGACAGGTCAAGCTCAACGCGAAGATCCGGGGGACGACAATGAAACCGCTATTCACACGACGCTTTCGCCTCGTCATGGCTGCCTGCTTTTTTATCTGCTCTCCGCTTTTCGGTCCGGCCTTCGCAGCCGAGCGTCTGGCATTGGTGGTCGGCAATGCGGATTACGACAGCGCGACACTGACGCGCCTCCAGAACCCGGCCAATGACGCGGCGCTGATCACCGACAGTCTGAAGTCCACAGGATTTGAAGTCGACCTCGTTCTGAATGCGGACCTGCGCACCATGAAGCGTGCCGTTCGAGACTTCGCCGACAAGCTTAAAAAGACCGATCCGGGCGCCATCGCCGTCGTCTATTACTCCGGCCACGGCTTTGAAGCAGGAGGCCAGAACTACCTTGCCCCTCTGGGCGCAGACCTGCGCGATGAAATTGACGCTGAATTTGAGGCCCTGTCAGTGGACTGGGTTTTGTCCGCGGTTGAATCGGCCCATGACGGCGCGAACATCGTCATCTTCGATGCCTGTCGCAACACTGCCCTGTCGCGTTCAGCAGGGGGGACCGTTGGCGGCTTTGCCTTCTTGAACAGCACGCCACGCGGAAGCTTCATTTCGTTCGCGACAGCACCTGGAAGCACAGCCACGGACGGCACGGGGCTCAACAGCCCCTACACGCTTGCAATTTCGCGCGAAATTCGCGTTCCCGGCGCGACGGTCGAAACCGTGTTCAAACGTGTTCGCAAGCAGGTCGTCGAAGCCACGAACGGCGATCAGGTACCCTGGGACCACTCGTCCCTGACGGCCGATATCGTGCTGACACCGTCGGACATCACGGACCAGAACCAAGTTGCGGCAAATGTGCCAGCTGATGCGAGCACGATCCAGTTGGAGCTGCAATTCTGGAACGATGTCAAAGCCAGTGACGACAGGTCGCAAATCCAGGCCTATCTCGATCGCTTTCCCGGCGGTTCTTTCTCCGAACTTGCCAAGGCGCGCCTCGCGCAGATCGGCAGCAGTCCCGCCGGCGAGATCGAGCAATTGTTTGCTAAACTTCAAAGCCGCTCCCTGCTTGTTGAAAATCCGCAAAGCCCACTGGAGTTTTATGCCAATGCCCGCATGCGCGAGATCAAGGGCGACTATCCAAAGGCCCGGCAGGATTATCTGAAGTACTTCGCGTTCGGAGAACCACAGGTCGACCCACACATCCGGTTTCAGGCCGTACTCAGAGCGCAGGAGGGCCGGGCTGGTGCACGTGAATTCTATCACTCGCTGACCCAGGGTCGCAGCGATCCAACAACCTTGTTCGCCGAAATCCTGTTGCAGGAACGAGACGAACGAATCCGGCGCTTCAGTGCCTTCGTCGATGCCTATCCGGAGTTTGTTCCCGCCCTTTATGAGCTGAGCCTTGATTACTCACAATCCAGGCTTGGCCAGCAGTCGATGGCAGACAAGACGACGGAACTCGATCTCTTGACGCGTTTCCTTGAAGGCGTGGAAGATGGCCGTTACCTGCGATATTTCATTGACCAGCAGATGGCCGCCCAGCGCATCGAGGACGCCAAGTCGCGACTGGCGGCGTTGTCAGGCCTCAACACCCAGGCACTTGCCAATCCGGTCAAGCTGAATGCCATGCGCAGCAATCAGGGCTGGATGCTGTCCCTGGCCATTGCCGACAGCGCGCAGGAAATCTTCGTTCGGCTGCCGGGCGAGGACTTCCGGTCGACCGGATTTGTCAACGGAGCCCTCAACCCAACGACGGGACAACCGATCCCCTACCCTGGCTTCGAACTGCCGGGAAATGCCGGTCCGACCGACGTGGAGGTGCAATACACCGATGTTCATGGCGATGTTCGGGGGCCGTTCAAGATCGCGTTCAATCCGAATGCAGCTCTGATCAAGTCCCAGAAAGACATTCTTGAACGTCTATCGAACGGTTGGATCAGTTATCAGGATTGGGATGGCAAGCAGCTGGCCTATTTCACGCAGTTGATCAGCTATCGCTGCGCCATTGCATCGGTTCGTTACGCGGTGAACAGCGATCAACCAGATACAGCTTTCGAGATCGGCGAATGCGATCCTGACAACCCACATGCGATCCCCAGAAGCGGACCGGGATCCGTCGTCTTCGCGAATATTCCAAAGTCGACGGAATATGTCTCCGTACAGCTGACCTATGCGGACGGCACGACTTCGGACGTGAAGCGCTTCGACGCCCCAAAATGACCCTTTTGCCTCGAAGATACAGCGACTGCTTTCCAGTCGGTGCCTCAAGACGATGATGGCACAAAAGCCAAGGCGGGTCGCACGTCCGTTCCAAAGATACCTGGTTGCCCTCGCAGTTGGCGCGTTGGCGGCGGCCTTGACGCTGCCATTGTCGTCGCGCCTTGGGCCGACCCTGGGTGATCTGCTAGCGATCTCTGTTCTCGGAGATTGCAACGATTGCGAAAACGACATCGTGCTCGTGACGATCACCGAAGAAACCCTGGCGCAATTTCCCTACAGATCTCCCATCGACCGCGGTTTTCTGGCACAGTTGATAGAGACCATCGACGCTGCTTCACCTAAAAAGATCGGTCTGGATGTGCTTCTTGATGGGCCGAGCGAGCCTGCCAAGGACCAGCAGCTGCTTGATGCGATTGACAGATCCAAAGCTCCCGTCATCCTTGCGGAAGCAGGCACCAGAGAACACCTTACGCCTGAGCAGGCGGCCCATCTGCAGGCCGTGCTTTCAGGCCGCGAGAATGCATCCATCGTGCTGCAGCGGGACGAGGCTGACGGTATTCTTCGGCATCTCCCACGGATTGAAGAGGAAAACGGGAGGTCTGCGCCAAGCTTTACAGAAGCTCTTTCTGGAAAGTCCTTGCCTGGCAAGCTGACGGCAGAACGCATCATCTATCAATACAGATCCGACGGCACCTCGCCCTTTCCGCAATATCCCGCTCAAACAGTCGCATATCTTCCGAAGGCCTGGTTCACAGACAAATACGTGCTCATCGGGACCGACCTGCCCTATGTCGACCAGCATCCCACACCCATGGTTTCAATGGTGGGTTCGGAAGCCGGGACGTTGACGGGCATAGAGGTTCACGCAACGATTCTGGCGCAGCTTCTGTCCGGGCGCTCGCTTGGGGCCGTCTCCCTTCTTCAAAGTATTGCCTTGATGGTGCTTGCCGGGCTGGCTGCGAGCTTCGGCTTTCTGATGATTGCACGGCCTCTCACCTACTTCACGCTGCTTTTTCTCGCCATCGGCACATACCTTTTTGCCGCGTGGATGCTGGTGTCGCTTGAGACCCTGCTCCTTCCCGTCCTCGGACCGCCAGCTGCAGCCGTGTGCTCTGCACTCATCATGGCACTGATACGTTGGCGCAAGGATCGCTCGGAACGCGTGTTCCTGCGCTCCGCTTTTTCAAAATATGTAAGTCCTGCGCTGGTCAAACGTCTGACCAGTGGTGACATCTCCCTCAAGCTTGGTGGTGAAAAACGTCCGGTCACCTATCTGTTCACCGACCTGCAGGGCTTCACCAGCCTGTCGGAGACCTTGCCTCCGGAGCAGATGGCGGAGCTGCTCAACAGCTATCTGGACCGTATCTGCGATTTGGCGACCGAGCATGGCGCGATCATCGACAAGATTATTGGCGATGCGGTCGTCTGCTTTTTCGGAGCGCCGGATGTGGATGCGCACCAAGCCAGACACGCTCTTGACCTATCTCTCGCGCTGGACACCTTTTGCGAGAGCTTCCGGGCAGACGCCAACGACCGGTCCATTGCTCTCGGCGTAACCCGGATAGGCATTCACCACGGCGAGGCCGTCATCGGAAATTTCGGCGGCAGCCGGTTCTTTGACTATACGGGTATTGGCGACACCGTGAACACTGCCGCGCGCCTGGAAGGTGCGAACAAGTTTCTCGGCACACGCATTTGCGTCAGCAACACCGTCGCCGCCAAATGTCCCGGACACCACTTCCGCCCTCTGGGAGATCTGGTGCTTAAGGGCCGGAGCCAGCCGGTTGCCTGTTTCGAACCAATTTCCGACGAAGATCTTTCCGCCGACTGGATGCAAGCCTATCAGGCAGCCTATCTGAAGATGTCTGAAGGCAGTCCGGACGCGCTGTCCTGCCTTGAAAGCGTCGCTGAGTTGAAACCGGGCGATGGACCGACCCGATTTCACATTGAGCGATTGCGCGATGGCGCTGCTGGAACGAAAGTAACGCTGTCGGAGAAATGATTGGCTGGTGCCTTTCTGCCGAGCAGGGCGCAGTCTATGGTTTGGGCGACAAACTAGGGAGCAGTTCAAATGCGATACATGGCATGGCTTATGGCCTTGATGCTTGGTTGCTTTGCCGTCCCTGCCTGGGCGGATATGGTCGTCGTTGCGGCCAGCGGGGACACTGACCACCTGCCGGGTGATATTCTGACGCCTACGGCCGTGCTGACGCTGCCCAGCGGAGCCCGAGTCACGATCCTGTCCCAGGGCGGCAAAATGCACGTGATCGACGGTCCGTTTGAAGGTTCTCTTGAGGACGACAGCTCGACGAAATCTACCTCGCCTGTTCCCGCAAGCTGGGATACTCTGAAAGTTCTTCTGGGCGACCCGGACGCGCGGTCGAATGTGCTTGGTGCATCACGCAACCTTGACGGCGCATTTCGTATCCCGGCCAGCATCTGGCATGCCAGTGTTGCCAGCTCTGGTCCGCGTTGCGTTCGACAGTCGGAATTGACCCTTGCACGCAGAGATGCCTCAACTTCCGCTGTTGTCTCGGTGCGGAGCTCCGCAGGGCGCATCACCGACATTTCCTGGCCCAAGGACCAGACCACTTTGACCTTACCGAGCGACTTCGCCGCCGACGGGCGATTGGCAGTGAGCATTGACGGTGACTTGCGGGCACTGACCCTCAACACCCTTCCGGAGGCTTTGGATGAGGCCCTTCCCGGCGCACTTCTGACATGGCTCACCGAGAACAATTGCAAACGTCAGGCGATTGCGCTGATCCAGCGGGTCCATGACGGTGTTGAAGTGAACTAAGCGCTCCGGATCAAAAGTTCATGCTAAGGATGCCGTCGCCACCTTCTGTTCCGGCTGCTCAGGCATAACCATTGTGCCTAGCATATCAAACACTTCCCCGACGCCAATCAGCACCGGCTCGCTGGTATCAAGCGCCGCGACGCCGATTTCCAGATCGCGGAGCTTTCCCTGCCAGCGCTTTTCTTCTGGGCGCGCAATGCCTGCCATAACAACAACCGGTGTCGAGGGTGAGCGTCCCTCCCGGATCAACCGGTTCGAAATGCGACCGGCCATACGGCCGCCCATGTAAAATACAGTGGTGGTCGCCGGATCGGACAGACCGGCCCAGTCCACGCTTTCCTGCAGGTCGCCCTTCTTCGAATGGCCTGTGACGAAACGTACAGCCTGTGCATGATCGCGGTGGGTGAGAGAAATGCCGAGGGCCGAGGCCATGGCCGAAGCAGAGGTCACGCCCGGGACCACCGCAACAGGAATTCCTTCTGACTGCAAGCGCTCGATTTCTTCTCCTGCGCGGCCGAAGATCATCGGATCTCCTGACTTGAGACGCACGACGTTCTTGCCTTTCTTGGCAAGCTCCACCATCAGGTCGTTGATGTCTTCCTGTTTGCAGCTTTCGCGACCGCCGCGTTTACCGACCAACATGCGTTTGGCCTCTCTGCGGGCGAGCTCCAGAACCTCGTCGGCGACGAGATCATCGAAGAGGATCACGTCGGCTGCCTGGAGCGCGCGCACAGCTTTCAATGTCAACAGTTCAGCGCTGCCCGGTCCAGCTCCCACGAGCGTTACCCGTCCTTCTCTTGCCGTTTGCGCGACACCTGTTGCTTCGACCAGTGCTGCGACCTCTGCCTCAGCTTCGGGCGCCTCGCGCTCAGAAAATGCGTGATCTGTGAAAACTTCCCAGAATCTGCGGCGCTGGGGACCTGGCTCCAGTCGTTCCATGACCGCGCTGCGGACCCTGCCCGCCAACCCTGCCCACGCGGCAAGAGACAATGGCAGAAGCGTCTCAATCTTGCGTCGGATCGCCTGACCCAGGATCGGCGCGACACCATTGGTCGAGATGCCGATCACCACAGGTGAGCGGTTGACGATAGAGCCGAACTGAAATTCGCAGAATGGCGGATTGTCGATTACGTTGACCGGAACACCCGCGGCTTTGGCGGCACAGTAGAAGGCCCGTGCTTCTCCGTCGCTTGCCGCATCCGCAATTGCCAGCGCCGCTCCGGCAAAGCTGTCCGAACTCCAAGGCCGTGCATGATGAACAAACCGACCGTTCACACCGCCGGTCTTTATGAGGTTTGCCATGACCGGATTTAGGCCTTCGGCGTAGACATGAACCTCAGCTCCGGTCGCCGCCAGAAGCTCGGCCTTCCAGGCTGCCGCTTCCGTCCCGCCCGCCAAGAGGATCTTGCGCGTTTCAAGAGGAAAGAAGACCGGCAGGCTGGCCAGCGGCCCCATGCGTGGAGGACGTCCACGCCCGCCCGATGAAGCTTGCGAGATCGATTTGATCTCAACCGGCTTGCGCGATGTCGACATCGGCCGTCTCCTTGTGAGCAAGCCCATCCAGCAGGCTTTTGATCTCGGATCGGCAGGATCCGCAGTTGGTCCCTGCCTTGAGCACCGAACCGATGGCATCAACGGTTGACGCCCCTTCTCCCGCAGCCGCAGTGATTTGATTGATACCAATCTGGAAGCAGGAACACACAATTGCGCCAGGATCCGGCCGATCCGCCGCCGACCGGCCGGCCAGCACACGGTAACGATCGACCGGACTTTCGGCTTTCGTCTCCAGAAGAGATGTCGCCCATTGCCGGGAGACGGCAACAGGCTCCGGTGCAAAGAAAAATGCAGCGATCAGATCGCAGCCATTCCAGAGAGCGAGGCGTTGCACACCTTCGCACCCATCCTCATAGCTTAGGAATGCCGCGTCTTCAGCCTCTCCGGGTAAAAGTGCGCAAGCCATCTTTTTAAGATCGTCTTGAGTTAGCCCCGCCAGTTCGACACGCCAACCACCCGGAGCTTGAGCCAAAGCCCAGTAGTCGGCCGGAATGGCCTCCGGCCTGTCGCGCAGGACGGCAAAGCCGTACCAGCTGCACGAAACGGGCGTCAGGGCGACGGGCGTAAACTTCGACCCCGGCTGACCTGAGAAGAGGTCTGTTTCGGGAGAAACAACCGCATCGACACGACCTTTCGAGGCAAATTGGTCGGTCCAGTGCATGGGAACAAAGACAGATCCCTTTTGCGCCTTTTCACTCAACAGTGCTCTGACCACAACGCGGCCATGCGGGCTTTTCACTTCGACCAACTCCGCGTCGCCAAGGCCAATCGCGGCGGCATCTTCAGGATGAATTTCCGCAAAGGGTTCTGCGATGTGAGACGACAGACGCGCGGTTTTCGCCGTGCGCGTCATGGTGTGCCACTGATCGCGGATACGTCCCGTATTGAGGACAAAGGGATAAGTACGTTCCCTTCTTGCCGGAGCCGTCGCTTCTACCGCGACGAAGTTGGCCTTGCGGTCCCTGGTGAAGAACCCGCCGCCTGCAAAGAACCGGCTGTCGCGCTTTGCCTCCCCTGCACGTGCAGGCCACTGCACGGGTGTCAGATTGTCATAGTCCTGCTGGCTGATATCGGCGAACGCGCCGATGTCAAAGTCGCGTGTACCATCGTTCTCATGAGCCGACAGGGCCGCGTGTTCGGCAAAGACCTCATCGACGCCCGTGTAATTGAATCCTTCCGCAAAGCCCATGCGCTTGGCCACTTCGCACAGCGCCCGCCAATCCGCCCTCGCCTCGCCGGGCAGGTCCAGAAAGCGACGCTGCCGGGAAATCCGGCGTTCAGAGTTTGTAACCGTACCGTTCTTCTCGCCCCAAGCTGCAGCGGGCAACGACACATGAGCATAGGGAAGCGTATCGACCTCTGTCGAGACATCAGAGACAACGACAAATGGGCAATGCTTAAGAGCAAGGGCAACTTCGTCTGCGGCCGGCAGGCTGTCGACCGGGTTGGTCGCCATGATCCAAATGGCTTTGATCCGGCCATCACGCACCGCACCGAACATATCGACGGCCTTAAAGCCCTGGCGCCGAGCCATGTCCGGACTCTGCCAGAAGTCCTGCACCAACTGACGGTGTTCCGGGTTCTCAATGGCCATATGGGCGGCAAGCATGTTGGCCAATCCGCCAACCTCGCGTCCTCCCATGGCGTTGGGCTGCCCAGTGATGGAAAACGGCCCCATGCCTGCACGACCGATGCGACCGGTCGCAAGATGAGTGTTGATGATCGCATTGACCTTGTCGGTGCCGACGACCGACTGGTTGACACCCTGACTATAGACCGTGACCGTTTTTTCAGTGCGCGCCACCATTGTGTAGAATGTCGCAAGATCGTGAACCGACAGACCGGTCTGATCAGCGACCTTCACCATGTCCAGTGGGCCGGCTGCTTCCAATGCAGCTTCAAAACCATGCGTGTGCTGGTCGATAAAGGAGCGGTCAAGGCCGTCTATATCCGCGAGGAACGAAAGAAGGCCGTTGAACAAGGCCACATCTGTGTCTGGCTTGAGCGCCAGATGAAGATCCGCGAGTTCGCATGTAGCCGTCCGGCGAGGATCAACGACAACCACCCTCAGTGCTGGATTTTTGCGTTTTGCCGCCTCGATCCGCTGGAAAACCACCGGATGACACCAGGCAAGGTTTGAACCGACCAGAACAATCAGGTCCGCAAGCTCAAGGTCTTCATAGGTTCCAGGAACTGTGTCCGACCCGAATGCGCGCCGATGGCCGGCAACCGAAGAGGCCATGCACAGGCGGGAGTTGGTGTCGATGTTCGCCGAACCGATGTAGCCCTTCATGAGCTTGTTGGCGACGTAATAGTCTTCAGTCAGAATTTGGCCCGAGACATAAAAAGCAACACTGTCGGGCCCATGTTCTTCTATGGTTGCTGCGAACTTTGATGCAATCAGATCAAGGGCCTGATCCCAGGATGCCTGTTCACCGCCGATCTGCGGATAAAGCAAACGATCACTCAGTGAAAGCGTCTCCGCCAAGGCTGACCCCTTGGAGCACAGCCGACCAAAGTTGGCAGGGTGATCCGGGTCGCCCTTGACGGTTACATTTCCATCGGCTGCGATGTTCGCGAGAACACCGCAACCGACACCGCAATACGGACAGGTGGTTTTAACCGTGGCTTCTTGTCCTTCTTCGGTCACCTGTCTCTCTCTTTCTTGTTTCCTCGCCAGATCCGGGCTCTACCTTTTTGGTCTATTCGGCTTTCTGGGCGATGGGGCCTTTTCTTGAAATCTGTGGTCAGCCTGCGGCCCGAGACGCGAGGGCATCAACAGCCAGCAGGATCTTGCCACTTTCGACTTTTGCCGGTGTGGTCAGGACGGCTCCCTCGTCAGCTCCTTGTGCGAGACCCGTTGCCAGATCGAAGACCCAATTGTGAAGCGGACAAGTGACCGAGGAGCCATGGACAATGCCATTGCTGAGCGGGCCACCCTTGTGCGGGCAACGGTCATCCAGGGCATAGACCTCGTCGTTGACTGTGCGGAACACAGCAATGCAGCCTGCATCTGTCTTGACGACCCGGGCACCCTGGCGCGGAATGTCGCTAAGGTCGCCGATCGCAACCCAATCCTTGGTGACGACGTTCATTCTGCAGCCTCCAAAGACAGTGTAGCCATGGGCTTGAACTCATGCTTGTCCTTGCCGGAGACGCGCTCCGACCATGGGTCAACCTGTGCAAATTTCTGGGAGAAGACGAAAGCGTCAAAGTAGCGTTTGCGCATTGTCGCATCTTCCATGATCTGGCGCCGAATTTCCTCCACGCCGATCCGCTTGGCCCACTTGTAGATGCGCTCCAGATAGAAGCCCTGCTCGCGATACATCTGAGCAAGTGCAACGACATGTTCGAGCGCGTCCTCCTCGGTTGCAACATTGCCCAGGATTTCCGTGCCCTTGATGTCGAGCCCAGCTGCGCCGGCAAAGTGTATCTCATAGCCGCTGTCGACGCAGATGATACCAATGTCCTTGCAGGTGGCCTCCGCACAATTGCGCGGACAACCCGACACTGCCAGTTTCAGCTTGGCCGGTGTCCAGGAGCCCCACATGAACTTCTCGAGCTTGATGCCCAGGCCAGTCGAGTCCTGCGTCCCGAAGCGGCACCAGTCTGTCCCAACGCAGGTCTTTACCGTGCGCAGCCCTTTGGCATAGGCCTGACCTGAAACGAAGCCTGCCTCGCCCAAGTCAGCCCAGACACCCGGCAGGTCTTCTTTCTTGATACCCAGCATGTCTATACGCTGGCCGCCAGTGCATTTGACCGCCGGGATGTCGTATTTGTCGACCACATCGGCGATCGCACGCAGCTCCTTCGACGAAGTCATGCCACCCCACATGCGCGGGACAACAGAATAGGTGCCGTCCTTCTGAATGTTGGCGTGCACGCGCTCGTTGATGAAGCGTGACTGGTAGTCATCTGCGTACTCGTCAGGCCAGTCGGCCACGAGATAGTAGTTCAGAGCCGGCCGGCACTTTGCGCAGCCACAGGATGAGGTCCATTCCAACTCCTGCATGACCTCTGGAATGCTCTTCAGTTCCTTGGCCTTGATCAGCCGGCGCACATCGCCATGACCAAGATCCGTACAGCCGCACATGGGCTGGACGGCGGCCGGGTCATAGGCATCGCCGAGGGTTGCTACAAGGAGCTGCTCCACAAGTCCGGTGCAGGTGCCGCATGACGCGGACGCCTTGGTGTGTGCCCGAACGTCGTCGAGCCCGGTCAGACCCTTTTCATGGATGGCATTGACAATAGTACCCTTACAAACGCCGTTGCAGCCGCAGATTTCTGCATCATCCGGCAAGGCTGCAACGGCCGCCGTAGGGTCCAGGGGGGCGCCCCCCTGGTAGGCTTGGCCAAAGATCAACGTCTCTCGCATTTCGGAGACGTCTGTTTCCTTCTTCAGTAGGTCGAAGAACCATGGACCGTCTGCCGTCTCTCCGTAGAGAACAGCACCAATGATCTTGTTGTCCTTGAGAACGAGCCGCTTGTAGACCCCGGCCGACGCATCGCGCAGGACAATCTCTTCACGGTCCTCGGCCTCTGCAAAGTCACCAGCCGAGTAGAGATCGACGCCCGTGACCTTGAGCTTTGTCGCGGTGACCGAGCCCTTGTATTCGGAGCTCCCCCCCAGAAGGTTGTCCGCGATCACACCCGCCATTTCGTAGAGTGGCGCGACGAGGCCATAACACATGCCGCCGTGCTCAACGCATTCGCCGAGTGCAAAGATATCAGCGTCAGATGTTCGCATGTCGTCGGAGACTATGATGCCCCGGTTGACCTCAAGACCCAAGGACTTGGCCAGATCGCCAGACGGACGGATTCCAACTGCCATGACGACGATGCTGGCTTCAATTTCACTGCCGTCGTCCAGCTTGATCCCGGCAACCTTGCCGGCACCATTGTCAAGGATCTCATGGCTGTTGGCCTTGGTCCTCACGTCGATGCCACGGCGCTTGAACTCTTCCTCGAGCAAATAGCCAGCTGCCGGATCGAGCTGTCGCTCCATCAGCGTCGGCATCAGGTGAAGCACTGTCACCTCCATGCCCTGCATCTTGAGACCTGCAGCGGCCTCAAGACCGAGCAGACCACCACCGATCACAATGGCCCGGCCACCGTGAGCAGCCGCATCCTTCATCTTCTCCACATCGTCGAGATCTCTGTAGGTCAAAACACCTTCGAGATCCTTTCCTGGCAGAGGAATGATGAAAGGATTGGACCCGGTAGCGATGACCAACTTGTCGTAAGCTGCCGTGATGCCGTTTTCAGACGTAACCGTTTTCGCCTCGCGGTCGACCTCGGAAACTCTCGCCGACTTGTGCAGCGTCACGCCATGGTCGGCATACCAACTGTCATCGTGAGTGATGATGTCTTCATATGTCTTTTCGCCGGAGAGAACCGGAGACAACATCAGCCGGTTATAGTTCACCCTCGGTTCCGCATTGAAGATCGTGACGTCATAGGCGTCCCGATCTTTCTCGAACAGGAATTCCAGCATGCGCCCAGGCGCCATGCCATTCCCGACAACAACGAGTTTTTGTTTTGTCATCTTGATCACTCTGCTGCTTCGGTGCTGCCGGTGCCGGCAGCCTCATCCGCGACGGGAATGAATTTGGTGAAGGATGTTTGCACGAGCTGGATTTTATCTGGCGTCATGGCATGTTTCCTTTGGCTACTCGGCCGCCTCAATGGCTGCCTTTTGACGGGCGAGCCGGCTGGCGCGTTTTTGCTGAATGGATTGAAGTTGTTCTTCGCTCGGATCCGCACCGCCTTCATAGGCTTCCAGGAAGTCCAGAAGTTCTTCGCGGTAGGCGTAGTAGTCCGGGTGAGCCAGCAATTCCTTGCGTGAGCGTGGACGCGGAAGATCCACCTCCATGACGTTCCCGATCCGGGCGTTGGGACCGTTCGACATCATCACAACCCGGTCGGCGAGCAAGATCGCTTCATCGACGTCATGGGTAACACAGACCGCAGTCACCTGAGTGCGCTTCCAGACATCCATCAGGACGTCCTGCAACTCCCAGCGGGTCAGGCTATCCAGCATCCCGAATGGCTCATCGAGCAGCAAAAGCTTCGGTGACAAGGCGAAGGCGCGCGCGATCCCGACACGTTGCTTCATGCCGTTCGACATGTCCGCGGCCGCCTTTTGCATGGAGTCGCCGAGACCGACCTTGGACAGGTAGTATTCGATGATGTCGATTTTTTCCGACTTGGTCGCATCGGGATAGACCTTGTCCACGCCAAGCTCGACATTCTCGTAAGCAGTCAACCAGGGCATGAGACTTGGCGCCTGGAACACCACCGCCCGATCAGGCCCGGCCTTGGTGACATGAGTGCCGTCCAGGACAATCGCACCCTCGGTGATCGGGTTTAGCCCCGCGACCATCGACAGAACAGTAGACTTGCCGCAGCCAGAGTGGCCGATCAGCGTGATGAACTCGCCCTTCTTCATCTTGAAGTCGAAGCCATCGACCACAGTCAAAGGGCCTTTTGGAGTCGGATAGACCTTCTTCAGCTGACTGAATTCGAGGTAGCGGTCTTCCACCTGGGTCTTTGCAGCCCTTTGATAGGCTTCAGGTAGTTTATCCGCCTTGGCATCCTTGCCAGGCCGCTGTGTGATCGGCACGATATTGGGCAGGGATATCTCTCGCTCGTTCTCCGAGCCGCGCTCGGCTCCTGCTTCCATCAGATATTCGGTGATGGATGCGCGCAGTTGGATAAAATCATCATCCGAGTTCATTTCCGCACGGTCGCGAGGACGCTTGAAAGACACCTTGAACTCTGGTCCGAGCGTTGCCTTCGCACCAGGTTTCAAGGGAATGATCCGGTCGGCAAGAAGGATCGCCTCATCCACATCATTGGTGATGAGAATGATCGTCTTCTTTTCCTCATCGCAGATCGCAGCGAACTCATCCTGAAGCTTGGCGCGGGTCAGAGCGTCAAGAGCTGAAAGCGGCTCATCCAGCAGAAGAAGCTCCGGCTGCATGGCCAGTGCACGTGCAACGGCAACACGCTGACGCATGCCGCCGGACAATTCCGCAGGCATGCGATCACGCGCGTGCTCGAGGCCGACCATCTTGATGTACTTGTCGACGATCGCGCCGCGTTCGGCGGACGGCTTCTTCTTGAACACGCTGTCGACGGCCAGGGCAACGTTTCCCGCAACTGTCAACCAGGGCATCAAGGAGTAGGACTGAAAGACAACGCCCCGCTCCGGGCTCGGTCCATCAATCTCGCGACCCTTGAAGACAATGCCGCCCGTATCCGGCTCGATCAGACCGGCCAGAAGCGAAATCAAGGTGGTCTTGCCTGTGCCGGAGAAACCGACGATGGCGATGAACTCGCCCTCGTCCACTTTCAAATTGATGCTGTCCAATACGTCGGTGCGATGAGCACCTTCGCCGTAGGATTTCGATACACCCGAGATCTCTAGGAATGACATGGTCGCTCCTTACCGGTTCGCCGAGAAGGTGAAGGCGCGCTGCAATGCAAACATCAAGCGATCGAGCATGAATCCGATGATGCCGATGGTGAAGACAGCGACCATGATCTTGGCAAGGGACTGGGAAGATCCGTTCTGGAACTCGTCCCAGACGAATTTACCGAGGCCCGGGTTCTGCGCCAGCATTTCCGCAGCAATCAGCACCATCCAGCCCACACCCAGCGAGAGGCGGAGACCGGTGAAGATCAGCGGAAGCGAGGACGGCAGCACCAGCTTGGTGATGGTCTTCCAGGTCGGCAGCTGAAGCACGCGGCCGACGTTCATCAGATCCTTGTCGACAGATGCCACGCCGAGCGCGGTGTTGATCAGCGTCGGCCACATGGAACACAGGGTAACCGTGACAGCTGAGATCAAAAGCGACTTGGTCAACCAATCCCACGGATCGACATAGGTCGCCGAAATGATCATGGTGACGATAGGAAGCCACGCAAGCGGGGAGACCGGCTTGAAGATCTGAATAAGCGGATTGATGGCGCCATTGAAACTGCGCGACAAACCAGAGGCGATACCGAGCGGAACCGCTATCGCAGTTGCGATGAAAAATCCAAGTCCGACAGTGATGAGAGATGTGCCAATCTGATCAATGTAGGTCGGCTTGCCGGTATAGGTCCTGTGCTTGACCTTGTCGGATTTTCCTTCCGCAACAAGCTTGGCGTTGCGCACGTCCTGGCGCTCATAAAAGGCATCGGCCTTCTCGCGCTCACGGACATGATCTTCCCAAAGGTTGACCGTTTGCGTCCAGACCTGGGCAGGTCCGGGAACCGCGCCCAGAGACGTCTGAACCTGTGGTGCAAGAACACCCCACAGAACCAGAAAGGTTGCAATCCCTAGCAGCGGGATCACCAGAACGCGCTTCAGCTCGGCCATCTGTTCTTTGACGCTGTCGCCTGCAGCAATCTTGAGCAGAGGCACCAGCCAGGAGAAGCCCAATGCATCCAGCCAGCTCGATGCCTTGTTGATCTTCGTAAAAAGACGCTCCCGGCGCGCGGCGCGGGCAACATCAGAACCTGCTGAAATGTCGGCATTGGCCATGGACATGGTCCTTTGTCTGGAGACTTTTTGTCGTGTTCTTGTTTTTCAGGTGGCGGACGGTAATGCCCGCCACCTGGTTTTGTTGAGCGCGATCAGCCGCCGACGACCTCGCTGCCGTCCACGATCTGCTTGCCTTTCAGGCCGATCGGAAGGCTGTCGATATAGGCATTGGGCGTGCGGCCGTCGTAGGCGATGCCGTCGATGATGTCGGCAGCTGGTGTCGGCTCACGGTAACCGTCGGTTTCCCAAGGGAAGTCGGCTTCACCAACATGACCTTCTTCGACCAGCATTTTTGCAGCCTGCAGGTAGATGTCTGGGCGATAGACGGACTTGGCGACTTCGTCGTACCAGCTGTCCGGCTTGTGCTCGGTGATCTGGCCCCAACGACGCATCTGGGTCAGGTACCAAACCGCATCCGAGTAGTAGGGGTAGGTCGCGAAGTAGCGATAGAAGACGTTGAAGTCCGGAACGTCGCGCTTATCACCCTTCTCGTATTCGAAGGTGCCGGTCATGGAGTTGGCAATCACTTCCGCGTCTGCGCCGACATATTCAGAGCGCGACAGGATTTCAACCGCTTCCATACGGTTCGCGTTGTCATTCTCGTCGAGCCACTTGGCTGCCCGGATCAAAGCCTTGGTCAGAGCCAGTGTTGTGTTTGGGTACTTCTCGGTGAACTCCTTGGTCAGGCCAAAGACCTTCTCCGGGTTGTTCTTCCAGATCTCATAATCGGTGATAACCGGAACGCCGATGCCCTTGAAGACAGCCGCCTGGTTCCACGGCTCACCCACGCAGTAGCCATAAATCGTACCTGCTTCCAGAGTGGCCGGCATCTGCGGCGGCGGCGTTACGCTCAGAAGCGCGTCGCCCTGGATCTGGCCGGAGATATCGGTCTTGGAGTAGTAGCCGGGATGAATGTCGCCGGAAGCCAGCCAGTAGCGAAGCTCGTAGTTATGAGTGGAGACCGGGAAAACCATGCCCATGTTGAAGGGCTTGCCTTCATCCTTGAACTGCTCGACCACCGGCTTCAGGGCGCTTGCCTTGACCGGATGGACAGGCTTGCCGTCGTCCTGCATTTCCAGGTGCGGCTTCATCATTTCCCAGATTTCGTTGGAAACGGTGATGCCGTTGCCGTTCAGGTCCATGGAGAATGGCGTCACGATGTGAGCCTTGGTACCGAAGCCGATGGTGGCCGCGATCGGCTGGCCCGCCAGCATGTGCGCTCCGTCCAGTTCGCCGGTGATGACCCGGTCCAGAAGAACCTTCCAGTTCGCCTGAGGCTCGATGGTGACGAAGAGACCTTCGTCCTCGAAATAGCCCTTCTCGTAGGCGATGGCGAGCGGCGCCATGTCGGTGAGCTTGATGAAGCCGAACTTCAATTCGTCCTTCTCGACGTCAAGCATTTCAGCCTGAGCCGGCATCAATGTTGCCGTCAGTCCAGCGGCGAACATTGTGCCAAGCAAAAGCTTGCGGCCAATGGTGAGCGTGTCTGTTTTTTTCATCACTTGCTGATCCCTCATTCTGGCAAGTTCCCGGCCTGTTTCACCCGGCACGGGGTAGAAATAAAAAAAGCCGCCGATGGATCATCACATGCGGGAGGAGCATGGTTTGATCGCATCGGCGGCTTTGCCGTTCCGCCCTGCTTCGGGCGTTATCTCTGGAAGGCCTTCGTTGGCTCTGCAACCTACTATGCAGGGTCCGTGCCAAACTCTCTATTTTATCTTTTCATAATTACTATCAATAACTTACTTTATTTTCGGTGCGATTTGATATTTTGGCGGCGCATCATTTTCAGGCCCATTTCTTCGGCATCAGTCTATTTTTTACGCACCTGCAGCAATTTGACATCTGCTCAAACCCTGACGTTGAAACCCTCGACATAAGCCTCAATCCCATCGGGATCGAAGGAGTGCTTATCGAAGAAACGGGCTGGCTGAGGTTGTCCGAGAGCAGACTGGCTATCTACACCACAGGCTCTGCGATAGATCGCACTGCTGAATGTACCCCTAACAATCTCAAGGTCCGCGGCATTAAAGCGTGCCTGCCCCCAACGCACCATCTGGGAATAGAACCACAGACCATGCTCCAGGCGCGGGCAATGAGCGAGCGGACCCGAGAACGTCATAAATGGAACCTCCAGAGCGGAACTTTCCTTGCTCAACCGCATCTGATCGGTCAGCGCCGGAAGGCAGAGGCCTGCAGGACAATCAAGGAACTCGGCAGATGCCAATAAAGCTGCGAGTTGCGGTGCGTTTTCCTTGTTCCCGCACCATTCCGCAGATCGGACCAAGGACCTCACGAGGCGATCCAGATGATCCGGATTGCGTTCGGCCCAATTTGCCGTCACACCCAGCACCTTTTCGGGACTGGCCGGCCAAATGGCCTCTTTGAACGTCGCAATTCGTCCGGTACCTGCCTGAACCGCCGCAGTGTTCCAAGGCTCGCCAACGCAATAGCCATCGATCTGGCCAACAGCCAAGGCATCAGGCATCAGTGGAGGCGGCAGAACAGTGATCTCCACATCCGCATCCGGATCGACACCCGCGGCAGCAAGCCAGTAGCGCAACTCATACGCATGACCTGAAAAAGGATGCACAACGCCAAAGCGCAAACGATCACCACCTACGGTCTTGCGCCGAGCAATCACTTCGGCCAACGAGGAGCCGGTCGAGAAGGGATCGCCCTCCTCTCCGGCACCTGCCGAAGACATCTGGTCCCAGATCGCGCAAGACACCGTAATCGCATTACCTCCCAGGCCAAGCGCCATGGGAACGCGCATCGGAACAGCAAGACTGGTGATGTTGAGAGATGCGGCAATCGGCATGGGGCCGAGCATATGTGCAACGTCGAAATGCCCAACCGAAATTCGATCGCGGATGTTGGCCCAAGATGTCTCACGCACGAGTTGCAGGTCGATCCCCTCTTCCTCGGCAAATCCAAGGCGAGCTGCTGCCACCAGCAGGGCGCTGTCGAGAAGCGGGATGTACCCGGCAATAACGGTGTCGCTTGACCGCGTACTCATGAGCCTGTCCTGTTCGAAGTGTCTGACAAGAAGAAGGAGAGCATGTCCATCGCCTAATCCTCCAAAAGGCCGCTGGCGATGACGAGCCCTTGCGCCACCTCGATAATCTTCCGGCTCTGGTTCATTGCTGTCTTGCGCAGCAGACGATAAGCCTCATCCTCCGAGATGCCCTTGGACTTCATGATGATGCCCTTGGCACGGTCAATGGTCTTGCGTTCAGCCAGTTCGGTGCGCGCTTCTTCCAGCTCCCGGTTCAGGCGCGAATAGGCTCGAAATCTACTGATCGCCATGTCCAGGATTGGCTTGACCCTCTCCTTTTTCAGCCCATCAACCACGTAGGCAGACACGCCAGCGTCCACAGCGGCCTCAATCGAGCCGCTCTCGGACTTGTCGACAAACATGGCAATGGGGCGCTGAACCGCACGCGTGACCTGAAAGATATGCTCCAGCTGATCCCGGTTCGGGTTCTCCAGATCGATCACAATCACATCTGGCTCGATGGTGGTGATCTTGCGCAGAAGACCATCCATCTGATCGACAACGATCACCTTGTCATGACCAGCGTCAAGGAGGCCCTGCTCGATAATGGAGGCCCGGATCTTGTTATCGTCGATGACCAATATGGAAAGCGATGGCGTCATGGCGCCATTATGCGCATGCGAAATAATTGTGCAATGCATCATTACCATTGGAATAGCCTTCATCCCGGATCTTGGGAACTTCGGCTCGCCTCGGCCGTTTCACGAAAGAACCGCGTTAAGAGGAGAGAAATCCAATGACCAAGTCACATGGTCCATCGATCAAGGACGATGAGCTTTATGAAGACCTGAGAGACGACGGCATGAGCAAGGAAAAGGCCGCGCGCATTTCAAATGCAAAAGCCGGTGGAGGAACACCGTCGAGGAATGGCGGCAGCGCTCCCCCCTACGAGGACTGGACAAGGGACGAGCTCTACAAACGGGCTCAGGACATTGGCATCGATGGACGCTCCTCCATGGCGAAGGATGATCTGATCGAAGCGCTTCGTTCTCATTGAGGAGTGCCCTGGAACGTTTAACGAGGTTCGGCGGTTGACCCCCAGGCGATCGCACAAGGAAATGTCGCATGTCAGCCGGACCAAACAGCTCAGTGACCGAAGTGCTGGATTCACTGGAAGATGAAGTGAGCACAAACGGTGCTGATGTGAATGCCATACTGCACGCCTCGGGAAGTCGCGCCGCCGGTCCGCTGCTATTCCTGCCCGCCGTCGTAATGATATCTCCGGTAGGCGCAATTCCGGGCGTTCCGGTTGTTCTTGCAACCCTCATCATCCTGGTATCGGCCCAGATCCTGATCGGCTCGAGCCGTATCTGGCTGCCGCGCTTTCTCAGAGAGCGGTCGGTTCCAAAGGACAAGCTGCTGTCCGTGCTCGACCGGATCCGTCCGTACGCTCGGCGAGCCGACGGTTTCCTCGGCAACCACCTCCCCATACTGGCCAGGCCGCCGATGCCTCGCATCGTCGCCTTGCTCTGCATCATGCTCGCGCTGGCGGTTTTCCCCGCAACCTTGATCCCGACCGCCGCCGCTCTTCCAGGCGGCGCAATTGCCTTGCTGTCGCTGGGTCTTCTCACCCGTGACGGCCTCGTGACCCTCGCAGGCTTGCTTGCAACCGGCGCAGCGGTCTATTTCCTGCTTTTACTTTCCTGATCAAGGGTTGTCCTGAATGTCCGGTAAATCACAACCCTCTGCCTTTCATCCTGAGGTCGTCTCCAGCTCGCCGGAGGACGACACAGCGCGTGGGCGGCATGCAAGCAGTCTACGCGACATCCCCGCAAGAGGCTGGCTAGACATTGGCTTTCGCGTGTTCGGGCAGCTGCAGAAGGATCAGATCGGTCTCGTCGCAGCCGGTTCAGCTTTCTTTATCATCCTGTCGATCGTTCCCGCTCTCGCCGCGTTTGTCTCTCTCTACGGACTACTGACTGACCCGAGCAGCCTCGCGCGACAGATCGACGAGCTGAACGGACTGATCCCGGCAAGTTCACTCGACATCATTCGCGAAGAACTGCAGAGGCTGATTTCAAGCCCCGGCAAAAGCCTGGGGCTTTCCTTCCTGTTTTCGCTTGCGCTTGCGATATGGAGCTCCAACAAGGGTGTCAGCGCGCTCTTTCAGGCCATGAATGTTGCCTACAATGAGAAAGAGAGCCGAGGGTTCTTTCATCTCAAGTCCGTTACCCTGCTGTTCACGCTGAGCGTCATGGTCTTCGGCCTCATCCTTGTGAACGCGGCGGTTGTCATTCCCCTGGTGTTTCAGTTCCTCGGTCTCGGCGGCATCTATTCCCTGCTGGCGGGCACCTTTCTGCCGCTCGTGGTCGTTGTCATGAGCGTGATCGGTATCAGTGCCCTCTATCGCTGGGGCCCGAGCCGCAAGCCTGCGAAGTGGCGCTGGATCAGTCTTGGCTCGTCAGGCAGCGCCCTGGGCCTCGTCTGTGTTTCTGCCGGATTTGCATACTACCTGTCGAACTTCGGTCACTACGGCGCGACCTATGGCTCGCTGGGCGCCGTCATCGGCATGATGATGTGGATCTACCTGTCCACTTATGTGGTGTTACTGGGTGCTGAAGTGAACGCAGAGATAGAGCGCCAGACCGCAAGAGACACGACCGTGGACCCGAAAGAACCCAGAGGCTCAAGAGACGCGGCCGTCGCCGATAATCTGGGTAACAGCCAGGCCCCTTAATCATGACTGCCGCAGCGCAGGACTGAAGACGGGCTCGATTTCACAAATCCTCTTGATGCTCCATGTCCTGGTCTTGCGACCGACCTGGCTTGAGGCCGTTGATCCCTGCGACAAGGATTTATTAACCGCGAAGGGGCAGTTTTTCTTTAGCTAATAATTTCAAAATATACTCTCTTCACGTTGCTTACAGGGTACGTGGCCAATGAATTCGAAGCGTCGAACTGCCAGCGTGACCTGCGTTTCACCACACGTCCTGACACTAGCAATTACCAAGGCGATATTGGTACCGGCCATTGTCGCCCCGCAATCCGCACGTGCCGACCATTACGTTGAATGCACAAGCCTCAGCAAAAACTGGACTGACAAAGATTGCTGGCACGATCGTCATCGGCCCGACCACACGGGTGGTAGTGATGTGATCATCGGGGAACATGGAAGCAATAAGAACTACCAAATAAGCATTACAGATACCGCGGTCGATTCCTACTACGGCGTGACCAAAATGCCTGTCAAAAACATCACGATCGGTGAGAACCACAAGTTTGTAAGCAGTTCTATTGTTCGCGCGCTCGGCAGCCTGAAGGTTTCCGGCAGCAAAGCCGGCCTTGCCGTGACGTCCCATATCTATCTGGGCAAGAACGGTGGCGCGGGCACGCTTTCGATCGAAAATGGCGCAACGGTCACAACAGATCGGTTACTGACTGGAGGCTACTACCACGACAGTGCGGAAACCCATGCCGTGGGATCCGGGATAGGCAACTTGAATATTTCCGGATCCGGCAGCTCTCTAACCGCGAACAAGGTTGTGCTGGGCGTTTCAAGCTCCACAGATCAGACTTTCACGATGTCTGACGGCGCACTTGCAGATATCAGCACGTTCACCGTGAACGCAAAGGGCGCACCCTACCCCAGCGGCTACGCCTACAAGCCGGCAGTCTCGATCGACAACTCCACACTGAGTGTCGACGCGCTCACAATCACGCCGGATCCCAGCGCAAATATCTATGATGTTTTCAAGGTCAATGGCGGTAGTGTCCTAAAGGCCAAGACCATCAATCTGACGACCAACACAAACTCCTACTACAACAACACAACGCTTTGGTTCTATGGCGGCACGCTGCATATGATCGACCGGAACAATGGCTCCTCGCCTTCGACTTCGGTCAACAACCAGCTCGTCTTTGGTAACGATTCCACCATGCTTTTCGACGCAACCGCGCTGGATGACCATGCGGATCTTTATGTCGCCAAGGATCTGGTCAACCCGACCTATACAAGCTCTCTGGATCACCTGACGTACGCAATCATCCATCTGGCCGTGAACGCCAACAAGCGCGGCTTCACGCCGGAGCTCGACAAGGAATTCACCATCATCGAAACCAAGGAAGGCTTCGAGATCAACAGCACCGCATACGGGCTCAAGGTCGAATCCGGCTATCATTTTCTGGATGCCAGTGCCCGCTTTGAGGGTACCAAAGGCTATTTGACGCTGACCAAAAGTGCGAAGGCAGTAACATCAAAGGCAGTGACGGGAAACGAGAAGGCCGTTGGCAGGATCATTGAGGAATTTGGCGATGGACATGCCGTCCATGACGCTTTCATCGGCACAACCAGCAGTCAGTCGGCAAGCTTGATCTATAACGGCTTGACTGGCGAAACCCATGCAAGTGCGGCAAGCGGTTCTTTCCATTCAGCCTTCGCCTCCTCTGGCGTCATCACAGGGCGTATGCAAGGCACGCAAAACTCACTTGGAAGCACAAGTGCTACCGCTTTTCACGGCGATGGCGAAGGCTATTCACCGTTCCTGAGCGGCCCGGAGATCTGGTTCCGCGGCTATGGAAACTTCCTCAGTGTTAGTGGCACCGGATCGGCAGCCGACACGGATACGACAACCGCGGGAATGATGGCCGGCGTCGATGCGCTGGTGAACGACGCCGCGCGGCTTGGCATGGCCTTTGGCTATTCCCGCACTTTCTCAAGCACCTCGGACCGCTTTTCCAAGTCCCGGATCGACGGGTATCATGGTTTCGTCTATGGCAGCGCCCAGTTCGGTCCCATCGGACTGCAAGCAGGCCTCGGAGCGACCTACAACCAGATTGATGCCAGCCGAGAGACCGGCATCTCCGGCCTTCCAGGTTTCCTGACCGCTGATTACACCGGCTGGACTGGTCAAGCCTGGATGGAAGCTGCCTATGGTCTTCCCTTTGGTCTTGCCTCAAGCTTCGAGCCCTTCGCCGGATTGAGCCTTATCAGCAACCACACGGAGAATTTCACTGAAAAAGGCAACGCTGCAGCTCTGAACGTAAGCTCCACGCATCAGACCAATCTTTTCTCCACGCTCGGGATCCGCCTTGGGCACGAGATCGACCTGTCGGATACCAGCGCATTCCGGGTGAGCGGGTCAGTCGGCTGGCGGCATGCCTTCGGCGAAATCACTCCGGAAAGCACCATGTCCTATGCATCCGGTTCCAGCAGCTTCACCATTTCCGGCCTGCCACTGGAGCGCGACACGCTCGTATTCGATGCCGGTCTCGACATGGCAATGACCGAAAATACGCTCATTGATCTGCGCTACTCCGGCCAGCTGGGTGCCCATGCACAAGATCACGGCATCAAAGGCACACTTCGCCTGAGTTTCTGAGCGACAAGTGCCTCTATGCTGATCGCAACTGACGGTCTTCCCTTCAATCTGAGCAAGCGAACACTTTCGCCCCTCTCAAGCCTTTTCTCTTCAGCGTGAATTTGCTTGTCTTTTCGAATTCGGAGCCTGTGAGGAGGCCGCGCATTCCCAACGACGCGCGGCAAGGCTCCAGCATTCGGGAGAAGACACCATGTCGAAGATCGCTATCGTGGGGTCCGGCTTTATCGGCCGAGCCTGGGCCATCTCATTTGCCCGGGCGGGCTACGAGGCTTGCCTTTGGGACGTGGATCCGGCTGCACCGGATGCCGCGATATCCTATATCGCTGACGTGCTTGAAGACCTCGCGGCAAACGACTTGCTGAATGGCCAAGAACCGGCCGAAGTCATGCCTCGCCTGTCCGCCGAAGCTAATCTTGCAACAGCGCTGAAGGACGCAATTCACGTTCAGGAGAACGCGCCAGAAGACCTTGAGATAAAGAAAGAGCTCTATACCCGGCTCGACAAACTCGTTGCGCCGGAGACAATCCTGGCGAGTTCGACATCGGCCCTGCTGCCGTCAAAGTTCACCGAACACCTTGATGGACGCTCACGCTGTCTTGTCGCGCACCCGATCAATCCTCCCTACCTGATCAAGGCTGTCGAGGTTGTCCCCTCCCCCTGGACGAACCAGGACGCGATGGAAGCCACCCGCCGGCTGATGATCGAAGCCGGTCAATCGCCGATCATGATGACCGGTGAAATCGACGGCTTCATCATGAACCGCATGCAGGGCGCACTGCTGGAAGAAGCCTTCCGGCTCGTTGAGGGCGGTCATGCCAGCGCAGAAGATGTCGACATAGGCATCCGTGAGGGGCTGGCTGCCCGCTGGGCCTTCATGGGTCCGTTCGAGACCATCGACCTCAATGCACCGGGCGGCGTGCGGGACTATGCCACCCGTTATCAGGGCATGTTCGCCAACATGTTCGAGCAAATGAAGACCCGCGTCGACTGGGCAGGGCCTGTGCTCGATGAGATTGAAAACGATCGCCGAAAACGTCTGTCTGCCGACCAACTCGAAGAACGCCAGAAGTGGCGGGACCGGCGACTGATGGCTCTGGCCGCCCATAAGCGCACCCAGGACAGGGAGACAGGACAATGAGTGCAGTCAATCCGCTCAAGGGCAAGGTGATCATCACCTGTGCGCTCACCGGTTCAATCCACACGCCGACCATGTCGCCGCACCTGCCGATCACACCGGATGAAATCGTCGCCGAAGCTGTCAAGGCGGCAGAGGCCGGGGCGGCAGTTTTGCATCTTCATGCCAGAGATCCGGAAACCGGCAAGCCGGATCAAAGCCCTGAGGGCTTTGCACGCTTTTTGCCGCGCATCAAACAGTCAACAAATGCCGCCCTGAATCTCACCACCGGCGGCAGCCCATACATGACTGTGGAGGAACGGGTGCGGCCAGCCGCCCAGTTCAAACCGGAAGTCGCTTCGCTAAACATGGGATCCATGAACTTCGGCCTGTTTCACCTGGCGGAGAAATACGACAGCTTCAAGCACAACTGGGAAAAGCCGTTTCTGGAGTCCACCCGGGATCTGGTGTTCCGCAACTCCTTCAAGGACATCGAATACGTCCTGTCGACCTGTTACGAGAACGACACCCGTTTCGAGTTCGAGTGTTACGACATCTCGCACCTCTACAACCTTGCGCATTTTGTCGATCGGGGCCTCGTCAAACCGCCGTTCTTCGTTCAGTCGGTCTTCGGTCTTCTCGGCGGGATCGGAACCCATCCCGAAGACGTCCTGCACATGAAACGGACCGCGGACCGCCTGTTTGGAGATGCCTATCGCTGGTCGGTATTGGGAGCAGGTTCAGCCCAACTCAAGATCGCGGCACAGGCAGCAGCCCTCGGCGGCAACGTCAGGGTCGGGCTTGAGGACAGCCTTTGGGCCGGAAAAGGCAAGTTGGCCAAGTCCAGCGCTGATCAAGTCACGATGGTCCGCAAAATCATCGAGGGCCTTGGACTTCAGATCGCAACACCCGATGAAGCGCGCGAGATATTGTCGCTCAAGGGACCTGACAGGGTCGGATTTTAAAAAAGAAAGGGGCATCGCGACGCGCTAGATAACATAACTTACAGGCGCCGTGGTGCTTTCCTGATCTGCAAGGGCCTTTTGCAACTCGGCAGCATCAACCGCCTCGCTGAAAAGAGATCCCTGGGCCTGGTCACAACCGATGGATTGAAGGAACCTGGCTTCCGCATAGCTTTCCACACCCGCGGCAATAACCGTCAGATTGAAGCTCTTCGACAGATCGACGATCGAGCGAACGATCAAGGTGTTCTGGTGAGACAAGGACAAAGCCTTGATGAATGATCTGTCGATCTTGATCGCGTCGATCGGATAGTCGCGAAGATGCGTCAGGGATGCGAAACCGGCACCGAAGTCATCAAGCGTGATCGAGACGCCCGCCTCGCGCAACTCGGACAAAATGCGATGAACACACTCTATCTCGTCGTTCAGCAGAACACTTTCAGTCACTTCAAGGCGGATCATGTCTGCCGGAATGCTGCTAGCGCCCAACTGCGCCAGAAATCCGGACGCGAAATCATCAGTCTGGAACCAGTATTTCGATGCGTTGATGCTGATCCGTCCAGGCGCAAAGCCCTGGCTCCGCCAATGTCTTAGGTTTGCCAGTACAATCTGGAAAACGCTGCTATCGACCACGCGTGCGCTCTCAGGGTCTTTAAAGGCATCCCAGAAGTCCTCAGGCCCAAGCAGGCTGCCGTTTGGGTCGGACACACGCACGAGAGCCTCCGCCCCTTTGATCGACATGTCGTTCAGATTCACAATCGGCTGATAGTGCGTTTCAAGTCGGTGAGACCGATGCGCACTGCGGACAATGTCAATCGCCTTCTGGCGGCTATCAAAGACTTGCTTCAACGTCTTTTCATAATAGCCGACCCGTCCACGCCCGGAGCGTTTCACCCGGTAAAGAGCCATATCCGCGCACTTCATCAGGTCCTCGGCGCTTGATGCGTCTTGCGGGGCAAAGGCGAGGCCAATCGAAGCGCTGACATAAACGGATGTCCCTTCGAACGGGATAGGATCCTTGATCCGTGAAATCAGTTTGTTCGCCGTCTCGGCCGGTGTTTCCGGGGCGCTCACCGGCACAATCACCGCGAATTCATCCCCGCCAATTCTCGCGCAAAAACTACCTTCTCCGGAGCTCTCCCGGATCCGTTCGGCAACCACTCGAATGACCTCGTCTCCGGCCAGATGACCAAGACTGTCATTCGCAAGCTTGAAGCCGTCCAAGTCGATCAGGATCAGGGCATGCTCGCAAGGTGTGCCGCCACAGCCCTTCATCATCTCTTCCAGCCTGGATTGAAACCAGTGCCGGTTGCCAAGGCCGGAGAGCGAGTCAATGTGAGCTGCTTGCCACAGAACCTGCTCGTGCTCGTGTTGTTCCGTGATGTCCTGGATGACGCCAATCAGCATGTTTTCATCCGAGCCAGCATCTTCAAGTTCGCCCGAGAACCGAACACGCCTTTGCCGTCCGGTGCTGGTAACAAAGTCCGTCTCGACAAGAAAAGGTATTCCCGCGGCGATAGACCGAGAGATCGTTTCCTCCACATCCGGGCGCGTCTCCTCGGGATAAAAGGACAAAGCCATTTCGAGATCGAGAGGTGTCCCGATCGGCAACTCATGCAGCCTGAAAACCTGATCGGACCAAGTTATAGTATTTGTGTCCCGATCGAGCCGCCATGCACCTATGTTGGCCAGGCTCTCGATCTGCTTCAGAAGCTTGTGCTGGCTCGCTACTTTCGCGTTTTGCGCATGCGCCAGGATGCTCGATTGCTTGGCGAGCGCCATGGTCTTGTAAGAGCGCAGCAGCCCCTCGACCACTAGCGCCAGACGTTCCAGCTGCTGGAGTTGAAACTCGGTAGGCTGGCGAGGCTTGTCGTCCATGACGCACAAGGCCCCCAGATAATGAACCCGGTCAATGGAAAGAGGGTAGCCAGCATAAAACCGAATATGGGGTTCGCCCGTCACCTGCGGGTTGTCCGTGAAGCGTGGATCCTTATGCGTGTCGGGAACCACCAGTGGCTTTCCCGTGGCAATCGCATGAGTGCAGAACGAGACGTCACGTGGCGTCGACTCCACAGCCACACCAACGCAAGACTTGAACCATTGCTGTTGTTCCTCAACGAGACTCACAAGCGCAATCGGACACTCAAGGATGGATGCTGCCAACTCGGTGATGGCGTCAAACTCGGGGTCTTTGGGTGATCGAAGAATATCCAGAGCGCGCAGGGACGATAGGCGCCCTGCTTCATTCTCCGGCAGAGGATAGCTGCCTTCGCTCATACGGTCCCCGCTACGTAGTTCCACTTGGCAACCGTAGCGGGAATTTCATAACAAATTCAGAACATCGAAACCGTCAATATAGTCATTGTTAAAATTACTGACTAACAATAAACCTCATTGAAAATCCAAACACTATCCTCATAACCCAGCACCCTTAAAAGAAAAAATCGACATTAATTTGGATCGCATGAATTTCGACAAAAAGAACAATATCAAAATAATTATTCAACACAAAAATCGAGAAACGATCTCTAGAAAAGCAGCCTACTCTTTACGCGCGGCCAGCTCCAATGCTTCCGTCAATTTGTCCTGATCGCCGACAAATGCTGCAAGCACCAGAATCAACCTCGCATTCAATGCGTCGCTCTCTGCCTTGCTGAGCCCGTCATGGGCGGCAAGAAGCTGGGCATAGAAGTCATCAGGGTGGGTGAAGCCGATGTTCTCGGTCATCTTGCCAGGAACCTTTCTCATTGGGCGGCCGTGTTGGCGAGCACTTTGTTCATCGCGGTTGCAACGTCCCTGGCATCATATGCCAGCCACCTCGCAGCGACATGCTGATCGGGCCGCAGCAAATAGACTGCGGCTTTAGCGTCCGACAGATACCGTTCCCTGAGGTCTGATCCCACGTCAGCTGCAGAAACGGACAGGCCGTGTAGGAGAAACCCGCCAAAGTCCGTGTTCTTGGGCACCTCGCACCCTAGACCCAGCAAAGTGAAACCGCTCGGCAACTGGTTCAGCAGCCAGCCTTCACCCAAGGGCGCGTCGCAAGCCGGGGCGCCGGGCCGCGTTCTCTGCGGCAATTGGGCGATGATCTCACCATTGAGCGTAGATCCGTCATAGGTGCTGGGCAGGGACAGCCGGCCGGAATTGACCAGAGGACGGGCAAAAGCCTGCACCTCAGCCAGATCAAGAACCGCATTGCGGAAGATCCTGCTGATCTCAGACTTCGGTGTAATGAAATCCGTCGAGCGACTTGAATTCAGAATATTCTCGTCGGCCGCCTGAACACGCTCCTCGTTGTAGCTGTCGAGCAGACCGTCAGATACCTTGCCTTGCAGAACAAGCTTGAGTTTCCATGCAAGGTTTTCCGCGTCCTGAAATCCGGAATTTGCGCCACGTGCGCCGAACGGCGAAACCTGATGAGCGCTGTCTCCTGCAAAGAGCACGCGGCCATGGCGGAAACTTTCCATACGGCGGCATTGGAAGGTGTAGATAGACACCCATTCGAGTTCGAACTCTACATCTTCTCCGAGCATTTGCTTCAGACGGGGAATGACCTTTTCCGGCTTCTTCTCTTCGTCCTTGTCGATGTCCCAGCCGAGCTGCAGGTCAATCCGCCAGACCCCGTCGGGTTGCTTGTGCAAAAGCGCCGACTGTCCCTTGTTGAACGGCGGGTCGAACCAGAACCAGCGCTCCACCGGGAAATCGGCTTTCATGGTCACGTCAGCGATGAGGAAATTGTCCTCGAATACTCGACCGATGAAGTCGAGGCCCATCATACTGCGGGTCGGGGAATTCGCACCATCGCATGCAACCAGCCAGTCACAGGTGAGTTCGTAAGCACCTTCAGGTGTCTCAACGCTCAGGCTGTTGCCTGTTGCAGAGGTCTCAAGTGCAGACAGCCTGTTGTTGCCCCGGATCTGGATCGGCTTGCCTTCAGCCTGCAGCTGGCGCACACGCTCGACGAGATAGAGCTCGCAATAATACTGCTGCAAATTGACGAAGGCGGGATGCTTGTGCCCTTCCTCCGGCAGGAGGTTGAAGTCATAGACCTTACGTTCTCCGAAAAAGACCTTGCCGACGTTCCAGACGACGCCCTTCTTCACGAAGGCATCCGCGCAACCAAGCCGGTCCATGATCTCCAGCGTGCGCTTGGAAAAGCAGATGGCCCTGGAGCCGAAACTGACCTTGTCGTTCTCGTCAAGGACCACGACCGGAATGTCCGACATGGCCAAGTCGATGGCGGTTGCCAGCCCCACCGGACCAGCGCCGATGACCACGACAGGATGATTGACTGTTGATGTTGCATCCTGATCCGGCGAACGCTCGTATGGATAGAGCGGCGTTTCGAAGATCTTGGTCATGCGTTCCTCCCGGGAACCAGGGACATTCGTCTATTGCAGTTGTCGTCTATTGCAGTTTTTGGGCCGCCTCATGCCGGTCAAATTCAAGAAAGAACTCATCCAGCTGAGGAGGCGCAGCGCTGGTTCTGGACAGCATTGCGTGAGCCTGGCCCCGATGATGGATCTGGTGCTGAAAGAGGTGCAGCAAGGTGCGGTCGATCCGCTCCCGGCGAACGCCCTTTTCTCCACGGTCCTGCTCTACTGACTTTGTCAGGTCATCAGGTGAAAGTGTGTCACAGAAGGCGATCAGCGCTGCATCCACCTCAACCTGCATTGCCTGAAGTTCGGCAGCTGTTCGCGGCAGGAGATCATCATAAAGCGAACGTCCCCGGCCCTCTTCTTTCAGTGAATCCAGATAGTAGCGATCGACAGCGAGGATGTGCTGCAGCGTTTCCCGGATCGAGGGAAAGAAGCCGGAACGCCCGGCGTCAAACTCGATCTGCGACAGCTGGCAGCAAGCGTCATAAAAGCGCTGGTTGGCCCAGGCGTTGTTACGCGCCTGGAGACGCAGCTGCTCGATTGCCTCCATGCGCATTACCCCTGCAGCTGCGCCCACATCTCGGCATCACGCTCAGCAGTCCAGATGCGCGGGGTTTCGATGCCTCGCGCCTCATCAAAGGCCCGAGCCACGTTGAATGGCAGGCAGTGTTCGTAAATGGCAAAGTCCTTGAACTTTTCATCGCACTCGGCGCGCACTGCGTCCCAAGCTTCCTTCAATGTACCGCCACGAGCAACGACCTTTGTCACTGGACGATACGTGCTTTCAACGAAGTCACGGGTGCAATCGATGGCAGCTTCCACCATCTCCGGTCCGATCAATGCGTCCCCACGCCCCGGCGCAATCGACTGAGGGTCGAAAGAACGGATCATATCGAGCGTGTCACCCCATTCCTCGAAGTGGCCGTCGCCGCAGTAACAGGCAGAGTGATATTCAACGATATCGCCCGTGAACATCACCTCTTCGTCTGGCACCCAGGCGACGATATCTCCGGCCGTATGGGCGCGGCCAAGATGCATCAGATCCACCCGGCGCTTGCCCAGATAGACCGTCATGCGCTCGGAAAAGGTCGTTGTCGGGTAGGTCAGACCAGGAATGCTCTCATGCCCCTGAAACAGGCGCGGAAAGCGCTCGAATTCGGACGCCCAGTCCTCGGCGCCACGCTCCTCGACCATGGCAAGGGCGGCATCGCCCATGATCACCGTCGGAGCGTTGTAGGCCGACGCTCCCAGAACACGGACGGCGTGATAGTGGGTCAGCACCAGGTGGGAAATCGGCTTGTCGGTGACGGTGCGAACCTTCTCGATGACCTTGTTCGCAAGGCGTGGGGTGGCCTGCGCCTCGATGATCATGACACTGTCATCGCCAATGATCACGCCCGAATTCGGGTCCCCTTCTGCGGTGAAGGCCCACAGGTCGCGGCCGATCTCCGTGAAGGAAATTTCCTTTTTCGCCATGTCGCCAGCTGATGCGAATTTCTTGGTCATGTACCCGTCCTAATATGCGCCCGTGTTTCAGGGGCTTTTTCTGTCTCGGCGCGTCAACGCCCAAATTGCTCGTATGCTCAGTCGTGCTCTCGTCATGCCGAGCTTGATCCCGAACATGACGGCGGCGGTCGAAAGTCGACGATTAAGCGCCGTGGGGCTGAACCACCTGCTCAATCGCTCCGAAGATCGTATGACCGGCTTTGTCCATCATTTCGATGCGGACCGTATCGCCGAACTTCATGAAAGGTGTTTTCGGTTGTCCGTCTTTGATGGTCTCGATCATGCGGATCTCGGCAATGCAGGAATAACCGACACCACCTTCAGAAACCGGTTTGCCCGGACCACCATCCAGCTTGTTGGAAACAGTGCCCGAACCGATGATCGTTCCGGCAGACAGAGGCCGGGTCTTTGCGGCATGGACAATGAGCTGCGGGAAATCGAATGTCATGTCGATGCCCGCTTCGGCGCGGCCAAAGGCCTTGCCATTGTAGTCGACACGCAGCGGCAAAGAGAGCTTGCCGCCATCCCAGGCATCGCCCAGCGCGTCAGGCGTGACGGCGACAGGGGAAAACGCCGAGGACGGTTTGGATTGAAAGAAGCCAAATCCCTTGCCAAGTTCAGCCGGGATCAAACCACGCAGGGACACATCATTGACCAACATGACGAGGCGGATCGCGGCACGTGCCTGCTCGAGGCTCGCGCCCATGGGCACGTCGCCAACGATGACTGCAATCTCGCCTTCCATATCAATGCCATAGGCTTCGTCCGCCATCAGAATCGGATCGCGCGGCGCAAGGAAACTGTCGGAGCCCCCTTGATACATCAGCGGGTCGGTCCAGAAACTGTCCGGCATGTCCGCTTTGCGTGCCTTACGCACCAGCTCCACATGATTGACGTAAGCCGAGCCATCGGCCCACTGGTAGGCGCGAGGCAACGGAGACAGCGCGTCATGCTCATGAAAGCGCAGGGATGGAACCGCATCGTGGCTGAGGCTCTCGGCCAGCACCTGCAGTTTTGGCGCGACCTTGTTCCAATCGTCGAGTGCGGCCTGAAGCGTCGGCGCGATATGCATCGCCTCGGTGCAGCGTGTCAGTTCCTTGTTGACGATGACCAGCTTTCCGTCCCGGCTGCCGTCCTTGAGCGATGCAAGTTTCATGAACGTTTCCTCGGTATCGTCAGACCGTCGTATCCGACTGTTGTTGTTCCTGAGAATTCGGGCGCGCACGCATCGAGCCAGTCCTGCTCTTCAAATCCGGGCAGGTCCGCCGGGATCAGATGATTGAGCACCAGATGAGGCGTTTGCGCGCTTGCTGCGATCCTTGCCGCATCCGGAGCGAGCGTGTGACTGTCCATCAAATGTTGACGCAGCCGTTCGCCGTTGCCCGTGATTTCAACGATCCGATCCACTCCATGCTGAAGCATGGCTTCGTGCACCAGAATATCGCAGCCACTTGCAAAATCGGCGAGCGGCGGGAAATAGGCCGTATCTGCCCCGAACACAACGGACCATGAACCGATGTTGTCGGAGACATCGAACCTGAGTGCGAAACAATCAATGACCGGTGGGTGGTCGACTCGCAGGGCTGAAATCTTCAGCGCGTCATCCTGGACGTCCAGTGAACCTTCGCCGATCAGTCGAATCTCCACGAGATCACGCAGATCCGGCCTTCCCTCATCCTCAATCCTGAGATCGATGTCATAACGCATCGAGGCCAGGAAACCGTCCCAGTAGTCCTGCAGATCTGCCGGACCATAGATCGTGACCTTTGTCGACAACCCTGTCGTCCAAGCCGTGTGGATCAGCGGGCCGAGTTCCAGCACGTGATCGGAATGCATGTGAGTGATGAAGATCAGATCCAGATGTTTAAGCCAGACACCTGCCTCCACCAACCCACGGGTCACTCCAAGTCCGCAGTCGATGACGCAAGTCCGGCCTGCGACCTGCAGAAGAGAACTGGCGGGTGATGGCCCTCCCGGACGGATGGCCGGACCGCCCTTGGATCCCAGAATGACCAGACGATCCTGCGCAGCGTTTCCCGTTGCCTGTGCCATCATTTGCTCCAGTTGCCCTCAGGGGTGCCGTCGAATTTCTTCTCGAGACTATCCCAACAGTCGATGTAGTCATCCTGCAGAGGGGCTTCCTTTGCCGCAAATCTGGTCAAATGCTGCGGAAAGCGCGTCTCGAACATGAAGGACATGGTGTTGTCGAGCTTTTCAGCCTTCAGATCCGACGTTGATGCGCCCTCGAAAGCATTCTTGTCCGGTCCGTGAGGCAGCATCATGTTGTGCAAGCTCATGCCGCCGGGAATGAAGCCCTTCGGCTTCGCATCATACTGACCGTATATGTTGCCCATCAACTCGGACATGATGTTCTTGTGATACCAGGGCGGACGGAAGGTATCCTCAGCCACCATCCAGCGCTCCCGAAACAAAACGAAGTCGATGTTGGCGGTTCCCGGAACTCCGGACGGCGCCGTCAGAACGGTGAAGATGGACGGATCGGGATGGTCGAAAAGGATCGACCCGACCGGGCAATAGGTACTCAAGTCATATTTGACCGGCGCGTAGTTGCCGTGCCAGGCAACGATATCCAACGGGGAATGGCCAATTTTCGTTTCATGAAACTGGCCGCACCATTTGATGGTGATCCTGGAAGGCGCGTCACGATCCTCAAAGGCGGCGACCGGCGTCTTGAAGTCGCGCCGATTGGCCATGCAATTGGCGCCAATCGGTCCGCGTCCCGGCAGCTCAAATTTCTGGCCATAGTTCTCGCAGACAAAGCCGCGCGCCGGCCCTTCAAGCAGCTCGACCCTGTAGACCAACCCACGGGGGATGATCGCGATTTCCTGCGGCGCCAGATCAATGACCCCGAGTTCTGTCGCCAGCCGCAACTTGCCTTCCTGGGGCACGATCAAAAGCTCGCTGTCGGCTGAATAGAAATACTCGTCAACCATGGAGGCTGTGATCAGATAGATATGGCTCGCCATGCCAACCTGGGTGTTCACATCTCCAGCCGTCGTCATCGTGCGCATGCCGGTCAGCCAGGTCAGCTCTTCCGCCGTGTGTGGTACCGGGTCCCAGCGGTACTGTCCAAGCGACACCACATCCGGATCCACATGGGGCGCCGACTTCCAATAAGGCAGGTCGATTTTCGCATAACGGGTGGAATGCTTCACGGACGGCCGGATGCGATAACACCATGTGCGCTCGTTCTGATGGCTTGGAGCGGTGAACGCCGTGCCGGACAATTGCTCGGCATAAAGACCGTACGGGCATTTTTGCGGGCTGTTCATTCCCTGCGGCAAAGCGCCGGCAAGCGCCTCAGTCTCAAAATCGTTGCCAAAGCCGGGCATGTACTCGAGCGCATTTTGGCCCGCGGTCTGAACGGTGTCGTGACGCATATGCTGATTCCTCCCAAAACAGGGCGCATGCAAATTAGTTTCATTTGTAACTTTCTGATCCGGAAGGGTCAAGCCTTGAAGACCCCTGGCCGACTCTGGCCTTTTGAACCGTTCAATACCGCACGCATAATCGTTGGACCCTGGCCGTTTCGCGCTCCCTCACAGCTCAAGAAAGTCCACAGAACGGCGCTCAGCCCACCTGCCCCAACGTGCCTGACTTGTTATTCGGGAGATTGTTCGCTATAAGAACAAAATAAGAACATTTGAGGTTTGAGACATGCGCTTTCCGCTGACAGACACCGCAGGCCCTGAAAATTTGATCGCGACACACGCCGCCGGCATTGGCTATTCCCGTCTAGGTATTCCCCACGAACAATTTGACGGTGATGAGGCACATAAGAGCCGCGCCACGCCTGTCACATCACCCGAAGTTCAGACGATCCTGCTTTACCTGCGCAAGACACGTGACAAGGCAGAAACAGTCAGAGAGAACGCCCCTGCAGGCAGTTATCTCGATGGCGTCCTCAGCCGCACCATTGCCGGCATTGATCAGGAAATCAGCCAGTTGCGATACCTGCTCAACTCAGCTGACGATGCAATGAAATCACTTTCAGCCAAGCCACAACGCATGCGCCCTGCTCTATGACTTCAGCTCCATGGCAACATGGCTCTTTGAGACAAACGCAATTAACTATTTCCCAACGTTTTACGACTGCCGCATTCAAGTTTAGTTTACCGGATCTTTGCGCAATGATAACAGTAGAAGCATGTTAACACGTTGTTAACGATCATTTTCATTGAGCGATGGGGCACTCAATGCTTCTGACTGACATGACGACATTTGCGATGTGCCTCGTCTACATGCTGCTGGCGCTTCCGTTCTTCACCGTCTGCTGGCTGGAACTTGACAGTCGCGACGGCACGCATCCGATCAGCTATGCGCTGATCCTGTTGATCACCGTTTTCTGGCCACTGGTCACCGTTGCCATCGCGATGCTTGTGCTCTTGCTGCAATCGTTTGTGCCAGCACGCTTCAACGCCGAACGACGTTCCGGCAGAACCCCACCGGCAATCTGATCAGGCGGCCGCTTCGTCGCCGGGGGCTGTCTGCCAGCCCAGATCCGTCAGGGTCACGATACGGTTGCCACGCAGATCCGTCGCGCAAACCAGAAAACCGCGCTCTTCCATATGGCTGAGCAACCAGCGCGCGCGTCCCGGAGACCGGGTGCCATAGGCTGTTGCGATTTCGATATTGCCCGGACACGGCGCCTTGGCCAGCGCCGCCTTGGCCAAAAGCAGGTAGACCCCGCGCATGTCCTCGGGAAGCTCTGCAGCGATCAGTTCGGCCTGCTGCCAGTCGCTGTCATCCACATCGCCTTTCTCGACACCTGCGCGCGCAACCGAGAGCTTTTCGCGAAAGGCCTGCAGGTCTGGCGCACCGCCGACCAGCTTGGCGATACGGCAACGCACCTGAAAGTCCTGATAAAGCGATGCAATCGGCTGAAACGCCGCGTCCGGTTCGTCGAGAATCTCACCAATGATCTTGTCGATGGTTTCTTCGCGCTCACCATAGTCAAGAAGACTTGCCGCCGGTTCGATCTCCGCCTCGGCAGCATCCTCTGCACCAGACAGCTGGGTTAGAACATCCGACGTCGAGGCAACCGGCTCGGGCGTGCGCACACGCCGCGGCGCTTCCTCATCGGCAGAGCGCGTGAAGATCAGATCCTTGGCCTCTTCCTTGGGCTGGTCCGGCAACGGCATCAGCTTGTGAGTTCCCCCACGCCCTGCGGTTTCGACCGGTCCGATCTTCACAGACACGGGCCGACGAGAGAGCGCCGGACCGAGCGCGACGAAATGGCCACGGTCCAGATTGCGGAAGGTTTCAGCCGTGCGGCGCTCCATGCCCAGAAGATCGGCGGCACGGGCCATGTCGATATCCAGGAAAGTTCGGCCCATGAGAAAATTGGACGCTTCGGCAGCGACGTTCTTGGCGAGCTTTGCCAGCCGCTGCGTCGCGATGATGCCTGCCAGGCCGCGTTTACGTCCGCGGCACATGAGGTTCGTCATGGCCCCGAGAGAGCGCCTTCGCGCTTCTTCGCTCACTTCACCGGCTGCTGCAGGGGCAAACAACTGGGCTTCGTCCACAACCACCAACATGGGGTACCAAAGATCCCGGTCAGCGTCGAACAGACCATCAAGGAATGTGGCGGCGGCTTTCATCTGCCGGTCGGCATCGAGCCCCTCGAGATTGAGCACAACGGACACGCGGTGCTGACGCACACGGCCGGCGATCATCTGGAGATCTTTTTCCGTGCCGACCGCATCGACGACAACATGACCGTATTTTTCTGCAAGAGAGACGAAATCTCCCTCCGGATCGATGATTGCCTGTTGAACCCAGGGTGTGGACTGCTCCAGCAGGCGGCGCAGAAGGTGCGACTTTCCCGATCCGGAGTTGCCCTGTACCAGGAGCCGGGTGGCCAGAAGTTCTTCCAGATCCATTCCGGCGCGGGCGTTACCCGCCATTTCCCCGATGTCGATACTAACCGTCATTCAACTTCCCGAAGATCGCCCGCGGCGACACACATGCCTTTTGTGGTCCTCGTCCGTCCTGTGGCTTCATGGTCAGACCGATGGACCGAGCAGGCACCACATTCTGCAGCCAAAGTTCCCTGATTCCCGGACCTGTGCAACGAGAGCGGGAGCTCTCCATACAGAAAGTCACAGGCAAAGCATCGCTGAGGGCATGGATCGAAACCGGCATCTCAAATCAGACCAGAGGACGCCGACAGTATCTACAGCTCTTGAGCAATCGGGGCAACATGTGCCCCCAAGAAGAAACCCCTGCCGCCATATGGCGACAGGGGCTAGGTCGGTACCTTGCTTCAAGGCGGCGATGGGGCCTTTTTTCGACCTGGGGATTTGGCAAAACCTGGGCCTTTTGACCTTCGTATCGGTTTGCCTTCCCTCTTCACGTCACATCACCTGATGCTCCGCAAAAACTATATCCGTGCCAGCATTTAGCCGGCGGGGCTGTCCGCTAACGGGCGCCCAATCTCGTCAAGTGCTTCCTGATCTCGCCTTCGAGCCCCTCAAGGGTCTGGGCAACATCACTTTCCAGCGCGGCGTCACCGCCTTTGGAAAGCTCTTCAAGCATCACTTCATAGTCCCGACAGATCTCGTCGAAGACCTCATCCAGCAGTCGCAGCCTGCCGATCTCCTCCACTGCGAGACCGAATTTCTTCTGCCATCCCGTCAACTCGCGCCTCCCACTGCCCGTGTCTGAAAGGTTGCAGCGAACAAGTTCGATGCGTTCGATATTCACCAGAATTGTCACAAAAAGGGAGTGTTTCACGGTTTAGTTCACCGGTTTCACGGTGTATCACCCTTCTCTCACGCCGTGACGGAGGATAAGATCGGGTATGGGCGGCAGGAAAAAAATCGAACAACCAACACTTCCGGACAGGGAAACGGTCGAGACAACTCTCGATGCGATCTGTGCCAGTGACGGCTTCGTTGCAGCACAAAGGCTGCAGGATTTTCTCCGCTATGTGGTCATCGAGACCTACGAGGGTCGGGGCGCGCAGATCTTCGGCAAGACGATTGCAGAAGACGTCTACAAGCGTTCACCCGACAAGGAAGGTGACAGTTCAAATCTGGTGCGCGTCGATGCACGCAGACTTCGCCGCGCCCTTGAAGATTATTATGCCGGGCCGGGCGAGAACGACCGCATCCGCATTCACATCGACCCTGGTCAGTATGCGGCGCGATTCGAGACTTCAGAACGCCGCACGGCGCCCACGCCACCGCGATCTTTCTGGCGGCCCGGCCCTGTGGTGCTGGCCGTTGCCGCAACGGTGGCCCTTGCGGCCGCCATTTTCTCGGTCATCCACATGTTCGTCTCTCACGAACATGAAACCGTGACCCTTGCGCCGCCAACTCCGCAGTCTGAAAGTCGGCGCACAGCGCTGCGCGAAGCCTTCCTTGAAAAATCCCCTGCCTCCGTCCACGCGTTCAACCTGACAGAGCAGGCTCGCAACTTCTATTACCCCGAGCTTGGCAAGAAGCAGCTGGCAGAAGCGCGGGCCTTGTATGAGAACGCCGTCAAACTGGATGCACACTACTTCGGGGCCCATGCCGGGCTGGCGCAAGTGATCGGCTTTCAATCCTTTCACCTGCCACCAGGCGCAGAGCGCGACGCCCTCGTGGATCTGGCAGAATTTCATGCCAAGGAAGCCGAAAAATTCAACGCGGCCGACGCATGGACCCAGTCCGCCCTTGCATGGGCGGCCTTTGCACGCCGAGACATTGCCGACGCCCGCATTCACGCCGCCAGAGCCATGGAGATCGCGCCGGCAGACCTGTTTGCGGTCGATTTCGATGCCCTCATTTCGGTTCTCAGTGGGGACTACACGCGAACGATCTCGGTCACGGATCCCGCGCGCTATGAAACTCTTCCCCTGGATGGGCATCTCTTCCAGGTCTGCGTGGGGGCAGCGAAATTTCACCTCGGTGACTTTGCGGGTGCGATTGAGACCATCGAGCGAAACATGGAAACCGGCGGCCCTTCGGGGCCAATCAACTTTGCCTATCTGATTGCCGCCAACCAGAAGGCAGGAGAGCTGGAGCATGCGCAAGAGCTGCTCGAACAGTTCCAGGCAACTTGGCCAAACTCCCGTTTCGACCGGTTTCTGTATTCTTTCTTCACGGAGCGCGCTCCCGTCGACGACCTGATCTCTGCGCTGAAGGAAGCTGGCTGGGAGCCGCCCGAGACCTGAGCCAGCTGCGTCAAGGCGCTCGAGCCAGATCATGAACCGATCACGGCAGCGGTATTTTCAGTTCACGGACTTTTCACATACCAAGGCCTTTGAAGTTTGCCCGGCGGGCCTTATCTGCAAGTCAGATACATGCTGCTGCATCTGAGCCAATCGGCCGACGGAACCAGCGGCCACCATCGCAGGGACGTCCAAACTCATGCAAATCCACGCTGACCTTTCCAAACGTGCGGTTGTCGACAGCTCTTCGCTTGACTGGATCGCATCGCCGATGGCCGGCGTTGAGCGCCGGATGCTGGAACGAGATGGCGCAGAAGTCGCCCGGGCAACCAGTCTTGTGCGCTATGCTCCGGACTCGTCATTTTCTGCCCACCGACATGACCTTGGCGAAGAGTTCCTGGTGCTCGAAGGCGTCTTTTCTGACGAGACCGGGGATTTCCACAAAGGCATGTATGTCCGCAATCCTCCCGGCTCCACCCATGTACCCTCTTCTGCACCAGGCGGGATCATCCTCGTCAAATTGCGGCAGATGGCGCCGGACGACGATACCTATGTCAGGGTCAACACCACAGATGCAAGCGCCTGGCAGGATGGGCGTGAGGGTGAAGCAATCCTGCCGCTTTTCGCGAGCCCGCATGAGCAAGTCGATATGTTGCAATGGACCGGAGCCTGCGCATTCCGCCCGGTTTCTCTTCCAGGCGGCGCGGAGTACTTCGTTATTTCGGGCAGCTTTTCCGATGATGACGGCTCTTACCATGAAGGCACATGGCTGAGGCTGCCGCCCGGATCCAGCCACACGATCCGCACCGAAACAGGCGCAAAGGTCTGGCGCAAGACCGGCCACCTGGGCTGAACCTTTGACCGATTTTCCGCGTCCTTTTGCCGATGGACAATATTAAAAACATATGATTTTCTGCATATGTCGTAGACTAACCGAACACACTGGCGCTTGCGGCATATGCGGAGGAAATCATGAAAACGCTCTTCACGGGCCTTATGGCTCTGGCGCTGATCTCAAGCGCCGTTTTTGCTGGCGATGGACTGCCAATCCGAGACAAGGATACGGTGATCACCATCGAGACCGAAGACGGCGCCTTCGACATCACGCGCGAAAAAACTGATGCCGCGCTGATCGGCGGCGTGCTTCAGCCGATGGTGCCTGTGCCTGGCGTCACGCCGGTTGGCGAGCTTGACGTTCTGGATGCACTGGAAACGCATAGCGCCAAGGTCGTGGACATGCGGACGCTGGAATGGCGTACACAGGCCACGATCCCCGGCAGTGTTCACATCCCCTACACAGAAGTTGCCAGCCGGCTGGATGAGCTCGGTTGCACGAGCTCATCCGGCGCGTGGGACTGCACAACAGCGGACAACGTCATCGCCTTTTGCAATGGACCTGCCTGCGGTCAGAGCCCGATTGCCATCCGCGCAATGGCCCGCGAAGGTTTTCCAACGGACAAGATTTTTTATTATCGCGGGGGCATGCAGAGTTGGACCGTTCTGGGCCTGAGCACAGCCGAGGACATGTTCTGACGCCGCCAAACTGGTCGAAGAGCTATCCCGGCAGTCTCTCGCCGACTGCCGGGTCATATGTTGCCTCGAGCGCCCCTGTCAGCCTCCAAAGGTCCCGTTGAAGGCAATTTCCGCCAAGGGCTTGCGAGGACTTGGAAGCTCACGCGCCTGAAGCCCTTCGGCAAGGCTTGCAACATCGCCCCTCTTGCCGATAGCGAAGGCGATTTCCACCTTGAATCTCGAAGGCACGTTGAGCGCCTGATGAACGTCTTCCTTCAAGATGCCCGCCATCGCATGGGTATGGTAGCCGAGAGTCGACGCCTGAAGTGCGGCCTGAGCCCAAGCGGCCCCTGCATCGAAGGAATTGGTGCCTGCCGGACGGATCTCGCCATTCTGGCCGTCAATCTGCGTATCGGACAGCAGGAAGACCAATGCGGAGGCATGCTGCGCCCAGTCCTTGTTGAACGGGTTCAAGAGGTTCACCAACGTCTCCCAGCTGTCATCTGCGCGCCGCGCGTAGACAAAGCGCCAAGGCTGAACGTTGAAAGCAGAAGGTGCCCAGCGCGCCGCCTCCAGAATGGTCTTCAGTTCGGCTTCCGGCATGTCGGAGCTGTCAAAGGCGCGAGGCGACCAGCGGCCGACGAAAAGAGGATCGACGCCATACGCGGCGTGCCGGTGATCGGATATCTGAAATTCCTTGGTGGTCTGGACCGTCATGGTCATCTCCTGAAGCACATCGGGGCGGGAGCCTACCTGGTCGGGTAAAACCTGATAAGCCACTGGTTTGCAATGTGCGTATTTTTATCTTTAAATCAAGATACTTTTTGTCAAGACAATTGACCAGTGCGTTTCAGCTGATTGAACAATGCCGGTAGAACGTAATTTCCACCTACCCTGCAGCGGGAACACCTTTCGCAAATTTGGCCGGCGGGCAACCGACATGGCGAGTGAAGGCCGTGCTGAAGGCACTTGCCGAACCATAGCCGATCCTGTCTGTGACCTCCGCAATGCCATAGCCGCCCGAGCGCAACATGTGCTTTGCAAGTGTCATCCGCCAGTTCAGCAAATAGCTCATGGGCGGAACGCCAACAATTCGGGTGAAGCGCGTGAAGAAAGCGGAGCGGGACAATCCCGCTTCTGTCGCCAGTTCAGGCACTGTCCAGCCCCGGTCCGGCGCATGATGCAAGGCGCGCAGCGCTTGCCCGACCCTTGGGTCTGCCAGACCGCGCAGAAGGCCAGGTGCCGCCTCGAACTGCGTCTTGGCGCGGAACGCCTCAATCAAAAGAACTTGCAGGAGATGCTCAACCACCATATCGCGCGCTGGCCGATCCGCACGTGCCTCGTCTCGAACCAGCGTAGCCAGAGTCGCGAGGCGTCCCTCACCACGCACCACGACCATCTCGGGCAAAAGCGACATCAAAAGCTCGGCATCAGGACTGGCGAAACGACAGTGACCGATAAGCTGCTGAACCTCGGGCGGCGTCTCCACAAGACCTTCTGGTCGACCGATGCGAGCAATCCCGTCCACGCCAAAGTCAGGCAAGCTGACGAGGCCCGGCGGTGCCGGTGGATCGAGGCTGGAGACCGTCAGGCCGGTCACCTTCGGCACAAGAACGAAGTCTCCAGCGCGCAACTCCAAAGGTGCCTTGCCATCGACCTCCAGTCGCAGTCGGCCGACAAGCAGCATGCAATAGAAGACCTCGTTAATATCCTCACGGCGCACGCGGAACGGCCCAAAAGCTTCCGCTAGTTTCGAATAGGGTGCCTGGGGGCGCAAGAGTGAGATCACTTCTGAGAGCGTATCAGCCAATTCGGACTTTCAATAATAAACAAAGGATTCCCAACCATAGATCATCCGATCAAATCGGTCGATACCAAAGACATCCAACAGCAGGAGACTTTGCTATGAAAACCGTACTGATCACTGGATGTTCCTCCGGATTTGGTCTGGCGACCGCACACCACTTTCTGCAACAAGGCTGGTCCGTGGTTGCTACGATGCGGCAGCCGGACGAAACGCTGCTCCCTGTCTCCGATCGATTGCGGGTCCTTCCTCTGGATGTGACCAACGCACAGAGCATCGCCCACGCGGTCGCCGCTGCTGGCCCGATCGATGCGCTGGTCAATAACGCCGGGATTGGCTGGCTGTCACCGTTCGAAAGCACGGCGGAGGAGACTATCCGCAAGATCTTGAAAACAAACACGCTCGGCACTTTCGAGATGATCCGGGCCGTGCTGCCACAAATGCGTGCGAAAGGCGCCGGTATCATCGTCAATGTCTCGTCAAGCGTGACGCTGAAGCCGCTTCCACTGCTGTCGATCTATACGGCCAGCAAGGCCGCCGTGAACGCCTATACCGAGTGTCTTGCGCTGGAACTTGCTCCCTTGGGGATACAAACCCGGCTGGTTCTTCCGGGCCAAGCCCCCTCGACCAGCTTTGGCAGCAACGCACGCGCCCTCATGGCAGAGGCAAAGGAAACCCCTGAGGCCTACAGGCCTTTCATGGAGAAAGCCGTGAGCGAGCTTCAAAAAAGCGCGGCCGCTGAACCCACAAAAACGGATGATGTGGTTCATGCGGTCTGGCGCGCGGTAACCGATCCGAATTGCCCGCTGCATCTGCCTGCCGGCAGTGACGCCGAAGCCCTGGCCGTCTAGACAAAACGCCAAGGGCAGCGGAAGACCGCTGCCCTGAAACCTCGTTCAACACTGCGCGTTTTTGCGCCAAGGAAAGGCGGCTAGCCTTCGAAGTCTGCCTTGAATTGATCTCTCAAGACATTCTTCTGGATCTTGCCCATGGTGTTGCGCGGCAGCGCGTCCAAAACGTGCACCTGCTTGGGTTGTTTGAACTTGGCGAGCTTATCCGCAAGCGCTTGCGTAACGGCAGGCTTGTCGAGCTTCGCGCCCTTCTTTGGAGCGACGACTGCAACGACACCTTCTCCGAAATCCGGATGTGGAACACCAATGACGGCGCTTTCGGCAACCCCCTCGATTTCATCAATCGCCGCTTCGACCTCTGCCGGATAAACGTTGAAGCCCCCGGTGATGATCAGATCCTTGGACCGACCGACGATGGCCACATAACCATCTGAATCAATGCGTCCCATGTCGCCGGTGATGAAATAGCGGTCCGCACGGAACTCCTCGGCGGTTTTTTCAGGCATCCGCCAATAGCCCTGGAAGACATTCGGGCCCTTGACTTCGATGATGCCAACGTCGCCCTGATCCAGCGCGCGGCCGGTCTTTGGATCCGCAATCCTGAGCGCAACTCCCGGCAGGGGAAAGCCAACCGTCCCCGGACGCCGGTCGCCGTCATAGGGGTTGGAGGTGTTCATGTTGGTCTCGGTCATGCCGTAGCGCTCAAGGATCGCATGGCCGGTGCGCGCGCTGAACTCCTTGTGCGTCTCGGCTGAAAGCGGCGCGGACCCCGAAATGAACAGGCGCATATGTGCCACGAGATCCCGGGTGAAGGCCTCGGACCCCAGAAGCCGGGTGTAGAAGGTCGGCACGCCCATCATCGTGGTCGCCCGCGGCAGAAGCTCCAGAACAGTATCCAGATCGAACTTTGGCATGAACAGCAAGGACCCGCCGGCCATCAGCAGACAGTTGGTCGCAACAAAGAGGCCATGTGTGTGGAAGATCGGCAGAGCATGCAACAGAACGTCGTCAGACGTGAACTCCCAGTATTTGACCAGCGTCCTGGCGTTGGACGCGAGGTTCTCATGGCTGAGCATCGCTCCCTTCGAGCGGCCTGTCGTGCCAGATGTGTAGAGGATGGCGGCCAGATCATCAGCGCCTCTGGCGACATCCTCGAAAGTGTCGCTGGCCGCTTCGGCAAGGTCGAGAAGCGACCCTTTCCCGGACGCGTCGAGTGTCTGAAGGCTTGCACCAACTTTTGATGCTGTCGACTGAAGCGCGTCTGCACGGGATGGGTCGCAGACGAAGACCGCCGGTTCGGCATCGGTGACGAAATAATCGATCTCGGCGGGTGTGTAAGCGGTGTTCAGCGGCAGGAACACGCCACCTGCCCGCACCGTTGCCAGATAGAGCATCAAGGCGTCAGGTGTCTTTTCCACCTGAACCGCGACGCGGTCTCCCGGAGCAAGACCCAAACCGACCAGCGCATTGGCATAGCGCGCCGAGCGGGCAATGACATCACCATAGGAAAGCGACATGCCCTCCGCCGTTTCGAGGAACGTCTTGGCAAGATCCGGCATGTTGGCGCGAATTTCGGAGAAAAGGTGATTTGTCATTGTCAGCTTACCGGCGTCAGTTGTTTGGCTTCAGGTACGGCTTTGGCGAGACGGGCCACGGCAGAGCTTGCCGCGACGGTTCCGTTGGCCGCATAGGATTCGTGATTTCGCTCTATGTACTTGAGATCATACAAGTAGTTCACCATCAGGCCGTGAGCCTGGGAAAGACCGTTGGGCGACAGGTCGCCGAGCCAGTTGACCCTCTCCAGCCGGGCCCCATTGCCGATGTGAAAACGGGCAACCGGGTCAATCGGGCGATTGTTGCGGTCTTTCTCGCGGGTCAGGTAGTGGGCGCACAGGTGCGGCAGAACGGTTTCAAGCTTCTTGGCCGCCTCTGCGTCCTGAGGCCAGTCGAGCTCTGACAGGGCCGCGATCTGGTCCTCATTGAGGTGTGCGGCAATCTGGCCGGTCTCGTCTTTCAAGGCACGAGATAGCCAGCGGGCAAAACCCGGCACCGGAGACAGCGTCACAAAGGTCTTCAGCGAGGGCAACTCCCGCCGCAGCTCTTCAACAACCTGCTTGATGAGGAAATTGCCGAAGGAGATGCCGCGCAGGCCCTTCTGGCAGTTCGAGATTGAGTAGAATACCGCCGTATTGGCTTCCTCGGCGGTGATCTCCGCGCGCTGTTCTGCCAGGATCGGCCCGATAGCACCCGGAATTTCACGGGTCAGGGCGACTTCCACAAAGATCAGAAGATCATCGACAAGGGCAGGATGAAAGAAGGCGTAAAGCCTCCGGTCTGCCAGACCGATACGCCTGCGCAGGTCCTCCCAGCCGTCGATCTGGTGCACCGCTTCATAGGCGATGATCTTTTCAAGAATGTTGGCCGGCGTGCTCCAGTCGATCCTGCGCATGACCAGAAAGCCGCGATTGAACCATGAAGAGAACAGGTGTTCAAAGTCCCGGTCCACCTCCCGCAGATCAGGATGCTCGCGCAGAAAATCCAGAAGGTCCGAGCGCATGGCCACAAGGGCCTTCGTGCCGCCGGGGGCAAGGTTCAAGCGCCGGATCAGCTCCTGGCGCCGGGGCTCCGACACCGAATGCAGCCGGCGCAGGAGGGTCATGTCTTCCGGCGCATCATTGAGGGCCGCCGACGTCTCGCGCACCTTGTCCAGATCCGCTCCGAAATGATCGCGCAGGGACAGAAAGAAGGAGAGCTTTCGCTCCCCGTCTAGCTGCTGATAGATGGAAAGCACTTCTCCGGCGAGTGCAACTCCCGAAGCCTCGCCGCGACCGGACAAGAGCGCCTCGCACAGGTCGACGAGCGGCACTTCGCCATTCCGTCCGCGGCCTGCATCGAGCAGGGCCCGGCCCTGCTCGGTGATTGACGTCAGGAGTTCGCCGAAGAAGCTGGTGTTCATAGTGCCTTGCCCATCATCAGTTCGGGAAGCCAGGTCGCAATGCCCGGTACGAGACAAAGAAGGACGATACCGACCACCATACACAAGACATAGGGGATCGATCCGCGCAGGATCTCGGCCAGCGTGATGTTCGGTGCGATGCCGTTGATCACGTAGAGGTTCAGGCCAACCGGCGGGGTGATCAGTCCGATTTCCATGTTGATCGTCAGAACCACCGCAAACCAGTAGGGATCAAAGCCCGCCTGCAGAATGATCGGCAGGAGGATCGGTGCCGTCATCAGGATGACGGCGACCGGCGGCAGGAAGAACCCGGCGAATAGCAGGAAGCAGTTGATGATCGCCATCAAAATCCAGCGGTTCACGTCGAGAGCTGCGATCCATTCCGCGATCGACTGGGTGATGAACATGGAGGACAGCGTGTAGGAGAAAAGCTCCGACGCGCCGATGATCATCATGATCATCACGCTTTCCTTCAGCGTGTCGCGGAACATGCCCGTGACCTTGGTCACGCTCCACATGCGGTAGATGACCACCACCAGAACGATGCAGAAGAGCGCGCCGACACCGGCAGCTTCCGACGGTGTGGCGACGCCGCCATACAGCACGTAGAGAATGCCGATGATGATCGCCAGGAAAGGCAGCACCCGCGGCAAGGCCGCAAAGCGTTCCTTCATGGTGAAGCGCTCGGTCAGCGCGGACAGGCCGATGCCACGGCGACGGCAATCGTAGATTGTCCAGGCCATGAACAGTGCCGTCAGCATGAAACCAGGAAGCAAGCCGGCCAGGAACAGGCGACCGATCGAGGTTTCCGTGGCAATGCCGTAAACGATCATCGTGATCGATGGCGGAATGAGGATGCCGAGCGTTCCACCCGCCGCGATTGAGCCCGAGGCGATCTCATTGGGATAGCCGCGTTTGGTCATCTCCGGGATGCCCATCTTGCCGATGGCCGCACAGGTTGCCGGCGATGAGCCCGAGAGCGCTGCAAAGATCGAGCAGGCGCCAATATTGGAGAGCACGAGGCCACCGGGCACCCGGTTCAGCCATCGATCGAGTGCCTCATACAGATCCTTGCCTGCAGGAGACGACGCGACGGCAGATCCCATCAGGATGAACATGGGAATGGAAACAAGGCCAAAGGAAGCCAGACCGCCGAAGAAGGTCTCGCCCAGAATGGACAGGCTTCCGGCCCCGTCGACAATCAAGAGCGCGGCGATGGAAACGAAGCCCAGGGCGAAGGCAATCGGCGTACCGATGCCAAGAAGCGCAAGCAGGGCAAAAAGGATGAGAAGGCCTGTAAACAGCGGGCTCATGCGGACTCTCCTCTCCAGATCTTGGCGACTTCAGCAATATATTGAAGCGTCATCAGACCAATACCCAGGGGCAGAGGCAGCAAAGGAATCCAGAGCGGAAGCGCCCAGACCGTGTCCGTGGTCCAGCCGTAGGACCAGGCCTCCTCGAAATAGGTCCAGCCAGACCAGGCGAGCAAGGCACAGAACAGGAGCCCGACCAGACCGGCCAGCGTCTGGACGACTTGCCGTGCAGAACCGTGGAGTTTGAGATAAAGCAGATCGACGTTCACATGACCCTTTTCCATAAGGACGAACGGAGACGCCAGAAATGTCATCGCGACCAAGGCATAGATCACATACTCTGTCTGCCAGACCGTTGAGGCGTTCAGGAAGTAGCGCATGACCACCATCTGGGTCACGACCACGATGGCCGAGGCCAAAAGAAACAAGGCAGCGACGGCCGCCAAGCGAGACAGGGCCGAAACCCAGCGAATGTAAGCAGTCATGAATGTGGTCCGACGTCAGACAGCCAAGAGCGCTCGAAAGCGCCCGCAACATCTATGAGTATTTGCAGGTGAGAAAAGTCCTCCGAACCTGCGGCTTGACGCACACAGGCCCGGAGGAACTTGAGCTTGGAGGCTTGCGTTACTCGACGGCCAATGCCTTGTCGATCAACGCTTGGCCACCATCGACCTTCTCGGCAAAGTTCTTGTAGGAAGTCTCCTTTGCGATCGCGAGCCACTGGTCGTAGTCGTCACCCGACATTTCCACGACCTCGACACCAGCGTTCGAATAGGCCTCTACCAGTTTGTCATCGAGGCTCTTCGCTTCACCCAGGAAGTACTCTTCGGCAACCTTGCCGGCGGCTAGCAAGGCCTTCTGCTGGTCTTCGTTCAGCTCGTCCCAGCTGCGCTTGGACATGAGGATCGGTTCGTACATGAACCACAGGGCGTTTGCGCCAGGCTTGGTCAGGCAAGTTGCCTGCTCATAGATCCGGTAAGAAACGAAGGAGCCGGAAGACGTGTTGGCGGCATCCAGAACACCGGTCTGAAGACCCGTGTAGATTTCGGACGACGGCATGGAGGCGATGGAGGCCCCTGCCCCGACCAGCATTTGTTCAAACGCAGGACCTGCTGCGCGAGTCACCTGACCCTTCATGCTTTCCGGGCTGGTGATGCACTGCTTCTTGGAAGCAAAGGCACCGGCCAACCAGGCATCGGCCAACACTACAACGCCAGCGTCATTGATGACTTTCTTGATGTCATCCATGAAAGGCGACGTGTTCAGGCGAGCAGCGCGATCGTGGTTGCGCACCAGGCCCGGCATCAGGGTCGCGGAAAATTCCGGGTGACGGCCCGAGGCATAATCAAGCGGGAATGCCGAGATATCCAGCACGCCCTTGACCATGGCGCCCCACTGTTCGCGCGGCTTGAACAGGGACTTGCCCGGATAGACCTGGATCTTCAGGTCGACATTGGCATTGGCGACTTCACGGGCCAGAATCTGGACCATCTCGTCACGGACGTCGCCCTTGCCACCTGGCCACTGGTGCGATGCCTTGAGTGTTGTCTCGGCCTGGGCCATCGGAGATGCAGCAAGCATCGCGACGCTCATGGCCAGTGCCGTTTTCGTAAAATAGTTCATTATTTCCTCCCATCGGGGGCGAGCGTCCGGTTCCCGGCCTTCCGCTCCTCTGCCCCTTGCGGCGTTATCCGCCTTCACGCAGGCAATCATAGAGCCCGCATGCGAGTCAACGAATTTTGTATACAAGAATAAGCTCTTTGCATATTTTGAAAAGATGACCAAGCACCCGACCAGAACCCGACGGGCTCAGGCCCTGCGTGAAATGCTTGAAAACGACATCGTCACGGGCCGCTATCCGGCGGGCTCGCGCCTGGACGAAGTTACTCTGGCCAACAGGTTTGAAGTCTCACGCACGCCGATCCGCGAGGCGCTGATCGAGTTGTCGGTTGCAGGTCTGGTCGAGATTCGCCCGCGCAGGGGCAGCTTCGTGCGCGACATCAGCATCGGGCGTCTGATCGAAATGTTCGAAGTGATGGCAGATCTTGAGGCCAGTTGCGGCCGGCTGGCGGCGCGCCGGATCACATCCGCAGAACTGATACGGTTGAAGGACGCCCATGCCGCCTGTTCCGAGGCTCAGCGCGACGGGGATCCCGACGCCTATTTCCGCGCCAACCAGACCTTTCACGAAACCATCTATGGCGCGAGCCACAACAGCTTTCTGGCAGAGCAGGCCCTGCACCTGCAGAACCGACTGAAGGTCTACCGCCGCGTGCAGCTGAGAGTGCCGAACCGCGTTTCCAATTCGCACGCCGAACATGAGCAGATCGTCAAGGCAATTGCCGCCGGCGATGCCGCCGCTGCTGCCGAAGCGATGCGCCAGCATGTGCTGATCCAGGGCGAACGTTTCAACGACTTCGTCGCCTCGGTTTCCGCCCACCGCCAGGGAAGCTCAGCCGAGCAGATCAACGCGGCCGTGTAGTCATTGATCCGGATTGCATGACGGCAGCTGCCGGGCTCTTCTGAAAGCCTGCTGCCGGCAAGCGTCCAGGGGCAAGACGTCCCCAACATGCCTGCGTTTGGAAAGACCTTCAGAGGTTTCGCCTCCGACTGCGTCATGCGGCTCTTGGAATAAGCAAGCAAGGCCTCACCAACGCGATCTGCGCCGCGCGACGAGGTCAGGAAAAGGAGCCACCGCAATGACACGCAAACAGTTTTGCATCGCCCTTGCCGTCTCATTCACCTTTCCGCTCTGGCCAGCCACCGCGCAAGACTACACCCCTGCCGAGGGGTTCCATGATCTCAGCGGACTGCCGACGACCGGCATGTATCCCCAAGGTGGCCAAAAGCCTGGCGAAGGCAAGCTTCGCCGCAAACCACCCGAGGGCAATTTGCAATCGCAGGAGATCCAGGTCGGCCCGGCCAGCTTTGCAGTCAACTATCCGTTCTTCGACAATTTCGAAGCATTACCTGATGATGTGGACTATGTGCGTGAGCCGATCCGAAGCTTCACTCGCCCCGAGGGCGACACGCATTATTACGAGGTCGTTCTGGTCCACAGTGTGAATGTGAGCTGGGTGCAAGCCGCTGTGCTCGCCGAAGCCGAGGGCGGCTACCTCGCCTCTATCACCTCACCGGAGGAAAATGCCTTTGTCTTCGGCCTTGTTAATGACGACAAGTATTTCTGGCGGTTTCCGGACGATTACACGCCTGACAGCCACTATCGCATCATGATCGGCCCGTTCCTCGGCGGGGTGCGGGTATCCGACACAAAGGTGTCTCTCGAGGGATGGCAATGGCTTTCAGGCGAACCCTGGGAATACAGCAACTGGGCACAGAACCTTGACGACGGCATCATAGACCGCGACCCGCGCGACGACACCCAGCCCAATGGGCAGGGGCGTCAGAACGTGATGGGGTTTGGCGAGCTGAATTTGCCCGTTGCCACTTGGGGCGACTATTGGGACACCGTCTCCCAATATGGCGAGCGCGACATACCCTCTGGCTACAACAGGGGGTTCATCATCGAATATGACGAAATGCCCGGTTAAACACTTCGAAGCGACTTTGCCGAATACCGCCCTTCGGCATGCAATTGAGCGGAGGAAAGTAGCTGTCAATCACAACACTGTTGAACTGCCGCTTCGCCCCGAGGCTGCCTAGACAGCCGCCAGAACAGGAGCTCGTTCTGGCAGTCAGTCGATCAGCCGCGCGGCTTCGGGCCACCGGCTGGTACGCAGGCAACCGCGCCGTCGCCACCTTGAGGCGGTGCCATGCAGGTACCGGTCATCGCGTTGCCGTCCGGAAGGGTAACCTGGCAGCTGTCATTCACGGCCTTTGATTGGCAGGCGTCAAACGCTTCCTGCGGCGGGCGCCCGCCCCGGGGCCGACGTTCGGAGTTGCCCTGACCGGACTGGGCGAGCTGGACCCTTTCGATCCGGATTGGCGTGAACGCAGCAGCCTCGTCGGCCAGAACAGGCTGGACCATGACAGCCTGGCCGAGACCAGACAGGGACATCAACACGGCGGCAGCAGCCGGCGCGAAGCGCAGGGACATACGTTTCATTTGAACTCTCTTGTTTAAGCTTCAGGTTCAGTTTTGGGGGAGTTTGCCCGCAAGCGGGCGCCGTGACCTCAGGGCCGCGGAGGGCGGCGGCTGGCATCACAGACCATGCCACTTTCAGGCAGAACACAGCCGGTCTGGGCCGCCAGGCACCCGAGGATCTGGTTCGAACCGGCAGAGCCCACATGATAGTGATAGGGCAGCCCCTCACCTTCACGGCCGTAGCAGGCATCTAGGCCTTCCGGCTCGGTGCCATCGGCCATCATATGCGGAAAGATCGCATGGCCATCCATGGCAATACCGATCTGCCCGCCATGAGCCTCCGCCGCCTCGGGGTCGACCCCCTTCAGCGTCGTGGCGGCCGGCGACAGGCAATCTGTCACCGCATGATAATGATAACCGACATGCAGGTTCACATGGCCGCCGCAGTCATCAAACGGCGCGATGGTATGCGCGCCCAGGATCGCATCCAGCGGCGCAGGTCCATCGAGGCGCACCCCATTTGAGGCGACCCCCGAGCCACCACGCTGCGTCGCCTGCTGCCTTTTGCCGGGAACGGGTTCCAACGGAATGACATACGTCACCGAGGCATCTTCGGGCATATACTCGGGCAGGCACTGGACGCAGTGGTTCTGATATTGCGGATCAACGTCCGGCCGTGCGGCCGCCTCGCAGGCCTCAAGGGTGCCGGTGTAGCGCACGTCGCCGGTTTCCGGATCGTAGAGCTTCCATTTGGAATCTCCATAGACCTCGGCCAGTCGCGTGATGAAGTCACCGTCGACATCGACCGCCTTGCCATCCAGGAACCAGATGCCGCCGGCCTCGGCGCCTTGCGACACATTCGTCGGACACCAGGGGCCCGGCGTGTAATCCTGCGGATCCGGACGGACGGTGATGGAGAAGCAGGTTGTCTTCGCCCCTTCCGACAGGGTGCAATCAACCTTGGTCGGCCCCTCGACGATTTGCGCGCCGGAAAAGAAGCTGGCGACGCGGGCAAGGTCGGGATCGGCGGGGTGATCTCCATGGGCGGCAGCCGGTCCGGCAAGGACAACGGCGGCCAGGGTGGAGAGCAGGCGAACCGCCTTCGCAGATCTGCGAATTTCGGCCGAATTCAAGCGCATGAGGAACCCCTCAACGTGTTTGCAATGGTCGCCCCCGACTTGTTGCGCGAAAACACTTAGTATATTAACAATGATCATGCAAGTTGATCAGATCGATTTTCACGGACTGCTTCACAGCGCCAATCTCGTCGAAACGGAACTGCGCAAGAAGCTTGCTCCTTTGGGTGTTCAGCCGCGCCAGGCGCTTGTGCTTGAAGCCATGAGCCGCATGGGACCTGTATCCCAGGTAGAGCTAGCAGCGACATTCGGCGTCAGCGCCGCCAGCATGAGCACCATGACCGAACGGCTACTGGCGGCAGGCTATCTCACCCGCTCCGTTGACCCAGCCTCGCGCCGGAGCAACATCCTGGAGTTGACCGACAACGGCCGCACTTTGCTGGACGGGATAGTCACGGCCTGGTCGGAAGTCGACGCCGTCATCAAGGCGGTTCTGGGCGAAGACGCACCGGCGCTCTTCAACCTCGCCCGTCAGCTCCGAAATGGCCTGGGCGGCAAGATCCCCGGAACGGACCGGGCTAATTCCGGCGAAGAGGTCTAAGCGGCGGAATGACAAGTCTGTGCATTACAACCCCGGCAAATGGCGGGGAAGCGAACAAATTTGCGTTCTGGCAACTTATGTTCCGGCAACTTGCGTTCAATTTCGGGTTTTAGTCGCTGCACCGGCGTTCACTGAGATTTCAAAAACAGCTTCTTAAGATGGCGCCACGGATACCCGGCACCTAATTCCCCAGAAACATGCTTTCATCACTCGCTGCAGCTTCGACGAGGAGATCTATGGAGGTTCGTATTTGCGGGCTGTCCGCAGCATCTTTGCGGTAGATGGCCCAAAGCTCACCAATTTGATGATCGGCAGACGAAGTAAGCTGCTGAAGCCCAGGCCAGTTTCGTCCCAAGATGCAAGGAAGATAGGCGGACCCGATGCCAGACGCCGCAAGTGATGCGGCTGCAATGAGAGAGTTGGTCGACATCGACGGTGTGGTTACATCGACCGCATCGGTGCAGGTCGGGATGATTTCCTCTGCACCATCACGACCGAACAGGTTTACGACGGCTCCGCTTCGTGCCGAAAGCTCTGCGGGCATATCTTCCGATTGCGTCATGCCAAACAGAGCCCACTTCACTCTCGTCAACTTCCGCCCAAACAGATCCTCGTTGGAGGGTGTCGATGGCCAAAGAGAGATATCGAACTCTTCTGCTGTTTGACTTGGGCTCCGATCCGATACGCTCAAGGCAATATCGAGGTTCGGACATTTCTCGCGGATTTTCGCCAAATGCCTCGCGACAAAAAAGGGAGCAATCACCTCGCTCGCACTGATGCGGAGCCTGTTCTGACCGGCATTGACTGCGGATTTCAATGAAAGCTCCGCAGCTTGCGCGAGCGCCTCCATTTCCTCTGCCTTGGAAATCAGTAGCTTGCCTACATGTGTTGGCTCGTACCCCCTTTCCGCTTTTCGAAACAGGGGGGCACCCGCACGTTCTTCGATCTGAGCGACACGCCGCATAACCGTTGAGACGGCGACACCGAGCGCACGTGCGGTCTTATAGAGGCTCTTGTTGCGAGCAATTGCCAAGATGACGAGATAGTCATTCCATTCAAGCATGGTTGCGATTGTAGAACTCCACTTTCTATCTGCGCAACTAACTGTCGCGTGATTTCGTTGCTAGTTCTTAGTCAGGAGACATCTGGAAGGACCTAAAAATGCAACTCATTTGCCTAGCCCTGGCAACGGCCATTACATTGCTGGCACTCGTCACTCACATGACTATCGGGACCGCACAGAACGCGTCACCCATCTTGAAAAACACAACGCTGCCTGAAGATCCGCGCAACACACTGATGTTCTCATGGAAAGCCAACAGCGTCCTGATGCTCTTCATGACCATCGCATTTGGCAGTGGTTTTTTTCTGGAGGCTGGCTTGCTGGTTCTCTACAACGCGCTTCTTGCCGGAGGATTGGCTATCGCAGCCGTATTCGTCGCCGTTCAAGCTGGCGCGAACCCCTTGAAATTTCCGCCCATGCCACTCTTCACCTGTATCGCCGTGCTCGGCATTTGCAGCTACGTGCTTTCGGCAGGCGTCTGAAAGAAATGAGCAAGACCCCGATCGTTCACCAATGCGAACTTCCGGCAGACAGCCTGCTTTGGAAGTGGGCCGAACCTGATGACTTTCTTGATTGTTTCGTCATCGCGGCGGTGGTTCCTCCCCGCCGCGCGGCCGAGATCATCACGGCTTTTCCGCTCTGGGCCCGCATCCTTTTGAAGGTGCGTGGCATGGTCGCCTTTGTCTTTGGACTATCCACCGACGGACCTGATGTTGTCGACAAAGTCGGGCCGTTCCCGGTCGAAATCGAAACGAGCGAGGAGGTCATCGCAGGTTTCAATGACAAGCACCTGAATTTTCGCGTCTCGGTCATAGCGAAAGACAGGAGGGTATCCCTCGCCACTTGGGTGCATGTACACAATTTGGGAGGACGTCTTTATCTTCTCTGCATCATGCCGTTTCACATTCTGATCGCAAAGGATGCTCTGAGGCGGGTTTCGTCACACGCGGCGGCAGATGTGCAACGGCGCATTTATTGACGACGACTCCCGCTGAGATCCGGATGTTCGCACAAACCGACATCTGGGTCTCAGTGGCTCGATTGCAGCCGTCAGCAAGAGCGTGATGCGATGGCTCACCCTTCGTCATCAAAAATCTCTTCAATCGATTTTTCAAAGAGCCTCGCAATCTGGAACGCCAGGGGCAACGAGGGATCAAATTTTCCGTTTTCAATCGCGTTGATCGAATTTCTTGAAACACCAAGCTTTTCTGCGAGATCCGCCTGGGTCCAGCTTCGTTCGGCGCGCAGGACACGAATTGCATTCTTCATCGCATTGACACCCACCAGACCATGAGCCCGGCGATGAAAACGCAAACCAACGTAAACATGGCGAAGACAATACCCAGACCGAACCCTGCGGCGGCGGGAAGCACATCGTTGGCAGACAAAGCGGCAAAGTAGGAAATCCAGCCCTGAATGTCCGGCACTACCTTCATCAACAAGACAAAGAGACAAACAAGAGGCACCCCGATGCCGCTGGCGAAGGCAAGGGCATACCTGATGCTGGCGGCAACCACTTCATCGGTCCCGCCAAGAACAGACATGAAGCACAAGGCCGCATACGAGATACAGAACAGGACGAATAGAACCTGAGCGGTAAATGAGGTTTCTGCAATCATGAAATAGCTGGTGCCGAGTACGATCAGGACGAACATCGAAATTTGGGTTGGTCTGCTCAAAGTCATATCAAGTTTCCTTGTCAATTTGCAAAGTTTACTTGTCACGATTCGCATGTGATGTAAAGCTTCAACAACTGGCGACGTAGCTCGGCAAGGGCTAAGAAAGGGGCAAAAATGATCGCTGAGATACTCGGCCAGATGTTTGTCGGTGCACTGCGTGAGGGTTGGCCTGAGGCAATCAATCGCCGCTCCAACGCTCGCTCAGCATTCTTCTGAACGCCAGCTCCGCGACGTTCTAGGCGGCAAGATCCCCGGAACGGACCGTCGCACGCCCCGGTCAGAACCCCAAGTTTCACCCAAGTCAGCGCCCGAAGACGCCGACTGAGGGTTGAGAGCGATACGCGCTGGCGGCTTTTCCGTCCCTAGTGACGGGGCCGGGGCAGCGCTGCCTGAAGGGCGTCGACCGTAACGCCGAGTTTGCCCGCGACCTCGTTCAGATCAGCATGCGGGCCACCGGCTTCCGTCAATGTCCGGCGCAGCAGATCGGCATCCACGCCCAAGACTTTGGCCACCGCGGCAAAGTCAGGGCCACCCGGCCGACCGGGTCCTCCTGCGCCGCCGGGTCCTCCGGGACCGCCGGGCGCCGAGGCGGAGCCGATGCCGTTGCTTGCGGTCGTGGAGAAATTCTCCCGAGCCACGACCCCGACCAGACAGGCCGGCAGGTTGGGGAAGCTCTCGCTGGCGTGGTAGTGATAGACCGGCTCGCCGCCCTCCCCGGTGAGACCGACATGTCCGCCGCAGTCGTCCAGACCGACCGGCACCGAGCCATCATGTTCGCGCGAGCCGTACATGGCGAAACCGTCAAAGGCATAGCCGAACTGGGCCGTCTGATCCTGCTCGACATTGACGCAATCCGCGTCGACGCCTTCCTTGTCAAAGAGCGCATTCACATCCGTGGCCGTGGCGTGCCAGTGATACCATCCACCCGGGTCGACGTGGCCGCCACAGGTGTCGAGCGCCGGCATGTGGCCGGTGTGCAGCACGGAAGGCGCGTCGGCAAAGATCGGCACACCGTCAAGCCCGATCCCGATCTTCGAGACCGTTCCAAGCATGGCCGGTTCCTCCGCCATCACCGGGGTGATCGGAATGAGAACCGTCATCTCGACGTCCGTGTCCACCGAGCCGGAGATGCACTCGTTGGGCTCGGTCGGCCCCTCGACGCGAATGTCGAAGGAGTAGACCTCACCGGCCTCGTTGAAAAACGTGTAGCCCTGGGCGTCCAGCATCTTCAGAAAAGCGCCGTCGATCCGGTACAAGCCGGCCTCGTCGCCATCCCAGTTCCAGATGCCGCCGTCATCGTCCAGCGTCGCCGGGCAGAAGGGGCCGATCTCGAGGTTGTCGGGCAGATATTTCACGACATATTTGGCACATTGCGCTGCATCGCCGTTCTCCAACGTGCAGTCCACGACCTCGCTCGGCGCGGCAAGGGCGGCCTTTTCGACCGAATGCGCACCGGCATGCCCAAAAGCGCTTGTCGACAGGGGCAATGTGCAGACGACAGACAGCATCAGGGTCTTGTACGGGACGTCCGTCTGTGTGAGCAGCGACGGGATCAGCGGCATTCGGTTGGTCTCCTGCATTCCATTCCGGCAAGGCCGGTGTGTTTCAAAGCCTGCGTCTGGCGCGTCGGCCTGGCATTGCACCGCCCGCACACAGACCTTACAACAGCTTCATGTTACTTTAATTAGGACCCTAACCACATGGATGCAATCGAGCAAGATTCAGACAGACTGGAGGTGGGTCAGCCAGTTGCGGATCGGCAGGCTTCGGATCGCGACGCGCCGGGCTGGCAGCGCACAGGCAAGAAGGGCCCGGGGTTCCTGCTGCTGGCGCATTGCGCACATCTCCTGGACGAGCGTCTGCGCGTGTTGCTGAAACCGCTCGGACTGCACGCGGGTCAGGCGCGTGTTCTCCACGCCCTCAACCGCATGGGCAAGGCCTCGCAAAGACAACTGGCCGACGAGTTCAATGTCACGCCCGCAAGCATGAGCCAGATGACCAAGCGCCTGATCAACAACGGCTTCATCGAGGTTCACAGCGACCCGGACGACCGGCGGACCAGCATTCTCTCGCTGACCGCCAAAGGCCAGGACCTGCTGACCAGGGTGTTTGCCGTCTGGGACCAGATCGACCAGATCATCATCGCAGAAATCGGCGCCGACCACGCCGAACAGCTTTTCACCAACAGCCGAAACCTGCGCGACGCGCTGGGTGGCCGCGCCCCGGGAACAAAGCCCACGGGGGTCGGCGCCGACGAGTAGGACAAAGGGCGTGAAGTGAGGCGCATCAAGTCTAGTGAGCCCTACACTGAAGCCAAGCTAGCCGTCGATGCTAATACATCTTACGCGCCAAACTCGCTGACCACTTCGGCTCACATAAGAGAATATTTCACTCGAATAGTAACTAAGACTGGTAGACCTCTTATTTAGATCAACCCACCAATTTCGTAATCAGATCTTTCGTTCGTGCGTCTTTAAAGTAGCGATTAGACGAGAAGTTTGCATCCGCTTCTTGAGCATCATGATATAATTTTGAGACGTCTAAAATAGCCTCTTCCACACATTTCTCGACCAAGTCGAAGTCCCACAAATCAACATCATCTCGACCGCAGATCTGCCGGATTGCAAACAGTGCGTGAAAAGCCCCATCGATCAGTGACATTTCACCAAGCCTCAACTGTAAACCTTCTCTGATTTTCTTTCGTACTTCTTTCTTCTTGTCATTGAGACGCTGAGCCAATTTAAAAGAAGTGAGCAGCCGGACTGCAGTAAGATCCTCGGCGAATACAGTATCATAGAGGTCGCCAAAGACGCGACCGCGGTCCTTCTTGGCGGTTTCTGGCAGACCAATACCATAGGCTAAATACGCTTGACCTGCTGAAAGTGCGTCCACCCGTTTGGCAAGTGGCTTATCGGCGTGTTGCCCAGCTTTTCTTTCGTAATGATACCCAAGATCAGCAAATGCATCTTCGAGCTGCCTTTGTTGCCGGTCATTAGAGCGGAGATCTCGAACATTGATTGGCGTCTGGCTATTTGTCGTTTCGGCTATAGACAATTTTACGTCTTCCGATGAAGTCTCAATTATTCTGACAAGTAGAATGACATCATCAATTCTCGATCTATCTTCTTTTGCCGCTTCAAAGAGACAATTTGAAGTCTGCCCACCGTTGACAATCTGCACGTTTGTAAGTTTTATCTTCGGCGATCGTCGCGACGGGCCAAGCTCAACTTTATCGCAGGTCATGGTAATCCCATTGTTTTGATACCAAAACATATGGTTCTCGTCAGAGAGAGCAGACTCGATAATCCGCCGATTGATACGGTTCTTTCGCTTCAAATAGACACGTACATTTTGATCGAAAATCCCGGTTTCCACTTGCTCCGGGTCAACGTCTGATTTTATAGCGTCAACGATATCCAAAGCAGCGACAGAACAAACTATGCCCCGAAGATTTTGATCGGTTCTATCAAAAAAATTCGTATCAATTACCGTTATTTCACGCACCAACGCTGGCGTTTTCTTTTCAATGAAAAAGTCCGAAAGTGCGTCCAGATCATGCATCCTAAACTCAATAGCTTTGTATCTTGAGAAGGCAGTTTGGATCCTCTTCATTTCGGTATCGATCAAAGGTGCAGTATTTCCAACAAAGTGCACCGTGATCGTCGCATTTGACTCCTTCAGTATTTCAAGTGCGTCAGCAATTTTGGCTTTCAAAAGATCGTTCACGCTTCCGAGCGCATCAGAATCGTGACCAGTTAAGTCGGTTACGAGAGAAGCTAGTTTGTCGATCTCTGAACTGGGGAAATGATTTTTGGATTTAGAGAAGTCACCGACGCATTTTGTTTGGAAGATATGAATATCTTTTCTTGTGTCGCGATCGTCGATAAAAAGCGCGTCTGCACCTCTATCGTTGCCGCCATCTGTTATTGCATCAATAGCTTCATCTATATCGATCTCCATAATAGCTGAGACGGCAACCACGGTCAGAGCCTTCGTTCGATCCAGCTCTTCATTATCCATCAATGTCGCAGTAATTTTTTGATCAAGTGCGTTCCAATCGAATGAGTTCGCCAAAACCAGTTTCCTCCGAATGATCCTGAAATCGCGACAACCTTTTCGCACTTTTTTATACTATTTCATCGACATGTTGGTAGCGGCAGAATTGAATGAGTTATGTCCATTCCCTCCACACCCCATCTTGAAGTTCGGCGCCGCTTGAGGCACCCTTGGTTCACCTTGACGTAAAAGGAAGGGATCGGACCTTTGCGCGTTCAGACCATGCCGGAGAAAATTGCCGACGGGACCATTCATGTGATCGGGATCTGTCTGGGGATTGCGGCCCTGATCACCCTTGTGGCCGTCTTGTGGAACACTCAGGATCTGGGGCGGCAGGTGTCGGTCTTCATCTATGCGGGCTGCCTGCTGGCCATGCTGATCTGCTCGGCGCTCTACAACATGCTGGCCAAGGACAACAAGACCGGCATCCTGCGCAAGCTGGACCATGCGGCGATCTTTCTCCTGATTGCCGGCACCTATACGCCACTGGCCTCCATGATCATCGGCGGCTGGACCGGCGGCATCCTTCTGGCGGTGATCTGGACCGGCGCGCTGACCGGCGCCTTCCTGAAACTGACCAAGCTTCAAGGTGTCGAGAGGATCACCGTGCCGCTGTGCCTTGCTCTGGGCTGGGTCGTCGTCTTCGCCTTCAAGCCGCTGATGGACAATGCGTCGAATTTCGGCTTCTGGATGATCATCGCCGGCGGCCTGCTCTATACGGTCGGCACGGCGTTTTACGCCTGGAAGCGGCTGCCGTTCCAGAACGCCATCTGGCACGCCTTCGTTCTGGCCGCCGCCGTCTGCCATTTCTCTGCGGTGCTGAACGACGTGGCGCTGGGGCCGGTTTCCGGCAGCTGACTTTCAGATGACGTTCAAACAAAACGGGCGCCGCCCATGTCCCTCAGGTTCTTGAGGGTCCAGGCAGCGCCCGCCATGTTCGGTCGCGCCATCGCGTTCGCTCTATAAGTGTGCCTTCTCAGGCCTCACTGTCGTCCTCGTCCTTTTTCAGCACGATGACCTTTGTTCTGAGCGGCACGCGCTCGAACAGGTCGATCACATCCTGCTGCCACATGCGGATGCAGCCGGAGGAGGCACTCGTGCCAATGCTCCTGGGCTGGTTCGTGCCGTGGATGCGATAGAGCGTGTCCACCGACCCCTGCCACAGATCCATTGCCCTTGCGCCGAGCGGGTTCTTGAGGCCTGCGGGATAGCCGTCTTTCCAGTAGCGCTCCAGAGATGGCTTGCGGGCGATCATTTCCCGTGGAGGGCGCCAGATCGGATGTTCGCGCTTGACCCGGATCAGCGCCTCGCCCGACCAGGCAAAGCCGGCCCGGCCGACGCCGATGCCGTAGCGCAGGGCCTTTTTCGGGCTCAAGGTCCAGTAGAGGAAATTATTGTAGGGATCGACAATGATCGTGCCCGGCTTTTCGCGGGACTTGTAGTCCACCACCTGGCGGAGAAACTTGGGGTCGAAGGCCTTGTAGTTGATCGCCGGCCAGGTGTACTCGCCATCGGGCAGCGCCGCATAGGCGGCGTCATAGTCGAAGGTTTCGTCCGGCAGGGGCGGCTGGCCCGGAAGGCCCACGGTGTAGCAGCCGGCCAGCGGCAGAGCGAGACCCGCCAGGCCACCCAGCGTGAACAGGCGGCGTGACACATGAGACCCATCGCCTGACCGGGGCGCATCGCCCGCAGGAAAGTCCAGTGGAGATGGATCGTTCAACTTCCTCGGCATAAAAACTCCGATAATTTTATAAAAAGATGCAGCAATGCCCCTGTCATGGGCCAGAAGGGCGCGTCTTGGCAAGGTGCTTTGTGGCGCAGGGCTCTGCCCCGTGGTCACATTTTCGATAAACAAGGCTTTTCAGCGCGCTCAAAAAGGGTCAACCTGAGTGTCCCTCCTGTTTTTACCCTGCTCTTTTATGAGCCCTCCTCTCTTGCCGGATATCCCATGACCGTCACCTCCCCGTCTGCCTCTGCCACTGTTCCCATTTTCGACGGCCATAACGACACGCTGCTGAAACACGTCGTTGCCCGGGGTACCGACCGCGAGACCGATTTCTTTCAGCGTGCAGAGACCGGCCATCTGGATCTGCCTCGGGCACGCGAAGGCGGATTTGCAGGTGGGCTGTTTGCCATGTTTGTGCCCTCCAACATTCACCAGGATTTCTCCAAGCCCTACAATCCGAATGACCCCAAGAACTATGCCGAGATCGGCCAGCCCGAGGCGCTCGGCTTCACGATGAAGATGGCATCAGAGGCCTACCGGCTGGAGCGCCAGTCGAAAGGTCAGATCCGCGTCTGCCGGTCCGTGCCCGAGATCCGGGACTGTATCGAGCGCGGTATTCTTGCAATCTCCCTTCACATTGAAGGGGCAGAGGCCATCGACACGGATTTCGACGCGCTGGAGGTTCTCCACGGCGCGGGCCTGCGCTCACTTGGACCAGTCTGGAGCCGGAACAACGTATTTGCCCATGGGGTGCCGATGCAGTTCCCTGCCTCCCCCGACATTGGCCCCGGTCTGACGGATGCGGGCAAGGCACTGGTTTCCGCCTGTAATGATCTGCGTGTCCTGATCGACCTGTCCCACCTGAATGAGAAGGGTTTCTGGGACGTGGCCCGTCTCAGCGACGCACCGCTGGTCGCCAGTCACTCCAATGTCCATGCCCTGTGCCAGAATGCGCGCAACCTCACGGACAAGCAGCTGGATGCAATCCGCGAGAGCAAGGGGCTAGTCGGACTGAATTTCCATGTTGCCTTCCTGCGCGAGGACGGCGCCTACAAGCGCGATACGCCTGTGGAGGTCATGGTCCGGCATGTGGCTTATCTGGTAGAGAGGCTGGGAGAGGACGGGGTCGCTCTCGGCTCGGACTTCGACGGCTGCATGACGCCCAGTGCGGTTTCCGACTCGGCCAAGCTGCCGACCCTGATCGAAGCCTTTCGCACGGCTGGGTTCGGCGAAGAACTTATTGTAAAAATTGCGTATAAAAATTGGCTCTCCGTCCTTGAGCGCACGCAAAATTGATCAAAAACGCCTCTGCTCGCGCATTTGTGATCTTATACATTGCCGGTTTCGGAAAGTTTCGGAAGATTTTGGAACCGCCTTTGTTACACTTTTGCGACGATGCTAATCGGTTCAAGTGTAGTCGCGTTTCCAGATACATCGCCTTTTGGGACAAACCGGTCGAGCGTCACGAACGAAACACAACCTGCGGCAATGCCGGGAGAAGATGCCAACCTCAAAGGCCGAAACAGGTCACTGTCGGGTACATGCCGTTGGGCAATGGTCCGTTTGAGAGAAAAGGCACGCAACCGGATACGCCGCAGACAGGGCAAGGGAACACGCACGACCCCATCGACAGCGCTGTTGCCACTGGTTGAGGCATTGCCTCAAACCGTGGCTAGAACGTCAGGGCACCTGCCTTTTGGGTAGGAAGCTGGTGCCCTGACATGCACAGAGATGTGTCGTGCCTTTGCTGGGGGGACAGCAGGCAGATGACATTATCCGAGGCCCGGGCAGCCGAGGTTGGAACGGATCCTTTCGCAGTGCCAAAAGGTGCGCGTAAATCCAGAGTGGTCTACAGATCGCTCAAACGGCAGATCCTGCTGGGCATTTTGACGCCCGACAGTCCGATCACCGAGCAATCCCTTGCCGCGGAGTTTGACTGCTCCCAGGGGACGGTCCGCGAGGCCCTGCTGTCGCTGCAGGAAAACGGCCTTGTCGACCGCCGCGGCTATGAGGGAACCTATGTCACCCGGACCACCGACGCGGAAGCCGCCGTTTTGGCCAGGATCCGCTTTAATCTGGAATATGCCGGCATGGAAAGGGCGGTCGCCCGGGCCTCAGGCAACGATTGCGAGCGGCTGCGTGAGCTGGCGGAACTCTATCTGACATGCCGGTCAGAGGACGATATCTTTGCCTGCTCCGAGGTCGATCGGGCCTTTCACATGAGCATCTTCAAGATTGCCGATATGCCGATGCTCGAACCGATCCTGCATCGCACCCTGGTCCAGTTGCACCGCTTTGTGGTCTCCAGGCACCAGGGCAACATTCTCCGGGACGAACTTCAGACAGACCCTCACGGCAAGATTGTCGATGCGATGGAGCAACGCGAGGCCGCTAGCGCCCAACGGGTGTTGACCGATCACATCGGCCTGTCCCTGGCGAATCTTGCGCCGGAAGTCCACAAAGTTGTGTTTCGAGACAACGCAGTGGCTCATCTGCCGCTCGGGATCAGCTGAGCTGCCTTGATGTTTCAGCCTGCAACGCGGGGCGGCGCGCGCTAGCCGCCGGCCAAATGGCTCTGGGTCAACAACGCTGCTCCGATCAGTTCCCTGGTGTAGGGGCTTTGCGGTGCCTCGAAGATGTCTTCCGTCTGTCCGGCTTCGACCACCTTGCCTCTCTGCATGACCATCACCGTGTCGGCAATTGCACGAACCACGGCAAGGTCATGACTGATGAAAAGGTAGGTCAGACCATGGGCGGCCTGGAGGTCGCGAAGCAGGTCCACGATCTGCTTTTGAATGGTCCGGTCGAGGGCCGACGTCGGCTCATCAAGCACCACAAGGTCAGGCTTCAGCACCATGGTCCGCGCAATGGCAATGCGCTGGCGCTGCCCGCCAGAAAACTCATGCGGATAGCGGTTGCGCATGACCGGATCGAGAGCGACCTCTTCCAAAGCCTGGCAGGCTCTCTCGTCCCGCTCGCGGGCAGAGAGGGACGGCTCATGCACCAACAGGCCCTCGGAGATGATTTGGCCAACGGTCAGCCGCGGGCTGAGAGAGCCGAAAGGGTCCTGGAACACCAGCTGCATATTGCGACGCAGAGCCCGCATGGAGGCGCGGTTCTTGCCAGAAATCAGCTCACCGTCAAAAACCACCCGGCCTGACGAGGGCAACAGATTGAGGACAGCGCGGCCAAGTGTCGATTTACCCGATCCACTCTCCCCAACGATGCCGAGTGTCTGTCCACGGCGCAGGGAAAAGGAAACATCATCGACCGCCTTCAAGACATGCGAAGGCGTCAGAAATCCAGAATCAAGCGCGAAGGCCACCTGAACCTTTTGCGCCTCCAGAAGGATGGGTGCTTTTGGCCCCACGACCGCTTTGGATCCGGTCGGTTCGGCGTCCAAAAGCATACGGGTATAGGCGTGGGCTGGCGTCTCGAAAATCGGCCCGGTTTCGCCTTTCTCGACAACTTCACCGTCTTTCATGACGTAAACGCGGTCGGCGATCTTGCGGACGATGCCCAGGTCGTGGGTGATGAAGATGATCGCCATGCCGAGGCGTTGTTGCAGATCGGCCAGCAGCTCGAGGATCTGAGCCTGCGTGGTGACATCAAGCGCGGTCGTGGGCTCATCGGCGATCAGCACATCCGGGTCATTGGCCAGCGCCATGGCAATCATCACACGCTGACGTTGGCCGCCAGAGAGTTCGTAAGGGTAGGCCTTTATCTTGCGATCCGGCTCGGGAATATTGACGAGCGTCAGCAGCTCGAGCGCCTTCGCCTGTGCCGCCTTCCAGGACAGTCCGCCGTGAACCACCATGGGCTCTGCGAGCTGGCGACCGATCGTGTAAAGCGGATCCAGCGAGGTCATTGGCTCCTGAAAGATCATGGTGATCTTTCTGCCGCGCACCTGGTTGAGTTCTCGGACCGCCATCCCGAGGATGTTCCGATCCTGATAGGTCACTTCACCCGCCGTCCGCCCGTTTGAGGCGAGCAGCCCCATTGCGGCCATCATGGTCTGGCTCTTGCCCGAGCCGCTCTCGCCGACAATGGCGACTGTCTCGCCAGCATTGACGTTGATATCCACGCCGCGCACCGCGTGAACTGGTCCGGTCGGGGTTTCGAAATCCACGGTCAGGCCGCTGATCGTGAGAACCGGATTGGTGTCTGCTTCGGTCATCGTCTTCCCCTCACCTGTCCTTGGGATCCAGCGCATCGCGCAGACCATCACCGATGAAATTCAACGCAAACAGCGTTGAGGTCAGGAAGATCGACGGGAAGATCAACATCCAGGGCGCGCCTTGAAGGTTCCGCGCGCCCTCGGAAATCAGGACGCCCCAGCTGGTCATCGGCTCTTGCACGCCAAGGCCGAGGAAGGACAGGAAACTTTCCAGAAGAATGACCTTTGGCACCAGCAGCGTCATGTAAACAACGACCGGTCCGAGCGTGTTGGGAATAATATGCCGTTTCAGGATACCGCCATCGCTGACGCCCATGGCTTCCGCTGCCTGAACATACTCCTGACGCTTGATGGTCAGCGTCTGGCCGCGCACGATACGCGCCATATCCAGCCATTCCACCGCGCCGACTGCGATGAACATCAGAATGAAATTCCGGCCGAAGAAGACCACGAGCATAATGACGAAGAAGATGAAGGGCAGCGAATAAAGCACATCGACAACCCGCATCATCATCTGGTCAATGCGCCCGCCGAGATAGCCGGACGTCGCCCCATAAATGACGCCGATGGTGATGGCCACCACTGTCGCCAGAAGACCGATTGTCAGGGAGACGCGCCCGGCAATGAAGGTTCGGGTCATCATGTCCCGGCCGTTTGCATCCGTGCCGAAGTAGAAATGCACGAAGTTGATATCTGCTCTGAGCACGGCTGACTTCTTGTCCGTCGAAAAGCCTTCGAGCACGGCATTTTCAAACATGTCGCTGCGGTCGACGTAGCGGACGGTTCGCGGATCAATCTCGCGTTTGGAGGCGATGTCCACGACAACCTCATCGCCTTCACGGGCATAGTCGACGATGGTGACCCTTGCGCGCTTCAGGAGGGCCCGAAACGCCGGTTCGATCTCGTCAGGCTTGGGATAGGCCGACAGGCTGGCCGGGACCTTGACGTAGCCGCGATAGACCTTGTCGAAGGAATGAGGCGACAGCATCGGGCCAAGGATCGAAATCAGGGTGATGGCCGAAAGGACAATCATGCTGGCGACAGCGGCCCGGTTGGCAAGCAGGCGGTCGCGGGCGTCATCCCAAAGCGAGCGTCCCTGGGCCGGGGTCTTGCCGGTCTCTAGCAAAGGTGTGGTCATGCCGGCTCTCCTCAATCGTAGCGCACACGCGGATCGAGCAGCGCATAGAGCAGATCCACGATGAGGTTGAACAGGATGACGAAACAGGCGACGACAACGACAGTACCCATGACGAGGGTGTAGTCACGGTTGAGCGCCCCCTGGACGAAATAGCGTCCAATGCCGGGAATGCCGAAGATGGTTTCGACCACGACGGAGCCGGTCAGAAGGGCCGCGGCTGCAGGACCCAGATAAGACACCACAGGCAGGACCGCGCCGCGCAGGGCGTGGACGACGATGACCATGTAGTTGGTCAGGCCATAGGCCCTTGCCGTGCGCACATGATTTGACCTCAAGGCCTCGATCATCGACCCCCGGGTCAGGCGCGCGACCACCGCCACCTGAGGCAGAGCCAATGTGACCACCGGCAGGATCACATTGAGGAATGCGCCGCCGTTCCAGCCGCCGACCGGAAGCCAGCCGAGCCAGACGCCCAGGGTGAGCGTCAAGATCGGGGCAATGACGAAATTGGGAATGGTCACGCCCAAGGTTGCTGCGGTCATGACGGTGTAGTCAGTGGCCTGGTTCTGACGCAGAGCTGCGATGATCCCAAGCACGCCGCCGACAACAAGCGCAACGCACAGAGCAGTCAGTCCCAACTGAATGGAGATCGGCAGGCTCTGGGCGAAAAGCTCATTGATCGTGAAGTCGCGAAAATAAAAACTCGGGCCAAAATCGAGCGCGGCAATGCTCTTCAGGTAGAGCAGATACTGGTTCCAGAGCGGCTGATCCAGATGATAGATCCGATTGAGATTTTCCATCACCTTGGCTTCAAGCGGCCGCTCCAGATCGAAGGGGCCTCCGGGAGCTATGCGGATGAGGAAAAATGAAATCGTGACAATGAGAAAGAGGGTCGGGATCGCCCCCAACAGTCGTCCCAGCACATAGCGGTGCATGACCTGGCCCCTGATACCTTACGTTCTTGTTGTTTTCGGCGGTCTGACGCCACCTTGCCTCAAAGCTGCCGGCATAAAAGCCGGCGGGAGCGCCCCGCCGGCTTGCTATCATGCCTTACTCGGAAATGCTCATCCAGCGGCTCGGATGAATGTTGAGGAGATTGTCCTCAAAACCGGCAACCTTGTCCGAAACCAGGTTCATGGAGCCGTAGTACATCAGCGGGATGAACGGCAGGTCGCGCATGAAGATCGCTTCGGCCTGCTTGAGCATGTCAGCGCGCTTTTCCAGATCGACAGTTGCCGCTGCATCATCCATCAGCTTGTCGTATTCCGGATTGTTGTAGCGGGCATAGTTGAAGCCGTCGTTGTCGCTTTCCACCATGAACAGGAAGTTCTGCGGGTCCGAATAATCACCGATCCAGCCGGCACGGGCGACGTCAAAGTCTCCCCGGTCGCGCAGCATGGCGTAGTGGGTCTTGGTGTCGGTGTTGATCATCTCGACCTCGACCCCGAGAGGCTTCCACATATCGGCGATGGCAACGGCCGTGTTCTTGTGGTTTTCGGACGTGTTGTAGTTGATGGTCAGCGTGATCGGGTTGTCCGGGCCGTAACCGGCCTTGGTCAGCAGTTCGATCGCCTTGTCTTCACGATCGATGATGGACATGTCCTTGTAGTCGGCGAAAGCCGGTTCGCCGTAGTTGCCGATGCCCGGCGGCACGAAGGAATAGCCGGCGACCATGGTCGAGCCCCAGATCTCATCGGCCAGGAACTCCCGATCAATCGCCATGGAGAGTGCCTGACGCACGTCCGGATTGGACAGCGCCTCATCCTCATGGTTCAGGGCGTAATAGTAGGTTCCCAGATAAGGCGCGACGCGGAACTGATCGCCAAGCTCCTTGCGCATGAAGTCGACCTGTTCGGTCGGCGCATCATTGTTGGTGTGAAGCTCACCGGCCTGGAAACGACGCAGCGCAGCGCCGCGATCCTCGGTCGGATAGTAATAGACCGTGTCGATAGCCACATCCGCGGCACTGTGGAAGTTCGCGTTCTTTTCCGCCTTGACGTGGGCGTTCGGAATGAACTCGGTCAGCGTAAAGGCGCCGTTGGTGACGATATTGCCTGGCTTGACGAAATCCGTGCCGAATTTCTCGACTGTGGCAGGATGCACCGGCAGTCCGGTCTGATGACCCAGAAGGTCAATGAAATAGGGCGTCGCGGAGGCCAGCTTGATCTCCAGCGTCTTGTCGTCGATCGCCTTGACGCCGAGTTCATCAACCGGCTTCTCGCCCTTGTTGATCGCCTCCGCATTGAGGATCGGATAGAGCACCGTCGCGTATTTCGCGCCGGTTTCAGGCGACATGATCCGCTTCAGGGAATAGACGAAATCGCCAGCGACGACCGGGTCGCCATTGGACCACTTGGCATCATCTCGCAGGGTGAATGTGTAGGTCGTGCCGTCGTCGGAGACCGCCCAGTCGGTGGCGACCCCGGGAATGACCTTGCCATCGGCGCCGTAGGCAACGAGACCCTCATAGAGATCACGCAGGATATGCGCTTCATAGACGGTTGAGGTCTTGTGCTGATCAAGCGTTTCCGGATCCGCGGCGTTGCCACGGTGATAGACAACTTCCGCCATGGCAGCGACGGATGTGGTGGCCATGAGAACCGCGGCCAATGCGGACATGCGCAAGGACTTCATCATTTCGATCTCCCCTCATTGTTTTGACATCTGAAACGATGCAGCACGATTCCATGGTCGCTGCGCGTTAGCAACAGTTCCGTAAGGAAATCTTCCACAACTTAAGCGTCGATAACGAAAATAATGCACTGCAATATTACAGATCGGAAAATAATTTCGATCATACGGGTGCTATCGGAAATATTACCCGATCAATTCAACCGCGACACAACCTTAGCGGCACATACGGACCTTGCCGCTGTAGGCCAGATAGGTTCCGGTTCTCGGATTGAAGGATTTGTATTTGCGAGCGCAATAGGCAATCCACTCAGGTGTGAACGGCGCAGCGCCGTAGCGCACCGGCGGCGCGTAAACCGGCGCCCGGTAGCGCGGACGCGGGGCGACATAGACCCTGGAGGGATAGGCATAACGGCGCGGAGCATAATAGACCGGACCGCCATAGTAGCGCGGGGCGGCCAGCGTCGACCCGACGATGGCGCCAGCAGCCAGACCGATCACGCCCGCGACTGCAGCGCCATTTCCGACATAAAACCCGCCGTGATAGCCGCGATGATGGTGATGTCGACCACCGGCATCGGCCGTCTGAATGGCCGTCAACATGAGGCCTGCGCTGGCGATCGCCGCCACAAAAGCAGCCTTCACGCGCATGAATTTTGGTGCGACTTTCCCTGACTCTAACTGCCGTGTCATTCGCTCACTCCCGCGGTTCGCCCCCGAACCCCGCTGCCGCTTCCTCGAGCGCAGATTGCCATCTTAACTGAAAATCGTGCCAAAATCTGGATCACTTACGATCAAAAAGGCTTGCAACTGGCGAGCGGATCGTTTTCCTGTCGCAAACTCATACCCTGCCCGCACCCGGCCCCGCCCGGACGGCACATCACAAGACAGTCAAAGATCCATAATGGCCCCACCGCTTCTGATCCTGCGCGACATTCACCTGACCTTCGGCGGCACACCGCTTTTGACCGGCGCCGAGCTGTCGGTGTCCGAGGGCGAACGCATCTGTCTCGTGGGCCGCAACGGGTCGGGCAAGTCGACACTGCTGAAGATCGCAGCCGGCATTGTTGAAGCCGACAGTGGCGAACGCTTCTTTCAGCCGGGCCGCACAATCCGCTACCTGCCGCAGGAGCCGGACCTCAGCGCCTATGCAACGACCCTTGACTATGTGAACGAGGGCCTGACCGCAGGCGATGACCCTTACCGGGCCCAATACCTCCTCGACGTTCTCGGGCTGACCGGCAAGGAAAAACCGTCGAACCTTTCGGGCGGCGAGGCACGCCGGGCAGCCCTGGCCCGCACCCTCGCGCCGGAACCCGATATTCTTCTGCTCGACGAACCGACGAACCATCTGGACCTTCCCGCGATCGAGTGGCTTGAAAGCGAGCTGAAAAGCCTGAAGTCCGCCATGGTCATCATTTCGCACGACAGGCGTTTTCTGGAAAACCTGTCACGGGCAACGGTCTGGATCGACAGGGGCACGGCGCGGCGCATGGATCAGGGCTTCGGCAAGTTCGAGGCCTGGCGCGACGAGGTGCTGGAACAGGAAGAGCAGGACCAGCACAAGCTTGCCCAGAAGATCAAGCGTGAAGAGCACTGGATGACCTATGGGGTCACGGCCCGGCGCAAGCGCAACATGCGCCGGGTGCGCGAACTGGCGGACCTGCGCAAGCAGAAGCGTGAGCACCGCGGGCCGCAAGGCACAGCCAAGCTGGCGGCCACCGAAGCCGAGGTCTCCGGCAAGCTGGTGATCGAGGCCAAGCATGTTGCCAAGACTTATGGCGATCGATCCATCGTCACCGACTTCTCGACCCGTATCCAGCGCGGCGATCGCATCGGTCTGGTGGGGGCAAACGGCGCCGGCAAGACGACGCTGCTCAAGATGCTGACCGGAGAGCTTGCGCCCGATACCGGTACCATCAAGCTGGGCACGAACCTTGAGATGGTGACCCTCGACCAGAAGCGCGAGAACCTTGACCCCAATGACACGCTGTCCTCCGTCCTGACCGGCGGGCGCGGCGACACGGTGGTGATCGGCGACGAAACCAAGCACGTCATCGGCTACATGAAGGATTTCCTGTTCTCCCCGGAACAGGCAAGGACACCGGTCGGCGTGCTTTCGGGGGGCGAGCGCGCCCGAGTGATGCTGGCCAGGGCTCTGGCCAACCGGTCCAACCTGATGGTGCTCGATGAGCCGACCAACGATCTCGACCTTGAGACCCTCGACCTCCTGCAGGAACTCCTGGCTGATTATCCAGGCACAGCCCTGATCGTCTCGCATGATCGTGACTTCCTCGACCGGGTTGCGACCTCGACCATCATCTCTGAAGGCGACGGCCTTTGGCGCGAGTATGCCGGTGGCTATTCCGACATGCTGGCACAGCGCGGTGAAGGCGTGACCGCCCGCAAGACCGAGAAGGCTGCCAAGCAGGCGGCGTTGAAACAGAAGGACGGACTGCCGGGCGAAAAGCCAGCGGCCAAGCCTGCTGCGAAGTCAAAGCTCTCTTTCACGCAGCAGCACCTTTTGAAGACCCTGCCAGACACGATCGCAAAACTTGAAGCAAAACTTGAGCAGCTTCAGCTGGACATGAACGACCCGCAGCTTTACGCGAAAAATCCGGATAAGTTTGCCAAGATCTCCGCGCAAATATCTGATCTCGCCACAGAGAAAGACGCAGCCGAAGAACAGTGGCTCGAGCTGGAGATGCTGAACGAGGGGTGAGCGGCCCCTTCCTTCCGGGAACTCTTGCGCAGTCCTCACGTTCTCCTTCACCAAGACAAGGAGACGAGCCATGCACAAGACGACCCTGCTTGCGTGCGATCCGGTGACCCATGACGTCAAGCGCTTCCGCTTCAAACGACCGGCGGAATTCGATTATCAGGTGGGCGATGCCACCGAACTGGCGCTCGACATGGAGGGATGGCGCGACGAAAAACGCCCCTTCACCATGACCTCCGGACCGGATGACGCTGCGCTCGAATTCACCATCAAGGGCTACCCAGCCCATGATGGCGTGACCACGCGCCTGCACGACCTGAAGGTCGGCGACACGGTTCTGATCGACGCCCCCTTCAAGACCTTCCGCGACGAGGGCAGAGGCGTTTTCATCGCCGGCGGCGCGGGTATCACGCCCTTCCTGGCGATCCTGCGCGACCTGGACCGGAAAGGCCGCTTGGCCGGCTACCACCTGATCTTTGCGAACAGCTGCGCCCACGACATCATCTGCCGGGACGAGCTAGAGGCCATGAGCGGTTTGACCGTCACCCACGTCCTGTCGCAGGAGCGCCAGCCGGGCATGCGTCACGGCCATGTAAATGCCGAGTTGATCCGCTCCGTCGTCGATGATCTCGACCAGCGCTTTTACCTCTGCGGTCCGCCACCCATGATGGATGCGGTCCAGACGGCCTTGTCCGACCTTGGGGTCGAAGCAGACGCGGTTGACCTGAGCGACTGAGTTCTTTCCCGTTCGGCCAGCACCAATCCCGCCGCAGGATGTCTCCCCGGCGTTTTGGCTGTTCTGTTTCCCGTTAGAAACGGGATGGCAGGCGCTCCGGACTTGCCGGGCGGTATTGGGAATGTGGGATGTGCAAGGCCGTCACGCCTGCCCAAGCTTCGTGTCCCAAATGACTGAACGTGCGCCTTTCTCTTTTCTGCGCGCCGGACGTAGAGCGTCCTCCGGTTTGCCAGATACGAGACGCGCCTGAAAGAAGCGGCGTCACTCCCCGCTGCAAACCCAGGCTGCCAGTCACCGGATAGGGGCTGGTCCGTTACACCCGCCCTCATCCTCGAAACCCGGTCCCCGCCACCGCGAACGGACGGTCCGCACTCGGCCCCGTGATGGCAGGAACACCATGGATGATACGACAGGTTCCGAGGGTGAGGATAAGTTTCGGCTAGTCATAGGCTGTGGCTGTGTTTTCAATGCCTTGAGAGGGGCCTATCCCCACCGAAATGAGGGATAAGGTCTGTTCAACGCTCAGCCGTCATTGCAGGACCTGATCCTGCAATCCATGCCGTTTCGTGTCTCCAGATCGAGGTGGTCCTGCGTGGCAAGGTCACGGCATGGATGCCATGGTCAAGCCATGGCATGACGGAGTGTGGGAAGGGGCTTCGTCTTGGCTCTGATGTCACTCGGGAAGAGAGCGCGCGTGGTGGCAGACGCAATTGGCGAAGGCCCTACCACACCCACCGCCGTCATCCTCGGGCGTGTCCCGAGGATCCACTCTTACGGTATCCGTGGCGAACCTTCCTGGATTGCCGGGACAAGCCCGACAATGACGAACGCGGAGGTCTGTTCAGCCGCAAGGCTGCACCATTCTCTCGGCCGTCGTCCCCGCCTTTTGCGGGGATCGATTGGTGCCCGAGGCGCTGGAATCAAAGCAGAGAACGCGCGGCAGTTTCCGGCCTGGTCGCAAACGTCCGGCTGGCAGCTATGTGGCTTGGATCCCCGCACAGGGCGGGGATGACCGTCGGCGGTTCGGGGGGACATGCGGGCATCTGAAACTTCACAATTGTCCACCATACCTCCCCGCCGTCATTGCAGGACCTGATCCTACAATCCATGCCGTTCCAGCACTCCAGATCGAAGTGGTTCTGCGTGGCAAGGTCACGGCATGGATGCCATGGTCAAGCCATGGCATGACGGAGGGGATGAGAGGGTTAGCCTTTGGCTGTTGTGTCATTCAGGGAGAGCTCGTCCTGGAAGGCGCGTTGAACGCGGCCCGGTCACGCCAAACTCTCGACCGTCATCCTCGGGCGTGTCCCGAGGATCCACTCTTACGGTATGCTTGGCGAACCTTGCTGGATTGCCGGGACAAGCCCGACAATGACGAAGGAGAGGGTGTGTTCAGCGGCGCGGGCGCCCCCGTCAGAATGCCCCAAGCGCGAACAATGTTCGTTACACGACCTGGCAGAGCGTATGGATGACCTTGATCTCGTCTGTGAAGTCCTCGTGGCCGGGCAGGTAGCTGCGTGGCCCGCTCTTGTGCAGCACGGTCCAAAGACCGTCCTTCACGAGTCGCTCGAGCAAGGCGCTGAAGTTGCGCGTTTGCCAGAGGTCCGTGCGCTGGGTGAAGGCAATGACGCCGCCGGAGCGGACACAGCGGCACAGATCGCGCAGCAGGGGTTCAGCGTCCTCGATGTAGGTCAGAACACCGACCGAAAGCGCTCCATCAAAGGCCTCATCCTCAAACGGCAGAGGAAGGTTGTTCATGTTGTAGCAGGTGAGCCTGGCATATGTGCCGCGCGCCTTGGCCTGTTTCAGCGACGCTTCGGACAGATCAATGCCATGAATGTCAAAGCGGCCGTGACGCGCAAGCGCCTCTGACACCAACCCGGTGCCGCATCCAACATCCAGGATGGCGGCCCCCGTTGCCAGATGCGGCACGGTCAGAGCGGCCACTTCCTCCGGCGCTGCGTAGTCCCAGGTGGCCAGCGTCTCGTCATAGGACCCCGCCCATTTGTTGTAGTATTCCCCGATGGCTGCAGGGTCGCTCATGCCCTGCTTCAGGGAGACAAAGCCGTCCGGTTCTGAGTTGCTGTCGCTTGTCATGCCAAATCCTCGGGCTGTGTCCTGGGTGTCTCTGGTCGCGCACCAGCCCAAGCGCAGCGAAAAGGCACCGTCTGACATCAGACAGTGTCTTCCAACGCATCAAGGGGCTGAGGCCTCTAGACTAACAGCGCCGAGGGGTCATGCAAGGGCAAGACCGGGCATAATTGGACAAGCGTGGTGCAGCTTGCTCACCGGCCGCAATGGAAACGGCCAGGAAACCCGCCCTCACCTTATGCCGTATGGACGATCTCGCGGGTCTCGCGGAACTTCACATCAGGGTATTTCTCACCAATGTAGCCGACTTCCCAGGCGTTCTTGAACAGAAACACGGGCCGGTCATCGCGGTCATTGGCGATGGACATGCGGTGGGTTTCGATCATTTTTTGCAGCGTTGCCGGGTCGGTCTCGATCCAGCGGGCCGTAGAGACATTGACAGGTTCGAAGCCGATCTCCGCACCATATTCCGCCTTCAAGCGGTCGACCACAACATCGAGCTGCAGAACGCCGACGACGCCGACGATCCAGTTGGATCCAAGGTCCGGCTTGAAGATCTGGACCAAACCTTCCTCGGCAAGATCCTGCAGACCCTGGCGCATCTGCTTGACCTTCATGGTATCGCCCAGACGTACGCGGCGCAGGATTTCAGGCGCAAAGGCCGGCAGACCGGTGACGTGAATGTCCTCGCCCTCGGTGAGCGTGTCACCGACGCGCAGCTGGCCGTGGTTGGGGATCCCGATGACGTCGCCCGGGAAGGCCTCTTCGGCGATCTCACGCTCTTCTGCGAAGAACAGGATCGGAGCCGTGACGGCGATCTGCTTGCCGGCACGCACGTGCTTCAACTTCATGCCCCGCCGGAAGGTGCCGGAGCACAGACGGAAGAAGGCAATGCGGTCCCGGTGCTTGGGATCCATGTTGGCCTGGACCTTGAAAACAAAACCGGTGACCTTGTTTTCGTCAGGCGTGATCGTGCGACCGCCGGTCGCGGACTGGGAATGGGGCGGCGGCGCGAACCTGGCGATGAAGTCGAGCAGCTCCTCGATGCCGTAGTCGCGCAGGGCCGAGCCGAAGAACACGGGCGTCAGATGACCTTCCAGAAAACTCTCGTGATCGAATGCGGCATAGCCTTCCGCGCCGAGCTCAACATTTTCCTCAAGCTCTTCCATGATCCGGTCGAAGGCAAACTCCGTCAGGATCGGATCATCCAGACCGGTAACATCCTTCGTCTGGGTGTAAGGTCCGCCACGCTCGCCGTCGGAGGTGTGAAATTTCTTGGCCTGCCAGTCGTAGACGCCGAAGAAATCCGACCCCATGCCGACCGGCCAGGTCTGGGGCGAGACGTCCAGCGCCAGAGCTTCCTGCACCTCGTCGAGGATCTCCAGCGCGTGGCGGCCCTCGCGGTCAATCTTGTTGACGAAGGTGATGATCGGAATGTCCCGGAGGCGGCAGACCTCGAACAGCTTGCGGGTCTGTGCCTCGATGCCCTTGGCGGCATCGACCACCATGATGGCCGCATCGACGGCCGTCAGCGTGCGGTAGGTGTCTTCGGAAAAGTCTTCGTGGCCCGGCGTGTCGAGCAGGTTGTAGATCACCCCGCCCCGCTCGAAGGTCATGACCGAGGACGACACCGAGATGCCGCGTTCCTGTTCGATCTTCATCCAGTCAGAGCGCGCACGGCGACGCTCGCCACGGGCGCGCACCTGACCGGCAGCCCGGATCGCGCCGCCCGACAGCAGCAGCTTTTCGGTCAGGGTTGTCTTACCGGCATCCGGGTGCGAGATGATCGCAAAGGTGCGGCGGTTTTCGTAGCTGGCGCTCATTCAGGGCTCCTCGGAAAGCCTTGAACCGGGGCGCGGGAAACGGCGCTCGTCGGAGCTTTCACTCCGGGCGCACATTGTCTTCGCCCGCGGTTCGGATTGATGGTTCGTTGGCGCAAGGTCATAGAAGGACAAGGGGAAAAAGGCCAGAAAAGAATGCGATCGCGGCGCAATGCGGCCCGCAACGACATGTGCAATCAGGACATCAGTACTCCGGAAACCTGTCCCGCATCACCTTTTGCTCCTGACGAATGCGGAGGAAGAGAACGAAAAGACAGACCGGCAATACCACGAGCAGGGTGACACAAGCCTGGAGCGCCAGGGCGAAACCGATCAACTCGGGCAGGATGTTGAGGAAATAATTGGGATGGCGGATCAGGTTGAAAAACCGGTTCGTCACCAGCGCGTGGTCTCTTGCGACAATGACCTTGACCGTCCAGAAACGGCCGAGCACCACAATCACCCAGACCAGGGCGCACATGGCAAGGCCATAGAGCGCCATGCCAAGGACGGATACACCCGACAGCGGTGCGGCGCGCCAGAAACCTTCGGTGATGGCTGCCAGGTAAAAGGTGATATGCGTGAGGGCAAGGATCGCGGATGTCCGCGCGCAGTATTCCACCGCGCCTTGCTGTTTCAGACGCTTTTCATTGCGCATGGAGATCGCCAGCGAACCAAGGCGCAAGGCAATGGCCAAAGCGACGAAAGCAATCATGACGCTCGGCATCCAGACCATCCCTACCTGATCCCGTTACCTGACAATTCCGACAAGCAGCACCCGCGCTCCCTACACGTTCACGCCGCAGTTGTCATTTGTCGACGTGATCTGGCGGCACGCCCGGCGACAGCCGCTGGTCCATGAGGTGTTCACCAGAGCGTGACCCCTTGTCTGAATGCGGCGATGGAACTGTCGTCCGCTGATCCCGTTTGCCAGCCAAGATCGCGCACCGGGCCCAGATGCCCCGGTGCGACCGTACAGTCAGGCAAAGACAACCAGGAAGGCAACCACCATGGACGCTCCCACGATTTACGATCATTCCAACTGGGTCCCGGCGCCCTACTCCGATTTTGACCTGCAGCCGATTGCAGGCGAATGGCGCAAGGGCGCGTCCGGCGATATGCGGGCAAATACCAATCCCTTCACCGGTGAAACCCTCCTGGAAATTGCCGGTGCGAATGCCGATGACGTCGACAAGGCCTATGAAGCAGCCGCAGAGGCACAAAAGGCGTGGGCTGCGAAACCCGCCCTGGAGCGTTCCAGCGTGCTTGACCGCGCAGCCGATATCGTCGAGGCCCGCCGACAGGAAATCATCAACTGGCTGGTGACGGAATCGGGCAGCACCGTGATCAAGGCCGTCATGGAAGTCCAGGCGACCATCGGCATCATGCGTGCTTCCGCAACCTTCCCGCAGCGGGCGGAAGGAAAGCTGATCCCGTCAGATATTCCGGGTAAAGAGAGCCGGGTCTACCGAGAGGCGCTTGGCGTCATTGGCGTGATCAGCCCCTGGAACTTTCCGCTCCACCTGAGCATGCGCTCAGTCGCCCCGGCCCTGGCACTCGGCAATGCGGTCGTGCTCAAGCCGGCCAGTGACACGCCGGTAACCGGTGGGCTTCTGCTCGGCAAGATTTTCGAGGAAGCAGGTCTGCCCAAGGCACTTCTGAGCGTCGTGACCGGCCCGAGCCGCGAGATCGGCGACCATTTTGTCGAACACAAGATCCCGCAGCTGATTTCCTTTACAGGTTCGACGCCGGTCGGCCGCAACATTGCCAAGCTGGCAACCGGGGGCGAATGGCTCAAGCGGATTGCGCTGGAACTGGGAGGCAACGGACCGATCGTCGTTCTTGATGATGCGGATATCGAACAGGCCGCGCATGCGACCGTCGTCGGCCGCTTTCTTCACCAGGGCCAGATCTGCATGAGCACCAACCGGGCCATTGTCGACGCGAGCATTCATGATGCTTTCGTGGAAGCCGTCGTCAAACGGACCAGAGCGCTGAAGGTCGGAGATCCGCAGGACCCCGAGACCGTCGTCGGACCGATCATCAACGACAGCCAGGTCAAGAGCGTTCAGGAGGTAATCCGCAAGGCCCGCGAAGACGGTGCCACCGATGTGCTCAGCGGTGAGACCGAAGGCAACGTCGTTCCGCCGCATGTCTTTACGGATGTGCGTCCGGAGTGGTCGATTGCACGGGACGAGAGTTTTGGGCCCGTCCTGCCGATCCTCAAGGCTCGGGACGAGGCACATGCGCTGGAGCTGGCCAATGACACGGAATTCGGCCTGTCGAGCGCCGTCTTCTCGGGCGACCGTGCACGCGGAGTGGCCTTTGCCCGCGGCATTCGCGCCGGCATGACCCATGTGAATGACATCACGGTGGCGGACGAACCGGAAGCGCCCTTCGGCGGAGAGAAGAACTCCGGACTTGGCCGCTTCAACGGCGAATGGGTTCTGGAGGAATTCACCCGCACCCATTGGGTGACGGTCCAGTCGACCCCTCGGGACTATCCGTTCTAAGGCGGGGTCCCGAAGATCCGCAGAGAGAAAACAGCAGACAGGGCCCGGTCGCCCTGTCTGCTGCCACGTCTGTCTTCAGGCTGATCAGGATGCCTTCTTGAAGACCTGATACCACTTGCGGCGCGGCTGAACTTCGGCGCGTTCCAGGATTTCGGCGGCAAACATGGCCGCGTTTTCCCGCGCCTTTTCCAGATTGGTGATGGTCTTGGGGTCTTGCGCCTTCAATCCGCCGCCAAATTCGAACAGGTCACGATAGGCAGCCCGCTCCACGATCGGGGTCATCAGCACGTCAATGCCCTTGACGGAAAGGAACTCCTGCACCGCCTTGAGCGCCCGCGTGGTGACGGCAGCATTGGTGCGGGTCAGCGCCACGCAGTGGCGAATGTCGTGCTTGACCACCTTTTCCAGCTTGGCAATCAGCGACAGGATTTTCGCCCCGCCCCTGGCATCCATGCTGGAGCCCTGGATCGGCACCACGACCAGATCCGAGACGGACAGGGCGTTGGCAACAACGAGGTTCTCTGTCCCCTCCAGATCGACGATGACATAGTCAGCTTTCTCGCCTGCATCCAAGATTTGCTCGGTGATCGAGGCGGGCGTGATCTGGCTGACCACATCGATTTTGGCGGGACGGCCCGGCAGGTCTGCCCAATGCGAAATCCACTTCTGCGGATCGGCATCAAAGATGGTCACGCTTTTCCCACGATCGGCAACTTCCGTTGCCAGCAAAAGGGCCGCGGTGGTCTTGCCCGCTCCACCTTTTGCATTCGCGAAGGAAATCACTGGCATCTTGTCTCTCCTGGTTTCAAACAACCGGTCCTTCTGGTCCGATGTGTTGCTTGGATTGTCTCCAGTTTATGGTTACCAATCCCTTAATCACCGTTGCATAATGCGTTTTGCTTCAATCGCTTAGTCTGTCGAGCGTTTCCAGGCAAAAGCTCCTCGAGAGAATTGACGAGGTTTCTCGGGATCTGCCCAAACCACCCATCCCGGCTCCAAAAGGATCAAGATCCCTGTTGACCCGCATCTGTGGGCGATTGCGAGGCGAGCACGCCCACGTTAGGCTCGTGGAAAATGCACGTGCACCTTGTTCGACACGCCTTGAGGGAACCCCGCAATGTCTCAAAAGACCAGTTTCGGACAGTTGCTTTGCGCCGCTGGCACGGCTCTTTGCCTGGCACTTGCGACCGCCGCCACGCTGAGTGGTGCGACGAGCACAGTCAGTGCCGAGGTGCTTGCGCCTTACAAGGACAAGCTGTTCCGTTACCCAAAGGTGACCGAGACGCTTTTCAACGGCGACTTCACGGTGGTCGAATACTCCAAGCAGAGAGACCTTCGGGACCGGGACAAAGTCGACGAGCGCGAAGTCTTCGGCCACTACGTCTCCTACAAGCCGCGCCGCAGCCAGAAGGACTACACGCTCCAGGCCAATGGCCGCTCGATCCGCTACATGGGCGTCGGCAAGGCCAAGGGCGGCGCCAAGGCGGTCGTCATCTACATTCACGGCCAGGGCGGCAACCGCTTTCAGGGCATGAACGATGTCAGCTTCGGCGGCAACTTCAACCGCATCAAGAACCTGATGGTGCGCAACGGCGGCGCCTATCTGTCGCCCGAGTTTTCCAGCTTTGGTGACAAGGGCACCCAGGACATTGCAGCGCTCATTCAGCAGCAGAAGCAGGTTTCGCCTGGCGCGAAGGTTGTCGTGGCTTGCGGCTCCATGGGCGGCATCATCTGCTGGAACCTTTTGAAGAGCCGGACCTACGCCTCAATGCTCAGCGGCATCATGCTGCTCGGCGCGCCAAAGGATCCCGGCTTCCTCTCCTCGGGTGCGCTCTCACGCCGGGTGCCGGTCTACATGGGTTATGGCAGCGACGACAGTGTCTACAATTGGGAGACACAGGCCAAATTCTTCAAGCAGATCCGTGGGGCCGCGTCGGGCTATCCGATCCGCTTCACCCTGTTTGACACAGGCACCCACGGCACCCCGATCCGGATGACCGACTGGCGGCTGGTGCTGAACTGGATGCTGGCTCGATAACTTCACAAATCAGGACTGCGGCTCCCCGCCACCCTGCTCTTCGCACCTAATACAGCGTCTTTTTGTACGTTGCCTCGAGGTCTTCATCCAACTTGCGCATGTCCCCCTCATTGTCGGGTGCACCGGAAGACTGATCCAAGATCATGTGCATAAGAGACGGCATCTGGCCTCGATCCTGAAAAAGTTCGGGATCCCATAACCGGGACCGCCGAAACGCCTTGGCACAATGCAGGAACACTGTGTCCACCGTGACCACAATCGCCAGCTTGGCATCGCGGCCATTCACACGCATATCTTGAAGGACTTCCGGGTCAGTCGACAGGCTGGCCTGGCCGTTCACACGCAAAGTGTCATCAAATCCGGGTATTATAAAGAATAGGCCAACGCTCGGGTTCGACAGGATATTGACCAAACTGTCGAGACGGTTGTTGCCGGGCCGCTCAGGTATGGCGATCGTATGTTGGTCAAGGATTTTGACAAAGCCGACCGGGTCTCCGCGTGGGCTGACATCAGCCTTTCCCTCGGCTCCTTGGGTGCCGATACACAGAAATGGCGAACGTCCGATAAAAGCTTGCGCATGTTTGTCGAGCGAGGTTTGACACTTCTGAAGAGCCAGCTCGTGCGTGGGGCCAAACAAACTTCGAAGCGCTTGCTCGTCTGTGACCGTGAATTCCGGCTTGATTTCGAATTCCGTCATGCTCTCCCCCTTCCCCGAAAGTAACGCTGGCGACGTTGCTGCACTCGCACATCCCGGTTTCTTATCGGCTCTGTTCAGGCCCTCGAGCCAGCGGACCCAGGATTCTCGACGCTCAGCTGCAATCAGTCGTGCTGCAGCACTTGAAAAAGGTCAGTCACCCATATTTGAGGTACGCACCTCATCTATTGATAAACTGTCAATGTTCAGCGAAACGCTGGGCGTTCATTCTACGCCTCTACCCATTAGGCTTTCTCCTATCCGTAGCACTACCGACCCTGCAAAAAGACTTCAGACCTTCATAAAGACAATATTGCAGCGCAATATAACTCCTGGAAAGACCTTCGGCGCCGCCGGAGGGAAGCCGGGAGCTGCCGATGTTCGATCTGACCGGCCAGAAAGCCCTCGTTGTGGGTGTGGCCAATGACCAATCCATCGCCTGGGGCTGTGCCAAAGCGCTGAAGGCACAGGGCGCTGAGATCATCGCGCCTTTGGACGTGCGCAGCGAGGCCGATGCCGACGCGCTCTTTGGCCAAATCACGGAACGGTGGGGCAAGCTCGACACGCTGGTGCATTCCATTGCCTTCTCCCTGAAGGATGATCTGCATGGCCGTGTCGTCGATTGCTCAGCCGAAGGCTTTGGCCTTGCCATGGACATTTCAGTGCATTCGTTCCTGCGGCTGATCCGGCGCGCCGAGCCCCTGATGCCAAATGGCGGCACCTGCATGACCGTCTCCTTCATGGGCGCACAAAGGGTTGTCGAGCATTACAACATCATGGGCCCGGTGAAAGCCGCTCTCGAGGCGGCGACGCGCTATGCAGCGGCGGAACTGGGGCCGAAAGGCATTTCCGTGCACGCGCTGTCGCCCGGCCCGCTTCAGACCCGCGCGGCCTCCGGCATCGATGCGTTTGACACTCTGTTGAATGACGCAGCTGAGCGCGCGCCCACCCATCACCTAGCCACTATCGAGGACGTCGGTGCCTATGCCGCGTTCCTTGCCAGCCGCGAGGCAGCAAATGTGACCGGCGGGATCCATCCCATCGACGGCGGTTACAGCATCATCGGATAAGAGGAAGACCAAGATGAAGGACATCTTCGACGCCCTGCAAGCAGGCCAGAACGAACTTCTAAAACGGCTTACCGATGCCACGGCCTGGTCGCCCAGCGACCGGATGACCGCCTATCAGGCACAGTTCTCCGAGATATCGGCCACGAGCGAGATGATGCTCCGCGGCCTGTCCAAGCATCTGGACAACATTTCCGCGACCCATGGCGCACGGACCCGCAAGAGTTTCGCCCAGATGACCGAGGTCACGCAGTCGTTCAACGACAAGCCGGAAGCCGGCGGGCTGTTCGATGCCTGGCAGACTTACCTCACCGACAGCGCCCAGCGCATGGTCCTGACCCTCGACACCCTGCGGCGGCGCGGCGACAACTTCATCGAACATGAAGAAGCAGATTGCCCCCCTGTCCTCATCTACGACTATGAGGTGACCGTCGACGGCAAGGACCTGCCGCGTCCCTGCAACTACATGCTGTTGAAGATCCTTCCGCCGGAAGGCGTCGAGGTCAAATCCTGGAAGCGCCCCTACATCATTATCGACCCTCGTGCCGGCCATGGCGCAGGAATCGGAGGGTTCAAGCCGGACAGCCAGGTCGGGGTTGCCATGCACGACGGCCACCCTGTCTATTTCGTCAGCTTCCGACGGATGCCGGAAAAAGGCCAGACACTGGCCGATGTCACGCGCGCGGAAGCGGCCTTTGTGCGCAAGGTCATGGAACTGCATCCGGACGCTGCGCACCCGATCATCACCGGCAATTGCCAGGGCGGCTGGGCGACCTTGCTGCTGGCGGCCATGAACCCGGACCTGACCGGCCCGATCCTGCTCAATGGCGCTCCGGTCCAGACCTGGGCGGGCCGGGTTGGCGAAAACCCGATGCGCTACAATGGTGGCATCCTGGGCGGCACGAGCAACGCAATGTTCTACTCCGATCTCGGCCACGGGGTCTTTGATGGCGCGGACATCGTGCAGAATTTCGAAATGCTGAACCCGTCGCGGAATTTCTTCGGCAAGTATTTCGACCTCTACGCAAAGGCAGACACGGAACCGGAACGTTTCCTGGAGTTCGAACGCTGGTGGGGCGGATACTTCCTACTCAACGAAGCGGAAATGCGCTGGATCGTCGAACAATTGTTCGTCGGCAACCGGCTTTCCAAGAACGAGGCGAACCTGGAAACCGGGCGCCATGTGGACCTCAAGGCCATCCGTTCCCCGATCATCGTCTTTGCCAGCCACGGCGACAACATCACCCCGCCGCAACAGGCCCTGAACTGGATCATCGACACCTATACGGACGAGCGCGAAATCGCGATCCGCGGGCAGCGCATTGTCTACATGGTGCACGAACAGGTCGGGCATCTGGGCATCTTTGTCTCCTCCAAGATCGCCCGCAAGGAGCATACGGAAGTCACCTCCACGCTGAAGACAATCGAGGCGCTGGCACCTGGTCTCTACGAGATGAAGATCGATGACTTCGAAGGCCCGCTGGCGGAGCGCACGTTCACGGTCAGTTTCCACGAACGCAAGATGGAAGACATTGCCGAGCTGGACGATGGCCGCGCCGACGAGGTGCCCTTTGCAGCTGTTGCGCGTCACTCGGAACATCAGGCAGAGATCTATGACGTGGCCGTGCGCCCCTTCGTTCAGGCCTTCGTCACCGAGCAAAGCGCTGACTTCCGGCGCCGAACCCATCCCTTGCGCATGCAGCGAGCCTTGTTCTCCAGCCAGAACCCGGTCGTGGCCCCGCTTGCCGATCTTGCCGAAAGAACCCGTGCCGCGCGCCAGCCTGCGGAAGCAGACAATCCCTTCGTGCAGGCAGAGCGCATCGGAGCGGAGTTGTTCGAACAGTCTCTCGACATGTTCCGGGATCTTCGCGACACGGCCTATGAAATGAGCTTCTACAGCCTTTGGGGAACGCCCTATGCGCGCTGGTTCGGACGGACACACCAGCCAGGCAGAACCCTGAAGGACAAGGACGAACTCAAAACGTTGCCCGCCGTTCGTCTCGCGCTCCGCCATATCGAGCAGGGCGGCTTCTGTGAAGCGGTGATCCGCATGTTGATCCTTCTGGCGGATTCGCGTGGCAGTGTCCGCCGCGACCGCCTCGAGCGCTCGGCCAGAGTGCTGACCAAGGATGAGCCGTTCAAGTCGCTGACCGTCGACGAACGCTCGCTGATCCTTCACGAACAGAACCTGGTCATAGAGTTCTCGCCGGAGGACGCAATCACCACCTTGCCGAAGCTGCTCAAGACCGAGGAAGAGCGAAGGCTGGCCGCAGAGGTGGTGCAATATGTACCCGGAGCCATCGACGAAATGGCCCCGCATACGCTGGACATGCTGCAACGGTTCCGCGAGGTTCTCGATCTGCCGCCCCTGACCGAAGACATCACCGAAGACCCGCTTGCTGTCAAAGGCCTGATCGATGCCTCACCTGACAATGATGAGCGGGAGTTCTCCGACAAGCCAGCCAAGCCAAAAGCGGTAACAGCGCGGCGCAGGACCAGCACCAAACGCCCTGCGGCACGGAAAACGACGCCGGCTGCTGACTGATTGCAAAACAAAAAGGGCGGCACCTGGCCGCCCTTTTTCAATTCCAGATATGGGCGCCAGCGAGACGCCTCGACGTTTACGGACGATTGCCGGAGCGGTGCGCCCACCCGGTCATGCGCATTTCCAGCCAGGCCATGATCGCATACATGACGATGCCGAGCACAGCGAGGGCGAAGAGCCCGGCCCAGACCAGTGGCACGTTGAACTGCGACTGAGCCGACAGCATCATGTGGCCGATGCCGGAGTTCGCTGCGACCGTCTCGGAAATGACGGATCCGACGAAAGCCAGGGTGATCGCCACCTTCAGAGAGCCGAAGAAATACGGCATCGAGCGGGGGATCCCGACTTTCAGCATGATGTCCATCTTCTTGGCGCCCAGCGCTCTCAGGACGTCCTCCATCTCCGGCTCGATCGTGGCAAGGCCGGTGGCCACATTCACGACAATCGGAAAGAAGGCGATGAGAAAGGCCGTGAGCACGGCAGGTACCGTGCCGATGCCGAACCAGATCACCAGGATCGGTACGACCGCCACTTTCGGCACCGAGTTGAAGCCGATCATCAGCGGATAAAGCCCGGCATAGATGGCCCGGCTCCAGCCGATGGCAAGTCCAAGTGCCAGCCCGCCAACAACGGCCAGCAGGAAGCCGAGCACGGTGGTGAACATGGTCTGGAGCGAGTTTTTCCAGATCGGCGACCAGTATTTGACAATGGCACCCCAGATGTCACTCGGCGCGGGCAGGATATAGACCGGAAACTCGAAGATATGAACCGCCGCTTCCCAAACCACAAAAAGGCCGATTGACCACAGCCAGGGAGCTGCCTTGATCCAGCGTTCGTTGGTCATGCTGCAGCCCTCGCATCAGCTATCTGGCCACGCAATTCGTGGACGATGTCGTTGAAGGCAGCTTCATAGGTCAGATCGATGGGCCTCGGACGGGCAAATTCGACATGACGCTCATTGATCATCTTGCCCGGACGCGCACTCATGACGAAAACACGGTCGGCGAGATACACCGCTTCACGCAGGTCATGGGTCACAAGAACCACGGTGAATTGCTTTTCGCCGTGCAGATCGCGCATCACCTGCCAGAGCTCTTCCCGGGTGAAGGCATCGAGTGCCCCGAACGGTTCGTCGAGCATCAGGAGTGCTGGATCGTGCACCAGAGCCCGGCAAAGATTGGCGCGTTGCTGCATGCCGCCAGACAGCTGCCAGGGAAACTTGTCGCCGAAGCCTTTCAGTCCGACGAGTTCCAGAAGAGCCTCGGCCTTTTCCACGTAGGCCTTCTTTTCAGACTTGAGTTTCGAGCGATGCGGCTGAACGATTTCGAGCGGCAGCATGACGTTCTCTAGCGTCGTGCGCCAGGGCAGCATGGACGGGTTCTGGAAGGCCATGCCAGCAATGGACACGGGGCCGGCAACTTCCTTGTTAGCGACTTCCACGGTTCCAGACTGGGGATTGATCAGCCCCGTCGCCAGCTTCATCAAGGTGGACTTGCCGCAGCCGGATGGTCCGACAACCGCAGCAAATTCGCCCTTCTTGACACTCATGCTGAGCCCGTCGAGGGCCAGCGTTCCATCCGCTTTCCCACCATAGGTCAGCCGGACATCTCTCAGTTCAACAAATCCGGTCACTCAAATGTCCTTATGACGGCTTTGCCGCCTTTTATCGCATTCATCTTGTGTGCCGGACCGGGCACATGGCCCGATCCGGCAAGTCTGTCGATATCCCGACGGGCCGATTACTTGATCATGCGCTCTTCTGCAGGCGGCAGGTAGCTCGGATCAAAGACCTTTGCCGGTGCTGGCGGCGTGTCGCTGACACCCATGGAGATCTTCAGGAACTCCATGGACTTGGCGAGCTTGTCCATGTCGACGCCACCGAAACCGTTGGCCTTGGCCGCCGGAGTTGCGATCGAGCCCTCGACAGCCATCTGAAGACGAGCAGTCTCAAGGTCCTTGTCGAGAACTTCATTGTGCTCAAGCACGAAGGGAACAGCAGCTGCCGGATCCGCGATGGCTTCCAGATATCCCTTTATCAAGGCCTTGATGAAGCCCTTGACCGCATCCGGGTTTTCCTCGGCGAAAGCGGTGTTGACCATGACGACGTTGCCATACATGTCGAGACCGTTTTCAGCCATCAGCAGGGTAACGATCTCGTCGTCGGCAATGCCCTGGGCCTTTAGGTTCAGGACGGAAGAGAAGGAATAGCCGAAGATGGCGTCAACCTTGCCCTGAGCCAGCATCGGCTCGCGCACGGGGAAGCCGACGTTTTCGATGGTGATCTTGGATGTGTCGAGACCCGCTTCCTGGGCGAAGGCCGGCCACTGACCGAAGGCAGCATCGGGCGGGGGAGCACCAAGCGTCTTGCCTTCCAGGGACTTGGGATCATCGGTGATGCCGAGGCTCTTGCGGCCGATAACGGCGAACGGCGGACGCTCGTAGGCCATCATGACAGCCTTGACGCCAAGATCCGGCTGATCGTCCATGAGCTTGATCAGCGCGTTGATGTCACCAAAACCCATCTGGTAGGTTCCGGTCGCAACCCGGGGAATGGATTCACGCGATCCGGCACCGGTGTCGATCGTGACGTTCAGACCTTCGTCAGCGAAATAGCCCTTGTCGAGCGCGATAAAGAAGGGAGCTGCCGGGCCTTCGAATTTCCAGTCCAGAGTGAACTTGATGTCCGTTGCCGCCAGCGCGGAGGTTGCCGACATAGCGATGGCTGCGGCCATGCCCAGAATACGACGCATGAAATTGCCCCTTGGTTGGATTACTGTTGGTTTCAATTTCTGAGAGGCAATTGCTCAAAAAGCAAACACGTTTTCCAGCCGCCCACAAAATCACCATACCACTGCTCATCAATTGAGCAATGCCAATTTAAATGGATATAAGGCCATGAAACCTTGGGGCTTTGATCGAGCCCGTTTTCGCGCATTGACGGAAAATCAGCCTGTAGCTCCGCTATTTTTTGACCACGCAGCCAAAAATTGAAGCAGACAGCAGGCCGCATGCTGCCTAATCAGCCGAAGGTCTGCTCCATTTCCCTGCGAAACAGATAGGCCGGGTCGTCGGCGTCCAGCGCAACATCGGCCCAGGTCAGCATCTGCCCCTCTGCCACATCGCGGGTCAAAGCCACCTGACTTGCAAGACCCAGCGGCAGGTAGCCTGCTGCCAGAGATGCCGTCGCCGGGCACTGACGCCCCCAGACGGTAAAGCCGCCCTCGCCGTCGAGCATTTCACCGGCCTTCATCGCCTTCTTGGTGGTTGCCACGACATCTGAATGAAACCCCACGGGAGCACCGGTCGGCTCCCGGCGCAGGGCAGCAGATGCAACGGAGACACCCAGCTCCATTCCGATCATGTGGGTCGGCCGGTAAAGCGCCGCGAACTGCCCGCTGTCATCTTCAAGCATGTGATACTCGGTGAAGCACTGACGGGCGTAGTCGGTCTCGCCCTCAATCACCACATAGGTGCCCATGGCCAGATGATGGGGAACATCCGTGCCATCGCGGTAGAGCGACGAGGTGACTTCCGTCGTGCCGCTGCGGCTCAATGTTCCGCCGTTTTCCCGTGGCTTGCAGACGGAAGACAGCTCGAAGCGCGTCGCCGGCGGAAAGGCCAGGCCATCCTCTTGCGGCGTCAGGCCGGTGGCGTTGCAGACCGCCGTCATCTCGATGCCCGACTTGGTGCCATCCAGAAAGGAATTGAACATCTTGAGGTTGATCTGGTCAGGATGATCAAGAGCCAGATAGGTGCGCAGCGTGTCCCAGACCGTGTCCGGTGTCAGATGATGGTAACCTGGAAGATACCGCGTCCCCTTCCCCGCGCAGACCACCTTGAAACCGCAGGTGCGGGCCCAATCCACGTGTTCGGCGATCAGCGCAGGCTGGTCGCCCCAGGCCAGCGAATAGACGAGGCCGGCTGCATCTGCGTGCTTTGCCAGCAATGGGCCAGCCAGCGCATCGGCCTCGACATTGACCATGACGATATGACGTCCGTGCTGAAACGCGGCCAGGCAGTGGCGAATGCCAGCAGCGGGATCACCGGTCGCATCGATCAGAACGTCCAGGCCGTCGGCTGCGATCAGATCATCAGCACTGTCGGTGATATAGGTCCGGCCGGACTGATAGGCTGCTGCAAAGGACGACGTGTCGGTCTGCTCCTCGGGCCACCCGGCGCGTTTCAAGGTGGTACGCAGGCGCTGGGGATCAAGATCGGCAATGCCAAGGATCTGGATGCCCTTCGTCAGACGCGCCTGAGTCAGATACATGGAGCCGAACTTGCCGCCTCCGATCAGGCCGACGCGAACAGGACGGCCATCCTCGGCCCGACGACCAAGCATGCGTGATAGGTTCATGTGTTATCCTCCCGGGCTCCGGAGGACGGAACCCTATTCCTCCAACCCCATCGAACTCTCAACAAACTTGGCTGTCAACATGATCGGCACTGAGGTATGTCTTCGATCGAAAAACAAAGATGGCCCAATAGATGTTCGACCTGATTTACAAGAAGCGCCTGCGCGACGACGTTGAAACCTGGGTGGAAAAAGGCTGGCTCACATCTGATGGTGCAGCCCACATCCTTGCCTCCACAGCGACTGAAGATGGTCGTTCGAAGGTCCCCATGATGCTTGGCGGCATCGGGGTTCTGTGCATCGCGCTTGCCCTGGCGGCCTTCATCGCCGCCAATTGGGGCGCGATCCCGCGCAACGTGAAGCTCATCGGCATCGTTTTCTGCGTACTCGGCTCCCATGGTCTGGCGGCATGGTCCTCAGCTTCGGGACGCAAGGGTCTGGCCGATCTGGCAACGGCCTTCGCAACTCTCGTCTTCGTCGGCGCGCTGGCTCTCGTTGGCCAGATTTTCCATCTGCCGACCAATTGGCCGGGCGGTGCTTTCCTCGTCTGCCTCGGCGCGCTGGCTGCTGCATGGATTGCAGGCTCCAGAACCTCTCTGATCGTTGCAGCCGTTGCAGCCATCTCCTGGCAGATCGGGCGCTCGGATATTGGAGCGGCACCCTTGCTGGAAAGCCTGATCGGGCTCGCATTGCTGCTCGCTATCCTTTTGCATCCGGTCGTCCACCCGAACCGCCTTTGCCGCTGGGCCGCAACATCCCTGCTGCTGATCACCTTTGGACGCTGGCTTGCGGACACGGGAGAAACCCTCCAGGGCGGAGATGCGATCCTGTTTGCCATGGTGGTTACCGGCTTTGCCGGACTGGCCGCCTCACTTGTTCAGCTTGGCCAGATCGGCGAACTTCTGGTCAAATGGTCGGACTACTATCCGCAAAGGAGCCACGGCCGCTGGCTGCTGGCAAGCTGCTTACAGGATGTGGGCGTTGCGCTGCTCTGTGGCTTGCTGGTCTTTGTGCTGCTCTTCCACTCGGAGTTCGACCCTGCTCGGCTGCAGGCCCCGCTGACGACTGCGCCGGTTGCCTTGACGATCGGGCTGGCCGTTGTCATGAGCGCAGCCGGTTTCCTCCTCTCCTTCAAGACAGGCAAGGCAAGGGTCTTGTTTGCTGCCGTTCTCCTTGCCCTTCTGGCGGTTCTGATCCCGCTCATTTCGCCAAATATCATCCTTGTCGCCGCCCTGAACATTGCGGCACTGGTGGCAATCAGTCTGATGGGCACCCTCCACAACAACAGTTTCTGGACGCTGTGCGGCTACGCCGGTTTGGCAGCTGCCGTTCTCTGGCTCCTCGACGTCACGGTCGGGAGCCTCCTCGGACAGTCGGTCTTCTTCCTGATCGCAGGCGTGGTTCTGCTGGGCCTCGCCTTTGCCGTCACACGCATGTTGCGGCGTCGAACGCCACAGCAATCCACAGCGCAGGAGGCAAGGTCATGACCAGCGCATCCATGGCAAACGCGCCCGATCACCTGGCTCACCGCTCTCTGTGGCATTCACCTTGGCTGAAGTGGGGGATCCTCGCCCTGTTTCAGCTGGCGCTCATCGCATTTCCCCTTGCCGATCGCCTGAATGTGCAGATGACGGGCAGTGAAGTGACGCTTGAGGTTCGGCCTGTCGATCCACGCGACCTTCTGCGTGGCGACTACGTCATCATCAACCTTGCGATCACCCGTCTGGGCGTTCGCCTTGTTGCCCCCGGCGAAGTCCTTTCCCCAGGCGACACAGTCTATGTGGGTGTGGAAGCAGATGGGGATGAGCCCGCTCAACCGACCCTGATCACGGCAGACCGCTCCGTGGCAGGTCCATTGGCCATTGCCGGTATCGTCCGCTCCGTGTTCGAGGACATGATCGTGGTCGACTACGGTCTGGATGCCTTTTATGTGCCCGAAGGCACGGGGCTTGAGATCGAACGCATGGACAGTTCCCGCATCAGGCTTGTGGCGCGTGTCGCCGACGATGGCCGATCCTTGCCTGTCCGGCTGCTTGTTGACGGTAAACCCTTCAACTCCGAGCAGGCGTTTTAAGGTTCCCGCTGTCAGCCGCGGGGCGTTTCACGGGCCGTGGTTGCTTGAAGGCATCGGCCAGGAAATCAAACACCAGCCGGATCCGGCGGCTGGTGTTCAGCTCGCGGTGCGTGACAAGCCAAAGAGGATAGCGGAAAGGGTCGGTCCCGGGAAACAGGCGCTCGACATCCGGGCAACGCCCGGCGATATCGTCGGCCATGATGCCAATGCCCAGGCCTTCGCGCACCATCTGCCAGGCAACATTGCCGTCAGCCGAATTGCAGATGATGTTGGCAGCAGTCACCGGCACGCCGCTGCGGTTGAGGTGGTCAAGCAACACGCCATCGTCGACAAACCCCACCAACGCATGGGACGCCATGTCGTCGAAGGTTTCCGGGCGTCCATGTTCGGCCAAATACCGCGGCGAGGCATAGAAGCTGGCAGACATCTCCCGGATCAGACGGGCAATCAATTCGGGATGATCCGGACGCACATGGCGCAGGGCGATGTCCGCTTCGCGCTGGCGCAAGTCACTCAGCGCATTGGACGCCAACACCTCGATGTGGATGCCCGGTTGTTGTCGGCGCAGTTCGCTGATCAGCTCCGGCAACAGGTAGGCCGCCATCAGGTCGCTGGCGGAAATGCAGACCTTGCCCTCGCTCGACTGGGCCTGACCTGAGGCGGCCAGCGAGAGACAACGCGCCGCTTCCGCCATGCCCCGGACGTGATCCAGCAGATCGGCGCCAAAAGGTGTCAATTTCAGCGACCTGCCCACCCTCTCGAACAGGACGACGCCCAACTCCGTCTCAAGCGCTGCCACCTGCCGTCCAAGTGTGGGCTGGGTCGACCCAAGCACGCGGGCAGCAGCCGAAAAAGACCCCTCTTCGGCGGTGGCAAGGAATGCCCGCGCGTTGTTCCAGTCAAAAGAGATCGCCTGCCAATTCATGCAAATATGTATATCACTTCTTCATTTTTTAGCAATTTTCCGAGAAAATCGCCTCAGCTATCTATTCAATATCTTATGACCAGCCTGTGAGCCGAGCCCCCATGACCTCAAGCGCCCCCTTCTGGGACAAACTTGCCCGACGCTACGCCAAGACGCCAATCAGGGATCAGGCCGGCTATGAGCGGTGGCTGGCCAGAGTGCGTGAGCACGTTGGCCCCGAAAGCAACGTTCTGGAAGTCGGCTGCGGCACCGGATCGACAGCCTTGCTGCTTGCGCCCTCGGTGAAGTCCTATCTGTCCACCGACTTTGCCGCCGGGATGATCGAGATCGCCAACGAGAAGCTCGCGCAGGACCCTCAGGCCAATCTGCGCTTTGTGCAGGCGGATCCCTTCGACGAGCGCGTGGCGCCGGCTGCCAATGGCGCCGACGGTGGCTACGACGCTGTGCTCGCCTTCAACTTCCTGCACCTGGCCGAAGACCCTGCCGCCACAACCTCTCGGCTGACGCAGCTTGTGAGACCAGGCGGCCTGCTGATCACAAAGACCGTCTGCCTCGGTCACCAGAAGATCCTTTTCGGCCCTCTGATCTGGGCGCTGCGCCTTTTCAACAAGGCCCCGACGACGGTACGCTTCATGACCACCGGCGATGTGGATGATCTGATGGCGGAGAATGGCCTGGAGCTCATCGAGACCATCACCTTTCCGAAAATTACGAGCCAATTCATCATCGCGCACAAGCCTGCCCCATGAGCGTTTCGACTGAAACGCACCGAGCGCCCGGTTTTTCTGCCCGGTTTGCCGCTTGGCTTTGACCTTGCCGGTGAAGATGCCTATAGCTCCGCCAAGTCCCGGACGCGCCGCCCTTCTGGTCCGCGCGCCTCATCATGATTGGCGACAATGACCGATACCGTGCTTGAAACCCTGACGCTGCCTCTTGAAGAAGGCATGCTTGACCTTGCCGATGGCGCGAAGGCGCTGTTCTTGCGCGCGAGGATGGGCAGAGACCTCAGAGCAATCCCCACAGCGGTGCTCACGTGCGAACAAAGCTTCGCACCAGACCGCGATGCTCTCGACCAGGCAGGCTACAAGGTCGTCGCGGAAACGGACGAGACGGCCTTTGCCCTCGTGCTCGCCCTACCGACCCGGCAGCGACAGGAATCGCGTGCCTTGCTCGCACGAGCTGTCAAAAAGGCGGCTGCCGGTGGCACAGTTCTCGCCTGTGCGCCCAACACCGAAGGCGCAAAGACCGCCGAGGCCGACCTCGGCGCGCTGGCTGGTCTGACCGGCAAACTGTCAAAGAACAAATGTCGCGTCTTCTGGGCGACCGTTTCACCGGACGCGGTCAACACTGCACTGCTCGACGAATGGCTTCAGCTGGACGCGCCGCGCGAAATCCTCGAGGGCTCATATGTCAGCAGGCCAGGTATTTTCGCTTGGGACCGGATCGATACGGCCTCCAAACTCCTGACCGACAACCTGCCGGAGACACTCGCGGGCAAGGGAGCTGATCTGGGCTGCGGTTTCGGCTATCTCGCTCGCACCGTTCTGGAACGCGCGCCGGGCGTTGCCGCCATGGACCTCTATGAAGCGGAAAAGCGCGCACTCGATCTGGCCGAGCAGAACCTTTCAGGCTTCAAGGGCAAAAAGATGCTCAACGGCATCTGGTCGGATGTCACCAGGGGCATCGAAGGGCCCTATGATTTCATCATCTCCAATCCGCCGTTCCACCAGACAGGCAAGGCCGACCGTTCCGACGTTGGCCAGGCCTTCATACGGGCAGCCGCGGGCGGTTTGCGCAGCGGCGGTACCTTCTACATGGTCGCCAACCGGCACCTGCCCTATGAGGCAACGCTGAACGACGTCTTCGGCGTGGTGGACATGATCGCAGATGAAGGTGGCTACAAGGTCATCCGCGCGATCAAGCGGAAAGTGAAGTGACATGCGGCTGGTCAAACTCATCGCGAACCTCGGCTACGGCAGCCGCAAGGAAATTCAGACCGCAATCAAGCACGGCTGGGTGACCGACCGGGACGGCAACACGCTCAAGGCCGATGCCAAGACGGCCCATGACGATATTCTGTTTGACGATGAACCTCTGGACCCGGCCGTCGGCATGGTGATCCTGATGAACAAGCCGCTCGGCTACACGTGCTCGACGAAGGATCAGGGCAAGCTGGTCTATGACCTGCTGCCGGACCGCTACAGGGTGCGCAAGCCGGCCCTGTCCACGATCGGACGGCTCGACAAGGAAACCTCGGGCGCCCTGCTCTTCACCGACGATGGCGATCTGCTGCACCGGGTGATCTCGCCCAAGGCTGACGTACCGAAGATCTACGAGGCTGCGCTTGATCGCCCCCTGAACGGCTCTGAAGCAGCGCTCTTTGCCTCCGGCGAGATGATGCTGGAAAACGAGCACAAGCCGCTGAAACCGGCTGAGCTTGAAGTCCTTAGCGACACTCATGTGCGCCTCACCCTGCACGAGGGTCGGTATCACCAGGTTCGCCGCATGTTCGCCGCCGCCGGCAACCATGTGACCGCCCTCACCCGCACGCACATCGGCGGGCTTGGCCTAGATGGCGTGCCCGAGGGCGAATGGAAGCTGCTGGGTGAAGATGAAGTCGCGAAAATCTTCGCCTGAAACTCTTCACCTGACGGGGCCGTCCACTTCCCTGGCTGGCAGCTCGCGCAAATGTTACTGGTCCGCGGCGGCACTGGATGGTCAAGAGATACTATCTCTTTATCTGAATTTGCCAGCACCAAAGGATATGCAATGACAATGTCCAAGCCGCGCGTAGGCGCACCAATTGAACCGACCAGCTTTCCGGCTCTTTCGGGAGATACGATCTCTATCGGCCAAGCCAAGGACCGCTGGACCATGCTGTTTGTCTATCGCGGCAAGCATTGCCCGCGGTGCAAGCGCTACCTGAACAAGCTCAACGCCGCCCTTCCTGCCTGGAGCGAGGTCATGGACGTCCTCGTCGTCTCCGCCGACACAAAGGAAAAGGCCCGGGCGGATATGGACGAATTCGGCTGGGATTTCGAGCTCTGCTACGGCATGAGCGAAGCGCAGATGCGCGCGCTCGGCCTTTACGTCTCCGAACCGCTGTCCGAGGCCGAAACCACCGAGAACTTTGCAGAGCCCGGCGCCTTTGCCATCCGCCCTGATGGAACGCTCATGCTGGTGGATATTTCCAACGGCCCCGCCGCCCGGCCCGACCTTGAAGAACTGCTTGATGGCATGATCTTCAACATCACCAACGACCGCCCGGTCAGAGGCACGGCGTAACGCACGCCGACCTTCTCTGCCTTCCCTGCGCAGGCAGGAGCACAGTCAGCGCAGGCATTCGTCCCCTTGGGGCGGAGGTGCTACTGTGTCGCGGTCTTGCCGCTTGGCGGCAAACCGGGAAGGCGGTGTAGCGGAGAGCGGGCCTTGATGACAGAAGACCGCCATCGCGCGACAAAGCGGCGAGGTTTCGCCCCGCTCGCTTCGTCGCCTCTGCTCAGGCGCTTCTGCTCAGGCGCTTTTGCGGATGTCGGTGTCCGGGAGCTCGATGTCGATGCCCAGGGTCGTGGTGTCGCCGGTGCGATCCATCTCCAGCTGCACCGCGTCCGGGTCGATGTTGATATGGCGCGCAACGACGGCAAGGATATCCTCACGCAAGGAAGAGATCAGCTTGGCGTCGGAAGACGAGTTGCCGCCACGTTCGTGCTCAAGAAGGATCTTCAGTCGGTTCTTGGCGACGGAGGCGCTGTCATCGCGCCTGCCGAAGAAGGCCATGATGTTCATGCAGCCCTCCCCTTGAAGAGTTTGCCGAGCAGACCCTTCTTTTCGGATGGAATCGTGACCGGAATGTCTTCTCCCAGAAGCCGCTGCGTGGCCTCTGTATAGGCCTTGGACGCTGGCGATGCCTCGTCCGAAACAGTGACCGGCAGGCCAACGTTGGACGCTTTCAGGACGTCGCGGCTTTCGGGCACAACCCCGATCAGCGGCACGGACAGAATGTCGACCACATCATCAACCGCAAGCATGTCGCCGAGCTTTGCCCGCTCCACGTCGTAGCGCGTGATCAAAAGGTGCTTCGGCATGCGCCCGCCGTCTTCGGCAACCACGGTCTTGGAATCCAGAAGGCCGATGATCCGGTCACAGTCGCGCACGGAAGAGACTTCCGGGTTGGAGACGATGATCGCCTCATCCGCATAACGCATGGCCAGGGTTGCCCCGCGCTCGATGCCGGCCGGACTGTCGCAAACGATCCAGTCGAAATACATGCGAAGCTCGTTGATGACGCTGGCAACGCCTTCGTCGGTGAGCGCGTCCTTGTCGCGGGTCTGGGAGGCCGGAAGCAGGTAGAGATTGTCCAGCTTCTTGTCGCGGACCAGCGCCTGCTTGATCGAGGCTTCACCGCGCACGACGTTGACAAGATCAAAGACCACCCGGCGTTCGGCGCCCATGATCAGATCCAGGTTGCGCAGGCCGACGTCAAAATCGACCGCGCAAACCTTGTATCCCTGTTTGGCCAGCGCAGAGGCAATGGCGGCGGTCGAGGTCGTCTTGCCGACGCCGCCCTTGCCCGAAGTGACCACGATGACTGTGGCGTTGCTCATGGTGTGCTTTCCTGTTTTCCAATTTTCCCGGTGCGACCCCGGAAAACCCTTTGATCGGCAGCTGCCTAGGCCAGCGGCTCGAAGATCAGCTTCTCGTTTTCGAACCTGATCTGGGCCGCCTTGCTCAGAACGTCGCCGCTAAAATCATCCGCAATCTGGTAGAGGCCGTTGATCGAGACCAGTTCGGCATCCAGCTTCGAGCAGAAGATCCGTGCATTGTCGTTGCCCGACACGCCAGCCAGAGCCCGGCCGCGCAGGGCGCCATAGACATGGATAGATCCGCCCGCAATGACCTCCGCTCCGGAGGAGACCGATCCGAGGATCGTCACATCGCCCGCCGGATGCATGACACTCTGGCCCGAGCGCACGGGTTCGGTGATAACGATGGACTGGCTGTCGGGAACAGGCCCGGTCGCCACTCTGATCGGCTGATCCGAACTGCCTTCGCTCTTGCCTTTCCTGGCAGGCGCCTTTGCACCTTTGGTCTTTGGCGTCTCAGGCTCGCCCTCTTCGGATCCGCCAGAAGCTTCCGGTTGAGGCTCGGGCACCTCGACGTCGGACGCCAGACGGCCACCGCCAAAACTTGGCGGCATGCCCGGTTTCAGACGCGTGCCGGCAACCCCGTCGATCCCCATGACCTGGATGGAGCGTTCAGCAAGACCTGCAAGCAGGTCTTGCAATTCGTCGATCGGCATCTTCCGGCCGCGCACATCCAGAATGATCGGCCGATCGATAAAGAAGCCGGGCGTACGGGAGATGATCCGGTCAAGCTCGGCAAACCACGCGTCGGAGGGCGTCTCCGGCGTGAGAACGATGGCGATAAAGGACTTACCCTTGAACTTCATAAGGGGCTCATGGCGCTTTCAAGGCTGGAGACACGCGGTCTGTTTCTGATCCCATAGAGGTATCATTCCTGACGCCGGACATTTAGGCGGCGCGCTGTTTTCCACTGTTAATGGACGCAAAACCGACATGAATGCAAATTGGACAAATCAGGAACCTGTCAACAAAGCCCCCTGGACAGGCGGTGTGTGGGCGGAAACCCAACTGCAACAATCACCTAGCCCGATCGGCAAACTGCATAGCGCCGAAGGACGCCGACCTCATGTTTTCGCGCCGTTCTGCCCAGAAACGACGCGCAGACTGAAGAATCGCACGGCGTGCAGGGAATCGGCGCGCCGAAAAGCCAAACGAGAGAGGATCAGACCGACGGGGCGCGAAGCTCTTCGGAGAGGGCTCTGATTTCCGTCATGGCCCAGAGGCACCGCGTTGGCATGAGGCGCCCTGCCCTGCGGATCAGCCACAGCTCCTGATGGACCGGATGGCGCAAGACCGCAATCCGCAATGGTGCCGCCCCTGCAAAGCCGTCGATGCCGCTACGGGGCAAGATGGTATAGCCGGCACCGGCCGCCACGAGCGCCGGAATCTGGCTGATCTGGTTGACGAAACCACGCCTGCGAAGGGCCTTTGCGCTTTGAAAGCCCTTGAAATTGTCCGGCATCACCATCTCTGCATAAGCGGCACCATCCGGATGGTCGACGAAGCCCATATCCTGCAACTCGTCAAGATCCGGCTGGGCGGGGCCAGTCTCCGCCGGCAAGGCAAGACAGAGATCTTCCTCTCCGATCTTCTCCGCTTCCAGCCGGGCATGCCGCGGATCCCCGCTCACCACCCCAAGGTCCAGACGCCCTGCGGCAACCGCTTCGATCACCCGTGCCTCGGGCGCAGCTTCGAGGGTCACGATCAGCTCCGGCACGTCGACCAGATGTGGCAGCAAGCGGCGGTAGAGCACGGTCGCAAAACTGCCGGAGGCACCAATGCCGACAGACCCGACATCCGCGCGGTCCTCGCCAATACGTTCCAGCAGCGCCTGCTCTTCCGCCTGTCGTACGCGCGCATGGTTTCTGAGCGCGTTGCCGGCATCCGTGAGCACGATGGTCTTGCCGATGCGCTGGACCAGCGGCACCCCAACGGCGGCCTCAAGCTTGGCCAGATGTTGGGAGACCCCGGGCTGGGTCATGTTCAGGCGCGCCGCCGTGCGCGTGAAACTCGCTTCTTCAGCAAGGGCCACAAACGTTTCGAGCCAGGTCGCATTCAGCATGATCAAAACTTTTTATTATGATTTTCATTAATTATAATAATTTTTTATTCTGATCTTCAATCCCTAAATTGCAGTTATCGCAACGCCAAGGAGGTCCAGGATGACACCCTATCCAAAGAGCTTTTCACACATCGGACTGTCGGTTCCAGATCTCGACGCCGCCGTCAAATTCTACTCAGAAACACTCGGCTTCTACCTGATCATGCCGCCGACGGAGATCACGGAAGACGACAGCGACATCGGCCGCATGTGCACCGACGTCTTCGGCGAAGGCTGGGGGAGCCTGCGCATCGCGCATATGTCGACCTCCGACAGGATCGGGGTCGAGATCTTCGAATTCAAGGGAAACCGGGAGCCCACTGACAATCTCGACTACCGCACCACCGGTCTGTTTCACTTCTGCATTCAGGATCCGGATGTCGAAGGCCTGACCAGGAAGATCGTCGCGGCAGGTGGAAAACAGCGCATGCCGGTGCGCGAGTATTTTCCGGATGAGAAGCCCTATCGCATGGTCTATGTAGAAGATCCGTTCGGCATCGTGTTCGAAATCTACAGCCACGGTTACGAGCTGACCTATTCGGCTGGCGCCTACGAACACTAGGACACCTGGATGTCTGGCTGCATCGGCCCCCTCCCTGCCTTGGAGCCAGGCTTTCCAACATTCGGGACAGCGCCCTCAAATCGCCCGGAGACGCTCCGACGGGCGGCGTCTTCAGCGGTGAAAATGACCACTCCGGCGCGTTTAACCAGCGAACAACTTAACCACCAATCCGTTATCGGCTCGACTTTCGCCATATTGCAGTGCAATATTGAAATGTGAATGAAGAGACCCGGTGCGAACCATGAGCAATTTCAAGGCAATTATTGATCTTTTCGGACTTTCTGCCGAAGAGGCCGCGGCCTATCTGAAGGCTGAACCTGCCGATATCGTTCGCTGGTGCACAACGAACGACAGCCCGCCGATCGAGGTCTGGCAGGCGGTGGTAACCTTGTTCGACACCATTCGCTTTGCCGCAGAAGACGCCGCCAAGGCAACGGATCTGGACGACCTCGAGGCAACCGACCTCAACAGCCTGTCCTTCCCTCCACCTGCCCGGCTGGCGGCAAACGCCAATTGCCCGCTCAAGGGTCCAGAACGTGCAGCAAGGGCAATGGCCGTCGCATCTCTGGCGCGTGTCTTCGTCTAGGCTATTTCCGACCTGAAGCACGCGTCAGTTCAGAACAGCAAACTTGAATGCCCTTGTCCCGGCCGGCCAATCGCCCGGCCCGCAACATGTAGACGTTTCGGCAGTTCGCCCAGACGCGTCACGATCAACCCGTCCGCAATACGGATCGCGAGTTCCAGTCTATTCAATTCAAAGAGATGAGTGGTGCCCGGAGGCGGATTCGAACCACCGACACGCGGATTTTCAATCCGCTGCTCTACCAACTGAGCTATCCGGGCATCTGACGGCTGGCGGACATGTTGTCGCCGCGTCGAAAGCTCGGGTCTTATAGAAGCTGGAAGCGGGCTTGTCCAGCGTCCCGGCAAAGTTTTTCACCGCCCTTGCAAGGCTTTTCGCAAAGACACCCAACCCCCTGTCAAAACCCCGGTTTTACTTGGCTTTTCAGCTCTCTATCAGCTGGGGAAAAGTTACCCTGACGCGCATTTTGATGGCTTTGGCGCTGCACCAGGGAGACACCGCGTCCTGTGCGCGCCACTCCCCTGGTCCAACATCAAGGATAGAACCAAAAAAAGTGCGCCGCTGATGCGGCGCGCTTCGACTTTGCACGACGATGAAAGGCCCTCGCCTGACAGGTGCCAGTCTTATTTTTCTGTGATCCGACCGTCGACATATGGCGTGTAATCGCCCTTGGTCGCCAGGTACTCGGCAACCACGTCAGCCAGATCAGGGCCGTAGTCATAAGCGTCCATGCCGGCTGTTGCGAAAACCTTGTAGCCGTCGCCGCCGCCACGCATGTAGTTGTTGGAGACCACACCATAGACCTTGTCCGGATCAATCGGTGCATAGGCATCGCCGTTCATGACCTCGACGTCGCTGATGCGCTCGCCAGCCGGCTTGGCCTTGGAGAAGCTGTACTTGAGGCCGGCGACCTGCGGGAAGCGGCCTGCGCCCTCCTCAAGTTTGGACACACCGTTTTCAAGCGCGGCGATCACATCGGACCCCTTGAGCTGGAACGTCGACAGTGTGTTCTGGAACGGCAGCACCGTCAGAACTTCGCCCATGGTCACCTCGCCGGCATCAATCGACGCGCGCAGCCCGCCGCCATTTTGAATGGCGATCTGGATGCCCTGCGGAGCGACCCGGGCCAACATGGCGTCTGCAACCAGGGTGCCCATTTCGCATTCCTGGGCACGACAGACCGTCCGGTCCGCATTGATCAGGCCACTGGTTTGCGCGACCACTTCATTGCGGATTTCATCGAGAGGCGCCGCCATTTCGACGACACGCGCCAGAAACTCTTCGTCCGGCTCAACCGAAGCATCGAGGAGGATCGGCTCTCCAACGGCCTCGATGACGTTGCCGGCATCATCCCAGGTGACGACAAGATCGCCGACATATTTGCTGTAGGCATAGGCCTGAACGATAGGCACATCCTTGCCGTCCGGGTTCTTGACGAGCACCGGATACGGACCTTCAGCACGCTCCTGCGTGTTGGACAGAAGCGTGTGCGAATGACCGCCGACGATAATGTCGATACCGGGCACGGCCGCCGCGATCATCTTGTCCTTGGACAGGCCTTCATGGGTGAGCGCGATGATCTTGTTGACGCCTGCAGCTTCCAGCTCGGCAACCTGCGCCTTGAGAGCCTCTTCGGAGTTCAGGAAAGTCACACCGTCACCTGGCGATGAGGTTTCGGCCGTGTCTTCAGCAAGGCTGGAGACGAAACCGATCTTTTCGCCGCCGCGCTCAAGCACCAGAGTGCCAGGAATGCGGCCCTTGAGAAGCGGCTCGTTGTCGAGGTCAAGGTTTCCCGAAATGACCGGGAACGTCACCTTGTCGAGAAAGCCTGCGAGCGCCTTTGGCCCATCATCGAATTCGTGGTTGCCCACGGCCATGACGTCGTAGCCAATGCCGTTCATGAAGTCGGCGGCAGCTGCGCCCTTGTAGGTCGTGTAGAAGAGCGAGCCCTGAAACTGGTCGCCAGCATCGACGACAACAAAATTCGCGCCCTCTGCGGACAGCTCGTCGCGACGCTCGTCGATCTTCGCCTTGATCCGGGCGACGCCGCCGAAACACTTGCCTTCGGTCTCGGATTCCGCGTCACAGGTGGAATCGTATTTGTTGATCGACTCGATCCGCGAGTGCACGTCGTTGGTGTGCAGGATGGTCAGGGTGTAGTCGGCCATTGCAGCGCCGCTCAGCGCCGTCGTCATGGCCAGCGCAGTCGCGCCAAAAAGGAACTTGCTCATCAGTGCCTCGCCTTTGATGTCGGGATCCTTGATCCCTGTATAGTTCCGCCGCAATAACACGACCGTGCGACGGTTTTTCGTCACTTCAGAAACCTGGTGGGCGAATGAGGCGCTGATCTCTGCCTCTGCCTCCCGGTGTCGCCAGGGTTCCTGTACATGACAGGTTTTGCGAGATCATTATGGCAGTGAATATTTTTTCACGACAAGAGATATTTTTTATCACGTTGCCCATTGCTTGATCAAAACAGCAGTTAAACGGCGAAAAACATGACAAATTGCATCGTCGGCTAAATTTGCAAGACGAGGAGACAGGCGGCGAAATCAGCCGTCGAAATTGTCTCGCTCGGGATCGTCCAGATCGTCGGTCTCGACCACAGGAATGGTGTAGCCCTCGGAGAACCAGCGGTGGAGATCAACCTTGGCACATCGCGGCGAACAGAAGGGATAATCTGCATCCGTCGACAGCTTGGAGCAGATAGGGCAAGGCCGCATGCGGCGACTGGATGTCTCTTTGGTTTCGCTCATGACAGCGCTCATCTTGGTGGGCCACACAGCGGCCACGCATCCTGCGTCAGCTCGCCGATGTTGGCCAGTCCTTGTGCACCGGATAGCCGGCAGCAGACAAAAGCGTGACGGTCTCGCTCAAGGGCAAGCCGACGACGCTGGGATAGGAGCCGACAAGTTTGACAACAAAGCTCCCCGCCAGACCCTGAATGGCATAGCCACCAGCTTTGCCGCGCCATTCGCCCGACGCCATGTATTCGTCAATGTCCTTGCGCGACAGGCGTTTGAAGCGGACACGGGTCTCGACAACCTTGGAACGCAGCTTTCCATCGGGTGCAATGACAGCGACCCCGGTAAAGACGCGATGGCCTCGCCCTGACAGCAATGACAGACAGGCCAGGGCCTGGTCGGTCATTTCGGCCTTGGGCAGACAGCGGCGCCCGACGGCGACCACAGTATCTGCGGCAAGAATGACAGAATCGGCGAGATCTTCCGATTGCCCGACGATGGCGCGCACGACCTCCGCCTTGCCCCTTGCAAGACGCAAGGCGAGCGCGCGCGGCGTTTCAAGCTTGTTCGGCGTCTCATCAATATCGGCCGGCATCAGGTGATCAGGCTCGAGACCGATCTGCTGAAGCAGCCCAAGACGGCGCGGCGACGCGGAAGCCAGGATCAGTGCGGGAACTTTCGTCATGCCTGCCACTGCCATTTTCTGCCGTCTTGCTCGCGGCCGTCTTACTTGAAGCGGTAGGTGATACGACCCTTGGTCAGATCGTAAGGGGTCATTTCGACCAGCACCTTGTCGCCTGCGAGAACACGAATGCGGTTCTTGCGCATGCGCCCCGCAGTGTGAGCAATGATCTCGTGGTCATTTTCCAGTTTCACGCGAAAAGTCGCGTTTGGCAGCAGTTCCGTGACGACGCCCGGAAACTCCAGAGCTTCTTCCTTGGCCATATGGTATCCTGATTAAGGCGTTCAGATGAGCGGCGAACCTAACGGATCACGACAGGAATGTGAACCGTTCTTTCTGAGCCTTTTCAAACTAAATCACTGCTGTCAGAGATCGTGGTCTGGTCAGGCCGATTCAGCCGCTTGGCGGCGGGTTCCAGCCAAGGCGCTTCTTGATTTTCGCCATCAGCTGATCGCGGACCGCTCGGTAGGAATCCAGAATCTGCTCCCGGCTTCCGGTGGCAAGCGTCGGATCCATGGTTGGCCAGTACTCGACATCGACCGACTCTGTTCTGGTCAGCTCAAGCGCCTTGTGGTGGGCCTCCGGTGCCAGTGTCAAGACAAGATCGAAACCGGATTCCTGCAATTCCTCGAAAGTTTTGGGCCGATGCCTGCTCGTGTCCATACCGATTTCGGCCATGACCGCATCGACGAAGGGATCCGGTTCACCCTGACGAACACCAGCGGAGCGGACATAGATCTGATTGGGGAAAAGATGGCGCGCAATGGTTGCGGCCATGGGGGAGCGCACGGCATTCATGCCGCAAGCAAACAACACCGCAGTCGGACGCATGCCCGGCTCGGCCATTTCGCTCAACCCTTCCAGTGGAGGGCGTAGACCAGCGTGAAGAGACGCCGCGCCGTTGTCATGTCGACGTCAACCTTGCCTTTCAGCCGCTCCATCAGAACTTCGGCGCCTTCATTGTGAACCCCTCGCCGCCCCATATCGATGGCCTCGATCTGGCTTGGTGTCGAATGGCGGATCGCCTCGAAATAACTCTCGCAGATCAGATCGTAGTCCTTGACGATCTTGCGCAGAGGCGTCAGCGACAAAACATGGGTCACAAGCAGGTTGCCATCGTCACCTGCAATGGCGAAGACAAGCTTCTTTTCGACAACAGAAAGCTGCAGAACGAAGTTTCCGGCGGGGTGACCGACCGGAGAGAAACTGTTCTCCTCGATTAGGTCATAGATCGCCACCGCACGGTCATGTTCCACGTCCGGCGTCGAACGGGAGATGGAGGCTTCGTCGAGAACGACATCCACCAGCCTTCCGCCACTTTCGACTTCACCTTCCGTCTCGGCCATGCGTGTGCCCCATATCCCTAGAGGTTCAGGCGTATCGCGACAGACCTTGCATGTCCATCCAGCCCTTCGGCCTCGCCCAGCGCAATTGCTGCCGGACCAATTTGCCGCAAGTTCTCTGAGTTGCACTTCAAAATTGAGGTGCGCTTGACGAAATCCAGAACCGACAGGCCAGAGGAAAAGCGAGCAGATCGGGCCGTTGGCAGAACATGGTTCGAGCCACCAACATAGTCGCCAACCGCTTCCGGTGTGTAGCGCCCCAGGAAGACAGCGCCAGCGTTGCGAACCTTTTCCAGCATTGCATCGGGGTCAGCCACGGCGAGCTCCAGATGTTCTGCTGCGATCCGATTGACCAACGGCATGGCGCCATCCAGGTCCTCGACGACAATGACGGCTCCAAAGTCACGCCAACTGGCACCGGCGATTTCGGCCTTGGGCAGGGTCTTAAGCTGACGCTCGACCGCCCCTTCCACCGCTGTCGCAAGATCTGCGCTGTCGGTGATCAGGATTGACTGCGCCACTGCATCATGTTCGGCCTGGGCCAGAAGATCGGCCGCCAGCCAATCAGGATCATTGTCGGCGTCAGCGACGACCAGAACCTCGGACGGGCCAGCGATCATATCAATCCCGACCGTGCCGAACACTCGGCGCTTGGCCGCGGCTACAAACGCGTTGCCAGGGCCAACGATCTTGCTGACGGGAGCAATTGTCTTCGTCCCGTAGGCCAGCGCGGCAACCGCCTGGGCTCCGCCGATCCTGTAAATTTCGGAAACACCTGCGATCCGGGCAGCCGCCAGGACTTGGGGATTAAGCGCCCCATCCGGGCTGGGCACAACCATCGCAATGCGTTCGACGCCAGCGACCCTGGCCGGCACAGCATTCATCAAAACAGAGCTTGGATAGGAGGCCAGGCCGCCCGGTACATAGAGCCCGACCGCCTCAACCGCCGTCCAGCGGGAGCCAAGCTCCACACCGATGGGATCAGTGTAGCGGTCGTCCTTGGGAATTTGACGCGCGTGATGAGACTGGATCCGGTCGCGTGCAAGCATGAGTGCGTCGATGGTCGACTGCGGCACCGCAGTCATGGCAGCGTCGATTTCCGCTTCCGAAACCTTCAGTTCAGCCATGCTAGCCGCATCGAGCCGATCAAATTTTGCCGTGTATTCCAGAACCGCTGAATCACCGCGTTCGCGAACATCCTCGAGGATCGCGCGTACGACCTGGTCGACGTCCTCGGAAACCTCACGCTTGCCCGAAAGCAGCGTCTGGAAGCGCACCCCAAAGTCCGCATCCTTGTCTGACAGACGTACCGCCAAGCCCAGAGCTCCTTGCATTTTTGGGACGGACGACGCCGCCACCGTTGTTTTTAATCCAGTTCGTGGGTCGGCAGATTGGGTGTTCCCCAGGCTGCACCCAAGTCAGAGAGCTGCACCTCAATGCAAGCGACCTCAAGCAACAGAACGCCACCACCGGCGAAATCCAGGCGGAGACGGCCCGCCGGCGCCTCGGTTTCCTCGAAGGTGACAGCGAGCAGCTCGAGAACCGCAGCCTTGGCATCCTGACGGATGCCGATCGCCTTCATGGAGCTGACCTGAGACACTGCAAGCGCGGCCCGACGACGTTCATGTTCTTTTGTGCGTTTGTCCGCCGCCTTGTCCCAGACGAAGCGATTCATGGCAAAGATCGCTTTCTGCTCCTTGGGAAGAAAGCGAATGTCGCCGACGGTCAGAACCGCGTCCTGAATGTGTGCGGACACGACCTCGAGGTCTTCGGCATCCAGAGCGGCAAGTTTCAGCTGATCCATGATGAAAGACACATTCCCTGTTTGGCCCACTTCGGCCCATTTCGGCCCTCTTTAGGCCTGTCCCACATTTGGTCTGCCAGGCTGCACTGGTTTGCAGCGCCCGGTCAAACCGAACATCAGTTATCTGATGACCTAGCGGCTAAAGCCGGATTTGACAATCCGGCAAAAGGAAAACTCGGCTCTCACCAAATTAGTGCTCCACACGCGCCTCAACCTTGCATAACCTGCGATTAGAACACCTCTTCCATCCTGTCGAAAACAGGCATCAACCCACATGATCAGAGAGCCACAATGAAATTGCTACGCATCATGAGCAAACCTGTTGCGCCGCTGATCCGCTGGTTTGGCGTGGTTTTGCTTGCTGCGGGAATGACTGTCGGCGTCTCAGAACCGTCTGTCAGGGCAGAGAACCTGGACAGCTCGCTCCTCCGTTCGCTTGGTGAGACATACTATGTGCCCGCTTATTCGCGCATTCAGACCTTCTCTGACCGGTCCGTCCTGCTTGCCGCAACGCTGACCGTCCATAACGTGGATCCACAGACAGACATCTTCATCGAGAAAGTCAGCTATCACGACGAAACGGGCAAAGAGGTGCGTGTATTGACCACCGAGGCCATCAAGCTCGCACCCTTTGCCTCACATGATTTTCTGGTTCAGATCAATGACCAGACTGGTGGGCGCGGCGCCAATTTCATTGCGACCTGGCAGTCAGAGCTGCCTGCCCTCAGCCCGATCGTAGAAGCCGTCATGACTGGTGGGGCGGGCACACCCAGCCCCTCCTTCACATCGCGTGGACGCGTCATTGAACGCCAGAGTGTCGACTGACGTCAGCCAGAGACACGTTCGATCTGCGCTCCGCAGCGGGTCAGCTTGTCTTCAAGCCGCTCAAAACCACGGTCAAGGTGATAGACACGGTTGACGGTGGTCTCACCTTCCGCGGCCAGCCCGGCGATCACAAGAGAAACAGATGCACGCAAGTCGGTCGCCATGACTGGTGCGCCACGCAATGTACCGACGCCATCAATGACGGCGGTGCGTCCGTCGATGCTGATCTGTGCGCCCAGCCGCGCCAGCTCCTGCACGTGCATGAAGCGGTTTTCGAAGATCGTCTCTGTGATCCGGCTCTGTCCGCCAGCCTTTGTCATCAGAGCCATGAACTGGGCCTGGAGATCGGTCGGGAAGCCGGGGAATGGCTCGGTCGTCACGTCGACCGGCTGAATGCCATTGCCGTTTCGGTAGATTTTCAGGCCATCTTTTGTCTCAGTGATCTCTGCGCCGGTCTGACGCAGAATGTTGAGCGCATTCTCCAGAAGATCCGCACGTGCGCCCTTCAAAAGCACATCGCCGCCGGTCATGGCGACCGCCATGGCATAGGTTCCGGTCTCGATCCGGTCGGCCACAACCGCATGATGGGCACCATGCAGACGCTTGACGCCCTGGATCCTGATTGTCGAGGTGCCAGCCCCTTCGATCTGCGCACCCATGGCGTTCAGGCAAGCCGCAAGATCGGCCACTTCTGGTTCGCACGCAGCGTTGACGATCTCGGTTTCGCCTTCTGCCAGAGTTGCCGCCATCATGATGGTATGTGTCGCACCGACCGAGACTTTGGGAAACTCGACCCTGTTGCCCTTGAGGCCGCCGGGCGCCTTGACCACCACATAGCCACCCTCGATCTCGATGTCAGCGCCAAGCGCTGCCAGACCATCAATGAAGAAATCAACCGGACGCGTGCCGATCGCGCAACCGCCAGGGAGCGACACGCGTGCTTCATGCATGCGAGCAACAAGTGGGCCGACGACCCAGAAACTGGCGCGCATCTTGGAGACAAGCTCATACGGCGCCGTCGTGTCGACGATCTCGCGGGCCGTGAGATGAAGCGTCTGACCTTCCAGCTCGTCCTGGCCGCTGCGCTTGCCATTGACCGAGTAGTCCACGCCATGATTGGACAGGATCTGGGTCAGCTGGGCAACATCGCGCAGGCGCGGGACATTGGACAGCGTCAGGGTTTCGTCCGTCAGCAACGATGCAATCATCAAAGGCAGGGCGGCATTCTTGGCGCCGGAAATCGGAATGATGCCGTTGAGCTCTGCGCCGCCGACGACCTTAATGCTGTCCATGGTCCCACCCTGATGATCGATATGCGCCAGAAACCTTACCGCGTGGCGCGAAAATCCTAGAAACCCGGCATCTACACGCTCGATGTGGCCCATGCAAGGCAACAAGGCGGTTAACTTGAGGCGACCGTCCCCTGAAAACCTCGAGAGCCAGGCGCCGGGAATCGATGGATCTGTTTCTATTCCTTGCCGCTGCCATCGCTCTTGCGCGCCTTGGCGGCGGACTTTCGCCGGCGCAGGTTCGCCCTCAAGGCCTGAGCCAAACGATCCTCTTTGGTCTCCCTGGGCTTTTTCGGCTCACTCTTGTCCGCTCCCTCAGAGGGCTCTGCATCGGGATTGGCTCCATCCCTGTTTTCTGACTTGTCCACGGTCATTTTCCCTACACCTCATCACGTCGGTCTTAGGTCCTGTTTTCCATTGAATGCGGAACGATGACAAGACGCACCTGCCACAAGACCGACGGCGGAGCTCGCTGCGCGCAAAGCGGTCGTGGATCATCTCATATTGCCCGCGATGACCGGCTCGTCGCCGCGCGCCTTCACTTCGCTCTTTCCACAGGCGGAAAGAGCGCTGTTGCAGAAGACGTAAAGCCCTCCAGGACACCTGGAAACCTCAGCCATATTGCCACCTTTGCGTCGCTGGAGGCACACAACTGCAAAGGACAAGCTTCCGCTTTGCCGAAGCATTTTTAAAAACCGCGACTTGGCGCTTGCACGCCACCGTCAACTGTGGCAAAAGCCCCGCATTCCGGTTGGCAAGATCAACCGCTCAGGCACTTGCGCCTTGGGAAATTCGGGGTTCTGGACACGTCCATGAACCGGTTCCAGTTACACTGACCGCACCGCATCCCAGACGCCTGCCACCAGATGCTGCCGTAGCTCAGGGGTAGAGCACTCCCTTGGTAAGGGAGAGGCCGAGAGTTCAAATCTCTCCGGCAGCACCATTTTCAAGCTAGATATATCAATAACTTGTTGGTTTCGAAGGACTTATTCTTCGCGCTGCTCCATCACACTGTTACAGTGGAGCGATGGAAAAGATGTCTGGACACCCTCGCCTATACCGCCGCGGCGCGACCTTCTATCACCGCGCGGCAATCCCCGTGGACATCAAGAGCAGCTATCCGAAAGCGGAAGAAACCTTCTCATTGCGGACGAAGGACTTTCGCGAGGCAGTCCGCCGGGTCCGTGTCGAGGCAGCGAGGGTGGACCGCTTGTTCGATGCTCACCGCAAAGAGATTGTGCGTGAGGCAGAACCGGCATTGGAGGAACTCACGGACGCCCAGATCAAACGCATCAGCGAGATCTACTACGCCCACCTACTCCGCGAGGATGAGGAGCTGCGACTGGAAGGTTTCGAGGGAAGCTCGTTTGAAGAGCATGTGCAGGACATCAACGATCTCGATGCCGGGAACCGGGGAGACTTCGCACGGGGTATCCAAGATCCCTTCTTTAGGGAAGAAGCCGAGGAAGTCCTCACGTGGACTGATGTGGACCTGAAGCTTATGCCTCAGTCGTCAAGTTGGCCCAAGCTCGTCCGTGAGCTGCAAGCGGTTACGATTAAAGCAGCCAAGGCACAACGCGAACGCAATGAGGGGGAAGTCATAGAGACGCCTCTTATTCCGACGATCGCAAAAGTTACCCCTTCGGATACCCCGCTTTTGTCCGTCGCAATCACCCAGTGGATCACGGAGAAAACTCGCACCTCTTGGGCAGCCAAAACAGCGGACGATCACAGCATCTGGATAGATCGTTTCGTCATTATCGCCGGAGACAAGACGCTAGAAGAATATGGCAGGGCAGATGCGAGGGCATTCAAGGAAGCTCTGATGGCACTTCCGGCCAATTGGACCAGCCAAGCCGACCTCAAGAACATGGCCTTTGACGAAGCGGCCAAGAAGGCTGCGGAGCTCGAACTGCCCCCTATGTCGGTTACCAACATCAATAAGATCATTGGCTTCGTCTCAGCTTTCTGGAACTGGGCGAAAGTCAATTACGATGGCGTTTCTGGAAACCCCCTTGACGGCATGAAGCTCCAAAAGAGCGGCAAAGCAAGGGATGAACGCCATCCGTTCACCTCAGGAGAACTTGAGGCCATCTTCAATGCGCCGCTCTATACCGGCTGCAAGTCCAGCTGGTCTTGGCTAACGCCGGGCAAGGTCGTTCCTCGCGAGACCGGCCTATACTGGGTTCCGCTCATTTCCCTGTTCACAGGAGCACGGTCGGGCGAGATCATTCAGCTCTATACATCAGATATTGCAGAACAAGACGGCATTCTCCGCTTCGAACTGACGGACGACGGCGATGATCAGCGGCTCAAGACCAATAAGTCCCACAGGTTCATTCCCGTCCACCCAATGCTGAAGACGCTCGGTTTACCGGAATTCATTGACAAGCGACGGAAGGCGAAACAAAAACGGCTCTTCCCCGAGATGCCCAAGGGGGCTGACGGTTACTACTCAAGCCCCTACTCCCGTCAGTTTCGCCGTCTACTGGAAAGCGTCGATGCAAAACACGCAAAGAACGCGTTCCACAGCTTCCGCCACTCGTTCGAGGATGCCTGTCGAAACAGCGATGTCCCTTCAGAGCTTATGAATGCCCTACAGGGCCATTCGGTACCCGGCATGGCAGCGCGATACGGCAGTGGCTTTGGACTTAAGCGGCTCGCTGAGGCGATTGAGAAGATTGAGTATCCAAAGCTGGACCTGTCGCACTTGAAAGGCAACTAAGCTTTACCATGCGCCTTAGCGTTTGCTAGTTAATGGGATCGAGACAAAAATTTGGTCAGCGGGTTCCAGTCAGGAAAGCCTGAAAACGGCTCGGTCAACACATCCGCGCTGCGAACCAATACTGGCCCACGAACCCATACGCTACCAGGCTTCGCCGACAATGGGTCTTTGAATACCTCCAACTCCGCTCTCGGTACACGGAGCACGACACGTTCCCGGGATCGGCTGCGCTTAGGGCCTCGCGCTCGAGCGGCGGCGGCGAGTGCCCAGTCTGTCGCGCCACGCCACGTGGCTTCAAAGAAAACAGCGTCTTTCAGATTACGCCTGTCTGCTTGCTCGTCTTTCCAGACACGCTTCACGCTGGGGTCGAGGCCGTGTTCCGAAATCCGTTCCAAATTCCCAGAGGTGGTCCCATGGTATAGGTAACCCCCGCTTTCCATCTTGCTTCTGAGTTCTGAAATCACTTGAAGGCGCTTCACGCCGCCTTGGTCGTCGAGAAAGTCGAACCAGTTGCGCCTCGCGTCACTGTCCAGCTGAGCTCTTGCTGACTTTAGTGTTTTCCGAAGGCGTTCCGGCGCAGCCGCCATGATCGCATCTATTTGCTCCAAGTGCCCCTCGAAATCACCATTGTCGAACGTCGGAACAGCAAGTGCATCAATCAGCTCAACAAGCAGCTCGCCCAAATCATCGAGTGAATCGGATGCATTCCACCTCATCATAAAAAACCCCTAAGAGCCTGACCGATAAATAATTTGAGTGATATCAGTTACTTGTGGTTCTGTCGATTTTGCGAAGAAAGACGGAGTTGCACATGTGGACCGATATCACCCGGCAGCAGCATGCCCGATCAGGGCTGCGCCTGCCAAGCGAT
>NZ_JBDWYP010000085.1:0-3499 GCF_039982295.1 Roseibium sp.
GTCTCGGCCTCAGGGCCGGCAACGGCCGTCTTCGGCGGTGGAATGATGATTTCCACATCGGCAAAGCGCTGCATGATCTCGGTCCGTGTGGCGGCGCCGTCATAGGCACCGTCCGCAAGAAAGCGATGCAGGGGTTCGTCAATCTGGTCCAAAAGATCCGGCACGGCCGAGGGATCACCGATGTCGTCTGTCGTCAGCTCACTGCATTCGATCTGACCGGTCTCCAGATCCAGCCCCAGGTGGAGCTTGCGCCACGAGCGGCGCCTGGACGTCTTGCCGTGCTTGGTTTCCAGCCATTCTCCGGCCCCAAAGACCTTCAGGCCAGTACTGTCCAAGACAAGGTCAAGGGAAACAGGCGCTTCGGTTCTTGCCCGCGGCAAAGGCTCAAGCCCGCCGGCTCGGCGCGAGAGCGTGGTAAAGTCCGGAACGTCCAGTTCCAGCTTCATCAGCCTGAACACGGAGCGCAGGAACCCTTGGGTTTGCCGCAGGGCCAAATGGAAAACGGTCCGGATCTCCAGACTAACCGTGATCGCCAAATCGGAGTATGTCCCCGGCCGGCCCCGCTTGCCGGTGTGTGCAACGCCCCAATGATGTGCCACGCTCTCATCAACCCAGACCGTGACATCCCCACGCCGGCGCAGGCTCTCATTATACTCGGGCCAGTTCGTTACACGATGCTTGGATTTCGCAAACTTGTGGCGGCGGGAGGCGTGGTGTTTGAACGGCATTCACAAAACTTCAGAAGGGAAACAACGTCGAGCACGTAGGCCACCAATCGGATTAATGCAACAACGTGCTTCCATTGTATCCTAGCGTAGAATAGGAGAAGGAAATGCTGGCGGAAGCACTTCGATTAATCCGCGTTTATCATGATTTAAAGCAGCAAGAGCTTGCTGACAGGATAGATTTATCAAAATCGTACTTATCAGAGTTGGAAAGTGGCAAGAAAGTACCTTCGTTCGATGTAATCCAAAAATATTCGGATGAATTCGGCATCCCACCGTCTTCAATTCTTTTTTTTGCGGAAAACATAGGCAACCCGACAAAAGCTTCACGGACCCGCTCTGCTATAGCAGGGAAGGTGTTGCAGTTTCTGCAGTTCATCGAGGCAAATACAGCAGATGGGAAAGCATAGATATAGCTATAAGGACAGCCCGTTCTTTCGCCTAGAATCCAAATCAAAATTGGCGTCTCTGCTTTATGCTTCACCAAAAAAACTCAAATCACTAGCAGAGCTCGAAAACGGGTACATCCATTTCCAGAAGAAAAAAAGAATAGCGGCGGCATGCGAGATATCAACGCTCCAATAAAGCCGTTAAAAGATGTCCAAACTCGTATCGCCGTCCTGCTTTCGCGTATCGCCCCACCAGATTATCTATTCGCTCCGGTGGCTGATCGGTCATACGTTGACAATGCTGCAGTCCATCGTGGAGCACGTTCAGTCCGCCTATTGGATATCGAAGATTTTTTTCCCAGCTGCACTATCAACAAGGCAATTTGGTTTTTCCGTCGGCGCATGGAATGCGCACCAGACGTTGCTGTGATACTTGCAAAAATCGTGACCCACAGGGGTGTGCTACCTCAAGGTAGTCCTTGCAGTCCGATTCTTGCGTATTTTTGTTACGTTGATATGTGGGAAGAGATTGCTGCTCTCGTTGATCGAGCGGGCTGCAAACTCAGCGTTTACGCTGATGATCTCACGATTTCGGGGGAAGTCGTGCCCGAGAATATGATTTGGCAAATCAAAAAGACTTTACACCGGCATGGTCATCGATACGCGAAAGCGAAGGAGCGCTCAAAAAGGGACCGTCCAGCAGAAATAACAGGCGTTGTTCTGCGTCGAGATATTGTAATTATTCCAAATCGACAGCGGAAGAAAATCGTAGAAATCCGTAGCGAATTATGTTGTGCCAAATCACCTAAAGCTAGACAACGGCTTGAGGCTCAGCTGCGCGGACGGTTGGCGCAGCTTTCCCAGGTTAAAGCAGGTAATAAATCTTAGCACATTTATATGGTGGAATAGACAGCTCGTATGCTTGGAAAGGCACGACGAATTCCTGCCTATCTCTTCCACAAAAAGCAACGGACCGAACGTCCGCTTCGGGTCAGGACCAGCCGTTTAAAAGTTTCTTGTCAAATGACTGCTCTGGGCCGGAGTCGCCACCAAAACCAGAGCCGATAGATGGCAGCTAACTCCAATCGGAGCACGCAAGCCGCTATTCCCTTCACGGTCCCTTATCTGCCCCTAAACGCTGCTATCATCTTATCAGTAACATCACTCTCATAGCAGATTGGCGAATATCCTCCTGGGCGGGAATAGGCACTCCGTTTACTGCATTTCCTGCCTCCGCGATCGCGATTGTATGGGCAAGGGCAAGAACTTGGATAATGGCTCAGAGATCGGGCGATGATCTTTTTTGCAATTGCTTCATCTGAGAGTTTGGTGTTCGAAGCGCTAATTTGAAATGCAGGTGTTTTTTTCCTCTCCAGCTCGGCCTGCTTCTCGGTTATGAGGAAATTTGCGGACCAACCTTCTCTTTGGGTAAGATCGTCCCGAATTCTTGACCACTTGGCCTGCACTTCAAGAATTTCCACTCTTCTACCGGCATCGAAACGATCGAGGATCTCATATTCTTTTCCCGGCCCCGCCCGAAAAGCAACTCGATTTCCTTTGATGAAAGCCGACCTGGCACGCTTTGTATCTGAGCGCGGCGGCGAGGGGTTCGTTACTTGGGTTTTGGATGCTTTATGCGAAGCGCTCGGTCTGACCGTCGGAGCTTCGAATTCGTGCTCTCCAGTCCCAAACCAGTATGTGCCGAAAGCAATTACGGCCCATAGAATAACAGCCTTCTTGGCCATCTTCTGTCCGATTATTTGTCTTTTCTCAAGACTTTCGAGTTGCGCTAGATGCCCAGCCAGGCGTCATTTCGAAAAACACTTCGATTGCTGAAACCAATGCCGACCTCGGAAGAGATTCAATAAACTGACGTTCGCTAGCAGGGAGTTGGTCAATTTCCTTTCCCGTCAGCGAACATACAGGATCTAGGCTATTATCCTCACAGAACCTGATATGCTCGAGAGCTTTCAACGTATTGATTTTCTCAGGCATAGCTCAACTTAGCCTCCTTGAACTTTTAGGTGTATTTTGCATCAATACACTAAAATAACGCATTCCACGTCGCCCGTTCAAGTGTCCCATACTCCGACGATCACTGAGTTGGGGGCAGCAGTGTCCTGGTAGAGCTATTGTTCTTTTAGACTTTCTATCGCGGCAAGCCACTGTTCCCTTGATGTGAACGCGCCGGCGAGCTCGAGCATTTCATAACCAAGGGAAACGTCGTGATCAGGGGCCATTAAGGGCGTTGTTGCATTAATCCGATTTGTGCCCTACGCGCTCGACGTTGTTTCCCTTCTGAAGTTTTGTGAATGCCGTTCAAACACCACGCGTCGCGCCGCCACAAGTTTGCGAAGTCCAGGCATCGTGTGACGAACTGGCCCG
>NZ_JBDWYP010000086.1:0-6788 GCF_039982295.1 Roseibium sp.
AAGTCGTCGCGCAGCTTTTGCGAGATAGGCGACTTCGGACCATCGCTGCCGCTGCTGCTGTGCATCGACTTGCGCAGGACACCGGCCTCAATCGCGGCCTTCTTGTCGTCGGGCTTCACCAATGCGCCGCTGACCGACTGCACCCCGTTGCCATCGACATAGACGTAGACGCCCGCATGGGCGCGCTGTTCGTCGGTGTATTCCCCGTCGATGGTCGCTTGCAGTGCAGCCAATTCAGCCTCGCCTGCCGCGTCCAGCACATCGCCATTTGCCAGTTCGGCCAATGCGTCATAGCGCTCGGCTTCTTCCTCGGACAACTGGCCTTCTTCGGCATAGACCCGGCCAAACTTGTCCAGCCCCATGCTGTAGTGACAAAGGTAGTGGTCGTGGATGGCTTCAACCCATTTCCAGCCTTCGGCCCGCACTGTCTCGATGGCCTCGGTCAGCTTTGCCTCAAAGAGATCGTCCAGCAAAGCCACATCATCAAAGAACGTCTGATCTTGGAACAGATCGGCGGTCTTGCGGCCTCCGGCCTCGTCATAGCCTGCCTCGGTGACATAGATCACGCGACGGTCACTGCTGCGCACGGAATCCGGTTTGAGAGCCTGCTTGATCTGGTGATCGCTGTAGCTGCCACCCCGCGCCCGTTCCAGCACTTCAAGCGTGACTTTCATATCCGTGCTGACGGTGAAGGCGGCGGCGTTGGACAGACTGATTTCATTGGCTGCAAGCGCGTCCAGAACCGGCTCAGGCAAATGGGCCAGAGCGAGGCGGCGATAGACGTGCTTCTCATTGACCGCGAAGGCGCGGGCGATGGCTCCCACGGTGCCGCCTTTGGCCTCCATCTTGCCATAGGCGCGGATTTCCTCGGCGGGGTGCAGATCGCGGCGGGCCACGTTCTCCATATTCGCCCATGCCTCGGCGGTTTCCGCGTCGGGGGCCAGCATCACCATCGGATTCGCCAGTTCGGGGTGAGTTTTGGCCAGATCGGAGTGCTTTGCGTCCAGATATTTCAGGGCACGCAACCGGCGTCCTCCTGCCACAATCTTGGCGGTGTCTTTCTTGCCCGCCAGCCCCGCGATGGACTGGATCATGCCAGCGCTGTAGAGGCTTTCGGCCAATTCGATCACATCCACTTCGGGCACGTTTTGGCGTGGGTTCATGGGGGACAGAGACAGCTTTGCGAGTGGAAAGCGGGCCTCAGTCGCGATGATTTTAGTTTGCTTCGTCATTTGGACATTCCTTGTTTTGTGGTGTTGATTTTGGTAGAGATGCCCCACCCCTGACGGGGTAAGGCAAGGCCGCTTAGGCGGCATTCGTTGGTTCACTCGGACCGATGGCGTTCACCGCCAAATTGTTTCAGAAAGGTGAGGCCGATCTTGGCGGAGAGACCTTCCTTTCTCAAAAGCGCGATTGCTGCGCGTTTGCGCTGCTCGATACCTGCTCTGGTCATGTGTTCACCTCCTCTCGGGCGCAGGCAGCGCCTTTGGCGCACCCCTTTGCGGGATGGCCAATTTCAGTAGTCACTTGGGAAAAGGATCGTCAGAACGCGGCGCGTCTCTGCGAGCGACGTAGGATGCGGCGAACCGCCCCTATAGACGCGGTCATACAGGTCGATTTTCCACCAGACCTTTTTGCCGGACACGTCCATGAACCCCATTTCGTGGGTTCCAAACGGGTCGTTTTCTTCTGTGAAATCGTCATATGCCGCGACGGCGGCAATGCAGGTCAGGACAAAATCCATCCCCTCGGCGTCAACGGCTTGGGTCCAGACCCATTTGCCTTGACCACCGCATTCACGGCGATGACGAAAAGCATCGTTTTGTTCAGCAATGCGGGCGCACTCCCGCGTTCGGTCTTCATCCGTGTCAGCCATCCTTGGCCTCCTTGTGGTGATGCGGTCGGGTCTTGTGACCTCTTTCCGCCAGTGGCGAAGCCTCGGCTGATCTTTTCAGACCGAATGGGCCTCCCATTCGGCTGGACAGAGCAGGTGAGGGCGCAGCCCGATCTGCGTCCCATGGAGTTGGCGTCAACGGGGCGGAACAGAGGGTGGTGCGGCCCGCAGCGAAGCGAGGACACGGCCTCTGTGGAGCCGACGCGGGGACCGCGGCGCTTGCCTGTTTACGCCGGCGCCAGGGGATGGCAGGCGGACAAACAATTGGAAAAATGCCGACGGACCTAGAGCGAAGCGGAGGGGCCGGCGTCCGCTATATCCTCGATCCCGCGCCTAAAGCGGGATCCCCGCTGTCTCTTCTCGCGGCCTTTGGCGTATGAGGCTGGGACGGCCGTGCAATCGCATCTGATCGCTGCTGCCTTGTTTCTGGAAAGATGAAAGGTGACGCATCGCGGGATTGGCGTTCCCGTGGCAAAGCCCCGGCAAGCAGAAAAACGGTTTCCGGGGGAGCCTCCGATTTTCAGCCTGCGCCGCACCCTCGTTCGATGCGTTTGGCCACCTTCATCGAAACAAGGAGCAATCAGATGACACATTACACTCTCACCGTCCCCGTCAAATACGATGACAATGGCACCGAAAAGACCACCTATCGCCGGGTTGGCGCGGTGTTCGAGAACACAAAGCGGGACACGGACGAAACCTTCCTGACCGTCAAGCTCGATTTTCCCGTTGGCGTCACCGAACTGGTCGCCTTCCAGCCATCGGCAAAAGGCGATGTCACGGAATAAGCAGATCGGGTCGCCTCCGGGCGGCCCTTTTCGCTGTTCTCGGGGCTGTCTGCCCCCACGCCCTACGGGCGCTCCCCCGAGGATATTTCAGGCAAGATGAAAGCCTGATCGAATTAGAAAGGGATCTCGTCATCCAAGGATGATGTAGCATGCTCGGTCGCGGCCGGCAGGGCGACATTGGAAGTGACAAACAGGTTCACGATATCGCCGCGATCCATGAACATAATCTGGCTGCGTTTTGTTGCATCGAGCTTATTGCCAATCCAGTTCCGGGCAGCCTTTGTGATCTCGCCACCAGCGATGATGAAAACATGGTCTACCAAGACACGTCGGCTGACCTCAGGATCGAAAATCTCATGACCAAGCATCATGGTCACCTGGTTGTGGATTTCCGCGACATTCGCATTGGAGGACTTCGTCACCCCGGCAGAGTCGAGCTTGCCCCGCTTGGCCTGGATACCAAAGTAGAGGACATGTTGCGTCGGTAGAACATGGCGCATCCAGATGTCCTTTCCATATTCAAGAGCTTTGTCCTTGTGGCCGGCTGCAGTGATCCTTGAAAAGCCGAGCTGACGAAACAGCGGCAAAAGAATGTCTTCGATCAACTCATCTTCGCTGCATTGATCCAGGAAGGCAGTGAGCTGATCTTTTTTCTTAGTTTCCTCTGGCGAAAGCGGGCGATGGGGGCTGCTGACCAGTCCCGCGACAGCTTTCGTTTCGGTATTCTTGAGATAGCAGAGCCGATCGTCAGCAAAGAAAGCTTGAAAGCCTTCGCGGGCCAGATGGGCATTCAGGGCTGTAAGCGCGCCCGGCCGGTTTGCGGGCTCATCTTCGGCATCACCCTGATCCATCAGACATTGGATAACGCGCAGGAACGCGTCGGGCGGAGCTTGTGCATCTTTTGAGGGTTCGGCGAGAATAGTCTCAAGCGTCTCTGCCACCCACCATGACCTCGTCGACCCATCGTGCTCATACGCAGTACCTGCGTCTTTGAAGAATGCCGTCAGATAATAGCTGGACCGGTAAGGAAAGTAGCAGGTTTCTCCTTCGGCGCGGTTGCCGCAGATCAGCTCAGCTATTCCGTCAATGGTGCGCCGACGAAACTTCATTTTGGGCACATCTCCTTGCCTAAGTTGTGGCCGTACGATTGTCTTCATGATACAAATGAGACAACAATAAAATTGCCATTTCGCGATGGCGTATAATCGACCCTACAGTAGGGTCGATTTCTATATATACCCCTAGTGCAAAATACGATAGCTAAGCATCGGTACTCAATGACCGTAATGCCATATAGCGCAATACATTGTAAGGCAGGTGGGGTGCAAAATACACCATCGCCAAGCTCCTCACGGCAGTTGTTTGCGAAAGGGCGTGTCGTTAGGTCATGGGTGAAAGGAAAAGCCGATGGCCAAAGCGACAAAATCTGAAACCGATCTGCCAAAGAAATCTTCAACTGAGAAGATCTATGGTCCGAACGTGATCTCCCATGGTTATACGGCTGTGCCGAACATTCTGGTGCGGGCTCAATCTCGGCTCGGGATCAGCACAACACAGTTCAACATAATCGTTCAATTGCTGAGCTACTGGATGCGGCCTGACAATCCGCCTTTTCCTTCGAAGAAGGATTTGGCGACCCGGATGGGCATCACGCCGGCGACGGTACGGATCAACATCAAGGCGCTTGAAGATGCAGGTCTGATTGAAAGGGAACAGCAGATCACCGCCCATGGAGACTACGGCTCGAACATCTATCGGCTGAACGGGCTTGTGGCAAAGCTCAAGGCTTTGGTGCCTGACTTTGATGATGAGCGGGAAGAACGGCGGGTAGCACGTGAGAAAACCGAGACGCCGAATGCTCGGGCGCGGGCCAAGCGCAAAGGCAGGACGCCCTAGCTTATGACGCGCCTCAATAAGAAAATTCTGTGTTTCGTCGATGAGTACGGCACGGCGGGGGATGACAACTTTGCCCTTGGTTGCGCGATGGTCTGGTCTTCCGAATGTGGAAAGGCCGACAAAGCGTTCAGTGACCTGTTGCCTCAATCTGTCAATGAGGTTCACGCTGCAGGGTGGGCAAAATCTGGTCTTCAAAGCATCTTGGCTCAGTATGCGCAAGCTTCAGCGCCTGCGAGTTTGTTGATGCTCAACAAGCGGAGTGGGGGAATGGTTGGCGATCGGCCTGAAATCTATGCGCGTGCGTTGGTTGAAATGGTAAAGATTGGTGTTCGACGCTTTGCTGCATTCAATGGACTGACGCGCAATGTCGGGAACGTCGAGGTGATCATCGACGTCAGCGAGCAAAATGCGCATCCAACTTTTGGAAAGATGATCGAGAACGCTCAACGTAACGACGGGCTGTTTCGGGCTGTCACGCGGATCACGCCGTTGGATTCCGCAGCGTCTCGTATGCTGCAGCTTGCGGATGTGGTCGCCCATGCCAGGGCCTGGATCGATAAAGAAGAAGAAAACGCCAAAAAGCTGCGAGAGACCTACAAAATCGAGATACTGTGAAGTCAAAAAAACCGCCACAAGGGCGGCTTTTAGGGGTGCGGCTTGCAACCGGCCCTTGTTTGAGGTCCGGGTCACCGCTGCTCCCGTCCGGCACGCGGCCTGACGAGTCACAGTCGTTAGATAGCAAAAGGCCGCTAAGATTTCAATAACTGCCTGCTGTTGCACCTTGTTGATCGATCATCAGATGGGGGCTGTCCGCCCCCGGGCGCAGCGCGCCTCACCGGAGGATATTTGGGCAAGATGAACCACGGAAAAAGTTCTTGGCACTCTAACAATACCGTATTATTGTAAGGGCAGGATACAGGCGGGGACGCCGATGGTCCTGCAAGGTGAAAGTGAAAGTTTCATCGGAAAGCCGGGGCCTCAAAGCTCCGGTTTTCATGTGACGGAGGTTTGGAATGAAGGTCTTGTTGATCATTATCGTCTTCAATTTTGCCAGTGGCTCCGAGCTGAACACGCGCAGAGACTTCGTTGATGAGCCTACCTGCCATGCGGCGGCGCTCCAAGCGTTCCGCGAGGTTGACGAGAATGTCGAGATTCGAGCGATGCACATTCCAGAGGGCCAAGAAATGCTTGAAGGCACGATGATCGCCTATGGGACAGAAGGTGGCGAGATTGGCATGTACGCGTGCAATCCGTTGCGCTCATCGACGGAGTGATCCGGAAAAGGCCCGCGATTTAGCGCGGGCCCCGCCTTTAGGGCGTGTCGGGCGGCATAAGCGTTTTTTCATACGCAACCTCGACCTTCAGAAAGCCCGGAATGGACAGGGCGACGCTGAGTTTCAGCTTGGCCTTGCGAGCCATGCTCCGAAGAACGGCGCGGATTTTCTTCATCAGTTTGGTCACAATGATCTCCTTTTGGTTATGGACAATGACGAAGCCCAAGTGACGCACCGAGGAGAGGAGCTGCACCCGGCAGGTCGCAACGAAATGGAGAAGTGCGCAGCGCTTGCAGCAACGCGACGGTGCATCATGGTTCCGGCTAAGGATTGACCGACTTCCAAAAGGCAGCACGTCACAGACAAATGTGTGAAAACCGCATGCACAGATTGCTGAGAAAGTTGGATTGACTTTTAGGTTTCACAGAACTATATTCTGAAACAGAAAGGTCATACCATGAGTGTCATCGCATTTCCGAAGCAAACGTCAGTCTTTCAACCCGTGGCTCATTATGTCCGGCTCGGTGAAACGAGTTACCGAAAGGTCGCCGATCTGGCTGCTTCGGGTGTTATCCAGAGCAAACGCTTTGTCGTTGATGGGTCAAAGATTGCCTACCAAAAGGATATTATTCAGATGCTGCAGGGCTTGGGTGCGGAGATCGTCTTGGACCCGCGCATCATTGAGCTCTCGGCAAGACGCAAATGCGCGGGGCTTGCGTCGACAGCCCCGTGGGCTTCAGAAACCCGTGGATATCCTTTGTCGCCGGAGGTGTTTCGAAACCGACACCCCGCCGACATATATGGGGCGATTGCCCGTTGCGCGGTTGAGCATGGCGACGGTGACAGAACTGCACTGACGCCATGCTCAACCGCGCAACGGGCAATCGCCCCATATATGTCGGCGGGGTGTCGGTTTCGAAACACCTCCGGCGACAA
>NZ_JBDWYP010000087.1:0-126624 GCF_039982295.1 Roseibium sp.
ATCGTAACCGGCGCCTCGCCAAGGACTTCGAGAATACTCTCGAAAGCGCCACTGCCTGGATCTTCATGGCCTCCGTCCAGATGATCACCAGACGTGTCGCAACTCATTGAAAATGTTCAAGGGAATTTCGAGTCAGACTCTGAGCAGCAAAAAGTGAAAGGCTGGCAACCCTCTCATCGCCTTGATGCATCATCCCGGCAAGCGCGATGGACAGCAGCGTACCACCGAGACAATAGCCTGCCATATGAGCCTGCGGTGCGCCGGTGATTGCAAGCGCAGCCTCCAGCGCGGCCTCCACACCGAGTTTGCGATAGTCGGACATGCCGAGATCGCGATCCTCACGCCCCGGGTTCTTCCAGGACACCATGAAAACCGTGTAGCCCTGATCGACCAGATAGCGCACCAGGGAATTCTGCTCTGACAAATCAAGAATGTAATATTTCATGATCCAGGCAGGAACGATCACAATCGGCTCCGGCCGAACATTGGGCGTTGTCGGCTCATACTGGATCAGCTCAATCAAACGATTGCGGTAGACCACTTTCCCAGGCGTCGCGGCGAGGTCTTCGCCAACCACGAAATCCTCCGCGCCCGAAGGAGGCATCTGACGAGTGTATCGATCTACATCCTGAATCAGGTGGTCAAACCCGCGAACGAGATTCATGCCGCCTTCTTCAAGGGTCTTTTCGATGACTTCAGGATTCGTCCAGAAAAAATTGGATGGAGACAGAAAGTCGAGGAACTGACGGGTAACGAAGTCGACCACCTTTTCATGGTGGGCAGAAACACCACGCACGCCCGTCATGGCATTGAACCACCATTGCTGTGACAGGAGAAACTGCTGTGAATAATAATTGAATGGAAAGAGCTTCCAACCCGGATGCTCGAAACGATGATCCTGGGGCAAGGGATCAATGCAAGCCTCACCTTTGCCACGACTCACCGCGCAACTTGTGAGAAATCGCGCGAGCCGCAGGTTCTTCGTCATCGCCTTTTCGGCCAGGCGTCCCTGCTTTCCCGGCGAGATTGCCAAATGCAGGGCCCAATCAAAGTAGGCTCGTGCCAAGGCTCCGGGAGAAATCCCAAGCGTGCCTCGCGCAATCATTGCCCTCGTCGCCCGATCCAGAACTTCCGCAAAAGCCGTAACGGAATAGCTGTCGGCAGCATCATCGGAATGAGCACCTGGCAAGAACGTATAGGCAAGGGCTGGAACCGCTGGCCGCACGGGCTGGTTCGAAGGCACTGGCAGGGCTGACTTCGAGGGCATGAAACGCTCCCATTGCGAGATGTAAAAGTTCGTTCCTGCCAGCATTGGGCGAAATCGCCATATTTCCATGATCAGGATCAAATAGGATCGGTCACGCGGCTGATAATATCGCTGCGATCTAAGGTTTGAACTTGCCGTTTGGCAGTCTGCGTGACCATCCACGCGAAACCCTCAGGAGGCTCGACATGACCGACAACTCCAGCGCATCTCCCTTCGATTTCATGCAAACAATGCTGCCGAAGTGGCCAAAGCCCACTTTCTCGAACTGGACCTTTGCTGAACGGGAAGACAAATTGGAAGAACATGCATTCGCCGGAATGCAGCGCTTGAACAAGACAGCGTGGGATCGGGCTGAAAAAACCCTAGATGACCATATGACCTTCGTCAGCCATCGTCTGCATGAAGACTTTGAATGCGCCAAGGCGCTTACTGAATGCCGGATGCCTGACGAAGCCTTGACAACCCTTCAATCCTTTTACACCCGTATGGCCGACGAGTATCAGGCACACTTGCGTCATCAGATGGACTTGTTCCGCGACACGGTGAACGAGGGCATCGAAACGGCAGAAGCACTCGGTGAGACTGCAATGGAAACAGCGACCGAACTCGGCAAAGCCGCTGAAGAAACCATCGAGGAGGCAAAACCTGAACCCGCACCTACGCGGCGCAGAGCGAAAAGCACTTAAGCTTAAGCGATCACCCGCATTGGCAGGCCTTGATCTCACAAACAGGTCGCAGTCGCTTCTGGGAATTCATCAGTTCTGCTCATCCGGCAGAACGGGAAGAGGGACGACCGCAATGCCTTCATCCAGAAGCGCCTCGGCGTCCTCTTTCGAGGTTTCTCCATAGATGTTGCGCTCTTCGGTCTCGCCATAGTGGATCTTCCGGGCTTCCTCGGCGAATTCCTTGCCGACGTAGTCCGAGCTTTCGACGACCTTCCGGCGCAAGGCTCTGAGCCCTTCGATCAGCTCACGATGCTTAGGATCGACCGGCATGAGAGCCGGTTGTTGCGCGGCTGTAGGCCCTGCCGCGGCAGTTTCGTTGCCAGGCTTGGCGTCTTCTACCGGCTCGGCTTGAGGTGGCGCCTGAATGGTCTCACTTTGTTGGCGGCCCTCTTTGGACCTGGCGGTCGAGACAGCTGGCGCCATGAGTGTCTTTTGAACATGCACAGATCCACAAAGTGGACAGGACACCAGATCACGTTGGCATTGATTGTCAAAATCGTCTGAATTTCGAAACCAGCCGTCAAATGCATGTCCTGCATCACAGGTTAGAGAATACCGGATCACGCGGAGATCCCCCTCTCTCCCTGTGCATGGCTCGCCGCAAAGTCTCGTTCGTTTGCAATCGCCGGGATCCGCTGCCGTGCCTTGACCACTTCCGCCGGACGGATCACGGCCGTGATGAAGCCAGGTTCATCGCCATCGATTTCCCCGATAACATGTCCCCAAGGATCAACCACAAGACTGTGACCATAGGTTTCACGGCCGTCTTCATGCAGACCACCCTGCGCAGCCGAAACCACATAGGCGCCATTTTCAATCGCGCGGGCCCGCTGCAGCACATGCCAATGAGCCTCACCGGTCTGCCGCGTGAAGGCCGCCGGCATCGTTAGCAGACCAGCGCCCATCCGGGCCTGGGTCCGGAAGATCGCAGGGAAACGAACATCATAGCAGACCGCCATGCCCATTTTGATCCAAGGTAGGTCCACCAGCAGCGTATCCGAGCCGGGTTCATAGGTTGCAGACTCTCGCCAACTTTCGCCATTTGGCAAATCCACATCGAACATGTGGATCTTGTCATAGCGAGCCGCAATTCGGCCCTCGGGCGAGATCAACAGCGCCCGGTTGGCAACCTTCCCGTCCGGCAAAAGAATTGCCAGAGAGCCGACATGAATCCAGACCTTAAGCTCATCGGCAATCGCCTTGAAGCGCGCAATGGTCGGATCCGCATCCTCGCTGCCAATACGTTCGAACAACTCGTCCCGACTGCGAACGAGAACGTTGGTCATTTCCGGCGTCTGGATGTAGTGAGCTCCCGCGCTGGCCGCTTCCCGGATCAGTCCCTCGGATTGTTCGAGATTTGCCACAACGCTCTTGCCGCAACGCAACTGCACACATGCGGCTGTGAATTCACTCATCTCTGACGTCTCCGGTCCGTTCATCCACGCGCTCAGGCCGCAAGCAAAGCATCCAGCTTGCCAGCACGTTCCAGATCGTGAAGCTCATCACAACCGCCCACATGCGTTGTGCCGACAAAGATCTGCGGAAAGGTTGAGCGACCATTGGCCTTTTGTACCATTTCCTTCTTCAGCTTTGGATCAAAGGTTGCGTCATATTCGACGAAGGAGACGCCCTTCTTCTGCAGCAACCGCTTTGCCGCAGTACAAAACCCGCAAAGCTGTCGAGTGTAGATAACAACATCGGTCATTTGAGAACCCTGTTCATTGGTGCGGAGGTTCCGCGATTTTGAGACGTTTATATGGTCCCGGACCCAATCTGCACAAGCACGAAGCTGTGTTCAAACTTTAGTCATGAGCCTCATCACCAACCGCAATCGCGAATGTCAGCACATCGACAGAGCTTGCCCCTGCAGCTTTAAGAACCTTGGTGCAAGCCGTAACAGTCGAGCCCGTTGTGAGAACATCGTCGACCAGAAGCACAGGGCGGCCGTGGAGCGTATTCGACCATCCCTGCCGCAATTCGAAAGCGCCCCGCACATTCTTTTGTCGTTCAGACGAATCCAGCCCGACCTGTTGCCGCGTTCGGCGCGCGCGTCGCAGCAGCATCGGATCCCAGTCTATTGATGCCTCGCGCGCAATCACCCGGGCAAGATCGGCAGATTGATTGAAACGCCGCTGCAGCAATCGAAACCGGTGCAGCGGAACGGGCATGACGACGGTATCAGGGGAGATCAGCTCCCGCCCGGCATGAACCATCCACCGCCCCATAGGCTCGGCAAGATCTCTCCGGCGGTTGAACTTCAGCGCCAGAACCAGGTCGCGAGCGATGCCCTGGTAGGTCGCAACCGCTCGCAATCGATCAAAAGCTGGAGGATCTGTCAGCGCTCGAGCGCTAAGGCCACCTTCTCCAATATCATGCGTGAAAGGGGTTCCATACCGCGCACAAACCGGTGCGGCGATAAAGGGCATTTCGCGCCAACAGGCACCACACAAATTGCCTGGCAAGGAAACACGGGCCTGGCAACCGATGCAACGTGGCGGCAGCAGAAAGTCAAGAACGGCTCCTGCCATCTGACGCCCGGCACGCGAGGAGCGTTTCAGAACAGTGTTGTGCGCAAAGTCCAGCATGGGTCAGCAACCATCTTCTAGCCGTGCGAGCCTATCATGTTTTGACGCGAACAGCTGAAAAGCCCATATGTAGCCTCAAGAGACGCATACGGATCCTCAATGACACAACCTGACCTCTTCGACCGCCCATTGCTGAAAGCGCGTCGCCATCGCGCCCTCCGTTCGGCAACGCCAGGAAGCGACTTTCTTATGCGTGTTGTCGCAGAAGACCTCGCAGACCGACTGGCAACGATCAGCCGGTCGTTCGAAACCGGTGTGGACCTGGGTGGTCATACAGGCCTGATCACTGCAGCTCTCAAGGCTAGCGGCAAGATCGACCATGTCTATCGCGGAGACCTTCTGTGTGAAGATCCTTCGCTTGCCGCCCCTGATTTCGTTTTTGATGACGCGCTCCCTCCTCTGAGTGAAGCAAGCGTCGGCTTTATTGCGTCGGCACTTTCCCTTCACTGGGTCAACGACCTTCCCGGCACGCTTGTCCAAATTCGAAAGAGCCTGAAACCGGACGGATTGTTCATGGGCGTGCTTTTGGGAAGCGGCACAATGCACGAGCTGAGAGACGTCCTTATGCGCGCCGAGTTGGAGAGTACAGGTGGCGCAGCCGCGCGCGTCTCTCCTTTCGCGGACACAAGGGATCTTGGCAGCTTACTTCAGCGCGCTGGATTCGCACTGCCGGTCACCGATATGGATCGGCTGACCGTGAGATACTCTAACATGTTCGATCTCATGAAGGATTTGCGCTCCATGGGAGCGACATCGATTCTGAGCGAGCGAAGCAGGAAGCCGCTGACCAAGACGATCCTGCTCAGGGCGGCAGAGCTTTACGCCCAGGACTACTGTGATCCGGACGGCCGCATTCGCGCGACGTTTTCGCTGGTCTCACTCTCAGGATGGGCACCGCATGAAAGTCAGCAGCAGCCTCTCAAACCCGGGTCGGCCAAGACACGACTGGCCGACGCTCTTGGAGCGAGCGAGACACTTTTAAAGCCGGAATGATGGGTTCTTGAAATCGAGGTGTAGAAATGTCGAGCGGTCTGAAGTCAGCCGTCACCGTTTGCTGTCGAACCGCTTAACGCATCAGCGACCGCACCGAACACATCGTCTCTGATCGTGCCCCCGATCGCACCAAGGGTGGTCAAGATCGCGACGCTGATCATTCCCAGAAGAAGACCGTATTCGACCATCGTACTACCGGACTCATCGGCAGCAAATGCTTTGATGCTGGTTTTGGCCTTCTCGACTAGCGACCTGTCAGTGCGATCATAGACGGTCATGGAAGGGTCCTTTCAGCTCAAACAGCGGTTTAGGCAGGCACAAGATCCAGCAAAAACGGTATCAAGGGCTCATCCGCCGCCGGCATCGGATAATCTCGCAATCGAACCGGTCTAACCCACTTCAAGGCTTGCCCTTCCCGGCCGACCGGAGTTCCTTCCCACCGACGACAGATGAAAAGTGGCATCAGAAGATGAAAATCTTCATAAGCGTGGCTCGCGAAGGTCAAAGGAGCGAGGCACGCTTCGTTAACACTGAGGCCGAGTTCCTCGTCCAGCTCCCGGATAAGAGTTTCCTCCGGTCTCTCGCCAGTCTCGATTTTTCCACCCGGAAACTCCCACAAACCAGCCATTGATTTTCCCTCAGGACGCTGCGCGAGAAGGATACGTCCATCCGCATCGACAAGGGCACATGCGGCAACGAGTACAATCCGGCTCATAAGGGCTGTTCCACTGCAAGACATCGCAACAATGGTTGATTCACCATATTGCGGAGAGCTTTAATCAAATAGGCAAAAGACATCGTCAGGCTTGCTGACCTCAGCTGCGATAGTCGCCGTTAATTGCGACATATTCCTTGGTGAGATCGCAGGTCCACACACGCGCCTGCCCCTCACCAAGTCCGAGGTCAACGCGAATGACGATATCGTCCTCCTTCATGACTGCGGAAGCCTCATCCTCGCTGTAGTCGGCATCACGCTCACCCTCAACGGCAACACGCACGTCTCCAAACCAGATCGCCAGCTTGTCCCTGTCCGCCGGTTCCCCCGCCTTGCCGACGGCCATGACGACGCGGCCCCAATTGGCGTCTTCTCCCGCAACCGCAGTCTTCACCAGCGGAGAATTTGCAATCGCAAGGGCGATCGTGCGCGCAGATGTATCGGTTTCCGCTCCTTCGACCTGCACTTCAACGAATTTGTGCGCGCCCTCACCGTCCCGTGCAATCTGTTGAGCCAGATTTTGCATCAAATCGCCCAAAGCAGCACGAACGGTTGCAAGGCGCGGATCATCCAGCGCGTCCAGCCTTGAAATTCCACGCTTTTCTGCTGCTCCCGTCGCAAAGAGCAGAACGGTGTCAGAGGTTGACGTGTCGCTATCAACGGTAACCGAATTGAAGCTGTCATCCGTTTCGCCCGACAAGAGCGATTGCAGCACCGCTGGCGAAATCGCCGCATCCGTAAAGATAAAGGAAAGCATGGTTGCCATGTCAGGCGCGATCATGCCCGCGCCCTTTGCCATGCCGTTGATCGTGATGGTCTGACCGTCGATGTCGACGCTTGACGTTGCCACTTTCGGATACGTGTCCGTGGTCATGATCGCCCTGGCGGCGTCCAGCCAACTGGCAGGCTTCTGCGCAGCTACAAGCTCATCAATAACATCTTCGAACTTCTCGGCCTCAAGCGGTTCGCCAATAACACCGGTCGACGCCAAGAAAACACTCTCAGGATCACACGCAAGCGCTTTTGCCGCGATCTTTGCCGACAGCTCGACCGCCGACTTCCCCTTCTTGCCGGTGAAGGCGTTGGCGTTTCCCGAGTTCACCAGAAGCCCGCGCGCCTGACCGCTGGAAAGGATCGACTTGCACCAGTCGACCGGCGCTGACGAACACTTCGATCGGGTGAAAACACCTGCAACGGTTGTTCCCTCGTCAAGCGACGCCAGTAGAACGTCGGTCCGTCCCTTGTATTTGATGCCAGCTTCCGCGGTGGCGAAACGAACGCCGTCGAGCTCCGGCATGTCGGGATAGGTCTTCGGGGCGAGCGGGGACACTGTCGAGGCCATAGGCCTAACTCCTGTTGCAGCTGAGCGTAAAAAAAACCGCTCCGGTTCCGGCTCTTATGCCTTCGCCGGAGCGGTCTCGTAAAGGGACTATTTGCGCGAGCCCGCAGACCGCGGAAGATCCTACTGAGCGGCCGGATCGGCCTTTGCAAGATCCTCATCGAGAATTTCGACCGGATGCTCTGCTTTCAACTCATCCATGGTCTTGGTGTAAAGGTCACGAATCAGCTGCTGACGCAGGTTTGCAGAGACAGCTTCAAAGGTCGGCTTTTCCTGACGACGCTTTTCTTCGAGCAAGATAACGTGCCATCCGAATTGCGTCTCGACAGGTTCGTCCGTGAAAGAACCGGTTTCGAGCTTGAGAGCAGCTTCTTCGAACGCCGGGACCATTTGTCCCTTGGCAAAGAAACCCAGATCGCCGCCGTTCGGACCCGACGGACCCGTCGACTTCTCCTTGGCAAGTTCTGCGAAATCCGCTCCGCCTTCGAGCTGTTCGATCACAGCTTCTGCCTCTGCCTTTTCCTTGACCAGAATATGCCGGGCCTTCATCTCTTCAGGACCTTCAAAGTCGGCATATTCCTTTTCATAGGCCGCTTTCAGATCATCGTCGCTAACGGCACCATCAATTTTCTGTGCCAGGTAAGCGTTGCGCAGCGCCCGCAGTGTCAGGAAATCGACCTGTTTCTGAAAGTCGGCATCCTTGTCGATTTCAGCCGTTTTCGCGGCCTGAGCCAGCAATTCCATGTCGACAAGAACGTCGAGAAGGATTGCGCGCCACTGTGCCGGCGGAAATCTTTGCAGCTCCTGCCCAAGGTCCTGGGCCGCAAAAGCCAGGTCCGCTTCGGTAATTTCAGAGGTGCCAACCGTGGCCACGACGTCGTCCGGCTCGGCCGCGAAAACCGCAGAAGTCCCCAACGTCAAGGCAAGAGCAGGAACCAGAAGCGAGCGGGCTTGCCGACGCATGGAAAAACGGAACATTGGAAGTCCTTTGTACTTGGGACATGAATTCTAGCCGCCCTGACCACCAGGACGGGGCAACTTTGCTGAAAGCAGCGCCGTTGACAAGCTTTGGACCCCCTCTTATCTGTCGAGCGTCCTGTCTTCGGATATGGATGGCACCTTTGCCTCGGGTTTCCGCCTGCGCTTCGTCGCTGGTTGGAGAGCGTGGACAGCAATTGAGACGATTTCATGGGCAGGCGCCATGCCGTTCGAACCGGCGCCGCTCTACAGGGGAAGGACCGCCACATGGCTGGCCTTGGCGCTTTAGCACGTAAGATTTTTGGTTCCGCCAACGACCGCAAGGTAAAGGCATTCAAAGCAAAGGTGGCTGAGATAACAGCCCTAGAGCCCGAAGTTCAGGCGCTCTCGGACGAGGATCTTCGGGCACGGACTGAACAGTTCCGCGAGCAGTTGAAGAACGGCGCCTCGCTGGACGATATCCTGGCTCCGGCTTTCGCCACAGTTCGTGAAGCCGCCAAACGGGCCCTCGGTCAGCGGCACTATGACGTGCAGCTGATTGGTGGAATGGTCCTGAACTCGGGCCAGATCGCAGAAATGCGAACCGGTGAGGGCAAGACACTGGTCGCAACCGCTCCGGTGTATCTGAACGCATTGACCGGCAAGGGCGTTCACGTGGTCACGGTCAACGACTACCTGGCCCAGCGTGACAGCGACTGGATGGGGCAGGTCTACCGCTTCCTGGGACTGACCGTCGGCTGCATCACCCATGGTCTTTCGGACGATGAACGGCGCGCGGCCTACGCAGCGGATGTCACCTACGGCACGAACAACGAATTCGGCTTCGACTATCTGCGCGACAACATGAAACATGAGCGTGAAGCCATGGTTCAGCGCGAGCACAATTATGCAATCGTCGATGAGGTCGACTCGATCCTGGTTGATGAGGCCCGCACACCGCTCATCATTTCCGGTCCGCTGGAGGATCGCTCCGATTTCTACAACACAGTCGACACCTTCATTCCGCATCTGACCGAAGAAGACTATGAGCTGGACGAGAAAGCCCGCTCGGTGTCCTTCACTGAAGCGGGTAACGAGAAACTCGAAGGCATTTTGAGTGAAGCCGGTCTGCTCAAGGGTGATCATCTCTATGACGTGGACAACGTCGCCGTGGTTCATCACCTGCAGCAGGCGTTGAAGGCCCATAAGCTCTTTCAGCGCGACAAGGACTACATCGTCCGCAATGACGAAGTGGTGATCATCGATGAGTTCACCGGCCGCATGATGCCGGGCCGCCGCTTCTCGGAAGGGCTGCACCAGGCCCTTGAAGCCCGCGAACACGTCAGCATCCAGCCGGAAAACCAGACGCTCGCATCGATCACGTTCCAGAATTACTTCCGCATGTACAACAAACTCGCTGGCATGACCGGTACGGCGGCAACGGAAGCAGACGAATTTGCCGACATCTACTCTCTGGAAGTCGTCGAAATTCCGACCAACAGAGATGTCAGCCGCATAGACGACGATGACGAAGTCTATCGCACGGTCGAGGAGAAGTTCCTCGCAATCGTCAAGCTGATCGATGACTGCAAGGAACGCGGACAACCAATCCTGGTCGGAACGACCTCGATCGAGAAATCCGAGTATCTGGCCGAACTTTTGAAAAAGCACGGCTACAAGCAGATCGACGTCACCGACCCTGCAAGCTTCATCGCTGCCCAACAGCAAGAAGGCGGCAAGGCGAAGGTGTTTGCAGTTCTCAACGCCCGCTACCATGAACAGGAAGCCCTGATCATCAGTCAGGCTGGCCTTCCCGGCGCCGTCACCATCGCCACCAACATGGCAGGCCGCGGCACCGACATTCAGCTTGGCGGCAACGTAGACATGCGCCTGGACATCGAGCTGGGCGAGATGCCGGAAGACGAAAAACGCGCCGTACGCGAGGCCGAGATCAAGGCCGAAGCCGAAGAGCTCAAGCAAAAGGCTCTGGCGGCCGGCGGTTTGTACGTCATCGGCACGGAGCGCCACGAAAGCCGGCGCATCGACAATCAGCTGCGCGGTCGTTCCGGCCGTCAGGGCGATCCCGGACATTCCAAGTTCTTCCTCTCCCTGCAGGACGACCTGATGCGCATCTTCGGGTCCGAGCGCATGGATTCAATGCTGCAAAAGCTCGGACTGGAAGAAGGCGAAGCCATCATCCACCCCTGGATCAACAAGGCTCTGGAAAAAGCACAGCAAAAGGTCGAAGCACGTAACTTCGACGTGCGTAAAAACCTTCTCAAGTTCGATGACGTGATGAACGACCAGCGCAAGGTCGTTTTCGAGCAGCGCATCGATTTGATGGACGGCGACACCATCCAGGAAACAGTGGCCGACATGCGCCACGATGTGATCGAGGACCTCGTCAGCCGTCACATTCCAGAGCGCGCCTATCCCGAACAGTGGGACACGGACGGACTGCTGGAAGAAGTGCGCACGACCCTGAACATGGACCTTCCGGTCAAGGAATGGGCGGACGAAGAAGGCATCGCGGACGAAGAGGTCAAGGAACGCCTGCGCCGTGCCGCGGACGAAGCCATGGCAGGCAAGGCAGCCAAATACAGCCCTGACATCATGCGTCAGGTCGAGAAGGCCGTTCTCCTTCAGACTCTCGACAATCTGTGGCGCGAGCATCTGTCAAACCTCGATCACCTGCGATCAGCCGTTGCCTTCCGCGGTTACGCACAGCGTGATCCGCTGCAGGAGTACAAAACAGAGTCCTTCACTCTGTTTGAGACCATGCTGGCTCAACTCCGCCAGATCACCACAGCCCAGCTCATGCGTGTCGAGCTGGTGACGGAACAGCCGCCTGCGCAACCGGAACTGCCGGAAATGCATGCCCATCACATCGACCCCGTGACCGGTGAAGATGAGATGGCAGAGCCACGCGATCCGGAAAGGCCGGAGACCTGGGGCAAGGTCGGACGCAACGAACCCTGCCCCTGCGGTTCAGGCAAGAAATACAAACATTGCCATGGCGCGCTGACGTAGTTTCTTCCCAAACAGACATCAGGAAAGGCCAGTTCCCTCAGAGGGCTGGCCTTTTTTGATGAATTGCGGCAGTTTGCGCGCAAAGCGCAGGGTGGATGATGCAAGCTTTAAATGATGGCCAGATTTACATAGGGCGGCGAGCCGAGGCCCGGCCTGCAACACCTCTGATCAGCATCGTCGTGCCTGCCTATAATGAAGCGGAGGTTCTGGATCATTTCCTGACCGACACCCGCGCCGTTCTGGATCCCATGGGTCTTCCCTATGAATATGTTTTCATTGACGACGGTAGTCGCGATGAAACGGCAAGCATCATCGCTTCCCATTTGGAAGGCGGCCTGCCCGGTCGGCTCGTGGCCCTGTCTCGCAACTTCGGCAAGGAAGCGGCCCTGACGGCAGGCCTCGCCCATGCGAAAGGCGATGTGGTCGTGGTCATTGACGCAGATCTTCAGGACCCGCCGGAATTGATCCCGCAGATGATCGATGGCTGGCGCGCCGGATATGATGTCGTCTACGGGTTGCGCGTTGACCGGTCATCGGACACGCTCTTGAAGCGCCGCTCGGCCGAGCTGTTTTACCGCCTGTTCAACCGGCTATCCAACATCGACATGCCCGCGAATGCAGGCGACTTCCGGCTCATTGACCGAACGGTTGTCGAAGCGCTTATGCGCTTGCCGGAAAGCAATCGCTTCATGAAGGGCCTTTTTGCCTGGGTCGGCTTCCCGTCCATGGCATTGCCCTATGAGCGGCCCGAGCGCAGGGCCGGCAACGGCAAGTGGAACTACTGGAAGCTCTGGAACTTCGCGATCGACGGCCTGACCGGTTTCACCACCATGCCTCTGCGCATCTGGCTCTACGGAGGCGCCTTGGTGGCGACTCTGTCCTTCGCCTATGCGGCCTATCTGATCATCCGCGTCATGGCTTACGGCATTGATGTTCCAGGCTACGCATCATTGATGGTCGGCTTGTTGTTTTTCTCGGGCGTCCAGCTGCTGTCAGTCGGTATGATCGGCGAATATGTGGCGCGGCTCTTTAACGAAGCCAAACAACGTCCTGTCTACCTCGTTCAGGATGTCATTGAAGGTGCATCCGCCGACCAGGGGTCATCCGCTGATGACAAGTGATGCGCGCTCCTATCAGGATCGTGCCAAGGCGGAAGCAGGCACGGCATTCCGGTTCGCCATTGTCGGCGGAGTGGCCACGCTTACCCATGCCGGTGTCGCCTTGCTGTTGCTCGAAAGTGGATTTCTACCGGCTTTTCTGGCCAATACTTGCGGCTTCGTGATCGCATTTGCCGTTTCTTTTCTTGGCCATCATCACTGGAGCTTCAGAACGCAAAACCGGGGGACAGAAGCAGGCCGGCGAATGCGCCGCTTCTTTTTGCTGGCTCTCGCTGGTTTCGCGTTAAATTCCAGCGTCCTGGCCGGCTGGCTTGGTCTGACGTCCTGGCCCGAGAGCCTCGGTATCTTGTTCTCCATTGCCGTCGTTCCCGCGCTCACATTTCTCGGCGCGCGTCTGTGGGCTTTTTCGGCCAAACCGGACGCCCCCGTTCAAGACAAGAGCTGATATCCGTGACAGCCTCCCGTGCCGCGTTCGTTTACGTCGCAAGCCTTTCGCTCCTCTGGGCCCTCATCCCGACGTTGTTCTTTCCAAACCCGCCTCTGGATGTGGTTGAAGGCTTTGCCTGGGGCCGCGAGCTCGCGTTGGGATACACCAAACACCCGCCAATGCAGGCCTGGTTGCTGGAGCTCACCTATCGCATCACCGGCGGCGGAACGTTTGGAGGCTACTGGCTGAGCCAGATTTCAATCGCTCTTGGCTATTGGTGCATCTGGCATCTCGCAAGGCGACTTGGACTGACGAACTGGCAGGCTTTCTGGTCAATCGTCCTGACCAGCGCCACATTTTATTTCACTCTGCCAGCACCGGAGTTCAACCCGAATATTCTGCAAATTCCGGTCTGGGCCGGAATGATCCTGGTCTTTCATCGGGCGCTTGAGCGTGGCCAACTACTCGACTGGCTTTTGCTCGGGGCGATCGCAGCCTTCGGTCTTTACACCAAGTATTTCGTCGCGCTGCTGATCGGAGCAATCGGCCTTTATTGTCTCGTTCGACCGGACGCCCGCAAACATCTTTTGACGCCCGGGCCATGGATCACGGCTGCAACCTGTGTCGCACTTTTGGTGCCGCATCTCCTCTGGCTTGTCGAAACCGACTTCCTTACGTTCAAATATGCAGCAAGCAGAAGCCGAAGCGCGGTCTCCTGGCTTGAGCACCTGACAAACCCGGTCAATTTTCTGGGCGCCCAGATTGCAAATCATGCGGGGCTTTTCATCACATTGATTACAGGCTTCGGCATCGCGGGCATCAAGGCGCTTCGGTCGAAGCTCAGGGCGCAAGACGCCAACGAGATCGACAAACGACAAACATTCTTCCTTATCTGGTTTGCCGCTCTCCCCCTATGCGTTGTTCTGATGCTCTCTGCGATCACAGGAAGCGAATTCGAGCACATGTGGGGCACGCCCATGTTTGTTCTGTCAGGGATCGTCGCTGTGCGTTTCCTGAAACTGCCCGACAACTGGGTCCGTCCGCGCGGGGCACTAGTCGCCGCAATCGTCATTCAGGCCATTTTCCTTGGCGTAATTTCAGGCCAGGCACTGCTCGAGCCTCTCTGGAAAACAAAGCACACGCGCATGCACTATCCCGGCGATGACATTGCCGACGCGCTCGCTTTAAAATGGCGTGAGGAGATGGGAACAGATCTCCCCTATGTCGCCGGCGACATGTGGTCCGCGGCCAATGTGACCCTCCATGCCGACGAACGCCCCTCGATGTTCTATCTCCATGACGCAACGCTCAGCCCCTGGATCAATCTCGACGACGTCCAACGCAAGGGCGTAATGCTCGTCTGGCGCGGAGACCGGGCGACACCACCAGAGGAGCTGGCAAAATTCTATCCAGGCCTCGACCATGATGGAACGCAGACCTTTCCTGCATTTGTCTACGGGAGCATCCCATCGATCAAAGTCAACTGGGCTATTATCCCTCCCGGTGAAGTCGCTGAAAAACCCGTTCGCTAGACCGGTCCGATCCATTTCGCACTTGGTAGGATGAAGAGCACCCCGTATCGTCCAACGATGATCGACATGCCCGAAATAGACCGCATTGAAGACTGGCTGATTGGCCAGGCCCTGCATTCACCAGACATGCCGAAGATGTTCGGCGAGCTTTGCGAAAAGCTCGCGGAATGTGAGGTACCGATCTGTCGTGCGCTCTTGGCCTGGGCAACGTTACACCCCCTCATCGAGGCGGAAACCGCCTTTTGGGAAGCGCAGATCGGGATTGAACATCAGCAGTTCACTCATTCGGAGGAAGAACAGGAGGACTGGCTGAAGAGCCCAATGCGCAGTGCCCTTATGGAGAGAAGAGAAATCCTCAGGCGACGTCTTGAGGGCGGCAATGCCGAACTCGACTACCCGCTTTGTGTCGAGCTGTCAGCCAAGGGCTACACCGACTACATGGTCATCACGACCGGGTTCGATATGCCTGCCATCAGCGACATGAAAGGCAACACTGGCATCATTGTAAGCTGGGCGACCCAAAAACCCGGTGGTTTCTCTGACGATGAGGTCGCCGCAATCCACTACATTCAAAAACGCCTCGCGCTTGCCGCCCGCGCCAATCTCGAAGCGCAGGTCACGCAAACCATCGCAGAGACCTACCTCGGGCAGTGGGCCGGCTCGCGCGTCCTCAATGGCCAGATCCGTCACGGCGATGGCGAGACCATCAATGCAGTCATTTTCTATTGCGACATGAGAAACTCGACGCGCATTGCCGAAGATCTCGGTCCGGAACGCTATCTGAAGTTCCTGAACACCTATTTCGAGGCAACCGGTGGGCCGGTGCTTGCCCATGGCGGCGAGATTCTCGATTTCATCGGCGATGCGGTGCTTGGTGTCTTTCCAATCGCCGGGAACGATCTCGGAACGGCGGTCGAGCGTGCGCTCGCCGCTGCGGACGAATTGCGCGAACGCATCGCCGCGCTGAACGGCAGCAAGAGCAACGATCCACATTTGACTGTTGGTCTGGCCCTGTCCGTAGGTGAGGTGATGTTCGGCAATATCGGCGTCGCCAACAGGCTAACATTTTCCGTCATCGGGCAAACGGTTCATGCGGCGGCCCGGATGGAAACACTCACGAAAAAGGTGCACCGGGATATTCTGATGACAGCGGAAATTGCGGCCTTGGCCAGCCATCGTGCAGAGCCGGTCGGAGCGTTCGCACTTGACGGCTTCGCGGTCGAGCGCCCGCTTTTCGCACTTTCCACGCGCTAGAGTATTTTCCAATTTGCCTGGATTGGCCAAGGTACCATCCGGCACCGTTTGCACGCGACAGATTGTCGATGGTGCTGCCGCAAAATTCGTGGCACCCATGGATCCGCAAGAACAATGATCAGGGAATGACATGACCAGTCTCCAAGTCTCCTCAAGCAAGCACCTGCCTTTCAATGAGCAGCTCGCCGCAGACGGCAGCGACGCCGCGCCCATTGTGCTTCTTCATGGCTTTGGTGGAGACCGGCAGACCTGGGTCAACATTCAAACGGCGCTCTCGCCCTCCAGAAAATCGATTGCGTTCGATCTTCCAGGTCATGGACAGGCGCTGGACTGGCCCAGGATTGGCAATGCTGGCGTTGCGGCAAATGCCGTCGCTCAATCGCTGGAGACACTTGAGCTGGAGCGGGTCCATCTCGTCGGCCATTCCATGGGCGGCGCAGTCGCATCCCTGGTGGCCCTGAAAGACATTGAGAAAGTGGCGAGCCTGACACTCCTCGCGCCTGGCGGCTTTGGCCCCGAGATCAACCACAAGCTGCTTCGCCGCTACGCGGCGGCGACCGATCCGGCAGAAATGGAAATGCTGCTCGAGCAATTTTTCGGCTGGGAGTTCAAATTGCCGAAGTTCCTGGCCAAAACAGCAGCCGAAGGCCGTGCCAGACCCGGTGCGGTCGAGACCTTGACGGCAATCGCCGAGGAAATCATTGACGGCTCGGTGCAAAAGACCCTGCCACGCAAGGAAATGGCCGAGCTGCCCATGCCGATCAAAGTGATTTGGGGAACTCAGGATCGTGTTCTGCCGACCCGCCAGTCACACAAACTGCCCGGTATCATAGCGACCCATATTTTCGAAAGGGTCGGCCACATGCCCCATCTTGAGATCCCTCAGGACGTCGTGCGATTGATCCTTCAAAACGCACAGTCGGCCTGATTTCCACCACGAGGCAACACTGCTGGATGCCGGGGCGCGATTCCATTTTGCCATTGGCGGCAAGCTTGGTAAGACCGCGACAACATTGACCTGCGCGCCGCAACACAAAGAGCAATTCTGGAGCCCGAATGACCACTCCCACGGCACTAAAGCCTGTCGACGCGATCGTCACTGCGGTCTCCGGATATGAACCCAAACACATGGCCGTTTGGTTCAACTCACTGAAAGCAACGTCATTTGATGGGCGGATCTTCGTCATCGCCTATGACGTCAGCGAAGAACTGGTGGCCTATATGGAAGGACAAGGCGCAACCGTCCTGACCTTCCAGCACGACCCAAAGAAACGCCGCTACAGCTATTCCCAGCTCGCCGAAGAAATCGAAGATCATACCGACGCGGGCAAACTGCGGGTCGACAGCCGCTGGACCTGGATCCGCCGGATCTTGCGCTTCAAGGACAAGGTGCATGATCGGCGCTTTTTCCACGCCAGCGAGCTCTTGCGCGCCCACTCCGAGAAAACGGGCGAAACCTTCCGCTTTCTGGCGTTTTCTGATGCGCGCGACGTTGCGTTTCAGTCAAATCCGTTTGACTGGCTGGAAGCCGAATTGGCAGACGACAAGGATGTTGCCGTGTCAGTGGAAGGCATCACACACCGCGATCCCTGGAACAGCCGCATGATGATCAAGGTCTTTGGCAAACATGCCTTGCGGCGCGTTGCAGACGCACCTGTCATCTGTTGCGGCTATTTTGCCGGGCGTTTCGAACCGATGCTCGATTTCATGCTGGCGAATTACTATTTCGATCAAAGCAAGCGGATCGGCGATCAGGTCGCGATGAACCAACTGTTGAGTTTCAAGGCCTGGCGACAGCTAGCCGTGGTGACAGACTGGAACACGCCCTGGACACTCCACGCCTGCACACTGATGGAACCCTCTCAAAGCCCCGGGAATTTTGCAGACCCGGCAACCCTGCCCGTTTTCAAGGACGGCATCGTCACGACGCGCAGCGGAGCCCCCTTTGCAGTCGTACACCACTACGACCGCCATTCGGGAGTGGCTGAGCACCTGGAAGCCAAATTCGGAACGCCCTAGAAGAGCTCAATCAAGCCACGTCACGCCGCAGGCAAGAGGTCATCACGCCAGGTCTCGCCGATCACGCGGCGGGCCATCATGTGGGAGCGCGGCGAGTTGATGCTGTCAACCGCGATCAGTCGCCCTTCCTTTAGATAGGCGACATAGAACTTGTTGTCCTTGGGTTCGCCAACTGTTCTCGTTTCATCGTAACCATCCGACAGACCCGCGATCTGAAGCTTTATGTCGAATTGATCCGACCAGAACCAGGGAAGCGGATCGTAGTCCACGTCCTCGCCGAGAATCGACCGCGCCACGATCTTCGCCTGGTCGATAGCGTTCTGGACACTCTCCATGCGGACGGATCGGCCATAGCGGTTGGAGTAAAACCGCGTGCAATCGCCCGCAGCGTAGATTCTGTTGTCGCTGGTCAGTCCCGCGCCATCTACGATAATGCCATTGTCGGTCTCAAGGCCGGCCGCACTGGCCAGATCATCATTGGGTTCTGCGCCAATGGCCACAAGCACGAGATCCGCAGGAACGACCTCTCCTCCCGCAACCTTGACGCCTGTCACTGCATCTTCGCCCACAATTGCTTCAACCCCGGTACCAAGGCGAAGTTCAACACCCTTTTCCCGGTGTAGCGCAGAATAGAATTCGGAGATGAACGGCGAAACGACCCGCTTCATGGGCCGATCTTGCGCCTCGATCACAGTCACATCCTTGCCGAGCTGATTGGCAACGGCAGCGACCTCAAGGCCGATGTATCCGGCACCGACGATGGCAATCTTCTGACCTGCCATCAGTTTCTCGCGAATCCTGTCTACATCGGCAATGGTGCGCAATGTCACGACACCATCCAGGTCCGCGCCCGGGATTGGCGCATATCGCGCGCGCGTACCGGTCGCAATGACGAGCTTGTCGTAGCCGATGGTATCGCCGTTTTCGAGAGAAAGCCGCTGTGCACCCGGGTCAATCGAGGAAACGCTTGCGCCCGGGATAAGGTCAATATTTTGCGTCGTGTAGAAAGCAGGTGGACGAAGCAGCAAGGCCTCTGAACCGATTTCGCCTAGAAGATACTTTTTTGACAGCGGCGGCCGTTGGTATGGCGGCGTGGTCTCGTCGCCAATCAGGCGGATCGGCCCTTCGAAGCCACCCTGACGAAGGGATTGCGCGACCTGAGCCCCAGCCTGGCCCGCTCCGATAATGACGACCGTATCCTGCATTCCACATCCACCATAAAGACAAAAGCTATTTGCCTTCATCACCTAGCATGTGGCGTCGCCGTCCGCCAGACAGACACAACGCCGCGAGGGGTTCGCGGCGTTGTAAAAACTCAAGCGGCATTTGGGGGGGTCAGGCGGCGCGAACACCTTCAAGGAACCGCGAAGCCTCTGCCCTGATCAAAGCAGCCTGTTCTGACAGGGACGAAGCGACTCGCTCCACCTCCGCGCCTGTCGCGCGCGAGTGCTCGGTCGCAGCTCCGACATTCGCCATCAACTCGGCACCTTCGTCGGACCGATTGGAGGCGTCAGAGACATTACGGGCGATCGACTGAACGGCATCGTCCTGCTGAACCACCGCTGTTGCAACAGAAGAGGCAAGGCCCTCCATGTCGGAGATGATCCGAGTGACGTCCTCAATCGCGGACATGGCCTGATTCGAGGATCCCTGGATCGCCTCCACTTGAACACCAATATCGCCTGTTGCCTTGGACGTCTGATCGGCCAGCTGCTTCACTTCCGCGGCCACCACTGCAAAGCCTTTGCCGGCTTCCCCGGCACGAGCAGCCTCAATCGTCGCATTCAGGGCCAAAAGGTTCGTCTGATCGGCAATCTCGCGGATCAAACCCATGACCTCGCCTATGCGCACCGCTGCCTTGGACAGTTCATCCATGGTGCGATACGTGCCCTTGGTGCTCTCCACCGCCTGTTTTGCAACATCGGTGGAGCGGTTTGCCTGGTCGGAAATCTCATTGATCGAGCTGGCCAGAGCCTCACTGGCGGTCGCTGCGGAATTTACGTTCTCGGCCGCGACACGGACAGCGGAAGAAGCCTGCGACGCCTGGCCGGCCACATCATCTGCCGCTGCTTCCACTGCGGAGGAAGTCTGCATCAATTCATCGGTAGATCCGTCAAGCTTCTTGAGTGCTGCGCCCAAGGATGTCTCAAAGCCTTCGATCAGACTTTCGAGGCGCGCCACACGGCCATCGCGGTCCATGTTCTCCTGCTGCTGCTTCTCGGCCAAACGCACGCGCTCGACCGCATTTTCGCGGAAGACAGCCACCGTTTTCGACATCTCGGAGATCTCGTTTCGACCGCTCACATTTGGCAACTCCACATCCGAACTGCCACCAGCCAGGCGCACCATGGCCTTCTGCAGGCTGGCAAGCGGCACTGATACGGACCGGCCAATGACGATGGCCAGCACTGACAGGCCAACCAACATCGCAAGGATCACCGCCCCGACGACAGTTCCTGAAAGGGCACGAATGTCCGAGAGTTCCCGTTCTGCGTTGGCTTGAGCAGCCTGCGCGGCTGCGTTCAATGCTTCGACATGTGGTGGCACAAGGGAGAACAGCGTCTCCAGCAGGTCTGTCGAGCTTGACCTTTCCTTGACGGCGGCCGTATAGGCGCCAAAAGCAAGCTTGTAAGCCGACATTTTCTCGCCCATGTCAGCCTTGATCTCGTTGGGCATATAGGCCTTCTTCAACAGTCCCTCAAAGGCCGTGAAGGCAACCGTGAAGTTCTCCAGAAACGGGTCCGTCTGGTTCAAGATGAATTCTTTTTCCGCCAACTGGACTGCAACGACCGCACGCAGGAGCTTCTCATAGTCCGGCCCACCGCCAAACTTCATTTCCTCTTTCAACCGAACCTGTGCATCACCGGCTGTTTGAGCAAGGTCCCCCAAAAGACCATCATTGAACGTGTAGCCGATCTTCTTCTGCACCACGTCCATCATTTCAAATGCGCCAGCAGTGCCCTCAAATGTGTCAATGACATCTGCAATTTGCGGCTTGAGTTCCGCGGCAACTGGAAGGGAAGAAATCTCTTTGGCGATCGATTGCGCCGTAACAAGCTCGCGATTGAACCTGTCATTAGCTTGCGCTTCAGGCGCAGCCAGATATCCCTTTTCGATAGTCCGCATGGCAGCAGCATGATCGGACAGATCCGCCACCTTGCGGGACAGCTCGGCGCTTTGTTCGAGGCCATGAAACGCGGCGGCGATCTGATTCTGGCTCCACCAGAAGATGCCCCCAATGAGAAGCACGCCAATTGCGGTCAGCAGACTCAAAAACGAAATTCGCGCCCTCACGGACAAATTTGATAAGCTAAACAAAGTTGATTGCGCTTTGGACATAGCCGGTCTAACCGTCCCCGTAGCTGAAACTGGGTGATCCCTAAACTGCATAGTTCAGCACGATTGGTTAATGAAACGTCGCTTTTCAACTGAATTGAACCTTCGCCCCTCCCCCAGACGGGCTCACGCCCTCAAATCACTCCGATCGCTGCGGCAATCCAGATTCTCGGAACAGGTCCTTGCAAAAAACACTCATAGTCTGTGCGCCCATCTTCTTCGTTCTGCTCTGGTCGACAGGCTTCATCGGATCCAAATTAGGCGCGCCCTACGCCGAGCCGATGGTTTTTCTGAGCCTCCGCTTTCTCCTCGTGTTGCCGTTCCTCGCATTGATCGGCCTCATCGCCAAGGCCGACTGGCCGCGTTCCCCGAAGATGATTGTCCATTGCATCGTGACGGGAATGCTCGTTCACGGCATCTATCTGGGAGGGGTCTTCTGGGCCATTAAACAAGGTATGCCGGCCGGCTCGAGCGCAATCATTGTCGGACTGCAGCCTGTCCTCACCACATTGACAGCAGCAATGATCCTTGGTGAGCACGTCTTGCCAAAACACATGCTAGGTCTTGCTCTTGGAGGACTCGGCCTGTTTCTCGTGCTCTCGCCGAAATTGGGCCAGACAGGCTCGGGTATCGATGCAGGCACTATTGCCTCCGTACTGGCAGCAGTGATCGCCATCAGCCTTGGCACAGTATACCAGAAGCGCTTTGTACCTCAGACCGATCTGCTCGCCGCTACACTCTGGCAATACATAGGCGCTCTGGTCGTGACCGTGCCGCTGGCCCTCGTTGAGGATTGGACAATTGTATGGTCGGGCGAGTTTGTCTTCGCGCTCCTGTGGCTGACGTTCGTGCTTTCGATCGGCGCAATCTTGTTGCTGATGGTGCTGATCCGTCAGGGCGCCGTTTCGGAAGTCGCATCACTTTTCTACCTCGTCCCGGTCGCGACAGCGATCGAGGGCTATTTCCTCTTCGGCGAAACGCTCACCTTGCTGCAGATGCTGGGAATGGCACTCGTTGTCTGCGCAGTGCTTCTGATTCGATTGCGCCTGCGCAAGTCCGACTCTCTCAAGACGACTTCCGGGTGAGCGTCCGCTGGCGAATGAGTGCAGCGTTCAACTCTCCACCCAGGATAAAAAACAACGAGCAGATATAGAGAAATACGAGTGCGGTCATGATGCCGGCCAATCCGCCGTAGGTGGAGACGTAATTGGCAAAACTGGCGAGATAGGCCCCGAACGCCATGCCTGAAACCATCCAGAGCACCAATGTGGCGAGAACGCCCGGAAGCATGGCCAAAAAACTTCGCTTTCCTGCCGGCAAGAGCCAATGGACCATCAGAAGTCCAACAACAAGCAGGGAGCCCGCAAGCAAATAACGCGCGACTTCAAAGGGCGCCAGCAGATCCTGAGCCGGTGGAACCCATGCCGTGATCGCGGCGATCACCAGGGGCGCAAGAACCACCAGGAACGTATAGGCAATCAGGATCACGGCACCGAGAACGACAAGCGCGAGCGACTGAAGCCGTAGCAGAATGAAAGAACGGGTTTCCCGCTGGCGATAGGCCCGATTCAGCGCAGTCCTCATGGCTTCGATGCCATTTGAGGCAAACCAGATCGCAGCAACGACACCAAAGGTCAGAACGTCCCCGCGGGGCACGGTCAGCACTTGATGAATTTCCCTTACCACCGGTGCAGCAACCCGGTCCGGCCAAGTGTCAAACACAAGGTCCGAGACCTCGTCTGCCGTTCCTTCGAGGCCAAAGTAGCCAGCAAGAGCCGCGATGAAGATAAGAAGCGGAAAAATTGCCAGCAGAGCAGACAAGGCAACATGGCTGGCCATGGCGAAACCGTCATCCCGGTTGAAATGGCCAAGCGCATCGCGAAGGACCTGATAACCGGAGCGGGCAAACAAGCGAAAAGACATATGCGGATCAGAGTCGGGATGTATCAAAAGGTCAAGAGTGGGGAAGCCTGACGCTTGGTCAATGCACCGAAAGACGAAGAAATAACATCTCGACAAAGCGCCTGCTGCGACGCAACATAGATGCAAGAGAGTGACATTTTAAGCAATAAAAGAATACGGAGACGCCGATGTCGACAGCAGTCATGCCGTCAGCAGAACAAACAACGGGCCTTAAAGCGCTGACCGCAAGCGCTGTCGCCACGCTGGATCTGCTTCTGGACAAGGCTTCGCGCAACGTGCGTTCACGCGTTTCCGAGGGCGACCGAATTTCGTCAAGATCGATGGAGGCCGAGCAGCGTGCAACCCACGGCCTCGCATGGTTCGCGACCTACGTCGAATCCCTACGTCAACTGGACGCCTACGCGAGCCGGTTGAGCGAACAGGACCGCTATGGTGAACTTGAGGAGATCATCGTTCGCCTCGGCTTTGGCGAGTACCTGGCTCAGGTCTTCGGGGGCATTCCCATGAACCAGGGCGAATTCGTCAGATTATCGGACCTGGGCCTCACAGCGACTGACATTGCGGCCGGGCGCTCGGAAGACATCGACGAACTCATTGCTACCGGCAACACGGCGGAAACACGCCTCAAGCTGACCGAACTCATTCGACAACAGGCAGGGCAATCCACCTTCGGCGATTGTGGCCTTGAAGAAACCTACGAACAAATCCGCAACGAAATGCGCCGGTTCGCCGAGGACAACGTCACGCCCTTTGCCCACGAGTGGCACCTGAAGAACGACTATATACCGCTCGAAATCATCTCACAAATGGCGGAACTCGGTGTCTTCGGGCTGACGATTCCCGAAGAGTACGGTGGCCTCGGCCTCGGCAAGGAATCCATGTGCGTCGTGTCGGAAGAGCTTTCCCGTGCTTACATCGGTGTTGGTTCCCTCGGCACCCGGTCAGAAATTGCCGCTGAACTTATCCTCTGTGGCGGCACGCAGGAGCAGAAAGAAAAGTGGCTACCGTTGATTGCCTCTGGTGAAATCTTGCCAACGGCGGTCTTCACCGAACCAAACACCGGTTCGGACCTTGCGTCGCTGAAGACACGTGCCGTTCGTAAGGGAGACGTCTGGAAAGTATCCGGCAACAAGACCTGGATCACTCATCCGGTTCGCGCGGACGTCATGACATTGCTCGTCCGCACTGATCCTGATCAGGACGGCTACAAGGGTCTGTCCATGCTTCTGGCCGAAAAGCCCCGCGGCACCGACGAAGACCCCTTCCCGGCGGACGGAATGAGCGGCGGTGAAATCGAAGTTCTCGGCTACCGAGGTATGAAGGAATATGAAATCGCCTTCGATGGTTTTGAGGTCAAATCCGAAAACCTTCTCGGCGGAGAGGAAGGGCAAGGCTTCAAGCAGCTGATGCAAACCTTCGAAGGCGCGCGGATCCAGACCGCGGCACGTGCTCTCGGTGTTGCGCAAGCCGCGCTTGATCTTGGCTTGCGCTATGCGGAGGAACGCATCCAGTTCGGCAAGCAGCTCATTGCCTTTCCGCGCGTTTCCGACAAGCTCGCCATGATGGCCGTGGAAGTCATGATTGCCCGCCAGCTGACCTATTTCTCGGCATGGGAAAAGGATTCCGGCCGCCGCTGTGATCTGGAAGCAGGTATGGCCAAGCTTCTCGGCGCTCGTGTCGCCTGGGCAGCCGCAGACAACGCGCTGCAGATCCACGGCGGCAATGGTTTTGCCTTGGAATACCCGGTGTCACGGGTCCTGTGCGATGCGCGGATCTTGAATATCTTTGAAGGGGCTGGCGAGATCCAGGCGCAGGTAATCGCCCGCCGCATCCTGGAAACACGAGGCATCGACTAGGCGCTAGATTGCACGAAAATGCGGGGTGGCATTGACCTTGTCTGCCCGCACCCCCACTTTCCTTGTATGAAATCGCCATTCGACGACATCGATTTTGATCCTGAGATCCTGGGCCCCGAAGAGGAACAGCGTCGAAGCTTGCGCGAAAAGCTGGTTCGTACGACGCGAAAGGCCGCCAGGCAAATTCCCTTCATGGAAGATGTCGTCGCCGGTTATTATTGCGCTCTCGACCCGGCAACGCCGACCAAGGTTCGCGCGGCCGCCCTGGCTGCGCTCGCCTATTTCGTGCTTCCAATTGATGTGATACCCGACTTCCTGCTGGGCGTCGGCTTTGGTGACGATGCGGCGATCCTGATGACCACGATCTCAATGATCCGGAGCCACATTCGGCCCGAACATATGGACGCTGCCCGCGAAACCCTGGAAACCGGCGAACTCAAAGACTAGTCGCTCGTCACACGCCAGCTGCCCGACGTTCTCCCTGCAATCACCCAGTAGACAAAACCGGCGAGAAAGCCTGCCGCCAAGGCGATCGTGGTTCCCGGACGGACCACTGGCGAGGCCGCGTCCGGATCCAGGGTCCAGACGCCCAGTGCGATCAGCCCTGCAACCCCGACGTGATAGACGATCCCGCGCCAGCTCAGAAGCTCGGCGACTGCGATCGCCACAAGACCCGGGATCATCGCAAAACCACCCAGGACGCTCGCTGTGACGAGACCGGTGCCAATCATGGCCGCGAAAGCGACGGGATCCTGAGCGGTTCCGGCATCTTGAAAAAAGCCCCAGGCAAGGAAGAGGCCGCAAGACAAGGCGGCCGCGATGAACCCAACAGTGCTTTTGACCAGCTGAAACAGGAGCTTTCCGCCATCAACCATCCGTTTTCATACTCCGCTGGCCTGCCACGGCAGGTCTGTTTTCACGCGACATGCAGTTTAACAATCTTGTTCCAGCCCCCATATAAGACCTGAAAAACCCAAATGCACTTGGTTCTCAAAGTGCCGACAACCGGCGCCAAGAGGCATCGAATTCAGTCCTTTGGCCGCTTTGAGATGAGTGCGTGATTGATTTCAGTTGACTTTTGGCTGGTTTCACGGGATTTTCGAGGGAATTCCACGCCTGCGCTGTAGCAGCGTATCCTCGGCATCCGTGCACGGGGATATTTGTGCATAAGGCACGATTGGAATGAAAGACAGCAAGTTCAACAATACAGGAGATTGCGACCATTCGCCGTCCGTTCCGCGCCCCGCCTCCAAGCAAGGATGGCCCGCGCACCAATCACGAAATTCGCGTCCGCGAAGTCCAGTTGATCGATCACGAAGGCTCCAACCGCGGGATTATTCTCACAGAAGAAGCCATGGGCATCGCCATGGAAGCTGGCCTTGATCTCGTTGAGATTCAGCCGAACGCCCAGCCGCCAGTCTGTAAGATCATGGACTATGGCCGTCACAAGTATCAGAACCAGAAAAAAGCTGCTGAGGCTCGCAAGAAGCAAAAGACCGTCGAGATCAAAGAGATCAAGATGCGTCCGAACATCGACACCCATGACTATGAGGTGAAGATGCGCAACATGCTTCGGTTCTTCAATGATGGCGACAAGGTCAAGGTCACGCTCCGTTTCCGCGGACGTGAAATGGCTCACCAGGACCTGGGCATGAAATTGCTGAACAAGGTTCGTGATGAGACGACCGAAATTGCGAAGGTCGAGTCCACACCGCGCCTGGAAGGCCGCCAGATGGTGATGGTCCTCGCGCCGATCAAATGATCGTGCCGCGAACCACCTGACCGGTGAAAACAAAAACCCCGCCAATTTGGCGGGGTTTTTTATTTGCCCAGCGGCTTCATATCCCGCGCGTTAGGATAGGGAAACCCAGCCGTCCTGTTTCTCTGATTCAAACAGCGCATCAAGGATGGCCATGTTCTGAACCGCATCAGCCGGTCCATATGGGAAGTCGACTTCACCCTTGATCGCGCGACCGAACACATCGACCAGTTCGGCATATTGATCGCTTGGCGGTACACTTTCCGTGCTGGCGGAAACATCTGCAAAACCGCTGCCATCATCAATGCGTAAAATGGTTTCATCTTCTTGCAGCGCATTGAAAGGCACCATGATCTCAAGTCGCGCCTTGGACCCAAATAGATTGACACGCTGATAAGGCACGAGCTGGGTTGAGACCGTGAAATCGAGCCGACGGCCATTCCCGAAATCAAGCAAGGCGCTCGTCAGGCGATCGGTCCCGAAATCAGGATCCCGATCAATCAATGACAACACCCGTTTTGGCTCGTCCTCGAAGAAATAACGGCCAGCAACCATAGGATAACAGCCGATATCGAGCAGGGCTCCACCGCCAGTGTCGACCTTGTTTCGAATATTCCCCGGATCTGAATTGAAGTAGCTGAAAAACGACTGGATCGCGCGCAGCTCCCCCAACGCACCCGAGCGAATGATCTCGCGTGCCCGGATCCATTGTGGATGAGCCCGAACCATGAAGCCCTCGGCAACAAGCCGGTCCTTCGGCAAATCCAGAAGCTGCCGTGCTTCTTCTGCGTTCAAAGCAATCGGCTTTTCACAAAGCACATTCTTGCCCGCCTCGACCGCCTTCAACGTCATGGGTACATGCATATGATTTGGCAGCGGATTGTAGATCGCATCAATATCAGGGTCGGCAAGCAACTCTTCGTAAGACCCGTAGGCCTTTTCGATGCCAAGTTCGGATGCAGCCGCCTGAGCACGATCGAGCCCGCGCGACGCAATTGCGACCGCGACGCCGGTCTTCGAGCGCTGGATACCCGGGATAACTTTTTCAGCACCGATTTTGGCGGTCGAGAGGATCCCCCAACGGATCGGTTTCTGGTCCATACTCATGATGAGCGCACCTCATTTTTGATGTTTGAAACTCGGCGCCGCCAACAATTTGGCGAACCTCCGACCAGGAACGTCGGATCATTTTGGCAAGAACCGGGAAACTGACAGTATTTGCAGGCGTTGACCAGCCCTGCCGAACACGCGCACCCGAAAGCAGAAGACCGGTGCAACTTGTGCCCACCGATCCCCTCACCCGTCAATGGTCGTCAGTCTGGGCCTTAGAATTTCTGAGGCACGTAAAGCTCGTCCGGAAGCACCTTGCGTTCATAGTCCGGATTGAAGACACGCTCCGGCAAATGAATCGGATCGTGCGGCACATCCTCGTAGGGCATCATGGAAAGCAGATGATTGATACAGTTCAATCGGGCCTTCTTCTTGTCATTGCCCTCGACGATGAACCAAGGGGCCTCGGGGATGTTAGTGCGCTCCAGCGTCTCTTCCTTCGCCTTGGTGTAGTCTTCCCAGCGCTTGCGGGATTCCAAATCCATCGGACTCAATTTCCACTGTTTCAGCGGATCATGAATGCGCATGAGGAAACGCAGCTGCTGCTCCTGATCGGTGATGGAGAACCAGTATTTCACCAGCACGATCCCGGAGCGTACCAGCATGCGCTCGAACTCGGAGACATCATTGAAGAAAGCTTCGACCTGGTCTTCGGTGGCAAATTCCATCACGCGTTCGACGCCGGAACGGTTGTACCAGGACCGATCGAACAGAACCATTTCGCCCGCCGCAGGAAGATGCGGGACATAGCGTTGAAAGTACCACTGACTTTTTTCGCGTTCGGTTGGCGCAGGCAAGGCCACGACCCGGGCAACGCGCGGGTTCAGACGCTGAGTGATCCGCTTGATGACGCCGCCCTTGCCGGCCGCATCACGGCCTTCAAAAATGACCACGAGCTTTTGACCGGTGTGCTGTACCCAATCCTGAAGCTTCACCAGCTCCGCCTGCTGTCGAAGCAACTCGTGGAAATAGGTCGTGCGATCCAGATCCGACTTGTGCTTGAGATCGGAAATAAAGGCCAGTTCCTTGGCGATCAGATGATCGTCGATTTCCATTTCCAGCTCTTCGTCCAGGCTGTCCTGCCATTCGGCTTCAACCCAGGTGCGGGCGCTGTCATCGCTCATCTGATTGTCCTTCTCAAATTCACCAAACATGTGCGCCGACCGACGGCTCACACCAGACAACTGTCAATCTTGAGTCTGTAACCGTTTTTTGACAGTTCAGCACTTCTCCGACGACACATGGGCTTATTTCGGCGGCAAAACAGCTTTTTGATTGAAAATGAATGATCGTTCATTTACTTTTCTTCTTGGGAGGAAAAATGCACGCAGATCAGGACATCATGCCGATGGCAGAACGCGATCCGTCACCGCGCAAGGGATCGCGCACGGCGGCGCGCGTGCGCGCGTCTGCGCTGAAGCTCTTCGCCCGCCATGGCTACGCAGCGGTCTCCATGCGTCAGATCGCATCGGATGTCGGCGTCCAACCGGGCGCGCTCTACAATCATTTCCCGACCAAGCAAGACATCCTCAAAGACCTTATGCTGTCGCACATGCGTGACCTTTTGAACGCATGGTCGGCCCTTGCGGACGAAACGCGACAGTCGACAGCCCCCCTCGATGTCTTTGTACGCTTCCACATTCGCTATCACCTGCAGCGCCGGGAGGAAGTCTTCATTTCCTACATGGAGCTTCGCAACCTTGAACCGGACAACTTCGCAGAGGTTGAAACGGAACGGCGCCGCTATGAGTCAATCCTGAAGGCAATTCTCGAAGACGGCCAAAACAGCGGAGCCTATCGCATCGCCGATACTGGCGTCGCTGCGCGCGCAATCATCGCGATGCTAACCGGCATCCCCAATTGGTACCGGGAAAGCGGCCCTCTGACGCCAGTTGATATCGAAGAAATCTACCTCGAAATGGCCCGCGGTAGCGTTGCAGCCACACCCCTGACCGCCAGCATCGAAAGCGACTGACATGACCGTCCTGAAATCAAACCTGTCATCGCGCAGCCCGGAGTTTTCAGCCAACAGGGCCGCTCATGAAGCAGGCCTGGCAGAAATCCAGGCTGCCGCCGCCCGCGCTTTCGACGGCGGCGGCGAAAATGCCCGCAATCGCCATGTATCCCGTGGCAAGATCCTGCCACGAGAGCGCGTCTCCCGCCTCCTTGATCCGGGCTCTCCTTTCCTGGAGGTCGGCACCCTGGCCGCCCATGACATGTACGACAACGCCGCTCCGGCCGCCGGCATGATCGCCGGTGTCGGTCGTGTCGAGGGCCAGGAAGTCATGGTCATCGCCAATGACGCTACAGTCAAAGGTGGCACCTACTATCCGATGACTGTGAAGAAGCACCTGCGCGCCCAGGAGATCGCCGAGCAGAACAATCTGCCTTGCGTCTATCTGGTCGATTCCGGTGGGGCGAACCTTCCCAATCAGGACGAGGTTTTCCCCGACCGCGACCACTTTGGCCGCATCTTCTTCAACCAGGCCAACATGTCATCCAAGGGCATTGCACAGGTCGCCGTTGTGATGGGGTCCTGCACCGCCGGTGGCGCCTATGTGCCAGCCATGTCCGACGAGACGATCATCGTCAAGAACCAGGGAACAATCTTCCTCGCAGGCCCGCCGCTGGTGAAGGCGGCGACCGGTGAAGAAGTCAGCGCCGAAGACCTGGGCGGCGGCGACGTTCACACGCGCCTGTCCGGAGTGGCCGACCATCTGGCTCGCGATGACGCTCACGCACTCGCCCTTGCCCGACGTTCTATCGCCAGTCTGAACCGCACCAAGCAGTTTCAGGTTGCCATGCAGACGCCTGAGGACCCGCTTTATGACCCGGACGAAATCCTCGGCGTGGTTCCAGCCGACCTAAAGACACCTTATGACATTCGCGAAGTCATCGCCCGCACGGTCGACGGCTCCCGTTTCGATGAATTCAAGGCGCGCTACGGCACGACGCTCGTCTGCGGTTTCGCCCACATTCACGGCATTCCGGTGGGCATCATCGCCAACAACGGCGTCCTCTTCTCCGAAAGTGCCGTCAAAGGCGCCCATTTCGTCGAGCTCTGCTGCCAACGCAAGGTGCCTCTGGTCTTCCTTCAGAACATCACCGGCTTCATGGTGGGACGGACCTATGAATCCGGCGGCATCGCCAAGGATGGCGCGAAGCTGGTGACCGCCGTTGCCACAGCCAAGGTGCCCAAGGTCACGATGCTGGTTGGCGGATCTTTCGGCGCCGGCAACTATGGCATGTGCGGCCGTGCCTTCGATCCCCGTTTCCTCTGGACCTGGCCAAACTCGCGCATCTCGGTGATGGGCGGAGAGCAAGCGGCAGGCGTTCTGGCAACCGTGCGCCGCGACGGCATCGAGCGAAAGGGTGGGTCCTGGTCGCAGGACGAGGAAAAGGCTTTCAAACAGCCCATTGTCGACCAGTTCGAACAACAGGGACATCCGCTCTATGCCTCCGCACGACTTTGGGATGACGGCATCGTGGATCCGCGCAAGACGCGCGACATCCTCGGCCTGTCACTATCCGCCGCGCTGAATGCACCGATCGAAGACACCCGCTTCGGCCTGTTCCGGATGTGATCTGATGAAACTGGAAGATCTCAAGCAAAAATATCCGGGTGCGGTCGCCTTCAAATTCGGCGACGGACCAGAGTTGAGTGCGCAGCTGGTCACTCTCGTACGCTCAGGAAAAAAGACAGCCACCTGCGGCGCACTTCGGGACTTTGGAGATGGTGGGGAACCGCTGCCCGAGAAAGGCCGAAGGAACATCATCCTGAACTGGGATGGTTCACCGGCCATGGTCGTTCAGACCATTCAGGTTGAACAGGCCCGCTTCTGTGATGTCGAAGACGACTTCGCACTTGCCGAGGGCGAGAATGACACGCTCGAAGGATGGCAGCACGACCATCAGAAATTCTTCGAACGGAACGGCGGATTTGATCCCGAAATGATGCTCATCTGCGAGCGCTTCAAACTGATTGAAGACCTGAAGACGGAAGGCGACTAACAATGTTCAAGAAGGTCCTCATTGCCAATCGTGGCGAAATCGCCTGCCGGGTCATGGAAACCGCCAGGAAGCTCGGGATCAAGACCGTAGCAGTCTATTCGGACGCCGATGCCGGGGCGAAACATGTGGCCATGGCCGATGAGGCCTATCGCATCGGGCCGGCCCCGGTTGCCGAAAGCTATCTGCTGATCGGGAAGATCATTGAGGCCTGCAAGACGTCCGGCGCGGAAGCCGTTCATCCCGGCTACGGCTTCCTGTCGGAAAACCCTGCCTTTGTGGAAGCCCTGGATGAAGCAGGCATCGCCTTCATCGGTCCGAGTGCCGCGTCCATCCGGGCCATGGGCCTGAAGGATGCCGCAAAGGCGCTGATGGTCGAGGCTGGAGTGCCTGTGGTCCCCGGATATCACGGCCAAGAGCAGGATCCTGACTTCCTGGCGGCAGAGGCTGAGAAGATCGGTTATCCGGTTCTGATCAAGGCCCGTGCGGGCGGCGGCGGCAAGGGCATGCGACGCGTGGACGACCCGGCGGACTTCAATGATGCACTCGACGGCGCCTCCCGGGAAGGCGAGGCCAGCTTCGGCGACGGCCGTGTCCTGATCGAGAAATATCTGACCAAGCCGCGCCATATCGAAATCCAGGTTTTCGGCGACAAACATGGCAATGCGGTGCATCTGTTCGAGCGCGACTGCTCTCTCCAGCGCCGCCACCAGAAGGTCATCGAGGAAGCCCCTGCCCCGGATATGCCGGAAGCCATGCGCAAGGCCATGGGTGAAGCTGCAGTCAAGGCGGCCAAGGCCATCGACTATGCCGGCGCGGGCACCATCGAATTCATCGCCGATGTGTCCGAAGGCCTGAACTCCGACCGTTTCTACTTCATGGAAATGAACACCCGTCTTCAGGTGGAGCACCCGGTGACGGAAATGATCACCGGCGAGGATCTGGTCGAATGGCAATTGCAGGTCGCTGCAGGTGCGCCCTTGCCCAAGGCCCAGGACGAACTCAGCTTTTCCGGCTGGGCGTTTGAAGCGCGTCTTTATGCGGAAGACGCTCCGAAGGGCTTCTTGCCCGCGATCGGCACCTTGAGCCATCTGCATTTGCCGGACACCTATGCCCGCATCGACAGCGGCGTGCGCTCCGGTGACGAGATCACGCCCTTCTACGATCCCATGATCGCGAAGGTGATCGTTCACGGCCCGACCCGCGAGGCGGCCCTGGGCAAGTTGCTGGGCACGTTGGAAGATGCCCAGGTTGCCGGCTGCGTGACCAATTCCGGGTTCCTGGCCAACCTCTGCCGTCACAAGGGTTTTGCCAGCGGCGACGTCGACACCGGCCTGATCGATCGGGATCTGGAGGAACTGATTGCAGAAGTCCCGGCCCCGGCTGAGGTCATCGGCCTCGCGGCCTTGTCCGCTCTTGGTCTCGCAGAAGCACGCCATGGCACCGATGCATGGGACAGGCTGGCCGGTTGGCGCATGTGGAGCGCGTCGCGCCAATATGCGCTTCTGGACATCGCCGACGAGCATCAGGACGTCGAAGTTCACGCGCTTGGCAACCGGCGCTTCTCCGTCCATCTCGACGGCACGCCGCGTGATTTCCAGCTTGTCAGTATTGAAGACGGTGTCATCGTCTTTGACTGCGACGGCGTTCGCAAACGGGCCGCCATTGCCTTTGCCCAGGATGCGGTGACCGTCTTCCTCGATGGCAACGCCCATCGGATCGGTCTGCCTGATCGTCTCGCGGATGAAGATGAAGCCGCAAGCGCCGGTGACCAGGTTATTGCTCCCATGCCTGGCCTTGTGAAAGTCCTGAACGCCAAGGTCGGCGATACGGTAACCAAGGGCCAGCCGCTCGTCGTCCTGGAAGCCATGAAGATGGAGCACACGCTGAAAGCCCCAAGAGACGGCGTTGTCTGTGACGTTGTGGCAGCTCAAGGTGAGCAGGTGCAGGATGGAACGGTACTCGTGGCCCTTGCCGAGGAAGACGCAGATGCTGCCTGAGGCGAACACATACGAAGAACTTGTTGAACGCTTCGAATGGCAGATCCCCGAGACGTTCAACATCGGGTCGGCGATCTGTGATGCCTGGGCAGACTGTGAGCAGGAACGCGAAGCGCTCATCTTTATCGATGAGGATAGGAAAGCGCAGAGTTACAGCTACGGCGATCTGAAACGCCTGTCGAACCAGTTGGCGTCGCTGTTTCATAGCCTTGAGCTCACCCAAGGCGACCGCGTCGGTGTGCTCTTGCCACAGCGCCCTGAAACAGCCTTTGCTCATATCGCGGCGCTCAAAAGCGGCGCGATCACTATCCCGCTTTTCACCCTGTTCGGAGATGAAGCGCTTCAATACCGTCTTGGCAATTCGGGTGCGAAAATCGTCATTACCGACGCAGCCGGTGCGGAAAAAATCGAGCGCATCCGCCATGAGCTGCCCGATCTTGAAACCGTTCTGTGCACTGATGGCTCCCGCTTCGGCGCGCTTGATCTTGCTACGGAAATGGAGGGGCAATCCGAACATTTCGCGCCCCTTGCCACCAAACCGGACGACCCGGCAATCATCATCTATACCTCCGGCACCACCGGTCAGCCCAAAGGCGCGCTGCATGCCCACCGAGTCCTGCTTGGACACCTGCCCGGCGTCGAAATGAGCCATGATTTCCTTGGCCAGCCCGGCGACCGCATATGGACGCCGGCCGACTGGGCCTGGATCGGTGGCCTGCTCGATGTTCTGATGCCGGCGCTTTATCTCGGAGTCCCCGTCGTAGCCTGCCGCTTCAAGAAATTCACGGCAGAAGCCGCATTCGAGCTGATCGAACAGCAGAAGATTCGCAACGCCTTTCTGCCACCAACCGCTCTGAAGATGATGCGACAGGTCCCTGACCCGGAGACCCGCTGGAACCTCGGCATGCGCTCGATTGCATCTGGCGGTGAGACCCTCGGCGCGGAACTCATCGCTTGGGGCCAAAAGACCTTCGGACTGACGATCAACGAATTCTACGGCCAGACCGAATGCAACATGATCGTCTCCAGCTGCTCAACGATCATGGAGGCTCGCCCTGGCATCATGGGGCGCGCTGCGCCCGGCCATGATGTCAATGTGGTCGATCTTCAGGGAAACATCGTGTCTGATGACACGCTCGGGAACATTGCCGCGAAGTCGCCAGATCCGGTCATGTTTCTCGGCTACTGGGACAACGAACAGGCCACGAGGGACAAATTTGCAGGTGACTGGCTGTTGACCGGTGACAAGGGTACCCGAAGTGCCGACGGCTGGATCACATTCGTCGGCCGCGATGATGACGTCATCACCTCTTCCGGCTATCGGATCGGTCCCGGCGAAATCGAGGATTGCCTATTGAGACATCCCGCCGTGGCCCTGGCCGGCGTTGTCGGCAGGCCGGATCCGCAGCGCACGGAAATCGTCAAGGCGTTCATCGTTCTCAAGCAAGGCGTCGAGGGAACGGAAGATCTGGCGGCAGAGATCGCGAAATTCGTGAAGACTCAGCTCGCTGCACATGAGTATCCGCGTGAGATTACCTTCGTCGACATGCTTCCCATGACAACGACTGGCAAAGTTATCCGGCGTGAACTGCGGTCGATGCCGGACGATGGCATCGCCACTTCGAAATGAGAGACACACAATGAGTGAATTCGTCACCGTCTTCGAAATGGGACCGCGCGACGGGCTCCAGAACGAAGCTGTTTTCGTTCCCACCGAAGACAAGATCAGGCTGGTCGACATGCTCTCGGACTGCGGCTTCCGCAAGATCGAGGTGACCAGTTTCGTCAGCCCGAAGTGGGTTCCGCAAATGGCCGATGCGAAGGAAGTGCTGGAAGGCATCTACAGGCATCCGAGCATCTTCTACACCGCACTGACGCCGAATGTGAAAGGCTACACGGCGGCCAAGAAGGCTTCCGCGGATGAAGTCGCGATTTTCGGTTCCGCATCTGAGGGTTTTTCGAAGAAGAACATCAACTGCTCCGTGGCCGAGAGCATCGAGCGCTTCAAGCCGTTGGTCGAAAAGGCCCATGAAGACAGCATGCCGGTACGCGGTTATATCTCCTGCGTGACCGATTGCCCCTATGACGGCGCAACAGCGCCGGAAGAGGTTGCTCGCGTCGCCGAATTGCTGATGGAGCTTGGCTGCTACGAAATCTCGCTTGGCGACACCATCGGAAGCGGCACACCGGAAACCATCTCCAGAATGCTGGATGCGGTCATGACCGTTGTCCCGGCCGACAAACTTGCCGGTCACTATCACGACACCAAGGCACGGGCGGTCGACAACATCGAGGCAAGCCTCGAAAAGGGTGTGCGCGTGTTCGACGCCGCAATTGGCGGCCTCGGCGGCTGCCCCTATGCGCCAGGCGCAAAAGGCAATGTCGCGACAGAGGCTGTGGTTGAACTCCTGCATCGCAAGGGCTTCGAAACCGGACTCAACTTCGACAAGCTGAAGCTTGCCTCCGATTTTGCCCTCTCTCTTCGGAGTGACGACGCATGAGCTTTGAAACCATTTCCATTTCAACAGATGACCGTGGTGTCGCGACCCTGACGTTGGACCGGGAAGAGAAGCACAACTCTCTGTCCGCAAAAATGATCGACGAGCTGACAGCGGCAGCTGCACAGCTTGGCGCGGATGATGCCATCCGCGTCGTGGTTCTGACCGGGGCTGGAGTCAGTTTCTGTGCGGGCGGAGATCTGGGCTGGATGCGAGAACAGTTCCATGCCGACCGGGAAACCCGTATGGCCGAGGCGCACAAGCTGGCCATGATGCTGAAGGCCCTGAATGAACTGCCCAAGCCGCTGATCGGCAAGATACAGGGCCAGGCCTTCGGCGGTGGTATAGGCATGATGAGCGTCTGCGATGTCGCTGTCGCCGTAAGCGGTGCAAAGTTCGGCCTGACGGAAGTCCGCCTCGGTTTGATCCCGGCGACCATCAGCCCCTATGTTCTGGCCCGTATGGGGGAAGGCAAGGCGCGCCGCGTCTTCATGTCCGCCCGTCTTTTCGGAGCTGAAGAAGCCCGGGATCTGGACCTGGTCGCAAAGGTAGTGGAGCCGGACGAACTCGATGCCGCCATCGAAGCAGAGATCAGGCCCTATCTCGGGGCAGCACCTGCCGCCGTCGCGGCCTCCAAGGCGCTTGCCCGTGCACTGGGACCAGTCATCTCGGATGCTGCAATCTACGACACGATCCGCCGTCTCGCTGACACCTGGGAGACCCCGGAAGCACAGGAAGGCATCAGCGCCTTCTTTGACAAGAGAAAACCGAATTGGGTGGTGAAAAGCTGAGGCCTGTTCCGATCATCCCGGATCAGGCATTTCGCTGTTGGTATTTGCGGACCGTCGCGGCAATGCGGGCGACATCAAGCTGTTCCATGTTCGGGTCTTCAGGCTTGCGATACATCCGCTCGCGCACCCGCCGGATCTTCTTGCGTTCCCGCTCGCTGATGCCTTCGGGCAGCTCCACACCAGCTCGGTCCATGCCGATCAGAACTCGCTGCAAATCGGGGATCATTTCCGAGGAAACGGCGAACTCCGTTCCTCCCTTGGAAACAAAAATCAGCGTCTTGCTGTCTTCCGCATCTCCCAGCAAGGCAATTCGTCGCCGCGTGCCCGATCCAAGCGTCGCAAAGAACCAGCCAAAGCCTCGCGACAGCTTGACCTGACGTACGCGCATGGAGCTAAGGTCGGTGTATCGCACACGTGCCTTCAACCCCAGTTGTGTCACCTCAAAACCATTTCCGAAGAAGCGGATCCATGAGGTCTCCTGGCGAATTGCGGTCATGAAGATCAGGACGGAAAAGCTGGCAGGTATCAGAAGCGTGAGGAACAGGAGCGAGGTCGCGCTGCCCGTGCCATAGGCGGCACCAAGCAGAGACAGACAAAAAAGCGGGACACCGATTGCATAGCCGATGGCATCTGTCACCAGGACGCCGGGCTGAACCTTCGGTCGAACAGCACCGGTCGGCACCTTCTGCTTCGGCATGGCGCAATAAATGCCGATCCCGGCAATCACGCAGAGCAGACCGCTCAAGGGACTCAGAAATGTCAGCGCCCCGACGATACCCAGAACCGCAAGAAAAAGCGGCACGAGACGACGAAACAGTTCCAGTTTGGCAGAATGTCCCAAAACCATCTCCGTGATCTGTCGGGGCCGGCCACGCGATTGATGTGATTCGTCATCAGAATCCTTCCGCTCACGCGGGTCAAGAGTCAGCACCAAGATGTCCAGTTTTGCCGGACATCTGCACGCATACACCGACGCATGGGTTTCTGCTTTAACGACGCCCTTGCTCCGGCTACGGTCCTACCGACACGCAGGGACCGGTTGCCAGATGCCTTTGACAAATTACACGCTTTTGAAGGGTCGCCCTTCTGACTACTGCCTTGATGACGACGACGATCCCCACATCGAGATCCGAATTGAGGATAACAACCAAAGTCATCGCATTGCTCTGAACGTGCGGTCGATCCAGCATCCGCACGATCTACTCTATGCGCTTGTCTCACCGTTGGAGCATCCCGGTCTTGCTCAATTGAAGACCCTTCCTGCTGGAATGCATGACCTGAAGCGACTGCGTCCGAGATTTGAAATAGATTACATTCGCAGTGGAATGGTTGTTCGCCGCCAGATGCGCCAGGCCCCATTTCAGCTCAAAGGACCCGGGAACGACCTGCGCGACTTCATCGAACCACTGCTCAAATCGGGTGTCGAAGACCCCTCCGTCACCTTTTACGCCATTGGCGAACGCTGGGGCCCAGAGCCAAAGCGCGCGGACAAGTATTTCGGCTTCCGACCCGGCAGCGGTATCCACGAAGTCCATATGAACCAGGGTTCGCGCGGCGGACATGCCGCGAACAACGGTGTTGGTCAGGACGGCGCCTTGCTGATTCATTTCGGATCAAACGACAGCTGGGCGGGAATATTCCTGGGCTTTCAAAGCCAGGCCTGGGTCACCCATGACCGCACAGGCCACCCTCAGCATGTCAAGAACCCTCCCAAAGCCATCGATCCGCTGGCCCCGCCTATCGCGATCGTCGCCGCAATGATCAATCCGACCGGGCGGGAAATCGGCCGCGAAAGCGTGACGCTCCTCAACCGCACCGACGGAGACCTGATGTTGAATGGCTGGCAAATCATGGACGACGCGGATCGTTTCCAGGATCTCTCCGGCCGCCTGCCCACAGGCGAAGCCCACCGTTTCATCCTCGAGGAGAAGCCCGACCAACCACGCCTGCCCAACAAGGGCGGAACCATCCGTCTCATCGCACCGGATGGAACGCTGGCCGATGAGGTTGTATACGAAAAACACCAGGCCGCACCCGAAGGCTGGACGACGATCTTTTGAGCGCTCAAGCGCGCTTTGACGCGCAAACTGGGTTTTGGAAGGAAGTGGTGCCGCATAGGTGACTCGAACACCTGACCCCATCATTACGAATGATGTGCTCTACCAACTGAGCTAATGCGGCCAATCTCGCAGAGTTTGGAGCTCTGCCAGCTGATGATCTTCATCATCAGGATGGAGGGCTAATTACCGGAGCCTGAAGCCAGATGCAAGAGGCATCTGGCTTGTTGTTGATGACGCGCTCACCCTCTTGTCACAACCCGGTTCAGTTGAAAAAACGCGGGCGTTTCGGTTTGTCCTCGTCCTCATCGTCATCAAGTCCCGGGTCATCTGGCATTCTGGCGAATGGCAATTCGATCGGGATCTTCAGATCCTCGTCAGCTGCCGCCTGTTTGTTCGCAGAAGCCGGGGCCCTGATCTCGGTTTCATCCCCCACGGTCGCAGCAGTGGTCGTCTCACCACTGACCTCTGCCTTGGCGGGAGGTGCATCAGCTTCAGTGCTCTTGTCAGACCCCGGATCCGCCTTGCTGACCTCAGGTGTGACGGTGGCTGCTATGCCAACATCGGAGCTGTCTGCGAGGTCCTGTGGACGCTTTGCATGGCCGACATCATCCGTCGTGCCCTCATAGCCGGCCGTGGCATCCGGGGAGGTCGCTGGCTTTGCAGGTTCCTCCTGCGCGGCGGCTGTGACACCGGCCTCCGCCTTGATCACCTCCGGCTCGGCCTCTTTCGCTGAAGCTGTAGTTTGTGGGGCTTCTTCAGCAACGATGATCGCCGGCTCCACGGTTGCCGTCGCTGTGGTCGCCGACACGACAGGCAAGGCAGGCGCATCAAACATTGCGTCTTCGATCACGTCGCCACGACCATCGTCGTCAAAGCCGGAGGGTGTCTTCCACTCGAAGGCATCCAGCTTGCCGGTGACCGGAGAAACGGCCTGCCACTCGCGGGACACGACGCCGTCTGCAACCCACGCCTTGTCGAGCGGCGCGTGAACGGCGCGCGACAGCCAGTCGCGCATGCGTCCCCGGTCGCCATGCTCGGCCTCTTCCAGCTCCGCCATCATCAGGAAGGCGCCGCGTACCGGTTCGGAACGCAGAACCTTTTTCAGCTGCTCCCGCGCTTCATCGAACTCGCGTGCGTCGAGCGCTGCACGGGCAACGGCCATGGCGCCCACGTTGGTGTTCGCGCGCTGGCCTGCCAGAGACTTCACGCGTTTCAGGCGGTCGACAGCCGAATCGCCACTTCGAACATGCGCATAAGCCTGCGCGAGATCAGGGTGCGGCGAAACCCGCCAGGTGGATTCGATCAGCTTGGAAGCCTTGCGGATTTCGCCCTTGCGGGTCGCCAACCGCGCGGCGAGGACAGCAGCCGGCACCAGATCCAGCGCGAGGCCGTGCGCTTCCTTCGCCAGCGAATACGCCCGATCCGGCTCGCCGCTCTCAAGGTTCTGCGCAAGCGCGGTCAGCACCACAGCCCTGTGCCGCCGATAAGTCTTCTTGTCGAGCATCTTGGCGGTGTAATTGCGCTCAAGCGTTTTCAGCGCTTCTTCCCAGTGACTTGCAACCGCCTGATAGCCGAGCACAGCCTTTCCGGCCCATTCCAGGCCAGGCATTTCGCGGGCCGCTTCTTCAGCGTAGTGGCGCGCAGCAACTGGTTCCTGTTGCCGCTCGGCCTCGATAAAGAGCCCATGCAATCCGAGTGCCCGTGTCTGCTTTTCTTCCAGCATTGCCTCGAAGCGCTCGCGCGCTTCTTCATCGCGCCCGGCCAGCTGTGCGGTCTGTGCCAGAAGCAGCTTGGTTGCCGGTTCATCGTTCAAAAGCCGATCCGCATCCAGACCGTGACGGCGCGCCTGTTTGGCGTTGCCAGTGCCCAGCGCGATCAGGCCACTGGAAAGGGCTTCATATCCCTTGTCCTTGCGGCGACGCTTGAAAAAGCGCGTGGCAATCTTCGGCGAGCGAAGCACTGTAAGCACAATCCAGACCGCCAGGAGAAAAGCGATCAGGGCCAACCCCGCAACCAAGGCCACGATGACGGGCGGCTTTTCCCAGACATAGCCTTGCCAGCTGATCGACACGACGCCGGGTAAATCGGACATCCATGCGAACCCCGTGGTCACGGCGAAAAGAATGGCAAAAAAGATCAGGACCCGGATCATTCCGTTAGCTCCTTGGCTTTAACCGGGCACAGTCCGGTCATTCGCTGTCTGCCCAAATGCATGGGCGAAAAATTCTGCTCAGCTGTCCTTGCGCGACAGGGCGTTCAGGACTTCGCTGGAGGCTGCATCGGTCAGGTGGTCGATCGCCACGCGAGCTTCGGCACGCTGCGCCCAATCGGCACCAACGGCCTTCGCCTCGTCCGGCAAAGCTGCATAAGCGTCAAGACCTGCGGCCAGATCACCCTTGGCAACCGCCCGTTCCATCCGTCTCAGGACGGCATCCGGTCCGGTTCCGCCTTCATCTCCCGGACCGCGAACAGCGATGATCGACTTGGCGCCCGCAAGCAGGCTATCGAGCATATCGCCCGAGCGCGCAGGCTCCGAGAACTTTGCGAACATCGCACGGGCGACCTCGGGAAATTCTGCGATCAGCACCGATACCGGAGCCACTCCGCTTTTCGCATGTGCCTCAAGTGCAGCAAGGTCCGTGTCTTCGGGCAGGCCGGCCTTGACGGCAGCCAGCTCTGTTTCATAAGGCCGCCCGGAATCCACGGCAGATTTCAGCGCGGAGACCGACAGGGCACGGGCAGCCACCTCGCGGGCTGTCGCATCGCCCATGGTTGCTTCAACGGCAGCCAGGCGCTTCGACAAAGCATCAAGCTCTTCGCGTACCTTCGCCAGATCCGCGGCCTGCTTTTCACCAGCCGTTCTGATATCGGACGACAGGGTTGCGAGGGTTTCACTCGCCCGCGCCTGGCTGTCCGCGAGGGTCTTCAGGGAAACGTCAGACGTGGACACCGCCGTCTGGGCGGCTTTTGCGGTCGCCTCGACATTCTCCAGCCGGGTCGTCATGTCCGTCAGGCTTGAGGAGACCGCTTCAATCTGTGTTTCAATCCCGCTGGTCTTGGCAGCCGCGCTTTCTGCAGCCGCAACGCGCTTTTCAAAATCCGTCAGCACCGCAGGCGCGATGCCTGTTTCACCTGTGCCGGCGCTTGCCACCTGAGCGGAGAGTGTATCAAAGGCCGATTTCAGATCAGAGACTTCAGTTTCCAGCGCAGCGGATGCAGCGGCCGGCGCTTCAGCGGCCAGCCCTTCGATACGCTGCTCAAGGCCATTCAGGCGATCTGCGACTCCCGCACCTGCATCAGGCGCGCTAGCCAAGCTCTCGAATTTCTGCTCCAGCCCGGACAGCCGATCAAGCGCATCACTCACCTCCGAATTTAGGGAAGCGGATTGCTCGGGCTGCAACTTCAACAGACCAGAGACGTGAAGGCCGTAGGCACCGCCAAGAACAACGGCACCACCGACGACGGCGGCGACCAGAACGCCGAATGCACCGACGCCTCGTTTTTCGCCAGAAGCCGCAGGCGGCGGTGAAAACGACTTGGAACCCGCAGTACTGCTTGCGGAAGGCGTTTTGGATGTTGACGCCGAAGAAGCTTGTGGCTTGGAAGGCTCGGCCGCGGGCTTTGTCGTCGTCGCGCCCGGCGCCGTCTTGGTGCCCGTTGCTGCTGCCGAAGAAGAAGTACTCGACGTATTCGAGCTGGATGAACGCGTGCCGCTTGACGGCGGAACAGACGAAGGCCTCGGCGGTGTCGTGCTGCTGCTCGCTGAAGATGCGGGGCCGGTCGGCGTCGTCGGCTTTGCTGTGCTGGCGGCAGTAGAATCAGGTGTTTTGGATCCGACTTTCTCGGGCTTCAGATCGATCGTGACGGGACGTTTTCCCGCTCCGCTGCCTGTTGCAGAAGCTGCTGCCGTCGGATTTGTCGATGTCGAAGAACTGCCCGGACCGGTTCCAGAGCTGGAAGACGTTCCGCCAGGCTTCTTGCCGGAAGTGTCATTGTCCGATGCCATTTGCTAGTCTCCTCACCGTCCGACGGGCCACGTCCCACGGCCTGTCAAATCCACTATACACACCCGCTGCGGGAGCGGTAGAGAAACGGCGGACGTTTTGCCGCGCTGCAGAAACAACGACTCCACCGCTTCGGTTAACAACCTGTTAAAGCCTGCGCGAACAGTGCCTCTTCAGTTGGGTGCGCCGCAACTTCAACGCAAGCCGTATCTGGCAAAGCTGAGGCAACCTGCTGCGATATCGCAATGACGCGCAAGCTGGACAAAAGGCCCATCAGGTCATGATCGGCCAAAACTGAAAGCAACACCTCCACCGTTCGGCGCGAGTAAAGCAGAAGCGCATCGAGGTCACCTGATTTAAGCACCTCCAGAACCGCCGGTTCAAGATCCCTGACAGGATCCATCCGATAGACTTCGACCAGATCGCAGGCCAGAGAAGCGCGGTGGAGATGACCTTCCAGATCCCCCGCCCGATCTGCGGCGGCAAGATACAACACGCGGCCCGAAGGCGCCTCGGACAGTACAAGATTGACCAGATCAGCTACGTCACCATTCGCCGAGATGACGCGGTCAAAACCTGTTGCTCTCATGGCTTCGGCGCTGCGATTGCCGACCGTATAAACGGGCAATGCCAGAAGAGCAGCAAGATCCGAGCGGTTGGCGAGCAGTCCGGCAATGCGGCCGCTTGTTACAACAAGCGCGGACACATCCAAGAGGTCCAATCCCCCCGGATCGGTGGCGACCATTTTGAGCATTGGTGCTTCCACCACGTCATGCCCCAGCGCTCTGAGCCGTTCGGCACTTCGGGCGCAGTCTGGTGCAGGGCGCGTGAGAAGGAAGCGCATCAGATCAGCTGTCCAGGAAATTCGGTCCGGCTATCGCTTTAAGCGCTTCTCCAGCCTCGCGGCCGAGTGCGACAGCATCGTCAGCCGGTCCCTCACGCGCAATATCATGCACGACTGATCCGTCAGGCTTCAGAATCGTGCCCTTGAAGGCAATCCTGTCACCCTCGACAAGCGCAAGGCCTCCGATCGGCGTACGACAGGAACCATCGAGCACGGCAAGGAACGCCCGTTCCGCATCGAGCCTAACCTGCGTTTCCTGATCATGAATTGCAGCAAGCAGTTCGAGAGTCCGCATGTCTTTTTCACGGCTTTCAATGCAGATGGCCCCCTGCCCGACAGCCGGAAGAAAGTCATCCGGCTCCAAAAGACTTGTGACCACGTCACCAAGACCCAACCGTTTCAGCCCCGCATAGGCCAAGAGCGTTGCATCAACCTGGCCTTCGGCGAGCTTTTTGAGTCGCGTCTGAACATTGCCGCGATACATGACCACCTCAATGTCCGGACGCAGACGCTTGATCATCGCCTGCCGGCGCAGCGAACTGGACCCGACAACCGCATTTTGCGGCAGATCCATCAAGGTCTTGGCCTTGTGCGAAATGAACGCATCACGCACATCTTCTCGCGGCAGAAAAGCCGTTAGCGCCAGTCCTTCCGGCAACACGGTCGGCATGTCCTTGGACGAATGAACAGCAAGATCAATCCGCTCGTCCCGCAGCGCTTCCTCGATTTCCTTCGTAAACAAGCCTTTCCCGCCAACCTCTAAAAGAGGGCGATCCTGGATCTTGTCGCCGGAGGTCTTGATGACGACGATCTCGAAGGCGTCTTCGTCGATCCCGTGTGCAGCCATCAAACGTGCACGTGTTTCCTGGGCCTGGGCAAGAGCGAGAGCGCTTCCACGCGTTCCGATACGCAAAGGTTTTGATTGCAAGGATCAGCATCCCGATGTTAGGGCGCGCTTGAGGTCACAAACGCAAAGACAATTTGGTCGTCAGATGATAGGCCGTTGAGTACCATTGGCCAATGCAGCAGAAGCAATGAATTCAGACATTTCCGCTTGCGACATGCAGTCGCTGACCGTCCTGGGCATTGAAACCAGCTGCGATGAAACCGCAGCGGCGATCGTGCGTGGACCGGCAAATGCTGAAATTCTGTCCAATGTCGTCCGCTCACAGATCGACGAGCACACCGAGTTCGGTGGCGTCGTGCCTGAAATTGCCGCACGTGCCCACATCGAAGTGCTTGACCGCATCGTCAACGACGCGATGAAAAACGCAGGCTGCGGCTGGGATGACATTGATGCCGTTGCCGCAACAGCGGGACCCGGCCTCATCGGCGGTGTTATCGTGGGCCTGATGACCGCAAAAGCCATCGCCATGGCCGCCGGCAAACCGCTGGTCGCCGTGAACCATCTTGAAGGGCATGCGCTGACCGCACGCCTAACCGACGATCTTGAGTTTCCGTTTTTGTTGCTTCTGGTCTCCGGGGGGCACAGTCAGTTTCTTCTGGTCAAGGGCGTCGGCGACTATGAGCGGCTCGGCACCACAATTGATGACGCGATTGGCGAGGCTTTCGACAAGACCGCCAAGCTCCTCGGCCTGCCCTATCCCGGCGGCCCCGCGGTCGAGCGCATGGCGTCACAGGGCGACGTGACCCGCTTCAAGCTGCCGCGACCGCTTCTGGACCGTCCCGGCCTCGACATGTCCTTTGCCGGTCTGAAAACGGCACTCCGGACCCAGGCCAAAAAGCTGGAACCCATCGACGACCAAACAGTCGCAGATCTTTGCGCAGCCTTTCAACGCGCCGTGGCAGACGTTCTTGCCAGCCGGACCAAGTCTGCACTCTCCCTGTTTGAGGACAGGTTCCCAGACCATTCCCCCGTTGTGGTGGTTGCGGGAGGCGTCGCCGCAAACAAGGAAATCCGTTCAGCACTCACGACCACTGCATCTGAAGCCAATGCACGTTTCATTGCGCCTCCGCTGCAGCTTTGCACCGACAATGCAGCGATGATCGCCTGGGCAGGCATTGAAAAAATGTGCCTCGGCCCGGTCGACGACATGGCGACATCCCCGCGCCCGCGGTGGCCACTGGACCAAACCGCAAGCGGTGTGCTCGGCTCTGGCAAAAAGGGCGCAAAGGTCTGAACGGTCAAATGTGTGTGGCTGCAAGCTTGCGGTTTCCCAGCCGCCGCGAAGTTGATAGGAAGTGTGATCTTTCCTGGCATCGGATTCGATTATGCGCATCTACCACAAGGCCTATGTCTATCTGACCTGTGGCAACAGGTTGCTGGTTTTTGATGAGCCGGATACGCCCGAACTCGGCCTGCAGGTGCCCGGCGGCACCATCGACCCTGGCGAAAGTTACCTGATCGGCGCGCGCCGCGAGTTCATCGAGGAAACCGGCCTCAATCTGGACACCGCCTTCGAGCATTTCGCGGACCAGGATCTCCCACTTGAGATCATGGCTGCCGATGGCGAAGTCCAGGCACCGCTGAACAGGCCCCTCAAGGGCCGCCACTTGCGCAAACTCTACCACGCCAGGATCGACACGGTGCCGCAGGAAGAGTGGGAGCATTTCGAAATGAGCCCCAGCAACGGCGGCCCTCCGATCCGCTTCCGCTTGTTCTGGCTGGATCTGCATGATCCAAGAGCAATGGATCCAGCTAAATTCTTTGCCGAGTTTGGCGCTCAACTGGAGTCGTTGCGCCAGCGTATTCAAGGAGCTAGACCATGAGGCAGATCAACAAGATTGCCGTTCTTGGCGGCGGCGCCTGGGGCACTGCTCTGGCCTTGACCGCGGCCCGCGCCGGTCGGCAGGTGACCCTGTGGGCCCGCGATCCGAATGTTGTTTCCGAGATCAGATCGCGCCAGCACAATCCACGTTATCTGCCCGGGATTACCTTCGACGAGGAAATCGACGCAACCAGCGACTTGCGCGACGTCGGCTCCGCCGATGCACTGCTTCTGGTTACCCCTGCACAAACGACAAGGGAAACACTGCGCGCACTTTCTGAAGTCGGCAGCTTCGCCGTTCCGATCGTCCTCTGCGCCAAGGGCATCGAACAGAGCTCCGGAAAACTGCTTTCACAGGTCCTTGCAGAAGAATTGCCGGATGCAATTCCAGCCGTCCTGTCCGGCCCCAGTTTCGCCGATGACGTTGCAAAGGGCCTGCCAACTGCGGTCACCACTGCCTGCGAAAACAGCGACGCGGCCGAAATGCTGGCAAGCGCCATGGCCGCACCGTCTTTCCGCCCTTACGCATCAACTGATGTCACCGGCGCGCAGGTCGGCGGCGCGCTCAAGAATGTGCTCGCTATCGCCTGCGGCGCCGTCGTGGGCCGGAAGCTCGGCGCAAGCGCGCAAGCGGCTCTCACGGCCCGAGGCTTTGCCGAACTGACACGGCTTGGTTCAGCGCTCGGCGCGCAAAATGAGACTCTTACCGGACTGTCCGGCCTCGGCGACCTTGTTCTCACCTGCTCTTCGACACAATCTCGCAATTTCCGTTTTGGCATCGAGCTGGGCGAAGGCCGAAAAGCCGCTGACCTGATCGCTGCGGGCGGCAAATTGGCAGAAGGAGCCCATACAGCCAAAGTTGCCGTTGAGCTCGGTCGCCGCCACAATGTGGAATTGCCAATTTGCGAGGTCGTCGCGGCGATCATCAGCGGCTCCTTGTCCATCGACAAGGCGCTGACCACCCTCATGTCCCGGCCCTTGAAGCATGAGGCCGAAAGCGGCCGGAACTGACCAGATGTTTTGGCGAGACCCCATTGAGTTTCACCAGGGTCAGACCTAACCTCCGGCGAAAACAGGAGACCTCTTCAATGCTCTATGCTCTAATCTGCACAGACAAACCGGGCGCACTTCAGGTCCGTCTCGACAACCGCGCCGCCCATCTCGAGTTCCTAAAAGGTCTCGGCGATGGTCTCAAGGCAGCTGGCCCTTTCCTGGACGACGACGGCAACATGACAGGCTCTCTGGTCGTGATCGAGGCGGCGAACCGCGAGGAAGCACTCGCCATTTCCCAGGAAGATCCCTATGCGCATGCCGGTCTTTTCGAAAGCGTTGAGATCCGTCCATGGAACTGGGCCATCAAGAATCCGGAGACAAAGTAAGTGCAATACTGGCTAATCAAGTCCGAGCCGGACAAATGGTCCTGGGAACAGCAGAAGGCCAAGGGCGAAGAAGGCGAACCCTGGGATGGCATTCGCAACTACCAGGCGCGCAACAACATGCGAACGATGGAAATCGGCGACAAAGCGTTTTTCTATCATTCCAACATCGGCAAGGAAGTTGTTGGCGTCGTCGAAGTTTGCAGCGAAATTCACCCTGACCCGAAGACGGACGACCCCCGCTGGGAATGCGTCGACTTCAAAGCCGTTTGCGACATTCCCAAGCCCGTCACTCTGGCAGATGTCAAGGCCGAACCACGGCTTGCCGACATGTCGCTCGTCACCTCGATGCGCCTGTCGGTTCAGCCGGTGAAGGAAGACGAGTGGAACCTCGTTTGCGAAATGGGCGGACTGGACAAACCGGCCTGACACGACCGGAGCACGGATTTGAATCGCATCAAGGACCCTCGGTCATTCATTCGCGAACAGACGCGTATCAAACCCGTCCCCCACGCAGAAGAGATTCGGCTCCACGTCGCCGATGAGGCCATGGAGCTATGGCAAAAGACCGAGGACGAGCTTGGCGCCCTCGGCCTGCCGCCCCCATTCTGGGCTTTCGCCTGGGCCGGTGGACAAGCCCTTGCCCGTTATATTCTCGACCATCCAGAGATCGTTCGTGGCAAGATGGTGCTTGATTTCGCAAGCGGCTCCGGTCTGGTCGCTATAGCGGCCATGATGGCCGGGGCCAAGCATTGCAGAGCAGTGGATATTGACCCTTTCGCGCTGGAAGCCGGTCGCCTGAACGCCGCCCTAAATGATGTCGCCATCGACTTTGAAAATAACGACATCACAACTGGCCCGGCTCCCGCCGTCGATGTCGTCTTTTGCGGCGATGTTTTCTACGACCGGCCAATGGCAGCCCACGTCCTCACTTTTATCGACCGGGTCCTGGCCAGCGGAACGCTGGTTTTCATCGGCGATCCGGGCCGCTCCTACCTGCCGAAAGAGCGGCTGGATCATCTCGCAACCTATACAGTCCCCGTCATTGGCGCCCTGGAAGACGCCGAGGTGAAGAAATCCAGTGTCTACCGCTTCCTGCCGTTGCGCTGATTAATCGCAGCGAAAAAAGTTGGCATGCCTTCTTTTTCAGCGAGTTTGTGCTTTTCCTTTTGATCATTTGGAGTAGGCTGGAACGCAACGGGCTCCGCCCGGCACCTTCCTCCAAGTTCTTGTTTCCAAGGAGTTTTAAATGCCAATCGTCAATCGTCTGGCCGATTTTCACGATGAGATCACTGCTTGGCGCCGTGATTTCCACGAGAACCCTGAAATCCTTTATGAAACTGTTCGCACCGCAGAAAAGGTCGCCGAGCTTTTGAAGGGATTTGGTGTCGATGAAGTTGTAACCGGCATCGGACAAACCGGCGTTGTGGGTGTGATCAAGGGCAAGAACGGCGGCGCCGGCAAGACCATCGGCATGCGCGCCGACATGGACGCCCTGCCGATCAACGAGATCACCGGCAAGGAATACGCGTCCAAGACGCCGGGCAAAATGCACGCCTGCGGCCATGACGGCCACACCTCCATGCTGCTCGGTGCTGCGAAATACCTGGCAGAAACCCGCAACTTCGACGGAACCGTTGTGGTGATTTTCCAGCCTGCCGAAGAAGGTGGCGCTGGCGCCAAGGCCATGATCGACGACGGCCTGATGACCCGCTGGAACATCGACGAAGTCTACGGCATGCACAACTATCCGGGCATGCCGGTCGGCGAATTCGCGATCCGCAAAGGTGCATTGATGGCAGCAACCGACGAGTTCGGCGTCAAGATCACCGGTCGCGGTGGCCATGCCGCCAAACCCCATGAAACCATCGACCCGATTGTCGCCGGCTCACAGATCGTGACCGCCCTGCAGACCATCGCCAGCCGCAATGCCGACCCGCTGAAATCTGTCGTGGTTTCAGTGACTGTCTTCGAAGCCGGAAATGCCTTCAACGTCATTCCGCAGGAAGCCACCTTGCGCGGCACCGTACGCACCCTTGACCCCGGCGTCCGCAAGCTCGCCGAAGAGCGTTTCAAGGCCATCGTGACCTCCATCGCCGAAGGCATGGGAGCGACGGCTGAAATCGACTATATCCTCGGCTATCCGGTTGTTGTGAACCATGACGAGGAAACGGACTTCGCGGCGAAGATTGCCGAGGAAGTCGCCGGGCAAGGCAAAGTCAACCGCGATCTGCCACCGATGATGGGCGGCGAGGATTTCGCCTATATGCTGGAGGAACGGCCGGGTGCCTTCATCTTCGCCGGCAACGGCGACAGCGCCGGTCTGCATCATCCCATGTATGACTTCGACGACAATGCCATCCCCTACGGTTGCTCCTATTGGGTGCGACTGGCCGAAACGGCATTGCCTGTCGCCGCCTGATCCGGCTATGCAAGAACAAGGCGCCGATGCACCGGCGCCTTGTTTTCGGAGGCCAAGCACATCGACATGGTTCGTTTCGCCAGCAACCGCCTGTCCCTGATGACAGCCTACCTGCTGCTCGGCGCCATTGTCGGCGTCTTTGTCATTCACCCGCTCAATCTCATCGTCGTCTGGTGGGAACTTTCCCGCTTCTCCGAAACGGCTCCGACATTCTGGGAGTTCATGAGCGGCCGGTTGTGGTTGATCCTCTTTCCACGTCACTTCGACATTGTTATCGCCTACGCCATCATGGGCGCCATTGTCGGCGTCACCTTCGGGCTTTTCACGCGCAACTACGTCAACACCGCGAGAGCCTATAAATCTCTGCGCGAGGAACAGATTGCACTCATCCCCGACATCATTCGGCAGGGCGAAAGTGCGCGCGTCGAGTTCAAGTCATCGGTGCGTTGGGATATCAACGAGAACCGCATCAACAGGAGTCTGGAGAAGGTCATAGCCAAGACCATCGCCGGCTTTTTCAACGCACAGGGCGGCTATCTTGTTATCGGCGTTGATGACAGCGGTACGCCGCTCGGGCTCGACAACGACCTGTCGACCCTGAAACAACCTGACCTCGACAGTTTCGAAAGAACGCTCAACGACATCGTGACCAAAAGCCTGGGCGGCGATCTTTGTCCGTTCATTCACACAGTCTTCGCCAAGATTGACGGAAAGGATGTTGCCATGGTGATCATCCGGCCTGCTCCTCGTGCAGCCCATCTGGCCGACGGCAGGTCCTCCCTGTTTTATGTCAGAAGCGGCAATTCCACCCGGCAGCTGGATGTGCGCGAAGCAATCAACTATGCGCGCAGCAGATGGTCTTGAGCATTGATCCCCAGCCTTCCCGCCCTTTTTCCTTCTGAGCTTTCGCTGTTTGTGAGCCTTGGCCTGATTGCCGTGAGTTTCGTGACCTCGGCACTGACGGCAGCCCTTGGTCTTGGAGGCGGCATTGCCTTAATCGCCATCATGGCGAGCGTTATGCCAAGCGCTGCCTTGGTGCCCATTCATGGCATTGTCCAACTGGGGTCCAACGCAGGCCGTGCCCTGGTCCAGATCCGACACGTCGACTGGTTGATCCTTGCCTGGTTCTCGGCCGGCGCTCTGTTTGGCGCAGCCATCGGCGGCTCGATCGCGATCAATCTTCCACCGCCCTACCTGCGTCTTGGAATTGCCTGTTTCATCCTATGGGTGGTGTGGGGACGGCCTCCGCGTTTCGGCAAAACAGGCCGGCCTGCCATGGGTGCCGCCGGCTTCGCGGCGACGCTTCTTTCCATGTTCTTCGGAGCAACGGGTCCCATCGGAGCCAGTGTCCTCGGGACTCTCGGCCTGTCCCGGCATGGTTTTGTCGCCAATCAGGCAGTGACCGCACTCGTGATGCATATTTTCAAAGTGGTCACCTTTGGCTTTCTTGGTTTTGCCTTTGCGCCGTGGGCACCACTCGTCATCATGATGATCGCCAGCGGCTTTCTGGGCACGCTTGCCGGCAGCAAGCTGCTCAACAAGATGCCAGAAGCCACCTTCAAGAAGGGGTTCAAGGTGATCATGACCCTTCTTGCACTCAATCTCATCTGGCAAGCACTTAGGCTTCTCATGGCTTGATTGACCTTTTGCATCGCCATCATTGAACTCTTTGCAAGCCTCACTCCCTTGCCAGACACAGGGAGAGGCGCTAACCCAATCGCCATCTGGTTTCTCATCCATAAGAACACACGGGACGGACACCCATGGCGACACATAATCTGCTTCTCCTGCCGGGCGACGGCATCGGTCCGGAAATCATGACCGAAGTGAAGAAGGTCATTTCCTGGTTCAACGCCCGTGGCGGCGATACATTCGAAACCGACGAAGGCCTCGTCGGCGGCGCAGCCTATGATGCGCACGGTCAAGCCATATCCGAAGAAGACATGGCCAAGGCCATGGCGTCGGACGCTGTGATCTTCGGTGCTGTCGGCGGTCCGAAATGGGACGACGTCGCCTATGAACATCGCCCTGAAGCCGGCCTTTTGCGTCTGCGCAAGGACATGGAGCTTTTCGCCAACCTGCGCCCTGCCATCTGTTACCCGGCTCTCGCCGATGCCTCTTCCCTGAAGAAGGACATCATCGAGGGCCTCGATATCCTGATCGTGCGTGAACTGACCGGCGGCGTCTATTTTGGTGAACCAAAAGAAATCACCGACCTTGGCAACGGCCAGAAGCGCGGTGTCGATACGCAGGTCTATGACACCTACGAGATCGAGCGCATCTCCAAGGTCGCTTTCGAACTGGCCCGCACCCGCAACAACAAAGTCACCTCCATGGAAAAGCGGAACGTGATGAAGTCCGGCGTGCTCTGGAACGAAGTTGCCACCGACACACACAACAACGGCTACGAAGACGTGCAGCTCGAGCACATGCTGGCCGACGCCGGCGGCATGCAGCTTGTGCGCTGGCCCAAGCAGTTCGACGTCATCGTTACCGACAATCTGTTCGGTGACATGCTGTCGGATGTTGCTGCCATGCTGACCGGATCGCTCGGCATGCTGCCGTCCGCATCGCTCGGCGCGCCAGATGCCAAGACTGGCCGCCGCAAGGCCATGTATGAGCCGGTGCACGGCTCAGCCCCGGACATCGCCGGCACGGGCGCTGCAAACCCGATCGCCATGATCGCCTCCTTCGGCATGGCCCTGCGTTATTCCTTTGAGCTGGTGGAAGCCGCTGACATGCTCGACAAGGCCATCGCAAACACCCTCGAAAAAGGCCTGCGGACCAAGGACATCGCAGCGGCTGGCGAAGCCACCATCTCCACCGCCGAGATGGGCGATGCCATCGTTGCAGAGCTGGATGCCCTGAGCGCCTGATCACGGTTTATTTCACAAACGGCCGCCAGGATGGGTTTCCTCCTGGTGGCCGTTTTCTTTATAAGCGCCCAAAGCCCCTTCTCCCTGACGACAGGACCTCGACCATGAGCGACAAGATCGGCCCCTTTCTCGGCACCTGGATCCTCGATGCAGCCAAGAGCGATTTTGAGCAAGGCGATCCGCCAAAGAGCGCGACGCTGAAGATTGAGGACAACTTCGGCATGGCAGTGTTCACGATGAACACCGTGTCCGCCGACGGCGAAGTCACCAATGACACCTTTGAGGCCTTGCCGGACGGTCCGGAAGTCAAACTGGGCAAGAGCGGTCTGGTCGACGCGATGCGCCTCGTCTTCGACGGCGACGACAAGCTGGTTTCAGAGGCACGCCGCGGCGGCCTCACGATCATGAAGGCCACCCGTGAACTCTCCACAGACCGCCAAACCCTGACGGTAACCCAGGTCGTCCACCTGGTCGACGTCGACAGCTTCACAAACGTCTCGGTCTACAAGCGTGCACAGTAGAGTGTCCGAGGCCGCCCCCATTTCCCAACGCGATCAAGCCTGGGAAGAGCAGACTGAGTATAGGTATATTTATCAAGGATAAGATCAAGAAATTACTCAAAAGGCATCCGGATATGCTGTATTCTTGATATTATACTATCAGATATGCAATATTCGAACCCGGAACTATTCAAATTTAGACAATAATTAACTTTCGCACATGATCCTTTGCTCAAATAGAGGGTTGTGATCATGTGGAATAGATTGACGATTAAAACGAAGGTTCCTCTGGCCATTGTGGGCTTCGCTGTATTGGTTGGCGCAGGTGTTGGCCTGGCCAGTTATTATTCGGCAGCGTTCGAAACACAGGAATTGACTGAACAACGATTAATGGTCGTTGCAAAGGATCGCCGCGCCAGCCTGGATTCCTATCTCAAGTCAATCGAAACAGATCTCGAGATTATCGCAGACCTTCCTTACACGGCTGAAGCAATCCGCGAATTTGGGTCCGCATGGGATGAGATCGACGGGTCACACACCGAAGTCCTCAAAACCGCTTACATCACCGACAATCCCAATCCACTTGGTGAGAAGCACAAGCTCGACAAGGCGCCCACGGGCACCTCGTATGACGCCACCCATGGAAAGTATCATCCCTGGTTCCGCGAACTTCTTGAGGGCCGCGGCTATTACGATGTCTTCCTGTTCGACACTGCAGGAAACCTGATTTACACGGTCTTCAAGGAAGAAGACTACGCCACAAACTTCCTTGCGGGAGGCGGCAAGTGGGCGGCAACGGATCTGGGGAACGCCTACAGAGACGGTCTTGCGGCACAAAAGGGCTCGATTCACTTCTATGACTTCAAGCCCTACGCACCGAGCAACGGTGTGCCAGCAAGTTTCATGTCGACGCCGGTCTTTAGCGAGGGTGAAAAAATCGGTGTGATTGTCTATCAGATGCCGATCGACAACATCAATGCGATCATGGCACACAACGAAGGCTTGGGAACAACAGGCGAGACAGTCATTCTTGGCGAAGATCGCCTCTTCCGGAATGACTCCGGCTTCTCGGACAACAACGATATTCTGGCCACCAGCCTCGACAGCACAGCCATTACACTTGGCTTTGCGGGCAAGGAAGGTGTCGGCATAAATTCCAGTTACCGTGACATGGCATTTCAGGAAGTCGCAGTGCCATTTGTCTTCGAGGGCGTCAATTGGGTCATCGTAGCCATGCAGGGCGAAGATGAAGCTGCCGAGCCGCTTGCAATCTTGCGCAACTGGATGTTGACGGCAGGAGGTGTCCTGTTCGTGCTGGCAGTGGTTGGTGGATACTTCATCGCCCTTTCCTTCACACGGCCGATCAGCAGTCTGGTGTCAGACATGAGGGCTGTTGCCGAAGACAATCTTGAAACTGAGATCAGCACCGCCGATCGCGACGACGAAATCGGAGACATGGGCCGTGCTGTCCAGGTGTTCCTCGACAGCGCAAGATCTCGCAAGCACTTGGAGGCCAACGCAGGTGAGAAACAACAGGCCGAACGGGCCCGCCAGGAAGAATTGAACCAGCTTGTGGTCAATTTCAATCAGACGATCTCGTCAATCCAGTCGAGACTGGAAGATCGCACCGGGTCGATGTCAAACACCGCAAAATCAATGGTCGGCATCGCAGAAGAAGCCTCAAGCGCTGCGAGCACGGCCTTGTCTGCCTCGGGAGATGCGACCCACAATGTTCAGGCAGCCGCATCAGCCGCCGAACAATTGGCGTCCTCGATTCAGGAAATAGCGCAGCACACCGGCAAGGCACTCGACATCACGAGTGAAGCTGCCGACGTTGCCCGGGCAACAGATGAAGACGTGACCTCCCTGGCAAATGCTGCAGAAAAGATCGGCGAAGTCATCGAGATCATCCGGGCAATTGCCGAGCAGACCAATCTCCTGGCGCTCAACGCAACCATTGAAGCCGCGCGTGCCGGTGAAGCCGGCAAGGGGTTTGCTGTTGTGGCTGCGGAAGTCAAGGAACTGTCAACCCAGACCGCCAAGGCAACAGACGAAATTGCAACGCAGGTCGCCGGCGTTCAGGCCTCGACCCAGAACGCAGTCGAAGCCATCAAGGCAATTGGGACGCGTATGCAGGATGTTCAGGAAGTTACCTCCGCAATTGCCTCTGCGGTTGAGGAGCAGGGTGCCGCGACCGGAGATATCAGCAGCAGCATCTCTCTTGCGGCCTCTGGCAGCGGCAACGCCTCGTCCAATGTGGAAGGCTTGGCCGACGCCATCGCCCGCACAAAGGACAGCTCAACGGCAGTGGACCAGACCTCCGGCGAACTCTCCCACGTTAGCGCCGAGCTCTCGGACGCGGTCCAGAGCTTCATCAAAGGCGTCGTCGAAATCGGCGAGCGGTCCAATCAAAGCGAAGCTGCCTGAGCATCATCGCTTCAGGCACACGCTGACCTCGCGCCAAATCTGAAAATTGAAAACGCCCGGATGCAGGCATCAGCAACCGGGCGTTTTCTTTGGTCGGTCTTGGGAGGACCGGACTGGATAGGCTCACCCGTTCATCAAGCGGAATGCCGTTTTTTGCTCATGCGTCATCATAACAAGGTGTCGTGGCAAGTCTCACATGCCACAAGATTTAAAGGTATGACAAACGCGGCATGAAGCTTCCCAAGGGGCCTCGCAAGGTCCCAATTTCGAGCGCGAAACTAGGCGAGCCGCATGGCAGATTGGTGACAGTCGCTTGAAGTTCTCTTGACACCCCCTCCGAGCGAGCGACGACCTGCCCTGTTTCCTTTCCGCTCTGGACCAGACTTACATCCTTCAAGATCAGGTCAGGCGGCGGAAAGAGACCGTTCATGACAACAAGAGATTTCCCGGCCAGGGGGTACGAGCAGCGCCCTGACCTGGCCCAACGTGCGAGGCGCAAGCGGCATCCGGGCGCACTCCTGTTCACAACGGAAGCCGGGCTGCGCTACTTCAGCAGCTTCAGAACGCAGTTCAACAAATAACATCACCGGCTGAACCTGTTTCCGCCGTCGACCTTGCGCCCTGCCGGTCGACCGTTGAAAAGCGGGCAGTTGACATCGGTTTCTTTCCGCGCCAAAAGTCACCGGTAATTTGCAACTGGAGCTTAGGCATGGCTCGGCGCAGCGCCGACATCGCGAAAAAGCAGACGACGGTTTTCGCCGTCGCCGCTTTTGCCTGCGCAACCCCTGCTCCGACAACCACCGTCAAACCGACTACGACCACCACCGCGTAACGGTGCCGCTCGTCCCGCTCCCCGGGGATGGGGGGCGCTGAAAGGCCGGCTGGTCCTGGGACCGGGCGCCGGCTGAAGCGGGGAGACGGATGAGGAATTTCAACATGGGTTACAAGATCGCAATCGTGGGCGCCACCGGCAACGTTGGACGGGAAATGCTCGACATTCTCGCCGAGCGCGGCTTTCCCGCCGATGAAGTCGTTGCACTGGCATCGCGCCGTTCGCAGGGCACGGAAGTTTCCTTCGGCGACAAGACCTTGAAGGTCCAGGCCATGGAGAACTACGACTTCTCCGACACTGACATCTGCCTGATGTCCGCAGGCGGTTCGGTCGCCAAGGAATGGGCTCCCAGGATCGGAGCCAAAGGCTGCGTCGTGATCGACAACTCGTCGGCCTGGCGTTACGACGCGGACGTGCCGCTGATCGTTCCCGAAGTCAATGCCGATGCAATCACCGGCTTTTCCAAGAAGAACATCATCGCCAATCCGAACTGCTCGACCGCGCAGCTGGTTGTCGCACTGAAGCCGCTGCACGAGGCAGCGAAGATCAAGCGCGTTGTCGTCTCGACCTATCAATCGGTCTCCGGCGGTGGCAAAGACGCTATGGAAGAGCTGTTCAACCAGACCCGTGCTGTCTTCGTGAATGACCCGATCGAACCGGAGAAATTCACCAAGCGCATCGCCTTCAATGTCATTCCGCATATCGATAGCTTTATGGAAGACGGCTACACGAAGGAAGAGTGGAAGGTTCTCGCCGAGACCAAGAAGATGCTCGACCCGAAGATCAAGGTCACTTGCACCGCAGTCCGTGTTCCGGTCTTTATTGGCCACTCCGAGAGCGTCAACATCGAATTCGAGAACGAGATCTCTGCGGACGAGGCACGCAACATTCTGCGTGAAGCACCAGGGTGCCTGGTGATCGACAAGCAGGAAGACGGCGGCTACATGACGCCATACGAAAGCGCCGGTGAAGATGCGACCTACATCTCCCGTATCCGTGAAGATGCAACCATCGAGAACGGGCTGAACATGTGGGTGGTCTCTGACAACCTTCGCAAGGGCGCAGCACTCAACACAGTTCAGATCGCCGAGGTTCTGGTCAACCGCGGCCTGATTCAGCCGAAGAAGGCAGCGGCCTAACGACTTCATGGATCAAGCGCATTCACGAAACTGCGCTTGATCCAATGGCCTTCCAGGTCACGTGGCAAGTCAGATGCCCAATCACATGAAAGACGCCGTCGTGGCCGTCACACAAGCATCCTCGTTTCAAGACTATCAGGCCGAGACGCCATCAGCCCGCTTCAGCGACTGGCTGGTTCTTCAGACCGGCTCGGATTGGAATGCTGCCACCGAGCATGATTTCACAAGAGCCATTGGCGACGGCGCCATGCCCGATCCCGCCTATGTGCGGTATCTCATCGAAGACTATACCTTCATCACCGATCTTGCCTCGACCCTCGGCTACCTGGTCGCAAAAGCACCGACCATGCGATCCAAGGCTCGACTGAGCGCGTTTCTTGCGCTGCTAACATCTGAAGAAAACGATTATTTTGAGCGGTCGTTTGCAGCCCTGAATGTCTCCGAGACGACCTACAGGACAGCGGCTCAGGGGCCAGTCACCCGACAATTTTCCGAACTCCTGCTGACCTCATCCGGCAAGGGCAGTTACGCCGAAGGCCTTGCGTGCCTGCTTTGCGCCGAATGGGTATACCTGACCTGGGGGCTGCGCGAAGCCGGGAAACCGCGCCCGGAGGCTTTCTACCTCGCAGAATGGATCGACCTTCATGCGGTCCTGGGCTTTGAGAGCTTCGTCGGCTGGCTGCGTGAAGAGATGGATGTCGTCGGCAAAGCGCTGAGCGAGACCGAACAGAAGCAGGTCGCGCAATGCTTCAAGGGCATGTGCGCACTGGAAGTTGCCTTTTTCGATGCGGTCTGGGAGGGCTCTTAAGCCCGCCCAAACCCTTTCGAGATAGCGACCAAGACTCACTCGGTTGGCGTGCCTGAAACCGCCGTTTCAAATTTTTCCGTGTGAGGGTCCATCACCCTCAGTTCACCTGAGCCGATGTCGAACCACGCCCCGTGCAGACTCAGCTCCCCCTTGGCGACGGCCTCTTCCACGAATGAGAATGTGTGCAGGTTCTTCAGCGACTGGCGCACACCGGCATATTCCATGGCCAGTTGCGGATCATCGATCTTGTCGACCGGCATGCACGCCATGGCGATGGCGGCCGGTTCAAGCAGCTTGATCCAACGGCCGATAAAATCCCCCTTGAAGGCAGGTGCATTGGCATTCTCCCGGAATGCCTGAACACCACCGCATTTGGCGTGCCCCATGACAACCACATGCTGAACCTTCAGCGCTGTCACCGCATATTCCAAGGCCGCACTCGTGCCATGCTGGCCCTCGGTTTCCTCGTAAGGAGGGACCAGGTTGGCAACGTTGCGCAACACGAAGAGCTCGCCAGGTCCCGCGTGGAAGATCCCTTCCGGCGTGACGCGGCTATCACAACACGAGATGACCATGACCTCGGGCTTCTGGCCATAGACCGCGAGGTGTTCATGCGTTTCCTTGTAACGAACAAAGCCCTTTTCAAAGTATCGACCATACCCGGTCAACAAACTTTCAGGAAATGTCAAAACTTCGGCCTCCGTAAGCGACAATCGACAAGACTTGACCGCTTATAGGAGAAACAGGACGGCGATGCCAACACGCAGTCAACTCCGACCGTCCAGCCGCGCGTTCAGAAGCAAGCCACTTCAGGGAAGGATGAAATCCAAGTGTTGTGGCAGATGATTTGTTAAAATCGCTCGGTTCGAAGCACCTGGCAATCGGTGACGCTGACCACCCCGATGTGCCGCTGCACAACTTTGAAGGCTGCATCCAGAAGACCTTCAAGCAGCTCTTCCCGAATGATACAGATTACAGCAACCATGCCGCCGGCACGTGACACCTGACCCTCGCGGCTCCAGCGGCCAGACCGACCACTTCCGCCCAGAACCGGCAGCACCGTGTATCCGGTGACGCCCGCCTCGCTCAAGGCACCGGTCAAACGAGATTCCATCGGGCTCTCGATGATAATCTCGACCCGTTTTGCAATACTTGTTTCCATCAGCCTACCCTCCCCACGCTGTCGCCATTGCAAGATACAGCGGAATACCGAGCGTCAGATTGAAGGGAAATGTGATCCCCAACGACAATGTCAGATAAATCGAAGGATTTGCTTCCGGCAATGCAACGCGCATGGCTGCAGGAACTGCAATATAGGAAGCAGACGCCGACAAGGTCATCAGCAGCATAGAACCGCCGGGCGATAGCCCCAGAAGAACAGCTGCGGCAAGTCCGAATGCGGAGCCAACCAACGGCATGATCACACCGAACAGTACAAGACCCGGACGCAAGACATTTGCGCTCGTACGCAAGCCTCGACCCGCAACCAGCCCCATGTCCAGCAGGAACAGGCACAAGACGCCCTTGAATGGTGAAACGATGAAGCTCTCAATGTCGGCAAGTCCCTTCGGACCGGTAATGAATCCTATCAGAAAAGACCCGATCAAGAGCACGATGGAGCCATTCAGCAGGATCTCGCGCCAAAGTCCGCTTTCCGCTCCTTGTTCCTGGGTCTGACCACGGGTTGCCAGCCAAAGTGCGGACAAGATCGCGGGCGCTTCCATGCCTGCAGCAACGGCCACCATATAGCCTTCCGTCGCAATGCCCTGACTTTGCAGAACGGATGTCGCAGCGACGAAGGTCACGATCGAAATCGAGCCATAGTGCCCGGCCACTGCAGCAGCATCCGTTCGCCCCAGGCCAGTCATGACGTTCAAAAGCCCAAAGGCAACAATCGGCAGAACAAACGAAAGCAAAAGTCCGGCGATCAGCGTCATCACCAAGCTTGCATCAACGCCGTGATCGCTGACGCTCACACCGCCCTTGTAGCCGATGGCAAAGAGCAGATAGATCGAGAGGGCCTTCGCCGCGGCCTCTGGAACAGTCAGGTCGGATCGCAAAAAAGACGCGACCAGCCCCAAGACGAAAAACAGGATAATCGGCGACAACAGATTGGTCGCCGCAAGGCTAAGGATGGTATCCAGCACGCCATACTTCCCATAAACCCGCTCACTTTATGAAATAGCGAATACGGGAACCAAATAGCTCCAGTCCGTATAAAGAACACTGCACAACGCCACAAGCCTTGGAAGCCCCGGCAAGCTTCGAGTCGAAGCTCCACCGCAGTTCTGGGCCGATCAGGCAGGACTAGGACAGCTCAAGTCGAAACGTTGAGGCTGTGTCTCTCTTCCTGTGTGCCATGATCCTCATAGGCATGGCGCACAGTCTCCGGAGCCTGATGCTCCGGCGCACCGAGCGTGCTCGGGCGCCGCACCGTCGTCTTTTTAGGGTCGAGAACATGCTGTGCCGTTGCCCGATAGGCGGCAACGCCGTCAAGACGGTGATCTTCATGGTGTTCTGCATCAACAAGAACAGCCGGCGCCTCGTCGGAGGAACCGGTGTCGGGATCATGGCGCTGCGCGCGTGACTCTTTACTGTTGTGCTCATCCCGCGGGTCGTCCCGGCGCTCCCGGTCCGGCGGGTATTCTGTCGCATGCGCCACGACGGGGGCCGCAGGTGGCCTTTCAATCGTCGTTGGCATAATGGCCTCCTGGCCAGCTTTTAAGACGCGCCCTTCTGGCAGCATCATGAGAAGTCTGGCAAGAAAAGATTAACAAAGATTTACGTTTCGTAAACAACATGTGCCATCCTGACTCATGTGTCCGAACAAAAAAAAGCGGGCCTTGGCCCGCTTTTCAATCTCTCCGGTGATGCGACAGGCTTAGCCTGCAACCGCACCCTTGTTGGCCGCACGGCTCACGCGCTTGCGATCGTTCGGATCAAGCAGGAACTTCCGCAGGCGAATTGACTCCGGCGTCACCTCAACCAATTCATCGTCAGCGATGTAGGACAGCGCAGCCTCGAGGCTGAGACGGATCGGGGTCGTCAGCTTGACCGCGTCATCCTTGCCGGACGAACGCATGTTGGTGAGCTGCTTGCCCTTCAGAACGTTGACTTCCAGGTCGTTGCCACGTGTGTGTTCGCCAACGATCATGCCTTGATACACCTTGGTGCCCGGATCAATCATCATCGGGCCACGGTCTTCAAGGTTGTACAGTGCGAAGGCCACGGCCTCACCATTGCCGTTCGACAGCAGAACGCCGGTGTGACGGCCCTGGATCGGCCCCTTGTGGGGTGCATAGCCATGGAACAGGCGGTTGAAGATGGCAGATCCGCGCGTGTCGGACATCAACTCGGCCTGGTAACCGATCAACCCACGTGTCGGGGCCAGGAAGACCAGGCGACTGCGGTTTGCGCCGGAAGAGCGCATTTCCAGCAGGTCCGCTTTGCGTTCCTGAAGCTTCTGAACCACAGCACCGGAGAATTCCTCATCCACATCGATGATGACTTCTTCGATCGGCTCCAGCAGCTTTCCGTCTTCGTCTTTCTGGAAGACAACACGCGGACGGCCGACGCCCAACTCGAAGCCTTCACGCCGCATGTTTTCAATCAGGATCGCCAGAAGCAATTCGCCGCGGCCTGCCACGATGAATGCATCCGGTTCATCTGTTTCTTCGATCTTCAGAGCAACGTTGCCCTCGGCTTCCTTCAGCAGGCGTTCGCGGATCACACGAGACTGAACCTTGGAGCCTTCATTGCCAGCCAGCGGACTGTTGTTGACCCGGAAGGTCATCGACAGCGTCGGCGGATCAATCGGCTGTGCCTGGATCGGCTCAGTGACATCCGGCGCACAGATGGTATCTGCAACAGTTGCCTTGGTCAGACCTGCGATGGAAACGATATCGCCGGCTTCACCTTGCTCGATCGATGTACGCTCAAGTCCGCGGAAAGCCTGGATCTTGGAAATACGGCCGGTCTCGACCGTCTTGCCATCACGGGACAGCGCCTTCACAGCCATATTCGGGAGAGCCGTTCCAGCGGCGATCCGGCCCGTCAGGATGCGGCCCAGGAACGGGTCGGACTGGATCGTTGTCGCCAGCATCTTGAAAGAGCCTTCCTCGGAAACAGGCTCGGCAACCTTCTCGACAACCATGTCCAGAAGTGCGTCCATGTTTTCCTGAGGTCCGTCCGGCTCGTTGGCCATCCATTCCTGCTTGGCAGATCCGTAGAGGACAGGGAAGTCGAGCTGATCTTCGTTGGCATCCAGGGATGCGAAGAGATCAAAGACTTCATCAAGCACTTCGTCAGCACGCTGCTCAGGCTTGTCGATTTTGTTGATCGCAACGATCGGCTTGAGGCCGAGCTTCAGGGCCTTGCCGAGCACGAACTTCGTCTGCGGCATCGGACCTTCGGCGGCATCCACCAGCAGGATCACACCGTCGACCATGTGAAGGATACGCTCCACCTCACCGCCGAAATCGGCGTGGCCCGGAGTGTCCACGATGTTGATGCGAGTGTCTTTCCAGACCAGCGACGTCACTTTCGCGAGAATGGTGATACCACGCTCACGCTCGATGTCGTTGGAGTCCATCATGCGCTCTTCCGTGCGCTGATTTTCGCGGAATGCTCCGGACTGCTTCAGCAGGACGTCGATGAGAGTTGTCTTGCCATGGTCGACGTGTGCGATGATGGCGATATTGCGCAAGTTCATTTCAGGGCTCCAAAAGACATTAGCGGACCTGAGGGGCCCGCAGCGGATGTCTTGGCTCACGTTTGTTCGGAAATCGGCCACGGCGGCCGAAATTTGCGCTCTATATAGTCCGAAGCGGCTTTATGTGCAATGCGAAGAGATTGCCTGTGATTGACATGATTACCGCGGCCTCTATATAGTAAGGAGACCTTACAAAAGAGACCTCCATGAAAGCTCCGGTTCCGCAAAGCGTTGTCACGCTGATGATCGTGGACATCGCAAGACTGCTGCGCAAACGATTTGAAATCGCTCTGACACATGTGGACACCGGATTGACGGTCGCAGAAGCGCGCACGCTGACCTTCATCTGGCGCCATCAGGGCCTCCGGCAAGCGGCGCTGGCCGAGCGAATGAGTGTGGAACCCATGACCTTGGTCGGATACCTCGATTCACTTGAGACCGCTGGCCTGATCAAGCGCACCGTTGATCCTGCCGATCGTCGTGCCAAGCTGATCACCTTGACCGACACAGCCAATCCGGTGATCGACAAAATTGAGGACGCCATCATTGAGGTGCGATCCGAAACGCTGGCTGGCATGAGCGAACGCCAGCGGGACGAGATGGAAGCCATCCTGGGCACCATGAAAGACAATCTGCTGAACGGAGAAGCCGGGAAGTGCGTGAAGTAAGAGCTGCCGAACCGGTCATGACTGAGCGCCGGACGGCGATTCTGGGTGCAGCCCTTGTCGCCATCGGCCCCATAACCATGGCGCTTTACACACCGGCCATGCCAACGCTTGCCATGGAATTTGGCACGACCGAATCCATGATCAAGCTGACTCTGACCGCGTATTTTGCCGGCTTCGCGATCACTCAATTGTTGTGCGGACCTTTGTCGGACGCCTTCGGGCGCAAACCGGTAACCCTTGCGTTTCTGACGCTCTATCTCGTGTCCACGATCGTCGCGACCTTCGCGCCCGATGTCACCTGGATGATGGTCGCCCGAGCGATCCAGGGGGTCGGCGCCGCGGTAGGCATTTCAGCATCACGCGCCATTGTTCGCGATCAGTTCACAGGTCAAAAATCGGCGCGTATCATGAACACCATCGGCACCATGCTGGCGCTCGGCCCCGCGATATCGCCCACCCTTGGCGGCGTCATACTGGAGCTGTTTGGTTGGCGCGAGATCTTCATTTGCATGATTGTCTATGGTGTTGCCCTGATGGTTGGCGCTGCACTGTTTCAGCGCGAAACCAATGCCTACAAGTCGATCAGCAACATTCATCCCCAGCGGCTGGCAATCAATTATCTGACACTGCTGCGCGATGTCAGGTTCATGCGTCCGAGCCTGCTCCTCGCCTTCAGCCTCGGCAACCTCTATGCAATGGCAACAGTGCAGCCCTTCGTGCTCATTCATGAGGTTGGCCTCACGCCCTCACAGTTCGGTCTGGGCATGATGCTTCAATCGATCTGCTTCATCACCGGCACACTTGTGGCAGGGCGGCTTTTGAAGAAAACGGAGGCACGCAAACTTCTGCCTTTCGGCATGGCCGGCATGTTGTTCGCAGCCCTCTTGATGGCAACAATCCTCAGACTCCAGGAGCCTACCTATCTGGGCGTCATGGGACCTGTCGGCGTCTTTGCTTTTTCTCTGGCATTCATTCTCCCGGAGACCCTGACCTCCTCAATGCAGGATTTCCCGCAGATCGCAGGTGCCGCCTCCTCCATGACAGGCTTCATGCAATTCGGTGGCGGGATACTCGGCAGTCTCGCCATAGCAGCCACCGGAGATCCCTTGTTTGGCATGGCAACCATCATCCCCGCCATGCCCGCGACCGGTGTGTTTCTGTACCTGGTCCTCGGGCGGCGCTATCGGGCTGCACACGCTGCTGTCAAATAGGCTGCTATTTTGCCCCCCGTAATCGCCTTGACCCTGGCTGTTTAAACCGGCACACAGCCGATTGAACACAAGGATTGCCACCGAAGATGTCTCGAGCCAGCAGCTACCACCTGACCGATGTTGCCAGCGCAAGCCGTCCGCATGTGATGGGCATTTTAAACGTGACGCCGGACAGCTTTTCCGATGGCGGCCGGCACAACGCTCTGGATCAGGCTCTGGCACACGCCCGCCATATGATCGACGAGGGCGCAGACATTATCGACATTGGCGGCGAAAGCACCCGCCCTGGCTCGGCACCTGTCTCACTGGAAGACGAATGGGCACGCATTGCTCAGGTCCTCGCTCCTGTGGCCGATCTGGGCCTTCCCGTCTCGATAGACACCTACAAGGCCGAAATCGCGAGCCGCGCCTGCGGGGAAGGTGCCGTGATCATCAACGACGTCTGGGGCTTGCAGAAAGACCCCGCCATGCCTGATGCGGCGGCTGCAGCCGGGGCACATGTCGTGATGATGCACAATCGGGACGCTGTTGATCCGCAGATCGATATCATGTCGGACATCGACCGCAGTTTCGAGCGTTCGATGTCCCTTGCAGACAAGGCCGGTATCCCCCGCGAAAAGCAGATCCTTGATCCGGGTTTTGGCTTCGGCAAGACCGTCGACCAGAACTTCCAGATCCTGAACCGTTTCGAAAGCCTTCTGAAACACGGCCTTCCCATTCTGGCAGGCGCGTCTCGCAAGCGCATGATTGGTGCGGTGCTGAACGTTGAAACCGGCGAGCGGCTTTTCGGATCAATGGCAGTTCATCTTCTGGCTATGCAAAAGGGCGCCGCGATCGTCCGGGTTCATGACGTTCGCCCTCATGTAGACGCCGCCCGGATCCTGGAAGCCACCTTGAAGGAACACGCCGAATGACCTTGACGATCCGGGCAGCACTTGGTCTTGGCTCCAACATGGGCGACACCAAAGCCAACCTCGACGCCGCCATTGAACGGTTGAATGCCAGCCAGGGCATTGCGGTCACTGCGAGATCATCCGACTACCGCACGCCGCCATGGGGCCCGGTGCCGCAGGATGACTACCGCAACATCTGCATCACCGTCGAAACGACCCTTTCGCCGCGCGCGCTGCTTGAGCGCTGCCTGGAGGTTGAACGCGAGCTCGGCCGCATTCGGGATATTCGCTGGGGGCCGCGCATCATCGATATCGATGTTCTGATTTACGGCAAAGAGGCCGTGGACGAGGAAAATCTCACGGTACCGCATCCACGCATGGGTGAGCGCGCCTTCGTCCTCATCCCGCTTGCCGAAATCTGGCCGAGCGCGCCGATCGGCGGCGGTCAGACAGCTGCTGAAGCTCTGAAAACCTGCCCGGATCAGGATGGCGTTGAAAAACTTGCCCACTGATCAGCGGCCTCAAGTCACTAGTTGAGCAGAAAAAGTCCGGCGTTGAGATAGCTCGCGAAGGCGACCCAGAGCGCATAGGGCACAAAACAAAGTCCTGCGAGCCTGTCGGGGCCCCAGCTCATGCGGATGAACGCCAGGATGGTCATCAGCATCACCAGGATGACGGCAAGGCCGGCGCCAAGGCCATGCGCGGTGAAGACAATCGGGCTCCAGACGAAATTCAGTCCCATCTGCAAAACCCAGAGGGAAAAGACTGCGCTGTGGCCGGTGCGCGACCACGTTCGCCAGCCTGCGATCGCGATCAGAATATAAAGCGTGGTCCAGGCGGGGCCGAAGAGCCAGCCAGGTGGCGTGAACGCGGGCTTTTCCAGCGCGAGATACCACGCCCCTGGAAGATTGGTTGCCCCGATCAGGAGGCCGCCGCCAACGACGACGAAAAGAAAAACGGCAAGACCGAACCAACGTTCCATCTGAAGCACTCTGTTGTTTGGCAAGTCCTGGCAAACGTCTGGGGACCGCCCAGGTTCCAGGTGCGCGTTGCACTCACTCTTGAAGCATCAAAATTCTACACCGGAGGCTCTAAACGCAAAAGGGCGCCTCCCGGCGCCCCTTCAAGTCCGGCACTTGAATGAACTCAGCCCAAACGGTCGCGCTTGGCCAGGGTCCTCAGGCGCAGGGCATTCAATTTGATGAAGCCCGCGGCATCCTTCTGGTCGTAGGCACCTTCGTCATCCTCGAACGTCACCAGCTCTTCAGAATAGAGCGAGAATGGCGAAGCACGGCCGACCACCATGACATTGCCCTTGTAGAGCTTCAGCTTGACCGTACCGGTGACATGTTCCTGGCTCTTGTCGATCAAGGCCTGCAGCATCTCGCGCTCCGGCGAGAACCAGAAGCCGTTGTAGATCAGCTCGGCATAGCGCGGCATCAGCTCGTCCTTGAGATGGCCGGCGCCACGGTCGAGGGTGATGGACTCCATCGCACGGTGCGCGGTCAAAAGTATCGTGCCGCCCGGCGTTTCATAGATGCCGCGGCTCTTCATGCCAACGAAGCGGTTCTCGACCAGATCGAGACGGCCAATGCCATTGTCGCGGCCAAGGTCGTTGAGCGCGGCAAACATCGTTGCCGGAGAAAGCTTTTCGCCATTGAGCGAAACCATGTCGCCCTTTTCGAAGCCGATTTCGATCTCGGTGACAACGTCAGGCGCCGTCGTCGGATCAACCGTGCGCTGGAAAACGTACTCGGGCGCTTCTTCATTCGGATCTTCCAGGACCTTCCCTTCAGAAGACGAATGCAGCATGTTGGCGTCAACCGAGAACGGCGATTCTCCGCGCTTGTCCTTGGCAACCGGGATCTGGTGCTGCTCGGCAAACTCGATCAGGTCGGTACGCGACTTGAACGTCCAGTCACGCCATGGGGCAATGACCTTGATGTCCGGGTTTAGGGCATAGGCAGACAATTCAAAGCGAACCTGATCGTTACCCTTGCCGGTTGCGCCGTGAGCGATCGCATCCGCGCCGGTTTCCTCGGCGATTTCGATCAGGCGCTTGGAGATCAGAGGCCGCGCGATGGATGTGCCGAGAAGGTAGACGCCTTCATAGACAGCGTTGGCGCGGAACATCGGGAATACGAAGTCCTTGATGAACTCCTCGCGCAGGTCATCAATGTAGATTTCCTTGATGCCGAGCATCTCGGCTTTCTTGCGCGCCGGCTCAAGCTCTTCGCCCTGGCCCAGATCAGCGGTGAACGTCACCACCTCGCAGCCATATTCGGTCTGCAGCCATTTCAGGATGATGGAGGTGTCGAGGCCGCCGGAATAGGCAAGCACGACCTTCTTGATGTCACCATGCGCCATGGAAAGAAAATCCGTTCGAAGTCTTGTGTGGGGGCCGCTCAGCAGCCGTATTTAAGTCCGGCGCAATTTAGCCGGTAAATACCGCAACGCAAGGGGTAGAAGACTTCGATTTGTAAGCGCGAATACGCAGATCAGGCGACGTCGGCCGCCTGATCTTTCTCAATCTCGACGCCATAGCTCTTCAGCATCATGTCAACGCTGTCGTCGATGATCGCGGCGACCTCCTGCTCGCTCGCAAGAGCCTCGCCAAAGAGCTTGGGGAAAAATCCGCGGCTTTTGATCAGGCCAAGGAACTGTTCCGCAGCAACCCATGTGTCGGGGATCGACAATTTGCCGGCGGCGACGGCCGCATCGAGAAAGCGCTTGACCTGGCGAACCATGTCCATGCGCCTGTTCATCATTTCCGCCTGTTTCGGGTCCCTGATGACCTCGCCCATGACCATACGCGCCATATTCATGGCACAAGGGTCGGTGAGGTGGCGCCCCTGCTGCCAACCAAGCCGCACCAGCTCGTCACGGATGGGAGCAGTTGCATCAAACGGCACATCCGTCGTCAACTGCAGCTGTTCCAGCAGGTTTTGATTGATCGCCTGGAACAGAATTTCCTTGCTTTCGAAGTGATTGTACACCGTCCGCTTGGAAACCTGCGCCCGCTCCGAGATGCGATCCATACTGGCACCGGCGAATCCGCGTTCTTGAAATTCGGCGATTGCAGCTTCTATTATTTGCTTGTTTTTTTGTTCAGTCAGCGACATCGCAATTTTATTCCTCCAAGTCACTTGTGCTTGCAGGGCCCCCGCCCCAGGTAAACTATTCAGTTCATCCATACGTGTCCGAAACTCTGCGTCGGACGGAATGGTTCCCTGTACTCGTGTGTTTACCCTCTAGCCACTCTATACCAGCCGGGGGAGCCTCGCCAAGGATGTCTGTTACATTTACGTTCAACAGCACGGACCGGACCACTGACGTTGGCCTGTGAACACCGTTTCCGAAGCGACAGCGGAAAATCGCAACCCCGACAACCGGAGCCGCTGTTGCCAATGCTACTGCCGCGGCTAAGGACGCCTGGATCACAGACCGCCCCCATTTCAAAACACGGCCAGGCCTCAGCTCCAATCCGCCTCCCAAAACAGCAAAGGCCGGGCAAAATGCCCGGCCTTTTTGTCTGCGAAAACGGATCAGGCTCAGCGGCTATACACCGCGCCAGCGAACAACCCCGGCTGCCACGATACCAAAGAGAACATGACCGACCAGAGACGCCCAGGCCAGTTGGCCGAAGCCGAGGAACGGCGGCAAGCCTGCAAAAATGTGAGCCATCACATAGAGCGCGAAGACCCAAAGACCGACGCCGAAGCCGATGCCAATGATCCACCATGGCAGGAACGGCGTGACAACGCGGGCGATGGGCCGGGCGACGAACAGATACCCGAGCGGATAGGCCACGATGCCGACGAAGGCATGAATGGCCTCGGCCAGAGGCCAGTTCTGAAAACCAAAGACCGACTGCACCAGTGCGGCGGGTTGAAGCGGCCCGCCGACCCAAAAGGGCGTCAGGACGCGCGCCCAGAACTCCCAGGTCACGTCAGCGGCAAACCCGGCCAGGACGGCCGTTAAGAGCGTCGCAAGGGTCAATGGCGGAAAGAGGTCACAGGACGGGCTTTTGGTCGAAATGCTCATGAAACGGGTTCCTTTGGTTCTGTTCGGCAGAACAACAGGGAGAAAATCCTCCGGCACAAACCGATATGGGTGCGGAACCTGCTCCGCACATATCACATGAGCGTAACCCGCAAACGCGCCCTGATCACGCAAACGCGATCGAAAGACAGGGCCACAAGCAAAACGCGGCGGAACGAACCCCGCAGCCCTGCGTTCCCACAACAGCAAAAAACGTCATCGGCAGCGAGACGCTCGCCAAAAAACAACGTGCACGTGAAACAAAGGATCTGAAATGCATATTCTCTTCGTCCTGACATCCCACGACAAACTCGGCGACACAGGCGAGAAGACCGGCTTCTGGCTCGAGGAATTCGCCGCGCCCTACTACATCTTCCGCGATGCAGGCGCTGATGTAACCCTCGCGTCTCCCAAGGGCGGACAACCACCCCTGGATCCGCGCAGTGACGATCCAAATTCCGAGACGGATGCGACCCGCCGCTTCAAGGACGACGCAGACGCAAAGGCTCACCTTGCCTCGACCGTGACCCTCGACAGCGTGTCTCACGAAGACTACGACGCCGTTTTCTATCCAGGCGGCCATGGCCCTCTTTGGGACCTCGCCAACAACAAGACATCGGCTGCGCTGATCGAAGCCTTTTACAAGGCGAACAAGCCCGTATCTCTGGTCTGCCATGCCCCCGGCGCCTTGCGCGACGTGACGGTCGATGGCAAGCCGCTTGTCAAAGGCCGCAAGGTGACAGGCTTCACCAATTCCGAGGAAGCTGCGGTCGGCCTGACCGATATTGTGCCCTTTCTGGTCGAAGACATGCTCAAGGAGCGTGGCGGGAACTATGAGAAAGGCGACGACTGGGGCAGCCATGTGGTCATCGACGACCATCTGATTACCGGACAGAACCCGGCATCCTCCGCCGGTGTCGCCAAGGCCGTCATGGCGCAGCTCACTGCCAGTTAGGCTTCAAAATCTCAAGAAAAAAGCGGGGTCAAATGCCCCGCTTTTTTCAAGTCAAAGTTCGGATTGAAGAATCAGGCGCCCGCAGCAAGTGCTTCACGGTCTTTCTTGCGCAGGCGCTCGGAAGCAGATTTCAGCTGACCGCAGGCGGCGAAGATATCGCGACCGCGTGGTGTCCTGATCGGCGAGGCGTAGCCGGCCCGATTGACGATGTCCGCGAACTCCTCAATCCGTTCCCAATCGGAACAGCCATATTGCGAGCCCGGCCAGGGGTTGAACGGGATCAGATTGATCTTGGCCGGAATGCCCTTCAGCAGACGCACCAGTTCCAGCGCATCCTGATTGCTGTCGTTGATGTCCTTGAGCATCACATATTCAAACGTGATGCGCTTGGCGTTCGACAGGCCCGGATAGTTCCGGCAGGCATCCAGCAGCGCCTCAATGTTCCACTTCTTGTTGATCGGCACCAGAATGTCGCGGTCTTCATCGCGCACGGCATGAAGCGAAATTGCCAGCATGCAGCCGATCTCGTCGCCAGTGCGAAAGATTTCTGGAACAACGCCTGAAGTCGACAGGGTGATGCGGCGCTTGGACAACGACAAGCCATCGCCGTCGGAGGCGATTAGCAGCGCCTTCTTGACGTTCTCGAAGTTGTAGAGCGGCTCACCCATCCCCATCATGACGATGTTGGTCACAAGCCGCCCCTCAGAGGGAACAGCCGCACCTTGGGGCGTCGACATCTCGGGGAAGTCCCCGAGCCGGTCACGTGCCATAAGAATCTGGGACAGGATCTCTTCCGATGTGAGGTTGCGCACCAATTTTTGAGTACCTGTATGGCAGAAGGTACAGGTGAGCGTACAACCGACTTGCGACGACACACACAACGTCCCGCGGCCTTCTTCGGGAATGTAGACGGTTTCGACCTCAACCGGGCGGCCTGCGCCACGCGGCGGAAACCGGAACAACCATTTACGCGTGCCGTCGACTGAAATCTGCTCATCGACAATTTCCGGTCGTGCGATTGAGAAGGTTTCCGCCAACTTGGCGCGCAGATCCTTGGCGATATTGGTCATATAGGCAAAATCGGACACGCCGCGCACATAGAGCCAGTGCCACAGCTGGGAGGCACGCATCCGGCGCTGCTTTTCCGGAATGCCTATGCTGGCCATAGCCTCGGCGAGCTCTTCACGACTCAAACCGACAAGCGTCGGCTTGTCCTCGCCCATGACCTCTAAAGGTCTCAAGGGCGTAATGGTCTGCGCATTCGGGTTGTCCCGCGCGATGTCGAGCGTCGTTGCCATGGTCTGGTCCGTTGTATTTCCATCCGTGGGCTGTGCGCCGCTTCGGACTGTCGCGTCTCTTGCCCAGAAATGGCCGCGCGAACGATCCGTTCCGGATCAACCTTTCGGCAAATGGCCTTGTCTGGAAAGTCCGGCTCGGGCCGGCGCTTTGATCAAGTGGTGTCAAAACCATACAAACGGCGAAAAATCAAGTTTCGCTCACGCATGTGTGCCTTGCACAAACGCAAAAAAGACCGGCGAAACGCCGGCCTTTTCAAACTCGATGCCCTCAGCGTCCCTCAAGAGACACCAGCAGGACTTAGCGGCAGGCGCTTCCCGCCGTATCGATCGCCGCAGTTACACCCGACAGGGAGAACTTGTAGGACGTCTTTGTCCCTCGGCTGGATTCGCCGCTGATCGACATCTGTCGGCCAGCCTTCATCGCCGCAATCAGCTGAGCTTCCGTTGCCGCGTTTTCGACCCACGCACCATCGTTTTTGGTGAACAGGTTGAAAATCTTGCCGTCCACGTCGACCGTCACGGTCGAGCCGTCTTTCAGCGGATAGCCAACCAACAGGCTTGGCTCGGCACTGACCCCTTCACTCGGCCGCGAGGACACGAAGAAGAAAACATCTCCGTGGTTCCGGTCGCCGGGCAACATCTGTGTTGGCTTGGTCAACGCATAACAGACCTTTCCGCTGCCGCTTGCATGGGAATAGGCTGCCCAGTCCTTGTGCTGCTTCAGCAACGTCGGAGTCTGTGCGAAAGCCGCTGCACTCGAAAGAACAAGGCCGAGAAAGGCCATAACCAGCGTTTTTGCTTGCATCATCTTCACACCGTCTATGCTTGTGAATGTCCGTCGCATTCTACTCAAATGCCAAGTGACATATAAACCTTGCTTTAATGATAACTTAAAGCTGGTTACGAAAGGGTTTAGGCTCAAAAAATGAGCTTTTTTGCTCCACGTTTTTAGGGCCCCTTTCCTCATCCGCACGCTGGCGCGATAAATCAGGCGAGAGTGTGGCGTGGGCACTTCCGAAATCCGTCGAACCTGATAAGAAGGTTGGAAACAAGGAGTTCCTGTTCGGTGGAGCAGCTGAAGTACTATTCGGACCTGATCGTCAAGGTGGCGAATGAAAAGGACAAAACCGCATTTGCGGAGTTGTTCGATCATTTCGCGCCCAGGCTGAAGGGGTATCTGATGCAGCAGGGCGCCGACGGTGGGGCAGCTGAGGAAATTGCCCAGGAGGTGATGGTCACCCTGTGGCGAAAGGCCGATCTCTTTGACCCCGCCAAATCCTCCGCCAGCACCTGGCTCTATCGCATCGCCCGCAACCGGCGCATCGACCGGCTGCGCCGCAGGAAAACCGCGGAACTCAACCCGGAAGAGCCTGCACTCCAGCCCGCAAGCGTGCCCGATGTGGCGGTTGAAATGGATGCACGCCTGCGCGATCAAAGGGTCCGCATCGCCCTCGCCGCACTGCCGGATGAGCAGGCCGAGGTGATCAAGCTGGCGTTTTTCTCCGGGCTGTCCCACAGCGAAATCTCAGAGGAAACCGGCTTGCCGCTCGGGACCGTCAAATCCCGCATCCGCCTTGCCTTCGCGCGCCTGCGCCAGGCGATCGAGGCCGATGACGCGGTCGACGTGGACTGACTTCCGCCAACTCTACTTGTCTTGCCCGGGAACCACGCGCCCCGTCCGACTGATCGGTCCGCCCGATACATGTTTCGGAACCTCAACGCTCGGGCCACCGGCCGTTAACGAGCGGTCCGCATAGCGGCCGAGCGCACGGTGACGATCATAAAGAACGATGGCGCCGGCCATGGCCACGTTGATGCAGAATTTGGTCGGAATCTTCACCACGTGATCGCAGCGCTCAAGCATCTCCGGCGACAGGGACCCGCGCTCGGGACCAAGCACATAGGCCGCCTGCAGGGGGTGTCCGAAACTCGGCAGATCCACTGCATCATCTGTCAACTCGATCCCGACGACCTGGCACCCGCGCGGCAGATCCATTGTCTCGACACTGTCCCAGGAAAACAACGGCAAGTGCCCGGGGCTCTTTGAAGTGTCGGATGGCGGCGCCTTGCGCAGGTTCTTCTCCGCATCGACGGTGAAGAAAAAATTGGCGCCAAAGGCATGGGCAGAGCGCATCAGGTTTCCAAGGTTCATCCGCTTGGACAGCCCCTCGGCGCCGACGGCAAAATAACCGCGCATTTTTCTTGTCCTTTTTCAACCGGCCTGTCCCGGCCGAACGTTTGGCGTTTCTAACCGCCAAGGGCATGCAACTTCAAGCTCAAGACCGGTTGCAATTTCGCCTCATGGCCCATTTCCCCATTCGGAAACCCGTGTTACCAAAGCCTCCCATTTAAAGCATACATTGTTCGGGAGACCACCTTGAAAGCCTGCCTCTGCAAAGCCCCCGGACAAGCATCCGACCTCGTCATCGAAAATTTGCCCGACCCCAAGCCCGCCGAAGGCGAGGTGCTTGTGAGGGTCAAGGCATGCGCGCTGAACTTCTTCGATACGCTGATCATTCAGGGCAAATATCAATACAAGCCGGAAATGCCGTTCTCTCCCGGCGCCGAGTTTGCCGGTGTCGTCGAGGCGATTGGGGAAGGCGTGAGCGAGTTTGCCGCGGGTGACCGCGTCATGGGCTACATCCGCTGGGGCGCGGCCCGCGAGCTGGTGATCGCGACGGAAGACGATCTGGTCAGACTGCCGGACGGCATTTCCTTTGAGGATGCAGCCGGCCTGACGGTCACTTACGGCACCACGCTTCATGCCTTCCGCGACCGGGCAAAACTGACCAGCGGCGAGACGGTCGCAGTTCTGGGGGCCTCGGGCGGTGTCGGCCAGGCTGCTGTCGAGATCGCATGTCTCATGGGCGCTCAGGTCATCGCCTGCGCCTCGTCAGAGGAAAAGCTTGACTTCGCTCGACGCCTCGGCGCGCAAGAAACCATCGACTATTCAAAGCTCCCCTTGAAAGAAACACTCAAGGCCATGACCAATGGTGAGGGGGTCGACGTTGTCTACGATCCGGTTGGTGGAGACCTGTCCGAGCAGGCGCTCCGAGCCACGGCCTGGGAAGGCCGATATCTTGTGGTTGGCTTTGCCGCTGGCGACATTCCAAAGATCCCGCTCAACATCGTCATGCTCAAGGGCTGCGACGTTCAGGGTGTCTTCTGGGGCGAAGCCGTCATCCGCGACCCGGAAGGCCACCGCGAAAACATGGCGCAACTTCTCGATTGGGTCGCAGACGGCACCTTGAAGCCGCATGTTCATGCGGTCTATCCGCTTGAGGAAATCGCCTCGGCCCTCACTGAAATCGAGGACCGCAAAGTGCAAGGCAAGATCATCCTGACGCCTTAAGGCGCGCGCTTCGGGCCAATGGTCAGATGGAAAACTCTGCGATCACGGGCGCGTGGTCGGAGGGTTTTTCCCAACCGCGGGCATCCCGCAGGACGCGGGTGCCCTTGATGTTCTCATCAAGGCTTTTCGATACCCAGACATGGTCCAGACGGCGCCCCTTGTCAGCTGCGGACCAATCCTTGGCGCGGTAACTCCACCACGTGTAGATCTTCTCTTCCATCGGGGTAAATCGGCGCATGGCGTCGATCCAGCCGCCGCTTTCGCGCACATCTTCAAAGAGATCGACTTCGACGGGCGTGTGGCTGACAACTTTCAGCAGCTTCTTATGCGACCAGACGTCATGCTCATAGGGCGCGACGTTCAGATCACCCACAAGCACCGCAGGCTTTGCCGTCTCGGCACCCTGCAACCAGCCCTTCATCTCGGCAAAGAAGTCGAGCTTGTGCCCAAACTTCGGATTAATCTCCCGGTCGGGTTCATCACCACCCGCAGGCACGTAAAAATTATGCACCCGCACCGCACCGCCGTTGAACGGAACATCAACGGCCACGTGACGGCTGTCGCCCATTTGGCAGAATTCGCGCTTCTCCACATTGGCAAGCGGCAGGCGGGAAACGGTGGCGACCCCGTGGTAGCCCTTCTGGCCGTTGATCTCGATATGCTCGTAGCCCGCCTTGCGCAATGGCGCGAAAGGAAAGTTGGCATCCGGACATTTGGTTTCCTGGAGGCACAGCACGTCCGGCTGGACTTCCTCGAGGAATTTCTCGACGATCGGCATGCGCAGCCGTACGGAGTTGATGTTCCAGGTGGCAATTGTCAGACGATCGGTCATCGGAACCCTTGAAGAATCGGCACGGGAAGATGACCTGTCTTACGGTCTTTACGGGCCCTCGGCCAGACCAAATTTCATACGCTCCGATCTCAATACGCCCATGTCAGGAGCGTTTCACATCCCCTACCCGCGTCAGCGCAAATTGGGTCATGGGTGGACCGATCAGCTCGAAGACTACCGTTGAACCGATGGCAATGGTGAGGATCTGATCCCGCCAATGAGGCAGCACCTCGACGCCCACAAGCGCCATGCCGAGCGCGACACCGGCCTGCGGAACAAGCGCCATCCCCATCCAGGCTCTTTCAGGCTTCTTCAAGGAGGTGAAGGCGCCACCAATCCACCCACCAATGAACCGCCCGACAAGACGCAAAGCAACATAGCCGAACCCCAGAAGGCCGAGCTCGCTCAAACTGCCGACTTCAAGCATCCCGCCAGCCAGCACGAAGAACAGCGTCATGAACGGCCATTCCACGTGTTCAATTTCGTGAAATTCCCGCGAATGGTGCTTGGCGAAATTGGCGATCACCACCCCGCAAGTCATCCCCGCCAAGAGAAACGAAACCTCAAACCAGATCGCGAGCCCCGCGACCAGAAAGACCACGCCCAGCGCTTCGGAAAGGGTTGGATCGCCCGGACGCAACCGGCCCGTCAGGAAGGCAGCCGGCAGGCCGACCGCAACACCGATCAACACCGCGCCGACGATTTCCCGCGCAGCAGTCAGCAGGTGTCCATCGGCGCTCAACCCCTCGACGCTTTGCGCCCAGACCAGGCAGAAGGCAAAAACAATCAGCCCCCAAGCATCATCCAGCGCCACGATGCCCGTGACCACATTGGTGAAATGGCCCCTCGAACCACTCTGGCGCATGACATCCTGGGTGGCGGCCGGATCGGTGGCCGTCGCCATGGCGGCCAGAACCAGAGCTGGCGCCAGGGCAAGCCCGATGAGCGTCAGCCCGGCACCGACAATCAGGCCTGTCACCACAACAACCGCAACGGAGACAATGGCAATCGACTTGCCGCTGTTTTGCAGATTGAACCTGGTCAGCTTGCCGCCCAGAAGGAAGGCAACCATGCTGAGCGCAAGGACCGACATCAGTTCGTAAAGGGCAAAGAAGGTTTCGGGAAAGAGGTCGAACCCTGACGGTCCCGCCGCGACACCACACAAAATGAGCAAGGTCACCCGCGGCAAGCGGGTGCGATGGCCGATTTCGTCGGCGGCCATTCCGACCAGCAACAGCAAGCCAAGGCCAATGAATGTGAGCGCATGATCCATGACAGCAATTGGGTCATGACAAGCCCGTGCCGGTCCTTGACGCAGCGCAATTGCACTCAACTTTTTCCGACGTCATCCACACCGGGTCACAGTTTTGAGATCTCCATGTTTCGTTAGGAATAATGCGCCATTTTGAGCCGAACTGTTCGCACACCCTTAACCAAGCGAGAGATCTTGTGCTCGATCTGACCCGTCAATTTTGCGCAATCCTTGGCGCTGTCCTTCTGGCATCGTGTTCCGGCTACGATTTTCCGGACCCCACGCCTGAAGACTATGCGGTTCATGGCATCGACATCTCCAAGTACCAAGGGGATGTAGACTGGGCCGCAGCCCGGCGGGGCGGTGTTGAGTTCGCCTGGATCAAGGCGACCGAAGGCGGAGACCACGCTGACCACCGGTTTCTCGACAACTGGTATGGAGCCAAGGCCGCAGGCGTCCCGCGCGGCGCCTATCACTTCTACTATTTTTGCCGCCCGGTTGAGGAACAGGTCGAATGGGTTCTGAAAACCGTGCCGAAAGATCCGACGGCTCTGCCGCTGGTGCTCGACATGGAGTGGAACGCCCATTCCAAGACCTGCCGCATTCGCCCGCCACGGTCTGAAATCGTCCGCGACATGAAATATTTCCTCGATGAGGTCGAAAAGCACTACGGCAAGCGCCCCGTCATCTATTCTTCGGTCGACTTCCACCGCGACCGTATGGTCGGAGCCTTCAAGGACGAGCAATTCTGGCTGCGTTCGGTGGCGAGCTATCCGAACCATATCTACACGGACCGCGACGACTGGTATTTCTGGCAGTACACCGCCGAAGGCGACGTACCGGGCATCGACGGCCAAGTCGACCGGAACGTTTTTTACGGCAGCAAGTCACAATTTCGGAAATGGCTGAAGGGTGAGCTGGAGCGCTAGAGCGTAAATTCCGGCACGAACGCCGGGCCCTGACCACAACGTCAGACAAATCTGACATCGATCATTGCGATGTTATCAACCTGTGCCATACTCCGCGCACGTTATCGCGTGGAGGTTTTGATGCTTGGATTTGGCAAAGGGTTTCGTATTTCCGCCCCCTTGGCTCTGTTGTTCCTAACGATCTGCTCTGCCGCGTCGGCTCAGTCCGCCTATCAGGCGAGTGCCACGACCAATCTGAACTTTCGCGCCGGACCGGGCACCAACTATGAGATCATCGGGTCCATTCCCAATGGCCGCATTGTCACCGTGTTCAATTGCACGGAAGGCTACGGCTGGTGTGATATCGACCATGCAGGCCAGCGCGGCTGGGCCTCCGGGAAATATCTCGCCTACGCGGGAAACGGCACCTATTACGGCCAGCCGATCTACCGGTCGGGGGTTTATATCGGCCTGCCTCTGATCTGGCACAGCTACCCGATCTACCGTCCGCGCCCGCCTTATCATCCGGGCTATCGTCCGCCACCAGGCAACCGCCCTCCTGGAAACCGTCCGCCGGGATACAGGCCGCCCAAGCCAACACCTCCGATCGCGCGCCCCCCTGTAAACCGTCCGCCGCCAGGTGTGCGCCCGCCGAGACCATCGAACCCGATCGCCAGACCTCCCGGGTCACGGCCACCGGGAGCGAGACCGCCCAGCGCCAGACCACCCAGCGCGCGGCCTCCGAGCTATCGTCCCCGTCCCGGAGCGCGCCCGTCTCGGCCAAGTGGCGGACGTCCGTCGCGGCCAAGCGGTGGCCGCCGCCGCTGACCAGCTGCCCGACTTAAAGTTTCCCGGCCAGACCCGGAAGGATTTGTGACATGAAATTCCCTATATCACTTGCCGTCGCAGCACTGATCGGCGGTGCTGTTTCGAATGCACCAGTCAGCGCCGGCACCATGCAGGACGCCCTTTCCCGCGGCACATTGCGCGTCGGCATCGCCGAGGAAAATTTCGTTCCCTGGCTGGCACACGACAAAAGCGGCGGTCGCATGGGCTTCGAGATCGACGTAGCAACCTCCGTGGCAGACGCGCTTCAACTCACGCCGGAATTTGTCGAGATGCCTTTCGACCAGTTGCTGCGTGGCCTCACCATCGGCCAGCTGGACGTGGTGATCTCAGGCATGTCCGTGTCGGCAGACCGGGCGCGTGAAGTGCTCTTCACGGCTCCCTATTCCAGCACGGATTTCAGTGTCGTGGTCGACAAGACCGCATTGCCCGAGGGCGCTGAAGACAATGGCTTCGATGTCGAGGGCATGAAGCTCGGCGTTGCCGGAGACACGCTCGCCGACTACGCCGCGTCGAGTGAGTTTCGGCTGGCCGAAGTCATGCGCTACGACAACAACGGCGATCTGCGCGACGCCTTTCTCGACGGCGACGTTCAAGGTGTGATTGTTCCCACGCCCTATCCCGAATTCATCGTGTCGCGCGATCCAGACCGTTTTGCCGCGGAAGCCGAGCCCCTGGTTTCAACCCTGCAAGCCATGGCCGTGCGGCCAGGCAGCGAGCGTTTCGTCAATTTCCTGAACGCCTGGCTGATGGAAAACACGGCCAACGGGACCCTTGGCGACATGCGCGGCCACTGGTTCCAGAGCCTTGATTGGCTTGACCGGCTTGAAGGCTATGACGCCCCTGCCTCTGAGGAAGAAAGTGCTCCCGCAGCGACCGAATAAGCCTCGAGCAAAATATGCGGCGCGACGGCTCAGCGCACCTTTATCTGGTGCGCAATGGCCTTCCCGTCGCTAATCGTCACCTGCGTGAATCCGAGCAGCTTGCAAAAATCCAGGAAGTTGAGCTCATAAGGCTCCGCCGACTGGGTGAACAGCGGCGTCGCCCTGGCCATGGACGTCAGGGATGCCAGCAGTGCACGCATGCGATAGGGCGTGTCGTAACGCCCATCCCCCGTCGCGACGATGATCATCTTTTCAAGGCTTTCGCCCTTGGCAAAGAGGTGATAGCCCGGCGCATGATTTTGCTGGAGTTGTTGGGCGGCAAGCCCGATCACAAAAGCGGCCCGTGAGGTTTCTTCGGCGTCATCGGCAACCGGCACGCTGGCAACATAGACCTCATGTGTCTGCGGCGCGGGATAATAGTAGCCTGCATGCAGATCTGCGGCTCCGGCGCCGGATGCAAAACCTGCCGCCAGCATCAACGCTGCCGCCAGTCCAACTCTTCGACGCCCCAAGGCTTTCAATCCAAACACCATATTGTCCCCACTCTTGTCAGCACACAGTGCTAGCGCCAGAGGACAACTGCAAGGGGGCTGCGCAAATAGTCTTTAGTTCGCCTTTGGCCCGGCCATGACGAGCGACCAGAACACCTTGTGCTTGGCCCGCGCGGAATAGGCGGTGGCAAGGCCAAAGCGTGTGGCCGCCGGATCGAGCATCACCTTGTTGTGCTTGGGCGATTCCCGCCATCCGGAGAAAGCTTCTGCAAGTGTTCGGTACCCACCGCTGACATTTTCAACCGCATGGGTTTCCGGTTCGCCGATCGATGCCATGCGGGCAGACAGTTTCTGCTCCTTGCCCAGGGACGTCCTCACTGATCCGGCCGCGGCCATCGCCCGCGCCTGACTCAAGGCAATGACGCCGAGAGCGGGATCGACTGTCAGCGGCTGCAGACCGTTGTTCACCCTGTATTGGGAGATCATCTGCGCCGCGACAGCCTGGTCGACCGATGCGTCCAGCCGCGCCATGCTCTTGTAGAAGGCGGGCACCTCACCGTTGTTGGGCGCGCAGGCCGATACCAGCAGGGCAGCAAAGAGGCCGACAACCGGCGAGAAGCGGATCTTGTTCATGAAGTCCCCATTATGCGTCACCGGCATCACAACTCCGCCTTTGCAGCGGACGTCAGGGTCGATTCGTTGTTTGGTAGTCAGAGCATAGAGGCGCTAGTCAGCTTCCGTGTCAAAAAAAAGACCAACCCGCCGGGGCGGGTTGGTCCTCGGTAGGCCGCTCAAGAAACTTGAGCTCCTGGGAGCCTTGAATGGGGATCAGCGCCTGGCCGCCTCAAGAACATCTTCGTAGGATCGGAGCCCTGTCGTCGGCGCACAGACAAGCACTGACATGTTGCCCGGTGCGTGCTGGTTCTTCCACATCTTGGTGTGTGCCTTGGGGATCTGATCCCAGGGGAACACCTCGGACATATAGGGATCGATCCTGCGCTCGATCATCAGCTTGTTGGCCGAAGACGCCTGCTTCAGATGGGCAAAGTGCGAGCCCTGGAGCCGCTTCTGGTGCATCCACATGTAGCGGACGTCAAAGGTACAGTTGAACCCTGTGGTCCCGGCGCAAATCACGACCATACCGCCCTTTTTGCAGACGAACGTCGAGACCGGGAACGTTGCCTCGCCCGGATGTTCGAAGACGATGTCGACGTTATTGCCTTTGCCAGTGATGTCCCAAATCGCCTTGCCGAACTTGCGAACTTCCTTGAACCACTCGTTGTATTCCGGTGAATTCACCGTCGGCAGCTGACCCCAGCAGTTGAAGTCCTTGCGGTTGAGCACACCCTTTGCGCCAAGGCCCATGACGAAGTCGCGTTTGTCTTCGTCGGAGATCACCCCGATGGCATTGGCGCCAGCCGTGTTGATCAGCTGGATCGCATAGGAACCGAGGCCGCCGGATGCGCCCCAGACGAGAACGTTCTGTCCCGGCTTCAACTCATGCGGATGGTGACCGAACAACATGCGGTAGGCCGTTGCCAGCGTCAGCGTGTAACAGGCGCTTTCTTCCCAGGTCAGATGCTGTGGCCGCGGCATCAACTGCTGCGCCTGCACCCGGGTGAACTGGCCGAAGGAACCGTCATGGGTCTCATAGCCCCAGATACGCTGGGTAGGCGAAAACATGGGATCGCCGCCGTTGCACTCCTCATCGTCACCGTCGTCCTGGTTACAGTGAATGACAACCTCGTCGCCGACTTTCCAGCGCTTCACCTTGTCGCCGACAGCCCAGATGATGCCCGACGCATCGGAACCGGCGACATGATAATCCGCCTTGTGAACGTCGAACGGGCTGATCGGCTCGCCGAGCCCGGCCCAAATACCATTGTAATTGACGCCCGCAGCCATGACGAGAACCAGAACTTCGTGGCTATCGAGCTCCCACGTCGGCACCACTTCCAGCTTCATCGCCTCTTCCGGTGGACCGTGACGGTCCCGTCGGATCGTCCAGGCGTACATATTCTTTGGAACATGGCCCAGCGGCGGAATTTCACCCGGCTCGTAAAGGTCTTTCATCGGTACCGCCTCCGGCGTTCGATTGTCGTTGGCCTCAGCTGTTGCGCTTGTCATGTTTTCCTCCCTTGCAGCAGCCTCGCGCTTGAAGTTTGCCAAGTTTCGCCAACACGCAACCGCTGCAGCGCAAAAGGCAAAATCGAACTTGAGACCGCATTTGCGCAACTATCATGCGAAAATAGCATCATATCTATACGACTATTGCTTAACTTGCGTTTTGAGCCAAGGAGCTTTTTGCATTGCATATAAACGGGCTTTCCACGCCCACGATAAAAAGGCATGATTTCCGTTAGCGGAAGCACCAGGCGGCAAAGGCGTGACTTTTCATGCCTGTAGACATTAGGTCGAAACTGTCTGGAGGAGGGACAGATTATGAGTACGCCGGACAATTCTGCACCCACGGCAGCTACAGAGCGCGATCGCCCCTGGATCTTCCGCACCTATGCCGGTCACTCCACTGCGGTCGAATCCAACAAGCTCTACCGGAGCAATCTGGCAAAGGGGCAGACCGGCCTCTCCGTTGCCTTCGACCTGCCGACCCAGACCGGCTATGACCCGGACGACATTCTGGCCCGTGATGAGGTCGGCAAGGTCGGCGTGCCCGTATCGAACCTTGGCGACATGCGAGCGCTCTTCCAGGACATTCCCCTGGAGCGCATGAACACCTCCATGACCATCAACGCGACCGCGCCGTGGCTGCTGTCTCTGTATGTCGCTGCGGCCGACGAACAGGGTGCGGATCGTAAACTGCTTTCCGGCACGACCCAGAACGACATTATCAAGGAATATCTGTCCCGCGGCACTTACGTGTTCCCGCCGGCGCCTTCCCTGGCACTGACCACGGATGTGATCGCCTGGACCTATTCCAATATGCCCAAATGGAACCCGATGAACGTCTGCTCCTATCATTTGCAGGAAGCAGGTGCGACACCGGTTCAGGAGCTGTCCTTTGCCCTTGCCACCGCCATTGCCATTCTGGACAGCATGAAGGCCTCCGGCGCTATTCCGGAAGATGAATTTTCGCGCGCAGTCGGCCGCATCTCCTTCTTTGTCAACGCGGGCATGCGCTTCGTCACCGAGATGTGCAAGATGCGCGCTTTCACCGAGCTTTGGGACGAGATCTGCCGGGAACGCTATGGCGTCGAGGAAGAGAAATACCGGCGTTTCCGCTATGGTGTTCAAGTGAATTCGCTCGGCCTGACCGAACCGCAGCCTGAAAACAACGTCTACCGCATCCTGATCGAGATGCTGGCCGTGGTCTTATCCAAAAACGCCCGGGCCCGCGCCGTTCAGCTTCCTGCGTGGAACGAGGCCCTCGGCCTGCCGCGTCCCTTCGACCAGCAATGGTCCCTCAGGATGCAGCAGATCGTCGCCTATGAGACGGATCTTCTGGAATATGCCGACATCTTCGACGGCTCTTCGGAAATCACCCGCAAGGTGGAAGCGCTGAAGGAAGAGGCCCGCGAGGAACTGGCCCGTATCGACGACATGGGCGGGGCGGTCGCAGCCGTTGAATCCAGCTACATGAAGCGCAAACTGGTGGAATCCAATTCCGCTCGCCTTGCCAACATTGAAGCCGGTGAGCAGATCGTGGTCGGCGTCAACAAATGGACCGAGAGCGAACCCTCTCCGCTGGCATCCGGCGAAGATGGCGGCATCCTGACCGTGCCCGAGCACGTCGAGGAAGAAGCCATCGAAAAGATCAAGGCCTGGCGCAACAACCGCGACCAGAAGCAAGTCGATGCCGCCATCGCGGAATTGAAGCAGGCCGCCAGCGAAGGCTGCAACATCATGGAGCCCTCCATTGCCGCCGCCAAGGCAGGTGTCACCACTGGTGAGTGGGGGCGCACCTTGCGTGAAGTTTTCGGCGAATACCGCGCTCCGACCGGCGTCGGACAAGCCGCTCGCGACGACGCAGGAGATCTGGCTGCCGTGCGAGAAGACGTGGAATCGGTTTCCGCAAAGCTTGGCCGCCGCCTGAAATTCCTTGTCGGCAAGCCGGGGCTGGACGGACATTCCAACGGCGCGGAACAGATTGCCGTACGGGCACGCGATTGCGGCATGGAGGTGGTTTACGAAGGCATCCGGCTGACGCCAGCCCAGATTGCCAATGCGGCGATCGAGGAAGATGTCCACGTCATCGGCCTGTCGATCCTGTCCGGCTCGCATCTGGCCCTGGTCAGGGATGTCCTGGACCGCCTGCGAGCCTCCGGTGCTGACGACATTCCGGTCGTGGTCGGCGGGATCATCCCCGATGAGGACGCCACCAGCCTGAAGGCCATGGGCGTCGCCGCCGTCTACACGCCGAAGGATTTTCAGCTCACCGACATCATGGCCGACGTGGTCAAGATCGTCGCAGCAGGATCAGAAAAGGCTGCCTAAAAGCGCTGGATGCGCACGGCCTCACGAAGACGCGAAGGAAACCTTCACGCCACGCTGGCGAAAATAGGCCTGCAACAGCTTGCGGCCAGACCGGTTGTTCTGGACAAGCCGGGATGGATCCAGAACGACTTCCTTCAAGCCTTCGCGCTTCAACGCAGGCTTGAGAGCCGCAATGTGAAGATCGATGTCCTCGTTGTCTGCCTGGAGTGATTCATAGATGCGGTTCGTCGCATCCGCCACGGTCAGTTCGCTCAATGCTGCATTCCTGATGTTGTTTGGCTGGCGCTTACCACACTTTCGGTGACGATACCAAAGAGAGTTGATTTGCGTGAAGGGCACTCGTGTCCAAGGAAAGCCCCCTTCACACTCCGTCATGCCATGGCTCGACCCACTCGAAAAATCCGCTTTTGCCGGAATGGATCTGCATGACCGCAGGCATCGACGCTGACCAGGCGTGCGAAGTTGTCAAAGGCTGATCACGTTCACACCATGATACTCCCGCATTCCGTCCTTGATCACCTCCTGCAAAAAAACGCATATTACTCAGATGAAATCTAATAAAAGTCAGCAAGAAACAACCATTGAAGAACCCATTTGAACATTATCAAAACAGATGGTCGACTTCACAAAATCGCATACCGTTAAAAATAGAGCAAAAAACAACGGTTAGACATAAAAATGCAGGGAGACGTGCCAATGAATGAAAATGCACCTCACATTCCCACCGAAGTGTATTTGGGATTTCTAGGGCGCACGATCGACATTCACTGGAACTACCATGCGATGTTGATGTTTTTCGTTTGGATTGTTCTCGTGCCCATTTGCGTCACGGTTATGCGCTTTCACAAACCCCCACCCTCAGAAAAAGGCCTTCAGCGCGATGTCAGCCTTTGGCACCGGGAATGGTGGTTTTTCAGCGTTCACAAGTTTGGTTTGTTGTTTGCCATGTTCCTGGCGGTAAGCGGGACCTGTGTCGCGCTGGTTGTCAGCGGGGGCTTCAGTCAATCCACGCATTCCTATTTGGGAATGATGACGGTTCTGATGGGCGTTGGCCAAGTCATCTCTTCGCAAATGCGTGGCACGCGCGGCGGCAAGTACCGCGAAGGATCGGACATCAACGATCCAAAGACATGGGAGGGCGACCAGTACAGCCGCACACCAAAGCGGCGTCTGTTTGAGGCTTACCACAAGACATCCGGCTATTTCACCATGCTCGTGGCATTCGGAGCGATCGGATCAGGGCTGATGCAATACAATATGCCCATTCTCACCTTGGTGTTTTTCTTGTTCGTCTTCATCGGTCTGGCGGCTTGGGTCATCTATGAATTCAAGGGCCGCAGCTATGACGGCTACCGCGTCGCCCATGGCTACGGCCTGGAACACCCCTACAACAAGGAACGCGAGTTCTTTTAGAAGCCGCTCGGCCTGAAGAGCCCCAGCCCGCCATCCGGGGCAAGAAGCCTGGGCCAGCTTGACGATTTTGGTGCTGACCTGCGATCCCGTCAAAGGACAGCACCAATCGTCATCCCCCGAACGTCGACCTTGCTCTTGTGCGCTGCGGAAGTGTTTAATCTCGAAAACCAACCGGAATGTCGGGGAGCAGGCACGTGGCGAAGACCAATGCGGGTAACTTTTTCGAGGACTTCTATGTCGGCCAGGTGATCCGCCACGCGACGCCGCGCACGATCACCACCGGCGACGCCTCGCTTTACACCTCACTCTATGGCTCCCGTTTCGCAGTCCAGTCCTCAGACGATTTCGCCCATGCACTTGGTTATGACCGCGCCCCAATCGACGACCTTCTGACCTTCCACATCGTCTTCGGCAAGACGGTTCCAGACATCTCGCTCAATGCAGTCGCCAATCTCGGCTATGCAGGTGGACGGTTCCTCGCGCCGGTCTATCCGGGCGACACGCTGTCGGCGGTTTCCGAGATCATTGGCAAGAAGGAAAATTCCAACGGCAAGACAGGCGTCGTCTATGTCCGCTCCACAGGCTACACCGCCGATGGCACCGAAGTTCTCGACTATGTCCGCTGGGTCATGGTGAACAAACGCGACGCAGACAATCCGCCACCGGAACCTGTTGTGCCGGAACTGCCAAGTGCACTTGATCCGCAAGCTCTCGGCAACGCAGTGCCCCTGCTCGACGTCGCCCATTGGGACACGGATCTGACCGGCTCCACCTTCCGATTCGGCGATTACGCCAAGGGCGAGATGATCGATCATGTGGACGGCATGACAGTGGAAGAGGCGGAGCATCAGATGGCAACGCGTCTCTATCAGAACACGGCGAAAGTTCATTTCAACCAGCATACGGAAGGCCAGGGCCGTTTCGGCAAGCGTCTGATCTATGGTGGTCATGTCATTTCGTTGGCGAGGGCCCTGTCGTTCAACGGTCTTGGAAACGCCTTCCACATCGCTGCAATCAATGGCGGCCGTCACGTGGCGCCGCTATTTGCAGGCGACACGGTCTTTGCCTGGTCGGAGATCCTGGATACGGCGGAACTCGAAGGGCGCACGGATGTTGGCGCCCTGCGCCTACGGCTCGTTGCCACGAAGAACCGCCCCTGCGCCGATCACCCCCTGAAGAGTTCCGACGGCAAGTATCTGGACAACATGATCCTCGACTTCGACTATTGGGCCTTGATGCCGAAGTAGCCCGCGCTGGACAGCCCCATCCGAAGCCGTCACCCTGTGCCCGGAAAAGACACCACGGAGCCCGGACATGAAGACCGTATCCTTCACCCAGATGAAAGACGGCACCAAGGCTGACTATGACCTGCTGGCCGAGCAGGAAAAGCCCTATCACGTTCTGACGGCAGACCGCATTCTTGCGGAACTTCGCAGGCAGGGTGAGGACACCATGTCCGGCTACAAGATCACCCGGATGGAGCACGGCCTTCAGTCTGCGACCCGCGCATATCGCGAAGAGGCGGACATAGACTGGGTCGTCGGCGCTCTGCTGCATGACATTGGCGACGGCCTGGCACCGCAAAACCACGACAGGTTTTCAGCAGAGGTCATTCGCCCCTTTGTCCGCGAGGAAGTGGCCTGGACCGTGGAGCATCACGGCATCTTCCAGATGGTCTATTATGCCAACCACTACGGCTGGGATGAAAACGCCAGAGATCGCTTCAGGGACAACATTTATTTCCAGTCCTGTGCAGATTTCTGCGAGCGGTGGGACCAGTCGTCCTTCGACCCCGATTATCCGACGGAAACGGTTGAGTTCTTTGAATCGATGGTGCGGGAAGTCTTTGCGCGCAAGGCCTATGACCCGCTCCACATCCGGGAAGGCGTGATCGTCGGACTGCCCGCCCTGTCCTAGGACTTAGCCAGCGGATGAGCGCTTTCGACCAGCTCCTGCAACCGTTCATCCAGAACATGCGTGTAGATCTGGGTGGTGGAAATATCCGCGTGACCCAGCAACTGCTGGACAACACGGAGGTCCGCGCCGTTTTGCAAGAGATGCGAGGCAAAGGCGTGGCGCAGCACATGGGGAGAGATCGCCGAGCGATCGATGCCTGCGTCACCGGCCAGATCCTTCAGGTCCCGCGCGAAGGCCTGCCGGGTGAAATGACCACTGGAGCCGTGAGAAGGAAACAACCACGGGCTCTTTTCGTAAGCCCCCTCAGCAGCGCGCAGGCCGACATAGTCACGCATGGCGCTTTGCGCCGCCTTCGACAGGGGCACCAGCCGCTCCTTGCCACCCTTGCCCTTGATCTCGATAAGCCGCGCATCGCGCATGGCGGCGGTCACAGGAAGGGCAACGAGCTCCGACACGCGAAGGCCGGTCGCATAGAGCACTTCCAGCAAGGTGTAGAGCCGGTGCGCGCGCAGTCGTGCTGCCGCTGATGTATGGGATTTAAGTGTTTCTGACCGGGCCGCCTCGATGAGCCTGTCCACATCATCGACCGTCAGAACCTTGGGCAGGCTCTGGCGCTTTTTAGGGGCGGACATCAACCGGGTCGGATCATCCTGCCGAAGACCCTCAGCATAGAGAAACTTGAAATACTGCTTCAGCGCCGAGAGACGGCGGGCCTGAGACGTGGCCGCAAAGCCTCGACCAGCCAAATCGCTCATGTAGGCGGAAATGTCATCTGCCGCCGCCGTGGCGGCATTGGTGGAGCCGAGAAAATCGGAGAAGTCCTCCAGGTCCCTGCGATAACTGGACAGGGTATTTTCCGCCGCCCCGCGCTCGGCGGCCAGCATTTCCAGAAAACTCTCCAGGGAATAGTCAGATGCCACGATCCTAGCGGCCAAAACCGTCCTTCTTGATGCGCACGGTGATCTCCCGTTCGCGCGGCTCAACCAGATTTGCCAGGGAATAGACCGCTCCATAGCCAAGACCGCCAAGAATGATCAGCACCAGGATCAGACGGGTCAGGGTTGGCACGACAGGTGGCTCCTCAAACGAATCGGATCTCGCCAGTTTTCCCTGCCCGTCGCATCGGCGCAAGCCGTCTCAACCGGCAGCGGCAAACTTCACTCTTGTGCTTCCGCCTGTTTCTTTGCATGGGGAAGCTTTCTTTTTGATCGAATGTGCTAAAACGCCGCCATGAAACACAACAGCGACCCAAAATCAGCAATCGCGACCGGCGCCGCCGGGGCCCCTTCGGCCAGCCGTATGGCACGGGTTGTCGAGGCACTTGGCGACCGCTCCATTGTTCTTGTCGGTATCATGGGATCCGGCAAGTCCACCGTTGGCCGCCGGCTGGCGCAGAAACTCGGCCTGCGCTTCATCGATGCGGACACGGCGATTGAAGAAGCGGCCAACATGACGATCGCAGAAATTTTCAGCACACATGGCGAGCCTTATTTCCGAAGCGGAGAAGAGCGTGTGATCGCGCGTCTGCTAAAAGAAGGCCCTCAGGTTCTCGCCACCGGTGGCGGCGCCTTCATGAGTGAAGCGACCCGCAAGGCCATATCGGAACACGGTATATCCGTCTGGCTCAGGGCGGATCTCGACACAGTGATGACCCGCGTGCGCAAGAAAGCGACCCGTCCGCTGCTGCAAAACCCGGATCCGGACGGTACCATGAGAGAGCTTCTGACAACACGTGATCCGGTCTATGCGACGGCAGACCTGTCGGTCCATTCACGCGAAGTCCCCCATGAAGTCGTCATGGACGAGATCATTGAGGCCCTTGCAACACGGCTTCTGGGCAGCGATATCAACACCGGTCCGACACAAGACATCTGAAGGCAATACATGACTGACACGCCCGCCTCCGCCGATCTCGAAACTGAACGTTTTCAAACCGTTCGCGTGGACTTGGGCAGCCGAAGCTACGACATCGTCATTGGTCGCGGCCTGCTAGAAGAAGCAGGTGCTCGCATCGCAGCGGTGAAACCGGGCGCGCGCCTTGCGGTCATTACGGATGAAACCGTTGCGAAGCTGCACCTTGATGCCTTCAGCAAGAGCCTGTCAGAAGCCGGGCTTGATTATGTGGTTCTGAAAGTTCCCGCTGGCGAGGCCTCCAAACGTTTCGAACTCTTTGAACGTCTTTGCGATGATGTCCTGGCAGCCCGCCTCGAGCGCGGTGATGCCGTCGTTGCGCTGGGCGGCGGTGTCGTCGGAGATCTCGCAGGTTTCGTGGCCGCTTCCGTGCGCCGCGGAATGAGCTTCATCCAGGTTCCGACAACGCTGCTGGCTCAAGTCGACAGCTCCGTAGGCGGCAAGACCGGCATAAACTCACGCCATGGCAAGAACCTGATCGGTGCTTTCCATCAGCCGGATCTTGTTTTGGCCGACACCGCCATTCTGGACACCCTGCCCCTGCGCGATTTCCGCGCCGGATATGCCGAGGTGGCAAAATACGGACTGCTCGGCGACGAGCCCTTCTTCACCTGGCTGGAAGACAACTGGCAAGCCGTCTTTGCCGGCGGCCCTGAGCGGGACGAAGCAGTCGCGCGGTCCTGCCAGGCCAAGGCCGATGTGGTCGCAGAAGACGAACATGAAGCAGGTCGCCGGGCGCTTCTCAATCTCGGTCACACCTTTGGTCATTCCCTGGAATCTGCTGTTTCCTACGAAACCGAACGGCTGGTTCACGGCGAAGGTGTCTCGATCGGCATGATGCTGGCGCATGAGTTCTCGCAGCGCCTCGACCTGATCGGACAGGAAACCGTCGACAGGGTCGAAGCGCATCTGAGTGCCGTCGGCCTGCCCATTAGGATTTCAGACATCCCGGGCCAAATGCCGCCAGCCGATACCTTGATGGACATCATTGCCCAGGACAAGAAGGTCAGCCGCGGCAGCCTGACGTTCATCCTCACGCGCGGAATCGGACAGTCCTTTGTCGAAAAGGGCGTCGACCCCGCCACCGTACGCGACTTCCTGACGGAGAAGCTGACCCGATGACCGATCTGACCCTCTGGCTGGCAATCGCGGCCATCATTGTGCTGTTGTTTCTTTCGGGCTTCTTTTCTGGCTCCGAAACGGCCTTGACCGCCGCCTCCCGTGCCCGCATGCACCAGATGGAAAAGAGCGGCGACAAGCGCGCCGGTCTGGTCGCTAGGCTCATTGCCGCCCGCGAACGCCTCATCGGGGCGCTTCTGCTGGGCAACAACCTGGTCAACATCCTGGCGTCCGCGCTGGCCACCACGGTCTTCCTCAACCTGTTTGGAGAGGCTGGCGTTGCCCTGGCAACGCTCGTCATGACCGCTCTGGTGCTGGTCTTCTCCGAAGTCATGCCGAAGACCTGGGCCATCTCAAACCCGGAGCGCTTCGCCCTGGCCGTGGCACCGATCGTCCGTGTTGTCGTGGCAATCTTCGGACCGATCGTCGCCGGTGTCGAAGTCATCGTCCGGCTCATGCTGCGCCTGGTTGGTGTCGATGTTCATGACGAGACCTGGGTGCTGTCGGCCCATGAGGAATTGCGCGGCGCGGTCGACCTTCAGCACAAGGAAGGCGGCCTCGTGAAGGCCGAGCGCGACCGCATCGGTGGTCTGCTTGATCTGGCGGAGCTGGAAGTCTCCGACGTCATGGTCCACCGGACCAACATGGTGGCCCTCAATGCTGACGACGACCTGCCGAAGCTGGTCGATGCGGCGCTTGCCTCGCCCTACACACGCTTGCCGCTCTGGCGCGGCGAAACCGACAATTTTGTCGGTGTTCTTCACGCAAAGGACCTGCTGCGCGCGCTTCATGCCGCCGGCGGCGACAGTGAAAAGCTAGACATCGAGCAGATCATCACGCCAACCTGGTTCGTGCCGGACACAACTTCGCTCCAGGACCAGCTCAACGCCTTCCTGCGCCACAAGTCGCATTTCGCCCTCGTTGTCGACGAGTATGGCGAGGTGATGGGCCTGGTCACGCTAGAAGACATTCTGGAAGAGATTGTCGGCGAGATCGCCGATGAGCACGACGTGGAGCTGGAAGGCGTGCGGCCTCAGGCCGACGGCTCCGTCGTCGTGGATGGCTCCGTGCCGATCCGCGACCTCAACCGGGCAACGGACTGGTCATTGCCTGACGAAGAGGCCACGACGATTGCGGGCCTCGTAATCCATGAAGCCCGGATGATCCCGGACGAACGCCAGATTTTCACTTTCCACGGCTTCCGCTTCACCGTGCTGCGGCGCGAGCGCAACCGGGTCACCCGTCTGCGCATCATGCCGCTAGGGCAACAAGCCCGACAGGTGCCGCCCCCTGCCGTTTCTGCCCCGCCAACGCCGACGGTTGCCGGATCGTAGTCAGCCTAAAGCAGCGCCTGCTCCCGAGCTCAGGACGCGCCGGAAATACGTGCAACGCGCGGATCGGGATCTTCTGGTGCGCGCACCTCAATGGCCAGGGCATGAACGCTGGCCGCCAGCTCGTCGGCGAGCAGCTCATTGATGGCGCGATGCCGGTTCACCCGGCTCATGCCGGAAAAGGCCTCTGAAACGATACGAACGCGAAAATGCGTTTCGCCGCCTTCTCGCCAGCCGCCATGGCCTTTGTGCTTGTCGGATTCGTCAATGACATCCAGAGAGGCTGGCGCAAATGCCTGACTCAGTTTATCGATGATAGTCTCTTTCATGCTCATGGCAGCTTTTTCGCCTCGCCTCATGTTTTCGTCAAGACGGATCCTGTAGAATGCGTCCCGCTTCGCCGCCCACAGCGGCACGAAAATGTCGCATTCGAAAATTTGCTTGCCGCAGCCCACAATTTGCATCATCGAAAAGCTTGTTCCCGCCCTCAGCTCTGACCATAATCTAGCCTATGAAACTGGACTCAAAAATCTTCGACAGCATCCGCGTGAAGCCCGACAAGGAGAAGGCGCAGGAGGAAACACATCCTTCCTGTGATCATCCCGGGTGCAAACGTCCCGGCACCCATCGCGCGCCCAAGGGTCGCGACCGGGAAGGCCAGTATTTTAATTTCTGCGTCGACCACGTGCGGGAATACAACAAGTCCTACAACTACTTCTCCGGCATGCAGGACGACGACGTCCGCAGCTACCAAAAGGACTCCATGACCGGTCACCGCCCCACTTGGAAGATGGGCGTGAACCGTCAGGCAGCCGATGGTCCCGATGGAATTGATCCGCGGACGGCAGCGCGCGCAAACGCGCAGCGCCGTGCGTCCGAAACCCGGCAACCGCGCCAGCGCAAGCTGCTGGCTCTTGAAAAGCGCTCGCTGGATGTGCTCAATCTGGGACCAAATGCCCGTGGCGCTGAAATCAAGACGCGCTATAAAGAACTTGTGAAATTAAACCACCCGGACGCCAATGGCGGTGATCGCTCATCCGAAGATCGTCTTCGAGAGATCATCCAGGCCTACAATGTCCTGAAAAAGGCTGGCTTCCTTTAGGTCGCGACCTAGTCTGCATCTTCCCTGCAGATATTTCCAAAACACCCCACCCGGCACGGCCGAGGCAGCGGAGGACCGATGACTGAGATGACGAACGCGGCTGCGAGCACGCCGGATACAGAAGTTTCCGTGGAAGAGGTCTTTGGCTTCAAGACCGACCTCAGGGTTCCGGCTTTCTCGACCCCGTCCGAACATGTGCCGGAGGCCGATCCGGACTATCTTTTCGACCGCGCGACGACCCTCGCCATCCTGGCCGGCTTTGCGCACAACCGCCGCGTCATGGTCTCGGGCTATCACGGCACCGGTAAGTCGACCCATATCGAGCAGGTCGCCTCTCGCCTGAACTGGCCTTGTATCCGCGTCAATCTGGACAGCCACATTTCCCGTATCGATTTGGTCGGCAAGGACGCCATCGTCATCAAGGACGGCCAGCAGATCACCGAATTCAAGGACGGCATCCTGCCCTGGGCCTATCAGCGCAACATCGCGCTTGTGTTCGATGAATATGATGCCGGCCGCCCGGACGTGATGTTCGTGATCCAGCGGATCCTGGAATCCTCCGGCCGCCTGACCCTGCTCGACCAGTCACGCGTGATCCACCCGCATCCCGCGTTCCGCCTGTTCGCCACGGCCAACACCATCGGCCTGGGCGACACCTCGGGCCTCTACCACGGCACCCAGCAGATCAACCAGGCGCAGATGGACCGCTGGTCCATCGTCACCACGCTCAACTATCTGCCGCACGACAATGAAGTCGACATCATCCTGTCCAAGGCCAAGCACTACCAGGGTGCAGAGGGCCGTGCGACCGTTTCCAAGATGGTGCGCCTCGCTGACATGACGCGAAACGCATTTATCAATGGCGACCTGTCGACCGTCATGAGCCCGCGTACGGTCATCACCTGGGCCGAGAATGCCGAAATCTTCGGCGACATTGGCTTCGCTTTCCGTCTGACCTTCCTCAACAAGTGCGACGACATGGAACAGGCGCTGGTCGCCGAGTTCTATCAGCGCTGCTTCGGTGAAGAACTGCCGGAATCCTCCGCCAACATCGTGATGAGCTGAGGACCGCATGGCAGGGCCGGGCAGCAACTCCAATCCGAGCGGCAAGTCGACGCCGTCGACAGAACCGTTCAAGCAGTCGGTCACCGGAACCATCCGGGCGATTGCCGGTGAGCCGGAGCTGGAGATCATCTTCTCCGGCGACCGTCCCGGCCTGTCCGGGGCAACCGCGCGTCTGCCCGAGCCATCTCGCAAGCCAACGGCCGGCGAAGTTGCCGTAACCCGTGGCCTTGGCGATTCAATGGCCCTGAAGATTGCGTGCCACGATGCCAAGCTTCACGCTCGCAGGGCACCCTCCGGTCCCGAAGCTCGTGCAATCTTCGAGGCTGTTGAACAGGCCCGGTGCGATGCCGTCGGCTCGATCCGCATGGAAGGTGTGGCCGACAACATCTCCGCCATGCTCGACGACCGCTACAAAAAGGCCAATGCGCCAGAAGTGGTCAGCCGCGAGGAAGCGCCGCTTCAGGATGCCATCGCCCTCATGGTCCGCGAGCGCCTGACCGGTGCACCCCCACCACCCAGCGCGACCAAATTGGTCGACATGTGGCGCGGCTGGATCGAGGAAAAGGCTGCCAAGGATCTCGATCTTCTGACCACACGCGTCGAGGATCAGGAAAGCTTTGCCAAACAGGTTCATCAACTGCTGACGTCCCTCGAAATGGCCGATGAAATCGGCGATCAGGATCAGGACGACGATCCGAACCAGAGCGAGGATGAAGGCAACAACGACGAAGCTGAAGCCGGCGATGACGGCGAAGAGGACACCGGCGAACAGGAAGCGGCTCCCCAGGAAATGGAGATGTCGGGAGAAGAACAGGACGCAGGCGAGCAGGATGCTGCCGACAGCGAAATGGAAGACTTCTCTGAAGACGACATGGCTGACGCCTCGGAAGACGCAGGCGAAAGCGATCGGCAGGACATGCCGTTCTCCAACCGTCCGCCCACGTCCGACTACAAGGTCTTCACCACCCAATTCGACGAGACCGTGACTGCGGAGGACCTCTGTGACATCGCGGAACTGGATCGGTTGCGCGGCTTCCTCGACAAGCAGCTGACCAATCTTCAAGGCGCCGTCGCGCGGCTCGCAAACCGTCTGCAGCGCAAGTTGATGGCACAGCAGAACCGTTCCTGGGACTTCGACCTGGAAGAAGGCATCCTTGATACGGCGCGTCTGACACGCGCGGTTACCGATCCGACGGCACCGCTCGCCTTCAAGCAGGAGCGAGACACGAACTTCCGCGACACGGTCGTCACGCTGCTGATCGACAACTCCGGCTCCATGCGCGGTCGGCCAATCACCGTCGCTGCCACATGCGCCGATATCCTCGCCCGCACCCTTGAGCGTTGCGGCGTAAAAGTGGAGATTCTCGGTTTCACCACCAAGGCGTGGAAAGGTGGTCAGTCCAGGGAAGCCTGGCTTGGCGCGGGCAAACCCGCAACGCCCGGGCGTTTGAATGATCTGCGCCACATCATCTACAAGTCCGCCGACGCCCCCTGGCGCCGGTCGCGCCGCAACCTTGGCCTGATGATGCGCGAAGGGCTGCTTAAGGAAAACATCGATGGAGAAGCCCTGACCTGGGCTCACGAGCGTCTTCTGGGGCGTCCGGAACAACGCCGCATCCTCATGATGATTTCCGACGGCGCTCCTGTCGATGATTGCACCTTGTCCGTCAATCCCGGCAACTATCTCGAACGGCACCTGCGTCATGTCATCGAGGAAATCGAGGACCGTTCTCCGGTCGAGCTGATTGCCATTGGCATCGGCCACGATGTGACCCGTTACTACAAGCGCGCCGTGACAATTGTCGATGCCGAGGAACTGGCGGGTGCGATGACGGATCAGTTGGCTGATCTGTTTGACGACGAGGTTCCTGAGGCGCCAGTTCGCGGCCGAAGAAAAAAACGTGCAGGAGGACGGCGCTGATGGCAAAAGGCGGCTCGCACTTGCGTGCGCTCGCCGCCGCTGCACTCGGCTGCTGTTTCCTGCTGCAAGTCCTGGCCGTCAAAGCCGAATACGTGTCCCTTCTTGCAGCTGCCAAGTCTGTTCAGGTCAAGACCAGGCTCTTCGACCGCTTTCAAATCGGCCGGGATCTCGACACCTTCGGCCCGCTGACATTTCTGGGTGGATTGGAGCTGATTTCCGCCGATCGCAACGTCGGTGGTTTGTCAGGACTTTTGAGCCTGGACAGCGGCAACCAGATCCTCGCCGTCACCGACAACGGCCTCTGGTTCGCCGCAGAGATCAAGCAGAGCCCGGACGGCACTCCGCTCGACGTCACAAATGCCCGCTATACGCCGATGCTCAACCGCGAGGGCAAGAGCCTGCGCGCCGCTTGGCAGCACGATACGGAAGCCATTGCGATCGACGGCGACAGCCTTCTGGTCACGGCGGAACGGGCCAACGACATCTTCCGCTTTCCCTGGCCGCTGGCCACAGGCAAGGAGCGGATGATCGAAGAATTGCCAGTCTCGTCCGAGATCAAGGCCTTGCGAAGCAGCAAGGGACTTGAAGCCCTGGCGATGCCCCCGACAGGATCTCGTCTTCAGGGAACCGCTCTGGCCATTGCCGAGCGCGGCCCAAGTGGCAGCGACAGCATCCCCGCATTTCTGCTCAAGGAGGGGCAGCAGGAAACGCTGTCGGTGGCACGATCGGACCGTTACGACGTCACCGATGCAACCTTCCTGCCCACCGGCGATCTGCTGCTTCTGGAACGGCGCTTTAATCTGCGCGACCTCGTCGGCATGCGCATACGTCTCATTCAGGACGCCGATATACTGCCCGGTGCACGGCTTGAAGGACAAGTCCTGTTGGAGGCCGACTACGGCTACCAGATCGACAACATGGAAGGCATCGCCATCCATGAGGGACCAGACGGCGCGACCATTCTAACGCTTCTATCTGACAACAACCGGTCGCTCCTGCAAAGAACGCTGCTGTTGCGCTTCAAAATGGACGCCCTCTGAGGAGTCTCCTTTTCAAGATAACTCCTTTGTAGAAAAGTGGCCGTGTAAACCTCTCAGAATTAGGCGCGAAAAGCTGGAGAAACCCGCATGGAAACGATCAATTTCCCTCTGATTTTCAGCGTTGCTCTCCTCGCACTCGCCACACCCGGACCAGCGACCTTGGCGATTGCGGGCACTTCCATGGCGTCGGGTCGCAAACATGGAATGGCCTTGGCCTTCGGCGTTCTATGCGGCTCACTGACCTGGTCGGTTACGGCGGCTCTCGGCCTCGGGACCTTGATGCTGGCCAATGCCTGGGTCTTGGAGGCCATTCGCTACGTCGGTGCCGGCTACTTGATTTTTCTGGCGCTTAAATCCGCCAGAGCCGCTTTTTCCCGTGCCAAAAAACAAGTCAGCCCGATCCAGGTACATTCTGGCGGCACCGCCTTTCGCAAGGGATATGCGCTGCACCTCACCAACCCGAAAGCCATTCTTTTCTTTGGATCGCTCTATTCCGTCGGCGTTCCGCCGAACTCGAGCTTTGCCGAGCTTCTCCCCGTCATCGTCATGATCGGGCTGATGAGCGCCACCGTATTCCTGGGCTATGGCTGGTTGTTTGCAGTACCCGCGCTAAGGAACGGCTATACCCGCCTGCACCGCTGGTTCAACGGACTGTTTGCGATTGTCTTCGGCAGCGTCGGATTGCGCCTGCTGACCGCCCGCCTGATTTAAACGACCGCAAACAAAAAAGCCTCCCGGATCGAGAGGCTTTTCTGAATTTCAAAACACAATGACGTTCGATCTGCGATTATGCTGCCGATCCGTTCGGCGTCGGCTGCAGAAAGCTCAGAACGATCCGGTACGGCGCGAGAAGCGCAACCGCCACGATGATCTTCACCGCGAAATCACCCAGCGCCCAGGAAACCCAACGCGGCGCTTCCAGCGCAAACACGCCGAACAACGGCGCCACTTCCGCTGCGAAATCGTCATGGTAGCCAAGGGTGGTCGAAAAGATTGCGGCAAAGGCGAGCGAGAAGAACAGCACCGTGTCCACGATTGATCCCAGCAGAGAGGAAACAATCGGGGCTTTCCACCAGGTCGCACGGCGCAACCGGTCGAAGACGGTCACATCAAGCAACTGAGCCACCAGAAACGCGGAGCCCGACGCAATTGCGATCCGCGGCGTGGCCAGCCAGATCGACAGCAATACCGCAATCAAGAAACCCACGAGCACGACGAATCGCGCGGCATTGGGCCCGAACCGGCGATTTGTCAGATCGGTCACCAGAAAGGCAGCGGGATAGGTAAAAGCACCCCATGTCAGGATGTCTGCGAGATTGACCGCGCCAAGCATTCCCTGAACGGGAAACTGAACCAGAAAATTGGAGGCCACAACGACAGACGCCATCGCGAGGATCACGATGGCGAGTCGGGCCACGGAGAAACTCCGGGAATCCGTCATGTTTTTATCCTGCGAAAGGAAGATCAGGCAGCTGCCGCTGCAGCCTTGTGGCGGCGGATGCTTGCCTTGATCTGACGTGCCTTCTGGGACAGGCCATCTTCAGAAGCCTTCGCCAGATACGCGTCGAGACCACCGCGATGCTCGACAGAGCGCAGTGCATGCGCGCTGATGCGCAGCTGGAAAGTCTCGCCAAGTGTTTCGCTCATAAGAGAAACGACGCACAGGTTCGGCAGAAAACGGCGGCGTGAACGGTTGTTTGCGTGAGAGACGTTGTTACCCGTCATCACATCCTTGCCGGAGAGTTCGCAACGGCGTGCCATGATATCACCTTTTATCTTTTGGCCGGCCCGCGAAAACAGACCCGGCAGTTGCAACCGGAAGGGAGCGGACCTGAGGCCCGGCTACGCATCTCCGGCTTTGTACGGAAAAAGTTGGCCTGCTATACTGACCGAGCACGCTATCGTCAAGGCTTCAAAACGCGCGGAATGCGATTCCTTACTTTTCCGACACGTTCGCGTGCTACGTTAACGACTGAGTTACCATACGCACGAACAATTGGCACGTCCGCTGCAGGTGATTTGCGCAAGCAATTTTCCGCACGGGCAACAGCGCGGGGGCGCAAGATCGTCGTCAACTCCGACGGCGTGGAGGTTTGAAGTGTCTGGTTTTAGATTATTTGGGCAATTTCTTGCTCTGCCATTTCTGGCATGCGCTCTTGCTGCGGCTCCAGCAGCCGCCAAGAAAAGCAGCGTCGGCGGTCTCTACAATATTTCGATCGCCGGCTTCACCGTCGGTCGGGGCAGCCTGTCGCTCATGCTGCAGGGCAACGCCTATTCTGCCAAGGTCGGGCTGGAGCCCGCCGGCATCGGGACGCTTTTCTCCACGGGCAAGGGAGGCGCGGAAGCCTCTGGCTGGCTGGTCGGTTCAAAGGTCGTGCCATCGCGCTACCAGATGGCATCCCACGCTGCCAACCGCGACTTCTACGTCGCGCTGAAGCAGGGATCCGGTCACATCCGGAACATGGAAGTGACACCGCAGTTCAAGCCAAACAAGGAACGCATCAAGGTCACAGGCCGCCACCGCAAGAACGCCATGGACCCCCTGAGCGCGGCATTGATGCCTGTGCGCGCCGGAAAGAACGCCCTTGGACCCGAGGCCTGCAAACGCAAACTGCCCGTGTTTGACGGCTGGACACGTTTTGACATCAAGCTCAGTTACAAGGGTACGAAAGAAGTGTCCGGCAAGGGCTATGATGGCAAGGTCGTGATCTGCAAGGCACAGTGGGTTCCAGTGGCAGGCCACCGCCCGTCAAAAGAATCAGTCAAACATATGGCAAAGGCCGGCATGGAAGCCTGGCTTGCTCCCATGGGCCGTGACAACGTGCTGATCCCTTACAGGATTTCCATCGACACCACCTCCGGACGACTGGTGGTTCAAGCCTCCAAACTCAACATTGGCGGCGACGGAAGCGATCGCGCAGCGCGCTGACAAAGCAAAGGCAAGAGTGATCAAGCCGGCGGCACGCTCTTGCGCGTGCCCCTTTCTCTTGCTAGAGCCGACTACTAAAGACAAACAGGGCACTGCAACATCCCTGTCGGATCACGTCACAAAACAGGCCCTTGCACCTTGCTCTCAAGGCGCCCGCCGGCTGCTTGTTCCAGGTAAACGAGTACATGCACAGCTATTTGGAATTTGAAAAACCCGTCGCGGATATCGAAGGCAAGATCCAGGAGCTTCGCGCCCTGGCAGCTGACGGCGAGGCCGTGAACATCGAGGATGAGATCAAGCGGCTGGACATGAAGTCGTCGCAGACTCTCAAGGACCTCTATTCCAAGCTGACGCCCTGGCAGAAAACCATGGTCGCGCGGCACCCGGATCGCCCGCATGCTGCCGACTACATCTCTGCGCTGGTCGAGGACTTCACGCCACTGGCTGGAGACCGGAACTTTGCCGAAGATCACGCCCTGATCGCCGGCCTGGGCCGTTTCCGTGGCCAATCGGTTGCGGTTCTCGCCCAGGAAAAAGGCTCGGACACACAGTCTCGTCTGAAGCACAATTTTGGCATGGCCCGTCCGGAAGGCTACCGCAAAGCGGTACGCATCATGGACATGGCCGAGCGTTTCAACATTCCCGTTCTGTCGCTGGTCGACACGGCCGGTGCCTATCCAGGCGTCGGCGCTGAAGAGCGTGGACAGGCTGAAGCGATCGCCCGTTCGACAGACAAGGGTCTGGGACTGGGCACCCCCTCCATCTCGCTCATCATTGGCGAAGGCGGATCCGGCGGCGCGATTGCAATTGCCACCGCCAACAAGGTTCTGATGCTCGAGCATGCAATCTACTCGGTGATTTCGCCCGAGGGAGCGGCGTCCATCCTGTGGCGTGACAGCGCAAGAGCCCAGGACGCGGCGACCAACATGAAGGTGACGGCGCAGGATCTTCTGCAGCTGAAGGTCATCGACGGCATCGTCGAAGAACCGGTCGGCGGCGCCCATCGTGCCCGCGAGACGGTAATCGATCGTGCAGGCTCCGCCATCGAGACAGCCCTTGCGGATCTCTCCAAGCTTTCGCCGGAAGAGATCCGCAAGCAGCGCCGCGAGAAATTCCTCAACATCGGACGCACCCTGTCCTGAATCTGATTGATCTCACGAAACCGTGTGCGGGGGTGACCATCGGCGCCCCCGTTTGCCGTTGTTTGGCCCGATTTTGGGCTCAAAGTAATGGTCGGACTTGATTGTCGGCGGGATATACCCTGAGATAATCAGAGACACATTTTGTCGGTCAGGTAACCCGCTATAAACCATAGCTGCCTAGTTTTGATGACTGGCTTCGGGTGAGGTTTCATTGCCCGGCGCCCGATTGGAGTTCCGGCCGACCGGAACGAGTTGGAGTTTTCGGGACGTTCTCATGGCCCATCGGCAAAATCCAAAGGCAACGTTTTCAAACCTGACGCGGACGTCGTTCCGACGTGTCCGCAATCTGGGCGGCGCCCTTCTTGTCGCCGGTCTTCTGGCAGGATGTCAGGCCGATGAGCTTGGCTATGGACCAAAGGCACAACGGCCGGTTTCAAGCGACATCAAGCGCAAGATCACCGATCTGAACATGAGCAAGACGTCGCCGATCCTCATCCGGATCTTCAAGGAAGAGAACACGCTCGAAGTCTGGAAGGAAAAGCGCAACGGCAGGTTCGCGCTCCTGGAAGAATTCGAGATCTGCAAATGGTCGGGAAAACTTGGGCCGAAATTCAAGGAAGGCGATCGGCAGGCACCGGAAGGCTTCTATGAGATCACACCCGGCTTGATGAACCCGAATTCAAGCTATCACCTGGCTTTCAACCTGGGCTTTCCCAACAGCTACGACCGGTCTCATGGCCGCACCGGCTCACACCTGATGGTGCATGGTGCCTGTTCGTCGCGCGGTTGCTACGCAATGACCGACGCTCAGGTGCAGGACATCTACGCCCTCGCCCGCGACAGCTTCAAGGGTGGCCAACGCTCATTCCAGGTCCAAGCCTATCCGTTTGAGATGACTCCGGAAAACATGGCCAAGCATCGCGACAGCGAGCACATGGAATTCTGGCGTATGCTCAAGACCGGATACGACCACTTTGAATTGACCCAGGTGCCCCCGAAAATATCCGTGTGCGAGAAGAAATACGTCTTCGACGCCACCCCACTTGTCGAAGGCATCCCGTTCCGTGCGTCTGCGAAATGCCCTGACTATCAGGTGTCACCACGCCTGCAGCAGCTGGTTAGCAAGAAGCAAAGCAAGGACGATCAGAAATACGAACAGATCGTCGCTCGCCTGGATGCCCGTGAAGAGCGTCAGAAGCGGTGGGAAGAACGGCAGACGAAAATTGCAAATGTGATCGGCGGCGGAACCCAGGCAGCTGAAGCTGCCTCAACCACCGAGACGCAGACAGCATCCACGCCCGCGGCACCCGGTGCAATCACTCCAAAGCCGGCAGACGGCGAAACGTCGGTCGAGACCGCTTTCGCACCCAGCGTCGCCAAGCCGAGCACAACCAGCTCTTTTTTCAAGCGCTGGGTACCATTTGGGAACAAGGCTGAAGACGACACCCCGTCGCCGGAAGTCGGCGAAATCTCGACTGAGCTTGTGCCAGCCTCCAAGCCTTGATCGCCCGAAACGGCCAGTTAGAGGCCCTGCTCAGGCCCAGATCGCCATTCTGAGACCTTTGCCATCGCGTCGATAGTCATTTGGAAATGGCTCCGCCTTACCCGCGGCAATTCTTGACGCGATCAGGCAATTGGCGGCCGCATCAAGAAGATCATCCCGCCCGACGCCTTTGGGCGGCACCTGATCCAGAAATGTCTTGTCAAATCCATGAGACACGAGAAGGTCCCTGCGTTGATCGAGGCCCGGTCCATTTGGACGGCTCTTGATCTTCTTCGGCAGGCTCATGGCAGCCTCGCCGTTCAGCCTCCAAAAGGCGAGTTCCGGGTGAACTTCAAAGACCCGCTCCTCCAACGCCACCGTCATCACAGTGTCGATCTCGCGCATTTTCGGAAAAAGATAAAAGCACTGCTTGGAGACCTTCTTCGGCGGATCCGATGTCTCCCGAGCGACACTACACGCCTCGAGATAGTCGTCCGTATAGACAGCGGCCCTAGAGGGAACAGTAAAGACCGAAGACTGGCGTTGACCGAGATGTTTGCGCGCCGCCTGTTCCGATCCGCGCCCTCGTGGCCCTATATGATCAGGCAGGCCAATCGGCATGTCGACCGCGACAGTCGAAAATTCAGGTTGATGCGCGAGCAGGACCGCGAAGCTCTCAAAAACCTGCAGTTGATAGGGTCCCTGCCCACGTAAATCAGACGAAACCACAACCCATCCAGCCTTGCAGCCGTCGACGCCGGCAATCCTTTTGTTTCCAGGATCAGCCACGGCCTGTGGCTTCGAGCACCCGCCGACTGGAGACGAGGGCCATGGGGCGGCCCAGCGTCATCTGCTCTTCAGCAATGAGCAATTCGTCAGCACCCTTTTTCACGCTGCGTGCAACCATCTCGAAGGTCGATCCGGCAGCGCGTACAAGCGCCTCTTCATCCTGCATGCCTTCCAGAAGGCGAACCAGAAAAAGTCCTGCCATCAGATCACCAGTGCCATTTGGCGGATTTGGAACGGTCGCATGCTCAGCCGCGAGCGCACCACGGCGCATGACCAGCAGGTTGGCAATGGAATTGCGGCGCATGGCAGGAGAAGAGGTCACCAGAACCCGGTCATTGCCAAGATCCCGCGCGGCTGACAGGGCCTGAAGCTCGGTCGCCACGTCACGGCCCGTCAGCCACCCCAGTTCGAAACAATTAGGCGTGACGATATCGGCGAGCGGCACCAGGTCATCACGGATCGTTTCTGCAGTGGATTTGGGCACGTAGAGACCGCTGCGATCCCCCTCAAAATGGTCACCCATCACCGGGTCACAAACATAGAGCGCATCCGGCGAAGCCTGTTTAACCGCCTTGATCAGTTTCGCAATCGGAGCAGACTGCTCAGCATTCCCGAGATAGCCCGTGACGATCCCGCCGATCTCCTTGAGTTTCGGCGAGTTCACGAGATCCTCGACGATCGCAGAGAAATCCGCAGCGGGTGCGGTAATCCGCGTACCGGCGCCCTGTCCTGGGTGCCAGGGCAGAAGGATCGTCGGCAGAAACCAGACCGGATGGCCCAGTCTTTCGAGCGCAAAAACCAGCCCGCGTCCACTTATCCCGCCGCGCACGACCTGGGATGTGATCACGAGGATGGCAGGTTTGGAACTCTCCTGTGAACCAGGCATCGATGTCATGAAGGACAGCTTTCGTCAGGCAATGTCGGCGGAAGAAGGACTCATCGCCCCCTTGCCATAGCGGTTCTCGATATACTCAAGCACCATCTTCTTGAAATCGTCAGCGATATCGTCGCCACGTAGTGTGGTGACCTTCTCACCATCGACAAAAACCGGAGCCGATGGCGTTTCGCCGGTGCCGGGCAGGGAAATTCCGATATCGGCGTGCTTGGATTCTCCCGGGCCATTCACGATGCAGCCCATGACGGCAACATTGAGATTCTCGACCCCGGGATACTGCTCGCGCCACGCCGGCATCGACACACGGATGTGATCCTGAATGTCGCTGGCCAGCTCCTGAAAGACCGTCGACGTCGTCCGACCGCAGCCCGGACAGGCGGCAACGACCGGCACAAACGCCCGGAACCCCATGACCTGCAGAAGCTCCTGGGCAACCTGCACCTCGCGGGTGCGGTCGCCGCCAGGCTCTGGCGTCAACGAAACACGGATCGTGTCTCCAATGCCCTGCTGAAGCAGAATTCCCATGGAGGCGGCGGACGAAACGATGCCCTTGGTGCCCATGCCCGCTTCCGTCAGGCCCAGGTGCAGCGCGTAATCACACCGCTGCGCCAGATCTGCATAGACCGCGATCAGATCCTGCACCTGGCTCACCTTGGCCGACAGGATGATCTTGTCGCGCGCCATGCCCAGGGCCTCGGCCCGTTCACCCGACAAAAGTCCGGACTGGATGATCGCGTCGCGCATGACCGCAGCTGCGGAAACCGGCTTGTCGCTGCCCGAATTCTCATCCATCAGGCGCGTCAGGAGTTCCTGATCCAGCGACCCCCAGTTGACGCCGATCCGAACGGCCTTGTCGTACTTCTGGGCGATGTCGATGATTTGCGAAAACTGCGTGTCCCGCTTCGCCTTGAAACCGACGTTGCCCGGATTGATCCGGTACTTGTCGAGAGCGGCCGCGCAATCTGGATAGTCGGTCAGCAGCTTGTGGCCGATGTAGTGGAAGTCGCCAACCAACGGCACATCAATGCCGATCCGGTCCAGCCGGTCCTTGATGCGCGCCACCTGGGCCGCGGCTTCCGGCCGGTCGACCGTAATGCGGACAATTTCCGACCCGGCGCGCGCCAGCGCTGCGACCTGGGCGACTGTCGCATCCGCGTCCGCCGTATCCGTGTTGGTCATCGACTGCACGACGATCGGCGCGTCGCCGCCAACCGTGACATTGCCGACCTTCACCGGCACGGACCGCCGACGCGGCAACTGCTTTGCGAAATTGTCGATCATGGACCTATGCCGTTTCGCTGCGTTTGGGCTGCATATGTGGCGCAGGTGCGTTCGCCACAAGCTTTCCCCGCCTGATTAGTGCGCCTTGACCAAAAGGGCAATGCCGGAGCGGTCTTCGAAAGACTGCGCAGCTGGTCGATGACAAAGGAAACGTCTCCCGTTAAGGTCGCACTCAATTCTCGCCAATCGCCCGTCCAGCCATCGCCTGACGGGCATTGCCAGCTGCTATTGCCAAACAACTTTTCTAAGGGTTGACCGTGTTCAAACGTATTCTCAAAGATTCTTTTTATCTCGTCTTTGGAAACCTCGAGACGGTCTTCCGGGCCTGCGGTGCCTGGTTCGTTCTTCAATTTGTGCTGATCATCGCCACCCAGCTCCTGGTTGGCGAGACCCAGGACGCGACCGAAACCACACCGGCGGCAGCACTGATCGCCATCATCTCTTTTGTCTTTGCCCTTGCCTCTTCCGCTTCCATATCCGTCGCCTGGCACAGGTTCGGCCTTCTTGGCGAAGAGCCTGATCTCATCCATTTGAAATTGGGCGCAATAGAAGGCCAGTTCATCCTCAAGATGATCCTGCTCGCCTTGATCCTCATGGTCTGCATGGTGCCTGTGGTTCTTGTCTTTGCCCTTCTCAGCTCGATGCTCCAGGCGCCGGCGGTGATGATCGTCCTCTGGCTCGTGGCCGCAATTTTTCTGGTGCCGCATTTCATGCGTCTCTATCTCACCCTGCCGGCAGTCGCCGTTGAAAGGCCGCTCGGCTTCAAGGAAGCCTATGAACTCGGCAAGGGGCTTGGCTGGTCCATGTTCGGTGCGGCTTTCACCCTCTCGCTGCCTTTCATCGTCGTCAGTGTCGGCCTGCAGCTCTTGCTGGGTTTCGTCGGTGGTGGGCTGCCGCTGATCCTGATCCAGTTCAAGGTGCTGATCCTGAACCTGCTGCTGCAGATCATCGTCACGGTCCTCGGGATCTCCGTGATCACCGCAGGTTACCGAATTGCGATGGAAAGGGCTCACGGAGCAGGAGCAGGCCCCTCCCGCTCTGACTGACCACACACGCCCTTCAAAGCTCCGCCGAAATCACTATGTTGGGGCGAGACCGGTGAAGGATCGCGCTGCGGGAGACTGGAAAAGTGTTTGTCACGCTGTTGGAGCGATCGTTGTCACTGGCCATGGCCCATCAGGGAACCCTGTTCCGAACCGGCTGGGCCTATATCCTCCTTCTGGCGGCACTCAACTTCGCCATAGGCTCGGTGCTGTCGCCCGGCGCTGGTTTTTCGACCGTGTCCTATATGACCGAGCCGGTCGGCGAGCCAAATGAGGGCGGCCTGCGCCTTCTCGCCATCCTTGCCAATATCCTCATCGGGTTTTCGATCGCAATTGCCTATGTGCGCCGAATTCTGATCGACGCACGGGACTTTCCGCTGACAGTCTCGAAGCGCACATTGTCCGTCATCATCAACCAGATTGTCCTGTCGCTGATCGGCGTCGTTGCGCTGATCCCACTCGGCATTGTTGCATCCGTTATCGCCATGTTCACAGGCGGCCTGGGTTTCCTGCTTTTCCTCGCAGCGCCCTTTATCTCGCTCATGGTGGTCCAGAAGCTATCGGTCGTCCTGCCCGCGGCTGCCGTGGATGACCCCTTGACCTTGAAGGAGAGCTGGAGCGCCACGCGCGGACTTGGATGGCCCATGGCGTTCTCGGCCCTGATCATGAGCCTCCTGGCGGGCTGCCTGATCGGCCTCTGGTACCTGGCCTTGACGGCAGTGGGCGCATTGACTGCAGGCGAGCCGATCCTTGAACAGATCCGCTCCGCCGTCTTCCCCATGGGCTCCATGCTGCTGACAGTCTGGATCTTCGCCAGTCTCCACGCGACCTTTTACGGTCTGATCCGCGAACGGTTCGCCGTACGCCTCGGCTTGACCCGCCAGGTCTACGAACAGGCCGACACGAGCCGTCAGTCCGCCAGGGAGAAGGCAGAAAAGGCGCTTGCCTCGGTCAACCGTATCAACCGGCGTTGAGGTCCCGCCTCACGAAAGCATCAATTTTCCATCGCCGGGCGAAAGCCCTGTTGCAGTGCAGTGAAACATCGTAAAAAGTCAGCCAAAGTTCATTTCTGGGAGCCAATCGAATGCTTGCGAACAAAACAGCTGTTGTCACCGGATCCACATCCGGAATTGGACTGGCCTGCGCCCGCGCCTTCGCCGAAGAGGGCGCCAATGTCGTGATCAACGGCCTTGGCGATGCGGATGAGATTGAAGCGACCCGCGCCGCCATCGAAAACGACTTCGGCGTTCGCTGCATCTATTCAGCCGCCAATATGCTCAAGCCCGACGAAATTGCGACCATGATCCAGAACGCCGAGAACGAACTCGGCTCGGTCGACATCCTGGTCAACAACGCCGGCATCCAGCATGTTTCGCCGGTCGATGAGTTCCCCATCGACAAGTGGGACGCGATCATCGCAATCAACCTGACCTCTGCATTCCACTCCACACGCGCCGCGCTCCCCGGCATGAAAAAGCGTGGCTGGGGCCGGATCATCAACACCGCGTCGGCTCACGCCCTTGTCGCCTCGCCCTACAAGGCCGCCTATGTTGCCGCCAAGCACGGTATTGCAGGTCTCACCAAGACCGTCGCGCTCGAAGTCGCCGAACAGGGCATCACGGTCAACGCGATCTGCCCGGCCTATGTCTGGACGCCCCTCGTGGAAAAACAGATCCCCGACACGGCCAAGGCACGCGGCATAACCGAGGAAGAGGTCAAGCGGGACGTTCTCCTGAAGGCCCAGCCGACCAAGCAATTCGTGACGGTTGAACAGGTCGCCGGCTTTGCGGTCTTCCTGTGCACCGACACAGCGTCTTCCATCACAGGATCTATCCTGCCAATCGACGCGGGCTGGACTGCGCAGTAGCGCGATCCACAAAGCCTGACAGCACAAGGAAACACCATGGCATCGCCAGCTCCCAAGCGGATCAATCTCGCCCTACAGGGCGGCGGTGCTCACGGTGCCTTCACCTGGGGCGTTCTCGACTGGCTGCTGGAGGACAACCGCTTCCACATTGACGGGCTGACCGGAACGTCTGCCGGCGCAATGAATGCGGTGGTCCTGGCCAGCGGCTTTCAGGAAAACGGTGCGGAAGGTGCCCGCGAGAAACTGGATCAATTCTGGTGGGAAGTCAGCCAGCAGGCCTTCCTGAGCCCGATCAAGCGCTCGCCGATCGATGTCGCCATGGGTCAATGGAGCCTCGACTTCTCACCGAGCTATCTCGCCTTTGATCTCATGTCGCGGTTTTCCTCGCCCTATGAGTTCAACCCGCTCAACATCAATCCGCTGCGCGATGTGGTCGACCGGGTCGTCGACTTTGACAGGGTCCATCAATGCCAGGGGCTCAGGCTCTTCGTGGCGGCGACCAATGTCTATTCCGGCAAGATCCGTGTCTTCAGCGAGCGCGATGTGAACCTGGACGCCGTGATGGCTTCCGCCTGTCTCCCCCATCTGTTCCAGGCGGTGGAGATCGATGGAGAGCCTTACTGGGACGGCGGCTACATGGGCAATCCGCCGCTCTATCCCCTGTTCTACAACACAGGCACCCCGGACATCGTCCTCATTCAGATCAATCCGGTCGAGCGGCGGGAGACGCCGAAAACCGCCCGCGAGATTCTCAACCGCGTCAACGAGATCACTTTCAACTCGACCCTGCTCCGCGAGCTTCGTGCGGTCGATTTCGTCAGCCGTCTGATTGAGGATGAAAAGCTCTCGGCCGAGCAGTACATGAAGGTTCATGTCCACCGGATCACGGCCGACGAGCTCAAGCCCTTGCAGGCATCGTCGAAGGTCAATGCCGAATGGGCGTTTCTGACGGAGCTGAAGAGCATTGGCCGCAACGCGGCTGAGAGCTGGGTCGACCAGAATTTCGCTGCGGTCGGAAGTCACTCGACGGTCAATCTCCGTCAGGAATTAATTTAACGTCTCTCAACTGATGTTAACCGCCATTAAGCCACCCCTCGCAAGCCGCCTCGCATTTTGCGACGCAGGGGTGGTTATCAAAACCTGAAGACAATCAACATCCTGCCATTCCTCGGCATCGCGGCACAAGATCATGACGAAATGGACCGGCAATCAAGTTGGCAAGCCTCTTGCGATAGCAGTGGCATGCTGATTGTCAGGTTGTGCGTCGTCAGCAAAGTGGATGGAAGGAACGGGCACCTGCGACCCCGCCCGTTTCTTCCCTCCAACCTTTTCCCAAGCGTCCAAAGCCCTAGCGGGTAATCACGATTTTCGCGTTCTTCTTGCCGTTTTTGGCGATGAGCGAGAAAAGCCGCTTTGCGTTGTCCGGATGCAACCGTACACACCCGTGCGATGCCGGGCTTCCCAGCTTCTTGATCGCCGTGGTGCCGTGAATGGCGTAGCCATGATAGAAAAAGACCGAATGGGGCATCGGGGAATTGTGATATTTTTTCGAGAAGTACCGCTCGTGCATTCGCCCAGGCTTGAAGGTTCCGATCGGCGTGCGATAGCCGCTGCGGGCCGTCGACACCGGCCACGAATGGCGCGGAAAGCCGTTGATGTAGACCCTCATCCGCTGGTCAGAAAGATCAATCTTGGCAACGACAGAGCCCGCATGAGCGGATGAAAACGAGGAAACCGGCAAGATGGCGAGACTGCCAAGAAGCAGAATAAAGATAAAACGCATACTAAAACCCCCACTTATGCAAAGAGCCTAGCATGACACCTGGCGCAAGACTATCTGACAGACATCTGTCGCAAGGTTAGGGTAAATTTGGATTTTTGACATAAAAGCTCTTTATGCCTTGGCAGGCAGCACCCAGATAAAGATTACGGAAACCCGCGAGGAGCGAACCATGATGCAGTCAAACGCCAGCATACGAGCCTTGGCATCGGCTTTGGGCCTTTGGCTTCCGCTTGCGACTCTCCTGGCTGTGACACCCGCCGCCGCGCAAAGTCTTGACGACATCGTCGCGCAAAATGGATGTCCGGACTGTGATCTGCGCCTGCGCGAATTGCGGGGCCTGGAGATCACGGGCGGCAATTTCGACGAGACCATTCTGCGGGAAGCCGACATGAAGGAAGTCGTCATCATCGAAAGCAGCTTCCGCGAGGCCGATTTCCGGCGCGCTGAAGTGGAACGGGCCAAGCTCCACTATGGCGATTTCACCGAAGCCTCGATGCGCTCCGTCGATCTCGAAAAGGCAACGCTCATCGGCGCCAAGTTTTTCAAGGCCGACCTGCGCGACGCCGACCTCAATGAAGCCTCGCTGTCAGGCGCCGATTTCACCCAGGTCGACATGCGCAACGCCAGCATGATCCGCTGTGACGCCTCGAACGCGATTTTTCACGGCGCCAAGATGGACCAGGTCGACCTTGAGCGGACCAATCTGACCGGTGCGGATTTTTCCGAAGCCCGTCTCAAGTATTCGGATCTGGATCGGGTCTTCGCGCGGGGGGCAAACTTCAAGGACGCAGACCTGACCGGAGTCCGGCTCTCGAGTGCCGATCTCACCGACGCAGACCTGTCGGGCGCCGACTTGAGCGGCGCACTTCTGCGGCGCACCCGTTTGGCCGGGGCAAATCTGTCGGGTGTCTCCGGGTTGACGCAAGAGCGCATCATCGGCGCTTGCGGCGACGACAAGACGGTTCTTCCCTACGGCATCACCCTCGAGCCCTGCACCTGATACAAAAAAGGCGCGTCCCCTGGACGCGCCTTTGATCTGTCAAATCGGCAAAGAAGCTGCCGGACGATCCTACTTGAAGAGATCGAAAGAGAACTTGTAGCTGACGCCCATGCCGATCCGGAACTGATCCTTGGAGCCCTGATCCGTGATCGGGCTATCGGCCGCATCACCGATCAGACGGTCATAGCCAGCCTGCAGGTGCAAACGGGTGGTGTCGTTCCAATCGTAACTGCCGCGCGCGGAGATGCCGACTGACTTGAAGCCGGCGCTTGCGTTATAGGCCGAAAGCTTGCCGCCGCTTGCCGTTGCTTCTGACGACGTCACGCCGAAGTAGGTGTCCATATATTCGCCGGATGCGAAGGACGCGCGTGGTCCGATGCTGAACTCAAACCGGTCTGTCGGATAGATGATACCATCCAGACCGAGCTGTCCGACCTGGCCAGTGTGTCCGTTGATGCCCTGACGCAGCTCACCGAAGACCCGGAAATGCTCCGTGCGATAGCCACCGCCGAGGCCGAGCTCAAGCGCCCAGTCAACATCCTTGGTGCCTGCAAGATCCTTGGCATCATCGGAACTGCGTTCACCGACAAAACCGAAGGACGGGAAGAAGAAGATACCGGACTTGCGCCGACCATCGACCACCTGTCCAAGGCCCGGGACATAGAACCGGCCAACCGAAATAATCGGGAAAGGCGCGACCAGATAGGATTCAGAGGAAGAAAACCGCGGCTTGACCATCGCGCCGATACCGAGGTCGATCTCGAACTGCCGCTGACGCTCTGGTGCACCTGTCGAAAGGTCCTGAGCCGAAACACTGCCTGCAGCGACGCTCGCGCAAAGCAGCAGTCCGAAGCGCTTAAGTACTGATGTCATCAAGGGACTCACATTCAGATGGTTCGAATTTGAGGTCACCATATCACGCCAACTGTAAAAAAAGCCTCGCCTCACGATCTTTCTATCGCTCTGTGTCATTTCCGCATCTCACGGACAAGCTCCTGCAAAAACTGGCAAATTCACCAAGTTCGGGGCTTGAGACAAGCTTCGCCTTGCAGTTGGCGGGCGGGAAAGCTACATGAATTGCCTAACACGACCTCTGACAGGCTACGGGCGGTTCCTGATGCAAGCTATTCTCGACGTTGTTCTCCTGGTGTTGAACCTCTACACCTACGTGATCATCGCCAGCGCGATCTTCTCCTGGCTTTACGCCTTCAACATCGTGAACTCGAGCAACCAGGTCATCGCGACCATTGGTCAGACCCTCTATAATCTGACCGAGCCGGCCTTGCGTCCGATCCGGCGTGTGATGCCGAACCTGGGTGGTGTCGATCTTTCGCCGATCGCCCTGCTGCTCGGCATCTTCCTGATCCAGAACATCATCGTCCGCTACATCTATCCCAACGTCTTTTAAGCTTGTCCGACGGAGACAGCCCGTTGCCCTGGAAACAGACCGGCGACGGACTGATGCTGACCGTTCGGCTGACGCCCAAGGCGGCACGCGATACGCTGGACAGGATTGAAGTGCTCGCGGATGGCCGAGCCGCGCTCAAGGCCTATGTGCGCGCCGTTCCCGAAAAGGGCGGCGCCAACGCTGCCCTCGTCAAGCTGATTTCCAAGACTCTCAAGCTGCCCAAATCCGCGGTCTCGCTCGAGACCGGAGCCACCGTCCGCTTGAAGACCTTGCGTCTTGAAGGAAACGTCGCTGAGCTTTCCGGCAGGCTCACCGAACTGCTGTCCGGCAAGCGCTGAGAACCAGCCCCGCCTGGATCAGGCCTCCAGAGGCCGGGCCTCTTCCGCCAGCATGATCGGGATGCCGTTGCGGATTGGATAGGCGAGCTTTGCCGCGCGCGAGATCAGCTCCTGATGCTCTTCATCATACTCCAGCGTCGTCTTTGTCACCGGACAGACGAGAAGCTCCAACAATTTGCGGTCGACTTTGCGATCAACGGGCTGGGCAGGTTCAGTGTCGGCCATGCCGAAAACTCCATTAGGGCAATAGGTTATTGCAACGTGGTGCTGCCGTCATTTTGCGTTCGGGCCAGATCCATCTCGGTGATCGCAATCAGGGTTTCGGCACGCATCTTGAGATCACGCGCTTCCAGAAGCGCCTGTTTTTCCTGAGGGCCATAGGGGCACATCATGCAAAGCGCATTGACCAGGACTTCGGTCTCGGCCTCTGAAACGCTCTCCCAGTCCGCCTCCATGTTGTTGGCATCGAGATAGTCCCTCAACGCCTTGAGAAGACTGTTCCGGTCGACCTCTTCTTCGCCGACACCGGACTGAAGGTCCTGCGCGAAAGGCGCAAAATCGGCTTCCGCCTGGCGAAACGCGGTGATCGCATCCACCTCGCGTCCGACGGCAAAACGCATCACCCCCTGGAGGGTGATCAGATAGCGGCCATCGCCCGATTCCTGAAAGCTGGTCAACCGCCCGACGCAGCCGATCCGCGCCAGAACGGGCACATCGTCGTCCTGCTGTCCAAGCGCAGGTTCCGGTTGAACCATGCCAATCAACCGGTTGCCCGCGAGCGCCGCATCGATCATGTCGATGTAGCGCGGCTCAAAGATGTTCAAAGGCAGCTGGGTGCGCGGCAGCAGCAGCGCGCCCGAAAGGGGGAAAACGGGCAAAACCGGCGGCAAATCCGCAATCATTTCATAAATGGCATTTCCCGCCTGCATTCACTCGTCCTTTGTCTGCTTGATGACCCAAAGCTCGTTGACACGCGCCTACAACCTTATGTGTGGCGCAGCATTGGCCGGGTCAAGAAAACAGAACGGCCGACAGCTTGCGCCGCCCGTAGGCGGACGCCGGTTCCTTGAAACCCCAGGCTTCGAAGAACTGCAGAAGCTGCTTGCGCGCGCCGTCTTCGTTCCACTCACGGTCGCGGCGGACGATTTCAATCAGCTGATCAACCGCGCCGTTCTTGTCACCTTTGCCATTCAGGCCAAGTGCCAGATCGAAACGGGCCTGAAGATCCAGAGGATCCTTGTCGATGCGAGCCTGCAGCTCCGCCAGATCGCCAAGGGCTTTGGCCTGTTCTGCCAATTCAAGAGCAGCTTTTGCCGCGACATAGGCAGGGTCGTCCTGTTTGTCTTCCGGCACCATTTCCAGAGCCTGCGCCGCCCGCTCGGTCTCGTCTGCGCCAAGGTAGCATTGAGCCAGCCCGCAGATTGCCTGCACATTGTCCGGCTCTGCCTGCATGACAGCCCCGAAAAGCTGGGCTGCCTGGCCAAAATCCTTCATCTCCAGAAGACCGGCTGCCTGCTCGAGAAACGCCTCAGTCTGGCTGACCGGTGCCTGACCACCAAGCTTTTCGATAAAGGCCTTCACTTCGCTGTCAGACTTGGCGCCCATGAAACCGTCAACCGGCTGGCCGTCCTTGAACGCAATCACAGCCGGGATGGACTGGATACCGAGCTGTCCGGCGATCTCCGGATGGTCATCGATGTTCATCTTGGCAAGCCTGACAGCTCCACCGGCAGCCTTTACAGCACCTTCGATCACGGGCGTCAGCTGCTTGCATGGCCCGCACCAGGGTGCCCAGAAATCAACGAGGATCGGCTGGCTCCGCGAGGCCTCCATGACGTCTTGCATGAAGTTCTGCGTGGTCACATCGAAGACAAGGTCGCCACCTCCAGCCGGACCATTTCCACCGCCGCCACCGTTACCGCCGTAACCGCTGCCGCCCATGCTGCCGCCAAAACCGGCACCAACCTGTCCGCCCATTGAGTAATTGCCAGTGCTCATTCGAATCTGCCCCTGATTTCAGGCGTGTCTCGCTCAACCGAAGACCGCATTGTCCCGCGCGATGCGCGCGGGCTGTCATTTGCGCCTAACATGGCGTCGACGGAGATGAATTACAAACCCAGTTCCTGCGCCTCTGCGCTCACCGCAAGCACCTGGGGCGAATGTCCACATGCTTTGGCAAACTTCAAAAGATCTTCGCGCGCGATCGAGGTCGTCGCGTCATTTAGCAGCGGGTGATAATTGAGCACATTGTGCTGCATCATGGCGGCATCAAAAATCGGCGTCACGTTCTGATCCTCCCGATCATTGATCAGCGAAAAGGGCGTGACAGATCCTGGCGCCACACCGAGCGTCTCCATCAGGAGATCCGCATTGCCGAAGGACACCCGGCCTTGTGCGCCGATGATCTGGTGGATCTTTTTCAGGTCGATCGTCGCATCATGAAGCGCGACCACCAGGAAGAGGCGTCCCTTCTTGTCTTTCAAAAAGAGATTTTTTGTGTGGCCTCCGGGAATGCGCTCATGCAGATCGCCAGATTCCGCCACAGTGAAGACTGGCTGATGATCGAGTGTCTTCACCTGGATCCCGTGAGCGGTAAAAAAATCCATCAGATCGTTGCGGCTTGTCGGCATGAAATTGTGACCCTGTTCCTAGCTCAACAGGACCGATCTAGCCCGAACTCCCCCCAAAACTCAAGGCCGGAATTCCCTCTCAAGTCCCGGAATTCCTTGATTTTCAAACAGCTTTCCCCGGCGATTATCCACAACGCGTGTGCATAAAATTTTTGCTGTAATTTGTCTGTTGCAATCCATCTCTTCATGGTCCATATACTGCGCACCTCGCTGATACAGGGGCCTTCGGGAACCTCGAAAGTCTGGATTACAGACTGAGCAGTTCAGCAAAAAATGCGGGTGTAGCTCAGGGGTAGAGCACAACCTTGCCAAGGTTGGGGTCGAGGGTTCGAATCCCTTCGCCCGCTCCAAATTTCGCCAAATGGCGCATGGGCCGACGATCTCAAGATCGTCGGCCTTTTTGGTTTTCGATCCCTACTGCTTCGCAAGTCTTCATTTACCGTAATGGGAAACTGCTCGGTAAAAACGCCGAGGCTTAAACCACAGGGAAAGGCCTTGCACTGATCATGTCCGTGTTTCAGCCTGGTGGGAGAAGCCTCGCATGTTCGCGCTTAAGCGTCCTATTTCACTTGTTATTGTCCTGTTCTGGTTCAGTTTCTGGTTTCTGAATGCCCTGGACAAGATCCTCGCGCGGAAAGACCTCGGCAGCTTCCGCTGGTGGGGCAACGATCGCATTGAGAAATTCACGATGTATTTCGATCGGCTCTCGATCGATGCCGCGCATGTCTATCCGACCTTGATGTTTGCCGGCATTGTCGAATTTGCCGTCGCGCTGCCCTTCCTCTATGCCGGCTACCATCTTGCCAAGGGAAAACCTGGTGCAGCAAGGCTCGCCGATCTTGCGATTGCCCTCTCCATTATAATCTTCCTCGGCTTTGCGATTTTCGATGTCATCGTGGGTGACCGGGCCGAACTTCTGGAACACTCAACCTATGTCGGCGTGCTGTTGATCTCGTTCCTCGCCATTGCGGCCGAGATGTTCTTCAACCATTTGCGCCGCCTCACGCAGGAAGAAAACGTAGAGGCGTAGTGGCCTGGCGCACGTTGACCAGACGCAACACACGCCAAGCCCCCCCGCATCCAGCTCGATCAGGCAGGGCGCAGAGCCGAGAGCTGTGACGGTCAGTCACCAAGACCAAGTCATAGCCTGCACCTGCACAGGGTGATAGGACACAACAAGTCACTACTTCTGCGAACGAGCTCGCTGCCATGACCTCAAATGCCTGCCCCTGCGGCTCCGGAAAACCCTTTGAGCTATGCTGCGAGGGTTTTCTCACCGGCCGTGCAAAACCTGAAACTGCGGAAGAATTAATGCGCTCGCGCTACAGTGCCTATGTTCGCGAGAATATCGCTTATCTGAAGGAAACGCTTTGGCCGAAGTTCCAACCGTCCTTTGATTTTGCGGCAACCGCGAAATGGGCATCAGAAAGCCACTGGACCGGCCTCAAGGTTGTCGGAAGTACGAAAGGTGCGGCCAATGACCGGGAGGGAACAGTGCTTTTCGAGGCAAGCTACCTTTCAGGCGGCAAGCTGATCACCCATCGTGAAAACAGCCTGTTCCGGAAAAAGTCCGGACGCTGGTACTACGTCGAAGCAGTTCCAACACCCTGACGGAATACCCAGGTCCGTCGATTTGGCGGGAACCAGTATTCAGGACACCTGAAGCCGCAAAAATACTCGTAAGCCTGGGCTGAACAGCGGCAACACACGCAGATGTCATCATAAGGCGACGGAATGTTAAATCCCTCATGCGATAACCATGCGGCATTTTAACTTGGGGATTTTTCCGGTTGCGTCTTTTCACCGAGACATGGACACAGCATTTGCGGCCGCTTGGTACGCTGTTTGATCGTTTGCGCGCCCTTCTTGATGGCGGCGCTTCGCGCATGGCGCTTTCGACATTCGCAATCAGAGTTGCAGGCGCGGCCCTGGCTTTTCTGTCGCAAATCATGCTCGCTCGATTGATGGGCGCCCACGAATACGGCATCTACTCACTCGCTTGGACCTGGATCATCGTTCTCGGCATTTTCGCTTGTATCGGCTTTTCCTCCTCCCCCAATCGCTTCATCCCCGAGTACACACAAAACGGCGATCTGGCGCGCCTGCGCGGGTTCTTGAAAGCAAGCCGTCTCAGCGCCCTAATTGCCGGGTTTGTACTGGCCGCGCTGGGGATGGTGACCGTTCAACTTCTCAGCCCTGTGATTGAGCCCTATTACGTCTGGCCACTTACCATCATTTTCCTGGCCCTGCCGCTCTTTGCCCTGGGCGGCGTGCAGGACGGCATCGCACGCAGCTACGACTGGTCCTCACTTGCGATGCTGCCGACCTATATCTGGCGACCACTTGCGATCCTAGCTCTGATACTCGCGCTGATTTTTTCGGGCGAACCGGCAAACGCACTCACGGCCGCAGCCGCGGCGATCGCAGCCACTTGGGTTGTCGCATTTTATCAGCTGTTCATGCTGAACAGGCGCCTTGGCGATCAAGTGTCTCCCGGCCCGCGCAAGATCGAACTGAATAGTTGGCTCGCAATCTCATTGCCAATGCTTCTGGTCGAAGGCTTCCTGCAGCTGATCACCAGTGCTGACGTCATCATGGTGAGCTTCTGGCACAGCCCGGAAGAGGTCGGCGTCTACTTTGCCGCATCCAAAACACTCGCATTGGTGCATTTCGTGTATTTTGCAGTCCGCGCGGCGTCGGCTCACCGGTTCTCGAAGTTCATCCATTCCGATGATCGCGAGGGCCTCGCTGCCTATGTCCAACAAGCCTCCTTCTGGACGTTCTGGCCATCCCTGGCAGCGGGCCTCGGTTTGCTGCTGATAGCGCCACTTTTGCTCAGTCTGTTTGGCAAAGGTTTCGAAGCCGGTTACCCGCTGATTGCCGTGCTGCTCATTGGCGTTCTCGCCCGTGCCTCCGTTGGCCCTGCGGACGCCCTTTTGACAATGACTGGCCAGCAGAAAAGCTGCGCCAAGATCTACGCAGCAACCTTTGCCATCAATGTCCTGCTCAACATTCTTCTGATACCCTGGCTCGGTCTCACCGGCGCGGCACTCGCGACAAGCCTTTCTATAGTTTTCGAGGCAGTAAGCCTCGCCTCCACCGCACATCGAAAGCTGCAAGTTCGAACATTTGTCCTGCCCTGGAAGGCCATACCGGGCGGTGCGCGACCGTGATCCATGAACCCGCAGATGCGTCCGGTCACAGCCCTTTGGTAGAAGATGCTCTAGAGCCTCTGGTTCTGGACCCCTGCACTGTTGGTGGCAACCTGGATGCATGGCGGAAGCTCTCAACGAACGCTCTCGATCCGAACCCGTTCTTCGGTCCCGATTTTCTCATTCCCTTTCTGGAAAACACCGGCAAGTCGGGTGTTCGCCTGTTCGTCATCCGATGCGGCAAGACCGGAGACTGGCTTATGGCCGCGCCGATGGGCCGCCGAAGACTTGGCCTCGTCGTTTCGGCCGCAAGCAGCTGGGCCACTGAGTATGGGCCTCTTGGCACGCCGCTTCTTTCTGTCGAGGCCCCAAAGAATGTTCCAGCCGCTTTTCTCGCCCTGACGGCGGAAAAAACCCGTCGGCCCCTGATTGCATTTCCTTATCTCCCGTTCGAGAGCGCAACCACGCGAGCGATCGAGAACACCGGAGACTGGAGTTTCCGTCGCGGGCCGGTTTCCATGCGTGCAAGCCATGCTGCTGGAGCGGAAGGTGAAGCGCAGTTTGCCAGGGCCTTCAGCGGCAAAAGACGCAAGGAGCTCCCTCGCCTGATCCGGCGGTTATCCCGGGAAGGCAAGGTTCAGCTTGAAAGCCACAGCGGCGGCGAGGTGCCCCGACACTTCGAGAAATTTCTCCAGCTTGAAGCATCCGGCTGGAAGGGAACACGCGGGACCGCGCTGATCAGCCACCAGAACACGGTAAGATTCGCGCGCGAGATGATAGCGAAGCTCGCGGCATCCGGCAGGGTCCGCATCGACACCATTAGCGTCGCCGGAAAGCCGATCGCCATGCTGATCATCATGCTCGACTCAGGCAGGGCCTTTTCGTGGAAAATCGCTTTTGACGAAACCTATGCCCGGTTCTCACCCGGCGCCCAGATCACGCTCTTTGCTTTGGAACGAAACCTGCAAGATCCGGGGATTACCGGTGGCGATTCACTTGCTGTTCCAGGGCACCCGATGATCGAGCCACTTTGGCGTGGACGGCTGAGCTACGGCACGCTTCTTTGCGCTTACTCCGCTCCAGGTCATGCCCTGCAAATGGCAGCGAAGTATGACATGGCCCTGGAAGGCGGCATGCGGAAGGTGGCAAGAAAACTTCTGCGTAGAACAGACTAGGCCAGAACCTTGATTTGAGCGCTAGGCCTTGATGTCAACTTCGGCGCGCGCCTTTTCGCGCAGCTTGCGCCGGATCACCTTGCCCGTCGTCGTTATCGGCAATTCATCGACAAACTCGATTTCCCGCGGATACTCGTGAGCCGACAGACGTTGACGCACAAATGCGCGAATGTCTTCCTCCATCTCCGCTCCCGCTGTCTTGCCATCTCGCAGCACCACATAGGCCTTGACGATTTCGGTGCGCAGCGGATCCGGTTTGCCGACGGCAGCGGACAAGGCAATGGCCGGATGGGTCAAAAGGCAATCCTCGATTTCACCCGGTCCTATGCGATAGCTCGCTGACGTGATGACGTCGTCGTCACGGCCAACGAAATGCACATAGCCATCATCATCTTTCAGGCCCTGATCATTGGTCACCATCCAGTCACCGATGAACTTTTCCGTAGTAGCGTCAGGATTTTCCCAATATTCAAGGAACATGACAGGATCCGGCCGTTTCACGGCGATCTGGCCAAGCGTTTCGGGCGGCAGCACGTTGCCTTCATGGTCGATGATCGCAACCTCATGTCCCGGGACAGGTTTGCCGATCGCCCCGGATCTTGAGACGCCCGCTTCAGCGCATGACGCGAGAACGGAATTGCATTCGGTCTGACCATAGAACTCGTTGACGTGAAAACCGAATTCCTCAGAAAACCAGTCATAGGTCTCGCGGCCAAGCATTTCACCGGCAGAGCCGACACTGCGCAAATTCAGGTCGAACCGGTGCGTCGGACGATCGACTGCGCGTAACATCTTCAAAGCCGTTGGCGGAATGAAGGCATTGCGAACGCCCTCGTCTTGCATCAGCCGGAAGGCGCGCTCCGGATCAAATTTTCGAAAGCCGAAAGAAACCACCGGAACGCCCAGATGTAGAGCCGGGAACAGGGCATTGAGCAAGCCACCGGCCCAGGCCCAATCCGATGGCGTCCAGAGCAAGTCGCCCTGCCGGGGCATGAAGTTCTGCGACATCTGAATGCCTGGCAAATGCCCGAGAAGCACCCGGTGTCCATGCAGAACACCTTTCGGCTGGCCGGTGGTTCCCGACGTGTAGATCATCATCGCCGGGTCATCAGGAGACGTCCGGGCAGTCTCGAAACTGTCAGCGGCAACCTCCAGAAGCGCATCAAAGGCAAGAACGTCACTGTCCGCACCATCGACAGAGATCACCAGCTCAAGCCCTGGCACGTCGTCCCGGATCTCGGTCACCTTGGCCAGACCGGCCAGATCGGTGATCAGAGCCTTTGCGCCGGAATTCGACAGGCGGTATTTCAACGCCTCCAGCCCGAAGAGCGCCGCCAGCGGCACAGCGATGGCGCCGAGCTTGTAGATCGCCAGATGGGCAATAGCGGTCTGGGACGCCTGCGGCAGCAACAGAGCCACACGATCGCCCCGGACCACGCCCTTCGCCTTCAGCGCATTGGCGAACCGGTTGGCTGCCTCAGAAAGAGCCCGGTGGCTCCAGTTCTCGCTTGGCCCGTCGTCGCGCACATGGCGAATGGCCAGGCGATCAGGGTCCTGTGCGGCCCAGCGGTCGCTGACACTCTGCGCAATGTTGTAGTTTTCCGGGATCTGCCAGCTGAAATTGGCAAGGAGCGTTTCATAGTCTCCGGCCGCCTGAAGCATGCGGGGGTCCGTCATTCGATGAAAGGTGCCGGAGCCTAGCCCTCTGTTTGCTGCGGCGCAATAGTGCCGTCAAAGGTGCCCCATAGGGACGTTCTTGCTCTTCTTGCCCCGGTTTGTTGCAAGCTTGATAGAATTTCGCAGGCGGCGCCACAGCAACGCAGATGACTCAGCCGGCCGCCAGTTCAGATTTCAAAACGCGCCTCAAAGAATCACGCACGATCAGGATGTGAAACGGCAGGATAGCTGCGAGATAGATCCGACCACCAATGTTGTGCGGATGGACCCAGGTCGCGCAATGAACGAAACCATCTCGCGCCAGCACGCTGACGCGGAAATCCAGATGCTTGTCATTGAACCCGGCCAAAACCTCGTCGGCAGTATCCATCTCGACAGGGAAGATGCCGAGCTTGTCAGCGGCATCCGGCCCGTCGTTTGAAAGGCCAAATGGAGCGGTTACAAGCCTGCGTAACCGCAAGAGCAGTTGCGCCCAACCGGGAAACGTCACGATGATTTCAGCGGCGGGCCGTGCCTTCATGGAAGACGGGATCCTGTAACAATCGAGAAAGTCTCCATTGGCAACGTGCCGATGCAAAAGACTGTCCTGCGGAAGCTCGGCAGTACTCACACTTGCTTGCGCGTTCATCAGATACGCTCCTGTTCGTTGCGATCCTGAGACCTGGAGCTAGTTTCTCCCATAGCCCCGGTCAGGGACAGAGCATCTGGGCGCGGCACAGGCGCGCAGACAGTTTTGAACTTCTGAGCCGGCAAGCCTTAAACCGCATTTTGGATTGTCAGAGACACGTTCAATGACGTAGCGTCGGACGAGATAAATTTTATGCTCTGCTCGCGGAGAGAGGTTTTCATGCGCCTTTTGATTTTAGCGCTTTTCAGTCCGTTTCTTGTGCTCATAGCCACCCCGGCCCTTGCTGCCAGCTGCGGCAATGATGGACGAGGTTTCGACGCCTGGCGCGACGCATTCATTGAACAGTCTTCCAACTACGGCTTGAAACAGCGCGTGGTCAAATCATCCCTGCAGAATGTCACATACAACAAGAAAGTGATCCGACTCGATCGGAACCAGAAATCCTTCAAGCTCAGCTTCAACCAGTTCTACGCCAAGCGCGTGAACAACGCGATGATCCGGCGCGGCCAGAAACTGGGCAAAACCTATGCCCGTACCTTCCGTTGGGTTGAGAAGAAATATGGTGTTCCTGCGCCTGTGATACTGGCGATCTGGGGACTTGAAACAAACTACGGCGGCTTTTCCGGCAACATGTCCGTTCTTCGCTCGCTCGCGACGCTGGCCTATGACTGCCGACGCTCGAAGTTCTTCACGAACGAGCTGGTGTCGGCGCTGACCATCGTTCAGCGACGCGACATGTCTCCAGCGGAAATGAAGGGGGCATGGGCCGGCGAAATCGGGCAGACCCAGTTTCTGGCATCCTCATACGTCAAATATGCTGTCGATGGTGATCGCAATGGCAAGCGCGACCTGATCCGCTCCGTGCCCGATGTGCTGGCCTCGACGGCGAATTACCTCGCCAAACACGGCTGGCGTCGTGGTCAGGGTTGGGCGCCCGGGTCTGCCAACTACAACGTCTTGAAGAAGTGGAACAAGGCCAGCGTCTACGTTCAGACGATTTCCGTCATGGCGGAAAAAATCAGCGAGTAGTCACTCAGCGCCTTCAGCCCAGCACAACCACCTTGGCACCCAGGTCGACCCGACCGTAGAGATCGATGATGTCCTGCTGCCACATGCGGATGCAACCGCTGGAGACGTTGGTGCCAATGCTGCTGGGCGCATTGGTGCCGTGGATGCGGTAAAGCGTGTCTCGTCCGTTCTGGTAAAGATACAGACCCCGCGCGCCAATCGGATTGCGCGGACCTCCGTTCTGACCGTCCCGATATTTCTCCAGCTTCGGATCACGAGCGATCATTTCGTCGGGCGGGAACCACTTCGGCCACTCCCGCTTGAAGCCAACCACGGCTTCCCCGTTCCAGGCAAAGCCCGCCCTTCCGACGCCGATGCCATAGCGCATGGCGCGCCCACGAGGCTGAATCAGATAGAGAAATTTCTTCGCCGGGTCGACGACAATGGTCCCTTCCGGATATCGCGTCGAGTAGCGCACCTGCTGGCGCAGGAAGCGGGGATCGAAATCCTGATAGGCAATGCCCGGCAAAGAAAAGCCGCCATCTCTGAACGGAGCATAAGCGGTCGCGTAGTCCGGCAAGGGAGCGGTAGAACCAAAGCCGAAATGCGAAGAGAGCGGCGCGGTTCCCGAGCTTTTGCTCTGGCAGGCAGCCAGGATCAGCGGCAAGCCGATAACGAAACTGCGGCGACTCATTTTCGAGGCCATGGGCAGATCCTTTCAAGACGCTTTCAATGCAGGTCTTCGCGCGCGCCCTCTGAAAATAACAGGGCATCCACCCCAAAACTGCCGTTAGAAGGCAACACATTTATGGTAAATAGACTGTAAATATGGCGACTATGCTTCAATCTTCGCGATGATAGCGCCCAATGTCGGCTGGTGAAGCCGTAAGGCCGCCACTGATGGCAAGACCCATTTTCGTGTCCTGTGCCCCTCTTCCCAATCAGTGTCCGGAACAAGCAACGCGCAGAGGTAAAACCCTCCTTTCGAGTGACTTAGCATAATGCAATTTATCATTGTAAATTTATCAAGAATCTTGCATGTGTAGTGGAATTTCTTGAGACAAAAAATGGATCCAACGTGTCTGAATTGGTACCGCAAGACGTGGACAAATTACCTGAAATTACAGACGGGACAAATGACCTTCTTGTACAAGTGACAGATGCTTTAGGTGTTCCTCGCAATTCATTGCCAGATAAAAGTCAAATAGAGTACGCTTGGAATAATCTACCACGCCTACTTAGCATGATACCGCCGGAGCTCAGGGATGAGCGAATGATTCGGCTTTGCGTTTCTGTTTCAGTGGGCCTATTTGATAGTGCAATAAATTATGCGTGGAATTCGACAATTGTCGAATTACGCCAAAAAGTCGTTCGTTTTGGCCTACTGAACCGCCCCGGGTTTGCCGGAGGCTCCAACTCCTGAGTAGGATGGAGCACCATGAGCAAAACGACGAACAAGTTTTCCGCTGAAGTACGTGAACGAGCAGTCCGCCTTGTTCTGGATAATGAGAGCCAGCACGGGTC
>NZ_JBDWYP010000088.1:0-13370 GCF_039982295.1 Roseibium sp.
CCGATGTCTCGGCGGCCGTTTGCTATTGGAAGAAGAGCATGTCAGATCCCGTTTTCTTTGCCGCTCCGGAGAATGTGAACCTCCAGACCATTGCTGATTGGGCGGAGGCGGAGATACTCTCGGGCGATCCGGCTCTGAAGGTTTCCGGTGTTGCTCCGGTTGAAGATGCTGTTCCCGGATCTCTCGTCTTTTTTGACAATACGCTCTACCTGAACAAACTGGCAGAGACCCGAGCTGCGGCCTGTCTTGTTGGTCGCAAACATAAAGACAAGGTTCCGAACGGCGTGGCCGTGCTTCTATGCCGTGAGCCGTACAGATCCTGGGCCCTCGTTCTGGCGCAACTCTTTCCCGCTGCAATGGTGCCGCGCGCAGAAAATGCGCTGGGTGTCTCGGACCGTGCTGTGGTCGAACCCACTGCGGTGCTCGAAGAGGGCGTTGTTGTAGAGGCCGGTGCCGTGATTGGTGCGGGTGCGGAAATTGGTGCGGGAAGCACTGTCAGGGCGAACGCTGTCATTGGTGAGCGTGTTCGTATCGGCCGTGAGTGCGTTGTCGGCGCGAATGCGTCTGTCCAGCACGCTCTGATCGGAAACCAGGTATATCTTCACCCGGGTGTCTGTATCGGTCAGGACGGCTTTGGCTATGCCATGGGACCAGGTGGTCACCTGAAGGTTCCACAGATTGGACGGGTCGTTATTCAGGACAATGTGGAGATCGGCGCCAACACCACAGTTGACCGGGGCGCAAACCGGGATACGGTCATTGGCGAAGGAACCAAAATCGACAACCAGGTCCAGATCGGACACAACGTTGTCATTGGCCGCCATTGCGTGATCGTTTCCCAGGTAGGGCTTTCAGGCAGTTGTACGCTTGAAGATTATGTTGCCATTGGCGGGCAGACCGGCGTTCGCGGCCACGTCACGATTGGCATGGGTGCCCAGATAGCTGGCGTGAGTATCGTCAATGACGATGTTCCAGCTGGTGGTCGGTATGGCGGAACACCGGCGAAGCCCGTAAAACAGTGGTTCCGGGAACTTGCGGCGATCCGCAAGCTTGCAGAGCGCGGCAGCGAGAAGTAAACGGATCCGCACTTGGATCCACCTATGTGACGGCGCACCCGGCGCCAAGGGGCTTTGAATGGAAGAGACAGACAAAAAGACGCTCGACAGCGCAGACATCATGCGGATCATGGAAGTTCTTCCGCACCGCTATCCGTTCCTTCTCATCGACAAGATCGTCGAGATGGACGGTGATGACAGCTGCATCGGCATCAAGAACGTCACGATCAACGAGCCGCATTTTCAGGGACACTTTCCGACACGCCCTGTGATGCCTGGTGTGCTCTTGATCGAGGCGATGGCACAGACTGCCGGTGCCTTGTGCGTCCATGCGAAGGGCAAGGACAGCCCACCGCAGCTCGTTTATTTCATGACCATCGACAAGGCCAAGTTCCGCAAGCCGGTGGTGCCGGGCGACCAGGTTCATTTCCACGTCAAGAAAATCCGCCAACGTGCCACGATCTGGAAGTTCGACGCGGTCGCGATGGTTGACGGTGCGAAAGTTGCTGAGGCGGAAATCAGCGCGATGCTGGTGGATGCGTGAGGACTTGATGGCAGATATTCATTCCACCGCGATCATTGAAGACGGCGCTGTTGTCGGTGATGGCTGCCGGATCGGACCCTATTGTGTGGTTGGTCCAAATGTGCGCCTTGAGCCAGGTGTCATTCTCGAAGCGCATGTCGCGTTGGCCGGTCATACAACGATTGGCAGTGGTACGCATATCTTTCCCTTTGCGAGCATTGGTCACAAGCCGCAGGATCTGAAATACGCCGGTGAGCCGACCCGGCTTGAAATCGGTCAGAACAATCAGATCCGCGAACATGTTACCATGAGCCCGGGAACAGCAGGTGGCGGTGACCTGACCAAGGTCGGAAACAACAACCTGTTTATGATGGGCGCCCATGTCGGTCACGATTGTATCGTGGGCGATCATGTCATTCTTGCGAATAATGCGACCCTGGCGGGTCACGTCGAGCTGGAAGATCATGTCATCATGGGTGGCTTGAGCGCAGTGCGTCAGTGGAGCCGAATTGGTACGGGTGCGATCGTTGGTGGCATGACCGGTGTCGAGTTCGATGTGATTCCATTTGGGTCGGTTATCGGCGACAGGGCGCGCCTTGCTGGTCTCAATCTGATCGGGCTCAAGCGCAAGGAGCTGCCTCGCGAGCAGATACATGCACTGCGAGGCGCCTATAAGCAGCTGTTCGAGAGCGATGAGGGCACCCTTCGTGAGCGCGCGGACTCAGTGGCTACCGAGAATGCTGATCAGCCACTGGTCAAGACGGTGACCGACTTCATCCTTGAAAAGGAAAACCGCAGGTTCTGTACGCCGCGCGGTAGCGACTGATCGGTCGACCATGCAAGCGCCTGTGTCCGCATCCATGAGCTTTCAGGAGCAGTCCAAGGCTGCTCCCGTCGCCGTGATCTGCGGCAATGGTCGTATTCCGCTTCAAGTGCTGGATGGCCTGGCGTCTCAACAGCGCGCGGCCTACGTGGTCGCGATCAAGGGAGAGGCCGAAACCGAGCTGCAGGCCAGGGCTGATATCGAGCTCGGTTGGGGTGAAATCGGCCGACTTTACAAGTCTATGGCAAAAGCTGGCTGTAAGCAGGTCTTGCTAATAGGAGGCGTCACAAAGCGCCCCGACTTCACCTCCATTGTCGGCGATCTCGGAACGTTGAAACGTTTGCCGAAAATTTTCAAGGCGCTTGTAGGCGGAGACGATAGCCTTCTGACGAAGGTCATTGGTCTCTTTGAAGTGGAAGGCTATCAGGTGGTCGGCATCAAGGACATCACACCCGAACTTCTTGCTGCCGGCGACGCCATGGGCGTGCATAAGCCACGCGCGGAGGATCTCCGTGATCTGGAGCTCGCCCGATTGGCGACAACGCGTCTGGGTGATCTCGACATCGGCCAGGCAGCAGTCGCGCTTGGCGGGCGCGTGATCGCGGTGGAAGGCGCGGAAGGCACGGATGTCATGCTGGAGCGCTGTGCGACCTTGCGGGAGAGCGGCCGGGTGCGAGCCAAGGGTAAGGCCGGCGTACTGGTCAAGGCGGTCAAGCCCGGGCAAGACCTTCGGGTAGATCTTCCGACCATCGGTCCAAAAACAGTTGAGTTTGCAGCGAAAGCCGGACTGGCGGGGATTGCGGTCGAAGCTGGCGGCGCTCTTGTTTCTGATCGTTCCGAGACGATTGCCAAGGCTGATGCCGCTGGTCTGTTTCTGTTCGGGTTTCAGGCAGAAACACTCGACGACGGGAGTTGAGGCGACATGTCACTGTCGGGCAACCCGGTCAGGGTCGCAATCTGTGTCGGCGAAGAATCAGGAGATCTTCTTGGCAGCCGGCTCATGGAGGCCTTGCAGCAGCGGCTCGGTGATGGCGGCGTGGCGTTTACCGGGTTGGGTGGTCGCCGCATGCAGGCCCTTGGCATGGAGAGCCTGTTCGATATCTCGGATATTTCGGTCATGGGGATTTCCGCCGTTCTGGCGCGGCTGCCCCTGATTGTCAGAAGAGTCTATCAAACCGTCGATGCGATCGTGGCGAGCGATCCCGATGTGCTCGTGATCATCGACAGTCCGGACTTCACGCACAACGTTGCAAAGCGTGTGCGAAAACATGCTCCGCATATTCCGATCATAGGCTATGTCTCTCCATCAGTTTGGGCGTGGCGGCCGGGCAGGGCGCGCAAGATGACAGCCTATGTGGACGAGCTTCTGGCAATTCTTCCCTTCGAGCCTGAGATACACAGGAAGCTTGGTGGCCCTCCAACACATTATGTCGGCCATCCATTGATTGAACGGCTCAGTGAACTTCGCCCATCCGCGGGGGAACGGGCGCCTGTCGACGGACTCGAAAAGGTCTTGCTTGTCCTCCCAGGCAGCCGTGGCAGCGAGGTGGACCGCCTGTTGGCTGACTTTGGAGGAACGGTCGACAAGTTGAAGGAGCGGTTCCCGAATCTGGAGGTGCTTCTTCCTGCTGTTCCGCATCTGCGCGAACGCATTGTTGACGGGGTGGCCCAGTGGAAGAGCAAGCCGACCATCATTGACGGTGAGGCCGACAAATATAGAGCTTTCCGCAGGGCCCACGCGGCTCTGGCCGCGTCAGGAACTGTATCCCTGGAACTCGCCATCTCCGGCGTTCCCATGGCAATCTGCTACAAACTTGACTGGTTCTATCGTCGTCTGCGGCAGATACACAAGATCATTCCGATAGCCAGCGTTGGTTCCATGGTGCTGCCGAACATCATACTTGGCCGGAATGTCGTTCCGGAATTCCTGGATGACGAAGCCAACCCAGGCACATTGTCGGATGTGATCGGTGAGCTTCTGATCGATAGCAGCGAACGACGCAACCAGGTCGAAGCATTGAAGGATCTGGATGCCCGAATGCGGTTGCCGGACGGCGGAAAGCAGAGCGATGCGGCGGCGTCCATCGTGCTCAAGGTTTTGAAACGCCAGACTTGATTGAACCGGTTGGTTGCGGGACAAGCAGTGGCGTTGTGCGGTTGCCACCTTTCTTTGTCCGAGGTCTCATGAATATCCCAAGACTTGAAACCGACCGTTTGATCTTGCGCGCCCAATCCTATGATGATTGGCCTGCCTACCGGGACATGATGCGGTCCGGGAGATCTTCAGGCATGGGCGGGCCGCACGAAGTCCCCGTCGCCTGGGGCATGTTCTGTCACGACCTTGTCCAATGGCAACTCTTCGGCCATGGAGCCTTGATGATGGACGACAAGCAGAGCGGGCTCTGCATTGGACAGGTCGGCATTAATGGCGGCCCGTTGTTTCCCGAGCCTGAGTTGGGTTGGTTTGTCTATGGGGGCGCCGAAGGGAAGGGCTATGCCTTTGAAGGCGCAACCGCCTTTCGGACATGGGCGCTGACTGAACTGAACTTGCCGTCACTGGTCAGCTATATTGATGATGACAATCTACGCTCGCGGGCTTTGGCAGAGCGTTTGGGTGCGTGGCTCGACGATCGAGCGAAGGCGCCTGACCCCGGCGATTTGGTCTATCGGCACAAATGAAGCGACAAACAGAAAGGGCGCCCGTTAGGCGCCCTTTTAATTTGTTTCGATGACGGCGACTTAGCGCTGTTCGATCGGCGTGTAGTCGCGCTTTGGCGAGCCTGTGTAGAGCTGACGCGGACGGCCGATACGCTGGGACGGATCTTCCACCATTTCCTTCCACTGGGCGATCCAGCCCACTGTGCGCGCAAGAGCGAACAACACAGTGAACATGGTGGTCGGGAAGCCGAGCGCACGAAGCGTGATGCCGGAGTAGAAGTCGATGTTCGGATAAAGCTTCTTCTCAACGAAATAGGGATCGTTGAGTGCGATCTTTTCCAGTTCCATTGCGATATCGAGCAGCGGATCGTCCTTGATGCCAAGCTCGCCGAGGACCTCGTGACAGGTCTTCTGCATGATCTTCGCACGCGGATCGTAGTTCTTGTACACCCGGTGACCGAAGCCCATGAGACGGAACGGATCGTTCTTGTCCTTGGCGCGGGCAACATACTCGGGAATACGATCAACAGAGCCAATTTCGGACAGCATGTTGAGCGCTGCTTCGTTGGCGCCGCCGTGTGCCGGACCCCAAAGGCAGGCAATGCCGGCAGCGATACAGGCAAACGGATTTGCACCTGAAGAACCGGCCAGACGAACGGTCGAAGTCGATGCGTTCTGCTCATGATCTGCATGCAAGATGAAGATCCGGTCCATTGCACGGGCCAGAATCGGGTTCACCTTGTAATCTTCACATGGAACTGCAAAGCACATGTGAAGGAAGTTGGCGGCATAATCCAGGTCGTTGCGCGGATAAACGAACGGCTGACCGACGTGGTACTTGTAGGCCATCGCAGCGATGGTCGGCATCTTTGCGATCATGCGCAGGCTTGCGACCATGCGTTGATGCGGGTCGGAGATATCCGTGCTGTCATGGTAGAAAGCGGCCAGGGCCCCAACGGTGCCACACATGACGGCCATTGGGTGAGCGTCGCGACGGTAGCCGGAGAAGAAGCGGGACATCTGCTCGTGAATCATCGTGTGGTAGGTCACACGCTCCACGAAATCTTCTTTCTGCGATTTGGTCGGGAGTTCGCCGTAAAGCAGGAGATAGCAAGATTCGAGGAAATCACCGTGATCGGCGAGCTGGTCGATCGGATAGCCGCGGTAAAGCAGCGTACCTTCGTCGCCATCGATATAGGTGATTTTGGATTCACATGACGCCGTGGACGTAAAGCCCGGGTCGTATGTGAACATGCCGGTGTCTTTGTAAAGTGAGGAGATGTTCACTACAGACGGGCCAACGGATCCCTCCAGAACGTTAAATTCGTGGTCTGCGCCACCGACGTTCACTTTGGCTTTGTTTTCGGCCATTCAGGTAACCCCCTTTTCAAGTACTCTTTGCGGCACCCGAGCGGCGGGTTGCTGCGTTCCACACATGGGAAAACAGGCCTGCCAGATGCAGCCGGAGAAATGGTCGCGTTCTGCGTATCCCATTTGGTGCAGGGCCGCAAGGCAACGGTCCTAGCGCTTTGGTCACATGGCCGCGTTTCGGCTGAAACCGTTAGGGCAGCCAAACGCTGCCCTGCGACAACTTATGGCAACTAGCTTGCCTGATCACTAACGCGAGCGATGGATTCTTCCCTGCCGAGTGCAACGAGAACGTCATAAATGCCAGGAGACGTGCCACGCCCCGTGAGTGCAGCGCGCAGCGGTTGGGCGACCTTGCCGAGTTTGAGTTCCTTTTCTTCGGCATAAGCCTTGACGGCAACCTCAAGAGGTTCCGCTGCCCAGTCAGACACCCCAGAGAGCACATTGCTGAGGTCTGCAAGGATCGCGCGAGCACCTTCGTCGAGTATCTTGTTTGCCTTCTCGTCGCAATCGAGCGGCCTCTGACGCCAAAGGTAGCTCGCGCTTTCGCTCAACTCGACCAGGGTCTTGGCCCGTTCCTTCAGGCCGGGCAGAGCTGCGAGTGCGGTCGCTTCATTCTCACCCTCGGCCATCCATTTCAGAACGGCGTTGCCGCCGTCTGTGTGGGCAAGGCAGGTCTTCCAATGCGCGAGCAGCTCGGCATCGTCCGTGCTGCGCATGTAATGGCCATTGAGGTTTTCAAGCTTCTTGAAGTCGAAGCGTGATGGCGACTTGCCGACAGCATCCATGCCGAACCATTTGATCATGTCTTCGGTCGACATGATTTCCTCATCACCGTGGCTCCACCCCAGGCGTGCGAGGTAATTGCGCATGGCCTGCGGAAGATAGCCCATGGCGCGGTAGGCTTCTGCGCCAGTCGCTCCGTGGCGTTTGGACAGTTTTGCACCATCAGGGCCGTGAATCAGCGGGATGTGGGACATGGCAGGTACCGTCCAGCCCATGGCCTGGAAAATCAGGCTCTGGCGGGCGGCGTTGGTCAGATGGTCATCGCCGCGGATGATGTGGGTGACGCCCATGTCGTGGTCATCCACAACGACAGCAAGCATATAGGTCGGAGTGCCGTCGGAGCGCATCAGGACCAGATCGTCGAGATCCTTGTTTGGAAAGGTGACGCGGCCCTGGACGAGATCGTCCACCACGGTCTCGCCTTCCTCGGGTGCTTTTAACCGGATGGCGGGGGCAACGCCGGCAGGCGCCTCGGACACATCCCGGTCCCGCCACCGGCCGTCATAGCGGGGAGGGCGGCCTTCTGCGCGTGCCAGTTCGCGCATCTCGGTCAGTTCTTCCGGAGTGGCATAGCAGCGATAGGCCTTGCCGGTCGCAACCAATTCATCGACCACTTCCTTGTGCCTGTCGACACGGCCAAACTGTGAAATCGGCTCACCTTCCCAGTCGAGACCTAGCCATGTCAGTCCGTCGAGAATGGCATCCACGGCTTCCTGGTTTGAGCGGGCACGGTCCGTGTCCTCGATGCGCAGAAGCATCTTGCCGCCGTGGTGCTTGGCAAACAGCCAGTTGAAAAGGGCTGTTCGGGCACCTCCAATATGAAGGAAACCGGTCGGTGAGGGAGCAAAACGCGTAACGATCTGATTGGCCATGGTGATTCTTGTGGGTCTCTGCCAGAATGTTGAAGCAGGCGGACGGCCGCCGTGTTGGCGGCGTCTTAGCATAGGCTTGTGAAAGTCCAAAGGGGCGCGAAGGATTTGACCGCAACAGGTGCGGATCCACCGCCCGGCTCAGATGGCAGTGTCGTGCCAGGAGGAGGCACTGCAGCAACTGCGCAGTCCATCAAGGGCCGCCGGGCGGACGGGGAAACAGGTGTAAAAGATGACGCGGGCCAACGGTCCGGACCGAGCAACCGTCGCTTGCGCCAAATACTCAAGGCCTTTCAGGACATGTCGCGCGGCGGATCCGCTTCTGGTCGCCCTCTTTATGGCCGGGAGGAGATCGGTGCGCTCGCTCTGCCGCCAGGTTCCAAGCTTCGCCGTAATCCCTTGCAGGAAGAACAGGGCCTGCTGTGGGTCAGCTTCGCCTTCGCTTTTGGGATCCTCATCTACATGGTGCTTCCCGAAGAACCGAATTCGGCGGCCCTCGGCGCTGTTTTTCTGGCCACACTGGTGTGGATCGGTCGGAAGATGGGGGCGGGCCAGGCCGGGGTTGGGGCGACCTTGCTCCTGGCGGTGTTGAGCGGTGTTCTGGTGGCAAGCCTTCGCGTCACGCTTTGCGAGGCGCCCCGACTTTATGAGCCTCGAACCTTGTCGCTTGAGGGGCGCGTGCTCGAAAGACAGGAAAGTGCGCGTGGTCCACGTCTTGTTCTTCAGGCTTTGAGTTATAACGACTACGGAAAACTGCGCGCGCCGGGCGAGCCGTTTGGTGGAGGCCGTTTGCCCGAGACCATTCGAATTTCGATACCCAAGGCAGCGGTGGTGCGCACCGGTGACGGGGTCAATCTGACTGCCCGCCTGTTTCCGCCATCAGGTCCGGCAAGGCCTGGAGGCTATGACTTCTCTTTCTGGGCCTATTTCGATGGCATCGGCGCAACCGGATTTTCCTATGGCGCGCCTGAGCTGGTGGACCTGGGACAGGCCTCTCATTGGCTTCGCCTCAAGCGTCATCTTGAGACCGTTCGATCAGGTATTGGAGGTCGCATTCGGGCTGTTCTTCCTGTTGGTGACGGGGCCGAGCTTGCCGTGGCCCTGCTGGTTGGAGATCGGAGTGGGCTTTCGGAGGAGGCAGAGGACGCCTTGCGGGCGTCGGGGCTGGCTCATGTTCTTGCGATTTCGGGGCTTCATATGGCGCTTTTTGCCGGGGGGGCTTTCGGGGTTGCGTTGTTGTTGCTGGCTGCCTCTGAAACCGCTGCTCTCAAGTTGCCGTCGCACAAGGTTGCAGCGGTTGTGGCGCTCCTGGCTGCGACGCTTTACTTGGCCCTTTCCGGGGCATCAGTTGCGACACAGCGGTCCTATATGATGATCAGTCTGGTGTTCCTCGGATTGATTGTGTCGAGGAAGGGACTGACGCTTCATAGCGTTGCGCTGGCCGGGCTTGTGCTTCTGCTTCTGGCACCCGAGCGGCTTCTTCACCCCGGGTTTCAGATGTCTTTTGCGGCTGTGATCTGCCTTGTCGCAGTCTATGGGGCCTGGCGAATGCATCGCGATGAGCGTGGGACTTTCCAACTGCGTACAGATGGCGGGATGATCCGGCGCTTGCTTTCATACGTGGCGCGCGCGCTTGCGGGGCTCCTGGTCACGGCGCTTGTCGCCGGGGTCGCAACCGGCGTTGTCGGCGCGCATCACTTTGGCCGCATTGCACCCATGGGACTCTTGGGGAACTTGCTCGGCATGCCGGTGTTCACGCTTGTAATCATGCCGATGGGCGTGCTCGCGCTTGTGCTCATGCCATTTGGCCTGGCAGCGTTGCCTCTAAAACTCATGGAGGCAGGCCTTGAGCTCTTGCTTGCGATTGCCAGCTGGACCATTGACCTTGGCACGGATGGTCTCGGCGTTGGCAATGGGCATCTGGTGCCGCCAGGCGACCTGGCGACGCTGCTCCTGATCATTGGGCTTTTTCTGGTTGTTTTGGCGCGCTGTTGGTTTCGTCTTGCCGGTGTTCCAGCGCTCTTGTTGGCAACAGGGTTGATCTGGAGCGAACGCCCGCCTGATGTTCAGGTCTCTGCTTCAGGCGAGCGCGTCGCAATCCGGGGGGCAGGTGGGCTTTTATATATCGCGTCGAGGCGGGCTGGTTTCGAGACCGACATCTGGCTGCAAGCGGAAGGACAGGCACAAGTTGCCTTTCAAAGACAGAAAATGACACCGGATCAGTACCGCTGCGACGGCATGGGATGTGTCTACCAGGCCTATCCTCCGGAGCCGAAGAGGGAACTTCGCAAAGTTGCGTCAGAAACAAGGCGGGGTATCGAGCAACGGGTGTCCGGCACGTCGACTGGTCAACCCTTGTACATCGCCATGCCCAAAACCCCGCAGGCCTTTTCCATGGATTGTTTCTTGGCGGACCTTGTCATCACTGATCTGGAGGTTCCCGACGACTGTGCCGCGGAGATCGTGATCGCCGGGGCCGAGCGGCGAGGGGCAGGGGCGTTGTCGCTTTGGTTGGAAACGGTCAAAGACAACAGAACCTCCCAAGAGCGTGGAAGCGGTCTTACCCGGACAGTGGTCGATCACTGGATCGCCGCCAAATCACGTCCGGCGCGACCCTGGCATAAAGGAACGCCATAGGTCTTCTGATATAGAGTGTTTTGGTCTTTCCAGAGCGCTCAATATTGCCTGAACAGGGCAACCAGCCGGCCTTGCACCCGCACACGTCCAGGGCCGAAGATGCGTGTTTCATAGGCCGGGTTGGCGGCTTCCAGGGCAATCGAGGCGCCTTTTTTGCGCAAACGTTTCAAGGTGGCTTCTTCGTCGTCGACCAGTGCAACAACGATGTCTCCGCTGTCGGCTGTGTCGGTCCTTCGGATCAAAACCGTATCACCATCGAGAATACCGGCTTCAATCATCGAGTCTCCGCGAACTTCAAGGGCATAATGCTCGCCCCGTCCGATCAGCTCGGGCGGTACCGTGATGGAGTGACTGTGGGTCTGGATTGCCTCGATCGGCACACCTGCGGCGATCCGACCCATGACCGGTATCTCGGTACCGGCCACTTCCGGTTCCGGCTCGGACACCTTTGGTGTTTCCTTGCCGAGAGACCCCTCGATGACTTCGGGCGAAAAACTGCCGCGTGGCGGCGGTGAGCTGAGCCCGGGGGCAATTGAGTCAGGCAGGCGGATGACTTCCATTGCCCTTGCCCGATTCGGGAGGCGGCGAATGAAGCCCCGCTCTTCGAGTGCCGTGATCAGCCGGTGAATGCCGGACTTCGACCTCAAGTCAAGCGCGTCCTTCATTTCGTCGAAAGACGGGGGAACCCCGGTTTCCTTCAACCTTTCATGAATGAACATGAGCAGTTCATATTGCTTGCGCGTCAACATCCCTAGATTCTCCAGCGTGACCCGGTTGGGTACAAATCATGAACGTACCATACCTGTTCTCACTGTGTTCCACAAGACTTAAGGTTTTGTAGCTTCTGTGATGAGGTTGTTGGAATTAGTCTGCTGCGGATGTGGAGTTTTTGGCCGGAATTAATCGGCACCAGACTGCCAAATGTGGCTTTTTTTCAAAAAGTTGATTGGTTTTCGATTGCGGACCGTAGGGTCCGCAATATCAACCAGTGCAGATTGATTTAGGAACATATTGAAAACAAAAGAAGAAATAAACTGCGGATTAAATTTTTGCCTATGTGGAACGGCCGACTGCGGACCTATTGCGGACCATTTTTGTTTCTGTGTTTGATTGCCCGTGCAAAGTAGGGGAGGTCGTAGCGGTCGACGTTTCGAATGTATTCTTTGAATTCGTCGTTGGTCATGCGGCCGCTGTCGACAAGCTCCTTTTTCTTTCGTTCGATAAAATCGGCAAATATCAACATCGCCATGCCGATGGATTCACCTTTGGCCAGTGTTTCCTCCGCATCCATGAAGGCAAGTTCTTTAGGTGCGTGCTTTTCCAGGATCTCGATAAGGATCCGCTCGCCGGTCAGCTTCATGGTCGTAATCCAGAAATCATCGATCCGGGTCTCAAGCGATTCGGTCTGCTGTCGCGGGAATGCTTCGCCAAAGAGAAAGTAGTCTATCTTTTCTCCGGTTCCGGCACAGGCCTGTAGCAAAAATTCCAGGGGGATCGAGTTTCTCGTTCTCCAGGATGAAATTGCTTTGTTGGAGACCTCAAAGTAGTTAGCCAGGTCGATATCGGTATTCGTACTGGTTGATGCCTTTAAGCGTTCAATTACCTCGCTGGCGTTTACTTTGATTCCTTTTGCCATTGTTTCCTTATCCGCATAATGCTGACTTATGATTGACATCTGCAAAATGACGATTAATATGCTGCAAAATGCAGACAGTGAGGATGCATATTATGGATTACCTTTCAATTAAAGACGATGATCAGTTATTGCGTGCCGTGCGTGCGGGGTTTGTTTTACAGGGCACATCGCTGAACGCGTGGTGCAAGGCGCACGGAATTGTAAGGCGAACAGCTGAACAGTCGCTGAATGGCGAGAATATAAGCAACAATGCGATTGCCCTTGCAGCGCGGATTAGGCTTGCCGCTGGTCTGAAGGCGTCGGATTGCTCGCGATGTGGCTAAGCGTTCCGGAGCTCGCGGAACGCGCTGGAATATCACCACGCAAGGCGAGGCAGGCGCTCCAGCGTGCTCATACCGGAAAACCCTGGCGGAAGCAGATACTTGAAGTGAGATTGGTTGATGGGACCGGAGGACGGTCTGGCCTGTCTTATGAGGTCAGAGCGTGCAGCTTGCCGCGTGATCTTCAAGACTTTTGCAGTGAGCCGACCAGTCCAGAGCGCAAATTTGCAAATCCCACGAGACGTTCAGTTCCTTCTGAGTTCAGCCGCAAGGTCGCATGGTTCCTGCAGACATTTGCAAATCTGCTTGAAACCGAACCAGGGTCGGCTGAACGCGGAAAGGTAATTGCACAACTTCAGGAGACTACGGTTATCGACTGGGCCGGTAGGCCTATCGTTCTGAAACGGCGGACACTTTATTCCTGGATCAAGCAGTATGAAGCCGAGGGACCAGTCGGGTTAAAACGTGCAGGGCGCTCTGACCGTGGCAAGTCCCGTTGTTTTATCTCGAGAGATTGGGACCGGGCGGTGTCAGGTCATTTCGATGACAAGACCATGAACCGCCCCGGGTTTGCCGGAGGCTGTTTGGTTTAAGTTATGCTGCCACCGCCGGTTGATCCTGCGTGGCGTAGTATCGTTCCTCCGCTTCAGCCGGAGGGATGTTTCCTATGGTCTCCAGAAGACGCCGGTGATTGA
>NZ_JBDWYP010000089.1:0-3752 GCF_039982295.1 Roseibium sp.
CATCGGACCAAGCGCACCAAAGGGTGCCTCAGCCGGGACGGCATGTTGAACATGATGTTCAAGCTCGGACAATGCGCCGAAAAAAGCTGGCGTAAACTGCGCGGCTTCCATCATCTCGCAGACGTGATTCAAGGCGTCGACCTCATCAACGGCATCAAGCCATCAAACCAGGATCAAGCCGCTGCATGAAAATCGCCTGGACACCAGATTTGACAATAACTCCTTCATGCTCGACTGGATCGAAAATGCCGACCTGCGCATGGAATGCCACGCAGGCCTCAACAAGGGTGAAGCGCGACACTCGCTGGCGCGGGCCGTCTTTGCCCACTCACAAGGGCGTATTCATGATCGCTCTGACGCCGCCCAACAGAAGCGGGCCATGGCGCTCAACCTCGTCATCACCGCCATCACGTTCTGGAACACGCTCTACATGGACAAGGCCGCCAAGCACCTCGCGCAAACCAGCCCGCTCTACGATGCCAAGCTGCTTGCCCACACATCACCCCTCGGGTGGGAGCATGTCAGCCTATCCGGCGATTTCGATTGGCATTCTGGAGCCGAAGACCGCAAAATTGCGCGACCCCTGAACATCACGCCAGCCAGAGACTGGGGAACCTGATTGTGTTCGCGGAAAGTTCTTCCTTAGAGTAATCCTACGCACAAACCTTCCGATGGGGCCTGTTTGAACGGCATTCACAAATCATCAGAAGGGAGACAACGCCAACCACGTAGGCCACAAAGCGGATTTATGCAACAACGCGCTCTGCGACACCGCGAAAGCCGGCGAAACAAGCAACGACACAAAACCGGTGACGATCAGCGACATCGATAAACGACATCAAACTTGAAACCAAAGAAAGGATGAACCAAAACTGATACGTCGCGGTCGAATCCCGTCACCGGCGATGTCGCTGAACCTTCACCTGCAATGTCGCGCTACACCCATTGCCCCACCGGTTGCCCGGTGGGGGGCTGTAGTCGTTTCGACAAGGTCGCGTACCTCCATTTATTGGAGGTTCAGTTACTTGTTACTGGAAGTCATTCAACTCCTAAAATTGGATGCATAATTCCAGTAACCGGCAACCTACTGCCTAACCACCGGCATTTGACCGGCAATAGCTATTGCCGGTCAGGATCTGTAAGTCATTGATTTTAATAATCTTTTTTTTGGGTCCTTCTTATGATCTATACAGCCCCGGAACGGGTGCACTCAGTGCATAGCTGTCCACGGGCCAGAGCCGCCCCAAACGAGCGTCAGGCCGGTGGTCAGGTGTGTGGTGAGTGCATCCCGTGAGGAGCATAAACATGCGTGAGCGAAGCGAACTCATTTTCCGATCCAAACCTGGATCGGAAGCTCAAGCTGTAGCAATCAAACTCAGGACCCCAACCTTGGCGATCGCAGTAGCGGAAAAAATCGACAAGGGGGCACTTACGAGTTGATGCTCAACTCAGTGCTTAAAGGGCTCAGATGGAGCGCCCAAATGAGGCTTCGGCCCGGCCTTGAGGCACGAGAGAACGGTGTCGCCTTGTCGGCGACGGGATTTCGTGCACCAGGGAAATAGCGGCAGAGAGTGCTAAACAGTACGCACTGAGGGCGGGTCAGCTTGTTATAGTTGAAGTAGCAAAAAGGAAAAATCATGGCTATTCATCCCGCATTACAACCAATCGCGCCCGTAATCTCACCCGTAATCGGAATCGCTTCGAAGATTATGGGTGCGGTGACCTCCGTGGTGAACGGCGCTAAAAAATTCGCAAACCGTGCGGTCTCCTGGGTGCGAAAGCCGACGGCGCGTCAGCTTGGGGTGAACCAAGCCAAACTCCTTACGGCGGTGAAGACGCTTAAAAAAAGTGATTCTGAACACACCGCTCCGGGGGACGTGCTTAAGAAGCCCCGGGTTGCCGGTGCGAAGCACATGACGTACGCGCAAATTGCCGATAGATGCAAACGGGCAATCAACGACCGCGACATGCCACTCTCTGGCACCGAGGTGTCTGATGGCCGCGATAATGGGCAAGGAGGTGAGTTGCACCACCTCCTTCAGCAGATGCCTGTGCCTGTCGAAGTGCATCCGTCTAAGCTAAACAGTGATCGTTTGCCAAGCGTCTTGGGCAGTGATCGTTTGCCAAGCGTTCTTCTTTCAGGGAACTTCAATAGTGCAAAGATCCGGGATGAATTGGGCGGTGCTGAGGTATCTACCGAGAGACCGCCTTCCGTCGACTCCCTCCTTCAGAATTAAGGACCAGGTGACGTTTGATGGGTTTTATCCCCTCGCCCAAGACTGAGGCATCTCCTCCTGCCTTCACTGCGCAGATAAACTGATCCAAACGTCCCGGCTTATGTGTCGGGGCGTTTTTGTTTTGAGGGGCTCGGACCTCTTGGGCCTGCCTGCATCACCGCAGGCTCGAGGTGGCCACTCCTGCCTCAAGAAAGCTCTTGTAAGCGTCCGCTGCAATGTCGCGATCCGCCCGGGCAAACGTCTTGCCGCCAACCGAGAGCACCTGACTCACGCCGGCAGCATACGTTTGACGGTCTTCGCTGGTGAGGCCGTGCCACCAGTCAAGCGCTTCAGTGGGTTGCTTTTCGGCCTCAATCATTGGCGGCGCATCTTGAGCCCGACGCCTGGTCGCGCTGTGACGCTCGGTTTCCAAGGCGGTTTCCGTAGCATCGTGCGGGTCCTTCCACTGCCAGTCGAAACGGACTGCATGGATCGAGCGACCCCGGCGCTCCGGCGTCATCGTCACATGCACCGTACCGTAGTCGTTGATCGCAGAAATCGCAGGCTGGAGTACAGATCGAGCAAAAGCCCCCCATACCCGATACGCCTTTTTGTCGTCCACGCCCATGAGCGCGCGCAGTTCGTCCAGCGTGTAGGTCCAGTACGGTCTGCCAAGGCGCTTTTTGTCGGCGAGCAGCGCGTAGAGCTGGCGCCCATGGCCGGTCAGCCGATGCGCGGCATGAGCTTCGATCTTGGCAAAGCTAGCTGGACTGCGAAGCGCGTGGATGCCGGCTGGCGGGATCAACAGGTGGGCCATCGCGCCGCCCTCCACGATCCGCCATTCTGCGAGCACCACAGCTCCCCACGGGTCGCCTTTGTGTTCGCCCGATAACTTAACCCCGGTCAGCCGGTCCAGACATTCGCGCAGCCACACATTATCCGACCGCGAGCCTTCACCGCGTAGCCGCGATGTCGGCACATGCAGCCAGTGAGCCGTTTCGACATGGGCGGGGACGCGCTGCTCGTCCAGAGCGGCCGCGATCTCCCAAACAGCCGACACCATGGCAGGCGTCAAAGACTGATCAGAGCGGAGCGCGAGGACAGACGATGGGACTGAAATTTCTCTCATAGTGTATGGTTATTATGTATATTTCCAATATTCAAGAATACACTCACACCCTCCCGCACATACATTCCTCCCCTCCCGCACATACATTCCAGCCCTCCGGCGCATACATTTTAAGCCCTACAGTGTCAGTGTCGGGTGTCGAGGGGAGAGATAACGACACTCGACACTCGGACTTTTTTGAATTTTGAAAATGGTGTCGCCTTGTCGGCGACGGGATTTTGGAAAAGGAGTCTTATAGGGTCGAGGCCCTGTGCTCTTGAGGGGTGGAGCTATGTCTGAATCTGGTGTCCGGGCGATTTGAATGACGGCGGTGCATCTGGTTGGATTGGTGTTGCTACACACCCAACCAACCATTTTAGGACGCACCACCATGGACGAAGCTACCATCATCGATTTTACCCGTCGAG
>NZ_JBDWYP010000090.1:0-14954 GCF_039982295.1 Roseibium sp.
GGCTTCCTTGTCTAAAAGATCAGCGTACCTGCGTAACTCTCACTTAAAACACCAAACTGCATAAGCAATCCAGCATCCGCAAGAACAACGCCGTCCACGCTTCCCTTCCTTCAATACAAATTGTCAAAGAACACTCGACCCTGAGGCGAGAAGGAAAACACAAGAGGTCACTCGCTTGAGTGCCCACCTCTATTTTTCCGGTAGAACCGTCGGCCGCTGGCGCCGTTTGTTGTCAGCGCCGCCGTCGATGGAGCGGGTTATACGCAGCCCCCCCAGACGAGTCAACAAGCATTGTCAAAAAAGATTCACACAGGCTGCGCAAGCGATAAATCCCTCGCATTTCTGCGCTTTTTGTCAGCTCGATGCACATGAAAACCATGCCCGAGAGGGTTGTTTACGCCCTAAAATCAGACTTTTCATGCGATCTGCCGACTTTTTGAGCGCGCCTCATTTCTACCCACTTCTTTTCAGCCCTTCAAAGACCGATTTAGCAGCCTCGTTCGCGACTTTTCCATGTGCCGAAAGAGAGCCTGAGCTTTCAGGGAAAGTCGCAGACGGATCAAAGGGAAACAGAACCCACGACTTGGCCATGCAAATAGGATTGAGATCAGACAAATCTCCGCCCCACTCTTGCCTGATTATCGCTGCAAAGAATTCCGGCTGCCCGGATGCTGCTTTGGTTTGACCTTTCCGATATAAACCGGCATTTTCGCGCCAGCAGAAGAAATGACCAATCAGGTAACGTCTATATGCACTTCGGGCCTTTTCATTCCTCCCAACAGATAACAGTGTCTCTCGGCGATGAGGATCCGCTGGTCGTGCAGGATGAAAGGAACGGGCTTCCTGATCGCAGACGTGTCTCCGTCAGGTGGCTGACCGGGACCGTATTGACCGGCATCACGTCGGTCGTACTCATGGGCGGCGCTCTTCTGGCAGCGCTCGATGGTCAATATAGTGTTTCCGCGGCCACCGGCCCGGCAAGCGATGCCCTGACGCTTGACGCCAATGCGGCACGGAGCAGCGGAGCCAAGGGCGACAAGATTTCCCGGCCTGCAGCCGAATATGCCAACAAGCAGATCATTCCGGTCAACGTCGTGACGAAGGTCGGCGACCGCGAACACATCAAGGTGCGGGATTACACGCTGGTGACCTCCAGCCTCGCGACCCGCAAGAACCAGAAGCTCACGCCCGAGATCCCGGCTTTCAACCCGCTCAACATGTTTTCGGATGTACAAAATGTGCCTGAGCGGCTGGTGCCCGACACGGTCTTTACCAACTCCATCTATGGGGCAAAGGTTGAGGGAGAGGTCAGTATTTCGCTCACCAGTTTTCCTTCTGACAGCCCCTTGATTGACCCGGTTCAAACGCCGTCGGAAGAAACAATCGAGCAAACAGTTCGGCAATCCGCCCGTTTCCTGGCAGTCAATACGGTTGAAACAGCTGCGAGAACCCTGGTCGACCCGGCCCGTTTTGATTTCAACCTCGCCCGTCAGTCCGAGTTTACCCGGCTCGCAGTCCGCATCACCCCGGAAAATGTTTCGTTCATTTCCAAACAGGACGACGAGGTTCGCTACACCGGCATGGACGAGAAGATCGTGCCGATCGCCGATCAGACGGATGTCATGGACGTCCTGCTCGACAACGACGCTGAACCGAGCGAAGCAGAACTCATTCGCAAGGCCTTTACCGATCACTATGGATTGCAGGCACTCCAGTCCGGCCACCGGCTTCGTATTGCATATGCACCGGCACCTGACGGATCCGGTCGCATGCGCCCGGAAAGGGTCAGCCTCTATTCCGACACCGTCCACCAGGCAACTGTCGCCCGCTCTGACACCGGCGCCTATGTGGCAGCCAAGGCACCGACCAACTTCCTTGCCGACGCCTTTGCAGAAGCGGACCGCATTTCCTATGGCGGCCAGACACCCGTTCTCTATGACAGCCTTTACCAGACCGCACTTGAACAGGAGATGTCCCCGCCGCTCATTGATGAGCTGATCAGGATCTTCTCCTTTGACGTGGACTTCAATGCGCGGGTCCAGCCAGGCGATGCTCTCGAAGTCTTTTATGCGGACAATGATGGCAGCACGGCCTCCGAGGTCCTGTTCGCCTCGTTGAACACCGGTTCAAGCACCCGGCGCTTCTACAGGTTCCGCACCCCGGATGATGGCGCGGTGGATTTCTATGATGCCAACGGTCAGAGCGCGAAGAAATTCCTCATGCGCAAGCCCGTCTCCGACGGCCGATTCAGGTCGGGCTTCGGCATGCGCCGCCACCCGATCCACAAGTACAGCAAAATGCACACCGGTGTTGATTGGGCCGCGCCGCGCGGCACGCCAATCATGGTGGCCGGCAACGGGACCATCATCAAGGCCGGCTGGAGCTCAGGCTACGGTCGCCGCATCGAAGTCCGTCATGCGAACGGATACATCACCACCTACAGCCACCTTTCCGCTTTCGCGAAGGGTATTCACGAAGGTGTCGCTGTTAAGCAAGGCAAGATCATTGGGTATATCGGGTCAACCGGCCTCTCGACCGGGCCTCACCTTCACTACGAGGTCATGGTCAACAAGCGCTATGTGGATCCAATGCGCATTCGCCTGCCGCGCGGCCGCGTTCTGGACGGAGACATGTTGGCAAAATTTGAAGCAGAACGGCTCCGGATCGACACACTGCTCGATCGCGCACGCCGACCGTCAAGGGTCGCATCCGCCCTGTAGGCGCAGTTGCCGGTGACCACACCTTTCGACACAGCAAAAAAGCCGACCACAAGGGTCGGCTTTTTCTTTGGTTCGATATCGTTCTGGCGTGTCAGGCTGCCGTCAAGCAGCTTCGGCAGCACCCTGACCAACCGAAAAGACCAGCTGGTCGCCGCCTGCAGAAACCTGAACGGCCTGACCGTCGACGACATCACCCGCAAGCAGTTTCTCGGCAAGCGGATCCTGCACTTCCTTCTGGATCACGCGCTTGAGCGGACGGGCACCATATGCAGGGTCGTAGCCCTTTTGCGCCAACCAGCCAATCGCACTGTCATCGAGCGAAAGCGAGATCTTGCGATCTGCCAGAAGCCCGCGAAGGCGTTCAAGCTGGATCGAAACGATATCCGACATCTGAGAGCGCTGCAGACGATGGAACAGCACGATTTCGTCGAGCCGGTTCAGGAACTCGGGACGGAAGTGTCCACGAACCGTTCCCATCACCTGATCGCGAACGACATCCGTATCCTCGCCCTCCGGCTGGTTGACCAGATACTCGGCGCCGAGATTCGAGGTCATGATGATCAGCGTGTTGCGGAAGTCCACGGTCCGGCCCTGGCCGTCCGTCAGACGACCATCGTCAAGCACCTGCAAGAGGACGTTGAAGACATCCCCATGAGCCTTCTCGATCTCGTCGAACAGAACAACCTGATAGGGCCGCCTGCGCACCGCTTCCGTAAGCGCTCCGCCTTCCTCATAGCCAACGTAGCCGGGAGGCGCACCGATCAGTCGGGCAACAGAGTGCTTTTCCATGAACTCGGACATGTCGATCCGAACCATCGCCGTATCGTCATCAAAGAGGAACCGCGCCAACGCTTTCGTCAGCTCGGTTTTGCCGACACCCGTTGGCCCAAGGAACATGAACGAGCCGATGGGCCGGTTCGGATCCTGCAGACCCGCACGAGCGCGGCGCACCGCCGTCGACACCGCATGGATCGCCTCAGCCTGACCAATGACGCGGCTTGCAAGCACATCTTCCATGCGCAGAAGCTTGTCCCGCTCACCCTCCAGCATTCGGTCAACCGGAATACCAGTCCATTTGGAGACAACCTGGGCGACATGAGATGATGTGACCGCTTCTTCAACCATCGCATCGGCGTCCTCGCTCGCAACAGCTTCTTCCAGCTGCCGCTCGAGCTCAGGGATCAGGCCGTAAGCAAGCTCGCCCGCCTTGGCGAGATCACCGCGACGCTGCGCAATTTCCAGATCGATACGGGCCTGATCAAGCTGTTCCTTGACCTTTTGTTCCAGGTTCAGCTTGTCCTTTTCTCCCTGCCAACGGCGGGTCAGAAGATCGGACTCTTCCTCTAGGTCTGACAGTTCCTTTTCCAACTTGCCAAGCCGGTCAAGAGCCGCCGGGTCGTCCTCTTTCTTCAAGGCTTCCCGCTCAATCTTGAGCTGAATGATCCGTCGATCGAGTTCGTCCAGTTCTTCAGGCTTGGAGTCCACCTGCATACGCAAGCGACTAGCGGCCTCATCCACAAGGTCGATCGCCTTGTCGGGCAGGAACCTGTCCGTGATATAGCGATTGGACATTGTTGCCGCAGACACAATCGCGGAATCAGTGATCCGCACCCCATGATGCAGCTCGTACTTTTCCTTGATCCCGCGAAGGATCGAGATCGTATCCTCGACAGTTGGTTCATTGACGAAGACAGGCTGAAAACGACGTGCGAGCGCCGCATCTTTTTCAACGTGCTTGCGGTACTCATCGAGCGTGGTGGCACCGACACAATGCAGCTCTCCGCGCGCCAGCGCAGGCTTCAGCAGGTTAGACGCATCCATGGCGCCTTCAGCCTTGCCTGCGCCCACGAGCGTGTGCATTTCATCGATGAACAGAACGATACCACCGGCGGCGGCCTCGACCTCCGACAGGATCGCCTTCAGGCGCTCCTCGAACTCGCCGCGATATTTCGCACCAGCAATCAGGGCTCCCATATCAAGGGCAAGGAGCTTCTTGTCTTTCAGGGACTCGGGCACATCGCCATTGACGATACGCAGGGCAAGACCCTCGGCGATCGCCGTCTTGCCGACGCCAGGTTCGCCGATCAGAACCGGGTTGTTCTTGGTCCGTCGTGACAGGACCTGAATCGTGCGCCGAATTTCCTCGTCACGCCCAATCACCGGATCGAGTTTGCCGTCACGTGCGACCTGCGTCAGATCCCGAGCGTATTTCTTCAGTGCATCGTACTGGCTTTCTGCAGTCGCGCTGTCTGCGGTGCGGCCTTGACGCAAGGCATTGATCGCCTCGTTCAGGCTATTCGCCGTGACGCCCGCTTTCGCAAAAAGCTTGCCGACGTCACCTTCCGCATCCATCAAGAGGGCGAGCAGAAGCCGCTCGACAGTTACAAAACTGTCACCCGCCTTTTCTGCAATTTTCTCAGCTTGCTCGAAGACACGCGCCGTCGCCTGGGAAAGGTACAGCTGACCATTGCCACCTGATACCTTCGGCATCTTGGCAAGCAGTCGCTCAATTTCCGACTTCGCGATTTTCGGATCACCATCGGCTTTTTCGATCAGACCGGCCGCCATCCCTTCTGTGTCATCCAAAAGGACTTTGACGATATGTTCCGGAGCAAACTGCTGATGCCCCTGTCCGAGAGCAAACGTCTGAGCTGATTGAACAAACCCACGCGCACGCTCTGTGTATTTTTCTACGTTCATTAGAACCTCCAGACCACCGCACCACCCGAAGCATGGCCGGCTTTTCGGATATCGGGCCCGATAAGTGAGCACCCGAGCGATCTCTTGGAGCATCGCTCACCCAATATAGTGTTGCATAATGACAACAAAAGAGGGGTGCTGAAAATTCCGGAAAAACACGCATCCTTCAAGAACGCAAAACGGCGCCACAAGGGCGCCGTTCACGAGATCAAAATGAGCTTGCGCGAGGCTGACTTACTCGCCCGCAGGCACAGCTTCCGCCTCTGAGGCTTCTTCTGTAACTTTCGGACGCCGTGTGCGCGGCGCACGACGCGGCTTTGGCTTCGGCGCCTCTTCCGCATCGGCCGCGGAAGCAACTGGCGCCTCCTCTGGGGACACAGGGGATGCTTCGGTCTCCGTATCGCTCGAAGTGCGTTTCACGCCACGGCCTCGGGTTCCCCGAACGCGGCGGCGAGGCTTCGCATCATCATCATCGCCTTCAGAAGAAGCTTCAACCGACTTGGCAGCGCCGTCATTCAGTTGTCCAGCTTCATCAATGACTGGCATGTTTTCGATGAACGGCTGAGGGCTGTCTTCTTCGACATACTCACCTGGCTGCTCTGTCTTGGCAGCGCGCTGATTGCGCTCCGGACGATCACCACGCTCTGGCCGCTCTGGCCGCTCTTGACGCTCCGGACGCTCGGAGCGCTCAGCACGATCCGGACGCTGCCGACGTTCGTTCTGGCCTTGTGCGTTCGCTTCCTGCTCGGCCTCATCCCCTTCGCCACGTCCGTTATGGGCCGCAGGCTGGCCTTGAGGCTGCGCAGCAGCAACGATGCGAAGATAATGCTCGGCATGCTGGAAATAATTCTCAGACATGATCCGATCGCCGGATGCCTGTGCATCACGAGCAAGCTGCTGGTACTTTTCTGCGACATGCAGAGCGGTACCACGAATTTTGACGTCCGGACCGTTCGATTCGTAGGTCCGGCTTAGCGGATTCGGTCCCTTGCGGGTTCGACCGCGCATGCGCTTGTTGCTTTGATTTCCTGGTCTCATCCTGCCGTTTTCTCTTAAGGAACGGCGACCAGCCAAAGCTGGCCCAACATCGGAATTGCCTAATACCGATACGAAATAGCTACCGAAACCAACCGTGAAGGTCAGCGGCTGTCATCTTGCAAAAGCCGTTACGAATTCCATCATGCCGACACGCGGCAGATGCAATCGCCAAATTCTGCGACAGTCCGAAAGTCCGGATGGTCCGTTAAACAACGATCTCCAAGCCGCGATATTTGCGTTTGGCCCCACGTTGCCGGATAGGCATGCCCCGCTAAACGCTGATCACGATACTCCGGTCTCGGCGAGGTGAAACTAACCGGTTATTCTTGGTTTTCCAAGCGCTTTTTCACAACAGCCTTAAAACGAACCCGTTTCACACCGCATTGCGAGAACAACACGGTCATTTCCGGCCAGATCCTGAATGATTTCAATATCAAGAAAGCCGTATCGCCGCAAAAGCTCACTGACCCCCTGCGCCTGATCAAAGCCTATTTCCAAACCGATTCGCCCACCGGGCGAAAGGCATTCGAGAGCCTGAGGCACAATTTCGCGATATGCATCCAGCCCATCAGTGCCACCATCAAGAGCACGTCCGGGATCATGCTCGCGGACTTCCCTCGAAAGCCCCTCAACGACCTTTGTCTGGATATAGGGCGGGTTGCTCAAGACCCAATCAACGCCCCCCCCAAGAGACGACGCATAGTCTGACCTGACAGGAAGCAGACGCTCCGCAACGCCGTGTCGTACCGCATTGCCCTTCGCGCACTCCAGCGCGCGTTCTGAAATGTCGATTGCTGCACAAACCGCATTGGGTAGCTCAGTCAGCAGGGCCACAGCGATTGCGCCAGTCCCTGTACCAATATCAGTCAGGACCAATGAGCTCTTGGAAGACACACGATCCAGAACGGCCTGAACAAGAGTTTCCGTATCGGGCCGAGGCTCCAGCGTTTCCTCATTCAGACGGAAGCCGAGCCCCCAGAATTCGCGTTCTCCAAGGATGCGCCCGACAGGCAAGCCAGTCAGTCGCTGATCCGCGTACTTCAGGGCAAGCAGCTGTTGTTCGTCTCCGACCTTGTCATCTTCCCGCAAGATCAGATCCGACGGCGATAATTCCAGAGCGGCAGCCATGAGAAGGCGAGCGTCCAGATCGGGTGTCTCGAGGTTAGCCTCCCGGAACCTATTCCGCACATCGCGGTAAAGGCCGCCGAAAGTCGTCATGTCAGACGCCTTCCGCCGCAAGAAGAGAAGCCTGGTGATCAAGCGTCAAGGCTTCAACAACTTCGCCAAGCGCCTCCCCGGCAATAATCTGGTCCAGCTTGTACAATGTCAGGCCAATCCGGTGATCGGTCACTCGCCCCTGCGGGAAGTTATAAGTCCGAATACGCTCAGACCTGTCACCCGATCCCACTTGCAACCGTCGTGCTTCCGTGCGCTCACTGGCCGCGCGTTCGCGCTCTTCATCGTAGATGCGCGCGCGCAGCAACTGCATGGCACGCGCCTTGTTCTTGTGCTGCGACCGCTCATCCTGCACCGCGACCACGATACCTGTCGGTATGTGGGTAATCCGAACGGCCGAGTCTGTGGTGTTCACATGCTGCCCACCAGCACCCGACGCACGGAAGGTATCGATGCGCAGATCGCTGTCCTGAACATCCACATCGACATCTTCAGCCTGCGGCAAGACCGCCACGGTTGCTGCTGACGTATGGATGCGCCCGCCTGATTCGGTCGCCGGCACCCTCTGCACACGATGCACACCGGATTCGAATTTCAATTTTGCGAAAACGTTCTCGCCAGAGATCGAGGCAATGATCTCCTTAAAGCCACCGACCTCACCCTCACTGGCGGAAAGTACTTCAACCTTCCACCCCTGGAGTTCGGCAAATCTCTGGTACATGCGAAACAAGTCTCCGGCAAAAAGAGACGCTTCATCACCGCCGGTTCCGGCACGGACCTCCAAAATGGCATCATTCGCATCAGCGTCATCTTTGGGAAGAAGTCCGATACGCACATCTTGTGTCAGCGTTTCAAGGCTCTCGGAGAGCTCTTCGCGTTCCGCTTCCGCCAGCTCACGCATGTCAGCATCCGTCGCCGGGTCGTTAAGAAGCGCATCCGCCTCTGCCAGATCGTCCTGCGCTTTCAAGAGAACACGAACCTTTGCGACCAGGGGTTCCAGCCCGGCATATTCGCGGGACAATTTCACATATGTCGCAGGATCCGGGTTTGCCGACATCCTGTGTTCGATCTCGGCAAAACGGTCGAGCAACGTATCGAGCTTGGCACGCGCCAGCATGAGCGCAGATCTCCTAAAAGGTCCCGAAGGAAAAAGGTTCAGTAGCTAGAGCGCCACGTCCATTTCGGACGCATACCGCTTGAGGAAGTCACGGATGTTGGCTTCCGGATGTCCAGGCTCAAGCCTCGGCAGCAATCTCGCCGACAAACGCCCGGCGTCAAGCGAGCGCAACATGGCCTTGATCGGCCCCAGCGAGGCAGGAGACATGGAAAGATCCCGATAGCCAAGACCAACGAGAGCCATGGCCTCGAGAGGGCGCCCCGCCAGCTCACCGCACAAGGTCACGGGAACATGTGCCGCATTGGCCTTGTCGATAATCTGTTTCAGAGCTCTCAGAAAACCGATGTTCAGCGTGTCAAACCGATCGGCAACACGCGTGTTGCCACGGTCGACCGCACAGAAGAATTGAAACAGATCGTTGGATCCGACAGAGACAAAGTCCACTTGCGCCAAAAGTTCATCAAGCTGGAAAAGCAGAGACGGCACCTCGACCATAACCCCCAGGCGGATTTTTTCCGGAACCGCATGATTGTGGCGACGCAGATGCTTGAGTTCCTTCTCCACAAGCTCGCGGGCCCGCACAAACTCACTGACATCTGCGACCATCGGAAACATCAGCTTCAGGTCCCGCCCTGCGGCAGCCTTCAGAAGTGCGCGAATCTGCGTTCGTAAAAGACCCGGCCTGTCCAGACCAAGTCGAAGCGCCCGCCAACCCATGGCCGGGTTCTCTTCCTGGATTGACCTCAGATAGGGAAGAACCTTGTCTCCACCGATATCGAGCGAACGAAAGGTCACCGGCTTGCCGTCGGCGGCATCCAAAACCTGCTCATACTGAGCCTGCTGCTCGCGCATGCGTGGAAACGAAGAGGCCACCATGAACTGCAGCTCAGTGCGGAAGAGCCCAACCCCGGCAGCGCCAGCCTCTGCCAAGTGGGGCAAGTCGACAAGCAAACCCGCATTCATCTGAAGCGAAAACTCGACACCATCCTTGGTGACAGAGGGCTTGTTGCGAAGGCGGCGGTACTGCGCCTGGCGCCGCGCCCGGAACCGGACCTTCTCTGCATAGGCGTTTTCAACGTCCTGGGCAGGTCGCAAGTGAACTTCGCCCGCATCACCGTCGACAATGATGCCGTCGCCTGCGTCTGCGAGGCTGACAATATCGTCGACCTGACCGACCATAGGAATGCCGAGTGCACGCCCCACGATGGTCACATGGCTGGTCGGTCCACCCTCTTCAAGCACCAGCGCTCGAATGCGGTCACGGCCGTAATCGAGCAGCTCGGCAGCACCCATGTTGCGCGCAACGATGATTGCATCTTGCGGCAGCTCGGCCAGTGTCGGTCCGTGCCCACGTCCCATGAGCTCCCGGATCAGCCTGTGCGCCAGGTCGTCGAGATCGTGCAGCCGCTCGCGCAAATAAGGGTCGGTCTGTCGCAGCATGCGAGCACGCATGTCGCTTTGAACCTTTTCAACCGCGGCTTCAGCGGTCAGGCCATTGCGGATGGCTTCTTCAATCTTCCGGATCCAGCCGCGATCATAGGCAAACATCCGATAGGCTTCGAGCACATCCCTATGCTCACCCATCGCCGCAATATCACCGCTGGCAAGCAGATCATCGATCGACAGGCGCAAACGGTTGATAGCGCCCTCAAGGCGTGTCTTCTCCGCGTCCGTGTCTTCCGAGATCAGGTTTGTAACGACAACCCGCGGCTCGTGCAGAACCACATGGCCCAGACCAACACCCTCCGCCAACGCCACACCACTGGCGTGGATCGGACGGGACATGTCGAGCCCGGTGTCTTTCTGGGCAATAGCCTCCAGCTCGCCAGCGGCGACCATTTCGGCAATCACCATCGCAGTTGTCTGAAGCGCCTCGACCTCATCTTCCAGATAAGTCCGATGGGACTGATTCTGGACAACCAGAACACCAAGCGTCCGGCCGGCGCGCAAGATCGGCACACCGAGGAAGGAGTTATAGGCTTCTTCGCCAGTCTCAGGCAGATAAGCAAAGCCCGGATGGGCACGCGCATTGGGAAGGTTCAGCGGCCGGGCTTCCGCAGCGATCAGGCCGACGAGCCCTTGCCCCACCCGCAGGGAGGCCTGGTGAACAGCTTCCCTGTTAAGACCTTCGGTTGCGTAAAGCTCCAGAACCCCGTCGGCTCTGAGAATATAAACGGAGCAGACCTCAGCGACCACATTGGACGCAATCAGTACCACAATCTTGTCGAGCCGTTCCTGCGCCTTGATCGGCTCCGCCATGACTTCGCGAAGCCGGCGGAGCAACAGGCGCGGACCCGCCAGGTTGCTGCGCATCGCTTACCCCATCATGTCCCGGACGCCCACCACAGGGTCCTCAGCGGGTCTGTTCGGGGCGAGTCGGAGTTCTATCCGTCCAACCCGTATAGCGAATGGAGAGTCCGCACTGCAAGTTCCGTATAGGCAGAATCGATCAGAACCGAAATCTTGATTTCCGAAGTCGTAATCGCGCGGATGTTGATACCCTTCTCCGCAAGACCGTGGAAACACTGGGCTGCGATACCTGCATGTGACCGCATTCCGATGCCGATCACCGAGACTTTGACCACATCCGTCGCACCTTCAAGATTTTGGAAACCGATGTCACCACGGTTATCCTCAAGAACCTTGATCGCGCGCTCATAGTCGGTTTCAGGCACTGTGAAGGTGATGTCAGTGGTTTTGCCGTCCGGCGAAATGTTCTGGACGATCATGTCCACATTGATGTTGGCATTCGCCAGAGGACCAAAAACGGACTGCGCGACACCTGGCTTGTCAGCCACATCGCGGATGGAGATCTGGGCTTCGTCTTTGGCAAATGCGATGCCGGTGACAACTTGCTGTTCCACGAGTTCGTCCTCGTCGCAGATAAGAGTTCCAATGGGAAGGTTGTCGTCGCCAACCTGCGGGGCATCCGGGTCGTCAAAGCTTGAACGGACAAATGTCCGTACGCCATGGACCATGGCCATCTCGACCGACCGTACCTGCAGTACTTTCGCTCCAAGGGAGGCCATTTCAAGCATTTCTTCAAAAGAAACACGGTCAAGACGACGTGCCTTCGGCACAATCCGTGGATCCGTCGTGTAAACGCCGTCTACATCCGTGTAGATATCGCAGCGGTCCGCCTTGATCGCAGCTGCAATGGCAACAGCGCTCGTATCCGAGCCGCCCCGGCCAAGTGTTGCGATGCGATTGTCCGGGGAAATACCCTGAAAACCAGCCATGACCGCCACTTGACCTTGCGACAGGCGTTCAATCAGCAGGCTGCCTTCGATTTCCTTGATGCGAGCGGCACCATGGTTCTCGTCTGTCTTGATCGGCACCTGCCAGCCTTGCCAAGACCGGGCATTGACGCCCATGTCCTGGAGGACGATGGCAAGCAAGCCGGAAGTGACCTGCTCCCCGGAAGCGACGACGGCGTCATACTCGCGCGCATCGTGCAGGGCAGAGGCCTCGCGGCAGAACTCCACAAGCTTGTTTGTTTGTCCGGCCATGGCAGACACGACGACCGCCACCTCATGCCCGGCTTCCACTTCACGTTTCACGTGGCGAGCCACATTCCGGATGCGGTCAAGGTCGGCTACCGAAGTACCGCCGAATTTCAAAACCAGTCGCGCCATTGCTGTCGTATTCTTTTCATCGAGTGACGAGGGCGCATGATGCGCCCGGCGGATCGGGCGCCATCCATACAGGCACAGCGCAATTGCCGCAACAGCGTCTCTTGACAAAAGAGTTCGGAGATTAAAGGACACTGGATCAAACAGGGAGCGTGCCTATATTCTCGACTCCCAATGAAAGGAACCGAAATGGCCGAGGCAAACAGCACCACGACTGGAACCGTCGACGACGCGGAAGTTGCCCGGTTCTCGGCAATGGCCGCCGAATGGTGGGACCCGACTGGCAAGTTCAAGCCGTTGCACAAGTTCAGCCCGGTACGGCTCTCCTATATCAAGGAGAAGGTCTGCGCCCGTTTTGATCGTGACCCGAATGCACCGGATGCGTTCAAGGGCCTCCGCTTTCTGGACATTGGTTGCGGTGGCGGGCTCCTGAGCGAACCCATGGCGCGCCTGGGCGCAGAAGTCGTCGGCGCGGATCCTTCGACAGTGAACATCGAAATTGCGAAACTGCACATGCAGAAGTCCGGTCTGGAGATCGATTACCGATCGGAAACCGCCGAGCAGCTGGCAGCGGCTGGTGAAACCTTCGACGTCGTGCTCAACATGGAAGTCGTCGAGCACGTGGCCGATGTTCCGCTTTTCCTCAGCGAGACCGCTCAGATGGTCCGACCGGGAGGGCTGATGTTCGTCGCCACGATCAACCGGACGCTCAAGGCTTACGCTCTGGCCATTGTCGGCGCGGAATATGTCTTGCGCTGGTTGCCGAAGGGGACCCACTCCTATGAAAAGCTCGTCAGGCCGGACGAAATCGAGGGACCGCTTGCCGCGGCGGGGATGCAGATTTCGGATCGTTGCGGTGTAAGCTTCAACCCGCTGACCGACACCTGGAACCAATCACGGGATATGGACGTCAACTACATGCTTCTCGCCGAACGGTCCGCCAACTAGGAGCAAGCGCTCCATGGAGCCGATTGTTTTCATCCCTGGCCTGCTGTGTACCGAAATCCTGTACGCACCGCAGATCGTCGCTTTTGCTGACCGACCGTTGCTGGTGGCTGATCACCGCCAGCACGACAGCATTGCCGCAATAGCTGCCAGCATTCTTGAGAACGCACCGGAGCGCTTCGCCCTGGCAGGGCTTTCCATGGGCGGTTACATTGCGATGGAAATCATGCGGGTGGCGCCTGAGCGCGTTTCGCGACTTGCGCTTCTGGACACCAATCCACGTCCGGACACGCCGGAACAGGTCAAGCGTCGTGAATTTCTGATCAAGCTGACGGAGAAAAAGGGCTTCACGAAGATACCGCATCTTCTCTATCCGGGCTTTGTGCATGCGGACCTCGAAAATGACGAGGCAATGAAGGCAACCGTCGTGGAGATGGCGAATGACACAGGGCACGAGGCGTTCATCCGCCAGATGAAAGCGGTCATTGGCCGGATCGATTCCCGTCCCAGCCTGCCGGAAATCACCTGTCCGACACTCGTGCTTGTCGGAGACGGCGACACACTGACGCCGCCCGATCTATCCCGTGAAATCCACGCCGGGATTCCAGGTAGCAGACTGGCGATCATCGAAGGCTGCGGTCACCTGGCAACGCTCGAAGCTCCCGACGCGGTTACGGCGGAGTTGAAACGCTGGATCGGCAGCACCTCGATGCATTCCCCACGCTGAGCCGCAAGAAAAGGCGGATCACTGTAAAGCCTGCCTCGTCAGGGCATCATCACGTAGCTGCCGGGGGCGGCACTTAGAACAGGGTATCCGGCAGCTTCATTGCCCATGGAAGGCAGTTCGGCTGGCTTGCCTGAGCGGACATCCAGCCAGTCGATCCAGGCTTCCCACCAGGAACCCTCGCTATATCTCGCAGTTTCCTGCCAGGTCTCCGGATCGACATACCCATCATGTTCCGGCATCGTCATGATCCGGTAATGACGATGCGGATGGCCAGGTTCGCTGACAATCCCGGCGTTGTGCCCGCCAGACGTCAGAACAAATGTGACCTGGCTATCTGCAAGATGCGCGATCTTGAAGACGGATTTCCAGGGCGCCACGTGGTCATGCTCAGTGCCAACCGCGAAAATCGGCAGCTGAATATCTTCCACTGAGACCGGAACGCCATCGACCTTCCACCGTCCCTCGGCAAAATCATTGTTGAGGAAAAGGCGCGTGAGATATTCTGAGTGCATCTTGTAGGGCATGCGTGTGCCATCTGCATTCCATGCCATCAAATCAAACATCGGTGCGCGCTCGCCGAGCAGATACTCCCGTACGGCTTTGGACCAGATCAGATCGTTGGAGCGCAGCAACTGGAAAGCCCCGGCCATCTGACGTGTATCGAGAAAGCCCTGCTCCCACATCATGTCTTCGAGAAAGGAAACCTCGCTCTCGTCAATAAAAAGCGTTAGTTCCCCTGCCTCAGTAAAATCCGTCTGAGAGCCTGACCGATAAATAATTTGAGTGATATCAGTTACTTGTGGTTCTGTCGATTTTGCGAAGAAAGACGGAGTTGCACATGTGGACCGATATCACCCGGCAGCAGCATGCCCGATCAGGGCTGCGCCTGCCAAGCGATT
>NZ_JBDWYP010000091.1:0-257525 GCF_039982295.1 Roseibium sp.
TGACCCGTGCTGGCTCTCATTATCCAGAACAAGGCGGACTGCTCGTTCACGTACTTCAGCGGAAAACTTGTTCGTCGTTTTGCTCATGGTGCTCCATCCTACTCAGGAGTTGGAGCCTCCGGCAAACCCGGGGCGGTTCACACCGTATCGGTCGGCTTGGTTATCCTGATTTCCGGTATGGCTGCCTATGTGATCGCGCGTTCAAAAAGCATCTGGCTCAAACTCCTTTATCTTGCGATTGTCGCCGGGTTTGCCGTGCCAAATACCGCGGTAATCGTGCCGTTGTATCAAATGCTGTCATCAGCTGGGTTTGTGAATTCCCATACGGGAATTATTCTCGTTTATGCCGCCTATGGCATTCCGTTCACGACCATCCTCTTCTACGCATTCTTCATCGATTTCCCGAAGGAACTCGAAGAGGCTGCGAGGCTGGATGGCTGTCGTCCGTGGGCGATATTTTTTCGGGTGGTCATGCCCCTTTCTGGGCCTGCAATCGCATCGGCCGCGATCTTTCAGGCGGTGTTCATCTGGAACGAATTCCTGCTGGCGCTCCTGCTCTTGACTCAACCATCGCTCAAGACGCTTCCCGTTGGAATTCTGCAGCTTCAGGGAGAGTTCACTTCAGATTGGCCGGCAGTTATGGCGGGGCTGTCAATCGCCACGGCTCCAGTGGTTTTGCTGTTCATTCTTCTTCAACGTTACTTTGTCCGTTCACTCGCGGGTCTAGGAAAATAGTTCCATGTGTCATCTCATTGTCGATAATCTCAAAAAGAACTTCGGGGCATTTGCCGCGATCAAGGGGGTGAGCCTTTCCGTGGACGAAGGTGAATTTATCGTCATGGTCGGGCCGTCTGGCTGCGGGAAATCCACGCTTCTTAGAACCATCGCCGGATTGGAAACCATTGATGATGGGCGACTGACGATCGGCGATCGCGACATCACCCATGCGGAGCCCTGGGAGCGTGGAGTCGCTATGGTGTTCCAGAGCTATGCGCTCTACCCGCATATGACGGTGCGGGAGAACATGGGATTTGCCTTGAAAGTTGCGGGCAGGCCAAAGGCGGAGATAAGTGCGGCCGTTGAAAAGGCTGCAAAAATTCTACAGATCTCCGAACACTTCGAGAAAAAGCCAAGGGAGTTGTCGGGCGGGCAAAAACAACGGGTGGCGATTGGTCGTGCGATCACACGTGCTCCCGATGTTTTTCTATTCGACGAGCCCCTGTCCAATCTCGATGCGGCGCTACGCAGCCAGATGCGCGTTGAGCTGGGCCGTCTTCACAACCAACTGGGTGCGACGATGATTTATGTCACCCATGACCAAACCGAAGCGATGACAATGGCCAGTCGTATCGTGGTGCTGAACGGCGGCAAAATTGAGCAGATCGGCACACCGCTAGAGCTCTACAACAAGCCGGAGAGCTTATTCGTCGCCGGCTTCCTCGGGTCGCCGAAGATGAATTTTTTCGAGGTCCGCATTATCGGTGTACAGGGCCGTGAAGTTTCTGTCGAAGCGGCTGGAATGAGGTCTTCTACCGTAGTTCTTCTCGATGAAGATGTCAGTGCGCCGAAGGTTGGTGACGTCGCTCGCTTGGGGGTTCGCCCTGAAGCCATAACCTTGGGGGAAGGGCAGGAGAGCCAGGTAGCCCTGGTTGAGAACCTTGGCCGCGAGACCCTTCTGTACCTTGATGCCGGTGAACTGCTTTCCGTGGATTCCGAGTCTTCCGAAGGCTTCGTAGCTGTTCAACTCCCAAGCCAAAGAACCGTTTCGTACGGAGACAAATTGCGTTTTTCCTGGAAGCCGGAAGACGTCTACCTTTTTGACAATAACGAACGGCGCCTCGCTGCGCCCGGCTCCCGAAAGGGATTGGATAAAACATGAGATTTAGACAAATTCACCTCGATTTTCACACAAGTGAACGCATTCCCGGCATTGGCTCCGCCTTCGATCCCAACGAGTTCGGTCGAGCCTTTAAAAATGCCCATGTAGATAGTGTTACGTTGTTTTCAAAATGCCATCACGGTGTGAGTTACCATCCCACTGAAGTTGGTCAGATGCATCCGCATTTGAAATTCGACTTGTTGCGCTCGCAAATAGATGCGCTGCATGCTGTCGGAATTCATACACCTGTGTACCTGACGGCGACGTGGGATGAACTTGCAGCGCGCGAACATCCCGAATGGCGAACTGTCCTGCCCGACAACACTTTGGTCGAACAACGACATGGCCCTGACGCGGAAGTCGGCTGGGCTTTCCTGGACTATTCAACTCCCTATCTGGATTACCTTTGTGCGCAGACGGAGGAGGTAATGCAGCGTTATCCCGATTGTGATGGGATATTCATGGACATCTTATTCCAGCTTCCGTCGATTTCTGCCTGGGCAAAGAAAAAGATGGAAGCCGCCGGACTCGATTGGACAAATGAAGAAGATCGTTGGAAGCATACAGATAACGCGGTTGAAAATTACTTTGAGCGTGTGAAGCAAGCGGTTCACAAGCATGATCCGAACATGAACCTCTACTTCAATTCCGGGCACACGCGTCGCGGATACCGCAAACATTATTTGAGCTACTACAGCCACTTGGAACTGGAGAGTTTACCGACCGCGCATTGGGGCTACGAACATTTTCCGCTTTCTGCTCGCTATGTCGATCCGCTAGGAATTCCTTTCCTGGGCATGACCGGGAAGTTCCATACTCTCTGGGGCGAAGTTGGGGGGTATAAGAAGCCTGAGGCACTGATCTACGAATGTGGTGCAATGCTTGCGCAGGGAGCGAGATGTTCCATCGGCGACCATCTTCATCCGACTGGAGCCATAGACCAGTCCACAATGCGCACCATCGGTACGGCTTATGAGTGGGTTGAAAAGCGCGAACCCTGGTGTGTCGATACAGTAAACCGTGCCGAAATCGCCTTGATGTCGGTGGAGGCTTGCACAGAGAAAACCCTGGCGGGGAGACCGGAGAAAAGCGTTCCGGCCGATGAAGGGGCTGTACGGGTATTGCTGGAGTCAAAATACCTGTTTGACGTCGTGGATCCTGAAAGCGACCTTGCTCCCTACGCATTGCTGATCCTGCCGGATGCCGTGGAAATCTCCGCAGACCTGAAGGTGAAAATTGACGCCTACGCCGCAAATGGCGGGCGAGTTTTGCTGACCGGGAGTAGCGGCATTGACCCCGAGATGGGCTGTCTCTTTGACACGGGAGCCAGGTGGCTTGGCCGGTCAGCGAATGACGGCGGCGATTATGTCTTGCCCATAGAGGACCTGCGGTCGAGCTTTGTCAGCAACCCGCTCTTTATGTACGGAGCGGCGGAGAAACTCGAAATCACTGATGGCGAGAGTTTGGGCGAGATCTATGAGCCGTATTTCAATCGCACACCGCGCCAGTTCTCGGGGCATGTGAATACACCTCCAAAGCTTGATCCTGAAGTCCATGTGGCTGGCAGTGAAAAGGGAAGCTTTGTTCAATATGCGTTCCCAATTTTCTCTATCTATCAACGTGTTGGCGCGGTCGCCATGTTGGAAATTGCCGAGAACCTCATTCGCCGAGCGTTGGCTACGCCCAAGGTTCTCGAGGTTGGGCTCCCCCGCGCTGGGCGTGCGACCTTGCGGCGGCAGAATGGGCGAGAAATATTGCATTTGTTATATGCAAACCCGGTCTTGCGCGGTCACCTGCACGGAAACCCTGTACAGCCAATTCAGGACTTGATTGACCTGAGTGATGTAGCGGTTTCCGTCGCGGTCGACAGGCCCATAGGTGGGGTGAAATCCGTGCCGGAAGGGACAAATATCGACTTTGAAGTGAAAGACGGGCGCGTGTCTTTTTCAGTCCCAAGGGTCCGCGGCCATCAAATGGTGGAGATATACTAGGGTCCTGACCCTAGGCGGCGCTTGATCCAGCTTGAGACCATTCGGTCCTCAAGCTGGATCAAGGCCATAGGCTTCTTCGGCATTTTCACCCCAAATGCGACGCTTTTCTGCGGTCGTCAGGCTGGACAGAAGGTCTTCGGATGCCTCGTACCAGTCTTCATAGGTGGCTGCGAGGGTGCAGACGGGCCAGTCACTGCCCCATATCAGGCGATTTGGGCCAAACACCTCGAGAAGATGATCCACGTAGGGTCTCAGGTCGTCTACGTTCCAGCTTTGGGAGGCTTCGGTGACCAATCCCGACAACTTGCAGTAGGCGGATGTGTTTTGTGCGATGCCGGCCAAGTCATTGGCCCAGGTCTCGAATGCGCCACTTCTGATGTTCGGCTTTGAGGCATGATCGACGATGACCCTCAAATCTGGATGCCGACCCAAGAGCTCTAGCAGATGTCTCAGGTGGTGCGGCAAGGTCAACGCGTCAAATGTAAGACCGGCCTGTGTCATGGCAGTCAAGGCATTGGAGACGGATGGACTGAGCATCCATTGGTCGTCTTCGATGTCCTGGATCATTGGTCGCAATCCAACGAGTTTGGAACTCTTGCTCATCTCGTGGATGCGTTGGGGCGCCTGTGGGCTGTCAAAATCGGTCCAACCGACAACACCTATTATGAAGTCATTCGTCTCGGCGAGGGAAAGCATGAATTCTGTTTCTGCTTCCGTTTGCGCTGCCTGAACGAGAATGGTTCCGGAAATTCCCAGCTCTTCGAGATAGGGGGCCAGATGCCTTGGCTCGAAGTCGCGATAGAGCGGCTCAAGATCAGGCGTCAACCAGCCGTAGTCCCCACGTGCGACCTGCCAAAAATGTTGGTGTGCATCTATGCGCCTAATGATGTCTGTCACGGCGCAGCGACTCCCTTTTTCAAAATGATATTGCCGTAAAGCCGTGTTTCTCCGGTCTGAACGATGGCAAAGGCTTTCTCCGCCCGGCTGTAAAACGCAAAACGCTCCAAGGGGGAAATGGTGGCCGGAGCATCTGCTACCCGATTGATGATTTCTTGAAAAATGGTCACGACAGGCGGGACGTTGTCAGGGTCCCCGACGACTTCCATCGTCAGGGCCGGGGTCGGATCATATGTATCAAGCGGCATCACCTGAAGGATGGCCTCCAGCACATCTGGTGCCGGAAGTCCGTCCAGGCGGACGAGGATTTCGCTGTTGCTGTCTGCCGGAAAATTTGCGTCAACGATCACGATTTCATCGCCGTGTCCCATTGACCTGAGCACATAAAGCAGATCGGGCGAAAGAAGCGAGGGAAGGCCACGTAGCATTATTTGTCCTCCGGTACGGGGGCATCCTCACGGATGAGACCTGCTGACTTGATGTCGCGCCAAAAACCAGCCGGAATGGGCATGTTCAACAGGGCGATATTGGCTTCGACCTCGCGAGCGCTGACCGCGCCGGGCACCACGGTTTTTACGCAGGGATGGCCGAGGACGAACTGCAGTGCGGCTCCGATCAGCTGGACACCATGAGCCTTGCAAACCTCTTCTATCCGTCTCACGCGATCGAGTATGGTGGGCGGGGCTTCCGCGTAATTGTACTTCGCGCCTTCGATCGCGCCTGTGGCCAGGATGCCGGAGTTATAGGGGCCACCAAGTATGATCGAGACGTCTCTTCTCTCGCATAGTGGCAAGAAGCTCTCCAGCGCATCCTGTTCCAGCAGCGTATAACGGCCTGCCAGCAAAAAGCAGTCGAACTCTGAGAGCCCGAGCAACTTCTCGCAGACCTGCCATTCATTTACACCTGCGCCTATGGCTCTGATTTCTCCGGAGTCTTTCAGCTCGGTGAGCGCGCGGTAGCCGCCCAGGTCATATAGCTCACGCACCCTTTGGTCGCTCAATTCCTGAGAACCTTGTGAAAACGCACAGACGTCGTGAACGAATAGTATGTCCAGCTTTTCGACGTTTAGTCGTGCCTTGCTCGCTTCATGGCTTCGCATGACACCATCATAGCTGTAGTCAAATACGATCCGCTTTTGCGGCACATCGACAAAGGCTTCCGGCGTAACCTCTTCGGGCTCGCAGTCGACCAACAGGCGACCGATCTTGGAGGACAGTATGATATTTTCCCGTCCAAACCGCGCTATGGCCTTGGAAAACCGTTCCTCAGACCGGCCAAGTCCATATTGCGGGGCGGTGTCGAAGACGCGGATTCCCAGGTCAAAGGCAGCTTGCAGCGCCGCTTGAGCGTCATTCTCCGGGATCTTTCGATAGAGGTTGCCAAGTGGAGCGCCGCCGAAACCCATCTCGGTAAGAGGAAGAATGCCCCCGTTTTGGACCTTCATCGGACGTGTGGCGAGTGTTGGCATCGCAGTGTTCCCTGTTGTGGGGTTTGTTGTCGGCAATCCGGTTAGTCGAATAGATCGGGTCGATCGCGTTCCAGCGGTTCCAGCCGAGTAACCAGCTCGCTCAAGTGCTTTTTCATGGCGCATCGCGCAGCTTCAGGGTTTGCAGTGGAGATCGCCGCGATAATCTCCTGGTGTTCCTTGAAGGCGCTTTTCGCCCGCTCGGGCAGTGGGAGCAGCAGTTGCCGGGCGCGGTTAACCTGGATCCATCCGGTGTCTGCAAGTGTGCCGAGCTTCGGATAGCCGGTGAACTCGAGAATCAACTCGTGAAAGCGCTCGTCTTCTCTATAGAAGCCGAGTTCGTCATCTTCCTCCAAACACATGGCCTGGAGGCGAATGTTGCGGTTCAACTGGGAAAGTTGGTCATCGGAGCGCTCGGCGGCAACCTTGGCGACTGCTGCCAGTTCAATGGCTTCGCGAAGGAATGCACCCTCACGTATTTCCGGCATGGAGAATTTTGTCACCCGCGAGCCGGACTGTGGAATGACCTCGACGAGGCCCTCTGCGGCGAGCCGCGTGATCGCCTCGGTCACCGGTGAACGGGAGACACCAAGTTGCTCGCAAATCTGCTGTTTTTTCAACGGGGTGCCGGGCGGCAAGCCGAGTGCCAGAATCGCCTCGCGCAAGACGGCATAAACCCTTTGCGCCAGCGAACCGCTCATTTTGGTGATGTCGGAGAGCTGGTAGAGGCTTTCGGTTGGCTCGATCGCTGGAATCATGATGTCCTCAAATTGAATGCTAACATATTAGTTGACACAGTTGACGTGTCAAGTTATCGGTTGAGCAAGAAGGAGCTGCCGAAAAGCAGTCGCGGGGAGGGAAATCGTGCTCAATAGTCGCGCCAACGCGATCTTGTTACATGCCGACGATAATATCGTCATCGCGCTACAGGATCTGCAGCAAGGTGACAGCGCTGCGCCAGCGGATGTATCGCTGAAGGAGCCGGTTTTGCGTGGTCACAAGATTGCGCGACATGCGATCTCCAAGGGTGCGTTCGTCATTAGATATAGCCAGATCATCGGCCAGGCGACGACAGATATTGACGCCGGGGCCCATGTTCACAGCCACAATCTGGGAATGGGTGAGCACACGCAGGACTACTGTCATGCCGAGGCGAGCGTGGATCTGGCACCGGTTTCCGAGCCTCGCACTTTCCAGGGGTTTGTTCGCCCGTCCGGAAAGGTTGGAACGCGAAACTACATTGGAATTCTGACTTCGGTAAATTGTTCCGGATCTGTTGCCCGTTTCATAGCTGAGGCAGCGGAAAAATCGGGATTTCTCGAAAACTATCCAAATATCGATGGAATAGTGCCGATCGTTCACGGAACGGGTTGTGGCATGTCAGGCAAGGATGAAGGCTACGAGACATTGTTCCGGACCTTGTCCGGCTATGGGCAGCACCCGAATTTCGGCGCAATTCTTCTCATTGGGCTCGGCTGCGAAGTAATGCAGGTTACCGACTTGGTCGGCCGTGACGCTTTGCGGCCAGGCGCCAACTTCCGGTACATGACGATCCAGCAGTCCGGTGGTACCCGCAAGACTGTCGAGGTCGGGCTTAAAGAACTGCATGAACTGGCCAATAGCGCGAACCGTGCGGAGAGAAGTCCGGCGCCTGTTTCCGAAATTACTGTCGGCATGCAGTGTGGCGGTTCTGATGGCTATTCCGGGATCACAGCCAATCCTGCACTCGGGATCGCGTCTGATCTTTTGGTGCGTCATGGCGGTACGACCATTCTTTCGGAAACCTCCGAAATCTATGGAGCAGAACACCTGCTTACGCGGCGCGCGGTCTCGGTTGACGTTGGCGAAAAGCTCATTGAGCGGGTTCGTTGGTGGGAGGCCTACACAGCGCGAAATGGCGGTGAGATGGACAATAACCCGTCGCCTGGCAACAAGCGCGGCGGGCTGACCACCATTCTCGAAAAGTCGCTTGGAGCTGCAGCAAAGGGTGGATCCGCCCCTTTGACGGAAGTCTACAAGTTTGGAGAAATGATCGACAAGAAGGGCTTTGTCTTCATGGACAGTCCGGGGTTCGATCCGTGTTCCGTGACAGGGCAGGTCGCATCTGGCGCCAATCTAATTGTTTTTACGACTGGCCGCGGGTCTGTGTCCGGATATCAACCGACGCCTTGCATCAAGCTAGCAACGAACTCGGAAATGTACGGGCGGATGTCCGAAGACATGGACATAAATTGCGGCGCTGTCGTCACTGATGGCGTCAGTTTGGAAGACAAGGGCATGGAGATTTTCGATGCGATCGTTCGCGTCGCCTCCGGCGAGAAAACCAAGAGTGAAGAGCTGGGGTTTGGCGGGGTTGAATTTGTTCCCTGGCAGATCGGCGCAGTTATGTAATTCGGTTCATTCCGCAAGGGATGCCGAAAAGCTGTTGCCATCCATGATGGCTGTTTAATGGGAGGCTGCAAAGACATGCGGTTGGCTGGAAAGACTATTCTTATTACTGCTGCAGGGCAGGGCATGGGCCGTGCCGCAGCGATTGCCTGCGCCAAAGAGGGCGCAAAGGTGATCGCTGCAGATATCAACAAAACGACTCTCGCGGAACTGGCTAATGAGTTTCCCGAGATCCAGACCCATGTCCTGGACGTCAGGGATTGCAAGGCAGTGGATGCTCTCGCCGACGAGTTGCCCCCGCTTGACGGATTGTTCAACTGTGCAGGCGTGGTTCACAACGGAACCATTCTCGATGTGACCGAGGATGACTGGGCATTCGGCTTTGACTTGAATGTCTCTTCCATGGTTCGCATGACCCGCGCTTTCCTGCCGAAGATGCTTGAGCGCGCGAAAACGACGGGAACCTGTTCGATTTTGAACATGTCGTCCATGGCGTCATCGATCAAGGGCTTCACAAACCGGACGATTTACGGGGCGACCAAGGCTGCCGTCCTGGGGCTCACCAAAGCTGTCGCAGCAGATTTCGTGGGGCAGGGCGTACGGTGCAACGCTCTTTGCCCTGGAACCGTCGACACGCCATCCTTGCGGGGACGCATCGACAGCGCCGCTGATCCAGTGCAGGCCGAGAAAGATTTTATTGCGCGTCAACCGATTGGGCGGCTCGCTACTGTCGACGATATGTCTCCCCTGATTGTCTATCTGCTTTCCGACGAGAGCAGTTATGTCACCGGGCAAGGTTTTCTGGTCGATGGAGGTGTGACGATCTAGTCGCACATCTCTTCTTCGGCTTGGGAGGGCCGTCAAAATGACCACACTGGTCGACATGCAAGGTATCGAGAAACGGTTTCCGGGCGTGCATGCCTTGAAATCCGTTAATTTCGAGCTGGAAAGCAGCGAAGTCCACGCCCTGATGGGCGAGAACGGCGCGGGCAAATCCACGCTCATGAAGATCCTGTCGGGGATCTACAAGAAAGACGGCGGGAGTCTCCGCGTGTTTGGCGAGGAGTGGGAGCTGGACGGTCCGAGAGCCGCGCAGGATCTTGGGATCGGCATCATTCATCAGGAGCTCAGTCTGATGAATGAACTGACTGTTGCTCAAAATGTCTTCATTGGGCGCGAGCCGCGCAAAATGTTCGGCCGCCTTGACGAGGCTGCTCTCAACCGCGACACGGCAAAGATCTTCAAATCGATGAATTTGATGCTTGATCCCCGGACAGTCGTTGGGGAGCTGACCATAGCCAAGCAACAAATGGTCGAAATCGCCAAGGCACTTTCCTACAAGTCACGCATCCTGATTATGGATGAGCCAACCGCGGCTTTGAACGATGCCGAGATCGCGGAACTGTTCGAGATCATCCGCCAGCTCAAGTCTGATGGGGTGGGGATCATCTACATCAGCCACAAGATGGATGAGCTGAAGCAAATCGCGGACAGGGTGACCGTCATGCGCGATGGTGCCTATGTGGGAACCGTTCAGGCCGCCGATACCGAGGTTTCCCAGATCATCGCGATGATGGTTGGACGCGAGGTCTCCAATGAAACGGTTGAAGTGCCGGACCTCTCGGAGGCCGAAGTCGTTCTGGAAGTGACAAACTTCAATCGAGGCCGCGAAATCCAGGACGTCAGCTTTTCCGTTAAGAAAGGCGAGATACTCGGATTCGCCGGGCTCATGGGGGCGGGCAGGACAGAAGTCGCCAGAGCGATCTTCGGCGCTGACCCGCGCGAGAGCGGTGAGGTTCGCGTTCATGGAACGCCATGTGCGATCTCAAAACCTGCTGACGCGGTTCGGGCGGGGATCGGTTATCTTTCCGAAGACCGAAAGCACTTCGGCCTCGCGACCGGCATGGATGTGAGCACCAATGTCGCGCTGGCGAGCCTTGACCGCCTGACGAGCCCGGTCGGGGTGCTGCGCGAGGATGAGATACGCAGCACGGCGCAAGAGTATATTCAGAAACTGGGGATCAGGACCCCTTCGGAGCGTCAGGAGGTTCGCCTTCTTTCCGGTGGCAATCAGCAAAAGGTTGTTATTGCCAAGTGGCTTTACCGAGATTGCGACATTCTGATCTTTGATGAACCCACGCGCGGAATCGACGTAGGTGCCAAGGCTGAAATCTATAAACTATTGAAAAAACTCGCATCTGAAGGAAGGGCGATCATCGTGATCTCGTCCGAGCTTCCCGAGATCATGCGCCTCAGCCACCGCATTGCGGTGATGTGCGAAGGCCGGCTGACCGGCATTTTGCCGGGCGGCGAAGAAACCACACAAGAAGATATCATGCATCTGGCGACACTTCGAAAACCAGCGATGCAGCCAGGAGGACAAATTCAATGACCATGGCAAGCCCAACCACGCGTCAGTCCGTGTTCTCCAAGCTAGTTGACACCGGGGCCCACCAAAAACTGCTTGCATTCGCCAGTTTGATCATTCTGCTGATCGGGTTTTCGATCGCCTCTCCGAACTTCATGCAAACCTCCAACATGATCGCGATCTTGCAGGCGACGTCGGTCAATGGCGTACTTGCAGTTGCTGCGACCTTGGTCATCATTACAGGCGGGATCGACCTGTCTGTCGGAACGATGATGACCTTTTGTGCGGTGATTGCAGGTGTCGTTCTGACCAATCTCGGCCTACCGCTCCCAGTCGGTGTGTTTGCAGCTATAGCGGCAGGGGCGTTTTGCGGACTCTGCTCGGGGACCTTCGTCGCGAAAATGAAGATTCCGCCGTTCATCGCGACGTTGGGGATGATGTTGATCCTCAAAGGTCTTTCGCTGGTCATTTCCGGCACGCGTCCGATCTATTTCAATGACACGCCCGGGTTCGACGCCATTTCACTTGGCTCTGTCATCGGCGATGTGTTTCCTGCCCTTCCCATTCCAAACGGCGTCCTGATCCTTTTCCTGGTGGCCGGTGGCACGGCCTGGATCCTGAACCGGACAGTTCTGGGCCGATACTGCTTTGCTCTGGGAAGCAACGAGGAGGCCGTGCGCCTTTCCGGGGTCAATACGGATCGTTGGAAAATTGCGATCTACGCTCTTGCAGGATCCATCGTCGGTATCGGCGGGCTGGTGATCGCGTCCCGGTTGAACTCCGCGCAGCCAGCGCTTGGCCTGGGATATGAGCTGGAAGCGATTGCGGCTGTCGTTATCGGCGGGACATCGCTTTCGGGAGGGCGCGGCACGATCGTGGGTACCCTCATCGGGGCTCTGATCATGGCCGTATTGACCAATGGTCTACGTATTTTGTCGGTGGCCCAAGAGTGGCAGACGGTTGTTACCGGAACAATCATCATCCTCGCGGTCTACGCCGACATGGTTCGCCGCAGGAAGACGGCTTGAGAACAACAAGAGGGGCGGTTCGCGCCCTCGGTCAACAATCCAAAATCCAAATGACTGAAACTATGGGAGATGAAAATGATCTGCAGACGCATCCTACTGGGAACACTGGTATCCGCGGCCCTGATTTCCGGCAGCAGCCTGGCAATCGCCGCTGACAAGCCGTATGTGCCTCTGATCTCGAAAGGTTTCTCACACCAGTTTTGGCAGGCCGTAAAGATCGGCGCCGAAAATGCGGGTGAGGAATTCAATGTCGAGATCACGTTTGAAGGTCCAGACAACGAAGGACAGGTCGACCGTCAGATCGACATGTTGGCAGCTGCATTGGCAAAGAAACCGGCCGCAATTGGTTTTGCGGCGGTAGATAGCCAAGCATCTATTCCCATGCTGCGCAAGATTGATGAAGCAGGAATTCCTGTTATTGCGTTTGACAGCGGCGTGGCCAGCAAAATTCCCGTGACCACGACTACGACCGACAATATTGCTGCTGCGGCTCTTGCTGCAGACAAAATGGCTGAAGCCATTGGCGGCGCCGGAAAAGTAGCGGTCATCTCGCACGATCAGACCAGCCGTACCGGTATTGACCGGGTGGATGGTTTTGTGAACCGGATTGCTGAAAAGTATCCGGACATCAACGTGGTGTCGGTCCAGTATGGTGGTGGTGATCACCTGATTTCGACGGAGATCACAAAGTCGATCCTGACTGCCAACCCTGATCTCAAGGGGATCTTTGGCGCAAACGAAGGGTCCGCAATTGGTGTCGTGAATGGCGTCAAGGAAGCAGGTGCGGATATCGTCATCATTGGTTTTGACAGTGGCGCTGCACAGAAAGAAGCCGTGCGTTCAGGCCTTATGGCCGGAGCAATCACGCAAAACCCTGTCGGCATCGGCTATGAGACGGTCAAGGCTGCAGTCATGACGATGAACGGTGAAACTGTTCCGCCGGTCATCGACACCGGTTTCTACTACTATGATGCCTCGAATATGGATGACCCGGAAATCGCGGCTGTCCTATACGATTGAGACTATCGAACACCGACCTGCGGCGCGCGCCGCAGGTCCACCATTTTCAAGGAATGATGAATGAAACTTTTGCGCCATGGTGCACCGGCCGCCGAGAAGCCGGGTCTGTTGGATGAACACGGTACCATCCGTGACCTGACTGGTGTCGTCCCCGATATTGCCGGGGCTGTCCTGTCAGATGAAGGTTTGTCAGCTCTGCGCGCAATCGACCCCAATAGCCTTCCTGAAGTTGGCGCAGATACGCGCCTCGGGCCGCCTGTCGCAGGAACCGGGAAATTCATTTGTATTGGCCTGAACTATGCCGATCATGCGGCCGAAAGCGGAATGGATGTACCGCCGGAGCCGGTCGCATTCATGAAGGCCATCAGCGCTATTTGTGGTCCCAATGATCCGATTATCATTCCGCGTGGCAGCACCAAGACGGATTGGGAGGTCGAGCTTGCTGTCGTGATTGGCTCAGCGGCAAAATATGTTTCCGAAGCGGATGCGATGAAACATGTCGCCGGCTACGCCGTAACTAACGATGTCTCGGAGCGAGAGTTTCAGATCGAGCGGGCAGGGCAGTGGACCAAAGGCAAGTCTTGCGACAACTTTGGCCAGATTGGTCCCTGGCTGGTGACACGCGACGAGATCGAGAATCCGCAAGACTTGAAAATGTGGCTGACAGTCAATGGCGAGACGGTTCAAAACGGTTCGACCCAGACGATGGTCTACCACGTGGCTCATGTGGTTTCCTATCTCAGCCAGTTCATGACGCTGCATCCAGGTGACGTGATTTCCACCGGTACTCCCCCTGGCGTTGGCATGGGTATGAAGCCACCGCGCTATTTGAAGGCTGGTGACGTTGTCGAGCTGGGTATCGAGGGTCTGGGTCAGCAGCGCCAAAGCGTTATCGCTGATTAAGCTTCAGTGCTGAATTGCTGTGAAACACCTATCTGGGCCATCGATCGGTTCGGGGTGCTGTGGTTCACAGTATGAGAAGTGTTTTTGTCCGCTACCTTCAGTATCAGGGTAGCTTGGTGCATTGATCGCTTCCGTCTAGGTCGGCGACGGTCTCGGGAAACCAGTGTTCCCGAGACCGTCGCCATTTTGTTTTTCAGGGCTCGTAAATGAGCAGTGTTTTCAAGCCGCAAAATGGGATCTGCCAATTGCATGGTTGGTGTCGGCAGCAAAATTTGGACCTATAAAAGTCGCCAGCGACACCGTGGAGAGCCCGCCGGCCCAGCCCATCAGATATCTTTTAGAGATATCGTTTCTCGGTTTTCTGCTGATTTCGCGATCGCTTCCAAAACTTCGATGTTATGGACGATCTCCTCGAGCGAGAAGGGGTAGGAACCGGTGCCTGAGACGTATCTTGCGAAAGACTCAAGATTTGCGACAACGGCATCTTCCCAGTCATAATTTTTCTGCTCAACAGGCTGACCTGTCTGTGCCGTCAGAACGCGGACGATCCCGTCGGGCGTGTCAGGATGGCTGTCGTTGAGGACTTCAATCCATTTGTCGGTGCCGAAAACATGCATGCGGATGAAGTGCGGTGTATGCAGGACTGCACTCAAGGTCGCCGTCATGCCCGCTTCAAAACCCAGCTGTACAGTTACGACATCTCCGGTTTCCCAGCCTAGTGAGCGGCTTGCCGTCAAGGCCTGAACGGTTTCAACGCGGCCGAAAAAGGAAATCAGCAAATCGGTCAAGTGGATGCCCATCGCGGTCATTCCGGCAGCAGGGCAAACCTTCTTGCTCGTCCGCCAGTCACCTTTGGGCGTGTGAATGAGCTTGTCATGGCTGAATGCGGCTTCCGCATGCATCACGGTGCCCAATTCATTGTTATCAAGCGAGGATTTCAAGGCCAGCATCGCAGGCTCGAAACGACGCTCGTGGCCGATTCCAAGCAGAACTCCGGCTTCCTTACAGGCGGCTACTGACCTGCGCGCACTTGCGGCTGTGAGGCCGAGGGGTTTTTCGCAAAAAACATGCTTTCCGGCTGAGGCACACTGAATGACCTGTTCTTCATGCAGGAGGTTCGGCGTGGTCAGTATGATTGCATCAATACTGTTTTGATTGAGTGCATGGGCAAGATCTGGGATCACGCTCAGCCCCATGTCGCCGATCGCCGAATGGTTTCCGGCAAATGGTTCAATGATGCCTGCGACCTTGATGAACGGATGAGACTTCAGGCGAGTTGCAATGTGTTTGCCCCACCAGCCAAACCCGGCGATGGCAACTGTCAAGGGCGCGTTTTGAGCGGTCAAAGTAGATTTCCCAGTTTTGCGAATTTGCCTTTGTGAAATATCAGCGGTGCCTTGTCCGTCTTGTGGCAATCAAGAACGCGACCAAGGTACATTTCGTGGTCTCCGCCTGCGATGCGGTTTTCCGTGCGGCATTGAATGACTGTTGATGCGGCGTCCAGGACCGGAACTCCGTCCAGGCCTGCTTGCCAGGAAACATCGGCAAATTTGTTGTCCGACGGCTTGGCGAAATTCATCACAAGGTCCTTCGAGTCTTCGCACATGATGTTGATTGCGAAGGAAGGATGAGTGCGAAACGCCGAGAGGCTGGGTGCGTTCAGATCTATGCTCCAGACGACAAGGGGCGGGTCCAGCGAGACGGATGCAAACGAATTTGCGGCCATCCCCACCGGCACTCCGTTGTCACCGAGCGTCGTAATGACTGTAACGCCAGTAGCGAACTGTCCCATTATATCCCTTAGCACACGGGTATCGATTTGGTCCGTTGGCATATTCGGCGTGTACGCATTCATGAGTTCTGCGCCCCTGATGATCTTGATATCGATAAAAACCTAGCAGCCGAGGCCTTAAGCGCAACTGATCTCTGCTCATGCCTGCGTTCGGTTTTCAGTATGTTATTGTGATGTGTGGTTATGAGTAAAACAGATGGTTCGCATTAGTAAACATCACTATCGGTATGGTTTGGATCGAGGCATGCTTTCTCGAGAATGAAAAATAATCGAGGTGTGAGATTGTGAAACTTTCATTTTTTACGATGCCGATTCATCCCTTGGGAAAGCCTTATGTGCAGAGTTTGAGAGAGGACCGCGAGGCTTTCATTCTTGCGGACAAATTGGGCTTTGCCGAGGGATACTGCGGTGAGCACACCACAGATCAGGCTGAAATCATCACATCGACAGTCGCCTTCATGGCAAGCCTGGCTTACGAGACCAAGGATATCGTTCTTGGCACGGGGACAGTAAACCTTCCCAACTCGCATCCCGCCCGGGTGGCGGCCGAAGTTGCGATGCTCGACCACATGCTTGAGGGGAGGTTTAACTTCGGTATTTCACCCGGGGGGTTGATGTCGGATGCGGAGGTTTTCGGCAATCTCGACAAAGACCGAAATGCCATGTTCATTGAATGCATCAACATGGTCCTGGATATTTGGGCTGGAGAGCCCCCTTACAATCTAGAGGGGGAATTTTACAAAGTTTCGACTGAAAACACGATGATGCCGGAGATCGGGCAGGGAGCGATCATGCGCCCCTACCAGGCACCGCATCCGCAGATCGTCGGCACTGTCGTTGCTCCCTTTTCCAAGGGGGTTACTGCAATGGCAGCCCGCGGCTGGGAGCCGATTAGCGCGAATTTCCTGCTCCCCAAGTGGGTTGCGAGCCATTGGCCAAATTATGTTCAGGGGTGTGAAGAAGGTGGCCGTGCGGCTGACTTCAACAACTGGCGGGTGGCCAAGAATCTCTGCGTTGCTGAAGATATGGCCACTGCACGCAGTTATGCCAGAGATCCGGGGAGTCCCTACGTTCTCTACTACAGCAGCTTGCTGACGAAGCTCAAAAAGGGCGGTCGCCTGAACCTGTTCAAGGAAGACCAGAACATGCCCGATGAAGATGTCACTCTGGATTACGTTCTGGACCGGTTGGTGATCCACGGCGATCCATCGAGTGTCGCTGACCAGGTGTTGGAGTTCCGGGAAACAACAGGTGCCTTCGGTCAGCTTGTCTATGCCGGTCATGACTGGACCGACTATGAAAAGGGCCGCAACTCAATGATTTTGATGGCGGAAAAAGTCATGCCGAAGATCAATTCTGCTCTGGGAGAGAATTGATGTCGTTGTCAGTAAGCGGAAGCGTCGCCGGAGCGGGCGGCGCGATGATCTCCTATCAGATCGACGGTCCCCAGGATGCTCCCTGGTTGATCCTGTCAAATTCCCTTGCAACCGACCGAAGGCTCTGGGAGCCGCAAATGGCCGGTTTGACAGCGTCGAGGCGTGTGCTGCGGTATGACACGCGCGGTCATGGCAAGAGTGATCCAGGACAAGCCCCCTACAGCTTCGATGAGCTGACCGACGACGTTCTCGCATTGTGTGCGGCCATCGGAATTCAGCGTGCGGACTTTATGGGCATCTCTCTTGGCGGGATGACCGGATTGGCTTTGGCACTTCGTGAGCCGAAGTTGATTGGCCGCCTTGTTTGCTGTGATGCGCGAGCGGATGCTCCTGCACCTTATCAAGCAATCTGGGATGCCAACATTGCCAAGCTGGACGAAGTCGGCATCGGCGGCCTCATCGATCCTACGATGCAACGTTGGTTCACCGGGCCTTTTCTCGTGGATGCTGAGAATGCGGAACTTCTCGACCTGGTTCGACAGATGATCGCTTCGACGTCACCCGTTGGCTACAAGGGGGCAGCGCAGTGCCTACAGTCCCTCGACCTTCTGAAAGACCTGGGACAGATCGAGTGCCCCACCTTGTACGCGACCGGTGAAAACGACATGGCGGCTCCTGTTGCAGTCATGGAAGACATGACTTCGAGGACACCGAATTCAGTCTTCAAGATTGTTCCCGATGCAGCGCATTTGTCGAATTTGGAGCAGCCGAAAACGTTCCTGGCGATCGCTCAGGAATTTTTGAAATAAAAGTCAGAAGCTACAAGGGAGTGAGACGTGGCTGCACCTAAAGAAAAACCAATCTGGAAGTTCAAGGTCACTGGTGAGCAAGTGACGTCGACCAAGTCGACCGCAACAGCGCGTGAAAAGACCTACGTTATTGACGAGCCAATTCAGCGTGGCGGGACCGACGAGGGCCCTATGCCCGTCGAATATGTGTTCATGGGTCTGCTTGGCTGTACCCACGTCATTTCGAACAAGCTGGCAGCCGCAAATGGCATCGTTTTCAAAAATATGGATATCGATATTGCGGTCACCATGGACAGTCACGGTACCCGCTTGATCTCCCCGGTCGAGGTTCCATTTCCCTCGACTATCCTGACGATCAAGGCGGATTATGAAGGCCCGCGTGAGGGGGCACTGGAGGTCGTCCGCAAGCTGCGTCATCACTGCGCCGTGTCAATGATGCTGCAGCAATCGGGCACTCGGGTTGAGGAAAACTGGGTTCTCAATGGTGAGGAAATCAATCTCGTCTAGGGGCGGGGCGTGGTTTGGAACCTGCCTTTCCCGTGTTTGTGAGGGGGCGCGGCGTTATGGTTTTTGACATGCTGCCATTGGTGTTGACTGGGTTCTCCGGGAACCGGCAAACAACAAGTGTCCTCACATTATTGACGATTGAAACTATCACCTTCTTGCAGAAGGAGGTGTCTAACATCCGCTTAAGCAAGCATGGTGTTGGATCAGGTTGTGTCGTCGGTAAATTGGCAGGGGCGTAGATGCGATCTGATGACTTCTCTTCCTCAACCGATCCACAATTTCCGGCAACCAGAAGTGAAATATGCTTCACCTGTTGAATATCCTCGGACCCATTTCGATCATCACCTTTATCGGCTACGCGATGGGCAAATCGACGCTTGGCCTGCATTCTCGCACGCTGAGCTCGATTGTCATTCTTGTGGCAACACCGGCGCTGATTTTTCATACGCTTACGTCGATGCACGTCAGCAGCGGTTCATTGGAAATAATGGCGCTGGCCGCCGCCGGGTGTATGGCGATCGCAGGTCTGCTAGGCTTTCTGCTGGTTTGGGCGACAGGCGGCTCCGTGAGTGGTTACCTGCCAGGCTTGATGTTGCCGAATTCAGGGAATATGGGACTGCCGCTCGCGATCCTGACGTTCGGAGACGAAGGCATGAAGCTGGGCGCCTCCTACTTCTTCGTCGTCGCCGTGATACAGCATTCGGTCGGCGTATCGATTGCGTCGGGAACAGTGAGCCTGACACATCTGCTCAGGCAACCGCTCATTTACTCGATTTTCCTCGTTCTTGCGGTGACCATCCTGGAGCTCCCGGTTCCTCAGGTTGTTCTGAAGACGACAGAAATGTTGGGGGGGATGATGGTGCCCGCGATGCTGATCCTCTTGGGAAATTCACTGGCTACACTGAAGGTCGCGGACCTGAAGCCTGCCATCGCGATTGCGGTCGGGCGCCTTGGTCTTGGCGTCGTGTCAGCACTGGTCGTCATCTACGCCCTCGACCTGACCGGCACGGTGGCTGGCGTCACCTTTATTTTGGCGACCATGCCGACAGCAATCGTGACATATGTTTTTGCCGAGCAGTATCATCGCAATTCGAACCAGGTTGCGGGTGCAGTTGTCGTTTCGACGGTGCTGACGTTTGTTTGTTTGCCGGCACTCATCTGGGCAGCTCTCTGGTTTACCAAACACACGGTCTGATCGGGGCATTTCGACAGGGACATGCAGACAGAATGAAGAAGATAAAGCTCCAGCATTTGCGTTTCTTTGTTGCTGTCTATGAAGAGCGATCGATTACCGCCGCTGCAGAGAAAGTCCATGCCACTCAATCGGGCGTGAGTGTACAGGTTCGCGATCTTGAGCAAATCCTGGGCCTGTCTTTGTTCGAGCGCAGTTCATCCGGTGTCGCGCCGACAAAAGCGGGTGACCGGATTTATCAACGCGTCGCAGTCATCCTGCGTGAAATTGGAAAGCTCGAAGAAGAGGTTTCGGATCATTCCAAATATCTGACTGGTGAAGTGCGCGTCGGCGTCATGCCGACATTCGCCAGAGCGATCCTCGCACCTGTGTTGTCTCACTTTCTGGACGAAAATCCGATGGTGGAGGTGAAAGTGACTGAGGGCTATAGCGCGGTCTTGACCGAGATGGTCAGGGCTGGCGAACTCGATCTTGCGGTGGTTCCCAGAGGCGAACTCGGCAACGGCCTGCGTTCGACCTTCCTCGAAACCGATCTTGAAATCCTGGTCAGCCCCAAGCCGCTCGACGGTGTAACGGGCGGCGCAGATTTGTCTGCAATCCCGCCGCTGAAACTGGCCCTTCCAGGGCTGGGCAATGCACGGCGTGCAAAAATTGATCAGCACTTGAGTGCTTTTTCGGGGGCAGTACACTCCGTCCTTGAAATGGACTCCATGATGACCACGCTCGACCTGGTTCGCCAGGGCGAGTGGTGTTCGATCTTGCCCGGATGCCTTTGCCTTCCGGACCTGGAAAATTCAGTCGTTCATCTCCATCCGATCATCCGCCCGAATATGACCGTGGACTACTTGTTGATCGAGCCGGCAACGAAAGAAGCGACGACCGTCGTGCAGTTGTTTTCTGATCTGCTGGTCGCCGAAATTCGAAAGTGTTGCGGGATCGTTCGGGCGCATTTTCTGAGCACCAGAATGCCAGGTTGAATATCGGTGAATTGGTCGACCAATTTGGGTTGTTACTTAGCTGATTTGTAGAATTTTTCCAAGAAAACTGATATTAATATTGCTATATTTACAGTGGTATATAAAGTGGTTGGACGTTAATTGTTCCGGCTTGATTGGTGAACCAATTTAGCCTCGAGGAATTGCTTAGAGCGAGTGGATGTCTGGGAGGGATTATGCCGCACGTATCGCCTTTGTCGATGTCTGAGACCAAGCAGGCTCAGGAGGATATTGCTTGGTTGGCGTCTGCTACCGGGTTTACCGCAAACTCAATGTTGACGCTGTCCCGGCGGCCTGAAATTGCGAAGGCTGTCCTGGAGCTGATCCGTGCTGTCGTCCGTAACCCCGATGGTACGGTTGATCCGGAGCTTCGATGGATGGTGGCGCATATCACCAGTCTCTCCAATGGCTGCTCTTATTGCTCCGCGCATACATTTAAAAACGGTGCTGATGCCGGAGTGTCGCAGGAAAAGCTCGATGCGATCTGGGAGTTTGAGACGTCGTCGGTGTTCTCTGCGGCCGAACGTTCTGCGCTTAGGGTGGCTCTGACAGGAGGGCAGTGTCCTGCCTATGCCAATCCCGATGACATGGTCGAAATGCGCAAGCACTTTTCCGAAGAGCAAATCGTCGAGTTGGGAGCGGTGATCGCGTTGTTTGGTTTCAACAACAGGTGGAACGCTCTTATGGAGACTGATGTTGAGCCGCAAGTGACGGAATTTCTTGAGGAAAATGGTTATCGGGGGGCGAAAGAAGATCGCGCTTGAGGGGGCGTGAATCTGCAGAATTGGGCGTAAGCCTATCGCAATCAACTGGGAGGAAAAATCATGAGTGATGAAAAAACAGGTGGCTTGGATCGCCGTAAATTTCTTGCAGGATCGGCCGGTATTGCTGGTGCGGCGGCGTTGGAAATTACCATTCCTGGCTCTGCTTTTGCGCAAAGCTACCCAAGTCGACCGGTCACGCTTGTCGTCATGTATTCTGCTGGCGGTGGTACCGATACGATCATGCGCAAGCTGGCTGAGGAGATGGCGGCTGCCAAGGGTTGGACGATCAACGTTGTCAACAAACCTGGTGCTGTAGGTGGTGTCGCAACTCAATATGTTTCTGCAGCTCGCCCAGATGGCTATACGCTGCTTGGCGGTGCCAACTACAACCGTTTTGTCCGCGTCCTCGGGCATGCCGAATTCACGCCTTGGGAGGAATGGGTTCCGATGAAGGCGGCCAACGCACTCGCGAGCTGGTCTGTTCGGAAAGACTCACCATTTCAAACCTTTGAGGACATGATTGCCGCAGCCAAGGCAAATCCGGGCAGTGTTTCGATCTCGACTTCCGGTACCGGTGGCGTGTGGCATGAGCTCGCTTTGATCGTTGCCGACCTTGCCGGGGTCGAGTTGAAATACGTTCCTTACAAAGGTGGCAAGCCTGCCACGTTGGCCGGCCTTCAGGGCGAGACCGATATTTCGGGCGGCGGCGTGCACGAGCACATCGATCTGATACGCGCAGGCGAGATGCGGAACCTGTGCCAGACGAGCGCAGAGGACATCGTTCTGGAGGACGGTACGGTTCTGCCGTCCATCGCGTCCATCATTCCTGAAAGCCGCAAAATCCTGCCGGTTGGGGCAACTTACAACTTCATGATGCGCCGCGATCTTCCGCCGGAAGTTCTTCAGGAATTGGCTGACGGTTTCCGTGCTGCAGCGAATTCTGACGGGTTCAAGGACCTGATGAAGGCGAAGTTCTTCCAGCTTGATGTCAAGGTGGGCGAGGAAGCTGATCGTGAAGGAGCATTGATGGAGACGGTTACGGTCGACATCTTCAACCGCTTCCAGGACCAGATTGGTGCCGAGGTCCAGACCGCCGACGCATTGGGACTTCCCAAGCCGGAAGACTTCGATACCTGGTGGCCTCCCAAGGGCTATACGCCAGCCCCGATCAAGTAGAACACAGCCAAAAATTTCGGGCGTGAAGAAAAACCACGCCCGAAATCCCTTCCTTGTTCATTGTTTGAGGTCTGCGGCGTGAAGTCTGAGCATGTAGATGAGATTAAATTTGAAGGCGAGGATGCGCATGCGGGTTACGCAGCACCTTTCCTTGACCTCATTGCAGCCGCGTTTTTGCTGGCAATTGCAACGCTTGTCGTTGTGGCGTCACTCTTGCTGCCCGTGCCAGGTGAATTGGCCACTGCGCCGGGACTTTTGCCGTTTTTGACTGCTGTTTCGCTCGGTGGAATGGCAATCCTGCTCGCAGTCTCTGCAATTCAACGACGCCGGACGGGAACACCCCTGATGATGTTTGCGCCGGGTGAGGTCTCGGAGCAGATGCGCGCCGTCCCACTGGCTGCTGCCATCGCAATCTATATCGCCGGCCTGCAATGGCTTGCGTTTCAGACGCACCTTCAGGTTGCTGGTGTGCACTATGTGCTGAGCGCTTTTGAGCCGCTGACTATCCTCGCCCTGTCGGCAATCATGAGGGTGTATTGGGGCGGCCCGCTCCTCGCAATCGTCGCTATCGCTACGGGTTGGACGCTGGTGCTCTCGATTGTGTTCCAGAAAATTTTTCAAATTCCATTGCCGGGAGGGTTCTGAGACATGATTGATGCATTTCTTCAACTCATGAACCCGAGCCTCCTGGCTCTTACTCTCGCCGGTGTCAGTCTTGGTATCATCTGGGGAGCACTCCCGGGCCTGTCAACCACGATGGCGATGGGACTGTTGATCGGGCTTTCTGCCGGCCTGTCCCAGGAAGCATCGATCTGTTTCATGTTGGGCGTCTATACGGGCAGTGTCTTTGGGGGGGCGATCTCGGCCGTTCTGATCAATATTCCCGGCACGCCCGATGCCGTCCCGACCATGATCGAGGGGCATCAACTTGCTCAAAGAGGAGAGGGCGGCCAGGCACTTGGGATGTCAATCGCGGCTTCCTTTGTCGGTGGAAGCATTGGCATCGTTTTGCTGATTACCCTGATCCCGCTGATTTTGACCTTCGCACTCAATTTCCGCTCCTGGGAGATGTTCTGGCTTGCGGTCATTGGCATCATGGTTTCCGGTTCAATGGCGGCAGGCTCCATGCCGTTGAAAGGATGGATTGCAGGTTGGATCGGCCTTCTGGTGTCGCTTGTCGGCTTGGATTCGATCCACGCTGTGCCGCGCTTCACCTTTGGCAGTTTCATGCTCTTCGATGGCGTTTCCTACGTTGCCATCCTGATCGGTCTCTTCGGCCTTGCCGAGATCTTAAGGACGCTTCCCTCCAAGGACACGCCAACCATTCCGAGCAAGGTCGGGCGCCTGATGCCGCGTTTCGGGCTGCTGATGCGCTTTGCGCCGTCAGCTGTCCGCTCCGGAGTGCTCGGGACATTTATCGGCGCCATTCCTGGTGCTGGTGCGAATGTAGCCTCCTTCCTGGCCTACGACATAGGTCGCCGTCGGGCGAAGCCTGAAGAAAAGGCCAAGTGGGGCAAGGGTAGCTATGAGGCCTTGGTCTGCGCCGAGACGTCCAATAACGCCAATATTGGCGGATCCATGCTGCCGACACTGGCACTTGGCATTCCGGGGAATGCAGCCGCGGCTGCTCTGCTGGCGGCCTTGACCCTCAAGAATGTGAGCGTTGGACCAACAATCGAGTTGGATCATCCCGGACTGATCTATTTCATCTACGGCGCGCTGATCATTGCGAACTTCATGATGTATCTGGCGGCCTTTGCTCTGATTGCACCTTGCGTAAAGCTGTTCAGCCTGCCGCGTGGCGTGCTGATGCCGCTGATTATCCCGGTCTGCGTGATTGGTGCCTATGCAGTGAAGCTATCCATGTTCGACGTGTGGGTGATGTTCGCCGCCGGCGCCGCCGGTTGGCTGCTGACAATATTCCACTTCCCCGTCGCTCCTGTCGTTCTCGGCGTGATCCTTGGGCCTCTGGCGGACGAAAACCTCCGGCGCTCGCTGCTCGTGTTCGACGACAAATCAATCGGTTTCGTTCTGTCGCAATGGATTGGAACAGGTCTGATGATCTGCGTCAGCTTGGTGGTGATCGAAGGTCTGCTGCGAGCGATGCGCTCTGCGAAGGGCAATGATGCGGAGTATGCCGCGCAAAATCTTGAAGGAACTCGGAATGTCTAAGCAAACACGCAAGGAAATCGGACTTGCCATCGTCGGTTGCGGAACGATCGGGCGTATCAGGGCCGAGCTTGCGCGTGCGTATCCCGGTGTAGGCTGGGTCGGATTGTGCGACGTAAAATCGGATATTGGCCAAAAGCTTGCCACTGATATCGACGCGGATTTCTTTACAACCGACTACCGTGAACTTCTCGCACGGCCTGAGGTAACCGCAACCATCATTGCGACTGATGAGAACTTCCACTTTGATCCGACGCTACTTGCGATCGAGAAGGGGCATGACCTCTTTATCGAAAAGCCGCTTGCCACGGATGCACGCCAGTCCGCACAGCTTTTCGAGCAGATCCAGGCCAACGATATTGATGCCGTGATTGGCTACACCAATCGCTTTCGCCGCCGCTTCCTTGCGATAAAGGAACGACTGATTACCGGACAGATCGGTGATGTGCATTCTGTCGTGACCCGCGCTTTCATGAACAGGATGGTGCCGCTTGCGACCGTGCAACGTACCCAGGACCGCGCGACGCTGACGCCTATGGTGGTTTCCGGCACGCACAGCCTCGATATGTCGCTGTGGCTCATGGAGGGCAAGACGCCAGTGAGCGTCTTCGCGCAATCGACCGATAAAGTGCTTGGCAAGTGGGGAACTAAGGATTCCACGTTTGGCATCTTTACGATGGATGACGGTTCGATTTTTTCCATGAACATTTCATGGGGGTTGCCTGAGGTATGGCCTGGCGCTGTCTATGGCATCGAAATCGGGATCGTGGGCTCCGAAGGCGTCATCGACGTGGAGGATACGCACCGCGATCTTGTGATGGCGACAAATGTTGCTCAGGGCGCTGGCTATGCGCCAGAGGGTTACACTGCGCCGGACAGGCATGTCGAATTCCTCACCAGCTATCCCCCAGGGGATCTGCATGACGGCCAACTCTGGGGCCCGATGCGTGAAGAGACGAACGCCTGGTACCAGCATCTCTACACCGGGCAACGCACGCCGCATGCAACAGCAGCTGACGGACATCGCAACTTGCTGATGACGATGGCGATGGACCTGTCCGCGAAGCGCGGACGTCCGGTCGATCTGCCCGTCGCTCCTGACGAGCTGATGAAGGAACTGGTGAGCTGATGAAGGATCTGACATGAGCCCGATTAAAATAACATTTGGCGGCTATCAGGGCGACAATTCGGTCCATACCCGCGGTGCGCGCAAATTGTGCGAGCTCTTGTCGAGCTCGCTTGGAGACGCGGTCGACGTGGAGTTTCGGCAGAACATCGTGTCTCAGGGGCACAAGGCATCTGATCTCCTGTCGTTGACGGAGAGCGGTGAACTGGACGGGTGCTACTTCTCGTCGAGTTACCTTGCCGGCCGGGTTCCTGAATTGGCGTTGTTTGACCAACACTTTGCTGTTGCCGATCGTCTGCATGCCTATGGTGTTCTCGACGGGTCTTTGGGGCGCCGCCTGGCAGATGAGGTCGCCGCCAAGACCGGTTTTGTCGTCCTGGGCTACTGGGACAACGGCCTGCGCCACATTTCCTCTGCTCAAACCGAAATCCGGAGGCCGGAGGATTGTGAGGGGTTGAAACTCAGGACGTTGGCCAGCGACGACCACCAACGTGTTTTTAAGGCGCTGGGATTTGACCCGATGGCGATTGACGTCCGTGACTTGCCGGAGGCCGTTGCGAATTTTCGCGTCGATGCGCAGGAAAACCCTCTGACCAATATCTACAACTTTGACCTTCACAAGACCCATCGCAAGATCACGTTGACCGGTCACCTTCTTGGTGTCGCTCTGGTTCTGTTCAACCGCAAAACAGTTGAGTCCTGGCCGGCAGAGGTGCGTGACGCAGTCATAAGCGCAGTCTCGGAAGCAACCCGGTATCAGCGGCAGTTTGCGGAGGACGATGATGGAATTTGCACCAAGGCGCTCGTCGCTGATGGTGTGGAACTCATCGAATTGACGGCGCCGGAACGGGCCGAGTTTGTGAAGGCAACCCGAGCCGAAGTTGAAAAAACCAGGCAGAGATTCAGCTCCGAACTGATCGAACTTTTCGAGAATGATCTGGCGCAGATGAACTGATGGCAGAGGTCAACAAACACCGAGGAGCGCGCTGTTGCGATGATTAACCGCGAAGTAAAAAAGTCTCCAGCGTTCATGTTCGCAGTCACCGTTCTGGTGCTTGCCTGCCTGGCGCTTGTTTTCATGGGAAGCCTTGTTGCCGCACCGAAGCTTTTGTTCGGAAGATCCCTGACGGCAATCTCTCCGGATAGTTTCCCTTTCGTGATTTTGACCCTGATGGCGCTGTTGTGCGTTCTGCAGGTGGGCATGCAGGTCCGAGGCTTCCAGATTGAGTCAGGACCGGCGCTTGGCAAGGACGGCTGGTATCGCGGGACCTACTTCTTTGCCATCCTGACGGGGTATGCCCTGATGATGGTGCCCTTCGGCTTCCAGATCTCGTCAACGATCGCGACGGCACTTCTGTCCGTCCAGATGGGAAATCGGAATTGGGCACAAATTGCAGTGCTGTCGATCTGTGGGCCGTCGTTGCTCTACCTCGGAGCAACGCGATTGCTCGCTGTATCCCTGCCGGAGCTCAACGTCATTGAATTGGCCTACGGCAGTCTTCTGGGTGGATGAGCCAATGAACACATTGGGATTGATGAGAATACAAGATGATTGAACAGTTCATTGAGGGCTTTGGCCTGGCGCTGCGCGTTGATACTTTTGTGATGATGGGCCTTGGCCTATTTGGCGGCATGCTCGTCGGCGCGCTGCCCGGGTTCACGACGCTTATGGCGATGGCCATTTTGCTTCCGATCTCCTTCTTCCTCGATCCGATCGTTGGCATTCCCTTCCTTTTGGGCATCTACAAGGGAGGCATCTTCGGGGGCAGCATTCCTGCGATCCTGGTCTCGATGCCCGGCACGGGGGCGGCGGTTGCAACGTCAATTGATGGTTACAAGCTGACCCAAAAGGGCAAGTCGCGAAAAGCGCTCGACATGGCTTTGTTTTCGTCAGTGCTCGGCGATATGTCGAGCGACATCTTCACGATGATGATGATCTTCCCGATCGCCTATCTGGTGATGCAGTTCGGCCCGCCAGAGCTGTTCGCAGTGCTTTTGATGAGCTTGGTGATCATTGCGGCGACGTCGGGCTCCAACCCGATGCGGGCCTTGATCATGATGCTTCTTGGCATCTGGCTTTCTTTCATCGGAACCGACCCGTTGGGCGGGGTGGAGCGGTTCACGTTTGGATTGTTCGAACTCAAGTCCGGCATTCCGCTTTTGCCGATGCTGATCGGGGTGTTCGCAATCCCCGAAGTCGCCAGCGTGGTCATGCGTAACGAGAAAGCCCGCCATCTTGCGGGTCTCATGGGCGAGCGACTGACGTGGGCGGAGTTCAAGAAGACACTGAGAACGATCTGCCGATCCACGGTTATTGGAACGGGCATCGGAACCATCCCCGGCCTTGGCCAGGTGGTTGCGGCGATGATGGGCTATTCAGCTGCGAAAAACGCGTCCGATCATCCAGAGACCTTCGGGGAAGGGGAGCTGGAAGGCGTTGCCGCGGCAGAGGCTGCGAACAACGCAGTGAATGGACCGACCATGGTTCCGCTGCTCACGCTCGGGATTCCCGGTGACAATGTGACGGCGATCCTGCTCGGAGCATTCGTTGCTCAGGGATTGCGGCCCGGTCCGCAGCTGTTCGATGAGCAAGGCGCCACGGTCTTCGCGATCCTGATCGCAATGGTGTTCGCGAACCTTATGTTCCTCGCCATTGGATACCTGTCTATTCCGTTCTTCTCGCGGCTTGTGACGATCAAGGTCTCCGTCCTGATCCCGCTGGTGATCATGTTTGCTTTCGCGGGCGCCTATGTTTTCCGCTCGGACTCGGTCGATCTGCTCATGCTGGTTGGTTTCGGGATCTTCGGCATCGTTGCAAGGGCTGCAAAGTTTGACGTGATGCCGATGGTGATGGGGTTCATTCTGGGGGAGCCCATGGAATATGCGTTTGGCCAAACGGTTGCCATGGCGAACGGTGATCTCGCCGGATTCTTCCTTGGCGATCGGCAGGGTGCCCTCGCAGTTCTGCTGGTTATTCCCGCAATCGGATTTCTGCTTTGGAGGCGTATGCGTAAAACAATAGCGCACTAACCCAAAGAGAATACGCATGGCCAAGACGCGCATCGGCTAGGCCATGTCGACTTTCTGCAAGATGCAATTGGGAGGAATTGAAATGTTGAGGAAGACCATCAAGATGACTTCGTCGGTCATGGTCGCTGCAGGCATGGCACTTGGTTTGTCATCCGGCATCGCCCACGCAGAATTCCCGGAAAAGCCGATCACGATGGTGATCCCGCTTGGTGCCGGTGGTTCACATGACTTGAACGCGCGCGTTGTAACGTCCATCATCCCGAGCTACATCAATCAGGCGATGATCGTTCGTTTGACGCCTGGTGCAGGCGGCCAGAAGGGTACACAGGAAGTCGCAAATTCAGCGGCGGATGGGTACACTTTGCTGTTCACGCATAACTACATCGACATGCTTCAGCAGCATGTTGAGACCCTGCCTTATGATCCGGGTGCTGACTTCAAGCCGGTGGCACGTATCAACTACGCTCCGATTGCGGTCGTTGTGAATGCTGACAGTCCTTATCAGACATTTGAGGAACTGATTGCCGCTTCCAAGGAAAAGCCAGGTGGAATCCAGATGGCGCATTCCGGAAACTGGGGCGCGCTCTTCGTACCAGCTGCCCAGGTGATGAAAGCTCTGGATGTTTCCTGGAACCTCGTTCCATACCAAGGTGGTGGCCCAGCTATGCAGGCGCTCCTTTCTGGTGATGCAGACGTCACGATGGGCTTTCCATCTGCATTGGCACCACAACTTGCTGCGGGCAAAGTCCGGGTTCTGGCGACAGCCGGCGCTGAGCGCATTTACGAAGATGTTCCAACCCTGGCCGAAGTTGGCGTCGAGGGAGATGTAGGGTTCATGCACCGCGTCGTGCTGACACCGGCCGATACGCCTGATGAAGTTGTCGAACAACTGACTGGTGCGTTCAAGGCTTTGGCAGAGGACAAAACTTTCGTGCGCATGATGGGTCGCCTTGGCGAAAACGTCGATATCCTGGATGGCCCGACCTACGAAGCCATGCGTAAGGAGCAGAGCGTTGCCTATAAGGATCTCGTCGAAAAACTGACGAGCCAGTAACGCGAAATCCTAGGTGCGCGGATTTTTCCGCGCACCTTTCCCCCTTTAGGGTACGGACCCGAAAATGCGGCCTATTGGGCGTTGAAATGGCACGTGACTTAGCGGAAGCGCTCCAAGGCGTTTTTGTCTGGCCGAGGGCGCTGACACTTTCGTCAAAAGCCAAATCAACGCCCTTTGGATCTTGCTAATTTATCCGGCGTTGGCTGTGCGACGGAACTGAAATGCTCCGCATTTCCGATTTTGACACATCTTGTCGCCGGAAAAGCTGCTCCAGATCAAAGCCAATGCGGTTATGGGGCGTGTCCTGGCAACAGGGCTAACAGAAGGCGGGTTTTACCGTCCATACGCGAGCGATTTACAGGCGTGCGTCAAAGAGAGATCCAAGGGACGCGCGCTAATGAATTCATGAATTTTTACAATAAAAAGACGCAGCCCAAGGCTGACTAGAATAAAAATACAAATATGTGGAGGGAATTATGAATAACCTTACGAAATCAATTGTAGGAGCTGCTTCGGCGTTGCTTTTTTTTGCGAGCACGGGCGCACAGGCCGATGTTAAACTGCAGGATGGCACAATCCTGTCTGATAAGCCGACTTTCATAGTGACTTATGTAGAGGCGGATGTCGCAAGCACTGATGCTGCCAGGAAATTGATCGAAGATCAGGTCGCGAACAGCAAGTCAGAGAACGGAAACTTGCGTTTCGAAGCTGTGCAGCGCATTGGCCAGGGCAATCACTTCGTGATTCTGGAAGCATGGGATGGTCCGGAGTCGCGGGCTGCTCACGCTGCTTCAGATCACACCATCGCGTTCCGCAATGCACTGGAGCCAATGCTTTATGCACCCTATGATGAACGCCCACATGTTGGTCTTGGTGCCGCTGATCCGTCAACTTTGCCCGCCGGTGACGACAAGACAATCTACGTCATCACACATGCCGACATCATTCCGCCTGAGCAGTTTGCACCTTGCGATCGGCAGGTGGATGCCAGCGGTCCTTGCGGCAACGAAATGATGACTGGACTTGCCGAATTTGGACGCACTCATGACGGCAATATGCGTTTTGATATTCTGACGCAGTCTAACCGTGGCAACCACATGAGCGTTGTTGAAATGTGGGACAGTGCGGCTTCGCAAGCAGCTCATCAGATCACACCGGAAAAGAAGGCTTTCCGCAATGAGCTGTCCGGTATTCCGGCAGCAGGTGGTGTGAATGAGGATCCGCAGTTTGTTCTCAACATGCTGACCGGCAGTCTTTATGACGAACGCCTTTATACGTTGATCGGAAACTAATCGACCTTTGCCCGGGCCGTTTTGCAGCGACGGCCCGGGCTTTTTTTGGGGGGGGAATAGCAGATCTTAAAGAGGCGATAGGCAGCTCTTTTAGAGGGGGGCAATGCCCAGTCTTTCGGCGAGTTTGTCCAATTGCGCCTTCAGCGCTGGCGCCACGGGGATGCCGGAAGCGGAGCGTTCGCCTTTGATACGGGCAAGTCTTTCCCCCGGCAGCCGGATTTCGTCCACTCCGGGTAGTTTGGGAGACGATTTCATTTCGCCCCAAACACGATCAATGTCTGCACGGAATTTGGATGGATCGGTAAAAGCCTTGATGTCGAGAGCGATGATGAAATGACCGGTGTTGGTGGTGGTTTTACTGTCCGCGTTGAAGTCTATGACGTCCTGCCCGAAAGCCGCGCCGTTCAGGGTTCCTGCCAGAATTCCGAAGATCAGGGCCAGGCCATAGCCCTTGGGACCGCCAATGGGCAGAAGAAAACCTTCAGACGCGCGGGTCGGATCGGTCAGAGGGGTGCCCTGTTTGTCGATCATCCAGCCTTCAGGGATGGTTTCGCCCCGTTGGGCTGCCGTTTTGACCTTGCCATAGGCGGCGACTGTGGTCGCCATATCCAGAACGATCGGTGGGTTTTGACCAGAGGGAACCGCGATCGCGATCGGGTTGGTGCTCAACAACATTTCGGTGCCGCCCCAGGGGGGGAGATGGTTGGCGCTTCCAACCGCGACGTAAATTCCGATCATGTCCTTTTTCAGGGGCATCATCGCGTAGAGAGAGGCGGGACCAGCGTGGTTGGAGTGACGAGCGCCGACCCAGCTGATGCCGGTGGTTTCCGCCTTGTTCATCGCCATCTGGGTCGCGTGATGCATCACGAGATGTCCGAGGCCGTTGTCTCCATCGATCAGTGCGGTCGCGGTGCGTTCCTCGATAACCTTGAATTTCGGGTCAACATTCATTCCGCCCGACAAGATGCGATTAACATATTGAGGCAACCGAAAGACACCATGTCCATCCTGCCCGTTCAAGTCGGCTTGAGTCATCAGATCTGCTGCGACCCGAGCATTGTGTTCGGGGAAGCCGCAGGCGAGAAAACTACGAGTTATGAATGATCTAAGAGATTCTGCTGAGAGATTGGATGGTGTGCTGGACAATGTGTTGACTCCCTAGGTGCTGCCGCAGGCAGCGTTTTTTGAAATGAAGAAGAGGATCCAGGAAATGACCGATGGTATTACGGTGACATACGACGAGATTGCCCCTTTCAGCCGGGGAGATGGGGTTGAAACCCGGCTAATGGTTGGCAAGGGGAATGCACCAGAAACGCCCTTTACAACTGGCACGACCGCATTTCCTGCGGGCTCGGCCGCGCCTTTGCACAGCCACAACTGTGCCGAGCAGGTGACCATCCTCGAAGGGCAGGCTGATGCGATGATTGGCGGCGAAATCGTCCGTCTTGGAGCGATGGACACGACGTTCGTCCCCGCCAATGTTCCGCACTACTTTCGCAACTCGGGCACGGGCAGGTTGGTGATCCTTTGGATCTATGGTGCCAGAGACGTTACGCGAACATTCACTGAAAGTGGTGAGACGGTACCTCACATGTCTCCCAAAGATCAGGTTTGAAGACCACATAAAGTGGCTGAAACTGTATTGAACCTGCATGTCGGATGAGGCCAGATTGTTCAACATCACGGGGCCTTGAATGAAATGGTTGACCAATATCGCAGACTCTGCAATATTGTGTGCCGGTCTAATTATAGCGACATGATGTTTTCTTAAAAAGTCTCATTATTATAATTAGGTAGGGAATTTATCCGAATTTTTCGTTGAAACTCTATTGTCGGAATTGGAAAACCAATTAACACGAAAGCACATACGCGTTTGCGATCCTGGGTCGCAAATTCCGGTCTGAGTGTGGGCGCGAAGCTTCCGCCGGAACGGGATCTGTCCGGCTCGCTCGGAATCAGCCGCACGGAGTTGCGCAAGGCTCTTCTGCTTCTCGAAGCCGAAGGGGGGGTGGAGCGCCGGGTGGGGAGTGGCACCTTTCTCAAGCGTTTGCCTGAAAAGAAGAATGACGTTTCCATCGCTGGCAGCACGGCAGCTTTGTCGGAATGCACCGGTCCTTATGAGGCGATGATGGCTCGGTTGGCGCTGGAGCCTGAACTGGCAAGAATGGCGGCACTCCATGCGACGCCTCAACAACTGCGCAAATTGCGTGGTTTGTGCGCCGATATGAAGTCGAGTCGCAACTGGACTGAATATGAGAAGCTTGATGCGATCTTTCACGACGTGGTTGCCAGCGCGTCGGGAAATTCCCTGCTTCATGAGCTTTTCAAAATTGTGAACGGGGTGAGGCTCGTGGTGGTTTGGAGGCGCCTGGATACCTCGCAGACTGTTCCGCCCCCCGACTATCACTCCTTCGACGAGCATGACGCGATCGTCTCCGCTTTGGAGCGGCGTGCGAGCGGAGAGGCCCGCAAGGCAATGCAGTCGCATCTGCAGACCACCCTGAACGCAATGACTTCCGAATAGTGAGTTTTATATCGCCGAATTGTTCGTACAATCTCTTTGATGGTATGTGCCGTTAAGTCGCGTGATTATGGCGTTTTCGGGTTAAATATCCGGACAAATGTGATATCTCTGGTTCGAGGAAATTCAAGAACCGGAGGAATTCATGAGGCAGGTCGAAGTCGCGGTTATCGGTACGGGTTGGTGTGGGGGGATACGCGCCGAGTCACTTGCAAAATCTGCGCTGGTTGACAGGCTGCACATTTGCGAAATCAAGCCCGAGCGTCTGGCAGAAGTGAAGGCTCTGACCAATCCAGCGACGGCGACGACTGACTATCAGGATATCGTCAAAAACCCGGCTATTGAGGTTGTCTACATTTCGACCACTCCGGAAGGGTCCCATTACCCCATTGCACGCGATTGCCTGAAAGCCGGGAAGCACGTGCTTCTGGAAAAGCCGATTGCGCTTGAGCTTTGGGAAGCCGACGAGCTGATTTCGATCTCTCGCAAGAACAATCTCAAGTTCACGATTGGATATTCCCAGCGCTTCAACTCGAAGATCGCCTACGCCAAAAAGTCGATCACCGAGGGCAAACTGGGCAAGGTCGTCAATGTGATGGTGAGCAGACACCTGTCACGAAACCTTGGCAAGAAAATAGCAAATCGGGTGAAGCTCTCGCCCGTTGCCATGGAATCGACCCACGATCTGGACTTTGTCATGTGGTTGTTGGCCCCGGCCAAGCCAGTGAAAGTGTACTCTCAAGGCGCCTACGGTTACATGAAGGAACTGAACGGTTCCTATGACTGTATGTGGTCGACCGTCACGATGGACGACGGAACCCTGGTAGTTGTCGGCGGCGGTTGGAACTTGCCACCAAGCTATCCGAACTACTGCGGAACCTGGATTGAAATCACGGGTACCGAAGGAGCTCTGATCCTTGACGACACGTCGCGAGACAACTGGCTGAATACGGTTGCCAATGGGACCGAGTATCCCATGTCGACGATGCCAGGTGAGCATGTTGATCATATGTTCGCAGGTCAAATGGGTCCGGAAACGATCCACTTCCTGGAATCCGTCTTGATGGATACGCCCCCGATGGTGGCTCCCGAACACGCGCGGATGGTGATGGAAACCTATTCTGCCGCTGATATCTCTGCCGAGGTCGGAGAGCCAATCAGCCTGCCGCTTTCAAACCATTCTCTCGCCATGTTGGCGGATATGAAAGCTGCCAAATGACCCAGGCGGTCGCAGTCATCGGCTTGGGCCAGATGGGCCGTGGAATTGCGCGGAACCTGGATAAGGCCGGTGTGCTGGTTGCTGCTTCAGACGTACAGGAAGAGGCATTCAAAGCGGCGAATTTGTCGGCGAATGTCTCGTTTGATGCCGGTCAGGCCCTGGTGGACAAGGCCGACATCATCTTGTGCGTGGTCCCTTCCAGCGATGAAATCGGTCTTGCGTTGCGCGGTTGCGTTGCCGGATCAAGGCAGGTCATCGTTGATTTGACCACGTCAGACCCCGCCAAAAGTCAAATTCTGGCGGGGGAACTTTCCGCGCTTGGCTTTGGCTATCTCGATGCGGCGATGACAGGCGGGGCAGCTGGTGCCGACGCGGGAGCGCTGACGCTGATGGTTGGTGGCGACGGTGAGACTTTATCGGCCATCCGCCCGGTGTTGGACGTGATTGCTGATCAGGTCTTCCACCTCGGTGCGGTGGGGTCCGGCCACGCTATGAAGCTGGTTCACAATATGATCCTGCACAGCAACTTCCTTGCGACTTGTGAAGGACTGCGACTTGCCGAGCGTGCCGGTCTCGACTTGAACAAAGCCGTCAGTGTTTTGAATGCTGGAAATGCCCGCAGCTTCGTTAGCGAGGTACGGTTTCCCCGCGATATTTTGAGCGGCACAATGATGGCACGGTCAGTGGTGGCCAATTTGGACAAGGATTTGGGCATGGCGATGTCATTTGCCGCCAAGATGGAGGCACCCGTTCCCTACGGGTCAATGACGTCCGGAATTTTGTCCCATGCTGTCTCCGCCGGCCATGGAGCTACGGATTTCTCGTGGCTTTTTCCATTGTATGAAGAACTTGTTCAAAGTCCCGGAGATGATGATGATGACCGATAGTATCGGTGTTTTCGGTCTTGGCCTGATAGGGCAGGCTTTGGCCCATAGGCTCCTGCAGGCTGGGCATTCGGTTGCAGGTTTCGACCCAAATCCGGACCGAATGGCCGATCTCGAACAAGCCGGTGGTCTACCTGCCCAAGAGGCAGATATCTGGGCTTCGAAGACGGTCCTGGCTGCGGTGTTTGATACTGACCAACTGCTGTCGGTCATTCGGTCCGCCCCGGCTGGGAGCGATGTCACACTGGTTGCGACCAGCACTTGTGACCCCGACCGGATGCTGGAGTTGGAGGAGGAGGCTGCGAGGTATGGTATCCGCCTTCTGGAAGCGCCGCTTTCTGGAACCAGCAAGGACCTGGCCAACGGCAATGCGGTGTTTCTCGTTGGTGGAAGTGAGTCGCTGGCTGATGCCAATACGTGGCTGTTTTCACTGCTTGGCCGCGCCCACTACTACGTTGGGGGGCTTGGAAATGGCAATCGCGCCAAGCTCGCAATCAACCTCGTTCTTGGGCTAAATCGGGCGGCACTCGCAGAAGGTCTGGTGTTTGCAAAGGCCCTTGGCCTTCAGCCAAATGATTTTCTTGAGCTGGCTCGCAATTCTGCCGCCTATTCAGCGGTCATGGAGACCAAGGGACCTCTCATGACGGCTCGAGATTTCAAGCCTTTGGGCCGGATAACGCAGTCGGCTAAGGACTTCAAACTTATCCGGACGCTGGCCGGCAACGCTGAGCAAGGCCTGCCTTTCGCCGAAACTTATTCGGCGATGGTCGACGATTGCATTGCTGAAGGCGAGGGCGATATAGACAATTCAGCGATTTTGCTCGCAATCGAGAGAGTCAAGTTTCAGGGCGACTAGTTACCATGGACCAGTCCAGGGCGAGAAAAAAGCCAACCCCTTCGCGCAAGGCGCCTTCCAAGTACGTTGAAATCGAAAGCGCGTTGAGAGCTGAGATCGAGAGTGGTGTCTATCCGGTCGGCAGCCTTTTGCCGACTGAACATGCGCTCTGCGAACGTTTGTCTGCAAGCCGCTTCACGGTGCGGCAGGCACTAGCGGGACTAAAAGCGTCCGGACATATTGAGCCGCGCGCCGGGTTGGGAACCATCATCCTTCGCGATAAGCCGCGCGAGGCGATCACACACACCATGAGTTCTTTTGAAGATCTGCTGATTTATCCTGGTGAAACCTACCGTAAGCATCTGGCAATTTCCGTAGAACAGCTTGCGCCAACGCTTGCGCATTTCCTTGGCGTTGCCTCTGGCCAAAAATGGAGCTGCCTGAAGGCAATGAGGCTCGCCAGAGGGACAGATGCGCCCATCTCCTGGCTGGATGCTTATGTGAAGCCAGAGTTTGCAGATGTTCTGGATCAACCAAATCCCAATGGCGTCTCGATTTTGAAACAGATTGAGGAAAGACACTGCCATTTCGCAGCGAACGCACAGGTTGAAATCTTCGTCGGACGGATTGAAGAGGATTTGTCTGAACCTTTGCAATGCGATACCGGAGCTCCGGCCCTGATCATCTTGCGCAGATACAAGAACTCAGATGGCGAGATCTATCTGGTGACCTATTCGGTGCACCCTGAGAGCCGCTTCTCGCTGAACTTTGAGTTTGAAAAGCAGGTCAGCCCGACAATCGCGTGATCGCGTCGACGCAGGCATCAAAAGTTGCCCAGGAACTGCCACCAGAAATAGGTGAGTGGCAGACCGATCAGCGCAGTTCCGGCGAACAGGGCGAGACAGACCCGCACCAGCGGCGCAAGCGGCAGGTTTGCAAGGGCCATCGCGAGGATCAGGGGCGGGGCCTGGTAGGGGAGCAACGGAGTGGCAATTCCGATGACCTGAGCCATTGCGACTGTGTGGATCGGCCAGCCTGCGGCAGCGGCAATCGGTTCTGCCAGCGGCGCCAGGACCAGAGGGGCCGCGGGCGCTGTCGTCAGGTGAGACAGCAGCATCGCAAAGCCTGTAATCGAATAGAGATCACGTAAATTCGAGCCTTGGCCCAGGCCAAGATATGGGATGAGTGTGTCGGCAACCAAGCCGTTCAGGCCCGTATGCGTTGCCACCGCCGCCACCGCAAACACACCTGCAAGAAAGAACGCCGGTGACAGATCAATGCTTGTCTTCATTGCGTCTTTCTTTAGGAAACCCGTCGCTGGCACGAGGATGAAAGACGCCAGAGTGAGCGCGATCCATGCTGGTGAAATGTGATGAAGGGAATCCGTGGCCCAAAAGACGATCGCCAGAGCGAGAAGTCCAAGCAGATAAAGCTGCCTGCGTGTAAGCGGTTCGACACGGGGCTGCTCGATGCCAGTTGTTTGCGCTGCGTTTTTCGCAAATGGCAGCATGACGGCGACGAGGAGCAGAAATCGCACAGCGTTTGCCGGAAGCTGTTGGATGAAATAATCCGCATACGATGGATGAATGCCGTAGAGGGTCTCCAGAGCGCCGTAGTGGACGATCGTCGGAAGGTTCGCCGTCAAGATGGCGTAGGTCGGCAGAAGCGTGCTGGCCGCAGCCGTCACGGACAAACCAATATGCCCACGCGTTCCGGGTCGATACCCCATCACCTCGGCCAATGACGCGGCAATTGGCACGAGAATTATGATCCGCGGGATTGTTGAGGGGATAAGCAGGCCCAAACCCAGCCCGGTAAACGCAAGGATCAAGGTTGCGCGGCTGTAGGATGTGCCGGTTCGTTCGAAGATCCGCGATGCAATTTGTTTTCCAAGACCTGTTTGGGTGATCGCAGATCCGATGATCAATCCGGACACCAGCAACCAAAAACCGCCGGTGGTGAAGCCTGAAAAGATAACGTCTGCGGGAGCTGCGCCAATCGCAAGAAAGGCCAAAAAACACCAGATCGCCGTCAGGACCTCCGGGACGACCCGGGTCGCAAAGAAAACGATCGCAAGCAGGGACACTGCAGAGACCCGGATCGTGATGTCATCGGCGGACGTTGTAAGAACAACGGCCGCCGCTACCAGTGCAGCGGCGCCAGCAAGGCTCTGTGATGAAGTCATGGCACCGTTCGCCCCGTTCTTTGCTGGCGCAGATATCCAGACCCTATGGGATCAGGATCGTTGAACCGGTCGTAGCGCCATCGGCGAGGAGACGGTGTGCTTCCACGACCTCATCCAGGCGCATCTTCTGGTTTACATTGACCGTCAGAACGCCTTCCAGGATGAGTTGAAACACCTGCTCCGCCGCGTGCACAAGATCGCTCCGTTCCTTGATGTAATCTGCCAGCGTTGGTCTGGTGAAGTACAACGAGCCGCTGTGCTGAAGGAGGCTCGGTGCAACCGGTGGAGCTTCGCCTGTGGTGGCGCCATAGGACACAAAGAGACCGTACCTTGAAAGGCTTGCGATTGAGGCATCGAAACTGGCAGCTCCGATACTGTCATAAACAACGGGCACGCCGTTTCCGCCGGTCAGTTCTTTCACCCTGCCGGCTACATTCTCGCTCTTTCTATCAATCGCTTCCGCATAGCCGAGTTTGAGGATCGCTTCGCAGTTGTCCGGGCCCGACGTGATCCCGATCATTCGAGCGCCCAGATGAGCTCCCCATTGTCCGGCCAACTGCCCAACGCCGCCTGACGCGGCCCAGAAAAGAACATCCTGACCCGGCCCGACCTTGTGGGTGCGGTTGAGAAGATATTCGACAGTCGTCCCTTTCATGAGCACCGCAGCTGCGACCTCATCCGAAATTCCGTCTGGAATTTGGACAAGACGGGCACTCGGCACGTTTCGATGCGTTGCGTAGGCGCCGAGCACAGGGCCGTAGGCAACCCGGTCGCCGATCGAAAAGTCCGTTACGCCTTCGCCAACGGCGATAACCCGACCTGCAGCTTCCAGCCCCAAGGGACTGGGCAGGGACATCTTGTAAGCACCCGAGCGCTGGTAGATGTCCATGTAATTCAGGCCAATTGCCGTCTGTTCGACCTGGACCTCGCCAGCGCCTGGACCTGCAAGTTCATGGTCTTCCAGCTGCATAACCTCAGGCCCGCCCTGGGCATGCATCACAACACGCGTTGTCTTCATATCAATTGTCCTGTCAGGAATTTAGGTGGTGAATTCGCCTGCTTCGAGCATGATCGTTTCGACTTCGCCCGCTCCGTTTTCACGACGATGGCGCGCGGCTTCATCATACTCGGCCGACTGAAAGCATGCGACGCCTTGTTCAAAGGTCGGAAACTCTATGACAACGAAGCGTTTGAACTTGGCGGGACCTTCCATGATTTGGAATTTTCCGCCACGGGCAAGCACCTTGCCACCATACTTGGTGACGATGGCAGGTACCTGGTCTGTGTAACGCTTGTAGGCAACAGGGTCGTTGATCAGCGACCGCGCGATCCAATAGGCGGGCATAGGTTTTTCCTCTGATTAGGTCCAAACAGGCTACATCAGCGCGTTGGGCAATGTGTTTGCGATCTGCGGGAATGCGGCGAGCAACAGAACCATCAACAGCATGATCCCCCAGTAGGGAATAGACGATCTGAAGATGGCCTGGACGCCGATATCCCTGTCTTGAATTGCGGCTTTGACAGTGTAGACCAAGAGCCCGAAGGGAGGTGTCAGGAGCCCGGCTTCGATCGCAATGATGCCGAGAATGGCGAAGCTGAGTTGATCGAAGCCAAAGGCCATGGCCACCGGTTCGACAATCGGAACGGTCAGAAGCATGATCGAAATGGAGTCGATGATCATTCCCAAAACGAACCAGACAATCACGATGATTGTCAGGACCATGTAGGGGTCCAGTCCAGACTCTTCGAAGAACGTGCGAATTGCAGTGGTTATGCCCGTCATCGCGAGGGTTCTCGAGTACAGTGCGGCGGCCAGCAACAAAATCATGATAGGTGCAGCTGTTTTGCCAACCTGGTAGATCGCCTGGACGAAACTGTTCCAGTTCATGCCTTTCGTCAGGGCAAGAACCAAAGCTAGTGCGGCGCCTGCGCCGGCACCTTCGGTTGGCGTGAATACGCCCCACCAGATACCGCCAAGTACAGCGCTTATTATGCCAATCACTCCGATCAGGGATGTTGCAAATTGGCGCGCAGGAAGCTCCTTGCGTGTCGTGTCCATTTCGGGATCAGGTTCAGCGTGTGCTTTGCCCTCGCCAACCATTTCAGGCTTAAAGACAGCGGTCAGGACAATGTAGACGATGAAGAAAGTCGCAAGCAGGATGCCGGGAAGGACGCCCGCGAGGAAGAGCCGACCAATCGACTGTTCCGTCAAGATACCCCAGACGATCATGAGCACAGAAGGCGGTATCAGCATGCCGAGACAGCTCGAACCTGCAATCGCTCCCAGAGAGAAACCACGGTGGTAGTTATGCGCCTTCATTTCGGGGTAGGCGATCCGCGAGAAGGCGGCGGCCGACGCAATGGATACGCCCGTGACGAAAGAAAAGACCGTGTTGCCAAGCACTGTGGCAATCGCCAGCCGGGCAGGGATCCGGCGCAATCCCTTGTTAATGGCGACATAAATGTCGGTTATCGCGCCCGATCTGCCCATGAACTCGCCCATCAACATGAACAGTGGGATCACGGCAAAGGTGAAATCGCGCAAGGCCTCGGCCGACGTTGAAGCAAGGGTTGCCTCGACAATCCGGAGCTTTCCGGTGACGAGGTAGATGCCGACGACGCTGGCGATCCCCAGTGATACGGCTACGTGAACGCCGATGAGGACGAGAAAAAGCAATCCGCAAACAATCAGTCCTGCGGTGGTATAGTCAAACACACTCGGCTCCGATCTTCACAGGTTCATTCGCTCGATCCGCAGGCCAAAAATTTCGACGATGCAGAGCAAGAGGTAATTGACACCGGCGAGGCCGCCGCCGAGTAGAATGGCAAATCGAGCCGGCCATACCGGCACACGCAGCGCGCCTTCGCCGTCAAACTCCCCGTTGGCAAAGGACCTCAGCGCCGGCTTGATTCCAGCCTTGAGCAAGAAGAAAAACAGCAGGCCGCCGAGCACATATGCCAGGATCAACAGGGCCTTTTGTGCGCCGTGCGGGAGGGCTGCGACCAGAAAATCAGCACGCAACATGGACTGACTGCGCACGGCATATCCGACCTGCATGAAGACGATGATGACAACGGAATTGGCGACGATCTCCTTGGTGCCGGAAATCGGCATGTTCATCGCCCTGAAGATGATGTCGGCCAGAATGAAGAAACATAAGGCAAAGGCCCATATTGCGCCGAAAACCATCAGAAACTTCGTAAGTCGATCCGTAAAGCGAACCAGTGCCATTGCGGTCTCGTATAGACAGAAACTGGACAGGGTGGGGCCCGCCGACAGACGCGTCAGCGGGCCAGTTACGCGGATCTCGAGACGTTACTTGATCTCGTAACGAACCGGCCATGTGTAGCCATTGGCTTCGGCACGTTCGATCGCCAGGTTGAGAACCTCAGTCGCGGGAAGGCCTTGCGCGTCGAGTTCCGAGGCCATCTTCTGCGGCCACTCGGCGAGGGACTCAGCCCATGCCTTGCGAACGGAAGGGTCGATCTCGCTCACGGTAATGAGGCCCTTCAACTCTTCAACCAACCGGTCATACTCGGACGCATTCACCGAACCAGTCTGCTGCTCGAAATCTGCAGCTACCTCAAGGAGGATCGGCTTCACGTCTTCAGGTAGTTCGTTAAAGGTGTCCTGATTAATCGTCAGTCCATGCCAGGTCATCGAACCAAAGCCGATGAGTGTGTAGAAGGGACCCGGCTCGTAGAGCTTGAGGTTGACCCAAGCCGACGGGAACATGATCCAGCCTTCGTAGACGTGTGTCTTCATCTCTGTGTAAGCAGTCGCCAGAGAAGACTGTACCGGAGACACGCCACCGTATTTGAGCCAATTCAGGTTCAGTCCGGCACCGGCGATCTTCTGGTCCTTGAGATCAGATAGCTCATCCCATTCAAAAGACGTGCCCAGGTTGTATCCACCATCTGCAATGCGGGCGAGGAGTACCTGGTTGAATTTTTCCTCGAATACGTCTGAGAGATAAGGGACAGCTTCATAGACCTCCTGAGCGGACTTCAACGATGTTTCAGGATCCATAGTGCCAAACGGCAGCATCACCTGGAACGCATGAAGCGGTAGGTTTGAAGGTTCGAAGCAATAGCAGAAGCCGCCAATGTCGATGATGCCGTCTTGAACGCCTTCAAGAACTTCTGTCACCTTGACGATGGAACCGGAATAGCCTTCAACGAAGTTGATCGTATGATCGGTGCGTTCTTCAACACGGCGCTTGAGCTCTGGTTGGAAGTAGTTTTGCATCAGGCCGGCGTAAACGACGCCTGGCGGGTGGCCAGAGCCAATTCGCAGGTTGATTTCCTCGGCCATTGCTGTGGATGCCAAGGTGGAAATCGCGACAGTTGCTGCCATTTTGCTTATGATATTATTCATTCTTTACCTCCCTCTGGTTGTCGTTTTCTCGTTTCTTACTTCCTCGTTTTTCTTGTAACTTGGTTCGATGGGGCCGTCGGCTGAGCAGGTCCCGGTATTCGGGACTTGCTCTTGTTTTCGTATTGGACTTGAAAACCAGATGCTTAAAGAGCGTCCAGATCCGCCTTCAAGGCGGTTTTTTGTTCTGCCGTTAGCGGGACAAGTGGCGGTGCCATTCGTGTCCAGCTGTCGTCACCGGAACGCCAGGCCTCAATCTGTTTCATGCCTGCCATCATCGGGTATTTTCCGGCGAGTGAACGCCGACGCCTGACCTCTTCCATAGCTGCGTCGCGCTCTGCGCCCTCTGGCGCCTTCCGGGCCTTTTGGACCCAGTTCGCAAATGCGTTGGTCGATCCGGAAATGATGCCGGCGGTGCCGATGGACAGGCCGTCCCAGAGCATCGCTTCAGAGGATGGATAGATATCGAAATCTTCGGTAACACCGCCAGTGGCTTCGACGAACGCGCGAGATTGTTCGAAGTCGCCACTGCTGTCTTTGAGGCCTGCGATTACTGCGCCAAAGTCAGCCCTCAATCGTTTGACCAGATTGGTCGACAGAGGAGCCTGAGACATTTGCGGAAAATGATAGAGGTACACGCGCAGGCGGTCGTCGCCGATCTTTTCGACCAGATTGGCGAAGTAACTGTAAAGACCGTCATCGGAGGCGTTCTTGTAGTAATACGGAGGCAGGACGAGGACGTTCACAAATCCTGCGTCCACGGCTGCACGTGTCAACTCAACACAATCGCCTGCTGCCGGTGCGCCCGTGCCGAAAATGACGCTGTCCGTGGGCATGCCTGCTTCCGCAAAAGCTGCCGGCAAGGCGAGGCGGTCCCGCATTGATACCGAAGTTCCTTCGCCGGTGGTGCCCGTAGGTGCAACACCGTCGCAACCGCCATCCGACATCAAATGTTTGCAGTAGGCGATGAGCTTTGCAGTGTTCAAGGTGCCATCAGCATCGAACGGTGAGACGGCTGCGGCGTAGATGCCACGTTTGGCTTTGGTCATCAAAACTTCCATTACAGTTTACTGTGCAGCTTCTTGTGAAGCGTCTTGGGTCTCGCGCATCGACACCACGACCTTGATTGCATCATCTACGCGGTCGCGCGCATAACGCAGCGCAGTTGGAAGATCCTGCAAGGGGAAGGTGTGGGTGTGTACATGCCGGGCATCGAAGCGCTTTTCGGCCATGAAGGCCATCGCACGGTGAGTGGCAGACCTGCCTTCCCCGCGAATGCCATAGAGATAGATGTTGTTCACCGCCAAGGCGCCCAGGTCGAAGGAAACCGGCTCTTTCGGGAACGCGGCAAGACAAATCCGGCCACCTCGATTGGTCATGTGCACTGACTGGTTCGCGGTGATTTCGGTTCCCGCGCAATCGACAACGTAGTCGGCGCCCTTGCCGGTCAGTTCCTTGACCCGTGCAACGACGTCTTCGGAGCGTGCGTCGATAGTGTAGTCGGCTCCGAGCTTGCGCCCGATCTCGTTTCGATTGGCGCGTGTGCCGACAAGGATGACAGGCGAGGCGCCAAGAGCCTTCGCCACGGCAACCGCCAGCAATCCGATCGGACCTGGGCCGATCACGACGACGCTTTCTCCGGCAACAAGGCCGCCAAGCTCTGTCAGGCCATACATCGAGGTGCCTGCGGTGACGACGAGCGTGGCCTCTTCGTCAGACATCTCGTCAGGCACGCGGATCATCGTGTTGATGTTGTTGATTGCGTATTCGGCAAAGCCGCCATTGGTTGTGAAGCCATTGGCGCGGTGGCCCTTGTTGTTCTCACCGTAATTCAGGCCGTAGTTGTGACAGGAGGTATACATTCCCATCCGGCAGCGTTTGCATTGTCCGCAACCTGCGTGAATTTCTACAGTGACGCGATCGCCAATCTTGAACTCGTCCACGCCTGGGCCTAGCGCTGCAACCGTGCCCATATATTCGTGACCCGGCGTGAATTGCTTGTTGAAGGGGGCTCCGCCCTCAATCAACGCGGGCGTTCCATACTTTAGGATTTCAAGGTCGGTCGCGCAGATAGCCACGGCATCAATGCGCACCAGAGCCTCAGCTTTCCCTGGAACAGGCAAAGGCTTGTTGATGAGAGACAGCTCTTCAGGATCTCCAAGTACCCATGCCTTCATTTCGCAGGGCAAAGGCATGTCCTGTGACGTTTTCACGTTCTGCCAGTCGGCGGTTTTGGTCGGCATTGTTTCCGGAAGCCCCTATGTCTCGCTGGCGCTTAGTTTGGTGCACCAATTTATCTATTATTTTCTATTCTATGCATGATACGAAGAAAGTTCAATTTGTATAGTTATTTTAGCGCGATTTTATGCGAAAAAATTGATTGAAGGACCTTTGTCTTAATCGAAATTATTGGTCAAATGGTCAACCAATCTCGAAGTGGGTGTCATTTTCCGGATTGGAAGACTGAAGCCTGCTGTCTGGTCTTTAGCGCTCTATGGAAACTTGTCGGTTGTGAATTTGCTCGGCGGCTTGCAAATTCTTGAAGGTTGCGAGTTGCCGGATATTGATTTTCCGAAAATCAGTCGAAACTGAGCGGTGCGAGCTCCGTTCCCCCAAAGGATGGGAGGCTGTTGAGCATGTCGTCGACGGTGTTGTCGTCAAGCTGGACCACCTCACGTTCGAAAACGGTAATAATCTCGGGAAACCGGGCGACGAGAACAAGCAATAGTAGGTGGATCGCGATGAAGGGAATGACCCCGCGATAGATCGTTGCCGTGCTTATGGCTTGAATAGACGCACCGGTGATTTTGTCGATGTATGGCTTGGCTGGCGCGACTGATTTCAGGAAGAAAAGCGAAAACCCGAAAGGCGGTGACATGAAACTGGTCTGCAAATTGATGCCAATCAGGATGCCAAACCAGACCAGATCAATCCCGAGCGCCTGTGCCGGGATGATGAGGAGTGGCAGCAAAATGAATGCGATCTCGTAGAAATCCAGGACGAAACCCAGCACGAAAATGAGCGCGCTTACGAAAATCAGGAAGCCGGTCGTGCCACCTGGCAGCCCGAGCAGCAGTTCCTCGATCCAGATGTGGCCGTCCACTCCGTAGAACGTCAGCGAAAACACACGTGCGCCGATGAGAATGAATAGAACGAAAGTGGATAATTCAGCGGTGTTTTGAACCGTATCCTTCAGTTTCTGCCAGGTCAGTTTCCTGGTTAGAAGCGCGAGAACGAGGGTACCTACCGCGCCCATTGCGCCGCCCTCGGTTGGTGTGGCCAGGCCAATCAGAATGGTGCCGAGCACCAGGAAAATCAGGGCGAGGGGAGGGACGAGTACCAGGATCACGTTTTCGGTCAGTTTGGAGACCAGATTTATGGCCGTAAAACGATTGACCAGTGCAATTGCGACAGAAAAGACGACGCCGATTGCGCCAGCCGTTACCATCGCCGTTTCCTCTTGTTCTGCGGGCATCAGCTTCATTACGGCAACGATCAATGCTGCCGCCATGAGTAAAACTGCAACAAGGGACGTGGTGCCGACCTGGTCACCACGCGCGGAAACCGGCAGTGCCGGCGTTGTCTTTGGGCTCACGATCGAAAGAATAAAAATATAAAGAGCGAACATGGCTATCAGAAGCAGCCCCGGTGCGAGCGCTGCTCGGTACATTTGCCCAACTGACACGCCGAGCTGGTCTGCCATGATGATCAGGACCAACGAGGGAGGTATGATTTGAGCCAATGTACCCGAAGCTATGATGACGCCTGTGGCGGTTTGCTGGCCATAGCCGTAGCGCTGCATAATCGGGAGGGAGATAAGGCCCATGGAAATGACGCTTGCAGCGACGATTCCTGTAGTTGCAGCAAGCAATGCGCCGACAAAAATCACCGCGAATGCTAGTCCGCCCCGCCACGGGCCAAACAACTGGCCAATCGTGTTCAACAGATCCTCGGCCAATCCGGTGCGCTCAAGCAACAGTCCCATGAAGGTAAAGAACGGAATAGCCAGCAGCGTCTCGTTCGACATTGTCCCGTAGACGCGGTCCGGAATGGCTTGCAGGAAATTCGATTGAAACAGGTCAAGCTCGATGCCGACCAGACCGAACAATAGCCCTACTGCCCCTAGCGAGAAGGCAATTGGATAGCCAGACAAGAGCCCAACGATCAGGGCGCAAAACATGATCGGTGCAAGGTTGTGAATGGCCCAGGCTTTGAAATCGGGATCAACGGTTAGTCCCTTGACCAGACTGGCGATCAGGACAAGAGCCAGAAGTAGGGACGCGATGGCAAGAGCGTGCTTGGAGAAGAACGATTTTCCGTTGGTGTTCCTGGATGTGTCGCGTTCAGGTGCAGCTGAGCGATTGGAGTGGTCATTCAAACCCTTGAGTTCGTTCCAGCACTTGATGATTTGCGACGAGGTCTGGAGCAGCAGGAGCGCGAAGCCAAGCGGGACCAGGACTTTGGCAGGCCAGAGAATCAATCCGCCGGGGTTGATCGAGTATTCTCCGGTCGAAAAGGAGGTTGCAGCAAACGGAATGCCGTTGAGTAGCATCAATCCGCATAGAGGAATCAGGAAGAGCACATGGCCGACGAGGTCGATCCGCAGACGGTTGCGTTTGGAGAGCGTCCTGAAAATCAGGTCAATACGAACATGACGGTCGCTTGCCATCACTTTCGCAGCTGATAGCAAAAATGCGGCTCCGAATAGATACCACTGTACCTCGAGCCAGCCATTTGAAGAGATTGAAAACAGCTTGCGGACGATCGCGTTGCTGGCGGCAATCAGAATCGCCAGAAGGATCAGCCAGGCGACCTGTCGGCCAATCCATGCCGTGAAGGCGTCAGTGTTTTTGCTGAGCAACATCAACCCTGCACGTCCGCGTTGCTGAGACATAATGGCTCCGTAATGCGTTGGCGCAGCAGCCAGTCTATTGGCCGCTGCGCCTTTAAGATTGAGGGGGGACTATTACTTGCGGGACGTCGAGATGTTTATCGTGTCCATGCTGTATTCCGCGACCTGCCACCAGAGGTTCTCTTCCTTGCGGAAATCCAGCATGGATCCGGAAATCTCCTTGAAGGTCGCGTTATCGGCGCTGATCTCGTCATAGACTTCCACCGCGACGTCGTAGCAGCGGTCAAGGATCTCTTTTGAGAAGGGCCGCAATTTTGCGCCTGCGGCAATCAGCCGACGTAGCGCTGCCGGATTGAGCGCGTCGTAGGACGCGAGAACGTCGGTGTTGACCGCTTGGCTGGCGACGCGCAGAGCCTCCTGGTAGCTCTTTGGAAGCTGATTCCACTCTTCAAGATTGATGAAGGCATGGAAGGCCAGACCAGATTCCCACCAGCCGGGGTAGTAGTAGTAGGGAGCGACTTCAACGAACCCCAGTTTTTCGTCATCATAGGGGCCGATCCACTCGGCCGCGTCGATCGTACCGCGTTCCAGTGCGGGGTAGATGTCGGCCGGAGCGAGTGTCTGCGAAACGGCGCCGACGCGGTTTAGAATTTGGCCTCCGAGGCCAGACATGCGGATCTTGATGCCCTGGAGGTCTTCAACCGTCTTGACCTCCTTGCGCCACCAGCCGCCCATCTGACAGCCTGAATTGCCGACCGGGAATGCGACAAGCCCGTTCTTCTCATAGAAGGGATCGAGAAGCTCGTTGCCTCCGCCATGATAGAACCAGGCATTCTGCTGCCGGGCGTTGAGGCCAAACGGCAAGCCGGTTCCAAGCGCCCAGGTCGGGTCGGCGCCCATTTTGTAGGCCGAGATGGTGTGCCCCATCTGAATGGTGTTGTTTATCACGCCGTCTATTGTCTGAAGACCGGGCACGATTTCGCCGCCGGAGAAGACCTTTAGTTCAAAATTGCCATCCGTGAGGTCACTAACGTACTTGGACAGAGTTTCCGCGCCACCGAAAATAGTGGTCAGCGAGCGTGGGTAGCTGGATTGCAGTCTCCAGCTGACCTTTGGGTTCGACTGTGCAAGGGCAGGGGTCGCCAGTGCTGTTCCGGCAATAGCGCCGGTCGCGGCGCCTGAGATGAATTTGCGTCTATCCATGTTGTTTTTCTCCTCCTGGTTTTAATTTTGCTTCGTTTTTTAGATTTTTGCTTTTTTAAATATTTGAGATTCTGATTTTTATTTTGAATGTGTTTTCTGCGCCGGATTTAGTGCAGTCGATGGGGCTGCGGCAGAGTTTCTTTTCTGGTGGGCTTCTGCCTCTATCACCTATGTTTTCATAAAATTGGTGCACCAAATATATCACGCAAAAATTATCTTAAACCAATCACGTCGTATGGCTACACAAAAATGATATCGCGTGACGAAAAGCATTTAACAAACAGAAGATTTGTAGTAAATGACTGTCTGGTTAATAGGTGGATATGCTTGTTTTAGGGCGCTTAATGGTGCACCAATTTGATGCGCTGCGTGTAAATCTCCAGTCAAATAGACGGATTGGAATGGACTGGTGGTTGCCAGTGACACGGCAGGGCGTTCTCGCAGGCTAAATCCTCAATTCAAGAAGTCAGGGTCAAATAGATGATCGATCTTTACACATGGACCACACCGAATGGCCGGAAGGTTTCAATTTTGCTGGAAGAGTTGGGTGTCGACTATACGGCTCACCCAATCGACATCTCCAAGGGCGAGCAGTTCGACCCGGAATTCCTGAAAATCGCACCTAACAATCGTATTCCTGCGATTGTGGATCAGGATACGGGAATGCAGCTGATGGAGACGGGTGCCATCATGCTGTACCTGGCAAAGAAGCATGACCGCTTCCAGGTTGAGGGTGATGAGTATTGGCGCATGGTCGAATGGCTGATGTGGCAAATGGGTGGCTTGGGTCCGATGCTGGGCCAGGTGCATCATTTCGTGAAATACAATCAGGGCAAATCGGCCTATTCGGAAGAGCGGTATTCGACCGAAGCGCATCGCCTCTACAAGGTTTTGAATACGCGGCTGGAAGGTCGTGACTACGTCGTCGGCGAAGGACGCGGTGTCTATACAATCGCAGACATGTCCATGTGGCCCTGGGTTTCTCGGTTTGATTGGCAGCAGGTGGACTTGAACGCCTATCCGAACGTCCGTGATTGGTATGTCCGCATTGCGGAGCGTCCCGCAGTTCAGCGCGGTTACCAGGTCCCCAAGTACGTCAGTGATGTTCCAATGCCGTGAACCTGTGCGCTTTTCCAAGCGCCTGACTGGCCGAGCAGCTGAATAAATCAATCATTAGAGGCAGAGCGGGTTTGAACCCGAGGGAGGAACCTAATGAGCGACGTAGAGTCCCATTTTCCGACAGAAGTTTACATTGGCCTTCTGGGAAGAACCATTGAAATACACTGGAACTACCACGCCATCTTGATGTTCTCCATCTGGATGGTGCTGGTGCCAATTTGCATCATCATCATTCGATTTGGAAAACCAAAGCCGACCGAATTTGGCGTGCGTACCAAGATCGGGATCCTGAACAAGAGCTGGTGGTGGTTCAACACCCATAAATACGGTCTGTTTTTCGCGATTTTCATGTCATTGGGCGGGGTTGCGGTCGCGCTTATTGCCAGCGGCGGCTTCAGCGGGTCGGTCCATTCCCTGTTTGGTGCCATGACAGTGTTTATGGGCTGCCTTCAGGTGATCTCGGCGCTCCTGCGCGGCACTCATGGGGGCAAATACTACTACACGGGGAAACCTGATGATCCCGAGTCCTGGAAGGGTGATCACTACGATCACACCCCGCGCCGGAGGAAATTCGAGGCCTACCACAAGACGTCTGGGTACTTCACGGTTTTCTTTGCGTTTGGCGCAGTTGGTTCCGGGCTAATGCAGTACTCCATGCCGATCCTGACCGGGTTGATGTTTGTCATTCCTCTGGTGTTTCTCGCAACGTGGATTCGGCTCGAGTTCCTCGGACGTCAGTATGACGGATATCGCGCAGTACATGGTTATGGGCTTGAGCATCCGTTCAACAAGGAACGTGAGTTCCTGTGATGTGATTGGCGGCGCGATCCGCAAGACGACCATCACGTTCCATTCTCTCAATCAAGTCTGTGCTGCATGGGCGCTCTCTGGAGCGGACGGCACACTCGATTGGGTCAAAGTTTGAAGTCATAGAAGGGAAAACACTATGGCAGACGTTGTGATTAGTGAATTCATGGACCGGCCAACGGCTGACGGCCTGATTTCAGAATATGACGTGCATTGGGATCCGGACCTCTGGAGCAATCGCGAGCAGCTCTTTGCGCAAGCCGCCGATGCGCGGGCTATCATTGTTCGCAATGCGACCCAGGTGAATGTCGAATTCCTGGATGCGGCCCCGAAACTGGAAATTGTCGCGCGAATGGGTGTGGGGTTGGACAATATTGACCTGGACGCATGCAAAGCGCGTGGTGTCGAGGTTTGTCCTTCAATAGGAGCCAACGCAGCCTCGGTGGCTGAATACGTGATCGCCACGGCGATGATCTTGCTGCGCGGACCTGCATATTTTGCAACGCCTGATGTCGTCTCGGGGACATGGGATCGTCCCAAATTTGCGAGTGGTGTTGAACTCGGCGGTCGCACGATGGGCGTGGTGGGTTTCGGGTCCATCGGTCAGGTCGTCGGAGGCAAGGCGCGTGCAATGGGCATGGACGTCATTGCATATGATGCGGTGATGCCAGATGACTCTCCCGCGTGGGAGCAGGCGCGCCGCGTCGACCTTGATACGTTGATCGCAGAGGCTGACGTTATATCGTTGCATTGTCCATTGTTGCCCCAGACCCGAGACCTGATCGGTGCGGAGCAGTTCGCCCGCATGAAAAACAGTGCGGTTTTGATCAACTCTGCGCGTGGCGGGATTGTAAATGAAGCAGCCTGCGCAGCTGCCCTTCGGTCCGGAGCACTTGCAGGTGCTGCACTGGATACGCTCGACGTTGAGCCGATCAATGAGACGGCTTGCGCGCTCTTTTCCGGCATCGATAATCTGATCCTCACGCCACACATTGCCGGCGTGACGCAAGAATCCAATCGTCGGATCGCCGAGGTTGCAGTTGCCAATGTGAGGCGCGTTCTCAAGGCCCCCAGATAGATTGCTTCGTTGAGCCAGGACATCCAGCGTTGCCTGGTCAAGATTCGGGAATGACCTTTCCGATCTGACAAGAGCGAGAACATAGACCCAAGGAGACTGAAATATGGCCAGTCAAGATCTACCGAAGCCCGACTATGCCAAGAACATGAAACTGATCGGCTATTCAGATCAGGGAGGTCGCCCCGACGGCGTTCAGTTGATGGTCAACAAGGGGTTTGCCATCACCGGTCACATGTTCTCCAAGGGCTTTAGCGTTATCGACGTTCGCGACCCCCGGAATCCAAAGCCGGTCAATTATGTGCCGGCGCCAAAGAACACCTGGAATATTCATCTCCAGACCCACGGTGACCTGTTGCTTGTGATCAACGCAAAGGACATGTTTGCCTCGGCGGAGTTCCAGGATGAAAAGCAGTACTATAAGGGTGCTTTGGGCAAAAAGGTGGGCACGGCGGATGCCTCTTCGGCGCCACCACGTGACTGGACAGCCGGTCTTGCTGTCTATGATATTTCCAACCCTGCAGAGCCGCGAAAGATCTCCTTCATGCCGGTTGAGGGTGGGGGTATTCATCGCCTTTGGTATGTCGGTGGACGTTGGGCCTATGCTTCGGTTCTGCTCGATGGCTTCACTGACTACATCTTCATGACGATCGACATGGCCGATCCAAGCAATCCAAAAGAGGCCGGTCGCTACTGGATTCCCGGTATGCATGCAGCCGGTGGTGAGACGCTCTCTGACGCATCACAACGCGGCGGCTTGCATCATCCAATTGTCCACGGTGATACAGCTTATTGTGCCTGGCGCGATGCAGGGTTGGTGGTTCTCGACATCGCGGATCGATCTGCCCCAAGCCTCATCACCCACAGAAACTGGTCTCCTCCCTATGGTGGGGGAACACACAACGCCCTGCCGCTGCCGGATCGCGATCTGTTGGTGGTCGCGGATGAGGCCGTGCTGGACAATTGCGAAGACGGTATCAAGTACATCTGGATGTTCGATATCCGGGACAAGTCGAACCCGATTAGCATCTCGACTTTCCCGACGCCCGATGAAGCTGATTATGTCGCCAAGGGAGCCCATTTCGGCCCGCATAATATCTATGAGAACAGGCCTGACGGGCTGATCAGTTCCGACACGATCTTCTCGACCTACCAGAATGCTGGAATCCGTGTCACGGACATCAGCAATGCCTATCGTCCTGAGGAGGTTGCAGCTTTTGTTCCGCCAGCGCCCAATCGCTTGATGGACAAGCGTCCGAACAGACCGCAGGTCATTCAATCATGTGATGTCTGGGTTTCCGCTGAAGGTCTCGTTTACAGCAATGACTACAATGGCGGGCTTTACATCCTAGAATACAACAACTGACCATTCATTGGCGCAGATGGAACCAAGGCATTTGAGTTCAACAAGACTACGTGGAGCGAAGAAATGACTGTCTGCGTCATTGGATTGGGCATAATGGGAGGCGCTTACGCGCGAAACCTGCTGGGAGCAGGCGAAGCCGTTATTGGTGTCGATCCGCTTGAGGCTGCGCGACAGTCTGTGCCAGGGGCTCAGACCTACGCTGAACCTGGAGCATGGATTTCCTCCTGTGACCTGATCGTCTTGTCACTGGTTTCTCCGGTCGTTCTGGAGAGCGTCGCTGACGCGCTTTGTGCGTTCGTCAAACCAGGGCAGGTCATTGTCGAAACAGGGACGTTTGCTCTTGCTGACAAGCGAAAGGCTCAGGACATTCTGGCACGCGTCGGCGCTGTGTTGTTGGATTGCCCGGTCAGTGGAACTGGTACCCAGGCGGCATCCGGTGACTTGGTCATGATGGTTTCGGGACCAACGAGAGAGGTTTCTATTGCGCGTCCAATCTTGGAGAAATTCACGAGGCTGATTATTGAAGCCGGTGAGTTCGGCAACGGTACCAAATTGAAATTCGTCGCCAATCACGCGGTGGCACTTCACAATGTGGCTGCTGCCGAAACTCTAAATTACGCTGACCGTCTGAACCTGGACCGGGACACGGTTTTTGAAATGTTGAGTCGTGGTGCTGGTCAATCGCGCATGTCTGATTTGCGTATGCCGCTTATGATGTCGGGTGGCTACGAACCACCAAGCGCCAATATGAAAATGTTTGAAAAAGACCTGTCTGCCATCGGCGAAGATATTGCGGAGAAGGGCGTGCAAGCTCCACTGTTTGATGCCGCACGGGCACTCTATGAAACCGCCTTCGAGGCCCTGCCGCCAACGGTTGATACCGCTGCGGTGTTTGAGGTCTACCGAAAGAACCTGGGTCACTAGACTGCTGAACTGGTCGCTGTTCACGCTGTGGCGCAGGTTGTGAAATCAATTGAGATTCAGGCGAATGCGCTAGATTCCGAGCTTGTCACGGACCCGGTAGACCAGAACGGATGGCGCCAGGAACCAAGGATTGCCTGAATACAGGGGCTGCGTTGGATTTGGAATGCGCTCAAAAGCCGAGGGCGTTTTTTCTCGTCCCGCAGCCTTCTGGCCCATGCGAAAGCCCAGGTAGCTCGCCATTCCAACGCCTGAGCCGCAATAGCCCATTGAATGAAAAAGCCCTTTGTCTTCTCCGCAGTGCATCAGCGCGTCAAAGGTGTAGCCGACGTAGCCCATCCAGGAATAGCTTATCCTTGCTGAAGCCAGTTCGGGGAACAGGGCCACCATGTCCCGGTGCAATTTGACCGCGCTCTTTCTGGGATCGGTTTCGCTCAGCGATACGCGTCCCCCAAAGATCACGCGCTTTCGGTCCGGCGAAAGCCGGAAATAATAGACCAGCTTGCGCGTGTCGGAGAGAATCCGGTCTGTCGGGAACAGCTTGTCGATCAGCTCGGCGGGCAATTCCTCCGTCGCTATCACATAAGAGCCAATAGGGATTATACGGCGTTGGTGATGGCTCGAGAGTGGTCCGGTGTAGCCACTGGTGCCCAGAATGACTTTTCCTGCGCGGACTGGTCCATCCTGCGTGTGGACGAGAAATCCGGTGGTTGTGCGCTCCAGGGATGTCACCTTGCAGTGGCTTTTGATCAGGGCACCAGCCGATACGACGCGCTCAAGCAGCGCCGGATGGTACTTGCCGACATCGATGCTGCAGTGACGGGGCAGGACCATGCCACCATAATAGGCATCCGTCCCCAGCTCGCTCTGCATCTCGGCTTTGGACACCATGAATGCATCGGTTTTCCAGACGGGATGTCCGGACGCGCAATCTCTGGCCAATGCGTCATAAAGGTGTGCCTTGTGGGCTGCGTGGAAGCGTCCGACTTCCTTGAACTCGCAGTCAAGGGCCTCGTCCTGAGCAAGGCGATGCATGTAGTCGAGCGATGCTTGCCCTTCGCGCAGGATGTCGGTTGCAACCGTTTCGCCATAGCGGCGTGCAAGGGTGTTGAAGCTCGGCTTGATGCTTGTGGAGACCTGTCCGCCGTTTCGCGTGCTGCAGCCCCAGCCAGCAGCTTCTGCATCGATCACAAGCGTCGACAGGCCTTCGCGGGCGGTTTGAAGCGCCGCATTCAGACCTGTGTAGCCCGCGCCGATAATCACCACATCGGCTTCTTTCGGCAGCTCTATTGGCAGCGTTTGGGCGCGCGGGGTTGAATGCCACCAATAGGGCTCAGGCGTGAAGTCATCGGCGAACAGCTGAACAGATGTCACTTTGATCTCCGCTATGCCGTCTTGTGGTCTTCAAGGATGATGGCAGCTGCTTTTTCGCCGACCATGATCGCAGGGGCGTTGGTGTTGCCGGACGTGACCGTTGGAAAGATCGACGTGTCCGCGACCCGCAGCCCGTCAACGCCATAGACGCGCAGCCGGGCATCGACGACATTCTCATCGGGGTTGGGGCCCATCCGGCAGGTGCTGACTGGATGAAACACTGTTGAACACCTCGCGCGCGCATCCTGCAGCATATCGTCTTCACCCTGGACAGAAGGACCTGGTGCGATTTCTTCGTCGATGACGGCCTGCATCGCCGGGCTTTCCGCAATCTTGCGCAGGATCCTGCAAGCTTCGACCATCTCGTTTCGGTCATGCTCGGTGCTGAGGGAATTGGGGTGGATCAGCGGTGCGGCCATCGGATCTGACGATCGAAGAGCGATATGCCCCCGACTGGTCGGTCTCGTCGGCTGCATGCCGAGCAGGAAGCCAGGAAATGGATCCGGGTTCATGAGCGGCCGTTGCCCCGCCGGAGCCTTTGTGTAGCTCACCGGGGAAAAATAGAGCTGCACATTGGGGCGAGAAGGGCTCGTGTCGGTCTTGACGAAGCCACCCGCCTGATTGACGCCGAGAGACAAGGGGCCGCGCCGCGTCAGAACATAGCGAATGCCCTGGTAGAGCTTGCCCCACCAGGGGTGGAGCTGGGTGTTCAGCGTGGGAACCTTTGAGCGATAGAGGTAGTCAACGCCAAGATGGTCTTGAAGGTTTTTTCCAACGGCTGGGCGATGCACGGCGACCTCAACGCCGGACGCCTTAAGCTCAGCGCCGTCGCCGATGCCTGATAGCATCAGAAGTTGCGGAGAATTGACGGCCCCCGCGCTGACGATCACCTCCTTGCGTGCCGTGACGGTTTTCTCTTTACCACCTTGTCGATAAGCCACGCCGACGGCTTTCTGGCCCTCCAGAACAATCCGGCTGGCATGAGCCTTTGTTTGGATGTCCAGATTGGAACGCTTTCGAGCCCGGCCGAGATAGGCGCGTGCAGTCGACATGCGGAAACCACCTTTGGCGGTGTTTTGATAAAGACCAACCCCTTCCTGGTCAGGGCCATTGAAGTCCGGATTGTAGGTATAACCAGCTTCCTGAGCGCCTTTCAGAAACACGTCGCAAAGGGGATGAAGGTCGCGCTTCATCGTCGAGACATATTGAGGTCCGGACCCGCCGCGATAATCGCTTTCGCCCTGGTCATTGGTCTCCATTTTTTTGAAATAGGGCAGGACATCCGCGAACCCCCAACCTGGATTGCCCTCGGCTTCCCAATCGTCGAAATCGGCGTGTTGTCCGCGAATATAGACCATGGCGTTGATCGAACTGGATCCGCCCAGAACCTTGCCACGCGGCCAGTAACCAGAGCGATTGTTCAGCTCGGGATCGGGTTCGGTGGTGTACTTCCAGTTGATCGGAGCGCTGTAGAACGCCTTGCCATAGCCAATCGGCATCCAAATCCAGAAATTCAGATCCGAACCGCCCGCCTCAAGAAGGCACACTGTGTATTTGCCGTTTTCAGACAAGCGATCTGCCAGCACGGCTCCGGCTGAACCAGCGCCTACGACAACAAAATCATACTCGGTCATGGCTGGTTTACCGCACCGACTTGTCACGTTGAATGAAGATCGAAACCAGAGCCAGAAGGCCGGAACCGACCATGAGGAAGAACGAAACGGCATTCAACACAGGTGTCGAACCGACCTTGGCCATCCGGTCATACATCGTGATGGTGAGCGGCGCTTCCGAGCCGACCAGGAACAGAGTGGTGTTGAAGTTTTCAAAGGACACAAGGAAGGCCACAATGCCTGAGGCGATCATTGCCGGGCGCAGAAAGGGCAGGGTGATGGTTCTCAGTACCCGTGCGCGGTTTGCGCCAAGGTTCAGCGCAGCTTCTTCCATGCTGTCATCGAATTTCTTCAAGCGCGCGGTGATCACCAGCGAGGTAATCGTGGTGATGAAGGAAAACTGCCCAAGCACAACCAGAAAGATCCCCGGGCGCAAGAAGTCCAGTTCCATGTCAAAGCTGTTCTCGAAATAGTTGGCTGTGTCGCTCGCCAACACAAGGATCGAGATGCCCAGGATAACACCAGGAATAACAAGCGGAATGACCATCACAATGTAGAGCGCATTTTTGCCGGGGAAATCACCGCGAACAAACAAAAACGCATTGGTGGTTCCAACCAGAACAGACAGGGAGGCGACAAAGCAAGCTATGACAAAGGAATAGTACATCCCGCGCAACAAGCGGCGATCATGAAACATGCCGAGTTTCGGCTCGGTGTCGTTGAAGAACCAGTCGAGCGTGAAACCTTGCCACGGCAGGGCGGGAAACAGGCTGTCGTTAAAGGCAAATGCACCTGCAGCAATGAGAGGCGCTGCCAGGAAAATGAAGAACGCCGCGACGTATATCCGGTAGCCCCAGAGAAAGGGAGATGGGTTGCTTTGAAGCAGCATATTCGGTCTCCTCAGCTCTTGGCGACGGTGTTGGCGAGTGTCTGTCCGCTGAGCTTCAGGCCCAACCAGATAACGAGCGACGTGAAGGCCAGGAGCAGGAAGCCAAAGGCTGCGCCGGACTCCCAGTTGAACCGGGTGATGAACTGGTCATAGATCTGTTCGGTGAACCAGCTGGAGTTCTTGCCGCCCAGGAGAATGGGTGTCAGATAGGATCCTGCTGTCAGCATGAAGACGACAATGCAGCCCGAGACGATCCCTGGCATTGCGTAAGGAACGATGATCCGGCGGAGTACCGTAAAGCCGTTGCCGCCCAGATTGTATCCGGCCTCAATCATGGAATTGTCCATACCATCGAGTGTCGATACCAGAGGCACGATCATGAACAGGATGACGGTGTAGACTAGGCCGACGACAACCGTGGCATCATTGTAGAGGAACTCAATCGGACCATCGATCGCGCCGGACCATTGCAGGAACGTTGAAATGACGCCGGTTTCGCGCAGCAGCAGTATCCAGCCAAAGGCGCGGATCAGATCGCTGACCCACAGTGGGATCAGACATAGCAGAAACAGTGCGCCGCGGGTTCTGAAGCCGGCAACCTTGGCTATGTAGTAGGCGATCGGAAAACCGATCAGCAAAGCGAGCGCCGTGACCAGCAACGCCATGGAACCGGTTCGCAGGAGCGTGTTCCAGTAGATAGGCTCCATCGCGAAATCGATGTAGTTGCCAAAGCCGAATTCATAGACCCTTGGCGCAACTTTTTCGCGCAGGGACAGAATGACCATGCCGATATGCGGAAGCAGGATCAGCAACAGGATCCAGAGCGCGAAGGGAGCGAACAGGAGCAGCAGGGTGAGGCGTTTGATATCTTTTTGTTGCATCACGATGCCTCATGATGTGCAAAGCATGTAGCCTGCTCAGAAGACCATGCAAGGCGAACATCTTCGCCTGGTGCCAGGTCGCCGCTTCCCGTCAAGGTGACGTCTGCCTCGATAAGTTGTCCGGTCGAGCCGCGGACAAGCACCCGGCTGTTCGCCCCGTTGAAAAGCAGGCTGTCGACAACGCCATTGATCGAAGTTTCATGCGCTTCAACCGGGGCTTCCCGGTCTGCGCCGCGCAGGGTGCGAATGAATTCGGGACGAACGAAGATATCTACGGTTTCACCCTCTGAGATCCGGCTTTGGCCGTTTGCGGTGAACTTGATAGGCAGGCCCTGGTCCGTTTCAGCCATCCCGCCGGTGGCGTCACTGCTTTTGACGCGCCCGGTCCAGCGATTGCTGTCGCCGACGAAGCCGGCAACAAAGGCCGTGTTTGGGCGATGGTAGAGTTCCTGGGGCGCCCCGACCTGTTCGAAGTTGCCCTTGTTCATCACTGCGACATGATCGGACATGACCAAGGCTTCGGATTGGTCATGGGTGATGTAAATGAACGTGGTGTTGAACTGATGCTGCAGGAGCTTTAGCTCGATTTTCATGGCCTCGCGCAGCTTGAGATCAAGAGCGCCGAGTGGTTCGTCAAGCAGCAGAACATCCGGGTCAAGCACCATGCAGCGAGCAATCGCGATACGCTGTTTCTGCCCTCCCGAAAGTTGGTGAATTTCACGATCGGCGACATCGGGCAGAGCGATACGCTCAAGCACATCATGGACCTTCCGCTTGATTTCATCCTTGTCGTTGCCGTTACAACGCAATCCGTAGGCAATGTTCTCATAGACATTCATCATCGGGAAAAGCGCCAGATGCTGAAAGACCATCTTCACATTGCGCTTGTTGGGCGGCGTTCCGAGAACCGACTTGCCCTTGATTTTTATGTCCCCGCCCGTTGGCTCCTCAAATCCGGCAATCATTCTCATCAAGGTTGTCTTGCCGCAGCCCGATGGACCCAGAATGGAAAAGAAAGACCCGCTTGGAATGGTGAAAGACACATCATTTACGGCGCGAACCTTTCCGAACGACTTGGCGATGTTGTTGCATTCAAGGTCAAAAGTCGGATTGGGTGTCATGAGCGTGCCAGTTGCGGATTGAGAATTGAAGGAAGGTATTCGGATCTCTGGTTCAGCTTAAGCCCCTGATCAAGGTGAGGGGCGAGCGTTCGGCGGATCCTGTGTGCTTAAGAAGAAGTTTGATAGGGCGCTGCGAAGCGCCCTATCGTTTTCGTCAGCTGCTGGATCAAATTAGCCGCCGGTGGCTGCCTTGATCTTTTCCAGGGTCTTGCCTTCCATGTCCTCAACTCCGGGAGGGATGTTGGCAAAGAACTTGAGGTTGCTGATGTCGGCATCGGTGAAGGCGGCGCTGACAGCGACCTTCTTCTCAGGTGGCAGTAGATCCTTGGCGCCTTTGACGGATGCCATCGATCCAGTGCTGCTGGACATGATGGTGACGTTTTCAGGCCGCAGAACAAAATTGATCCACTTGTAGGCCGCATCATCGGCCTTGCCCTTGCGAGGTAGCGTGAAGGTGTCGATCCAGGCCAGTGCACCGGTCTCAGGCGGAACAAAAACTATGTTTTCGTTTTGACCAAACAGCTTGTACGCAGTGGAGTCCCAGGTCTCTGATGCAACGATTTCGCCGGAAAGCATCATGGCCGACAGATCGTCGCCGCCTTTCCAATAGGCTTTGATGTTGCCTTTGCACTCGATCAGCTTGTCCGCGACCTTGTCGAGAATCTCCTGATACTTGTCCAGATCAGCATAGGCGGCGAAGGGATCTTCACCCATTGCGAAGGCAGTGCCAAGCAAGATGGTGCGCTTCAAGCGCATTGATGTCTTGCCCTTGTATTTTGGATCGCAGAGATCGCCCCAACCCTTGAAGTCAGGCGCCATCTCCTTGTTGGCCATAAGGCCGGAGGTGCCCCACTGGTGCGGGACCGAATAGACTTCACCCTCGATGGTCGTATTCGCCTTGACGCCTTCCAGCAGCGAAGGTTCCATCACGCTGGTGTCGATCTTGGACAGATCCATCGGCTTGTAGATGTCATATTCGAGCTGCGCCGCATAAATACGGTCATGGCTCGGTTGGGCCAGATCGAAGCCAGCTCCACCTGTGGCGCGTAGCTTGGCAATCATTTCCTCGTTGTTCGAGAAGGTGACCTCGACGTCGATGTCGGGATACTCTTTTTCGAATTTCTGAACGAGTTCTTCTGGCGCATAGGAGCCCCAGGTCAGAAGACGTAGTGTCTCTGCTTGAGCGGAGCTGGCCCCGGTGAGCATGGTCGCGGCGAGCAAGGCGGCGACGGTTGGGTTCAAACGCATTTAGTATCTCCCTTTCAGCAGTCATAACAATTGCAGTCGGCAGCGATGGGGAAAATACTAATGTTGAATTGGTCTGTATAAATATATCCATTACGGATAAAATTGCAGACCAATTATGTTGATTGGCCCACGATGCTCTTGATGATTTCAATGCCTTTCTTGATTTCCTCGGGCGGGGAACTGCCAAATCCAAGAACAATGCCACTTTGCTTTAGCTTGTTCAGGGCGTAGCGCCCTAGAGGAGATGTCACCACCCCGGCGGATCTGGTTTCGGCCACCAGGAAATCCTCGGTCAGGGAAGGCGCCAGCAGCCCCACGGCGTGAAATCCGCTCTTTGTGGGCTGCACATCAATCTTGCCTGCCAAACATGATGCCGCGCTGATCAGGGCATCATGACGCTCCTTGTAGAGTTGCCGCATCATCCGGATGTGAGTGGCGAACATGCCTTCATCCATGAAGTCGGCCGTGATTGCCTGGGTCGCTGTCGAGACGCCGCTTAGCCACGCCGAGCAAATATGGTTGAAGCTCTCGACAAGCCCCCTGGGGGCCAGGACAAAGCCGAGGCGAAGGCTCGGAAACAGGGATTTGGAGAAGGTGCCGACATAAATAACCCGTTCCTGGGTGTCGATGCTCTTCAAGGTCGGCGGTGGTTGTTCGCCATAGTAGAATTCACCGTCGTAGTCGTCCTCCACGATCATTGCATCTGCGTCGTGGGCTGCCTGTAGTAAGGCAAGCCGGCGTTCCAGGCTCATCACGTGACCCAACGGCTGCTGGTGTGAGGGGGTGACGAAAGCCAGCCTGAAATGGGGAGCTTTTTTCAAGCCATCGTCGACACAAAGACCTTCTTTATCGACCTTGATCGGTACCAGGTTTGCGCCGGTTGAGATGAAAGCATTGCGGGCACCGATTGCGCCCGGATTTTCAAACCAGACAGGTTCACCTGGATTGACCAGGAGTGAGCTGATCAGCGAGAAACCCTGCTGAGCGCCGTTGACGATGAAGATTTGCTCCGGGTCGCATTTAATGCCTCGCGAGGCATTCAGCTGGCGCGCAATGGCAGCGCGAAGCGGCGGAAACCCGAAGGGCTCGCCATAGCCTGTGACCTGATCGCGTTCGCGCCGCCAATGTCTGGCTGACAATCTTGCCCATTGAGCCATGGGAAAGGCATCGAGAGCGGGAAGGGCGGTCGTGAACGCCAGGGATTTGTGCGGCAGTCTGGTGCGCGGTGCAAAATCTGGTGTTGCATGTTTTGCTGCGTGTGAAAGACGCGGCTCGGCGATGGCGCGGATCTTACCTAGCGACGCGGATCCTGGTTTGTGCCGGACTTTCAGGGCGTCGCTGACAAATGTCCCTGCACCAACACGCGATTCCACCAGACCTTCAGAGATCAGACGGTCAACGGCGTCAATCACAGTGGTCCGGGAAACGCCGACCTCTTCGGCCAGGGTTCTGGTCGCAGGCAAACGCTCGCCCGGCATCAGTCCGCCCGCCAGCAGCAGCTCGCGCAATGCCATATAGAGTTGTACGGAAATGCGCCTGCTGGAGGTTTTGTCGATCCGGATGGATGACAACAGGACGCCGGCATGATGCTTCATCGGACCCTTTCAATTGGTATGAAGGTTTGCGCAAAACGGACCTTAACTCAAGTCCAATAATGACTATTTTAGCGTCAAGCTGCCAAGCGATTGCGCAGGCGGTACAAAAATTACAAAGGTCTGATCGGTCCATGAAGATCCAATCCATCGAGACGTTCACAGATGAGTTCGTGTGCTTTGTCCGTGTGACGACAGACACTGGTGCGCAGGGCTGGGGGCAGGTCGCGCCCTATTGTGCCGACATCACCGCGGAGGTTGTTCACCGCCAGGTTGCGCCTTACGCCCTGGGACAGGACGCCTACGACATTGCCCATCTGATGGACATGATTCCCGACAGGGAGCACAAGTTTCCAGGGGCCTATTTGCGCCGTGCGATGGGGGGGCTGGATACAGCGCTGTTTGATCTGCGTGGAAAGATTGAAGGCAAACCGGTCTGCGAATTGCTCGGCGGAACGCCAGGAAAAGTAAGGGCCTACGCGTCTTCCATGAAACGCGATATCACACCGCAAGACGAGGCGGATCGTCTGAAGAAAGAGCAGGATGCATTCGGCTTTACGGCATTCAAATTCCGCATCGGCGCCGAATGTGGGCGCGATCATGACGAGTGGCCTGGGCGGACTGAAGAAATTGTACCTACGATGCGCAAGGCTTTTTCGGATGACGTCGCTCTGCTCGTTGATGCGAACTCCTGCTACTCGCCAGCCAAAGCAATTGCTGTGGGAAGGTTCCTGCAAGACAATGGTATTTCCCACTACGAGGAGCCTTGCCCCTATTGGCATTATGATCAGACCAGGCAGGTGACTGATGCGTTGGAGATCGATATCACCGGCGGCGAGCAGGATTGCTCACTGGTGGATTGGCAACGCATGATCGATGACCGCGTCGTCGATGTGATCCAGCCCGATATCTGTTATCTCGGGGGCATGGTGCGGACCATGAAGGTTGCCGAAATGGCGCATCAGGCTGGATTGCCGTGTACGCCACATGCCGCCAATCTCTCGATGGTGACGCTGTTCACGATGCATCTTTTGCGGGCCATCCCAAACGCTGGGAAATACCTGGAATTCTCAATTGAGAAAGAAGACTATTATCCTTGGCAATATGGTCTTTTTGCCTCTTCTCCCTTTGATATTGTTGACGGGAATGCGGTGGTTACCGATGCACCTGGATGGGGTGTCGAGATCAACACGTCGTGGCTGGAAAAGTCCCGCTACAAGATCAGCGAATTGGAAGCCTGACCATGAAGAGTGTTGCCGAGCTGACTGCCGAATACCTAGAAACTGGAACCCTTGAAGGACTTCCGAACGGCCACTTTATTGACGGTGCTTTCTCACGTCCCGATCACAATGGTTCGATGGAAAGTTTTGATCCGGGGTCGGCAAAGGCATTTGCCAGTTTCGCGGCAGGGACCGCAGGGGATGTTGATGATGCGGTCGCCAGTTCACGCAAGGCCTTCGAGACATCCTGGCGTGACGTTCTGCCGGTCGAACGGGCGCGGATCCTGCTCAGGGCATCTCAGCTTATCCTTGAAAACATCGATCGGCTCGCGATCGTTGAATGTCTCGACAGCGGCAAGCCTTTGAACGAGGCGATGGGCGATGTTCGCGGCGCGGCGAGAACATTCGAGTACTATGCCGGCGCCTGCGATAAGCTTCAGGGCGACAGCTTCCCGCTCGGGCCAGACTATCTTGGCTATTCCATTCATGAGCCGGTCGGTGTCACCGCCCATATCATCCCCTGGAATTTCCCCATTTCGACGGCTGCGCGTGGCTTTGCACCGGCTTTGGCTGCAGGTTGCGCCGTTGTCGCAAAACCTGCCGAACAAACGCCGTTCACAGCCCTGATGTTGGCAGAGGTGCTGTCTCAGGCAGGGCTGCCTGATGGTCTTTGCAATGTTCTGACCGGAACAGGTCAGGAGGTCGGCGCTCCGCTGACGCGCCACACGGGTGTGGATCACATTACCTTCACCGGCTCGGTCCTCACGGGAAGCTCGGTGATGAAGACAGCGGCTGATGACATCACCCGTGTTGTCCTGGAACTTGGCGGCAAATCGCCTGTCGTGGTGATGAAGGATTGCGATCAGGACAAGGCTGTGGCCGGGGTTCTGGGCGCGATCTACGAACACGCCGGGCAGATCTGTTCAGCTGGGTCCCGCTTGATCATCGACAAGGCTATTCACGAAGAGTTCCTGGAAGAGCTTGTCGCCAAGACCAAGGCTCTGAGCCTGGGGCATGGATTGCGCGATCCGAACGTCGGCCCGGTGAACTCCGCCCAGCATCTGGACAAAATCGAGGGCTTTCTGGATCGTGCCAAGGCACGCGGGCTGAACATTGTGGCAGGCGGCAATGTCACGGTTGATCCTGAGACGGGCGCCGGTTGGTTCTTTGAACCGACGATTGTTGATGGCGTTGATCAGGCGGATGAGCTTGCACAGGAAGAGGTTTTCGGACCGGTACTGACGGTTCAGGTCGCAGACGATGCCGATCATGCGGTGGAATTGGCGAATGACTGTCAATACGGTCTGGTGGCGGGGATCTTCACCAGGGACTTTTCCGCAGCTCACCAGATGGCCCGAAAAATTGACGCCGGCCAGATCTACATCAACGAGTATTTTGCAGGCGGCGTTGAGGTTCCTTTCGGGGGCAACAAGAAATCCGGCTTTGGCCGCGAAAAAGGCATCGAGGGCCTCAAGAGCTACTGCAAGACCAAGAGCGTTGCCGCCAAAATTTCCCGAGACGATATCAACGAGAGAACCACATGATCGACTTGAAAGCCTTCGCAAGCCTTGCCTCGACAGAGCTGGGAGTCTTTGCCGACAAGCCAACGACTTTGACCAAGGGTCAGCAGGAAGCTTCAAGTATACTTTGGGCGTCGGACGATGGCGCAACCAAGATTGGCGTTTGGGAGTGTACGCCTGGCCGCTTTACTGCTGACCGGACGGCTGCCGGGGAATACTGTCATATCATCTCTGGGCGGGCTTCCGTCTCCAATGCAGATGGCAGTGGCTCCCGGGACATTGGGCCGGGTGATCTGCTGGTGTTACCGCAGGGCTGGACCGGCGAATGGGTGATCCACGAGCATATGCGCAAGCTGTTCGTTATCAGCGCGACTGACAAAGCCTGATGTGACGTCAATTGCTGGTTTGCGCTGGAGCACGGCCACATGGCGTCTGTGAACTGACAGGTTCTCTCCCACCTGGAATCGCAGTCTTGCCAGCGTCCCTGACCACATATTTACCTAACCGGTTTGTCTTTATTTGAGTGGAACGGCACGGACGTGGCTTGATGTGCTTGGCAAAGCAGCGCGAATTTGGTTTTGTGCTTCAATGGCTTTGCGTGAGTGTTACAAACCGGCATGAACCGTTCCGAACAGATTTGTGCGGCCCTGCGGACCGCAATCCTTGAGCGCGCCCTTCTTCCGGGCATGAAGTTGCCCGAAGATGCCCTTGGTGAGCGTTTTGGGGCGAGCCGAACGATCGTGCGACAGGCCCTGGAACGGCTGGCGGCCGAGGGACTGGTGGAACTGCGTCGCAATCGCGGGGCGGTGGTGGCAACGCCCAGCCTGGAAGAGGCAAGGGATCTCTTTGATCTGAGATGCCAGATCGAGGATTTGGTGGTGTCGCGGCTGATTGCGAACTTTGGCCCCAGGCACCTTGAGGCCCTTGAGAGTCATCTGGCAAAGGAAATCGAGGCAGAGCATGGCCCCGAGCCGGTTTCGATCCGACTGGCGACCGAGTTTCACATTTTATTGGCACAGCTCACCGAAAGCCCGGTGCTGATCCGGTATGTGGAGGACGTCGGCTATCGCTGCGGCCTGACGTTGGCGCTTTACTCCAGGCCGCATTCGACAGACTGCGGCATCCATGAACATCGCGAGATCATTGATGCCTTGAAAAGGGGCGATCAGATGCGTGCCCGCGATCTGATGCGGCATCACCTTGGCGCCGTGGCCGAAAGGGCCCTGCTCAAGGATGAGGCCGAAGGGCAGGGCACGATCTATCTGGACGCACTTGAACCCTACGCCAAGGGGGTCCGCGAAAACGGCTAGTTGCGCATGGACATCGAGGCCTGGTCAGGCCTCGATGTCCATGCGAATGAGAATCCGTTCGGCGCTGTCGTTCCAAACGTCCATCTTCACGATCTTGCCGTTTCGAACCTCAAACCGGTCTATGTAACGGTTGCCTTCAAAAGACGTGCCGTCAGGCCATTCGCCATAGAGTGTGCCGACGGAGTAGACCACCGTTCCTTCAGGTCCGCTGGCAACGTCAAAGCGGTCCATCTTCTTTTTCACCCAGCTGTAGCGCATCGCGTTGAAGCCTGTGGGCCCCGAGGGATGGGTAAATTTGCGCCCGCCCGTAAATGTAATGTCCACATCATCGGCCACGAAGGTCGCCGCGAGCTCCGGATCCGGCTTCATGGAGGCATCAAGGTAATCACGAACGATCTGTGCTTCTACGGGCAAGGGGGCTGTTTCAGAAGGGATGTGCATGGGGTGATCCTTTTCAGAGGCTTGTATCAGCCCTGACTATAGAAACTGCGACCGAACTCGCATGCTCAAATTGCATGCAATTTTTGCATGCAATTTAATCGTAAAATTGTCGGCAAACCTCGAACTGAAATGCACTTTCATTTAAATGATTGAAATATAATAATAAAATATCTTGGCATCGAGTTTGCTTCGGTCGACGCATTCGGACAGGCGTTCCGGACGTCCAGAGGAGTAATTCATGCAAACTTCCCGATTTCTTTCCCAAGTAACCCGCCGTGCCCTGATGTCAGGCGTTGTTGGCCTGGCAGTGGCCACCAGTCTGCCGGCCTTTGCAGCCGACACGGTGAAGATCGGCCTTGTCGCCGCGCTCAGCGGTCAGTCTGCAAAGTCGGGCCAGGCGATCACTCGAGGTCTCACCATTGCGATTGATGAAATCAACGCAAAGGGCGGTGTCCTTGGCAAACCGATCGAGCTGGTTAGCCGCGATGACGAAAGCAATCCCGGCAAAGGCCTGGTCGCCGCACGCGAGCTGGTGCAGCGCGAGGGCGTTGCGGCCATGATCGGAGGTCTGGATACGCCAGTGTCCTTCGCGATCGTTCCGTTTGCCAATCAGGCGAAGGTTCCCTTTGTGGGGCCTTGGGCTGCCGGCACCGGCATCACCAAGAACGGCGCGGAAGAAAACTACATCTTCCGCGTGTCTGCCGTTGATGAATATGTCGATGAGGCCATCACCGAGTATCTCGTGGCCAATCACGCCGTGAAGAAGCCGGGCATGATCCTCATCAACAACCCTTGGGGAGAGTCCAACGAAAAGGGCCTGACCAAGGCGCTTGAGAAGCGTGGCATGGAAACGGCAGGGATCGAAAAGTTCGAGTCCAATGATGTCGACGTCGTTCCGCAGCTCACGCGGTTGAAGGAAAATGGTGCGGATTCTCTCTTCGTGGTCGCAAACGTTGCGCCAACGGCACAGGTGATCAAATCGCTTGATCGCATGGGCTGGGATGTGCCGCTTGCGTCCCATTGGGGCCCATCGGGTGGTCGTTTCACCGAATTGGCTGGAAAGAGCGGCGAGAAGCTGCACTTCATCCAGACCTACCTGTTCGTCGAAGGTGATGCGAAGGGGGAAGCCATGTTTGCCAGACTGCAAGAGGCTTTTCCGGAAATCAAAACCATGGCCGATGTGACCCCGGCAACCGGTATCGCAAATTCCTACGACGCGATGATATTGCTCGCGGCTGCGATCGAAAAGGCCGGTTCGACTGATGGCCCAGCCATTCGGCAGGCAATGTACGAGATCGAAAACATCGAAGGCTTGATCAAGACCTACACCGATCCGTTCTCGCCGGAAGACCAGGACGCAATCGGTCCTGAAGATTACCTCTTCGCACATTTCGTTGAAGGTCAGATCATTCCTGTCAAGTGATCCAGGACATCGGCTCCCGCCCGCCCGCCGGGCGGGAGCCCTTTTGCACAGACTTAAAGACTTCATCGCTCGCCAAAGCGCGCAGGAAACACCCATGACCTTATTGATTGCCGCCCTGGTGACCGGGATCGGACTTGGAAGCATGTATGGCTTGATTGCCCTCGGCTTTCAGATCACCTACTCGGTTTCGCAGACAGTGAATTTTGCCCAGGGAAGCGTCGTCATGCTCGGCGCGGTCCTTGGCTACGTTTTCATCGAACGGCTCGGATTGAACTGGCTGATTGCCTATCCGCTGGCGATACTGTGTTGCGGTGGCTTCGGCATGATTGTTGAGATCCTGCTGGTGCGGCCTTTTGTCGAGCGGAACTCTGAAGCCTGGTTGATGGCGACGGTGGCCGGCGGCATCTTTCTTGATAACGCGGTGCTTTTCACTTTTGGCAACGAGCCGCGAACGCTTGCTTCGAGCCTCACACAGTCGACGTGGCAGTTCGCCGGTACCGGGATCTATCCGCAGCAGATCCTGGTTCCCATCGCCGCAGTGGGCGTAGCACTTGCCCTGCATTTCCTGTTTCGCAAGACCCTGCAGGGCCGTGCCCTGCTTGCGGTTGTTCAAAACGTTCAGGCCGCGCGGCTGATGGGCATCAACACGACAGCCATGGTGTCTGGTTCCTTTGCGCTCTCGGCGATGCTTGCAGGCGGGGCGGGGCTTCTGATTGCGCCCTTGCTATCGGTTCACTCCGACATGGGCACGTTGTTTGGACTCAAGGCATTCGCGGTCGCGATCCTGGGCGGCATGACCTCTGCATCCGGAGTGATGCTCGCGGGCTTCCTCTTCGGGCTGGTGGAGGCGCTTGTGACCTCCTATCTCGGCTCGTCTTCCACCTACATCGTCGTCTTTGCGCTCGTGATCCTGGCGCTCACCTGGAAGCCGGACGGATTGTTCGGGCGACCAGCGGTCAAGAAGGTCTGAGAAAACAAGATGCAATATCTCATTTCCCGTACGGGGCTGGACCTCTTGATTCTCGCGCTGACGGTCGGCGGGCTTGTGCTCACGTTCGCCAGCGGCGGCTACATTCAATTCGTCATGGGCCTGGTTGCACTGACGACCGTACTTTGCGTTGGGCTGAATGTTCTCTACGGGCTGACAGGTCTGGTGTCGCTCGGACAGGTTGGCTTCTTCGCCATCGGTGCTTATGCCACCGGGGTTCTGCTGCTCAATGATGTCAGTTTCTGGATTGCCTTGCCCGCTGCAGCAGTTGCCGCCGGCATTACCGGCTGCCTGCTTGCGATCCCCGCAGTCCGTATGGCCGGGCCATTTCTGGCGATGGTGACGATCGCCTTTGCATTCATCGTCGAACATGGTGCGGTCGAATGGCGTGCGGTGACGGGTGGCCAGAACGGTTTGACGGGTTTTCAGATGCCCATGATCGGTGGATACACCCTGTCTGAAACGGACCTTGTGCTGTTCAGCATCTGTCTCGCAGGCCTGTCGCTTTATCTGTATCGCCGCTTGTCCGATAGCGGCTGGGGCATGGCTATGACGGGCATGCGTGATGCGGAGACTGCCGCTTCATCCCTCGGATACAGACCCTTCGTGGTGAAGTCGACCGCATTTGCGATTGCTGCGGCCATGGCAGGTGTCGCGGGCGGACTGTTCACGCCGCTGATGATGTTTATTGCGCCGAGCAATTTCCCATTTTCGCAATCAATCCTTTTTCTTTTTGCGGTCCTGATTGGCGGTGCAGGGAGTGTTCTCGGGCCATTGGCAGGCGCGCTTGTGACAGTTCTTTTGCCCGAATTCCTGTCGGGACTGGCCGAGTACCGGCTGTTGTTTTTCGGCGGCTTGCTTGTCGGCGTTCTTTTGATCGCACCGCGCGGACTCGTGGGGTCGATCGCAGCCTTTTTGCCACGGCCATCGCGCGCGATAAAACCCAGTCCGGCAACGGACATCGAAGCGCTGCTGGCAGGCTATCCCAAGCCGGACAAGCTCGAGATCCAGGGGCTCGGCATTTCATTTGGCGGCGTGCGCGCAGTGGACGGTGTCAGCCTGTCCCTGCCGTCCGGTGCGGTGACTTCAATCATCGGGCCGAATGGGGCGGGAAAGACGACAATCCTCAATATGATCAGTGGCTTCTACAAGCCAACGGATGGGGACATCACCTTGTCCGGCAAATCACTTGCCGGGCTGCCTGCCTTTGAGGCGGCACGCAGCGGGATCGCACGCACCTATCAGACGACAAAACTGTTCGAGAACATGAGCGTCGTTGCCAATGTGATCTCCGGATTGTCCAGAGGCAGGCTCGGCCAGCCTCTCGGGCAGATCGAGTCCCCGGAAAATCTCGAGCTCGCGGCCGGGCTCCTGCGGTATTGCGGCTATCTGGGAGATCTGGACAAGCGTGCAGGCGATCTTCCTCACGTTGACCGCCGCCTTGTCGAGATTGCACGGGCACTCGCCATGAAACCGGGCATTCTGTTGCTGGATGAGCCTGCCGCCGGATTGATGCGGGCCGACAAGGACCAGCTCGCCGTCATCCTTCGCAAGATCGCGGACCTTGGGCTGGCGGTCGTGTTGGTCGAGCATGACATGGAGCTGGTGATGGGCATTTCAGACCGGATCCAGGCCGTAGATGCGGGCAAACCGATTGCCTTCGGCACGCCCTCCGAAATCCAGGAGAACGAGATCGTCATCGCTGCCTATTTGGGTGATGGATCCGCGCCAGCTTTGCCGCGCAAAGATCTCCTCGAAACAGTGGAAACGCCTGTTCTGTCGACCTTGAAACTGACCGCTGGCTATGGGGCTGCACCAGTCCTCAAGGATGTGACACTCAAGGTACGTCCGGGAGAAATGGTGGCTCTTCTTGGCGCCAACGGAGCAGGCAAATCCACCTTCCTGTCCGCAGTGTCGGGTCTTCACCGCCCGGTAGACGGTAGCATCATCCTGAAGGACGAGCCCGTTCATGCGCTTGCTCCTCATGACCTGGTTGCACGCGGCCTGGTTCTGGTTCCCGAAGGACGGCAGGTGTTTCCCGAACTGACGGTCCTCGAGAACATCGAACTCGGCGCTTACAAACGGCAGCGGGATATGTCGGGCGATGAAGTCGAGGCTTTGCTCGAGCGGTTTCCGAGGCTGAAGGATCGGCTGCACAGTCGGGCAGGGCTTCTTTCAGGCGGCGAGCAGCAGATGATGGCCATTGCCCGTGGTCTCATGGCACGCCCGAGTGTGCTTTTGCTGGATGAGCCGTCTCTTGGCTTGGCTCCGGCGATGATCAATGAGCTTTACGCAATCCTTGGGGAGTTGCGTGATGAGGGAACCACCATCCTGCTGGTCGATCAGATGGCCTCGCTTGCGCTTTCGGTGGCTGACTATGGCTACGTTCTCGAGCAGGGTCGTATCGTCATGGAAGGGCCTGCCAACGATCTGATCTCCGATGAAAGGCTCACGGCAGCCTATCTGGGTGGCGGAGAGGACGTTTCCATGCAGGAGGCGGCGCGATGAGCGATCTGATCATCCGCAATGTCAGAACGCCGGAAACCGAGGGGCTTGTCGACCTTCTGATCGTCGGCAACCGGATTGAGGAAATAGGGGCTGGTCTGGTCGCCGAAGCGACCGAACGAGACGGGAACGGCGCTCTGCTCGTTGCGGGATTTGTGGAGAGCCATATCCACCTCGACAAGGCCTGTATTCTCGATCGCTGTCACAATGAAACAGGAACGCTCGAGGGGGCAATCGCGTCGGTTGGTTCGGCCAAACGAAATTTCACCGCCGATGACGTCTATGACAGGGGCAAGCAGGTTCTGGACAAGGCGATTGTCCAGGGAACAAATGCGATGCGCACCCACGTGGAAATCGACCCGGGGATTGGACTTGCCGGTTTCCATGCGGTCGTGGCGTTGAAAAGGGACTATGCCTGGGCGGTCGATCTGCAGATTTGCGTTTTTCCGCAGGAAGGTTTGACCAACTATCCTGGAACGCAAGAGCTTTTGGAGGACGCACTCGGCTGCGGAGGCGATCTTCTGGGCGGCTGCCCTTATACTGACAGCGATCCGAACGCGCAGATTTCCATCCTGTTCGAGATGGCAGCAAGACATGATGTGGATCTTGATTTCCATCTCGATTTCGATCTCGACCCGAGTTGGCGTCATCTGGACGAAATCGCCCGCAAGACGATTGCGCATGGCTGGCAGGGACGGGTGGCGATCGGCCATGTGACGAAGTTGTCAGCGCTTCCGCACGCAGAACTCATGGAGGTGGTTTCACTGCTCAAGGATGCGGGAGTTGCGCTGACGGTTTTGCCCGCGACGGATCTGTTTCTGATGGGGCGAGGTGAAGACCATCTGGTGCCACGCGGTGTGGCACCGGCACAGATCTTTCACGAGCATGGTGTCTGCTGCACCGTGGCGACAAACAACGTGCTGAATCCCTTCACGCCTTACGGTGATTGCTCGCTTCCCCGGATTGCCAATCTCTTTGCCAACGTTCAACAGCTCAGCACGGAAAGCGAGCTTCAGGCCTGTTTTGACATGGTTTCCGATATTCCCAGAAGATTGATCAATCAGTCACGCCGGATTGCGGTTGGTGAGGCGGCTACCTTTGTTGCTCTTCCGGCGCTGACCGGAGGACAGGCCGTCGCCGAAATCGCAAGGCCGTTGTGGGGCTTCAAGGATGGTAAAATGACCTTTGAACAGGCGCCGTCCAAGCTTTTTGAACCCGGTTAAGTTGTCTGGGCTGATCTTAGTCAGGCCGCTCGATCATGCTGACGTGGGCTGCAACCACCTTCCAGCCATCCGGCGTGCGCACCCAGGTCTGCATTTGTCGCCCGACCTTGGTGGGGGCGCTGGGCTTGATGTAGTGCGTTGAGGCAGTGGCGAAGTCTCTGCCATAAGTGGTGATCTCGACCCGCTCCAGTGTCCGGGCAAGATCCACATTCGGGCGGCCTGAGCGAAAGGCTGCAATTTCATCATAGCCATAGAGGTTCTCGCCGCCGCCATAGCGGATGGTCGTCGGCGCATTGAAGAATAGCCGGTCCAGCGTCTCGACATCATTCGAGACAAGCGCCGTCTCATACTCATGAAACATGGTGGTGACTTCTGCCTGGACCTCCGGAATGTTGATTTCCAGCGCAGCGCCGGTAAGGGCATCTGTGTCGCTCATCAAGTTTGCTCCTGCTTGCGGGCCTGGATCTGGCCCCTGAGCGTTTCGAGAAAGGGAATGTCGCGGTACTGATCCGGCTGGACCGCGTCCCAGGCGACGCCAGTTGGCTGTGGGTAGGGTGTCCGGGTCTCGATGAGTTCAAGCTCCGTCGCGATGGCGTGAAGGGCGCTGTCATGGCCCATCATGACAAGGCTGCTGTCGTCCACGACCTGGGACGAATGCACGGTCGTTGTGATCAAAGTGTCCGCTTTGAGTTTGCCGAGTTCGCGAAAGATGCCGAGTTCAAGATCGGCGAAACCGCCACCCTTGCCGGTGCGTCCGCCATTGCGGCTGACGGCAACACAGCCGACCACGACAAAATCGAGCGGTTCCATGTCGATAAATTCGACAGGCTCTCCGTGCTCAACGAAGCCCTGAGAGGTTGCGGCAAGCTCGAACTGGATGCCTGCCCTCTCAAGGGCCTCAGGATCAAGGCGCACGAAGGGGTAGGGCTTCAGCAGCTCGGGGACAGGCGCATAGACAATCTTGCCGTCATAAAGGGCCCTGAGACGCACAGGTATCTGGGGCGGGTCCGGATTGCATTTGACGGTTCGTGCTGCTTTCCACTGGGGGAGCTGAGCCAGGTTCAGCGCTGCCTGGTCGGCACCGACGAAATTCGGGATACGACTGTCGACAGGCCCGACGTTGACGCCGCCCGACACCAGGCCGGACCAGATCTGGTTCCTGATTTCATCCTTGCTTTCGTTTCGTCCTGACCAACGTGCCGTTTCCATGGTGCTATCCACCTTCCTGGTTCAAAGTGCTGCGACCGGCGCCTTGGCGACGCCGATGTCTTGCAGATGGTGCGCCACGCGCAGGGCCAGATCTTCGCGCCAGGCCGATGAAGGAGAATGGCTGTGTGAACAGGCCAATGTTGGGCCTGGCTGGAATGACTTGACCGTCGAGAGTGATTGTCTTGGTGCCAGACGGCAGAGCGGCAAAAGGCGTCGTGGGAGTCAGTATGATGTCGAGGTTTTCGAACATCTCGCTCATCATGGCGCGGAACCAGCTGCGGAAGCGATGGGCCTGTTGCACCCAAAGCGCAGGGATCATCGTTCCGGCCAGGAAGCGGTCGCGTGTGTCGGGGTCGAAATCGTCTGGTCTGGACCTGATCCGGTCGAAATGGAGATTTGCACCTTCGCTGGCGGTAATCACATAGGCTGCAGCACGGGCACGAGCAGCTTCAGGGATCTCGACCTCACGGCTTGCGCCAACAGCTGCTGCAGCAGCATCGAGGGCGGCCAGCGCCTCGGGTTCGGCATTGCTTCGGAAATAGCCTCCCGCTGTGGCAATTCTCAAGCCGTCGATGCCGTTCTTGAGCTCTGTCGTCGTTGCCAGAAACGGCTTGTCGGCTTGCGCGGGGTCCATTGGGTCCGGCCCTTGCAGGACATCGAAGACCAGCGCGAGATCGCGGGCGGAGCGCGTTATGGGGCCCAGATGATCAAGGCTTCCCACGAAGGGAAAGGTGCCGTGCCTGGACAGGCGGCCATAGGTTGGCTTCAGGCCGAACAATCCGCAAAATGAGGAGGGGACCCGAATGGAGCCATTAGTGTCTGATCCGAGCGAAATGGGCACCATGCCGCTGGCGACCGACGAACCTGAGCCGCTGGAAGAGCCGCCCGCCATGCGGTTCGTGTCATGCGGATTTAGGCAGTTTCCGTCATGGACGTTTTCCCCCGTAAAGTCATAGGCATACTCGCCCATGTTCAAGCTGCCTGTCAGGATAGCTCCCGCCGATTTCAGCCGTGAAACCAGAAATGCGTCGGCAGCGGCAGGTGGATTGTCGCGGTTGATTTTTGAGCCCGCGCACGTGGTTATTCCTTCGATGTCGAACAGGTTCTTGACCGCGAAGGGCACTCCGGCAAGAGGAAGATAGGCGCCGGCTGCGACCTGCCGATCTACCTCTTGTGCGTCGCGCAGTGCCTTTGTCTCGGTCACGTCGGTAAAGGCGCCAAGCGTAGAGTTTAGCTGCTTGATGCGATCAAGACTGGAAGAGATCACATCCGCGGCGGTGAGATCTGTGTCCTTGACCGAGCCTGCGATTGTGGTGGCATCTGCGTGAATGCTGTCAAAGCTGCTCATGGCACAAACACCGGGGCTGCTTCTTCGGTGTCATCGAGCGGAAAGGACAAAAGCAGGTCCGCCGCTTTTTTTGTCGCCGTGATGTGGGCTTCCACCTCAGGGCGCCAGTCACTTTCGATGGTCAACTCATTCAGTGCCTGCATATGAGTGACATACGCTTTTGCGTCGAAAATCTCGCTCATGCAATCTGTCCTTCGAATTGGCTTTGAACCGCGTTTTGCAGCGCGCCGAGACGCGCTGTCCAACCGACAATGCCGCCCTGGGCGCGTATCATCTCGAGTGCGGCGGTTTTGAAATGGGGGAAATAGCTCTCGGTCGCTTCCTCGATCAGAAGACAATTGTAGCCACGGTCATTCGCCTCGCGCATGGTGCTTTGAACGCAGACCTCAGTGGTGACCCCGGCAAAGACAAGGCTTTTGATGTCAAGCTCATTCAAGCGTTCGCCGAGAGCCGTCGCATAGAAGGCGCCCTTGCCGGGTTTGTCGATCACGATCTCTCCGTCAATCGGCGCGCAATCTGCAATGATTTCCGCACCTGGTTCGCCCTTGATCAGGATACGGCCCATCGGACCGGGGTCACCGATGCGCAGGCTGGGTGCGCCGCGATCGCGCTTGGCGGGAGGGCAATCGCTCAGATCGGGCGAGTGACACTCGCGGGTATGGATGACCGGCCAGGACTGGGCGCGAAACAGAGCCAGAAGGTCCTTTGTCGGAGCTATCGCCCGCTGCATGTGGCTGACGTCATTGCCCAGGGTTTCGCCGAACCCGCCCGGCTCGATGAAATCCCTCTGCATGTCGATGACGATCAATGCCACCTCGCCAGGCTCGAAGTCGAAGAAGAAGGGCTCTGCCTTTACGGAAATCATGCGTGTTGACCTGCCATCGCGTGGCCGACTGTTGCCCGGTTTGTCTCGGCAATCGGCGAGGAATAGGTGATACGGCCCTCCGACATGACGGCAACAGTATCGGAGAGTTCCAGAATCTCATCCAAGTCTTCGGATACGAGCAAGACAGCGGCGCCCTTGTTTCGCTGGTCCATGATCTGGGCCCGGATTTCCGCGACAGAGGCAAAGTCGAGCCCGAAACAGGGATTGGCGACAATCAGAATGTCGACTGTGCCTGATAGCTCACGGGCAAGGATTGCCCGCTGGACGTTGCCGCCGGATAGGTTTTCGATCGGTTCGTCGGGCGTTGGTGTCTTGACCCGATAGGCCGCGATCAATTCCCGCGCGCGCTCACGCATGGGCGGAGGCGAGAGCCAGCCCTTAAATGGCGATATGGGTGACTTGTCGAAGGTGCGAAACGCCATGTTCTCCGCGACGCTCATGCGCGGCACGGCGGCATTTCTCAAGGGTTCCTCCGAAAAGCCGAAGACCTTGAACTGGTCCATATGCTGCCGGGTTGGCTCGTAGGGTTGCTTGTCGATGAAGATCCGGCCGTCACTCGGGATCCGCTGGCCGGACAGGACCTCGATGAGTTCTGACTGCCCATTGCCCGAGACACCGGCGATGCCAAGTATCTCACCCTTGTGAACCTTCAGACTGACCGCCTCAATGGCAGGTGCTTCCTCGTTATTTTCGGCGAACAGGCCGGCCAGTTCGAGCTTGAGCGACTTTTCGCTTATCTGACTTCGCGCAGCCCGCTCCCTGATTTGGGTCTCTCCGATCATCATGGTGCTCATGTCGGCCACCGAGATCTCGCCAACCTTGCCGCCGCCGATCATCTTGCCCTGACGCAGCACTGTCACTTCGTCCGCGTAGCTGGTCACTTCCCGGAACTTATGGGTGATCATCAGGACGGTCAGTTCACCGGCCTTGGTCATGTCCCGGACAAGGCCGAGAACCTCATCAGCTTCATCTGGTGTCAGCACGGATGTCGGCTCATCTAGGATGAGAAAACGTTGATCTAGATAGAGCTGCTTCAGGATCTCCAGCTTTTGTTTTTCACCGGCCGAGAGTGAGGATACGGGAACATCGAGCGGAACCTGGAAGGGTGTGGTCTCGAGAAAGTCTGAAAGAGCCTGGCGTTCCTTGCGCCAGTCGATCACTCGCGGGGCGTCTGCTCTTGAAATGACGAGGTTCTCGGCAGCAGTGAGCGAGGGAACCAGCGTGAAATGCTGGTAGACCATGCCGATGCCGAGCGAATGGGCCGCGCGTGGACTGGCGACAATCTCCTCCTTGCCGTTGACCAGAAGCGTGCCGCGGGTCGGCTGATAGAAGCCCATCACACATTTGACCAGGGTGGACTTGCCGGCGCCATTTTCGCCGAGAAGGGCATGAAATGATCCAGGCTCGACCCGAATGGAGACATCATCAAGGGCCGTAAGACTGCCAAAGACCTTGGTCATGCCAAGCGTTTCGATGCCAATGGCTCTTGAAGGGGTCGCCTGTTGATGCGCAAGCGAGGTCATGCGGTTGCCTTCCCGGTGACCGTGCCAAGGCCTTCAAGAAAGGTGTTGCTGTCGGCGACCGCGCCAAATACGCCGCCCTGCATGGTGACCATCTTGAGAGCAGCGTCGTGATTGCCTGGATCGGTCGCGCCGCAGCAGTCGGAGAGGATCAGACACTCAAAGCCCCGATCGTTTGCCTCGCGCATGGTTGTGTGAACGCAGACGTCCGTCGTGATCCCGGTCAGGACGAGGTTTTCGATGCCGCGCGTGCGCAGGAGAAGCTCGAGATCTGTTGCACAGAAGGATCCCTTGCCAGGTTTGTCGATGATTGGTTCGCCCGACTCTGGTGCAAGTTCGGGAATGATCTCCCACCCCGGTTCCCCGCGCACCAGAATCTTGCCGCAGGGGCCAGGATCTCCGATGCCCGCCCCAATGCGCTGCGAGCGCCAGCGCTTGTTGTCCGGCAGGTCGGCCAGATCGGGCCGGTGTCCCTCGCGCGTGTGTATGACGTGAAAGCCAGCCGCGCGCATTGCCGCCATCACCTTCCTGATCGGCTCGATCGGCGCGCGGGTGAACGAAATGTCATACCCCATGCTGTCGACGTAGCCGCCAGGCCCGCAGAAATCTGTCTGCATGTCGATGACCACCAGCGCGGTGTTTTCCGGTCTCAGGTCGCCGTTGTATGGCCAGGGATAGGGCGTCGCTGCGACGGGGCCTTCGATGGCCCATTGCTGCTGATCTTCTGCAAGGCTCATGTTGGATTACTCCGCAGCATCTTTGTGGGCGTTATCGCCAAAACGTCTCGTTGGCTCTTCGAAGCCGCAGGAGGTTCCGTCCGTATGGATGACATCGTCTTCCCAGGGCAGCTTGTAGGTTCCGGCAGCAAGGTCGGTCATGTAGGAATAGGGACAATCCTGAGCCCCGCCCTTGACGGCGACGTAGCCACGGTGGCCGAACTGGTAGATGTTGTTCTCCACGCCCCAGTTGATCCGCGCTTCTCGAACCAGGTCTGGGCGTACTTCGGCCGTGATAATTTCGTTGGGACGGCCGCTGGTGCCATGGGCGATGATTGTGCCATCGAAATTGACGATCATGCCTTCGCCCATTGAATCGAAGGTACCATCTGTTCCGCACATGCAAACATTTGCGGTGACCATGAGGTTACAGAAGGCGTTGGACTGGTTGGTGAATTTCCAGCTTTCCCGGATCGGCGCAGTGTAGCCCGCTGTGCGGATCATGATCTCCGCGCCCTTGTAGGCACATTCGCGCGCCATCTCGGGGAACATCCCGTCGTGACAGATGATCAGGGCGATCTTTGAGCCCTTGGGGCCCTCTATGACCGGGATGCCTTGATCGCCCGGTTCCCAGGGTTCGACCGGCACCCATGGGTGCATCTTGCGATAGTAGAGTTTCAGCTCGCCGGTGTTGTCGATGATCAGGCCCGAGTTATAGGGCATGCCGCCGGGATTCAGCTCCATGATGGAGAAGCAGCCCCAGATATCATTGTCCACACAGGCCTTCTTGAACGCGGCGACTTCTGGCCCGTCGAGGCGGCACATGATGTCGGGATTGATGTCCATTGACAGGCCATGGAGGGCATATTCCGGGAAGACCACCAGATCCATCGTCGGCATATTGCGTCGGGCCTTGGCCACCATGTCGACGATGACCTGGGTCTGGTTCGCCAGGTCGATTTCGGTTTCCACCGTCGGCAGCTGGAGCTGAACCATACCGAGAACCACGCCATTGGGCGATTTGTTGAGACCTCCAAGTCCGTTCATGTTGTGGCTCCTTATTTGGTGATGGACAGTTCGCCGGGCGCGCCTTTGAGCGACCGTTTCGGCGAGGTGCTGACGATCATGATCAAAAGCGTGAGGATGTAGGGTGCGGCGTTGAAGAAGTGATAGCCACGCGAAATGCCGATCGACTGGAGGGCCGGTCCAAGGGCACCGGCAGCCCCGAACAGCAGTGCTGCCCAGAAGCAGTAGATCGGATTCCATCTCGCGAAGATCACAATGGCGACGGCCATGAGCCCCTGACCGGAAGAGAGACCCTCGGTCCAGCTGCCTGGATAGTAGAGTGAAAGAAACGATCCGCCGATGCCGGCCAAAAAGCCTCCTGCAGTCGTCGCCAGCAGGCGCACCTGATTGACGTTGATGCCGAGGGCGAGCGCCGCTGGCGCACTGTCACCGGTGGTTCGCAGGACAAGCCCGTAGCGTGTGTTCTTCAAAGCCCACCACAGGAGAACGGCAAGGCCGACACCCAGCAGGAACAGCGGATTGATTTCAAGCGCCTGCCGGATGCCGGGGTGATCGCTCCAGCCTCCAAGGGACAGGGCGGGAAGACGCGGGGCCGAAGGCTGGATGTAGGCTTTGCCAAAGAAGAAGGCGAGACCGGTGCCGAACAGCATCATCGCGATGCCGATGGCGATGTCGTTGACCTTTGGCAGCTTGCACAGGTAGCCGTGGAGAGCGCCAAACAGGGAGCCTGCAAACCCGGCCACAAGGACACCAAGCCAGGGGGACCCGGTGTGATATGAAATCGCGTAGCCGGACATGGCGCCAAAGACGAGGGTTCCTTCGAGGCCAAGATTGATGCGGCCCGATTTCTCGGTCAGCATCTCGCCGAGACTGACGAAAAGAAACGGCGTGGAGACCCGGATCGCGCCGGCAAACATGGCCAGCAGGACTGTCATCAGCCCGGTGTCGTCACCCATCACTGTGCTCCTTTTGAACGAAAGAACGGCAGACGCCCGTAGAATGTCTCGGAGACCAGGAGCACCAGAAAGATAAGGCCCTGAAGCAGCAGCACGGTCGCGTCGGGCAAATCCATTCGCCGTTGGACAAGTCCTCCTGACGCTGCAATGCCACCCAGGAAAATCGCGACGGGAACAATGACAAGCGGGTTATGCCGGGCGAGAAAAGACACGAGAATGCCGGTGAAACCGTAACCGGCAATCAGGGAGGCGTTGGCCTTGCCGTGGATAGCGGCGACCTCGAAGAAACCGGCAAGCCCTGCGCAGGCGCCTGCGATCGCACAAGAAATCACCATCAATTTGCCCACGGGAAGCCCCTGGGCCTGTGCTGCGCGCAGGTTTCCGCCCGCGATCTGTGCGGCGAAACCAAAGGTCGTCCGGTTCATCAGCAGATAGAGGAGACCGCAGAGGAGAATGCCGACAAGCAGTCCCCAGTGGACGTCGGTGCCGGGAATGAGACCAACCATGTTTTCTGCGCCAATCGGCGCCGTGGAGGGCTTGTTCGGGTCAGAGGGGTCACGAAGCGCGCCCTCGACGAAAAAGTTCAGGATCGAGACTGCGATATAGAACATCAGCAAGGATGCGATGGTTTCATTCACGCCTCTGAAATGGCGCAGGGCACCGACGCATCCGATCCAGGCGCCGCCAGCGATCATGGCCGCAAAGAGCATGACTGTGAGTAGGACATAGGACGGGACGGCCCCTATCAGGGGGATCGCGATGGCGCCGGCAGCGAAGCCGCCAAGAACAAGGGCTCCTTCGCCGCCGATGATGACCAGCCCCAGACGCGCGGGGATAGCCACACAGAGTGCTGTGAACACGAGGGGGGCCGATCGTGCGAGCGTGTTTTGCCAGGAGAAGCTTGTGCCGAAACCGCCGCGCCAGACCAGGGAAAAGAAGTCAACGGGAGACTTGCCGAGGGTAAACAGGAAGACCGAGAACAATATTGCCGAGACGATCAAGGCGAGGATCGGCATGACGACGTATTCCGAGGAACGCCGGACCCTTTCCAGGCTTTCGCTCAGGCGATCCTTCTCCGCTGTCATCGGCAATGTCTCGGTCGTATCGGCCATTCTTAGTCCTGCTGGCATTTCGAATTTTGTGGCGGTTTGCATAAAGGCGTGCTGCCTCTCCGGAGCTGGGTCACCATGCAGGTGGAACGCCCAGCTCCGGAGGATTTCAGGTCAGGTGAACCGTCAGGTGATTGAGCCGATGACGCCTTCAACCAGGAAGTCGGTCTGATCGAGCGATGGCTCGTAGTTGTCGAGGCTTGCACCAGCAGCCAGCAACGGCGTTCCATCCTGCTTGTTGATCGGTCCGGTAAAAATCGGCTTTCCGGCTTTCACATCGGCGCGTGCTGCGTCTGCTGCCGCAATGGCGGCTTCGCTGGCGCCTGCGCCATATGGCGTGCTGCGAACGAAGTCGACATCAAAGCCGCCGCCTGTAAAGTTTGGCAGGGCCGTGTCTTCGGCAAGATCTGCGGCAAACTTCTTGTAGATGGTCTCCCACTTGTACTCGGCGCCGGTGATGAAGCCATTGGGGGCGAGCGGAGCCTGTGAGGCGTTGTGGCCACAGCACTTGACGCCACGGGCCTCAGCCGTCTCAATCACGACTTTCGGGCCATCCACATGACAGGTGAGAACATCGCAACCCGCCTCGACGAGCGCGTTTGCAGCTTCTGCTTCACGAACAGGCATGGACCATTCACCCGTGAAGATGACCTGAACGGTCGCATCCGGGTTGACCTTACGGGCGCCCAAAAGGAACGAGTTGATGTTGCGAAGGACCGTTCCGATCGGCTTGGCTGCGACGAAGCCAAGCTTGTTGGTCGTGGTCGACAGGCCGGCGGCCACGCCATCAACGTAGTGAGCCTGATCGAGGTAGCCGAAATAGCTGCCTGCGTTCTTGGGGTCTGCGTCTGTCCAGAGAGGTGCGGCATGACGGAATTCAACATCCGGATACTTGGCAGCTGCATCCAGAACAAAGGGCTTGTAGTAGCCGAATGAGGTTGCGAAAATCATATTCGCGCCGTCGAGGTTGATCATGGATTCCATCGACTTTTGAACGGCGATGGTTTCGGGGACGCTTTCTTCTTCGACGACGGTGACGCCCGGGACTTCCTTCAGGGCGGCGGCGGCAACCGCATGTGCCTGGTTCCAGCCAAAGTCGTCACGCGGGCCGACGTAGACAATGCCGACAGTCAGGTCGCTGGCAAAGGCGGACTTGGCGATGCCGGCGGCGGAAAGGCCAAGGATGCCGGCTGCAGAATTTTGCAGCAGCGACCGGCGGTTGAGTTGGAATTTTGACATGTTCAGACTCCCATATCAGTGCGGGTTGGAGCGGGCGTCCTGCCCAAGCTTGACCTCGTACTTTCATCAGCAACCGGCATGCCAAGTGCGCCATCTGCGCCAGCAGATGGTCTAAAAGGCTGCCGAACGGACGATTTCGGGAACGAGATCGGTTTGCGAGCTGCGAGAGGGCAGCCCGAAGGTCGATAAGGTGCTAAAAAGCCACCAGTCTTACCGGTGGTGAGTAGAATTTGTGCAGCTGGTCTCATCAGCGGATTTCCTCGCTCGCAGCTGCCTTGACCGGTTCATAGCTGGCATCGAGGCGCATGCGCAGATAATCGGCGCCACTGACCGGCGGGTATTTCGCCGGTTTATCCGAACTCTGACAGGTCGGCAGACAGGCGACCTCGGCGTCCGGATTGGGGTCCAGGAAAAAGGCGATGGAGTAACGCTCCTTGCCGCCCGTGTTGACCACCCGGTGAGGTGTCGAAACGTAGATGTCATTGGTCCACCGCATCAGGCAATCGCCGATGTTGCAGACGAATGCACCCTCGATGGTCGGGGCTTTCAGCCAGACGCCGTCACGGCGCTGGACCTCGAGGCCGCCGACGGCATCGGGCAGCAGGATCGTGATGTTGCCGTAGTCGGTGTGCGTACCGGCGCCGATCTGCCCGGCATCCGCATCATCAGGCTGTGGCGGATAATGCAGCAGACGGAGCGTTGCCAATGGAGCGTCGAGTTTGTCTTCGAAGAAGGTCTGCTCGATGCCAAGATCAAGGGCAATGGCCTTGTGCAGAGTGCGGCCAAGGTCCCAGACCGCATTGAAGTAGCTTAGAACCGTGTCCTTCCAACCGGGCAGCTCAGGCCAGAGATTGACGGCCCGAAAGGGCTCTCCGGCCAGGATGCGGGGGTCGTCGGCGCTCAGATCGAGGCCGATGTTATAGGCTTCCTTGAGGTCCGAGGGCTTCGTCGGATCGAGGTTTTCACCCTTCATCGGCACGTAGCCACGATTGGTCTTGAAGAAGTTCCGGCTCAAGGTGGCTTTGGCATCTGTGGGTTGAGCGAAAAGCGTGTGGGCGGCTGAGAAGGTCGCGTCGATCAGTTCAGCCTCGACGCCGTGGTTGCGGACGTAGAAAAAACCGGTTTCCCGCGCGGCCTTTCCCAGTTCGCTTGCAACTTGTTGCAAGCCCTCCGGTGTGCCGGCAAAAGCCGGTGCCAAATCAATCACTGGGAGCTCAAGTTCGCTCATCGTTTTCCGTTCTGCCTATTGACCCGGAGCGGTCTATTCCGCTGCTGCAACGGGTTGTGTTTGTCCAAGCGTACCGATGTAGGTGCGCCAGCTCTTCAGGTGCGTGATGTTCTCGGCTCCATCGGTTCCGGCGGCTTCGCAAATGAAGCCCTGAACCGATCGACCATCGGCCAGGTCGACTGTTCCCAGTCCAAGTGGCCTGGGAATGCTTGCAAGAAAACTGCCAACCTCGCTCAGGGGGAGCGCCCAGATTTCAAGGTCTATTTCTCCGCCAGACCCGTCTTTGCCGCGCACGAGGCCAGGTCGCTTTGGCGGACCTCCCGCCAGCGCGTAGAACGAATAGGCGTTGCTGGTGGTGGTCGTTTCGAGAAAGCGTGCGCCGCGGGACGTGAGCTCATGATTGAGTGCCATGCCCGACATGTGGGCGCCGCAGACCGCCAGAGCGAGTTCATTTGTCGTCGGCCCGGGCATGTGATCTATCGATTTGGGCAAGGCCCAGTCCGTCGCACCCAGCGTGTGAGGCGCAGCTTGCTCAAGCTTTGATCCAAGAGCTGCGAGGAAGCCGTCACGCCCGGCGGGGGCGAGCAGTGTGACATTGCCGGGGCGGCCATCAGAGCGTGGTGCGACCGGGACCGCCAGACCGCACATGTCGAGCAGATTGACGAAGTTGGTATAGGTGCCGTTTCGCGAGTTGGGCCCAATCGGATCAGCTTCCAGATCCGCAACGGAATAGAAAGTCGGCATGGTCGGAACGCACAGCAGATCGACCGATTGCATCACGGGTTCTGTTTTGCGGGCCAGTTCCTTCAGCCGGTAAATCCCGCGAAAGGCGTCTGTTGCTGACAGTTTCAACGCTGCGCCTACGACCTGACGCGTCACGGGATGGACGACCTCCGGCGTATCGCGCATCAGGTCCTCAAGAACCGTGTGGCGCTCGGCAACCCAGGCGCCTTCGTAGAGCATATGCGCGACGTCATAGAATGGCGTGAAATCAACTTCGATGATTTCGGCGCCGTCGTCTTTCAAAAGCGCAATCGTTTCTGCGAAGGATTGAGCCTGGGCCTCATCACCAAAGAACTCGATCGACGCAGCATCCGGGATGCCAATGCGAAGTTTTGGCGGGACAGAGGAGAGAGGAGGCGCTGCGATGGCACGGGAATAGGCATCGGCCGCGTCAAAACCGGCTGCTGCCTGGTAGGCCGCGTAGGCATCTTCGACGGTCAGGGCGAAGATGGAGATGGTGTCGAGGCTTCGGCACGCCGGGACGACGCCGCTTGCAGACAATGCGCCAAGGGTTGGCTTGAGACCAACGATATTGTTGAGGGCCGCGGGAACGCGGCCGGAACCGGCGGTGTCTGTTCCAAGCGAAAAGCTGACTATGCCGTGGCCGACAGCGACAGCAGAGCCAGAAGAGGAACCGCCTGGAACCATGGCAGGGTCGACCGCATTCTTTGGCGGCTGGTAGGGGGACCTGACGCCAACCAGCCCGGTGGCAAACTGATCGAGATTGGTCTTGCCAATCAAAAGTGCCCCGGCCGCCTTCAGCTTGGCAACAACAAAGGCGTCCGTTTCAGCCAGGAATTCGTAAGCCGGACAGCCGGCAGTCGTCGGTTTTCCTGCGGCATCGATGTTGTCCTTGATCACGAAGGGAATGCCCCAGAGCGGCCTGGCCGGATCAAACGAACCCAGCGCGGCGGCTTCTTCGAGGAGTTCCGCCTTGTCGATCAAGTGTATGAAGATGCCGGGGTCGGCGATTTCTTCTATCCGGCGATAGACCTCTTCAACGACATCGCGCGCCGGCAACCCGTCCTGATAGGCGGTGTGCAGTGACGTGAGGGTGAAGGGAAGGTCAAACATCGAAATACCTCAAAATCTTCTTGTTGTTGTCAGGCCGCCGAAAAGGTCGGTCTCGTCAAAGTCGGGGGCGTCGGGGCTGCTGATAGCAACGACCTCGTATAGGGGTGTGCCGGCGTATCCATGACCTGAGCGGTGGTTCCTTGCTCGATGATCTCGCCGTCCTTCATTACGACCACGTGGTCACACAGCAGGCGAACGACATGCAGGTCATGGCTTACAAAGAGATAGCTGATCCCGAGTTTGGCGCGCAGATCGACCAGGAGGTTCAAAACGACGGCCTGGATCGAGACATCCAGGGCGGCTGTCGGCTCATCAAGCACCAGAAATTCGGGATTGAGAGCGATCGCACGAGCAATCCCGACACGCGCTTTTTGTCCCCCTGAGAGCTGATGCGGAAACCGGTCCAGCAAGGGCAGGGGCAGTCCGACAAGGTTTGCCAATTCTTCTACGCGTGAGCGCCGTTGTGACCTGTCCATCTTTGCCAGACGTGCGAGAGGTTCGCTTATGGACTGCCGCGCGGTGTGGCGAGGATTGAAGCTGTCGGTCGCATCCTGAAAAACCATCTGGATCGACGCGCGGCGCGGATCGCGGGCAAAGGACTGTGCCGGTGTCTGCGCAAGGTCTTCACCGTTGAAGCGAATGATGCCACTTGTCGGGTCATCCAGACGCACAAGCATTGAGGACGTCGTCGACTTGCCGCAGCCGGATTCCCCGACGAGGCCTACGCTTTGGCCCTTTTCGACATCAAAAGAGATGCCCTTGACCGCGTGCACCGGACCAGACTTGGCCTGATAGGTCTTCACAAGATCACGAACTTCCAGAAGCGGTGTGCCCGAGGTGGGGAACTGGGGCATTGGCGTTCGTTCGCTTGCGGGCAAGAGCGAACGAACTTCAGCTTCCGCACGAGGTGTGGCGTCCACCAGCTTTCGTGTATAGGCATGTCTGGGGGCGGAAAAAAGCTGCTCCGGTGCGCCTTCTTCGACGACCTCGCCATCTTTCATGACGACGATCCGGTCGCAGTATTGAGCCGCCAGACCCAGGTCATGGGTAATGACCATTGCGCTCATGCCGCGTTCTGAGATCAATTCGCTGATCAGATCCATCACCGCTTTTTGGGTGGTGATGTCGAGCCCTGTTGTCGGCTCGTCCGCGATGAGCAATTTCGGGTCACAGGCAAGGGCAATGGCGATTACGACGCGTTGGCACATGCCGCCCGACAGCTCAAACGGGTAGGCATGATAGCGCGCTTCGGCGTCATGAATGCGGACGGCTTCCAGCGCCTTGATGGCTTCCGCTCTGGCTGTGTACCGGGTTGCCTTGGCATGCCGGCGCAAGACCTCCTCAATCTGATGACCGACCTTGCGGATCGGGTTGAGAGCCGCGCGCGGGTTTTGAAAGATCATCGAAATTTCGCGCCCACGAAGGTCGCGCATGGCGCTCTCTTTTGCGTTCTTGAGATCAAGGCCGCCATAGGAAAGGGTGCCGCCCGTGATCGAGCCGCCCTTGTCCAGCAGGTGCATCAGAGCGTAGGACGTGACGGATTTGCCGGAGCCGGACTCGCCAACAATGCCCAGAATTTCGCCTTTGTCGACGTTGAGCGATACCCCGCGAACGGCCTGAACCTCACCTCGTCTGGTCTGAAAGGAGACCTTGAGCTTGTCGATGGAAAGCAGGCTCATGTGCGTTGCCGGGGGTCGACCATGTCGCGCAACCCGTCTCCCAGGAGATTGAAAGTGAAAACTGCAAACATCAGTGCAAAGCCGGGAAAGAAGGCAAGCCACCATTCGCCGGACACGATGAAGTTTGCGCCCTCGGCGACCATGATCCCCCATTCGGCGGTTGGCGGGCGGACGCCCATGCCGATGAAGCTGAGACCGGCCGCATTCAAGATCGCCCAGCCAAGGTTGAGCGAAACCTGGACCATCATCGGCGGAAGTGCGTTCGGGTAAATATGAAGAGCAAGAACGCGAAGGTCCGAATTACCGGACAGCTTTGCCGCCAGGGCAAATCCGGCATTGCGCCGTATGTTGACTTCGGCCCGGACGAGGCGGGCGTAAAATGGAATGTTGATGACGGCCGTGGCGTAGACGATGTTTTCCACCGTGTTGCCCAAAGCTGCCACGATGCCCATTGCGAGCACGAACAGCGGAAAGGCCATGATCGTATCAAACAGGCGGTTGAGCACGACATCAAGCCAGCCGCCCCAATAGCCGGCAATTGCCCCGAGCACGGAGCCAACTACGAAAGACAGGGCGACGGCGGCGATCGAAATCGCGAGATCCAGCCGCGTGGCAACGATGACCCGACTGAAAACATCCCGGCCGAGATTGTCGGTGCCAAACAGATGGTCCCACGAGGGTGGCTGCAGGGCACGTGCTGCATTCGAGGCGAGTGGGTCATAGGCAACGAGCGAGGGACCGAAGATCGCTGCCACGATGAGGACCATGAACATCGCAAAGGCGAGCAGGGTCACCGGATTGGACCGCAGCACATAGGCTATGTGCGCAAGCGGGCCGTCCGTCTGTGTGTGTGGTTCGAGATTTTGGGCGCTGTCGGTCATTTGGTCTGAAATCCGATGCGCGGGTCGATCATCGTGTAGGTGAGATCGATAACAAGGTTGAGCGCCACGAACAGCAAGGCCATGGCAAGAACGAAGCCCTGCACAGCTGCATAGTCGGAGACGACCAGCGCCTCGACCGCGTAAGAGCCGATGCCCGGCCAGGCAAAGACCTTTTCAACCAGGACGTTGGCGCCAAGTGTGAAAGAGAAAACCATTCCGAGCGTGGTCACGACCGGCAAGAGCGCGTTGCGGAACGCGTAGGTGGACAGCACCTTTTCTTCCGTCAGGCCGGCTGCGCGCGCTGTGCGGACATAGTCTGAAGAGAGTGCGCTCAGCATGGCGGCGCGGGTCATCCGGGCCAGTGGGGCAAGCGTGAAGAGCGCCAGTGTGATCGCGGGAAGAACCAACTGCTTCAGCGCACCTGTCCAGGTTTCCCAGTCGCCTGCGATGGCCGCGTCGACCAGATAGAACCCGGTAACCTGATCTGGTTCGATATAGATGAAATCGAGCCGGCCGAGCGGTGAGGGCGCTATTCCAAGCAGATAGTAGAAGACGTAGATCAGGACCACACCGGTGAAAAAGGTGGGCAGGGACACGCCCGCGGTGACAAGGACACGGCACAGATGATCGACGGCCGATCCTGGGCGGGTGGCCGCGAGCCCCCCCAGCGGAATGGCAATCGAACAGGACAGGACGAGTGAGATCAGTGTCAGTTCGAGCGACGCGGGAAGCCGCGTTGCCAGGTCTGATGCAACGGACTGTCCGGTTGAGATGGACTGCCCCAGATCACCGGACGCCAGATCCGTCAGATAGATCCAGAACTGTGCGGGAAGCGACTTGTCCAGTCCAAGGGCGCTGCGGACTTCGGCAATTGATGCCTCGTCCGCAGCCGCGCCTGCAAAATAAACTGCCGGGTCGCCAGGCAGGGCCCGGGTCAGGATGAAACTGACCACGATGACACCAAAGATGACAGGTATGGCCTCGGCAACCCTGAGCCCGATGGTCAAAAGGCGCTCCGGCAGCATGTCTTATGCCTTTTTCAGGCCGCGGACATCGAGCTGGCGGTGGAACCAGTACTCGTAGCCCGATACGTCATGGGTGCCAACGTTGAGAGCAGGCTGCCACAGGGCAATACGAGGCACTTCATCCCAAACGATTTCGATCATGCGCTTGATCTTCGGGGCGTAGTCCGGGTCTTCCACGGACATGTGCAAGGTCTCTGCGGTCAGGGTCTCAATTTCCTCGTTGCGGTAGTTTGAGGAGTTGAAGAGGTGACCTTCCAGATACGCCCAGAAGAAGTAGTAGCATGGGTAATTCAGCCAGCCGCCGAAGGTTTCAAGATGAAGCGGCAACCGCTTTTCGACGAGTGAGGCCGTGCGCCAATTCGCGCCGGGCACCTTCTCAATGGTTGCAGTGATGCCGATCTTGGCAAGATTTTCCTGAATGAGAAGCGCAGTCGGCTCCATCCAGTCAGCCTGGCTCAGTGAGATCGACAAAGGAACTTCGAAGCCGTCGCCGTAGCCTGCTTCTTCCAGAAGCGCCTTGGCCTTTTCGAGATCCGTCGAATAAGGGAACTTCTGAGGCCAGGAAATGTCGGTCGGTGTGGCGTTTTCGCCGCCCCACATGGGGGCTCCTCTACCATAGGCTGCGGTCTGGAAAACCTCATCATATGGGACGGCGAATGCGATGGCCTGGCGGACACGCTTGTCTTTGAAAGGTTCGAACGCCAGGTTTGGACACAGGCAGTAGATCGAGTTCTCGATCGGCGTGGTCGCGACGGTGATGCCGTCGAGATCGGACAGTTCCTTCGCGTCCTTGTTGGGCATGTTGAAGGACATGTTCACATCACCACGCTCCAGAAGGGCGCGGCGGGTGGCAGGACTTGGAACCTCTCGCAGAACGACGCGCTTCACCGCCGGCAAAGGACCTGAGGTCCAGTCGTCGTTGCGCTCGTAGACAAGCTGCTCACCTGGCTTCCAGGCTGCGACCTTGAAGGCACCGGATCCGGCTGGCGTCTTGTGCAGATATTCCATTGCCCAGGGGTCTGCGTCGGTCGCATTTGCAAGTGCAACCTTTGAGTTGATGATCATCGGTACCGGAACCGCGAGATCAGGCAGTGTCAGCTTGGACTTGCGCAGCAGATTGATCTTGAAGGTCAGGTCGTCGATGGCTTCGAACTGTTCCGGCTTTTCGAGGGAGCCGGCTTTCATCTGCACCGTCGGGAAACCGCCGACACTGACGGCGCGGTCAAAAGACCACTTCACGTCTGCTGCGGTGATCGGCGACCCGTCCTGAAACTTGCCTTCCGGGCGCAGCTTGAACACGATCGCCATGCCATCGTCCGCAAACTCCCAGCTCTCGGCAACTTCCGGCTCGATCACGGAATAGTCGTAAGACAGGCTGCCGTCTGCGAGAGTCTTGGTGCCAAAGCTGACGAGCCGGTCGTAGACATTGACTGCGACCTGATAGCTGGGGCGGTTGGTTCCAGTGCGATGGATGTCCAGGCTGTTGATGGTCTGCCCGGTGACTGCCACGACGACGTCGCCGCTTGCTGCAGAGGCGGGGAGCACTTTCAGGAACGGTAAGACAGAAGCTCCAAGAGCTGTTGCACCAGCCCCTTTTAAGAAACTGCGTCGGGAAGTGTCGTTCATCACGTCGGTCCTCATATTGATGCAGGAAGCCCTGCTTCTGATCTGTTGAGGCAACGATGCGCGCAATCAGTGAGTACTTCTATTGCTAATTTTGCAGCTTTGCGCTTCATTATTTGCAGCGCTACTGTTAAGGTGCTGAAAATGAAACACCTTCAGACACTGCTGTTGATTCAGGCCGTCGCGCAGGCGGGCTCAATTCGAAAAGCAGCAGAAGACATGAACATTACCTCTTCCGCCTTGAACCGTCGGATTCAGGGTTTTGAGGCTGAGTTCGGGGCACCGGTCTTTGAGCGTTTGCCACGGGGCGTGCGGCTTAATCCGGCCGGGGAACTCTTGATCCAGCACATTCGGGCGCAATCCTCGGACCTGGAACGGGTGAGGGCGCAGGTTGCCGACCTTTCCGGCGTCCGCCGGGGGCGTGTCTCAATTTCCTGCTCGCAGGCCATTCAACCCTATTTCATGCCGAGCAAGATCGCCGAGTACCGGCGTGAACACCCAGGCGTCACCTTTTCGGTCAATGTGCGCGACAGAGACGCGGCGGAGATGGAGCTGCGCAGTTACAACAGCGACCTTGCTCTCGTGTTTGAGCCGCGTCATCTTGCCGAGTTCGATGTGATCATGTCGATTACCCAGCCAGTCTATGCGGTGATGGAGCGTAACCACCCCTTGGCGGCGAAGGATGAGCTGCGGCTCAGGGACTGTCTGGCGTATCCGCATGTGGTGCCGCCGCCTGCAATCGGCATTCGCTATCTTCTTGACCTTGCCGTTGGGCGCATGTCCCAGAAGCTTGCGCCGACAATCGAGGCCGAGTCCTTCGAATTCATGCGCCACTACGTCCAGAATGACCAGGCCATCGGGTTTCAGTTTCCCATCGGACTGAATGTTGGCCGTGATGACCGTCTTGCATTCAAGCCCTTGTCTGTCCGCGATATTGCGCCGGGAAACCTGTCCCTGCTGCAAATGAAGGGTCGCACGCTGCCGGTCGCTTCAGCGCGTTTCGCCAATCAGCTGGCGCTTGCCCTTGCTGACCTGTAAGCGCTTTTGTGTCGGATAGTTATTTGTAATTGTTCAGTATTCTTGCAGCCGCATTGCGGGCGTGGTCGGCAATATTCGGATCACGGGTAATCAGTGCTGCGACGATGGCGCCGTCGATCAGCAGCGCCATTTCGTGGGTCAGACCTTCTGCGTCTTCCGGCCGTGCTTCGCGTGCCAACTCGCGAATCTTGTCTAGAACGACCGTCTTGTGCCGAAGCGCAATGGCACGCATGCGGTCGTCATCCTTGTCGTGTTCGGCAACCGCGTTGATGAAGGGGCAGCCGTAAAAATGCTCCTCGGCAAACCACTTCTTCAGGACCTCGAAGAGGTGAACGAGTTTGTCAGCCGGGCAACCGGGCAGGGCATCAACCTCTGCGACAAACCATTTGCGCCAGGTTTCCCCCTCGCGTTCCAGCACGGCTTCTACAAGCCCTTCCTTCGAACCGAATGACTTGTAGAGGGTCGTTTTGGCGGTGCCGGCTGCCGAGATGACTGCATCGACGCCGGTTGCGTTGATGCCCTGCTTGCAAAACAGGTCAGATGCGGCAAGCAGAAGCCGTTCACGGGCAGCCCCGCGTCCTGATGCTGGATTCGAAGTCGCAGTTGCGCTTGATGCGTCGTTTTCGGCGAGAGACACTTTAAAGCCTTTTTGAGCATACCGACCGATCTGTTTCTTTTGCCTATCGGAGGTCAGCGTGCATTTCAACCTGGAAGGGCATTGTTTTTGGTGAACTTCAGGTACACCGGGCGCGGAAATAGGCGCTTTCGCAGTGCGGACGGTCGTAAATTGCGCAGTGCGATTTTGCCGGGAATTAGGATATTTCCTTAAAAAGTCTTTATTAACAATGGGTAATGACGTTTTATGCATCTTGGCACGGACTCTGCTTATCGGAAACAGAACGGTATGTTTTCTATTTGGAGCAGTTCATGGCTGGCGGTGCCCACATTCAGACGATCGGCGTCTCCCATACCTACAAGGGTGGCGGGGCAAAAGTCCTCGGACAGATAGATCTGGAAATCCGCCCTTGCGAGGCTCTGGCACTGATTGGCCGCTCTGGTTGCGGCAAATCCACCCTGCTGCACATTCTCTCCGGTCTGTCTGTGCCGTCTGTCGGCAAAGTCCTGGTGGATGGCGCGCTTGTCACTGAGGCGTCGCCGAGCCGGATCATGATGTTCCAGGCGCCCAGCCTTTATCCATGGATGAGCGTTGAACAGAACGTCGGACTTGGCTTGCGTTTCAATGGCAAGATGAAGGAGGCTGGCCACCGCATTCCCGAGGTTTTGGAGCTGGTGGAACTCGGCGACTACGCCAAACGCAACGTTCAGGATCTTTCCGGCGGGCAACAGCAACGGGTTGCCCTTGCGCGATCATTGGCCTTGAAACCCGACGTTCTGCTTCTCGATGAGCCGCTGTCTGCCCTCGATGCTTTCACCCGTCATGCCCTTCAAAGAGACATTCGCCGGATCTGCAAGGATCTGGGCATCACGCTCGTGCTTGTAACCCATGACATCAATGAGGCTGTAATGATGGCGGATCGCGCGTTGGTGCTGAAGGCTGATCCTGGCGACATCGATGCCGAGATCCCGATCCCGATCCTTGGGGACCGTCTGCCCTCCATGCAGGAATTTTTTGATGTGCGCCGCCAGCTTGTGGCGGCCTATGAGGCTGCGGCCGGCCTGACCATGGCCGAAGCGCAAGGTTTCATTTCAGACAAGAGCTTGAACGTATCAGCGCCAGTTGAACGACTGGCCGCCAATTGACCCCTGTTTCAGACCGCAAAGGCATCAGATCATGAGCAAGACCGACAGCACCTATCTCGACCGCTTGAAAACTGAGGAATTTGACTGGGCCATGCAGAAATGGGCCGGGGAAGCCTATGCGGGTGATTATTCCCGTCGCGAAATGCTGAATATGTTCGCCAAGGGCGGTCTGTTTGCGTCGCTGTCGGGGCTTCTCTCTTCGCTCCCGCAGATGTCCTACGCCCAGGATGATGAAGTGGTGCGCATCGGCTATCTGCCCATCACCGATGCAACGGCCTTGCTCGTGGCGCATGCGAAGGGCTTCTTTGCAGATGAGGGACTGGAGGCTGAGCGGCCGACGTTGATCCGTGGCTGGTCACCGTTGATCGAGGGCTTTGTGTCCAACAAGTTCAATGTGGTGCACTTCCTCAATCCGATCCCGATCTGGATGCGCTACAACAACAACTTCCCGATCAAGATCATGGCCTGGGCGCATACCAACGGGTCCGGCCTTGTCGTTGGCAAACACACCGACATCACCGATTTTTCCCAGTTGGGCGGCAAGCAGGTGGCTGTGCCGTTCTGGTATTCGATGCACAACATCGTGCTTCAGTATGCGTTGAGAGCCTCCGGCGTCACTCCGGTGATCAAGGGACCGGGAGAGCCGCTGGCGGAAAACGAGTGTAACCTTCAGGTCATGGCGCCGCCGGAAATGCCGGCGTCGCTCGCAGCCCGGAAGCTCGACGCCTACATCGTCGCCGAACCGTTCAATGCCCTGGGTGAGATGAAGGCCGGCGCACGGATGCTGCGCTTTACCGGTGATATCTGGAAAAACCATCCGTGCTGTGTGCTCTGCATGCATGAAGAAGCAACGAAGGCCCGGCCCGAGTGGACCCAGAAAGTGGTCAACGCCGTGGTCCGGGGTGCCATCTATGCATCGACCAACAAGGCGGAAGTTGCCGAGATCATCTCCAAGAACGGCGAAGGCTACCTGCCGGCGCCAGGCCCGGTGGTCAAGCGCGCAATGACCGAATACGACCTGCCGGCCTATCGTGAAAGTGGTGCTGTCCAGCATGTCGACGATTGGGGCAATGGCCGGATCGATTTCCAGCCTTGGCCTTATCCATCCGCCACCAAACTGACGGTCGAGCAGATGAAGCAGACGGTTGTGGGCGGCGACAAGAACTTCCTGGCAGATCTCGATCCCTCGTTCGTTGCCGACGATCTGGTGGACCGGAGTTTCGTCAAGGCTTCCCTCGAAAAATATCCTGAGTGGAAGAACGACCCTTCAGTAAATCCGGAGGATCCGTTCAACCGTGAGGAGGTTCTGTCGCTGTGAGCGAGACGAGCCACGCCCTGAACCAGGAGGCGGGTTTCACACCCGCTTCCAGCGCGACCAGCGGCAAGCCCTTGGTATCAGATGGCACAAAGAGCGTACTGGAGAGTCTGAGTTATTCGCTCGCCGGTCTCGCCTTGCTGCTCGCAGTCTGGTGGGTTGGAGGCCGTATGGTCGAGGCGTCGGATGATCTCTATGCCTTCGCCGATTTCGCACCGGTCCCGACCTTGGCGCGTCTGTCTGAGATGATCAGGACAGGAGAGGCCGTTCAGATCACGATCCCCAGCCTGATCAGGGTTGCTTCCGGCTTGTTCTGGGCCATTGCGATTGGGGTGCCGGTCGGCATTCTGGTCGGGGCGATCACGGGTTTTCGCAAGCTCACCAATGTCCCGTTTCAGTTCTTGAGAATGATCTCACCGCTGTCGTGGATGCCAATTGCGGTCATGGCCTTTGCCACATGGGAAGGTGCAATTGTCTTCCTGATTACGGTTGCCGCCATCTGGCCGGTGCTCTTTTCAACAGCTTCCGGGCTGAGGCGCATCGAACCGTCCTGGTTCAAGGTTGCGCGGAATCTTGGCGCGCGTCCCTGGCACCTGCTGTTTGTCATCATCCTGCCGGCGATCTCGCAGGACATCCTGTCCGGTATTCGTCTGGCACTCGGCGTGGCCTGGATCATCCTGGTTCCAGCCGAGTACCTCGGGGTCACATCCGGCCTCGGCTACGCCATCAATGACGCCCGCGACACGCTCGAATACGACCGGCTCGCGGCCACCGTCGTGATCATCGGGGTGATCGGTTTCAGCCTCGATTCCCTGTTGCAGCTGGCCATCGCAAAACTCAGCTGGCTGCGATCATCCTGATTTCATTTTGCCCAAGGAAACCAAGAAGGAGAAATAGATGTCCGAACCCGCAACAGCCCTGACCGGGTGTTTGGCGCCGATCGACAAGGGTGGTCTCGATGCCCTGATCGAGAACGGCAAGAAAGACCCGAAAGCGGTCAAGACACTGAAGTGCAAGACAGTTGCCGAAGGTCGTTTTCGCCATGCCAACTATATCCGCGATCTAGAGCCCTACATCGTCGACGAGCCGCCGGGTCTTCTGGGTGACGACACTGCGCCGAACCCTTCGGAAGCGTCTCTGGCAGCTCTGGGCTCCTGCATTGCCGTCGGCCTGCACGCCAATGCCGTTCACCGGGGCATCACGATCAATTCGCTCGAGGTTGAGCTCGAAGGTGATCTCAACATCACCGCGGTCTGGGGAACCGGCGATGTCAGCGAGAAGCCGGTCGGTTTCACGGATGTGAGGATCAATGTTCACATGGACGCCGACGCGCCCCAGGAGACCATCGACGAGCTGGTCGCCCACGTGTGTCAGTGGTCACCGGTGTTCAACACCTTCTCGCGGCCCGTGACCATGGTTGCGGCCTCCGCTTGATCAAACGGTCCGCCCGGCCTGTTCAGAGCCGGGCGGACCTTCCCGAAATCAAACCCGGATCAGGGCAACGAGGAGGTGTGAAGATGAACGCACAGATACAGCTTAAAACGGTCGACGATGTGGTCTCGCCGAACAGGATCGAAAGCATCTTGGCGAATGTGACGCAGATCGCGAAGACCGACCTCGCGCCGCTCGTTCACGATATCGATCTCAAGGGTGTCTATCCGGAAAACGTAATGCGCGCGCTTGGCGAAGCAGGGGCCTATGGGCAGCATGCGCCAATGACGTCCGCATCGTCGCTTTCTCCGGACGCCTTCGATCTGGAGACCGCAATCCGCGCCATGTCAATCGTGGGCGAAGAGTGCCTCTCAACTGCTTTTTGCGTCTGGTGTCAGGATGCGCTCGCCTGGTACATCGCCAACTCCGGCAATCACGCGCTCAAGAAAAACCTCGGTCCCAAGGTGGCCAGCGGTGAGGTTCTTGGCGGCACGGGTCTGTCCAACCCGATGAAATCGCTCTTCGGCATCGAGAAGCTTCGCCTCAAGGGTGTAAGAGTTGATGGCGGGTTTGAAGTCACGGGCACTTTGCCCTGGGTCTCGAACCTTGGTGAAGATCATCATTTCGGCATCGTCTTTGCACTTCCCGGCGAGGAGGATCGCAAGGTCATGGCCGTTGCCGATTGTTCAGCCGAGGGCGTGAAGATCTCGGAAAACGATGACTTCGTCGCACTGGACGGCACCAGGACCTTCGCAATCCAGCTGCGCAAGGCGTTCATTCCGGCTGAAAGCGTGCTTGCCGATCCGATCGACGAGTATATTCCACGCATTCGTGCCGGTTTCATCCTGCTTCAGGCAGGCATGGCGTTCGGCATGATCCGGTCATGCATCGATCTGATGGAACAAGCCGGTCAGACGCTATCCCACGTCAATTGTCATCTTCCAGATCAGCCGGAAGACTTCAGGGCTCAGCTGGACGCCATGGAGCGCGAGGTCTTTGAACTTGCTCGCACACCCTTCGACCCATCGAAAGAGTATTTCATTCGCGTCATCAAGGCGCGGCTTGCCGCCGGCGATGCCTCCGTTGCTGCTGCGCACAACGCGATGCTCCATTGCGGAGCGCGCGGCTATGTCCGCCGCGGTGCTGCTCAGCGCCGGCTGCGCGAGGCCTATTTCGTCGCCATCGTGACGCCTGCCACCAAGCAACTCAGAAAAATGCTGTCCGATCTCGGGGCCGCCTGATCTCACCGATTTGTTTTTGAAGAAGGAGTAGTGACAATGACCGATGGTACTTTGATTTCTCCCGAAGGCCTTGAAAGCCTGTGCGCCAGTGAACCCTGTGTCGTGATCGACACGCGGGCACCAGAGGCCTATGCCGCCGGTCATATCCCCGGTGCCGTCAACCTGCATGACATCTTCACCTATCTGGCGACGTCTTCACCCGAAGGCATTGCCGAATTGCGTGGCAAGTTCGCCGAAGAGTTCGGCTCTGTCGGTTTGTCGGGTGCAGAGACCGCGGTGATCTATGAACAATCCATGGCGTCAGGCTTTGGACAGTCCTGCCGGGGGTATTTCCTGCTGCAGTATCTCGGCTATCCGAAGATCAAGGTTTTGCATGGTGGCTATGAAGCCTGGACCGCGGCTGGCCTTACAGCATCAACCGACGCTGTCGCTCCGGAGCCAAAGGCCTTTCCGGTTTCTGATGCTGGCGCTGACTTGATGATGAATGTCAGCGACATGATTAGCGCAGTCGACAGCGAAGAAGTCGTCAAGCTGGACGTTCGCGACATTGACGAGTGGATCGCAGAAAGCTCTTCGCCCTATGGCAAGGATTTCTGCCCGCGCAAGGGTCGCATTCCAGGTGCCAAATGGATCGAATGGTACCGGATGATGAAACCGACGGCGTCCGGGCCGATGATCAAGTCCAAGGAAGAGGTGCTTGCTGAATGCGCCACGGTTGGCATCACGCCGGAGACGCCCGTCGCACTCTATTGCTTCAAAGGCGCCCGCGCATCGAACACCTATCTGGCGCTGAAGGAAGCTGGCGTGAAAGACGTCAAGATCTACTTCGGCTCCTGGAATGAATGGTCCCGGGATCCCGCGCTCCCGATCGAAGAAGGTCTGCCGTTCTAAGAGCAGACTGCGCCGGCGGTGGCAGCCTGTCGCCGGTGCTCAGATATCAAACAGGAATTCAAAGATGAATGCGCCGATTGTGATCGTTGGGGCCGGGCAGTCCGGCATGAAAGCCGCCGAGACACTGCGTTCCAAGGGCTATGACGGGGACCTTGTGCTTTACGGTGACGAGCATTGGCTTCCCTATCAGCGCCCGCCCTTGTCAAAAGCCTATCTCAAAGGAGATATGGCCGAAGAGCAGCTATATCTGCGACCAGATGCTTATTTTGAGGCACAGGCAATAGATTTCCAGATGGGAGCGAAAGTCAGCGAGCTGGATGTTGACGCCCGGAAAATCTCCCTGGAAAACGGCGATGAGCTTGCCTATTCCAAGCTGCTTCTCGCTACAGGAACCCGGGCATGCCAGATACGGCTACCAGGAGCAGACCTTGACGGCGTTTTTACACTCCGCAGCATGGACGATGTTGCCCCGCTCCGCGGTGCGCTGAACACTGCCGAACATATCGTCATCATTGGCGCTGGCTATGTTGGCATGGAGTTCGCAGCTGTCGCCGCAGGTATGGGAAAGTCCGTGCAGGTGGTTGAAGCTCAGTCGAGAGTACTTAAGCGCTCGGTCGCACCTGAGATATCCGAATATTTTCAGAGACTTCATACGACGAACAACGTTGGGCTGAACTTCGGAGTTGGTGTCCAGGCGCTTAGAGGCCGCGGCGCTTCAGTCAATGCTGTCTTGCTTTCGAATGGCGCCGAGTTGAAAGCCGATCTCGTTCTTGTTGCTGTTGGCGCTGTCCCCGTAACCGAGTTGGCCGAAGCATCAGGACTGGATGTCGCCGCTGGCATCATCGTTGATGATGCTTGCAGAACCTCGGCTCCAAATATCTTTTCTGCTGGCGACTGCTGTTTCTTTCCCTCGAGGCGCTACGGTAGACGAATTCGTCTCGAAAGCGTTCAAAACGCGATCGATCAGGCCAAGGCAGCGGCCAGCGCTATCTTGGGCGAAGTCGTCGCCTATGATCCAGTGCCTTGGTTTTGGTCCGATCAATATGACAGCAAGTTGCAGATCGCAGGCCTGTCCGAAGGCTATGACCGCACCCAGCTCGAGGGCGATCTCGATAGCGGCAGCTTTTCCCTGAGTTACTTTTCCGGTGATCGACTTCTGGCTGTCGATGCAATCAACGCACCTCGGGCGCACATGATAGCGCGCAAGACGCTGGCGCAGCCGTCAAGCGCAGAGGCCGCATGACTTTAAAACGCACAACCACACCCAACCTGGAGAGCACATATGAGTACCGTAACGACCATGCCGTCCGCCGATGTCACATTGGTACCTTTGATGACGAAGCTGGAAATGACCGAGCTGGTCATGGCAGCGAAATTCGCAAGGCAGGCGAGCTGGGCCGACATTTCGGCCGCCGCCGGCATGTCCGATGTCTTTGTCGTTTCCGCATGCCTTGGCCAGAATGCACTGCCTGCCGAGGCGGCGGCAAAAGTGGCGGCGTTTCTAGGGCTCGGCAATCGGACCAAGGACGTGGAAATTGCGTTGCAGCTGCCGCCCAAGAAGGCACAGGAAGCTGAGACTGTCTCCAAGGATCCGCTGATCTACCGCTTCTTTGAAATCACCTATGTCTATGGTGACAGCATCAAGGAGCTGATCCACGAGGAGTTTGGCGACGGCATCATGAGTGCGATTGATTTTGACCTGAAGATCGAGCGGGAAGAAAACCCCAAGGGCGACAGGGTCAAGGTCACCATGTGCGGAAAGTTCCTGCCATACAATCAGTGGTAATGTCCTCAGCAAACTCCGCCGGGCCATCATCAGGTTCGGCGGAGCGTTTCAGCTAGGAGGGTCCGAGGCGTTGGTGAGCTGAGCAGCCTTCGAGCTGTCGTTGGCCACCCAGATGCGTTGAATGCGACGGTTCGCGGACCTGGCTGTTTGAAGCGGCTCTCGGCCTGTGTCATGATCATGGTAGAGGCGCTGCGCGCAACGTCCAGTGCGTCTCACTCCATCTTCTCGCGGGCTTCTCCGCATTTCGTGGTCAAAAAGAGGTTTCAATGGTTCTCGCCGAGCTGGGATTCGATGAAGGTCAGATTCTTGCGGGCTTGAAGCCCTGGGTGGAGTGCGAAAGCCCCACCTATGACGCAGACGCTGTCGACCGCATGATGGATCTTGCGACCTACGAGCTTGTCGCGGCCGGCGCGACCATCGAGCGCATTCCGGGACGCATGGGCTTTGGCGGTTCAGTCCGGGCGACTTTCCCTCACAAATCGGCTGGTGAACCTGGGATCCTGATATCCGGCCACCTTGATACGGTGCATCCCGTTGGAACCCTTGATGTCTTGCCGTGGCGGATCGATGGCAACAAGTGCTACGGGCCGGGCGTGATGGACATGAAGGCGGGAAACTACCTCGCGATCGATGCCATTCGGAAATTGGCGCTTGTGGGGCATGAAACGCCTCTGCCGGTGACGGTCCTGTTCACTCCGGATGAGGAAGTCGGGACACCGTCCACGCGTGAGCTGATCGAGATGGAGGCACGGAAGAACAAATATGTTCTGGTGCCGGAGCCAGCGAGCGCCGATGGCGGTGCTGTCACCGGGCGCTATGCAATCGCACGCTTTCATCTAAAAGCCAAAGGCAAGCCGAGCCATGCCAGCTGGGCGCTTGAGGACGGGCGCTCGGCGATCGCCGCCATGGCGCTGAAAATTCTTCAGATCGAGGCTCTGACCACTCCGGACTGCACATTCAGCGTTGGCGTCGTCAAAGGTGGTCAATGGGTCAATTGCGTTTCGTCCCTGTGCGAGGCGGAGGTTCTGAGCATGGCCAAGCGTCAGGCGGACCTTGACGACGGTGTCGAACGGATGCTTGCGCTGAGCGAAGAAGAAGGCGGGGTCGTTTTCGAGGTTACACAGAGCGTTACCCGGCCGGTTTGGGAACCGTCATCAGAAACCTTGGCGATGTATGCTCTGGCGCGTGATGTCGCCAGCGAGATTGGCTTCGACTTGACGCACGGCAGTGCAGGCGGCGGGTCAGACGGCAACTTCACCGGCGCAATGGGGATTCCTACCCTGGATTCCATTGGGGTTCGCGGCCGCGGGCTGCACACGCTCGATGAACATATTTTCATCGACAGTCTGGTTGAGCGTGCGCAGCTCATGGCCGGAATGCTTATGCGCCTCACCTAGGTCGTCATCTTCCGCATTACGATCAGGACGATACCATCAGGCGCGTTCTGGTTTGACCAATTCGTCACGGCTGGCGGTCAGGTAGGCTTCTGCATTGTTCGACAGGGATGGCCCGAGGTAGCCTCCTTCCTGAATGAGAGCTGTCGGCAGTCCCATCTGGACGATTTCACGCGCCATCGTGGCAAAACCCGCGCCGGTCATGCCGACTTCCGAGAGTGGATCGTCTTCCGCCATATCAAAGCCGAGCGAGATGACGATTGCCTCGGCGCCAAAGGCCTGGATGGCTCTGACACCTTCGCGGAAGCGTGACAGGATTGCGTCTTCCCTTGCGCCGGATTGAAGTGTCAGGTTCAGGGTCGCACCGTCGCCATTGCCTTCACCACGTTCGTCTTCGTAGCCCAGGTAGTAGGTTGGGTAGCTGTCGGGATCGACGTGAAGCGAGCACATGAAGACGTCACCGCGGTCATAGAAGATGTCCATGGTGCCGTTGCCTGTATGGGTATCAATGTCAAAGACCGCGACTTTCGAGAATGTTCCGCGCAGTACCTGGGCTGCGATGGCCGCATTGTTGAAGATACAAAAGCCGTTGGCGCCGTTTGACAGGGCGTGATGACCTGGTGGCCGGCACAGGCCATAGACCATTTGTTCACCTGCAGCGACGCGGGTGGCGGTCTCTACGGCTGTTTGGGCAGACCAATAGATCGCTTCATAGGTATTTTTGGTCAACGGCACGGATGTGTCCGTCGCGTACCAACCAAGCTGACCATAGATAGAGGAGGACATTCGGCCCGCGCGCCGACCCGGGTGATAGGTCGGAATGGCTTCCGCATCGCCTGCCTCCGCTTGCCAGCGGGCGAAGGCATCTTTCCAGAAGTCCACATAGCCGTGTTCGTGGACAGCCTTGATCGGGTCAACGCCATAGTCCTCGGGCTTCTCGATCGCAAAGCCGTTTTTGAGAAGCATGTCGCGGATCAGGATAGCGCGTTCCGGCTGCTCAGGATGGGGAATATAGGCTCCCCGTCTGAAATAGCGTTCCGGATTATGCTTGAGCTGGCGTTCGTCGAAGATAGCTTTCATGGAAGGGTCCTGAGAGGGCTCAATAGCCCTGGGTACGGTCGATTGTATTTTCGGGAACATGTCCGTTGACGGCGGCGATCGCAGCCTCTGTGACCTGTTTCGCCACGATTGCTGCGGAACTGTCACTCGCTTGGTGAGGCGTGATCAGGATCTTGTCGTTGCGCCACCAGCGATGATCGCCGGGAAGTGGCTCGGTTCTGAATACATCCAGAGATGCGCCTCCGAGCTGGCCAGAGGCCAAAGCCCGGTCAAGATCCTCGTCAACGAGGTGCTGACCGCGCCCCAGTTGGATCAGGCGCGCTCCGGTTGGCATCTGATTGAACAGGTCTTCATTGAGAATGTTCTCCGTCTGTGGCGTGAGAGGAAGAACATTGATCAAGGCTTGTGATTTGGCGGCGACCCTTTCAACGGAAGAGCCCCCTCTCTCAAAGGATATGCCAGCGGCCGGTGCTTCGCAGGGGTGTTTGCGCACTGCTGCCACAACAGGAAAACCGAGGGCTGCGACAGCCTCGGCAATCGCCTTGCCCATCAAACCGTAACCAAGCACGCCAACGGTGTAGTCCTTGGGGGTAAGGCTCAGGTCTTGCTGATCCCAGGTCGAAACAGACTGCTTTTGAATATAGTGGCCCATGTTTCGGTGATGCCAGACCACCTGCCAGGCCGCGAAGCCTGCCATCATGTCGGCCTGGACATCATCCCGGATCCTCGTCAGATGGGCTGAAGCGGGCAAGCTGGGGCAGTTGATCAGGCTGTCGACACCTGCAGCGATGGACGAGACCAGTCGAAGGTTGGGATAGGGGGTAAATGCATCTCTTTCGGGAGACCATGCGACCGAAAACCGGATGCGGTCTGGGTCTTCAACGTCCTGCGGCGAGCGGATCCGGACTTTGTCGGCGTAGGGCCGGAAAGCGTCCGCGAACAAGTCTTCCAGATCGAGCTTTGAGCTGAGGTAGACGCCTTCTATGACTTCGCTGTTGGTCACTTTGCTTCCTTGTTCGACATAATTTTCTCGAGTCCACACCACTCCGCGATGAAGAGGGCAATTGTTCCGGTAACCCGTTTTATGGACGAAAGACTGACACGTTCATCAAAGCCATGAATGTCCTGTGAGATTGGTCCATAAACCAGGCAGGGCATGTCGCCATAGATCACGAAGACGCGGGCGTCCAGATAGCTCGGAGTCACGAAGGATGTCAGCTTCTTGTCTGTCGCCTGTCGATGGGCAGCAGCAAGTGTTTGTTCGGCTTCGGTGTTTTCCTCAAGCACATAGCCGCGGGCGAAGAACCCGTTCCAGGTGATCTTGGGCGGGCGGTTGCCGAGGAAACTGTCGCCGACAAGATCACTGGTAATGTGGTCTTCGATCTGTCTGGCCCGATCCCTGGGATCATCGCCGGGGTAGATGGCAATGCGGCAATGGAGCTTGCACCATGCGGCAACGGTTGACGCCCAATCGCCGCCTTCAATCTTGCCAACGTTGAAGTTGATCGGGTGATCTTCGGTTTCAAAGTAGGGGTAGTTGGCCTTCTCGCCGTTCCAGTCTTCGCACAGGCGCTTCAGGCTTTCGATCACGCGGAAGCTGGCTTCGATCGCATTTGCGCCCGTACCGGCTTCTCGCACATGGACCGGATGGCCAGAAACCTCGACTTCGAACCAGAGCACACCCGTGTTGGCCCGGACCAGCTTTTCGTCTTCGGGTTCGGGAATAATGGCAGCGTCAGCCGTGTATCCTTCGACAAGGCATGAAAGTGCGCCATTACCGGTACATTCTTCTTCCACGACGCTTTGGATGTGAACCTTGGCGGCTGGCTGCAAACCCAGGCGGCGTAAAGCATCGAGCGCGAAGATATTGGCAGCAAGACCTGCCTTCATGTCTGCGCTGCCGCGACCATAGAGCCAGTCGCCATCGCGCCTTGGCTGATAAGGGGGAGTGACCTTCCACATGTCGTGGGGGCCTTCAGGCACAACGTCAACGTGGCCATTGAGGATCAGGGATTTACCAGTGCTCGCGTGCGGCAGATGAGTGGCGACCACATTCAGGGCCTCACTGTAGTCTACGGTGACCGGGGAAAACCCCGGGTGGTCATGGATCTTGTCCAGGTCAATTGCAAAGGTTTCCACGTCATAGCCGCGTTCGGCGAGGGCCTTGCCCAGAAAGCGCTGGGCGTCCTGCTCCTGGCCGCGCAGTGACGGGAAGCGGATGAGATCCTCGGTAAATGCAACTTGATCTTCAAAACCGGCTTCAACAGCATCAAGGATCGATTGTGTCAGTTCGGCGTCCAAGGAAGTGACTTTCTCAAAGTGAACATGATCGAGAAGGAGAGGCGTCCAGTGTGTCGCGATCAGTCAGGGTGGCTTGGGTCAGGATGCAGCGGCGAGTTCCTTTTCCCGGCCGGGTATCGCCTCGATCAAGGATTGGGTATAGGCGCTTTGCGGTGCGTTGAAGATATCGTGTGCCGTGCCGATCTCAACTACTTCACCTTTTTGCATGACGGCGATCCTGTCGCATATCTGGGCGGCGACCCTGAGGTCATGGGTAATGAACACAAGCGCAAGATTCAGGCGCACTTTCAAATCGGCAAGAAGATCCAGAACCTGGGCCTGAATGGAGACGTCCAGGGCTGAAACCGCCTCGTCGGCGATGATCACGCGTGGCTCAAGAGCGAGCGCGCGGGCAATGCCGACCCTTTGCCGCTGACCGCCGGAAAACTCATGCGGGTAACGATCGAGAGCGGATTTGTCGAGGCCGACAAGTTCGAGGAGCTCAGCCGCCTTTGCGAAGGCCTCTGATGCGGCGACACCATGTGCGATCGGGCCTTCGGCAATGATCCTGCCGATCCTGGCGCGTGGATTGAGCGAGGCGAACGGATCCTGGAAAATCATCTGGATCGACTTGCGAGCGGATCTCAGATCCTCGCCCTTCAGATGTGCCATGTCCTTGCCCGCGAGGAAAACGGAACCTGCGTCGGCTTCCATCAAGCGGACCAGGCACCTTCCGATACTGGATTTGCCGGACCCGCTTTCGCCGACGATCCCCAGTGTTTCACCTTCGGCCAGCTCGAGGTTGATCATGTTGACGGCCTTGACCACGCGTTCGGGTCCACCGAAAAGGCCTCCTCCTGAGCGATAAGTCTTGCAAAGACCGATGACTTCCAGGATCGGTGTCGGGCTCGTGATCACATCCTGTTTTTCAGCAAGGAGCTTGGGAATCGCCGCAATCAGCTTGCGCGTATAGTCATGCTGTGGGTTGTCCAGAACTTCCTCAGCGGTTCCCTTTTCGACGATCTTGCCGAATTGCATCACGGCAACCCTGTCAGCGATTTCGGCGACCACGCCGAAGTCATGGGTGATGAACATCACCGCCATGCCATGGCGGTCACGCAGATCGTGGATCAGTTCGAGGATTTGGGCCTGGGTGGTGACGTCAAGCGCGGTGGTCGGCTCATCGGCGATGAGGACATCCGGCTCCAGGGCGAGTGCCATCGCGATCATCACCCGCTGGCGCTGACCACCGGACAGTTGAAACGGATATGTCTGCATGGCCTTTTCAGGATCCGGGATTTGAACCTCGTTGAGAAGCTCCAGCGTGCGCGCGCGGCGTTCTTTCGGTGTCAGGAGGTTATGGGCTTCAAAAACCTCGGAGATCTGGTCCTCGATGCGCATCAGCGGATTTAGCGCAGACATGGGTTCCTGGAAGATCATTGCGATCCGGCGCCCGCGCAGGTCCCGCAATTCCGCCTCGCTCAAGGTCAGGAGGTCCTGGCCGCCGAAGAAGATGTGACCAGCGGTAGGGCGCACTTGGTCCGGAAGCAGGCCCATCATCGCGTTGGCGGACATGGATTTTCCGGACCCGCTTTCGCCAACAATGCAAAGGATTTCACCCGCGTTGAGCTCATAGGAGACATCGTCTACGGCAAAGGCACGATCAGCGCCCTCTGGAAGGGCGATCTGCAGATCTTCAATGCACAGGACCGGTTCGCTTGGCGTGCTGGTCATCACTTGCCCTTTCGCGAAAGACGTGGGTTCAGGGCATCGTTGAGGCCTTCCCCGATGAGATTCAGGGCGAGCACGGTCAGGACGATCGCAAGACCCGGGAAGAACGACAACCACCATGCCTGTCGGATCACGGTTCTGGCGGCTCCGATCATGTATCCCCAGGACATGAGGTTGGGGTCGCCAAGCCCGAGGAAGGAAAGGGAAGATTCCAGAAGGATCGCCGTTGCAACCATCAGCGAGGCAAGGACGATGATCGGAGACAGGGTGTTGGGCAGGATCTGACGCCAGATGATGGTCGCGTTGGTCTGTCCCGACAGGATGGCTGCCTCGACATATTCGCGCGATCTGAGCGACAGGACTTCACCACGCACAAGTCGGGCAACCGGCGGCCAGCTGACGATCGCGATTGCGCCCACGATCGACTGAACGCTGGGTTCGAAGATTGCCACGAGCACGATGGCCAGAGCGAAATTGGGGACGGTCTGGAAGAACTCGGTGAAGCGCATCAATGCGTCATCGACCCAGCCGCCGAAATATCCGGCCAAGGCGCCGATCGGAATGCCAATGACCAGCGAGACGAGGGTGGAGATCAACCCGACAAGCAGGGATACCTGAGCCCCATGCGCGAGCCCGGCCAGTACGTTGCGCCCGAGGGTGTCCGTACCAAGGGGGAAGCGTTCCATGGCAAAGGGCGGCAGGAAGGGACGTTGCACCATCTTCCAGGGAGACTGGGGGAACAGCACGGGGGCGAGCACGGCAACCAGGACCACGGCAAGGAGAATGATCAGGCCGATGACCGCGCCACGATTGCGTTGATAGCGTTTCCAGAAATCGGTCATCACGAGGCCCTGATCCGAGGGTCAACGACCCGGTAGAGGATATCGGTTATGAGGTTGAACAGCAGCACCATGGCGGCGGAGACGAAGAAAACACCAAGGAGCACGTTGTAGTCGCGCTGCGCGAGGGCTTCGAACATCAGCCGGCCGATGCCGGGCCAGGCGAACACTGTCTCTGTGAGAACCGCGCCGCCAACCAGTTGTCCAGCTTGCAAGCCGGCGAGCGTGACCACCGGCAGCAGTGCATTTCGGAAGACGTGGCGCCGTTGGATGATACCGGGCTTCAGGCCCTTGGCGCGGGCGGTCTTGACGAAATCGAGTGTGCTGACCTCGAGCATTGATGCGCGGGTCATACGCATATAGACGGCCATGAAGAACAAACCCAGCGTGGTCGCGGGCAAGATCAGATGCTTTGCGATGTCGATGACCCGGTCCAGACCTTCGTAGTTGCCGCCGACAGTTTCGTAGCCAAAGCCGGGAAGCCAGTTCAGCTGGACCGAGAAGATTAGGACGGCCATCAGCGCCGCCCAATAAAGGGGCGTTGCGTAGAACAGCAGGGCCACGGTTGAAATCAACGTGTCGGACCATTTACCGACCCGCGCCGATGCCAGAACTCCGGCGAGCGTGCCGAGGACAAGGGAAATCACAAAGGCGGTCATCGTGAGCAGGAGCGTCGCAGGCAACCTGTCGAAGATCAGATCTGCCACCGGCATCTGCTGGCGGTAGGAAAAGCCCAGATCAAGCTGAATAATTCCGCCAAGATAGAGACCAAGCTGGGTCAGCAGTGGCTTGTCGAGGCCGAACTGCTCCCTCAGCTGTTCCAGAAAAATGTCGTCCGCAGCGCCAGCTTCACCAGCCATGACCGCAGCAGGGTCTCCGGGAGCGGCGTGGATCAAAAAGAAATTCAAGGTCACGATTGCGATCAGGATGATCGCGGCCTTGACCAGGCGCATGGCGATAAAGCGGAGCATAGGCCTTGTCCTGCCGGTTGTTCCGGTCTTCAGGTTCAAAAGGTTGCTCCGCGCTGGTCCTGACGAACCTGCGCGGAGCGGGGGAGTGCCTTTTGTTCCTACTTCTCGATGTAGGCGTCGCGGAAGCCGTCGTTGACACCGATTGCGGTGGTCACAAGGTCTTTGACGTTACAGCGGTAAATGGTCGGGAAGCCAAGCTCCAAGAGCCATGCCACCGGCACATCGTCGGTCAGAATCTGCTGAACTTGCGTGTAAAGCGCCTGACGCTCTTCCTTTGAGACAGCGGTTGCTGCCTTGGCAAACAGTTCATCGACCTTCGCGTTCTCGTAGCCTTCTACATTGTTCCAGGGAGATCCCTTGGCAATGTTGGAGGACACGTAGGTTCGAGCTACGCCGAGAGCCGGGTCGCCATACTGGTAGAGGTAGGTGAAGGCGAGGTCGTAATCCCAGTCGCTGATCTTCTGGTTCCAGCCGGCGACATCCGTCGCGACGATCTCTACCTTGACGCCAACCTCTTCGAGGTTCTGTTTGATGGCTTCGGCCCAGCGTTGCCAGGTTTCACCGTAGGGCAGAGGCAGGAGGCGAACGGGTGTTCCGTCGTAGCCCATCTCTTCCAGAAGCGCGCGTGCCTTGTCCGGATCATAGGGGTATTGGCTCACGTCATCGGAGAAGAAACGCGTGGAGGAGGAAACCGGGCTTTGGGCCACTTTTCCGAGACCGTTCCACAGAGCGTCCTTGGCGAACTCGCGGTCCATGGCGTACATAACCGCCTGGCGGAACCGCTTGTCTGCCGTCGGCCCTTCGCGGTTGTTCAGCCACATCCAGGACAGCGGCCCAATGAATTCCCAGCCCTTGTCAGTGACGCAGGTGTTTTCCATGGCGGTCAGACGCGGCACATCGAAGTTCTCTACCGAGCCACCTGGCAGGATGTCCACGACACCTGTTTCGAAGGCTACCGAACGAGAGGCGGCATCGGGAATGATGTGCCAGTAGATCTCGTCGAGATAGGGCAGGCCGTCGATGTAATAGTCTTCATTCTTGGTCAGAAGAATGTGAGAACCCTTGGTCCATTCGGTGAACTTGAAGGGTCCGGTTCCGATCGGCGTGTTGTTGGCCGGGTTCGCCTTGTAGTCCGTGCCTTCATAAATGTGCTTCGGGATCATCGGCATGGTGCCGACTTCGAAGATCCCGATGAAGGGTCCGAATGGCTCGTTGAGTTTGAACACGACGGTGTTCGCATCCGGTGCCGTGATCGATTCCACATATTTCAAGGATTGGCGCAGACGCGGGTGAGTTTCGCGCAGAAATACATCGGCGGAGAAGACCACGTCTTCTGCAGAGAACGGCTCGCCGTCATGCCATTTCACGTTGTCATAGAGGTGAAACGTGTAGGTCAGGCCGTCTTCGGAGATCTCCCACGACTTCGCCAGCTGGGGAAGCGGCTCAAGGTCGGGGCCATAACGCAGCAGGCTTTCATAGACATTGCCGGCAACCATCTGGGTCGGGCCGTTTTGAACGAGGCCCAGCATAAGGCTCGGCGGTTCGGGCTGAATGACGGCGTTGGCCCGTCCGCCAGATACCGGATCAGCCAACGCGGTCCCGGTCGCCACAATGAATGTGGCGGCAAGCAAGGATAGTTTCTTCAGCATGTGAGTTCCCCTCGGTTTGTTTGGCGCGGCGGACTTTGGTCTCTGTTCGCGCCGGATGCTGGATCTATGGAAGGTTCTGAAGCCCGGATTGGTCCTGGTTGTCAGTTCTCCAGGTCCGGGTAGTTCTTTATGGCGAGGCGCAGGAAGGCATCCCACTGCGGGTCCGGTTTGTTGCCCGAATGCTGCTTGTCCCAGTTTTCGTACTGTTGCGCAGTTTTTTCGGCCAGCTCTGGGTCGATCTTCCGCAAAGTGCCGCCTGACGACATTATCGCCAGCTGTGCCCGGCAAGCCCGTTCCATGTTGAACATCAGGCCGAAGGCTTCGCCAACAGTTCTGCCGCATGTCAGCAGGCCGTGGTTGCGCAGGATCATGACCTTGTGTTCGCCAAGATCGTTGACCAGGCGCTCGCGTTCGCCCAGATCTAGCGCGATGCCCTCGTAGTCGTGGAAAGCGCAACGGTTGTGAAACTGGAGGGCCCACTGATTTAGCGGAAGAATGCCTTCCTCCATCGAAGAGATTGCGACGCCAGCAACCGTGTGCGTGTGAAGGACGCAGTGGATTTCCGGACGGGCGGCATGGACAGCACTGTGGATGGTGAAGCCGGCCTTGTTAATGCCCGCGCCATAGGTGTCACGCAGGATGTTGCCGTCGATGTCGACCGTTGCAAGGGAGCTGGCAGACACTTCGTCAAATCGCAGTCCGTAGGGATTGATCAGGAAGGTATTTTCGCCTTCGTCCTCCGGTGCCTTGGCCGAGATATGCGTGAAGATGCTGTCGTCCATCTGATAGTGGGCAATCAGCCGGTAGGCGGCGGCCAGGTCAATGCGTTCTTTTGGTTGTGTCGTCATGTCTTGGCTCGCTGATCATTCGCTCGATGTGTTCGCCTGCCGGCGTTCGTCCAGACGCCATGTTTCGGCCGAGACGCGAAAAGAAGCGTTCGATCGAGGTTGGAATCTTGTTGAACAAGCAAGCATGGTGCGGCAAAACTGTCAATTGTCGACAATAGTCAAAATTTAGGCGAGGATCTGGTTTCTTGCGCAAGTTTCTTGCCCTTGGTCATTTATTGAGGTCTGTGTGGTGTGATGAGACGGCGGACGGGGTTTGTATGAGCCTGGCTCGCAGGCGGGCGAGGTGAGCTGTGGGGCACGGTGTGCGAGGCTTGCGCCTGCTCGACGGACCGCTTTCAGGCTTTGAGTGTATGATTGCGAAGGACGGTGAACTGTTTGGCTGAAGAAGATAAGACAAGCACGGGTGGGTCGTTCTCACCGCTACAGACGACTGATCTCGTTCAGCAAATTGCCAGGCAGATTGGCGACGCAATTGCGGAGGGGCGACTGAAGCCTGCCGAGCGGCTCAACGAATTACGGCTTTCTCAGGAATTCGGTACAAGCCGCGCGCCGGTTCGCGAAGCTGCCCGTCTCTTGGAGAGCCAGGGGCTTGTGGTCTCCAGCCCGCGGCGCGGTTTTTTTGTGCGCACTTTGAGTGCTGAAGATCTGCGCGATATCTATGATCTGCGTCTTGGGCTCGAACTCCATGCAGCTGAACTTGCGCTTGAAAAGATCGGTGACGCTGAAATTTCAGCACTCGAAGAACAGATTCAAAGGCTTTATCAGCTCGCCGACGAGGGCTCTGTCGAGGAGCAGATCTTCCAGGATTTCGTCTTCCATCGGATGCTTTGCAAGTTCAGTGGAAATGCGAGAATTTTAAAGGTCTATGATGATCTTGCGACCGACATGCGCGCGGGCATCACGCTCATTGGCAAGCTCTATGATGATCCGCATCGGATCGCAGAAACGCACCTGCCGATCCTCGACGCATTGAAGGCCCGCGATGTAGCCAAGCTGCGGGAGGCGCTGCATTTTCACATTGCAGTCGCGCGCGATCAGGTCGTGCTTCTGTTCGAGCGAATGAACGACGTGTCCTGAAGGCGGTGACTACTGAATTTTCCGCAAGATGCGCAACAGATTGCGTCTTTCGGATTGGGTGAGCGGCGCCAATGTGTCTTCGCTTACCTGGAGCCCTCGTTGGGCTTTTTGCATGAAGAACTGCCATCCGTCTTCTGTCAGTGAGATCAGTTGCCGGCGGCGGTCACTGGGCGAGGGGGCTGTCTGGACAAGACCGCGCGCCAGCAGCCGATCGATCACGCCCTTCGTTGTTGCCACATCCAAACCGACTGTGCGCCCAAGCTGGTTTTGCGATACCGAGCTAAGCTCCGTCAGGCGCGCCATCACCGCAAACTGTGTCGGCGTCAGGTCCTGGACCTTCTCTGAAAACAAAACCGCGTTGCGCTGGTAGGCTTTGCGCAACAGATAGCCGATCTGGTCATCCAGGACATATTTCTCGTCCTGAGTCACATCCGACCCGGTTGCCGGATCGGATCGGGTGACAGTCTCTGGTTTTTTCTCAGCCTGATCGCTCAATTTCAAGTTCCCGGATGCGCTCACGTCTTGCGGGCGTAGCTTGCCCGTGCCTCACGTTTCCCTCGGCTCTTTTGCAGCTTCCGGTCGGTCTTGTCGAGGGCGAGCTTTGGTTCGGCGCGCCGGTGTTCTCACCGGTGTTAGATGGAGAGATAGGCGTCGCGAACCTCCGGCTGCTGCTCCAGGGCGTCAAAACTGTCATCAAACTTCTTTTGTCCACCTTCAATGATGACTGCCCGGTCGGCGACGATCTTCGCGAAATGGAGGTTCTGCTCCGAGATGATCACCGTGAGACCCTGGGATTTGAACTTCAGAATTGTTTGCGCCATCTCTTCGACGATGACCGGCGCGATGCCTTCGGAGGGTTCATCCAGCAGAAGCAGGCTCGGATTGCCCATGAGCGTCCTGGCGATGGTCAGCATTTGCTGTTCACCGCCTGAAAGGGCCTTGCCACGGTTGGCGCGGCGTTCAGACAGGTTCGGGAACAGGTCGAAAAGGGCCTCAACGGTCCAAACGGGTGCTCCCTCCCGCGGCTTTTGACGGCCTACCTCGAGGTTTTCAAGGATTGTCAGGTCGGTGAAGATCCTGCGCTCCTCAGGGACATAGCCAAGGCCGAGTTGGGCGACCTTATGGGGCGAGACGCCGGTGATATCCTTGCCGTTGAAGAGGACGGTTCCTGAGCGGGGGCGAACCAGCTGCATGATTGACTTCATGGTTGTGGTCTTGCCGGCGCCATTTCGTCCGAGAAGGGCGACAACCTCTCCCTTGCCAACGGAAAAGCTCAAGTCATTGAGGATGTGCGCTTTGCCATAGAAGCTGTTGACAGCATCGATCTCAAGCATCTTCAGTCTCCGCGGCATAAAGGGTGCCACCGCCCAGGTAGACCTCCTGGACGCGCTCGTTTTCGCGCACTTCTGCAGCTGTGCCTTCGGCGATCAATTCGCCGCGATTGAGCACCATGATGTGGTGTGCATGGGCAAAGACCACATCCATATCATGTTCCGTAAAGAGGACACTGATGCCTCGGTCGCGGACGATGTCGGCTGTCAACTGCATGAGGTTGATACGTTCCTTGGGGGCCATGCCCGCTGTTGGTTCATCCATCAGCAAGAGCTTCGGGTCGTGGCTGAGAGCAATTGCGAGCTCAAGTCGCTTCAGGTCGCCATAGGCAAGAATCGCGCAGGCGCGGTCTGCCTGCTCTGCCATTCCGACGACATCCAGCAGTGCCAGTGCTTCCTCGCGATAAAGCGTATGCGCGTAGGGCAACAACGAGAACAAGCGGCGATTATGGGAAATCAGTGCCATCTGAACGTTCTCTGCCACCGTCATGCTTTGATATGTGCCGGTGATCTGGAAGGTTCGCCCGACACCTCTGCGCCAAATCTTGCGCGGCGGCACGCCGGTGATCTTTTCCCCTTGCAGGCGAACGGTGCCCGATGTGGGCTCCAGCTGGCCCATCAACATGTTGAAACATGTGGACTTGCCGGCGCCGTTCGGACCGATCAGGGCTTTCAGCTCTCCGGGTGCAACGTCGAAGCTTACGCCATTGACGGCCTTGATGCCGCCAAAGGATTTTGAAAGGTCTCGGACCTCCAGGATCGCGGTCATTGCATGCTCTCCTGTTCTTTCACAAGGCCGACCCGTTCGCCGAACTTCCGCAAGGAGCCGACAATACCTTCTGGTGCGATGATCACGACTGCGATGATCAGCAGGCCGAGGATCAGGCGCCAGTATTCCAGACGGGTCAGCCAGTCCTTGACGCTTTCCAGGAAGACGGCCCCAACGACGCCGCCAGAAAGGGTTTTGACGCCCCCAAGGAAAACAACAATCAGGGCGTCGAAGCTCTTGGCAATTTCGAGTTCATTCGGGAAGATCGATCCCTTTGAGAAAACGAACAGGCCACCGGCAAGGCCGGCCATTGCGCCTGCAAGCGCGAAGGCAAGCCATTGAACCTTCTTGACGTCAATGCCGGTCGCTTCCGCCTGACGTGCGCTGTCGCGTGTCGCACGCAATGTATATCCAAACGGAGAGTGAATGATGTGGCGAAGGACGAGTATCCCGCCGACCCCGAGTGCCAGAGTGAAGTAATAGTAGGCTGTGGTGCCCGACAGCCACTCAGATGGCCAGATGTTGACCAGGCCGTCGTCACCACCGGTGACCGAGCCCCACTGGAACACAAGCGACCAGACTAACTGGCTAAACGCCAGTGTGAGCATGGCGAAATAGACACCGCTCAGGCGAATGCAGAACCAGCCGATGCCCAGAGCCAGCAATCCTGCGCCTAGTGGTGCGAGCAGGAAGGCGACTTCCATCGGCGTTTCGGAATAAGTGACGAGCAGCGCCGAAACATAGGCACCGCCGCCAAAGAACACGGCGTGGCCAAAGCTGACCAGGCCGCCGGAGCTGAGGATGAACTGAAGTGAGGCTGCGAACAGACAGAAGATCACGATATCGGTGATCAGAACCTGCATGAAGGTCGACGCGAAAAACGGCACCAGAGCCAGTACTGCCAAGAGTGCAACAACCAGACTACGGCCGACCAGACCTGCAGGCCGGATGGGGCGTTCAACTTCGCCGACCTGGCCATGTTCACCAGCTTTTTCCTCGCGTCCGAGAAGGCCGTAAGGTTTGACCATGAGAACGACTGCCATGACCACATACATTAGTACCAGGGTGCTTTGAGGCACATAGGCGACGCCAAAGACGTTGAGAACAGAGATGAGGACTGCCGCGATGAAAGCGCCGGGAATGGAGCCCATGCCGCCAACCACTACCACCACGAAGACGGCGGAAATGATGTTCAGATCCATCAACAGGTCTGCACCGCCCTTGGGCAGCTGAATTGCGCCGCCAAGGCCGGCAAGGGCGGAGCCCAGAAAGAAAACACCGGTAAAGAGCCAGGACTGGTTTACGCCAAGAGCCCCGACCATTTCACGGTCCTGGGTAGCGGCACGGACCAGAATGCCGGTGCGGGTCTTGGCGATGAACCACCACAAGCCAAACAGAATGAAGGGGGTGATCGCGATCAGGGCCAGATCATACTGGGGGACAGGCTCGCCAAGAATTCTGACAACGGACCGCAAACCAGGCGCGCGCGGCCCTAGTCGGTCTTCCGCGCCCCAGATCATGAGTGCCAGGTCCTGGATCACAAGGATGACGCCGAAGGTGGCGACAAGCTGGAACAGCTCGGGTGCCCGATAGACCGGACGCAGGACACATACCTCAATCACGACACCAATCAGGCCGACGATCAGACCTGCCAGGACGATCGATCCCCAAAAGCCGAAGTGCCCCGGCAAGTGGTTCATCAGCGTTAGGCCGACGTAGGCTCCCAGCATGTAGAGGGAACCGTGTGCGAAGTTCACGATCCGGGTAACCCCGAAGATCAGCGACAATCCGGAGGCAACCAGAAACAGCGCTGCCGCATTTGCAAGCCCGGTCAGGAGCTGCGCCACAAATAGGCCCATAGCTTAAAAACGTCCGATAGAGCAGGGAAGTCTGCTCCATCGCTGCGCAGTTTATGTGCAAGCGATGGAGCGTTTGACGTTTGGAACGATCAGTCGGCTGGCCGCATGGCCTTGACCTCATCGTCGCTTGGCATGTAGGCGGCCGGATCCTTGTAGGACCAGTCAACCATCACGCCCTTGCCATTTTCAAGGGCCGTGGTGCCGACATATGCGCCCATCGTGGACTGGTGATCGAGGGCACGATAGGTGATCTCGCCCATTGGCGTGTCGACCTTGAGGTCCTTGAACGCGGCCAGCAACGCATCGGTTTCCGTGGAGCCTGCATCGGTGATCAATGTGGCAATGCTCTTGGCGGTCATGTAGCCGACGAGGCTGCCGATCTTTGGCGTTTCGTCCGGGAATGCCGCGATATAGGCATCTACGAATTCCTTTTCAGGACCGGACGTGAAACCGTACCAAGGATAACCGGTAACGAACCAGCCTTCTGGCGCTTCGTCCTTGAGCGGCTCAAGGTACTCCGGCTCACCTGTCAGAAGGCCATAGACCTTGCGGCCTTCAAAGACGCCACGGGTGGTGCCTTCGCGCACGAATTTCGCCAGATCAGGGCCGAATGTGACGTTGTAGATGGCGTCAGGCTTTGCAGATTCGATGGCCTGAACTTCGGATCCGGCATCGATCTTGAAGAGTGCCGGCCACTGCTCGGTGACGAACTCGACCTCCGGCTTGAGCTTCTTCAGATTGACTTTGAAAGCCTCTACAGCAGCTGTGCCATAGGCATAGTTGGGAGCGATTGTTGCATAGCGGATGGCATCGGTCTTGGCAGCTTCCTCGGCCAGCATGGCTGCCTGAACCCACGTCGAGGTGCGCAGACGGAAAGTGTATGGATTGCCGGAGGTCCAGACCAGGGCATCTGCCAGCGGTTCAGCTGCCAGGTAGATGTAGCCCTTCTCGGCGGCAAAGGACGAGATCGCAAGACCGACGTTGGACAGGATTGTGCCGGTCAGCATGACAGCGCCGTCGCGTGTCATCAGCTCTTCAGCGATCTTGACCGCTTCGCCTGGTTTGCCCTGGTCATCGCGGAAGATGAACTCGAGATCCTTTCCCAGAACCCCGCCGGACTCATTGATCTCGCTCAGGGCAAGCTCGACACCCTTCTTGTAGGGTTCTGCGAATGCAGCGAGCCGCTTGTAGTGGTTGATCTCGCCGATCTTTATTGTGTCTGCGGCGTAAGCCGATGAACCGAGAACGGCAATCGCCGCCGCGGCCAAGAGTGTTTTTACCTGTTTCATTTGTCCCTCATCTGGTTGGAAGCTTGGCCGACTTTGCCGGTCCATTTTATTCAATTAAGCCTTTGGCAGCTCTTGTTATTCAGTCGTGATAAACGAAAGCGGGACTTGGATCGGAGGCAACATCATGCGTGCGTTCCAACTCCAGCATTTCGTTGATGCGTTTGCGGTAGACCATCGGTCCCTTGTCGATGGCAATGCGGATCGGTCGCCGTTTCGCCGGCCGCTCCTCTTCTTTTTGCACAGCCTCCAGAATGGCCCTGTCCTCATCGAATGCGATTCGGAACATGGCGTCCATATTCTCGGCAGCTTCGTCGTCGCCCAGAGCTGTATTGCGCAGATGCATCCAGCGGTCGATCGTGTAGCCGCCGGTCACAGGGGTCATGAAATGCAAGGCAAAGATCCGCACGCCCTTGTTGCGGTCGTCCTCGGCAATCGCGTCTTCGGTCGGTGCGCTGCCAAAGTCGATAACGGCGGTGCAGGGCAGGTGCAGATAGTAGTAGTGCCACCGATCGACGTTGCCATTGAAATCACCGAATTTCTTGAAGAAACCGATCGGTTCGGAATCGCGGATCCAACGCCAGGCCACAATGGCCTTGCCCTCTGTGGAAACATGAACAGGCACGTTTTCCGAAGCCGAGTTACCCAGTGTCGTGGGGTGAACGAAAGAAACGTGGGCAGGATCTACGAGGTTTTCAGCGACATTCAGGTAATTGGATTTCAGATGCAGCGCGTCACCCTGATGGGCTTCCCAGGCCGGATCGGAAAACTCGGCGAGATCAAAGATGTCAGTGGGGTCGGCCTTGTCCTGATCGCCCATCCAGATCCAGACAATGTTGTGGCGTTCTACGGTCTTGAAGGCATCGACATAGGCGGAGGCGGGGAGGTTATTCTGGCCAGGGACACGAACGCATTTGCCGCTGCAGTCGAAGGTCAGACCATGATAGCCGCACTGGATGTTGTCGCCGACGCGTTTTCCCAGCGAAAGGGGCAGCAAGCGATGCGGGCAGCGATCCTCGAGAGCCACGACATCGCCATCCGCCTTGCGGTAGATGACAATGTTCTCTTCAAGGATCGTGAAACGTCGCAATTCCTGATCAATCTCGGAAGACCAGCCAGCGACGTACCAGGCATTTCGTATGAATTCCATCTTGGCTCTCCCTCGTTGTAAGCCCAGATTCAAGACACCTATCTCAAACCATCGTCGCCCTTTGCTGTCTCATGGGTCAATCCACCAATCCTTGGCAATGGTCTGCCACCTGTCGCCAAAGCAACGGCGATGACAATTTCATCTGCATGGGGTGCGTCCGTGCAGTGCAACTCCATCGCATCGAAATGCGAACGCACATAGGCCGCGTCCTTGTGGCCCAACGGCACGTCAATCGTCTGACCCGGGGCGGCCATCTTTTTGGATGATGGAACCAGTGCCTTGCCGCCACCCATAACGTTGCGCATGGGCGCTCCCAGCCGCGGGTGCAAAAGAGCAGCTGCGTGTTCCAGTTCACCGTTTTCGCCCACTGCTGCAGCCTTGCCGAAACTTTGGACAACAGATGGCTCGCAGCCCAGTGCTTCGATTCCGCGCCGGGTCAAAAGATCGCCGAGCTCTGCGCCAATGGTCATCAATTCGTCGAGATCCGCAACAAACCGCCCCGCATATGGATTTGCGATGACTGCCGCAGACATGACGCGCCTGACAGGTGGTGAAATCTCCTGGCCCATTTCGAGCCGGAGTTCTTCCTCAGCGGTCATGAGTTTGCGGATCCTGGCGATCATCTAAGGCCGTCCTCTCCCTTTATTTCGGATGCCTTCAGGCCACCAACGCGAGCGTGGATACGTGATCCGGTCGTCATCACTAGAACCAAGAGTATTTCATCAGCCTTTGGAGCGTCGTTAAGGCCGACTTCCATGGCGTCGAAGTGGGAGCGAACGTAGGACGCATTGCAATGCGTGATCGGCACATCCAATCGTGTGCCGGGTCCGCCAATTTTCTTGGTGGAGGGAACGATGGCCGCCGAGGAAGGCAGGATTTCGCGCATGGAATAGCCGCCTGGCACGTGCCAGAGTGCTCCGTGCTCCAGTTCCCCAGCTGCGCCGACGATTGCGCCCTTGCCATATCCTTCAACCACGCTGGCGTCACCACCGAGTGCCTGGACAAGAACCCTCGCCATTTCAATGCCGAGGGGCTTTAGATCATCCATGAAGCCTTCGATGTCGGCGACATACTGACCGGAGAAGGGGTTCTTGATCACGACAAGTGCGGCCGCCCGGCGCAGAGGCTGCTCCGCGACGGGGCCGCCTTCGTGGAAGATCTCTTCCACAATCATCGCCTTTTTGCGAACGATTGGTTCAGGCATGGGCTAGGTTCCTCGAAATTTCTGATTGTTGTGTTTGTGCACTTGAGACCCGGCGTTCACCGGCCAGCGAAAGATAGGCAGCCTTGATTACCCCAGAGCGGCGAAGGCTGTCAGCCTTGGCGAGGCCTGCGCCCAGCGCCTCAAGTGTTTCGGCAGGAGAAAGGCTCCCAACGTCTATCGTCACAAGCCGGTCAGCAAGATCGCTGTCAGGCGACAGCGAGTTTGCTGGCGCACGGCGTACCTTTGAAGACTTGGGCAGATCAACTGCATTGGCAATCATGGTTGCTGCCGCATCCGCAGCAGCGGCAGAACCCGCCAGAACGGTGACCGCATCGGCAATTCCGAGTGAATGAGACCGCCCGCGCCAACCGCTTGTGGCGATGCCACCGACCTCATCGCCGTGCTGAATGTCAATCACGCCGCCTGCCGTCCCGGTTACCGGATCGTCGCAGATTCCGATGCGAAAGCTGTCTTCTTCCAGATGCAGCGCAATGTCACCGCCATTGTTGACATAGGCTCGCGTTAGATTGCGGCCCTTGATCAGATGCGCCAACATGTGATCGGCCACGCTTCCTGCGACTGCCGCCATCGGTGTAATGAACTCAGGTCCATAAACACGCGTGGTGTCATACATGCGCTGCGCTACCGCCCCTCTGGGCCGCGCAGCATTCGGGGATTTCAGGCCGGGCAGTTCTGCGACCAGATCTGTCAAAACCGCCCCAAATGCATCGCGGGCCTGATCAAAGGCCTGCCGAATGTCCTCGGGAGCACCGGTCACGCCAATGATCAGATCGATCGGTCCATGCTGCAAATGCAGCCTTTCACCGTCCGGCAGCAGGGCGGCCGCGGGCCACCATGACGCTTTTTGATCTGAATGTTGGCGGGGCGCGCTCATGGGTTGGCTTTTCTCCAGGGATAATTGTCCGACCCGGCAGGCCATGGGTTCCCTGACGAAGACGTCACGGCTCTGCGACCTTTCAGAAGGTGATCATTCTGGCGGCCTGTCTTGCCCTCGACAGCCTCTGCGAGTGGAACCACGTAATCCATATGACCGCCCAAGGCACGATAGTCATCTGCGCGCATTGTGAACTCAAGAGGTGCAACAAGCGCTGGCGTTGGAACATAGCCGAAAGCGTTTTGAGGCAGGCGGGTAACATCAGCCATAAAGGTGATTCCACCGCCCGGCCAGGTGTAGACGGGCGCTCCACCGCAACTGACGTAAGTCAGGGAATTCTGGACTGAACGGGTTAGGCCCACCGGATGTTCTGTAACGCCGGAACGCAATGATCCACCTGCGCCGGCCATAAACAGAACCGAAGTCAGGGCGGGTTCGCAATTCTCTTCAATCCGGCGCACCGAGGGAAGGAGCCGCTCTGGCATCTCCTGCTGAACCGGAAGCAGCTCGTCGTCGAGTTCGAAATAGGCGGCATGTTCGCCAGTGGTCGAGACCATAAGGATCGACAGGCCCGGGCGCGCGGTTTTGGCGTCGAACTTGCTGATAATGGCAAGCGGATCGGTCAGATTGGTACCGCCCCAACCGGTCCCAGGTTCGGCCACCTGGAAATAGCGCCCTGGCGTAGAACGGCGGCCGTTGATCTTGATCCCGGTTGGCTCCCAGCCGATGACTTTACCAGCCTGGTGCTCAGACATGACGCCAGTGATATGATCATCAACCACGACCACTTCGTCGACGAGGCCCTTCCACTGGGCGGCGAACATGCCAACCGTTGCGGAGCCACAGCCAACCCGCATTCGTTCTTCCAGCGCGCCGTTGATCGTAGGTGCCTTGCCTGCCTGAACTGTCAGCTCTGCGCCACCATCGATCGTCAGGTCAGCGGTTTCGCCATTGCAGAGCGCAAGCATGGTCGAGCAGGTGAGCCTGCCTTCCTTTTTTGACCCGCCGGTCAGATGATGTACTCCGCCCAGCGACAGCATCTGGCTGCCATACTCGGACGTGGTGACATGACCGATGACCTCGCCCGCAGAGCGGACGAGCGCGCATTCGTCGCCCAGATGCCGGTCGGTGTCGATTTTCAGTTTTACACCGCAGTAGCTGAAAATCCCTTCGGTGACGACGGTCACCATGTCCACACCGTCGACTTCCGAGGCCACTATAAAGGGCGCTGGCTTGTAGTCGGGATAGGTTGTTCCCGCGCCGATGGCGGTCACGAAGGTCTCAGGGCCTGCGACTATGTCGCCATTCCATTCCCGCTCCAGGAACGGCACGACATTGGTGTCGGTGTTTTCGCGGTTCTCGAGAATGGTCAGAGGATCCAGACGGATCAGATTGCCGTTGTCGTTGGCGTAGCGATCACAGGCTCCAGAGCGTCCCTCGGCGATGTAGCACATCACCGGACACGCGTCGCAGCGGATCTTTTCGGGCTTGCCATCGGTTGCAGTCAACGTCCGAGCTCCTCATATGCTGATTGCGCATCAGCAATTGTTAGTATGCAAACATGTTTAGCGAAAATCTGTCAACTTGGTTGGCGTATCAGTTTCGCTGAATTGATATGCAGGCTTGGTGAATTTCCATGCATCGAAACAGCCCACGCGGGCGTTAGTCGACAAATGCACGTTCAACGACAAATTCGCCGGGCTTGTTGTTCGCGCCTTCGGTCAGCCCGTGTTTGATGCATAGTTCCTTGGTGTCGCGCAGCATCGCCATAGAGCCACATATCATGGCGCGGTCCTCCTCAGGCCCCATGCGTGCCAACCCGAGATCATCGAACAGCTTGCCCGAGGAAATCAGGTCGGTGACCCGGCCCTGGCGGTCAAAATCTTCGCGAGTCACCGTGGTGTAGTGGAACAGGTGGCCGTCTACCATCTCGCCAATCAAGGGGTCGTTCCTGAGAGAGGCAACAAGATCCTCGCCGTATTTCAACTCTGCCACTGTACGGCAGCCGTGAACCAAAACGATGGTCTCGAACTTTTCGTAGGTATCCGGATCGCGGATCAGGCTCGCAAAGGGTGCGAGGCCGGTGCCCGTCGAGAACATCCAGACCCGCTTTCCAGGCAGAAGGGCGTCATTTACCAGCGTGCCCGTCGGCTTTTTGCGCATCAGCACAGTGTCGCCGGGCTGAATCTTCTGAAGATGTTCGGTCAAGGGTCCGTCCGGCACCTTGATGGAGTAAAACTCGATCTCTTCGTCCCATGACGGACTTGCAACCGAATAGGCGCGGAAGACCGGCTTATCTGCATTCGGCAGACCGATCATGACGAATTCGCCAGAGCGGAATCTGAACTCCTGAGGTCGAGTGATGCGGAACCGGAACAGGCTGTCCGTATAGTGCTGGACCTCTGTTACAGTCAGACCGAAGCAGCCTTTTGGCATGTCGAACGGAGAGGGCGAACCGCCCAGGATAAGGGGTTCAATGGCAGTCGTGTCCGACATTCTGGTCTCCTTCGTGAAATCCCGAATGAGGTTACGCTGGCAGAAAAGTCGTTAGTATACAAATGAAAAATGCGGCGTGATGATAATTTGATATGCATGGCGTAAATTTACGCAAGTCACCGAACAGGGGCTGCTTGACAGTGGCGTCAAATTGGCTTCAACTTCGTTAGTATGCAAATGAAATGCATTGAGGACGCCGATGCAATTCCACCGACCTGAAACTTTGGATGATGCGCTTTCGCTTTTGAGCGGAGAGGGTGCGCGGCTGCTTGCTGGTGGCACAGATTTCTATCCTTCATTGATGGACGCACCCGCGTCCGGACCAATCCTGGACTTGCGCCAAGTGGCAGCGCTGCGCGGAATACGGCGTGAAGGCGATGTTTGGCGCATAGGCGCGACGACGACTTGGCGCGAGATCGCCAAAGCGGATCTGCCACCTCTGTTCGACGGTTTGAAACAGGCTGCCAGAGAAGTTGGATCGCTCCAGATTCAAAACGCGGGGACGATTGCAGGCAATCTTTGCAATGCATCTCCTGCCGCCGACGGTGTTCCGCCGCTTCTGACACTTGATGCTTCGGTCGAGATTGCGGGGCCTCACGGTCTTCGCCAGTTGCCGCTCTGTGATTTTATCACCGGCGTGCGCCGAACTGCTCTGGCCTCTGACGAGATTGTCACGGCGATCCTAGTGCCAAACCGAACCTCTGCGACCTCCAGCTTTTTGAAACTGGGAGCGCGCCGGTACCTGGTGATTTCGATCACTATGGTGGCGGCGCAAATCTCAATTGATGAAAGCGGTGTCATTTCGGATGTGCGTCTTGCCGTTGGAGCATGTTCTGCAGTCGCTCAGCGCTTGCCGGACATCGAAGCACTGCTCATCGGAGTCGTTCCAGGTGACGACGAGATCAGGGCACGGATTGGCGGTGCTGAACTTCTCGGTCTGGCGCCGTTGAGTGATGTGCGCGGCAGCGCTGACTACCGGCTCGAAGCAGCTCGCGAGCTGATTGTCCGGGCAATTCTTTTGGCTGCTCAAGGGCAGGAGGGATAACCATGGCTCTTTTAGATGTTGATGACTTGCCCGGAATTTCCTTTCAGCTGAATGGGTACGCGGTGACCCTTCAGGCGCCGCCGGCTGAGCGGTTGTCGAGCGCATTGAGGGAGCGCGCGGGCGCGCGGGACGTCAAGGTCGGCTGTAATGCGGGTGACTGCGGTGCCTGTACGGTGCTGGTGGATGGTCTGGCTGTCTGCGCCTGTACGACCGCCGTTGGCCAGGTCGCGGGCGGGACTGTTGAGACCCTGTCGGGTCTGGTCGAAGCAGATCCTCATGCGAAGGCGCTGGTGAGTTCGTTTCAGAAATACCAGGCCGCTCAATGCGGGATTTGCACTCCGGGCATGATGGTTTCCGCGGTTGCCTTGCTGCGCGAAGACGAGGCGCCGGATGAGGCCGAAGTCCAAGATGCGCTTGGTGGTGTGCTTTGCCGGTGCACGGGCTATCGCAAGATCATCGATGCCGTAATGGACGCGGGTGTTACCGGGCTGCCCGAAAGTGGCGGCGTCGGCACGGCTATGGCGCGGATTGACGGCCTTGCGAAGGTCACCGGCCGCGAATTGTTTGGCGATGATGTTGCCCCGGCGGACGCCTTGGCGCTGCGTGTCATTCGCTCGCCCCATCACCGCGCAGGGTTCAGCTTCGGTGATTTGGAAGGCTTCAAGATAAAACACGGTCTCGACCTTATCCTGACATCCGCAGATGTGCCTGGAGAGAATGTTTTCGGTGTTATCCCGGGTTTCGAGGATCAACCGATGTTCGCGCAAGACGAAGCCAGGTTTCGCGGCGAGGCCATCGCCGCGGTGGTCGGTGATTCAGAGCTCGTCAACGCGATTGACTTGACCGATTTCCCTGTGACCTGGTCGCCGCTGGCCGAAGCGCTCGTTCCAGCAGATGCCGTCTCCATCGATGATCTTCACGAGCGTCGGGATGGCAACATCATGTGCCGTGGTTTCGTGCGTAGAGGCGAACCCGAAGAGGCTCTTCGAGATGCTTCGGTGGTCGTTGAAGGTGATTTTTCGACCGGTTTCATTGAACATGGCTATATCGAGCCGGAGGCTGCCTTCGCTGAACGCGTCGGGGACCGTTTGGAAGTCCATTGCTGCACCCAGGCACCCTATATGAACAGGGATGGCCTTGCCCGGCTTCTCGGTCTGCCGACGTCATCGATCCGGATTGTGCCAACGGCGACGGGCGGGGGCTTTGGATCGAAACTGGATCTCACCACCCAGCCGTATGTTGCGCTCGCATCCTGGAAGCTGAACAAACCAGTGCGGGTGACTTACACGCGGACTGAGTCCCTGGCATCCACCACCAAGCGCCACCCATCTGAAATCAAAATGAGAATTGGTGCAGATTCAGATGGAAATATCGTAGGCGCGGTGTTCGACGGCGTGTTCAACACTGGCGCCTATGCAAGCTGGGGTCCTACGGTCGCGAACCGGGTCCCTATTCATGCGTCCGGTCCTTACAGGACGCCGAATTACGTTGCTCGCAGCGCCGGGGTTCATACCAATTGTCCTCCTTCTGGTGCGTTCCGAGGTTTTGGCGTTCCGCAATCTGCCCTGGCGCAGGAGCCGCTCTACGATGATCTGGCGAATGCACTTGGTATCGATCGCCTCGAATTCCGGCGCAAGAACGCCTTGCGCAACAGCGACTCAACGGTGACCGGCCAAGTCTTTGAGACGGGAATGGGGATCGTTGAGTGTTTCGAAAGTCTCGAGCCGCATTGGCGCCGTGCACTTGAAGATATCGCGGAATTTAATGCCTCCAGCACATCTGTGAAGAGAGGCGCTGGCATAGCGGGGGGATGGTATGGCTGTGGCAACACGTCCATGTCGAACCCGTCGACAATCAGAGCCGGCGTCACGGCTGATGGACGTGTGGTTCTGCATCAGGGCGCGGTTGATATCGGCCAGGGTTCTAATACGGTTATCTCGCAGATTTTTGCGACCGCCCTTGGTATCTCCATCGACAAGATAGAGATTGTTGGTGCCGACACGGATCTGACACCGGACGCGGGCAAAACCTCCGCGAGCCGTCAGACTTTCATTACAGGTAATGCTGCCCGGCTCTGCGGGGATAGCCTGCGCGCCAAGATCCTGCGTTTGGGCAATGTCTCCGATGCGGCGCAAATCGATATCCTCGATGACGCAATTCACCTTCGCGAGGAGGGTGAGCAAAGGGTGGTTGCGCTTTCTGAGCTGGGCGGCGGAGAGTACGTTGTCGAGGCCACCGAAAGCTATGACCCGCCAACGCTGCCTCTTGATGAAAATGGTCAGGGCGATCCCTACGCTGTTTTCGGAACGACCGCCCAGATGGCGGAAGTCGAGGTTGATCTGGCGCTCGGGACAGTGAAACTGCTCAAGATCACCGCTGCTCATGATGTCGGCAAAGCCATCAATCCGCTTCTTGTTGAGGGGCAGGTACATGGAGGTGTCGCGCAGGGCATTGGGCTGGCCATGATGGAGCAGTTTTTGCCCGGACGGACGGAAAACCTGCATGACTATCTGATCCCGACCATCGGCGATGTGCCTCCGATCGAGACCATCATCATCGAAAGCGGCGATGCCCACGGACCCTATGGGGCCAAGGGGCTTGGGGAACATTGTCTGATCCCCACGGCTCCGGCGATCCTGAATGCGATCAAGCATGCGACCGGTGCGCGGGTCAGCGATTTACCGGCAACGCCGGACAAGGTTCGCGCCGCCATCCGGTCTCTTGAGGCCAAGTGATGCCTGCACCTACTTCTTTCGTGCATAGCTATAAAACAGTCAGCGAGACGTGATTTCCATGAATGCTCCCCATTCCGGCCCAGTTGTTTCGGAAACCGCCGCCGCGGCAGACAGTCTGGTGGCAGGTGTCGATGTGGGCGGTACCTTTACCGACCTGGTGTTGTTTGATGCCGGCGCGCGAAAGGTCCGTCTCGCCAAGACGCCGACCACGCTGGACAATCAGGCTTCAGGCGTTTTGAACGCGCTACACGCTGCCGAGGCGGACCTCGCAGCCATAGATCTGATCGTCCATGGGACGACGACGACCACGAACGCGGTTCTTGAACGGAATCTCTGCAAAACCGGGCTGATCACGACGCAGGGCTTCCGGGATGTTCTGGAGCTTGGCCGGCGCACACGGCCGCAGCCCTATGGAATGAAAGGCGAATTCAAGCCGGTCATCCCGAGAGATTTGAGATTGGAAGTGCCGGAAAGGTTCAATGCTCTTGGCGAAGAGCTCGTGCCACTCGACGAAAAGGCTCTGCGAGCTGCTTTGCAGACGCTGATTGACGCCGGCTGCGAGGCGTTGGTGATTCACTTCCTGCATTCTTATGCAAATCCGGGGCATGAGCTTCGCGCTGGAGAAATCGCTGCAGAGATGTGGCCGAATGAAAACATCACGCTTGGCCATGCGCTTTTGTCTGAAAGCCGCGAATTCGAGCGCGGCGTGACGGCGGCGATCAATGCCTCGGTTCAGCCGCTCTTGCGCCGCTATGTCGAGCGGTTGGCTGACCAGTTGGCCGGCGAAGGCTACCGACATGACGTGCTGGTGATGAACGGTAATGGTGGCATGGTTTCGGCCCGGCGGGTCGCGATTGAAGCCGCCAAGACGGTGATGTCCGGCCCGGCGTCCGGTGTTATGGCTGCTGCCTATACCGGGCGGCGCGCGGGCATCCCAAACCTTCTCACCTATGACATGGGCGGAACATCGACGGACGTGGCGCTCATACGCGATGCGGAACCGGCGGTCTCCAATGAGATCGAGATCGAATATGCCATGCCGATCCATGTGCCCATGGTTGACGTGCGCACGGTTGGTGCAGGCGGTGGATCTATTGCGCGTGTTACCGATGCCGGTCTTCTTCAAGTCGGGCCAGAGAGCGCCGGATCGTCTCCTGGGCCGATCTGCTATGGCCGAGGCGGAACACAGCCGACGATTTCAGACGCCAATCTGCTGCTTGGCCGTATGAACCCTGACAAGCTAAACTCTGTGGCGAACAAGATCTCCCTGAAAGACATTGAAGTGATCTTTGCCGAGACGCTAGGCCAGCCGCTCAAGGTTTCAGCGATTGAAGCTGCATCTGCGGTTCTGCGGATCGCCAATGCCAGAATGGCCGACGCTGTCCGTATGGTTTCGGTCAGCCTTGGTGAAGACCCGAGAGACTTTGCGCTCTTTGCCTTTGGCGGCGCTGGTCCCTTGCACGCGACAGCGATTGCCCGCGAGCTGGGCGTACCTCGTGTTCTGGTTCCCTCGCGTCCAGGCATCACCAATGCCCTTGGATGCGTGGTTGCAGATCTGAGACATGACTTCGTAAATACGGTGAACAGACCGCTGGATCATGTTGATATCGAAGCCGTTCATTCGCTTTTCGATCAACAGTCTCTCGATGGAACAACCTTGATCGAAAAGGAAGCCGTGCCAATCGAGGAGGTCAAGGAGATCCGGTCTGTCGACATGCAATTCATTGGACAGACACATCTCTTGCGGGTTCCGCTGGAGCATCCGCGTCCAACGAGAGAAGAGCTGCAGCGCCTGTTTGAGGAAGCCTACTTCAATCGCTTCCACGTAGAACTTCCGGAAATCAAGGCGAGCCTTGTCAACGTAAATACCTCGGTGATTGGCCGACGGCAGGAGATCGACCTGTCCATGCTGATCGACCCTGAAGGGCGTAAAGCCTCAGTTGAAGAGGCCGTTACTGGGCATCGCCAGGTTTGGTTCGACGGATGGAGCGAAACGCCAATCTACTGGCGCGATCACCTGCCGCTGGATGCAGTGCTTCAGGGACCAGCCATCATTGAGCAGATGGACACCACGGTGGTCATCGAACCGGGCGATACTGCGTCGCAGGATCAGGATGGCAACATTATCATTACCCTAGGCAGGACCTCTCAGGGAGCAGGCGCATGAGCATTGACCCGATCACCCTCAGCGTCATTCAATCCGGGCTGCAACAGGTCTGCGACGAGATGGACCTGAGCTTTTCACGAGCTGCCTTTTCTCCCGTGATTGCGGAAGCAAACGACCGTTCGGATGGCATCTATTCGGCGGAAGACGGTTCTCTGATCGCCCAGGGCGCAGGCGGTCTGCCGGTGTTTGTCGGGACGATGCAGTACTCGACACGCACGCTGATCGAGATGATTGCTGCGGGCACCGCCGCGGCGCCCAAGCCCGGCGATATCTATATCGTCAACGATCCATACCTAGGCGGCACGCACCTGATGGATGTGCGTTTTGCGATGCCGTTCTACCGGGATGGCGAGATATATTGCTGGCTTTCCAATACGGGGCACTGGCCGGATACCGGCGGTGCCGTGCCTGGCGGCTTTTCCGCGTCGGCCACATCTGTGGAACAGGAAGGTCTGCGTCTGCCGCCGGTCCGTCTGTTCAAGGAGGGGGTGCTTGATACTGAAATCTATTCGATCATTTGCTCGAACATTCGCGTTTCTGAACAGCGCATAGGCGATGTGAAGGCTCAAGCGGCTGCCTTGCTTGTCGGGCAAGAGCGTCTCAATCGCATTCTGGATCGCTATGGCGATTATGTGGTGAGCGAGGCGATCGCCGAGCTGCGCCGTCGTGCCAGCGATCAAATGCGGGCCAACATCGCCTTGATCCCGGATGGAACCTATACATCGACCGCCTATGTGGACAGCGACGGTGTCGTGGATGAGCCGCTTGAGATCAGGCTGGCGGTTACAGCTCGTGAAGGCGAACTCACATTCGATTTCAGTGGGTCGTCCGAGCCTTGCATGGGGCCGATGAATTCCGTTCTCGCGACTACACTTTCCTCTGTCTACCTGGCGATGAGGCATATCTTCCCAGACGTGCCGATCAGCGCCGGTGCCTTTGAACCGCTGAATGTGAAGACGCCGGAAGGCACTTTTCTGGATGCCCATTATCCGCGACCTGTTTCCGGTTGCGCGGCCGAGGTCAGTCAACGGATCGCTGAGGCTGTCTTTGCAGCGCTTGTAGAGGCCTTGCCGGATCGTGTAACGGCAGCTCCTGCCGGCAGCTCAGGCAACTTCGCGCTTGGAGGTCATGACCCCGAGCGGGATCGGAACTTTGTCATGTATCAGATCTCCGGCGGTGGCTATGGCGGCAACAGCGATCATGATGGTTTGGTCAACGGCTGCTCGACCATCGGCATTTCCAAGGCGCCTCCGGTCGAGATCATGGAACAGCAGTTCCCCGTGCTCTATCACCGCTATGCCCTTCGGGAAGGTTCGGGAGGTGCAGGCAAGCAGCGCGGCGGGTTCGGCCTCGACTACGAGATTGAGCTTCTGCGCGGCCATGCAACCGCCAGCTTCGTCATGGATCACGGCCGCTTCGGGCCTCAGGGCGCACTCGGCGGAGAAGACGGCATGCCCAATTCGGTCGTCGTCTGGCAGGGGGGCAAGGCGATTGTTCCCGAGCACCTCTCCAAGGCGCAGGACATTCCCCTGAAACCTGGCGACCGCGTTCGTGTTGGCACACCGGGTGGCGGTGGCTATGGCGATCCGACGGAAAGAGATCCCAAGCTCATCGCTGAAGATGTTCGGCTCGGACGCTATAGCGCAGCACAGGCCGCAGAGCTTTTTGGTGTGTCTTCTTCCGAACTTCCAGGCGACTGAGTTGGGGTTCGTCTCACTTTCCTTGTCGGCGAGGAAATGAGGATCACGGCCTGAGCCAGGTAACGTCGAGAGTAGCAATCAAAAAAGCCCGCTTCCTAAGGAGCGGGCTTTCTCGTTTCAACAAGTTCTTCGATGTTCAATCGGTCTTGGGACCAAGCGCGCCTGATCCGAAGGCGTTGCCAAAAGGTGAGGGGCTCTTTTTCACCGTGGTCCCGGTTTCCGTCGCTCCTGCGGCTTCCTTTTGCGCCTTGATACGCTGGCGCTGTTCCTCAAGGAGCTGCCTCTGGCGCGCGCGCTTTTCATCCAGCACCTGGTGCTTGCACACCGACGCGTCAATTTGGCTGCCTTGATAGGTCAGGAAGCCAATGGAACCGATCAGGATGGCAAAGACGCAGAGTGGATGAACAACGACCCGCAACACCGGGTTGCCATAGATCCTGGAGCGGGCCGCAGACCCGTCGCGCAGCGCCTGGCGGCGGCGTGTGTGTGCCTCATGGACCATCGCGCCAACCAGTGTGATCGCGATGATGATCACCGCGAGCGCGGACAAGGATGGATCCGTGCCGTGACGCACTTTGGAGGCGAGGGTTGTGGTGAACGTATTGCCCGAGAGGATCGTGAAGACCGTGGTGTTGTAGTTCTCAAAAGAGGCAAGGAATGTCAGAAAGGCTGCTGATCCGATCGCCGGGCTCAGGAACGGCAGCAGGATCTTGCGGAAAGCCTGACCGGGCGATGCACCCAGATCAAGAGCGGCTTCCGTCAATGTCGGATCGAAGCGTTGCAGCCGCGCCAGGAAGACAAGCATCGCGTAGGCCGAGACGAAGGTGACCTGACCGGCAAGTGTCAGGAACATGCCGTCGTAAAAGATCGAACCGTAGTCAGCTCCAACGCCCCGTCCAAGTGCGCCCCAAAAGACGATTGTCGAGATGCCGAGCACGACACCGGGAATAAGGATCGGTGTGATCAGGACCGTGTAGAGGGCGGCTCTGAGGCGTGGCCCCATTTCTGACAATGCGAGCGCACCAGCCAGGCCGATGGGCACGGAGATGAGCACCACGCCCACCCCGATGAACAGACTGTTGGCGAGGCCATTCATCAGGCGATCATTGCCGATTAGAACCGCAAACCATTCGGTCGTGAAACACTCCCAGGGTGTGATCCTGGGAAAGGACGAGGAGTTGAAGGCCGTGATCACCATGATGATCAGCGGTCCGAAAAGGAAGCTGAAGAAAAGCAGGGAGAACCCCGCCGCGATCACGCCGCCGCCAGTGCCCTTGTTCATCGGCCGATCTCCCCGATGGAAACCTTGAAGATGCGCATCATCATAGTCACGAAGCCGATGCAAACGAGGAGCAGGATCACGGCATAGGCCGATCCGCGCTGCCAATTGGCCGATTCATTGAACCACTGATAGATCAGCTGGGTGAACCAGAGGTTGGAGGGCCCGCCAAGGATCTGCGGAGCGGCCAGGGCGCCTGCAGTCAGCATGAAGACCATGGTTGCGCCTGAGGCAATGCCGGGTTTGGCGATGGGCAGGACGACGCGCCAGTGAACGCGCCACCAGCTGGCTCCCATGTCGCGAGCGGCTTCTATCTGATTGCGGTCAAGGGCCTCCACCGCGTTGAAGATCGGGAAGACCATCAGCAGGATATAGGCGTAGGTCAGACCCGAGTAGAGCGCGATATCGGCTCGAATAAAGTCAATCGGCGTATCCCACAGACCGATTTCCATGCCGATGCCGTTGATCATGCCGGTCGCGCCGAAAAGAATGCGGAAGGCGAAGGCCCTCAGGATTTCGTTGACCCAGAAGGGAACGATCAGCCCGATCACCATGAGTCGTGCTGCGACGCCGGTTGCCGAATGGGCGAGGATGTAGGCGATCGGATAGCAGATCATGATGTCGATGACGGTCACAAACACCGCAGCCACGAGCGTCTTGAACAGGATGCCGACATCCAGTGCGTTGAAGCCGCCATCATTGCCGCTGAAGAAATAGGTATAGTTCTCAAGCGTATAGACGTCGCTTGGCCCGCCGATTTCTGCGCGAGGCAGATTGAACCGAAAGGAGTAGTCCAGCATTGCGATCTGGGGCAATGCGATCAGGAAAAGCGCCCAGAAGAACACGGCGAAGCCGATGAAGCATGCGACGCCCAAGCCGTGCTTGTTCCTGAATGTGTCAAATATGGTGCGCAGAGCCAGCATGGGTCAGGCTCCCGCCAGAGCGCTGTGCGGCAGGACAATGGCGTTGGCCGGGTCGAAACCGACATGAACAGCCGTGCCGGCGAGATCTGCCGGACGTTCGCCCGTGTTGATCCGGGTGAGGCGCAGATCGATGCCATTTGCGCCCAGGAACAGAAGGCGGGCGTTGCCTTCGAATTCTGCCTTGACGGCTTGTGTCGTGAAGGCGTTCTCACCTGCGGGGTTATCTCGCAGTTCAAGCTGCTCCGGACGGATGAAAATATAGCAATTGTCGCCTGCCTTGTATTTTCTGCCGCCGGCGGCCGTCCCTTTGAGCGGACCTAGTGGTGTGTCGAGAACCACAAGTTCGCCTGTCTGCGCGGTAACCTTGCCTTCGATCGCGTTGGTTTCGCCAACGAAGGAGGCCACAAAGGCGGTCTTGGGGCGGTTGTATATGGCCTCTGGATCGCCGATTTGTTCGATCACACCTGCATTCATGACCGCAATGCGGTCGGACATGGTCAAGGCTTCGCCCTGATCGTGCGTTATGTAGATAAAAGTCAGCCCGACCCGCTGCTGGATGGTGCGCAATTCGGTGCGCATATGATGGCGCAGCTTGAGATCAAGTGCGGACAGGGGCTCATCAAGCAACAGAATATCCGGCTCAACCGCAAGCGCTCTTGCGATTGCAACGCGCTGGCGCTGACCGCCGGAGAGCTCATGGACTTTTTTCTCGCCGACGCCGGGCAAGGCGATCATATCCAGAAGTTCGTCTGCCTTCTTGCGTCTGTCTTTCTTGCCGACGCCCCTCACTTCGAGCGGAAAGGCGATGTTTTCAGCAACTGACATCAAAGGGAAAAGAGCAAGGTTTTGAAATATCAGTGCAGTTGGACGTTTGTTTGGGCCGACGCCCCTCATGTCCTTGCCACCGATGAGGACACGTCCTTCGGTCGGCTCGCTGAAACCGGAGACGCAGCGCAGCATTGTGGTCTTGCCACAGCCAGACGGCCCGAGAAAGGAGAAGAACTCGCCACCGTTGATGGTGAGATGTGCATTGTCGACCGCAGTGTAGGATCCAAAGCGGATCGAAACGTGGTCAAGCACGATATCTTTGGTGGTCATGGAGTTCTCATGCAGCTGGAGCCGTGCGGTGCGCCGGACAATCTCTGACTGAAGCCCGGGCGAAGTTCGCCCGGGTTCCGTTTCCTGTTTGCCTGGTGGGTTTAGGCAGCCAGGAACTTGTTGGTGAATTCGGAGCGTTTTTCCGAATACCAAGGTGCTTCCGCCGGCCAGGCATTGAGATTTGCCAGAGCCTCGCCCGGATAAGCGTCTGCGAAGTTCTGGGCGTAGACGTCGCCGCCGAACTCGGCCGCGCCGATGACCGGAGAGTTGTAGCCGTGGGTCTTGATGGCTTCACCGGCAAGCTTGGCGTCATAAGCTGCTTCGATGAAGGCGTAGATCTGGTCGATGTTTTTCGCACCGGTCGGCATGGACATGCCATCGACCCAGGCCATGGCGCCTTCTTTCGGTGCACGATACATGACCGGCTCGCCTGCGGACTTGAGGGCGATCGGAGGACCATCCCAAGTCTGACCGACAATAACGCCTTCGTTCAGAAGGCCGTTTTTCTGGGCATCGGCATCGTTCCAGATCAGCTTGATGTTCGGCTTCTTGGAGATGGCGATGTCGACGAGCTTGGACCAGACTTCGTCCATTTTCTCAGGCGTTTCATAAGCAGCCCACATGGAGCCTGCATCCATCTCGCCGCGGCCTTCGAGGCCAAGGCCAAGACCGAGCAACATGGAGTGGCCACGGCCCATGGTCTTGCCAGCGTTTGCTTCGTCCCAGACGTCGTAATAGCTCGGGAACTCACCTGCTGGGGTGAAAGCATCCGTGCGCCAGGCAATGCCTTCCGTGCCCCAGATGTGAGGCAGCCAAAACACGCCCTTGCCACCGAAGTTCCAATGGGTTTCACCCAGAGCCATGGCCGGGTTGACCTTGTCCAGCTGGACCTTGGACATGTCGAAAGGCTGCAGGAGGCCGAGGTCGGCCCAGAGCAGGTTGCGGTTGACGGTCGGAGACACAATGTCGAAGCCTTCGCCGTTGGTGGCTTTGAGCTTGTTGATGATCTCGTCGTTGGAGCCGATGCCGGTGAAGTTGATCTTGATGCCGGTCTTGTCGGTGAAGCCGCTTACGAAGCTTTCAGGAAGGTAATCCGACCACATCATGATGTTGATTTCGCCGGAAGACGCCAGCACGCTGTTGCTGACGATGGCCGGCATGGCAAGACCAGCGCCTGCTGCAGCTGTCGTCTTCAGGAAATCCCGCCGGGTTGCATTCATGCCCTTGGAATTTTTCATAGTATCATTCCCCTCTGTCGTCCGGTCTTCCGGACGGAAAAATCTGGAACGATGTCGGCCACAATTATGGTCTGGGTCTTGAAACGCCCACGGATCTGACAACGTCGGGAACAAAGACTATTGCGGTGCAAAATAGCCTATTAGAGCCAGAGGGATAAAACTATGGGGCCAGTCCGGTGATTTGCCTATGAATTCAGCGGTAATAGCGCGATGATTGCGCTATGTGAGATGGCTCGTTGTCGTTACGATCGGATTGGCAAAACAGCATGTTAGAAACCTATTTTGACAAACCATTCGATCCGGCACGTCGGCTTCAGCACCAGATTCAGGAGCGGTTGATCGAGGCGATACTGGCAGGTGTCTGGCCGTTGCATGATCCTCTTCCGGCAACCCGCAACCTGGCCGAAGCAATCAATGTTTCCCGAAACACGGTATCGCTCGTCTATGAGCGCCTCGCCGAGGATGGGTACCTGACACCAGTCAATCGTCGCGGGTATTTCATCAATGAGCGCACCATCCGGGAACAGCTCAATATTCGTCAGGATGCAAAGCTCAAGGCGGGCTTGCCCTCCCAGGCGAGGCCCTTCGATTTGCAGCAGCGTTTGAAGTACAGTTACGCCGGTCAGCGCAATATCAACAAGCCGTCAGATTGGCGGTCTTATGACTTTCCATTTGTCTACGGTCAGATTTTACCGGACAAGATTTCTGTCGCAAGATGGCGTGACTGCGTAAGGCTGGCCGGGACGGCGCAACATGCGCCTAGCTGGATCTCTGACCTTGTTGACGACGATGACCCCATGCTGGTGGATCAGATCATCCGCCGGATCTTGCCGCAACGGGGATTTCGTGCCGATCCGGACAGCATTCTGCTGACGGTTGGCGCCCAGAACGGGATCTATCTTGCGGCGACGCTGTTCTGTCACGAGGGCATGCGTGTCGACGTCGAGGACCCTGGGTATGTCGACGCGAGGAACATCTTTGAATCTCTTGGGGCAACATTGACAGATCATCGGGTCGATGCGAATGGCATGCGCGTGAGCGATGACCTTGAAGGCGCAAGTCTTGTCTATGTGACGCCTGGGCACCAGTCGCCGACCAGTGTGACCATGTCGATGGAGCGCAGGCTGGCACTGATCGCTGCCTCGGAGAAGCATGACTTTGTTATTCTTGAAGACAATTACGAGCACGAGCTGAACTTCGTCGGTGCGCAGAGGCCTGCGTTGAAGTGCTTCGACCGATCAGGGCGGGTCGTTCACATCGGCAGTCTGTCAAAGCCGCTCTTTCCGGGGCTACGTGCCGGCTTTATCGCTGCGAGCCCCGAGATCATCAGCGAATTGCGCGCGCTGCGCCGTTTGATGTATCGCCACCCGCCTGCGCAGGAGCAGAGGGCGCTGGCTCTGTTTCTCGCCGAGGGGCACTATGACGCCCACATCCGCCGTCAACGCAAGGTGTTGTCGCAGAAATGGAAAGCGGCGTTTCGTGCGCTCGAGCGCCAACTGCCAATGTGCGATGTCACCCAAACGACTGGCGGATCGGCGATCTGGCTGGAACTGCCGGACAAGGTTGATGCGCGCGAACTGCAGGCCAAGGCGGCAGAGCAGAGTATCCTGATTGAGCCCGGAGACGTGCATTATTTGAACGGCAAGGCCCCGGGCAATTGTATCCGCCTCGGATTTGGTGCCGTGGGTCCTGAGCAGATTGCGGAGGGATTTGAGCGTCTGGGCCAACTTGTCCGGCAGCTCGACAGGTCGACATAACGAACTGCCTGCCTGTTTGTGCTGCCGAACTCAATGTTGTTTTCAGTTTATGCAAGTTCCGCGTCACCGAGGGTCTTTTGCAGGATCGCTGTCATCTGCGTCAGGTCTTCTTCCGTTGAGACCAGCGCAGGGGCGAAGATGACCGCATCGCCCGTTGCCTTTACATGCAATCCTTCGTCAAAGAGGCGGCGCTGGACAATCGAGCCTTTTGCGCCCGGCGTTGCGCCGGGCTTCAATTGTATGCCCGACATCATGCCATAGCCTCGCAAGTCGGCGACCTGAGGCAGGTTGCGCAATGAAAACACTAGGTCCAGAAAGGTGTCTGAGAGGGCTTTGCCGCGCTCGAACAGCTGGTCGTCCTCATAGATCTTCAAGGTTGCCAATGCGGCCGCACATGCGACGGGATGGGCCGAATAGGTGTATCCGTGCATCAGCTCTGGCCGGTCGGCGGTGATAGACTGAATTACCCGATCCTGGATTTCAGTCTTGACTGCGACAGCGCTCATGGGAATTGCGCCGTTGGTCAGTGCCTTTGCCATGGTCATGACGTCAGGGGTCACGCCGAACTCCTGGCTTGCGAAGGCTGAGCCGGTCCTTCCGAAACCGGTGATGACCTCATCAAAGACCAGCAGGATGCCGTATTTGTCCGCTATCTCGCGCAGTCGCTTCAAGTAGCCAACCGGCGGTACGACGGTGCCGATGGAGCCGGCAATTGGCTCGACAAAGACGGCCGCGATGGTTTCTCCACCGTAGGTCTGGCAGATCTCTTCCAGGTCGTCCGCAAGGTGAGCGCCATCTTCGGGCTGGCCGCGCGTGTATCTCTGGTCTTCGTTCCAGGTGTGGCGCATATGGACGACGTCGCAGGTGATCCCGCCGAAATCCCGGCGGTTGCCGACCATCCCCGCGAGTGATGTGCCGCCAAGGTTTACACCGTGATAGCCCCAGGCGCGGGAGACCAGCTTGGTGCGCTGAGGGTCGCCATTTGCCTTGTGATAAGCGAGGCAAATCTTGATCGCGCTGTCGACTGCTTCCGATCCCGATGAGGCGAAGAAGATACGATCCAGGCCCTCTGGCAGCAGGTCGCTGAGTTTTTCCGCAAGTTCAAACGAGATTGGCGCAGCGCGCTGGAAATGGGGCGTATAGTCGAGCTTCTGGATCTGCTCATAGACCGCTTCGGCGATCTCGCTGCGACCATGACCGGCGGCACAGGTGAAAAGCCCGGAAGAGCCATCCAGAACGTCACGGCCCTCCGGTGTCCAATATTTCACGCCCTTTGCGCTCTCGAACATCTGGGGTTCGGCATGGAACAGGCGGTTGTTGGAAAACGGCAACCAGTGGTGATCCATGTTGATGGGCATCTGGGTCATGGCGGGTATCCTTTGAACAACACTCTTTGCCCCAGTTAGAACTCTCTGGTCTGTCGACTTTAGATCCAGAAGACAGATTCATAAGGGCCAGAACGCGTGTCGAGACTTTTGGGTATTGTCTGCATTGGCGTCGGGACTAAGGTGCGACAAACTTTGCAACCACGCAGGAGCTTCGCCATGACTGGCACTATTCTCATCACGGGCACCACATCCGGTTTTGGTGCGGCCACGGCGCGGCTCTTCGCGCAAAATGGCTGGCAGGTGATCGGGACGGGACGCCGGGCGGAGCGCTTGGACGAATTGAAGGCTGAGCTGGGTGAGAGCTTTTACGGCCTCGTCTTCGACATCACAGACGAAGACGCGACCAAGGCTGCGCTTGAAAGTCTGCCTGACGCGTTCAAGGAGATTGATGTTCTCGTCAACAACGCCGGCCTTGCGCTTGGAACAGCATCTGCACCGGAGACCAAGCTTTCGGACTGGAAGACCATGGTCGACACGAATGTCACCGGCCTTTTGACGATCACGGACCTGATGTTGCCGATGCTTATCGCGCGCAAGGGAATGATCGTGAACCTATCTTCTATTGCCGCCACCTGGCCCTATCCGGGAGGGAACGTCTATGCAGGCACCAAGGCATTCCTGCGTCAGTTTTCTCTTGGTCTGCGGTCGGACCTGCATGGCAAAGGTGTGCGCGTGACCTCGATTGAACCGGGGCTCTGCGAAAGCGAGTTCACGATGATCCGCACGGGAGGCAACAAGGAAGCTTATGACGCGCTTTATGGCGGTGCACATGCGATCCAGCCTGAAGACATCGCCAACACGATCTATTGGGTTGCGACCCAGCCCAAGCACATCAACATCAACTCGCTTGAAGTGATGCCGGTCAGCCAGTCCTGGGGTGGATGGCAAATTGCCCGCGACCCAAATTAGCGCCCACTGACCCATGGGCTGATGACAAGGTTTCGCGTCAGCCCTGGATGTTTGACAATTGTTCGCAATCTAAAACGCTCGGTTTCGTGAATTGTTGAAACTTTTGGCAAAATAGAATGGAAGCTGCACAGTTTGTGATCGTACGTTCGGGCTTGAATGCAATTCTACCCGCACCAGCTTCACCAACAAAATGGTGCTAAGCTTTGATCTTACTGCGTTAAATTGGCGCAAGTCGAGATCTGGCACAGTTATTGCTTTTATCAAACCGTGCAGCGCGCCTAGGGATCCGGTTTGTTCTTCAACTGTTAGAAGATCATGCATAGGACCGAGAGGTGCACGCCGGACATTTGATCTTAGATCACTCATAGTCTGGTGACACGGCGGGACAAAAACCCGGGAGACCACTGCACAGGTTTGCGCGCGCAGACCTTCTCCCGGATGTGCGCGAAAGCCTCTTTCAACGGCTGCCCGATGAGGCGGCCAAGACAGGAGACGCGTACAGCCATGATCCGGACTTTCGCCAAATCCCTCTGCCTTGCCGCGGCAGTCGCCATGCCGCTTGCCACGCCATCCGCCCTTGCTGCGGAAAAGACCGAGTTTTCGGTCTGCTGGTCCATTTATGTCGGCTGGATGCCCTGGGGCTATCTTCAGGACAGCGGCATCATGAAAAAATGGGCCGATAAATACGATATCTCCGTCGATATCGTCCAAATCAACGATTATGTGGAATCGATCAACCAGTACACGGCCGGTCAATATGACGGCTGCTCCATGACCAACATGGATGCGTTGTCCATTCCTGCCGGCGGTGGTGTCGACACAACGGCGCTGATCGTGGGCGACTATTCCAACGGCAACGACGGCATCATCCTGAAAGACAAGACGGAACTTGCCGAGATCAAGGGCCAGACCGTCAACCTCGTTGAGCTTTCGGTGTCTCACTATTTGCTCGCTCGTGCGCTCGATACCGTCGGGCTGAGTGAGAAAGACCTGACCGTCGTCAACACGTCCGACGCGGACATGATCGCGGCCTATGCGACGGATGATGTGACGTCGGTTGTGACCTGGAACCCGCTGCTTTCCGAAATTGAAGCGGAAGCCAATGCGACCAAGGTCTTCGACAGTGCCGGTATTCCAGGTGAGATCATCGACGTCATGATGGTCAATACCGAGACGCTTGCGGACAATCCGGCGTTCGGCAAGGCGCTCACCGGCGCCTGGTATGAGCTTATGACCCTGATGTCTTCAGACAGCGACGATGGAGCGGCTGCACGGACCGCCATGGCCGAAGCGTCTGGCACTGACTTGCCAGGTTATGACGCGCAGCTGGCGACAACCAAGATGTTCTATGCGCCTGCCGAGGCCGTCGACTTTACTGAATCCGCCGAGTTGCCGGACACAATGAAGTTCGTCGCCGAATTCCTCTTCGACAAGGGGATCCTCGGTGAGGGGGCTCCGAGCCCTGAGTTCGTCGGCGTGGCTTTCCCGGACGGATCGGTCTTCGGCGACGAGGGCAACGTCAAACTGCGGTTCGATACATCCTTCATGAAGATGGCTGCTGACGGCAGCCTCTAAGCCCATTCCATGAAACCGGTACCCGGCTTGGCGCCACAGCGCTGAGCCGGGTCAACGGAAAGGCTTTCTCATGCGGATCATCAATCTGAGACCCGGTCGGCTGACGTCTCTTGCGCTCGGCATTGTGCCTTTCGCGGGCGTGATCATTGCCTATGCGGTAGCGAGCCACTATCGACGCCTGGAAAATCCGGCAGACAAGCTGCTGCCGTCGCTGGAGAAGATGGGCGAAGCCTTCTGGCGAATGGCCTTTGTGCCGGACCGGCGCTCAGGTGATCTGCTTTTGTGGGTCGACACGATCGACAGTCTTTGGCGGCTCGGCATGGGGATCGCGATATCAACCGGCCTCGCCATCTTCCTGGGGATCGCCTTCGGCTTCATTCCGCACGTGCGCCGGTCGCTTGCGCCGTTCTTCGCCACGTTCTCGTTGATTCCGCCGATCACGGTTTTGCCAATTCTCTTTATCGTCTTCGGTCTCGGCGAAGTTGCCAAGATTGCCCTGATTGTTGTCGGCACTGCGCCTGTCATGATCCGTTCCACGGCGCAGGCGGTCATCGACATTCCACGTGAGATGATCATCAAGGCTGAGACACTTGGTGCATCTGTCTGGCAGATGATCACACGTCTTGTTCTGCCGCAGGTCCTGCCGAAGCTGGTCACTGCGATCCGGTTAGGGCTTGTTCCAGCCTGGATTTTCCTGATTTCCGCGGAGGCGATTGCCTCTACATCCGGCCTTGGTTACCGGATTTTTCTGGTGCGTCGCTACCTGGCCATGGATGTGATCCTGCCGTACGTGTTTTGGATCACGTTGCTTGCGTTTCTTCTGGACCGGCTTCTTCTCGCGCTGTCGAAACGCGCTTTCTCCTGGAACCATCTGGAAGGAGACAGCCTGTGACCCAAGAGCCTAAGCTGTCCGTCCAGAATTTGTTCATGAACTACGACGGCGTTCCGATCCTCGAACGGGTGAGCCTCGATGTCAGCGAAGGCAGCTTTTGCACCATCGTTGGTGCATCCGGCTGCGGCAAGTCGACCTTTTTGAGACTGTTGCTTTCGCAGGAAAGGGCCTCTCGCGGGACGATCCTCCTCGATGGTACGCCATTGCCGGAGGAGCCGACACCTGACCGGGGTATCGTCTTTCAGCGCTATTCCGTGTTTCCGCATCTGTCGGTCGCAGAAAACCTGATTTTGGCGAGCGAGTTCGAGGCCTCTCCGTTGACGGGACGACTGTTCGGTTCAGCCCGGAAAGACAAGTTGCGCGAAATCGAACCTTTGCTTGAGCGCATCGGTCTTAGCCAGGCGGCCAGTCGCTATCCGGCGCAGCTTTCCGGGGGCATGCAACAGCGTCTCGCAATCGCCCAGGCACTCATCAAACGTCCGAAAGTCCTGCTTCTGGATGAACCCTTCGGCGCGCTCGACCCGGGCATTCGCGCCGACATGCACGAGCTTCTTCATGATCTCTGGAATGAGCTCTCTATGACGATTTTCATGGTGACGCACGACATCCATGAAGCTTTCAAACTCGGAACCAGGCTTCTGGTCTTCGACAAGATACGCCACGACCCGCAGGCCCCTGAGGCCTATGGCGCGACCATCACCTACGACTTGCCGATCAAGGCCAATGACCAACGCGACGCAGATCTGGTCGCATTGGTCTCCGGCGAGAAACCAAACACTGCTGCAAACAGCTGAGAAAGGGAGAACCTTCATGACCACGTTCGACAACCAGGGACCCATGACCCGAAGCAGGGCCGCTGGCCAGATAGGTGTTCACGAGCCTTCGCGGCAGCACCACCCCGACTTCGACAAGCTGCAGCTGCGTGGTTGGAAATCGGCAGAAAAGGAAGCTTTGCTGCCATCCGCCGCCTGGGAGAAGGAGAAACAGTGGGCTCTGAGGATGGGGCTTACGGGGGCCGAGTCCATCAACGACAAGTCGATCCCGACATTTGCCCGGGGCGAGCTGCCGCACTATGCCGGCATCAACACGTTTTTGAAGGCGCCTTACATCGAGGATGTCACACAGGTTGGTGCCTATGATGCGGCGGTCATCGGCATTCCTTTTGACGGCGGTACGACTTATCGGCCAGGCACGCGGTTTGGTCCGCAGGGCGTGCGCAAGATTTCCGCGCTTTACACGCCGTATAACTACGAGATGGGCGTGGATCTGCGCGAACAGATGACACTCTGTGATGTCGGTGATGTCTTCACCATCCCGGCCAACATCGAAAAGACCTTTGACCAGATTACGCGCGCGGTGTCCCATGTGGTGTCGTCCGGGGCGCTGCCGATCATGATCGGTGGAGACCATTCTATCGGCTTTCCATGCGTGCGCGGGATCGCGCAGTGCACCTCCAAACGTATTGGTATCGTCCACTTCGACCGTCATATCGACATCCAGGAGAAGGACCTTGATGAGCGGATGCATACGACGCCATGGTTCCACGCAACGGATCTGGCGAATGTGCCTGCGGTCAACCTTGTTCAGGTGGGCATTGGTGGCTGGCAGGTGCCGCGCGAAGGCGTCGAGGTGGCCCGTGAGCGCAACACCAACATCTTCACCATGCGCGATGTCGAGGAACTTGGCCTGGCCGAAACGGCGGCCAGAGCGTTGGAGCTGGCCTGGAAGGACGCGGATGCCGTCTATATTTCGTTTGATATCGACAGCGTGGATTGCGGTTTTGTTCCGGGCACGGGTTGGCCGGAACCGGGAGGGTTCCTGCCACGGGAGGCGCTTGAGCTCGTCTCTCTTGTAGCCAAGGAGGGGATCTGCGGGCTCGAAGTCGTTGAGGTGTCGCCTCCCTATGATTGCTCCGATATCACCGCGCTTCTTGCGACGCGTGTCATCGTAGATGTCCTTGGAACGCTCGTGTCCCACGGCAAGATGGGCTCGCACAAATCAATCATCGACAAGCCGGTGTCCATTCCAGCCGGTCCGGACGTGAGGTGACCGTCGTGGCACATCCTCATCACCACCATCCGCATAGCCATAGCCATGAGCACCACGATCATGGACCGGGTCACAACCATAGCCATGGACATGATCATCTGCATTCGCATGTCCATGGCACGTCAAATCATGAAAAGATCGAAGAGCTTCAGGTGCTGGCGACAAGCTTTGTTGATGGCTTCAGATCGGCTGAAGACAAGATCAGCTACCTGCGTCTTTCGGGCATTCCCTTTCAGAAACCAGGAAGCGATGGCCTGACGCTCAATCTCGTTGACGCGGCTATTGCATCCAACTGGCAGATCGGCACTGCATCGCCAGCTTTTGCATCGCGTGAGCTGGTCTATATGCCGTTCCCCGGCAACATGGTCTCCCAGCGTGAGACCATGACCTTCACCTATGTGTCTTTGAGCGAACGCGCAGATGTTGATCTGGTCGACATTCTGCGGGAGCGCATTGCAAGCGGAGAAACAAATCCATGAAAACGGTTACGACCCAGCTCTTGACCGCAGCCGCCAGCCTTGCGGCAATCTCGCCAGCCCTGGCGCATTCGGGCGACCATGGCGAGGTGAATTTGCGTGAGGCCGCGACGCATCTCCTTTCATCCCCCTTCCATATGGCGGTGGTTGCCGCTGGCGGTGTGCTTTTGGCGACACTCATCTGGTGGCGGGTTTCCAAACGATAAGCGTAGTTCCCGCCGCAGTTTTCAAGACTTGCGGCGGGAACGCATGACTTCAGACTTGTCTATTGGCGCTCGAAGAGCGAGATTGCGGTATCGGGCTTTAGCCTCGATTCCCGTGGTCTCCTTCGAACATTTCAGAGCAAGTCATGAAAACTGCAGATGTCATCATCATCGGCGGTGGTATCGCCGGGATCGGGGCCGCAGCGCGCATCGCTCCTGAGGCATCAGTTGTCATTCTCGAAATGGAGGATGCGCCCGCACGGCATGCAACGGGGCGGTCGGCGGCGATTTACATCCGCAACTACGGCAACGCCACGCTGCGGGCTCTGAATGCGGCCTCTGAGCCGGTCCTGTTCGAGCCCGAGGGCATCAGCGACAGCTCACTGCTTACGCCACGCGGCGAAATGATCGTCGCTGATGAAGCCGGTGTCGCAAGTCTTGAAACCTATCTGGAGGGTTCTGACGGTCTTGAGCGCCTCGAAGCTTCCGAAGCGATCGAGCTTTTCCCTCTTTTGCGACGCGACTGGGTGCAGGCTGCCGCTTTTGAAAAAGCCGCGCAGGACATCGATGTCGACCGGCTCTTGCAGGGCTTTCTCAAACTTGCCCGCAGGCATGGAGCCGAACTCGTTACAAATGCGCTGGTGACTGGAATTCTACGTCATGAAAGTGTCTGGCAAGTTGAAACACCGGTAGGCCGTGTTGACGCACCTGTCATCATCAATGCGGCAGGGGCCTGGGCCGATCAGGTCGCTGCACTCGCCAAGGTTGGCATGGTTGGTCTGTCCGCATTGCGCCGGAGTGCGGCAATCATTGCACCGCCCGCCGGCCTTGCGCCCAATCATTGGCCGCTTGTGGCGAGTGCCGCCGAGGACTGGTACATCAAACCGGATGCGGGAAAGTTCATGGTTTCGCCTGCGGATGAAGATCCCGTGGAACCACATGATGCCTGGCCGGACGATATGGTTCTCGCCGAGGGGATCTATCGCGCCGAACAGGCGGTTGATTTGCGGGTGAAACGTCTGGAGCACACTTGGGCGGGGCTGCGAACCTTCGCGCCGGACCGGACCCCAGTGGTTGGCTTTGCACCTGAGGCTGACGGATTTCTCTGGCTTGCAGGGCAGGGCGGTTACGGCGTGCAAACGGCCCCCGCTTTGTCGCAGCTTGCAGCCGATCTTTGTCTTGGGAAAAGTCCTTCCCTGTCTTCCGACATTTTGAACTCACTTCACCCGATCCGGCTCCAGGGCTGACGCCTCCCGGACGTGTTTCATGAAAGGATACCAAATGACTGATATTCAACGCCTCGACAAAGGCCCGCGCATGAGCCAGGCCGTCATTCACAACGGTCTCGTGTGGCTGGCCGGCCAGGTCGGGACGCCGGGTGAGAGCGTTACAGACCAGACCAAGACTGTCTTGTCGAAAGTTGACGATCTGCTTGCTCAGGCGGGCACCGACAAATCCCGCCTGCTGCAGGCAACCATTTGGCTTGCGTCAATGGATGACTTTGCCGAGATGAATGCGGTTTGGGATGCCTGGGTTGACGCAGACAATGCACCCGCGCGCGCGACTGGCGAATCCGCGCTCGCGACGCCCGATCACAAGGTCGAGATCATCATTGTCGCTGCATTGAATGACTAAGGCGTTTTGACCAAAGGGCCGGGGCATTTTTTGTCCCGGCCTTTTCTATATGGCGAATTGCTTAAGCTGCTGGCGCGCAAACGCATTAGCCGTCGCGCAGCGCCTTGGCATCACCTGCGGCCTTTCGCATAGCATCTGCGAAGCGAAACACATCAACGTCTGTCGCAACAAAGCTGGCACCGAGATCCAGACAGCTTTTCTGGAATGCAGGATCTGTCGTCAGGATGCCAGGGGCTTTTCCGGCGTCCTTGATGCGGGTTATGGCATCATTGATCGTTGCGACGACCTTCGGATGCATCGCGTTTCCGAGGAAGCCCATATCGGCTGACAGATCGGCAGGCCCTATGAAGACCCCATCCACGCCCTCGAGCTTCAAAATGTTGTCCAGTTCGGCGAGTCCCGCCAGATTTTCAACCTGCAACAGTAGACAAATCTCTGCGTCTGCTGTTGTTGCGTAATCCTCAATCGCCCCAAAGCGGGAAGCGCGACCGAGAGCAGCACCGACCCCGCGCGTGCCTTCGGGAGGGTAGCGGACAGCAGCCACAAGTTCTTCGGCTTGTGCCAGGCTCTCGACCATGGGGATCAGCAAGGTCTGGGCACCAATATCAAGGGCTTGCTTGATCATCCAGGTTTCGCCGACCGGAAGACGAACAACCGGATGACTGCTGCTTGCCTCAACGGTTTTCAACTGGCTCAAAATGGAGCGCAGATCGTTGGGCGCATGTTCGCCATCGATCAGCACCCAGTCGAAGCCGGCTGTTGCCGTGATCTCGGCGACATAGGCGTCTGCGAGGCCCATCCAACATCCCATTTGCGCTTCACCGCGTTTGAGGGCTGCCTTGAAGGTGTTCTGAGGAGCGGGCATGTCGGTCCTTTTCAAATAGTCTGATCTAGGCGGATGATCCTCGCCTTGCCCCTGAGCATAGCTCATCAGAGACGCTAATCCAGTTCAGCGAGAGAAAGACATTTCAACTTTTTCTTCTCGCCCTTGATGTTCGCCGAGCGACTATCACCTAATTTGCATACGTATGCAAACGATGTTAGCTCTCAATCAATCAATCAAGGGTTCTGAGCTTTTATGCGTTCTGGCAGTATCTGGGGGAGCATCGCATGGGTGTCGAATATCTGAAGACGGGCAAGCCGGAGACCGAACGGTCTGTGGATGATGCCAAGGTTCGCGAGATCGTGGAGACGGCCTTGGCGGACATTGGCGAACGCGGTGACGCTGCTGTGCGGGAACTCGCGGAGAAGTTCGACGGCTATGTGCCTGCGAGCTTTCAGCTATCTCAACAGGACATTGACGCTTTGATCGCGCAGGTCAGTCCGCGTGATCTCGAAGACATCCGTTTTGCCCAGGCTCAGGTGCGGCGGTTTGCCGAAGCGCAGCGGGCGTCGATGACCGACATTGAAATCGAGACGGAACCAGGGGTGATCCTGGGGCACAAGAACATTCCGGTCCAATCGGTCGGCTGCTATGTGCCGGGTGGAAAATTTCCAATGGTTGCCTCGGCTCACATGTCCGTTCTGACTGCATCTGTGGCAGGTGTTCCGAGGATCATCGCGGCGACACCACCCTTCAAGGGCAAGCCCAATCCAGCCGTGATCGCAGCCATGCATCTCGCTGGAGCGCATGAAATCTACGTGTTGGGCGGCATTCAAGCGGTTGGTGCCATGGCATTGGGGACAGAAACAATTGCGCCAGTGCACATGCTAGTGGGACCGGGGAACGCCTTCGTCGCGGAAGCCAAACGTCAGCTCTTTGGGAAGGTCGGCATCGACCTGTTCGCCGGCCCGACGGAAACCATGGTGATCGCCGACGAGACGGTTGACGCAGAACTCTGTGCCACCGACCTTCTTGGCCAGGCGGAGCATGGCTACAACTCGCCAGCGGTTCTGGTGACAAACTCTCGCAAACTCGCAGAAGGGACGCTGGCAGAGGTTGATCGTCTTTTGAGTATTTTGCCCACCGCCGAGACGGCCGCCGTGTCATGGAGGGACTATGGCGAGGTAGTCCTGTGTGACACCTATGAAGAGATGCTTGATGTGGCGAACGAGATTGCGTCCGAGCATGTCCAGGTGATGACTGATCGGGATGACTGGTTTCTTGAGAAAATGACATCCTATGGTGCGCTGTTTCTGGGACCGCGTACCAATGTGGCCAACGGGGACAAGGTGATTGGAACCAACCATACGCTCCCGACCCGCAAGGCTGGTCGATATACAGGTGGACTATGGGTCGGCAAGTTTCTGAAAACGCATAGCTATCAGAAAGTCCTGACGGATGAGGCTGCCGTGAGGATCGGTGAATACTGTTCCCGACTGTGCATGCTGGAAGGGTTTGTCGGACACGCGGAGCAGGCCAATGTGCGTGTGCGCAGATATGGTGGCAAGAATGTACCTTTTGGGGAGGCGGCTGAATGATTGAACTGCCAAGAACACCGTCCTTCAGCCTTGCTGGCAAGAAGGCGCTTGTTGCGGGTGCTTCCTCGGGGATCGGGCTCGGCTGTGCCAGCGCCCTTGCAGAAGCGGGCGCGCATGTTGTGTTGGGCGCTCGCCGGGTTGAAAAGCTTGAGCAGGTCGTTGCCGCGATGGCCGACGAGGGTTGGTCTGCCGAGGCGCAGCTGCTCGATATCGCCGACGTTGAAGCGACAGCTGCGACGGTCGCTGCAAATGGGCCTTTCGACATTCTGGTGAACAGTGCCGGACTTGCACGCCATTCGTCCGCCGCGGAGACCTCTCCCGAGGACTTCGATGCCGTAATGGACGTGAATCTGCGCGGTGCCTACTTTCTCGCACAAGCCGTTGCCAAGGGATTGATCGCGGCCAAACGTGCCGGATCCCTCATTACGATTTCGTCGCAAATGGGTCATGTGGGCGGTGTCGATCGCGCGGTCTATTGCGCGTCCAAGTTTGCGGTCGAGGGGTTTACCAAGGCTATGGCGCTGGAGTGGGGAAGCTCGCAGATCCGCGTCAACACGGTCTGCCCGACCTTTATCCGAACGCCCTTCACCGAAGCGACGTTCGACAATCCGGAACGGGTCAAGTGGGTCAAGGAAAAGATCAAGCTTGGCCGGACAGGTACGGTCGCGGACATCATGGGTGCCGTGCTTTATCTGGCCAGCGATGCGTCGTCCCTGGTGACCGGCACGGCAATGATGGTGGATGGTGGATGGACGGCTGACTGATGCCGGGTGGCGTGACGAAGGGTGTGCGGGTCACCGCACATGACGTTGCCAAGCGGGCAGGGGTCAGTCAGTCGGCGGTGAGCCGCGTCTTTACGCCGGGCACCTCTGTCTCGCCACTTATGGCGGAAAAGGTTCAGAAAGCGGCTGATGAGCTTGGCTATCGGCCGAACGTGCTTGCGCGGTCACTTATTACTGGGCGATCCCGCATTATCGGCCTTTTGGTGTCCTACCTGGAGAACCAGTTTTATCCCGAAGCGCTGGCCCGGCTGTCCAAGGCATTTCAGGCCAAGGGCTATCGTATCCTGGTTTTTATGGTGTCCCGGGAGGACGGTGAAACCGATCGGGTTGTGCAGGACCTGCTGGACCATCAGGTCGACGGCATTGTTGCAGCCTCTGTCGGACTTTCTGATGACGTTGCCTTGAAGTGCGCGCGGTCTGGCGTTCCGGCGGTCCTTTTCAACCGGGGACAAGGGCATCGGGACCTCTGCGAGGTGACCTCTGACAATCGCGAAGGCGCAAGGCAGGTTGCCGACCTCTTCGTGACGGCCGGGCGTGAGCGGATTGCACATATCTCCGGGTGGTCGGGGTCGTCGACAGCACGGGAAAGGGCCGCAGGCTTCAAAGGGCGACTGGCGGAGCACGGCTCCAGTCTGTTCGCTGAAGCCAGTGGCGATTTTACCCGTGATGGGGCTTCCGATGCTGCTCGAAGCCTCTTTGACGTGTCGCGAGCAGAGCGGCCCGATGCAGTCTTTGTCGCCAACGACCACATGGCGTTTGCCGTCATGGATGTCCTTCGCTTCGAGCTGAAGCTCCAGGTTCCAGATGAGGTGTCCGTAGTCGGCTATGACGATGTGCCGATGGCAAGCTGGCCGTCCTACAATCTGACGACGGTCAGTCAGCCGTTGGACGAGATGGTCTCGGCTACGGTGTCCCAGTTGTTGGCCAGGACCCAAAAGGACCAGATTCCTGCGCTCCACGAACGTTTGCCGGGACGGCTCATCCGCCGGGGATCAGCCTGACCCCCGGCTTTTTCTTGGTGATCGTCCGGCCCTAGCGCGCAGGCACAATGTTGTGCTCGGGACCGAAGGGGAACCCGGTGATGTTGTCGGCGCCATCCTCGCCGATGATCAGAATGTCGTGTTCCCGATAGCCGCCGGCTCCTGGTTCTCCCTCAGGGACCATGATCATCGGCTCCATCGAGACGACCATCCCGGGCTCTAGAACTGTGTCGATGTCTTCGCGCAGCTCAACGGCGGCCTCGCGGCCGTAGTAATGCGAGAGCACGCCGAAGGAGTGGCCGTAGCCGAAGCTGCGATACTTCAGAAGATCGTGGCTGAGGTAGATCTCGTTCAGTGTCTTGGCGATATCACTGCATTTGGCGCCCGGCTGGATCAGCTCAAGGCCGGCACGGTGGACATCGCAGTTGATCTCCCAAAGTTTCAGTTCCTGAGGAGTGGCACGTTCGCAAAAGAGGGTGCGTTCGAGGGCAGTGTAGTAACCGAAGATCATCGGGAAGCAGTTGAGGCTGAGAATGTCGCCAGCTTCAATGCGCTTGTTGGTGACGGGGTTGTGTGCACCGTCCGTATTGATGCCGGACTGGAACCATGTCCAGGTGTCCATAAGCTCGACATCGGGGAAGCTGGCGGCGATCTCGCGGATCATCGCGTTGGTCGACGCGATGGCGACTTCATGCTCGGGAACTCCTGCTTGAATGGCGTCATAGACCGCCTGTCCACCCAGATCGCAGATCCGTGCGCCTTCGCGGATGAGAGCGTGTTCTTCGGTGCTCTTGATTGTTCTTTGCATCATGACGTTGGCTGCGATGTCGACGAGTTCCACACCCGGAAGTGCGGCTTCCAGCTTGGCCTTGAGGTCGAGCGAAACATGGTCGAACTCTATTCCGATACGGTGAACCTTTGAACCCGGCAGCTTCAGCAGAGACTGGATCGCGTAAAAAAAATTGTCCTTGCGCCAGTCAGTGTAGGTCAGCGCATCGCCGTGGGTGCGCCTCCAGGGCTGGCCACCATCGATCCCGGCGGAGATGGTTGTCGCCTCATCAGCCGTAACAAGGAAGCCGTAGTTGCGCCCAAAGGCACAGTAGAGGAAGCCCGAGAAATAGCAGATGTTATGGTAGGACGTGAGGAGGCAGGCATCCAGTTTGCGCGCCTCCATTGTCTTTCTCAGTCCTGCCTGACGGCTGTCCATTTCGCCGTGTGAAAAGGGGGAATAGGCCTTCGCGCCATTTTCCATTTCATAAACGCGGATCATATCAACACTCATTTGCCACTCCTTGCTTGGGGCCGAAAACGGAAAACGGGCCGGCTTCCTTGCGAAGCCGGCCCGCCAGGCCCTGATTGAATTGTCGGTCCGCCGAAGTTGCGCCTCTCGCGCTTCTTCCCGATAGCTGGCGTTCCGCCATCGGTCCCTGAGGGATACGGAGATAGGTGTTTAACCTGGGGAAAGACCCCGCAGACGCTCAGACCGCCGTCTAAGGCCCTCAAGAACGGTCAGAAGGACGATCGAGATGGCGACCATAAGTGAGGCAACCGCCAGAATTGTCGGTGATATCTGCTCTCGCAAGCCGGTAAACATCTGCCAGGGCAAGGTTTTTTGGCCCGCCGATCCGAGAAACAGAACGACGACTACCTCATCGAACGACGTGATGAAGGCGAACAGGCCGCCAGAGACAACGCCTGGAATGATCAGCGGCATCTGCACCTTGAAAAAGGTTCTGACGGGATTGGCACCCATGCTGGCAGCCGCCCGGACCAGTGACTGGTCAAAACCGACAAGTGTCGCCGTGACCGTGATGATCACGAAAGGTGTGCCGAGGGCTGCGTGGGCAAGCACGACGCCCCAGTAGGTGCCCTGAAGACCGATGCGGGAATAGAAGAAGTACATTCCGGCCGCTGAAATGATCAGCGGAACGATCATTGGTGAGATCAGGATTGCCATGATGGCGGAACGGTAAGGTACATGCGGACGCGACAGGCCGATTGCGGCCAGTGTTCCAAAACCGGTCGCCAGGATCGTCGCGGCAGGCGCGATCATGATCGAGTTTTTCAATGCCTGCTGCCAGTCAGGATTGGTGAAGAAGTCCTGATAGTGCTTGAAGGAATATCCCTCCGGGTTCAGCGCCAGCATCTCCTTGGTGAAGGTGAAGAAGTCCTGCGCATTGAAGCTGAGCGGGAGGATCACCAGGATCGGGAAGATCAGGAAGAAGAAGATCAGGCCGCAGACAACGCGGAAAGTGTAGTGCCACAATTTCTGGCCCGTGGAGGCATAGGGAGGTAGTGCGCTCATGGTTCTCTCCCTATCCGAGCTTCACGTTGTCGATGCCGACGATCTTGTCGTAGACCACAAAGAGGATCATCACGGCAGCCAGCAGAAGGGTGCCGAGGGCCGCCGCCAGGCCCCAGTTCAAGGAACTGGAAATGTGGTAGGCGATGCGGTTCGAGATGAAGATCCCTGAGGTGCCGCCCACAAGTTCCGGCGTGATGTAGTAGCCAATCGCGAGGATGAAGACGAGGACTGCGCCGGCACCAATTCCGGGAACCGATTGCGGGAAATAGACACGCCAGAAGGCTGTCCAGTCGGTGGCGCCAAGGCTCTTGGCCGCGCGGACGTAGGATGGCGAGATGGTTTTCATCACCGAATAGAGCGGCAGGATCATGAAAGGCAGCAGAATGTGAGTCATCGCAATGATCGTGCCGGTCTGGTTGTTGATCATGACGAGGCGATTGGCATCGGAAATAAGTCCGATCCAGACAAGGAAGTCGTTGATCACGCCCTGCTGCTGCAAGAGCACTTTCCAAGCTGACGTTCTGACCAGAAGCGATGTCCAGAAGGGCAACAGCACAAGGATCATCAAGAGGTTGGAAGTACGTAGAGGTAGCTGTGCAAGAAGGAAGGCAACCGGATATCCAAGCAACAGGCAAGACACGGTTATCGCGATGGACAACATCAAGGTCCTGCCAAAGAGCAGCAGATAGATCTGCTCGTCCTCGGGCTTCATTTGGAGCCCTTCCGAGGTGCGCTCCGCATCAAGCGAGGACAGGAAGTAACCGTCAGTGTAGCGCGGAGAAAACTGTTTCAGGGTTTGCCAGGTATCGACCTGACCCCATTTCTTGTCCGCCTTGAGGAACTGCTCCTTGTAGGGCGGTTCAGCCATCTTCTTGACGCGCCGTCCCGTCTTGCGGAACAAACTGGAAATGCCGGTCTTTTCATAGTTCAGGCGGGACCCGAGACGTGTATGGGTCTTCAGATCGACCGCCACTTTCAGATCGGCAGCAAGCGCTGCAAAGACCGGTTCACCTGGTACTTCGCCGGAAGACGGATCCCAGTCCTGCAAGGCGTTGACCGTCTGCGGCAACGTGTCTTCGACGATGCTGTTCTCGACCGAGCGAAACAGCATGTCGGCGATCGGCGCGACAAAGGTCAGAAGGACAAATATCAAGAGCGGCGCGATCAGAACGAGGGCTCGAAGCTTCTCACGGCGCAAGGCCTTGGCGAGGCTTGCTTTCAGGGGCCTGCCGTCCTTGGTTGTCAGAACCTGCTCTGTGGCGGTTTCGCTCATGAATTCAATTCTTTCAGCTCATAATGAGGAAGTCCGGACGAGGGGCACGCCCTCATCCGGATGTTTTTGCGAGACTTACTTGGCGAGCCAAGCCTGGAATTTTGCGTCCAGATCGTCGCGGTAATCAGCCCACCATTCGTAGTTGTACAGGAAGGTGTTCTTGGCATTGTTCGGATCGGTCGGCATATGCGGTGCCATGTCGATGCCGAGGTCAGCATGCTTGCCGACGAGTGGTGCGGAGGACGCACGTGCAGGGCCGTAGCTGATGTATTTTGCCTGGTCCGCAAGGCGCTGTGTGTCCGTTGCGAACTTGAGGTACTCCATCACGGCTGCCTTGCGGTCATCCGGCAGACCGGCAGGAACAATCCAGCCGTCCAGATCGAAAACCTGTGCATCCCAGAGCATTTTGACTGGCTGCTTCTGCTCTTCGATCAGAGCGAACAGACGGCCGTTGTATGTGGAACCGATCACGACTTCCTTATCGGCCAGGAGCTGGGGCGTTTCCGCACCAGCAGACCACCAAACGACCTGATCCTTGATGGTGTCGAGCTTGGCGAGTGCGCGGTCGAGACCTTCTTCGGTTTCCAGAACGTCATAGACGTCTTCCTTCGCAACGCCGTCGCACAGGAGAGCCCATTCAACGTTGTTGATCGGACGCTTTTCCAGCGAACGCTTGCCAGGGAACGTTTCCAGGTCGAAGACGTCACAGATGTCGTCCGGCTCCTTGCCGTTCCACTCAGCAACATCCGAACGGTAGCCGAATGTCGTGGAGTAAACGATCTGCGGAATGAAGCACTCGGAGACAAGTAGATCGCCGAAGTCTTCAGAGGCAGGTGTGCCGTCTGGAGCTGCAGCGAGATCGGTGTCCGGGTTGATTTCCAGCGCGAGGCCTTCGTCACAAAGACGGATTGCGTCGGATGCGACGACGTCAACCAGGTCCCAGGTGATGTTGCCGGCTTCGTTCATGGCACGCAGCTTGGCGACAGCTTCAGCAGACGATTCATCATTGATGATGTTCACGTCCGGATTCAGTTCCATGTAGGGCTTGTGGTAGGCGTTGTTCTGCGAAGCAGAGTATGCACCGCCCCAGGAAACAATGGTCATGTCTGCTGCGAAAGCAGAGGAACCGAGCAGGGCCACTGCGGTGCCTGCGAGAATTGTTGACTTGAGCTTCATGATAGTTAGCTCCCTCTTTCTGGTTTGAACGGACGTCGTACGGGTCCGTCTACTCACTGCCGAAGCCCGAATTGTTCGGGCCTGCCTGTGATCTTCAAGCGACGGCGTCAAGCGCCTTGCAATCGTTGATGGCCCAGCCAATGGGCACGGTTTCGCCGGTTTCCAGCTTGCGCCGCTCACCGCGGTTTCTCACCTTGACGATGAATTCGTCATTGCCTGCGACATTCATCCGAACCCGGATGTGATCGCCGAGATAGATAAGTTCCTCGATGCGGCCCTGGACGAGATTTTCCATGGATGAGGCAGGCTCGAATTCGACCCGCTCCGGCCGAAGCGACAAGGTGGTGCGATCGCCAACTGCGTTGACGTTGACCTTGTCCGCTTTCAGCTGCGTGCCATCGTCAAGTTCTACAAGGCACTCATCGCCTGATACGCCAATGACTTTGCCACTCAGCTTGTTGTTTTCGCCGATGAACTGGGCAACGAAGGAATTCTGCGGGTCTTCATAGAGGCTGTCTGGTGTGGACAGCTGCTGGATGACGCCATCGTTGAATACGGCGACCCGGTCAGACATTGTCAGTGCTTCGGTCTGGTCATGGGTCACATAGACCACGGTCACGCCGAGGTTTTCATGAATGTGCTTGATCTCGTACTGCATCTGCTCGCGCAGCTGTTTATCCAGCGCGCCCAAAGGCTCATCCATGAGCACCAGTTCCGGATCGAAGACCAATGCACGCGCCACAGCGACACGCTGTTGCTGACCACCGGACAGTTGGGCAGGACGACGATTGCCGAAATCGCCAAGCTCGACCATCTCAAGGGCACGTTTGACCTTTTCTTCCTGCTCTGCCTTGCCGACGTTTCGCACCTGAAGCGGGAAAGCGAGGTTCTCCGCGACGCTCATGTGCGGGAAGAGGGCGTAGTTCTGGAACACCATGCCGATGCCCCGCTTGTGCGGCGGAACGTTGTTGATGGGCCGGTCATTCAGAAAAATCTCGCCATGGGTCGCGGGCTCAAAGCCTGCCAGCATCATGAGGCAAGTGGTCTTGCCCGAGCCTGACGGCCCAAGCATCGTCAGGAACTCTCCGGGGGGTATGTCGAGGTTGAGGTTTTTTACGACCAGAATTTCGCCGTCATAGCTTTTTTGGACGTTCTCATAGCGAACGGACGCGCCTCGATTTGATGGCATAAGATCCCCAACACCCTTTTCATTTTTATTTGCCGTAATGCAAATTTTCCTCTGGGACGCACTGGTGCGACAGCGGCGTTCCTCGAAGTTGTCATGATCAAAACAAATTAAAGTGCCGAGGAAAAGGGGGGGCGAGCGAATTGATGAATAAATATTGGACAGCAGAGCGCAAGGAATGTTCACATTCAAACATCTGAACTTGCAGCAATTAATTGAATGACGTCGCTCAGCTTGGCTCAACTTTGACCTGCTTTGAACAACGCCAAAAAAATGCGCAAATGACGTTTTTATTGAACTGGTTGTCGTTTTTGTCTTCCTCACGCCGTGCGCTTTGTTTCCCACTGAGGCTTGGAATTTTTCATCGAGGATATTTCGTAAATTGGACGCGAGCGTCGTCTATGGCGCAGAAGCCCGCCGTTTTTCGTCTGATTTTCTCACATCCATCAAATTGACCTGCGGAAGCGACGAAGATGAGCGCAAGTGTTTTGCCATTCACCAACCACGAGTATCAGCGGCGACTTAAAAAAACGCGCGATGCGATGGAAACCGCCGGAATTGACATCCTTTTCCTGGAGGATCCATCCAATATGGCTTGGCTGACCGGCTATGACGGCTGGTCATTTTATGTTCATCAGGGCGTCCTTATTTTTCCGGATGAGGATCCGATTTGGTGGGGGAGGCGCCAGGATGCCAATGGCGCACATCGCACTGTGTGGATGGCTCGCGATCGGGTTACGTTCTATCCGGACCATTTTGTCCAGTCGACCGAGCGCCATCCGATGCAGGTTCTGGCGGAGCTGATCCGCAGCAAGGGCTACAGCGGGAAGCGCATTGGTCTCGAACTCGACAACTACTATTTCTCGGCCAAAGCCTATCTAACGCTTCAAGCAGAGCTCCCGAATGCAACCTTTGTGGATGCTACGGCGCTGGTAAACTGGCAGCGATCAGTGAAATCAGACGAGGAGTTGGTCTACATCAGGAAAGCCGCTCGCATCTCTGAAAAGATCATTGACGGGGCATTGGAGCGTGCCGTTCCGGGCATGAAAAAGGTGGATCTCGTAGCGGACATGTACTCCGATGCGATTCGCGGTGTCGACGATGCCTGGGGGGACTATCCGGCAATTGTCCCGCTGCTGCCGAGCGGATCAGATGCGGCGGCTCCTCATCTGACCTGGGACGGTCGTGAGCTGCAGTCCGATGCGGCAACATTCTTCGAGATTTCAGGCTGTTATCGGCGATATCACGCGCCTCTCTGTCGGACGCTTTACTTTGGAAAACCGCCTGAATTCATGCTTGAGGCGGAAAAGGCGCTTGTGGAAGGCCTGGAGACGGGCCTTGAGGTTGCGCGCGCTGGAAACCGGGCCTGTGACATCGCCCTCGCGCTGGCCGCTCCCTTGGAACGCGCTGGTATCGACCGGGGTGCACGCGCCGGCTACCCGATTGGATTGTCCTATCCGCCCGATTGGGGCGAGCGGACGATTTCGATCCGTGAAGGTGACGAAACGGTGCTCGAACCCGGCATGACCTTCCATTTCATGCCGGGACTATGGATGGATGACTGGGGTCTGGAGATCACCGAGAGTATTTTGATCCGCGAAAACGGTGCAGCTGAAACTCTGTGCGACCGGCCGCGCAAGTTGCATATCAAGGATTGAACCGGTGGTTGACCTGAACAGAACCAAAGCAATCCTGGGCGATCTGATCGCCTTTCCAACCGTTTCTTCCGACAGCAACCTTGATCTGATTTCCTACGCCGCGAATCTGTTGGAGCGATTGGGTGCGCGCATTGAACTGACGAACGACCCAACCGGGCGTAAGGGCAACCTGTTTGCCAGCTTCGGTCCGGAAATCGCAGGTGGGATCGTCCTGTCCGGCCATACGGATGTCGTGCCTGCGAATCCTGATGAATGGGTCGGCGACCCGTTCGAAATGCGCGAAGCCGATGAGCGTCTTTTTGGGCGCGGCGCCTGTGACATGAAGGGATTCATTGCCGCTGTTCTGGCCAAGGCGCCAGAACTCGCCGCAGCCGCCGAAAACAGACCCTTGCATATTGCCCTGACGTTTGACGAGGAAGTCGGCTGTCTCGGTGCACAGCAGCTGGTCTCCACCCTGGAAGGCCGCGACGCGCTGCCGTCGCTCGTGATCATCGGAGAACCGACGATGATGGGGGTGATCGATGGCCACAAGGGATGCTGCGAATACGTCACACGCTTCCAGGGACTGGAAGGACATGCGTCCAATCCAGATGGAGGGGTGAACGCCATCCATTTTGCCAGCCGGTATGTCTCGCAGCTGCTCGCACTTGGGGAGGAGTTAAAAAGCAGGGCAGACGCAGATAGCGTATTTGACCCTCCTCATTCGACACTTCAGGTCGGGCGGATAGAAGGGGGAACGGCTCGCAACGTGGTCGCCGGCTCTTGCGAGATCGACTGGGAGATTCGGCCGGTCAAGCGCGGTGACGAGGTGCACGTCAAAGACCAGCTCGGGTTTTACTGTGAGGAGGTGCTTCTTCCGGAAATGCGCACCATCTCGCCATCGGCGGCGATTGATCTGGAGGTTGTCGCTGAAGTTCCCGGGCTTGAGCCGGTGCCGGACAACACGGCGCGCAAGCTGTTGTTCGAACTCACGGGCGAAGAAACATCTGACGTTGTGGCTTTCGGCACCGAGGCGGGATTGTTTCAGTCTCTCGGCATGCATGTTGCCGTTTGTGGGCCAGGATCAATCGATCAGGCGCACAAGCCCGACGAATTCGTCAGCCTTGAACAGCTGTCGTCCTGCCTCAAGATGCTTGACGGTTTATGTGTCAAACTTCGCGGCGGGACCTGAGCGTCGGCGCGCTCAAAGCTTGAGAATTGGAACCGATGTACCGGCCGGCAATGGCTTTGCGTGGGGTGGCCGGATGATCAGCGCACCTGACCGCGCCAGCAGAGCCAGCATTGAGCTGTCTTGCTTGGCAAAGGGAGTGACCATGAGACGGCCGTCGTCGGCTTCGCCGAGTTCTGCGCGCACGTAATCCTGACGCCTGTCGTTTTCACCTATTGGGCTCGCGAGGATGGCCTCTGCTTCAAGGCCGGGCCCAACGTCTTTTCCGAGCATTGCACCGATCAGGGGCTTTAGGAACAACAGGGCACAAACGAGGCTGGACACAGGATTGCCTGGCAGCCCCAGAACCTTCATTGGGCCGAGATGGCCTGCCATGAGCGGCTTGCCCGGTCTCATCGCGATGCGCCAGAATGCCAGATCCATGCCTTGAGCACCTAGAACGTCCTGAACGAGATCATGATCGCCGACGGAAGCTCCGCCCAGGGTGACCAGGATATCGGCCTTGGCTTCTATCGCGCGGCGAACGTGTCCTGCCATGGCAACAGGTTCATCCGGCGAAATTCCAAGATCTAGCGCCACTCCGCCGCAGTCTTCGACGAGGGCTGCAACACCGGCGTGATTGGAGGCAATGATCTGGTCGGGACCGGGCTCGGTTCCCGGGCAAACCAGCTCATCCCCTGTCGCCAGGATAGCAACAACCGGGCGGCGACGGACAGGCAGTTCAGCATGGTTCATGGCCGCAGCCAGTGCCAGGTCGCGATAACAAAGCGCCGTGCCGCCGACAATCAGAACTTCGCCCTTGGAAAAATCCAGTCCGGCTGGGCGTACAAAAAGACCGCGTGCGGGACACTCGTTCGCCGTGACCTTATCACCGTCACGGAGCGCATCTTCCTGAATGAGGATCGTATCGGCGCCCTCGGGAACAGGTGCGCCTGTGAAAATTCTGACGGCCTGTCCGGGGCCAACTGCGCCCTCGAAACCATGTCCTGCCGGTGCTTCGCCAATAACAGTGAGTGTCGCCGGGGCATTGGCCACGTCCTCGGCGCGGACCGCGTAGCCATCCATGGCCGATGCGGCAAAGGGAGGCTGGGTGCGCGTCGAGGCAAGATCCCGTGACAGGATTCGGCCGTTTGCATCAGCCAGCTCTACCGTTTCGGTTTCTCTCGGTGAGACGCCCTTCAAAAGCTCTGCAAGAGCTTCTGCAACCGGCATGAGGGGCTTGGGCGAGGGGTTCTTCACTGGCTCAGGTGCCGCCTGTGCCGTCGTCGGCGGAGGTCCAGTGACCTGACTTGCCGCCTGCCTTTTCCAGCAAGCGGATATCGCCGACAACCATGCCTCTGTCCACGGCCTTGGCCATATCATAGATGGTCAGGCAGCAGACGGAGCAGGCGGTGAGGGCTTCCATCTCGACGCCGGTCTGCCCGCTCACCTTGGTCGTCGCCTTGACCCGCAGGCCAGGCAAATCGGCGTCGGGCTCTATGTCGATCGTGACCTTGGACAGTGCAAGCGGATGGCAGAGCGGGATCAGTTCGTGGGTCTTTTTCGCGGCCATGATGCCTGCGATACGTGCCGTCGCAATTACGTCGCCCTTTTTGGCATTTCCCGAGACAATCAGTTCGAGCGTCTCCGGGCGCATTGTCACAGATCCCTCTGCGACGGCAATACGAGCAGTCACATCCTTTTCGGACACGTCGACCATGTGAGCTGCACCAGCAGCGTCAATATGCGTCAGCTTTGGATCGATGTCAGGCACGCGGCGTTCCTACTCGGCTGCGTCGGCTTCGGCTGCTGATCGGTCGAGCAGCGCTCGCGTCGCCGCGGTGACATCGGCTTGGCGCATCAGGCTCTCACCGATGAGGAAAGTCGAAATGCCGGATCTCGACATTCTGGAAAGATCGGACGGTGTAAACAGTCCCGACTCACCGACGACAATACGATCGTCCGGCACGAGTGGCGCAAGCTCTTCGCTGGTTTCAAGACGGGTTTCAAAGGTCTTGAGATTGCGATTGTTGATGCCGAAGAGCCGCGATTGGAGCTTTAGTGCCCGCTCGAGTTCTTCGCGGTTATGAACTTCAAGCAAAACATCCATACCCAGCTCGAACGCACTGTCTTCGAGAGCCTTTGCGGTGTCATCGTCGACGGCGGCGAGGATGATCAGGATGCAATCGGCGCCCCAGGCACGGGCCTCATGCACCTGATAGGTGTCATAGAGGAAATCCTTGCGCAGGGCCGGAAGGGAGACCGCATCGCGGGCGGCGTTCAGGTATTCCGGTTTGCCCTGAAAGGAAGGCGTGTCGGTCAGAACGGAGAGACAAGCGGCTCCACCGGCCTCATAGGCACGTGCCAGAAGCGGGGGATCGAAGTCCTCGCGAATGAGACCTTTCGACGGGCTTGCCTTCTTGATCTCCGCGATCAGAGCGTAATCCCCGGCGTCGAGCTTGCGTTCAATCGCGTTCTGAAAACCGCGCGGCGGCGCTATGTCCGCGATGACCGCCGCAAGATCTCTCAGAGAGACCTTTGCCTTGGCGGCGGCAATCTCTGCGCGCTTGTATTCTTCGATCTTCGTCAGAATATCAGACATCGGACTTATCCGTTCGAGGTTGCGACGAGGCGCTCAAGACGATCAGCGGCGGAGCCACTGTCGAGAGATTGAGCGGCCATGGCCAGGCCGTCGGTTAGCTCATCGCATTTTCCGGCAATCAGCAGGGATGCGGCCGCATTGAAAAGTACCACATCGCGGTAGGCATTCTTCGCACCGGACAGAACTTCGCGGAGCGCGCGGGCATTCTCCGCAGGCTCGCCGCCCTTGAGGTCGTCGGATTTAACGAGCGGAAGACCGACGTCCGACGGGCTGATCTCGAAGGAACGGATCTCGCCGCCCTTGAGTTCTGTTACATGGCTCGGCCCGGTCGTGGTGATTTCATCCATGCCGTCGGAGCCATGGACCACCCAGACGTGATCCGATCCCAGACGCTGAAGGACCTCGGCGATGGGCTCAACCCATTCGCGGGCATAGACGCCCAGCAGCTGCCGCTTCACGCCCGCCGGGCTTGAAAGCGGCCCGAGAAGGTTGAAGATCGTACGTGTGCCGAGCTCAACCCTGGTCGGGCCCACGTGTTTCATGGCCGAATGATGCAGTGGTGCAAACATGAAACCGATACCGGCTTCCTTGATGCATTCGGATATCTTTGCAGGGCCAATGTCGATGTTGACGCCGAGCTGCGCGAGGGCTTCTGCAGCGCCGGATTTGGACGACAGAGAACGGTTGCCGTGTTTGGCAACAGGCACGCCACACCCCGCGACAACGAGAGCGGTACACGTCGAAATGTTGTAGCTGCCAGAGTTGTCGCCCCCGGTGCCGACGATGTCGATCGCATCTGATGGCGCGCTTACGGGCAGCATCTTGGCGCGCATTGTCTCAACGGCTGCCGTGACTTCGTCAATCGTCTCGCCGCGAACCCTGAGCGCCATCAGGAAGCCGCCGAGTTGCGACGGCGTTGCTTCGCCGGACAAGATAATCTCAAAGGCTGCCCGCGCCTCGTCACGCGAAAGAGCGCTCCCGGTCGAAACCTTGGCGATGAAGTCCTTGAAGTTGCTCATGTCCGGTCCGCAAGTGTCGTGGCGGTGGCCTGTCGGCCACCGCGTTTAGATGGATCGCCTCAGTTGGTGCCGACGCCGATGACCTGGGCAATTGAGGCCTGATTGACCTCGACGCCCGCCTTCTGTTCGATGTCGCTCACATACTGGTTCAGGAGAGAATCCTGCAATTGCTGCGACAACTGGGTGCGCAGCTGGCGTACGTCCTGAGCCTCGGCGAAGAACGCGGCTGAATTGACCGCATCCACCTTGAGCACGAGGCGATTTGTGCCATCCGATGAAGGTGCCGCAGCCGTGATGCCGGAGGGGCCAGCAAACGCGGCAACAACAGCGTCCCGTCCAAGATCACCTTCGGAACCGGAGCGTCCGAGACCGGCGACGAATTTCACGTCCGTGCCAAGCTCTTCCGCCAGAGTTGCGAAGTCCGCGCCAGTTCTGGCGCGCTCGGCCAGGTCTGTTGCGAGTTCGGTCAGCCGCTTTTCCTCTTCGGCTGCTTTCCAGGCAGCAACAACCCGGTCACGGACTTCAGACAAATCGCGGTCACGAGAGGGTATAACCTTGGTGACCTCATACCAAAGGAAGCCACGATCACCGAGTTGCAACGGATCGTTCTCGACGCCGACATCGCTGTCGAAAGCACCTGCCAGGAGGCCATCGGCCTCCGGCAGAACAACGCTCGCCTCGTTCTCATCATTGCCCTGTGCGTCAAAAGCAGCCGGTGTGATGGTCTCGAGAGAGAATCGGGATGCGATTTCGGTGAGGCTTGCGCCGCCTGCACGGGCGTCTTCAATCTCATCGAGAAGGTCCAGAACTTCCCGTTCGGCCTGGTCCTGGGCGAGCTCCTCACGAATCTCGCCGGCGACTTCTTCAAGGGACTTGACGGATTCAGGTTCGACGTCAGCGACATTGACGATCACGGATGAAAAGCGGCCTTCAACCACCCCGCTTGTTTCGCCCTGCGCGAGGGAGAAAGCCGCATCGCCGATGGCTTCATCCAGAAAGTCCGACTTTGCCATCAGACCGAGGTTGACGTCATTGGCACCGAGCCCCTGTTCGGCCATCAGTTCATCGAATGTCATGCCGCCAGCAAGTTTTTCTGCAGCGGCTTTTTCATCGTCTTCATTTTGAAATGACATCTGGCGGACATCACGGCGCTCTGCCTGGAAATAATCGTCCTTGTTGCGATCATATTCGTCGGCGACGGCATCTTCACTGATGTCGTCCGGGCGCATGAGCTTGGTCGGCGACAATTCAAGGATCGCGATTTCGCGATATTCCGGAGCTTTGAAATTGTCTTTCTCGGCGTCGAAATAGGCGGTGAGATCAGTCTCGGACGGATCTTCAATTTCGCCAAGAAGAGCGGGTTCCAACAGCAGATAGCTCACATCACGTGTCTCTGCTTCGAAGGAATGAAGCGCCTCAAGGTACGTGATCGGCGTTGCCATGCCACCTGTCAGGCCTTCTGCGAGCTGCTGGCGTTCGGCAAGCTGGCGGCGCTCGACGACATATTCGTCTTCGGTCATGCCGTTGTTACGCAGGACCTGAGCGAGCTGAGAACGGTCATAGCCACCACTTGGGCGCTGAAATGCAGGATCCGCCTGAATGAGAGTTGCCAGCCTCTGATCGGAAACGCCGAGGTTCATGGACGTTGCTGTCTCATTCATGGCGGCTTCGGCGACCAGTTTTCCAAGGGTCTGCTGAGGAATGCCGAACTGCGCGCCCTCGACAGTGGAGAGCGGGCGTCCGATTTGGCGGCCCAGGTTGTTCAGATCCCGGCGATAGGCCCGGTCAAACGAAAACAGAGAGATCTCGGTCCCGCCGACCTTCGCGGCGACGTTCTGGCCGAAGCCCTGGAAAATATCTGCGACACCCCATACGGCAAAGCTCATGACGAGCAGTGCGATAAACAGTTTGGCAATCCAGGTGCCGGCGCCCTTGCGCAGCGCGTCGAGCATGTGTTCTCCCGTCCTTGTCCGGTCAGATGGCCTTGGTACTAAAGGCCCAATTTGCTTTTTGGCTCCCTTGCGGAGCGGGCGGATAATAGAGAGCCATGCCGAGCGCTGCAAGGCGGCCAGTCAAACATCCGCGAACCTTTTTTCGCGGCTTTAAATTTGCAAGTGCAGCGTGGTTTTGCGCTATAGAGCTTCGAATATTAGAAATTACGCCGTCAGGAGGACAAAAGGCATGTCGCAGACGATCAAGCCGCTGGTAGCCGGTAACTGGAAAATGAACGGCCTCAGGTCTCATCTTGATGTTGCATCCGAAATCGCAGACGGCATCTCATCCGAGTTGGCGGGCAAGGTCGATGCCATGATCTGCGCCCCAGCGACGCTTATTCAGCTTCTGGCGCAAACGACGAGTTCCACTGCGCTGCGGATTGGCGGTGAAGACTGTCACAGTGCCGAGAGCGGAGCTCATACAGGCGACATTTCAGCGGAAATGCTTGCAGATGCCGGGGCGACTGCCGTGATCGTCGGTCATTCTGAGCGTCGGACGGATCATGGTGAGGGCGACGCAACCGTCAAGGCGAAGGCAGAAGCTGCATGGCGAGCTGGTCTTGTCGCCATTGTTTGTGTCGGTGAGACAGAAGCAGAGCGCAAGGCGGGCAGGGCGGTTGACGTTGTCTCCGGGCAGCTGGCCGGGTCGCTTCCGGAAGGAGCAACCGCGGAGAACACGATTGTTGCCTATGAACCAGTGTGGGCCATCGGCACAGGCCTGACGCCGACCTCTGGGGATGTTGAGGAAATCCACCGCGAGATGCGTCAGGTGCTTACAAAGCGCCTTGGTTCTCATGGAGAGAGCATGCGGCTTCTCTACGGTGGTTCCGTGAAGCCTGGCAACGCGGCAGAGCTCATGGGCGTAGAGAACGTCGACGGTGCACTGGTTGGGGGCGCGAGCCTCAAGGCGGGCGACTTTCTCGGAATTTTGGCCGCCTATGCCTGATGGGGGCTGAAACTGCTGTCAGAAACACCCACATCAAGACTGGTACGGCCGCCAATAGTGGTGTAGAAGGCCGCCAATCTTAAACAAAAAGAATGGGCCACGATGGAAACCGTAGTCATCGTAATTCATCTCATGGTCGTGCTGGCACTTGTGCTGGTCGTCCTCCTGCAGCGCTCCGAAGGTGGTGGGCTCGGAATGGGCGGAGGTGGCGGAGGCGGACTGATGTCCAGCCGCGGCACAGCCAATGTTTTGACCCGCGCGACGGCGATTCTTGCTGTTGCGTTCTTTATCACGTCTCTCGGTTTGAGCCTGATCGCCAAGATGGGTGATCGTCCGGCGTCGGTTCTTGACGCTGTACCGACCAGCCAGGATCTTCCGAGTTCCGGTGAAGGGTCGACCGGAAACGGCATCCTTGATGCGCTTAAGCCGCAAGAAGAGGCGCCTTCGGGCCCGCAGGTGCCGGCCGCGCAATAAGCAGATGGATACCCGGTCCGACTGCTAAACTCGTATCGACATTATGCCCTGCGTCTCCCGCAGGGCATTTTTGTTGTGTCTAATCAAAACTCCCGTGTGGCCAAACGCCCCTCGGCAAAGATATGGTATTGCTCCATGGCGCGATACATTTTCATCACTGGCGGCGTGGTTTCCTCGCTTGGCAAAGGTTTGGCTTCCGCAGCCCTTGGAGCATTGCTTCAGGCGCGGGGCTACAAGGTTCGGCTTCGTAAGCTCGATCCCTATCTCAACGTCGATCCGGGCACTATGAGCCCGTATCAACACGGCGAATGCTTCGTAACGGACGATGGTGCAGAGACGGATCTGGACCTTGGACATTACGAACGCTTCACCGGCCGTCCTGCGAACAAACAGGACAACATTACAACTGGCCGGATCTATCAGAACATCATCGCCAAAGAGCGGCGCGGGGATTACCTCGGCGGCACGGTTCAGGTGATTCCTCATGTGACGGATGCCATCAAGGCATTCGTGCTTGATGGTAACGAAGACTATGATTTCGTTCTCGTCGAGATCGGCGGTACTGTTGGCGATATCGAAGGTCTTCCGTTCTTCGAGGCGATCCGCCAGCTGGGCAATGTCCTGCCGCGCGGTGACGTGGTTTATGTCCATCTGACCTTGATGCCGTATATTCCGGCCGCGGGCGAGATGAAGACAAAGCCGACGCAGCACTCGGTCAAGGAGCTTCGCTCTATCGGCATCCAGCCGGACATTCTGATGATTCGTTGCGATCGACAGATTCCCGAGTCGGAAAAACGCAAGCTTTCCCTGTTCTGTAATGTCCGTGAAAGCGCGGTCATCCCGGCCTATGACGTCAAGTCGATCTACGATGTGCCGATTGCCTATCATCAGGAAGGCCTTGACGACGAAGTGCTTTCAGCGTTCGGGATCAAGGGTGCGCCAGCACCTGTTCTGGACCGTTGGGAAGGTATTTCGGGCCGGGTTGCCAATCCCGAAGGCGAGGTCAACATCGCGATCGTTGGCAAGTACACCGTGTTGAAAGACGCCTACAAGTCGCTGATCGAGGCGCTTGTTCATGGCGGCATTGCCAACCAGGTCAAGGTCAACCTGCAATGGATCGAATCGGAGACCTTCGAGAAGGAAGACCCGTCACCTTACCTTGAGGGCGTCCACGGTATTCTGGTGCCCGGCGGGTTTGGTGAGCGTGGCGCAGAAGGCAAGATTGCTGCGGCTCAGTTCGCGCGCACGCGCAAGGTTCCCTATTTCGGGATTTGCTTTGGCATGCAGATGGCTGTCCTTGAGGCTGCACGCAACCTTGCGGGAATCACCGAGGCCAACTCGACAGAATTCGGCCCTGCGAAAGAGCCGGTTGTCGGCCTCATGACCGAGTGGACCCGCGGCAACGAAAAAGAAATTCGGAATCAGGATGGCGATCTCGGTGGTACCATGCGCCTTGGTGCCTATGCCGCAGCGCTCAAGCCTGGATCACGGATTGCCGAGATTTATGGCTCGACCGAGATTTCCGAGCGTCATCGCCACCGCTATGAAGTGAATATTGGCTATCGTGACAAGCTAGAGGCTTGCGGGCTGGTTTTTGCCGGAACGTCTCCCGATGGTGTCCTGCCGGAAACCGTCGAAATCGAGGAACACCCCTGGTACATAGGTGTTCAGTACCACCCGGAGTTGAAGTCACGTCCGTTTGAGCCGCATCCGCTGTTCGCGTCTTTCATCAAGGCCGCCATGGCGCAAAGCCGGATGGTCTGACCTTCTGAACTGCGGCAAGGGGAGTTTGTGATGGCTCGAGGTCTGGATCATGTCGTGGTGGCGGTGCGCGATTTGGACGCTGCCGCCAAGGCGTGGGCAGAGCTCGGCTTCACGGTCACCCCGGAAAACCGTCACGCTTGGGGAACCGCCAATCGGCTGGTTCAACTCGACGGGTTTTTCATTGAGATCCTCACGGTGGCGGATGAAAGCCTGATTGTGGAGGCATCAGAAGGCGACTTTTCCTTCGGCGCCTTCAATCGGAATTTTCTGAAAACGCGCCAGGGTGCGTCGATGCTGGTCGCAGAAGGCGTTGATCCTGACCAGGACAGAGCGGATTTTCAAAGACTTGGGCTGACCACCTATGCGCCCTTTTCCTTTGAGCGTGTGGCAAACTTCAAGGACGGTTCTACCGGCAAGGTTGGCTTTGATCTGACCTTCCTGACTGATCCGTTGATTCCCGATCTTGCCTTTTTTACCTGCCGAAACCGATATCCGGAGACGTTCTGGAACTCTGACTTTCAGCGCCACGACAATGGCGCGGCTGCAATCGGTGCCATCTACATGGTGGCGTCTGACCCTTCCGATCACCATGAGTTTCTGGGTGGTTTTACTGGCCAGCGGGAAATGCGGGCAACCAGCCTTGGGCTCGAGGTGCAGACCCCGCGCGGATTGATTTCGGTTCTCAATCCCGACGCCTATCGCCACCTTGTTGGCGATGCGGCTGCGAATGAAGTGACGTCCAGCTCCCCGCAGATTGCGGCAGTGGAGGTCGTTTGCGACGGTCTTGTGAGCCGAAAAGTGATTCCCGCGGATGAGGCCCTGGGGATTACTGCGATCCTGACGCCAGCTGTCTAGAGCTTGCGAGTTCTGGTCGGGCGTCCCCCGCTTTTCCTTCCTTAACGGAACAAGTTTTGCGACCGGCCGATAAGCGCTTGGCGTTGCGCCGAATTTGTCTGTAATCTGCATGTCAAAGAGTGAGCCGTAGTCTGAACAGGCGGCAGAACTCGTGACGGGAGATCAGACTGTATGCCCTTTCAGACGAAACCCAGACGTCTTGCGCGATTGTTGATTCTTTCCGGCGTCGCGTTCGCCCTCGCCAGCTGTAACGACAAGAGCGAAGAAACGGCCGCGCCGCCGCCTCCTTCCGTGACCGTCGCCGTCGTCCAATCGAAGGACATCCGTCAGAGCGAGAGCTTCGTAGGAGAAATTGCCGCGGTCGATCAGGTCGGGCTGGTGGCTCGGGTCAGTGGGTTCTTGGAAGAACAGCTCGTCAAGGACGGGGCGATCGTCAAAAAGGGCGATCTGATTTTCAAGATCGAGAAGCAGCAATACGAGGCCGCTCTGCAGTCCGCAAATGCGGATCTTGCCAGCGCCAAGGCTGATGCTGCCTTGAAGGCCGCGGACGAAAAACGCGACAAAGACCTTCTCGACAAGGGGCACGTTTCCGAGGCCGCCTACGAGTCCACACTTGCTCAGAAAGAGCAGGCAGAGGCGTCGGTTCTCTCAGCCGAGGCCGCGATTTCCCAGGCGAAGTTGGATCTGAGCTACACGGACGTGAAAGCTCCCTTCGATGGTCAGATCGGCAAGGCCGCCTACAGCGTCGGTGAGGTGGTTGGTCCGACCGCGGAGCCTCTCGCCACGCTCATTCGCCTGGCGCCGGTCTATGTGAATTTCTCGGTCAGCGAGGCGCAGTTCCTCAATGCGGTCAAGGAACATGGGATCGACCCCGTCGACCTCGACCCGGACAAGGCTCCCGATCTTAGCCTGGTCCTGCCGAACGGCGAGAAGTTCGATGAAACCGGTGAGATTGTTTTCATCGACAACAAGGTCGATAGCCAAACCGGCACCATTTCGTTTCGCGGCCAGTTCTCCAACACGTCCAACCGCCTTGTTTCAGGAACCTATGTCACGGTGATCATCGAGGCTCCGGTCGAAACCAAGGCCCTGACGATCCCGCAGGCCGCGGTTCAGCGTGATCAAAGGGGCAGCTTTGTTCTCGCCATCAGCGCTCAGGAACAGGTCGAACAGCGCTACGTTGAACTTGGCGCTCAGGTCGAGGGCGATTTCATCGTCACAAGCGGCCTACAGGAAGGTGAAAGGGTCATCGTTGAAGGCCTGCAGAAGGTGCGTCCCGGCGTGCCGGTGAATGCGGTTCTTGCGTCCAAACCGGTGGAGTAAGCGCGATGTTTTCTGCTTTCTTCATCTACCGGCCCAAGTTTGCCCTGGTCATCTCGCTCGTCATTACGATCGCCGGTATACTTGGGTATCTCGCCCTGCCAGTTGAACAATTCCCCAACATCACACCGCCGGTGGTCAGCGTTTCAGCGACCTATACGGGTGCAAATGCGGAAGTGCTCGAACAGACCGTGGCGGCGCCGATTGAGGCGCAGGTCAATGGTGTTGATGACATGATTTACATGTCGTCGACGAGCTCTGACAGCGGGAACTATTCGCTCAATGTGACCTTCGCGGTCGGGACCGATCCGGATATTGCGACGGTGAACGTTCAAAACCGGGTCAGTCAGGCGACGAGCCAGCTGCCAAGTGAAGTCACGGCCAACGGCGTTACCGTGCAGAAGGCCTCCACCAACATGCTGATGGTGGTGACGCTCTTCTCGCCCAAAGGGACCTACGACGAGGTCTTTCTGTCTAACTATGCCTCGATCAACCTGAAGGACGCACTTGCGCGCGTTGGTGGTGTCGGCAAGGCGGATGTTCTGACCGACTTTGCTTATGGCATGCGCGTCTGGCTGGATCCTGACCGGCTTGCAAGTCTCAACATGACGCCGACGGATTTCATTTCGGCCATCCAGGACCAGAACATTCAGGTCGCGGCTGGCCAGATTGGCGCTCCGCCCGTGCCTGAAGGGCAGCAGTTCCAATATACGATCAAGGCCAAAGGGCGCCTGGAAACCAAGGAAGACTTCGAGCAGATCGTCCTTCGCACGGGGGACGACGGCGCGATCGTCAAGGTCGGTGATGTAGCGCGGGTGGAACTTGGCGCACAGACCTATTCGGCGAGCGGAGAATTCAATGGGCAGCCATCGACCGTTCTGGCGATCTATCAGGCCCCGGGCGCCAATGCGCTTCAGGTCGCGGAAGGCGTGCAGGCGCGGCTTGATCAGTTGTCTCAGTCCTTTCCCGAGGACATGGAATATGATGTCCCTTTCAATACGACTGACTTCGTTGAGCAGTCCTTGAACGACGTGATCACCACGCTGCTGCTGACCTTTGTTCTCGTGGTCGCCGTTGTGTTCATGTTTCTTGCCAACTGGCGGGCCACGATCGTTCCGACCGTCGCCATTCCGGTCTCGTTGATCGGTACCTTTGCGGTGTTGATGCTCCTTGGAATGTCGCTGAACACGATCTCGCTCTTTGCTCTGGTGCTTGCAATCGGAATCGTGGTGGATGATGCGATTGTTGTCGTCGAGAACGTGGAACGCATCATTGCAGATGAAGGCCTTGATCCGCGGGAAGCGACCGCCAAGGCCATGGGACAGATCACCGGACCTGTGATCGCGACCACTCTTGTTCTGCTCGCGGTTTTTGTCCCCACGATTTTCATGCCCGGCATCACCGGTGAGCTCTATTCCCAGTTCGCCGTGACGATTTCGGTTTCGGTGGTGATCTCATCCATCAACGCACTGACACTTTCTCCAGCTCTGTGCGGGTTGATTCTCAAGCGGCGCACAGGCCCGCCAAAGGGACTGCTCGCGCTTTTCGACAGGGGGATTGGGTCGGTCCGTGACGGTTACACCCGCCTTGTGCGCAGACTGCTGAGAGTTGCCTTTGTCGGACTTGCTGCCATCGTCGGCGTGATCGCTCTGATCGTGTTTCTTGGCGGGCGCTTGCCGCAAGGGTTTCTGCCGCTGGAAGATCAAGGCTTCCTTATGGTCGACATTCAGTTGCCGGATGGAGCTTCACTCGGCCGTACTGAAAATATCACGGAACAGGTGGTCTCGACCGTGAAAGACCTGCCTGGCCTCCAAAGCGTGGTGGTCGTCAACGGCTTTTCAATTCTGAACGGCGGTCTTTCTTCCAACAGCGCGATGGTCATAACCACGATGACAGGTTGGGATGAGCGTCAGGAACCGGATTTGAAAATCAATGCGATCCTTGCCACCTTCTGGCAGAGATTTTCCCAGATATCCGGCGCGAACATCATCGCCTTCAACCCTCCGCCCATTCCAGGTCTTGGCACGACAGGCGGCGTCGAGATGATGGTGCAGCAAACAGGCGGCGGCACGCCCCAGGACTTGGCTGCGGCCATCGGGTCACTGGTCTATTCGGCCAACCAATTGCCGGATATCGCGCAGGCCTATTCGACCTACCGCTCCAATGTCCCGCAGATTTTCGTCGATCTAGATCGTGAGAAGGCGAAGACGCTCGGCATCAACGTTGCCGATGTTTTCACGACGCTTCAGGCTTATCTGGGCTCTTACTACGTCAATGACTTCAACATTTTCGGGCGTGTCTACAAGGTCATGATCCAGGCCGAGGGGCAGTTCCGCAACAGGGTTGAGGACATCGGGCGCCTTTATGTGCGTTCAACTGATGGGACGATGGTTCCCATGCGCTCGCTCGTGACAACTGAAAATGTCCTCGGGCCGCAAAGCTTGAAGAGATACAACATGTTCCGGGCGGCTTCGGTCAATGCGGAGCCTGCGGCGGGGGCCTCGACCGGTGTGGTCATCAACGGGATGGAAGCAGCGGCGGCAGAAGCCCTGCCACCTGGATACACCTTCGAGTGGACGGGAACAGCTCTCCAGCAGGAGGGGTCCGGCAACATTGTCATTTTCATTCTGATGTTGGCGATTCTTTTCGCCTATCTGTTTCTCGTGGCGCAATACGAGAGCTGGAGCATGCCCGTGGCGATCCTCATGTCGGTGACGGTGGCGCTTCTCGGCGCGTTCGTGGCTGTCTGGCTTTCCGGCGGCGATGTCAATCTCTACACGCAGATCGGGATGATCATGCTTGTAGGGCTGGGGGCGAAAAACGCGATTCTCATTGTCGAGTTTGCCATCGAGCAACGATCCTCGGGCAAGACCATCAAGGAGGCCGCCGAGGAAGCGGCCCACCTTCGCTTCCGCGCTGTGATGATGACGGCCCTGTCCTTCCTTCTTGGTGTGGTGCCCTTGATGACGGCTTCAAGCGCCGGTGCGGCGAGCCAGAAGGCCATTGGTTTCGCGGTCTTTGGCGGCATGTTCTTCGCAACGACCCTGGGAGTGATCCTGATCCCGGTGCTCTATGTCGTGATGCAGACCACGCGCGAAACCGTCAAAGGCTGGTTCGGGTGGAAACCGGAAAACGACACGCTGCCAGAGAGCGGGCATGGCGCCGCGCCGCAGGAAGGTTAGACCTTCGAAGGGTTTTTCAGCGAGACAAAAGAGCCGGCGGATTCGCCGGCTTTTTATTTGGGTAGTTGCATGTGCATATCACTACAGACGAGTTTGGCTGTGTAATATCAGGAGTAGTGCGTCGACAATTTACCCGTAAATATTCCTAGGTTAAAACAACCTAGGATTCTACCTATGATTATCAAGAATGAAATCGAGATCAATCGCGCAATTTCTTACTATAGGGAGGAAGTGGAAAGACATGGCCTCTTTGTAGAAGAGGAGCATGACTTTGAGCTTCTGGCGGAAATCTGTGCCCGGAGAGACGAACGGGAAGGCGTAAACCATTCCCTGACTGAACAATTCTCGCCGAAACTTTTCGACTTTTCGCCGGACAATGCCTTTTTTCTTCTGGTTCGTGATGCTGATGGTGAGGTTGCGTCGGTTCAGGGCGCGCGCCTTGATCATCTTTCCGGCATCTCTCTTGCTGGATTCTGGCAAACACAGCAACGGCGCATCTACTGTGATCCTTATCCGGATCAGGTGCCACAGCTCGGGCAGGCCCACTGTCCGGAGGCCTTCGAGATCACCGGGAAGTGCGTCTATCACGGGAACATGTGGTTGACGCCGGCGTGGAAGGGAAAACGGCTCGGCCAGCCCCTGTGCCGCCTTGGGCAACTTGTGGCCTACGCCAAGTGGCCGCTCGACTATATCTACTGCTTTATCGAGAGTGCCTTGGTCAGCAAGGGCTTTGCGGCCCATCAGGGCTATGCCCATATTTCTCCGACCGGGACAGACTGGATAAAGGCGCCTGAACATATTCACGGCGATGATTATTTGTGCTGGAATCGTCCACGCGATCTTGATCACCTGGCCCGGACAACCAACAAATCGGTTTCAAGGGCGCGGTCATACAGCCAATAACAAGATGGCCTCCGGCGGTCCGAATCGGAACGATCAGGCGCTCATAGAGGATTTCCATCCTCCGGCCGGCATCGTCTGCCGTGGTCGTCATTACGACGTCCAGGTTCGGTTCTCCGGAAATTGCAGCGTGATATCCCCGGGCACTGATTTGTTCCAGCCCCGTGTCCGGGGTCCTCGCCCGCAAGGCAACTTCCCGGGCCCAATCGGCCCCATAACAGGCTGCAATAAAAGATTCGGCTCCCACAGCGATAAGCTCCGGTGCGAAACCGGACCGTGCCCTGCCTTCGCTCAAGGTCATTCTGTCCTGGATGGTTGTGGCAAAGGCGGAAAGGCCGGGTCTGCCGGTGCCGACGTCGCGCCATTGGTGCCAAAACGCGGAGATTTCCGGCTGAACCAGCCCATGGACGATATGGTCCAGGCTGAGGGTCTCGATCGCGCTCAATGAAGGGCTCCTTTGGCTGCCCGTAATTTGTAGATGATTTTCCAGGCAATCAGGGCGGCGAGATCAAAGTCTTGCTCAGGTACGTCATGCAAGTGTTCCACACCGAGCGCGGACTTCAGGGAGTATTGCAGAACATCGGCACCGCCGTGTTTTTCAATCTCAGATGTGATCGCTGCCTGACGTTCCCGCCGCGTCAGAATTGTTGCCTTGTCGAGGATCCGCCTGATTTCCGGATCGTCCATAAAGCTCAAGATCGTTGCTCCCGAGTTCGCCTGGTTCGTCTGGTTGCCCTTGGGACGGTTCATTCGCCTTCTACACTAGGTCACGCCTGCGGCGCTGCTTCAAGCCTTTTGTAAAGGTGCAGTATCAACTCGGACAACGAGCCTGGATCGAGTACGAGGCCGGCAGTTTCAAGTGATTGTACCGCGGCCTGCGTGGCCTTGGCATGGAGTGCGCAATCAATCCGCGCTTCGTCCTTGCCGTTTGATGTCTCCGCGTGCTCTCCCGCCAATAGCCATTCGCTGGTGGTGGCCAGCGCGCGAGCAATCGATTCGACAGTCACGGAGCAGGGGAGTGCGTCAGGGTCTGCCCTCAAGACATCCCGGATGAGCTGCATAGAAGCGCCGATCGCCAAGACGGCTTCGCCGGGCGCGAGTGAGAGTTCCTCAAGCCTTCTGCAGATCCTTTTTTGCAGCGGTGATTGGTGGCGACGGATCACCTTGTCCAAGTGGGGGGGCTGGGCGCGCTTCTTCATAAGTCGGCATCCGATCCAACAGTGAACGTGTCACAAAAACTTTGCATATTTGGATGTTGTAGGCAACATTATGCACGCAGAAGGTGTGCCGAATCGTGATCATGAAAGTGATCAAACGTTTCATACTTTGTGCTGGCTGAGACGGGGAACATTTGAGAGATCTGCACCTTGGCTAAGGCTAATTCTGCCTTGCTGTGCGTATGTCGAGCAAATCGGTGGGTGCCGATTTGTGGATCACAGTCCCAGGGTTCAGTACTGTCTCTTACGAAGAACGGGAAGGTATATCAACGGGGAGATATATGGTGAGCCGACAGGGGTTCGAACCCTGGACCTACTGATTAAAAGTCAGTTGCTCTACCAGCTGAGCTATCGGCTCCCATTTGGGGTCTTCAGAACATTTAAGCGGTCTGGTGTCTCCCGCCGGCCTGCGCCGTGTTCCGAATGTGGCGTGTGTTTATGCTGAGCCGTTCGCAGTTTCAACCCCGAAAACGGAAAATTCCATGGATTAATCTGCAAGATGGAAGAAGGAAAGTGAAGTATTGTAAAAATGACGGATCTTTATCGTTAATAATAAGATAAATAATATAAATATTTATTCATCTTCTGGGTTTTTAATTATCACATAGATGATACGCCGTAGATCACGCTTCGCGATGGCGGTTATTTGCTGTATGATCTGAGCTCAATAACTGACGCGATACAAACTTCTAATATGCTCCCGCAGCCTGGAGGACATCACGTCTTGGGCTCGGCCCAAATATAATGCGAGGCTTTATGCACGACAGTTCAGCAGATCGTTCCGCCGGTACAATGGAACTTGAATTCATGAAGGGGCATATCGCTGCGACCATGACGCTGATTCAAGGTCTGATCGACCAGGGAACTGTCGACCGCGACAAGTTGGACGCATTTTTTGCCGGATTCGTTTGTCAACTACCTCACACTAGGGACACTCTCGGTCTACGCCTCGTCATAGATCAATGGCGTGAAGGTCTTCGCAGCGGTGAAGAAGACGGGGTTTTGCGCCAACGGCTGTTCGAGGTCATCAAAGGTGGGCGTCAGCCAGATTGAACTTCAAGTCGTTGAAGTTGAAAATTTTTGCACGCGTGTGATGATTTTTTAAAGAAATCGATCTTCTAGGGTTTCCCGGCGTAAATATTTTTGCTTAGCTTCCGCCTTCGAGAATAGTTTTGACTCGAAACGGTTTCAACTGAAGCCGATATACCAAACAGGTGGAGGTTACCTATGAAAATTACGAACCTAGCGCTCGGCGTAGCGATGCTTGCAGGCAGCATGGGCGCCGCAAGTGCTGCCGAGCAGCAGTTCATTTCCATCGGCACCGGCGGTGTCACTGGCGTTTACTACCCGACCGGTGGTGCTATCTGCCGTCTTGTCAACAAGACACGCAAGGAACACGGAATCCGTTGTTCGGTCGAATCGACCGGAGGCTCGATCTACAACATCAACACCATTCGTGCAGGTGAGCTCGAGTTCGGCGTTGCCCAGTCCGATTGGCAGTACCATGCCTACAACGGCACCTCGAAGTTCGAAGAGGCCGGTCCCTTCGAAAACCTTCGCGCCGTCTTCTCCGTTCATCCGGAGCCTGTCACGATTTTGGCACGTGCCGATGCCGGCATTTCCAACATCACTGACATCAAGGGCAAGCGTCTGAACATCGGTAACGCCGGTTCGGGTACGCGCGGTACGTGGGATGTTATTGAAGCTGCTCTCGGCTGGAGCCGCGACGATCTGAAGCTTGCTTCAGAGCTGAAGTCCGCAGAAACCGGTCAGGCGCTTTGCGACAACAAGATCGATGCCTATTTCTGGCTGGTTGGGCATCCGTCTGCGCTGACACAGGAGACGATCTCTTCCTGTGAAGCCGTGTTGGTCAATGCAACTGGTCCGGAAATCGAAGCACTGGTTGCCGAGCGTCCTTACTACCGGACCGCGACCATTCCGGCAGGCATGTACAACAACGAAGAAGACATCGTGACCTTCGGCGTTGGCGCTACCTTCGTGTCGTCTGCCGATGTGCCTGATGAGGTCGTCTATGTGCTTGTTAAGTCCGTCTTTGAGGACTTTGACAGCTTTACCAAGCTTCATCCGGCATTTGCCAACCTGAAGCCGGAAGAGATGATCCGCGACAGCCTCTCGGCTCCGCTGCATCCTGGCGCTGAAAAGTACTACAAAGAAAAAGGCTGGATGTAATTCAGCTTTCGGCCGGGTTGGCATTAATGCCTGCCCGGCCTTTTTGTTTTTAGAAAACCGTTTGCGGGACCGGTTTTTCCTCGTTGGGTGGGGCATAGCATGGCAGTAAATTCCAAGGATAAGAGCGGCGAAGTGGAGATTGATCTCCACGAATTGGTCGCTCAAAGTGACACGGGTGCGCGTAATCCCTCGGGTCCGGTTAAGACCTTTTTGGCGGCGCTTGCGCTGTTGTGGTCACTTTTCCAGCTTTATTACGCCTCGAATGTACCATTCATCCTGACGGATCTGATCGGGATCAACGTTACGTTGAACTCTGACGCCGCCCGCTCCATTCATCTGGCCTTTGCGCTTTTCCTTGCCAGCATGGCCTATCCGCTGTTCAAGTCGAGCCCGCGGGACTACATCCCCTGGTACGACTGGATTCTGGGTCTGCTCGGTGTCGCGGCCTGTATGTATCTGGTGGTGTTCAAGGATGCGATCTCGGTTCGCGCCGGTCTTCCCACAACTGCTGACCTGGCGATCTCGACGATCGGGATCATCATTGTCCTCGTCGCCACCTATCGGGCCCTGGGCCTGCCGCTGGTCATCGTTTCCAGCGTGTTCCTGACCTATGTCTTCTTTGGTGACCAGCCCTTTATCCCGGAAGTGATCCAGTGGAAGGGGGCTTCCTACGGCAAGGCCATGTGGCACTACTGGATGCAGACGGAGGGTGTGTTCGGCATCGCTCTCGGCGTCTCCGCCTCCATGATCTTCCTCTTTGTGCTGTTCGGCGCCATGCTGGACCAGGCAGGGGCCGGCAACTATTTCATCAAGGTGGCCTTTTCCCTGCTGGGACACTTGCGCGGTGGGCCGGCCAAGGCTGCCGTGGTGTCTTCTGCCATGTCAGGCATGATTTCCGGATCCTCCATCGCAAACACTGTAATGACCGGGACCTTCACGATTCCCCTGATGAAGCGGGTTGGCTTCAAGTCGGAAACAGCGGGCGCGGTTGAGGTCTCATCCTCCGTCAACGGGCAGCTGATGCCGCCAGTCATGGGCGCTGCGGCGTTTCTGATGGTCGAGTATGTCGGCGTTTCCTATCTGGATGTAGTGCGTCATGCGATTGTGCCCGCGTCGATCTCCTACATTGCGCTCCTGTACATCGTTCATCTCGAGGCGTTGAAGGCGGGCATGCAGGGCTTGCCGAAGCCGGGGCCTGCAAAGACCGTTATCCAGAGCCTGCTAGGTGTTCTGACCGGCTTCCTCAGTGTCGCCATTCTTGCAGCTGTCCTCTACTACGGGCTTGGCTGGACCAAAGCGATTTTCGGGGATGCGACCTTCTACGGTGTGGTTGGCATTTTCCTCATTACCTACCTTGCCCTCATTGTCGTCGCCTCCAAGCGGCCGGATCTGGAGCTGGATGACCCGGATGCTCCGATCGGGGCCTTGCCCGAGTTCATTCCGACGCTTCTGACAGGTCTTTATTATCTGCTGCCGATCATCGTCTTGGTCTGGTGCTTGATGATCGAGCGTTTCTCGCCCGGGCTTTCCGCCTATTGGGCGACCATCGGCATGATCTTCATTCTGCTCACCCAGAAACCTCTCAAGGCGATGCTCCGTAAAAGCGGCAATATTGCCGGTGAATGGCGTGACGGTGTGATCGATCTTGGTCAGGGCATGATTTCCGGTGCGCGCAACATGATCGGCATTGCGGTTGCGACCGGTGCGGCAGGCATCATCGTCGGAACCATCTCACTGACCGGTGCCCATCAGATTATTGGCGAATTCATCGAATTCCTGTCTGGCGGCAATCTGATTGCAATGCTGGTGCTGGTGGCCATCTTCTCGCTCATCCTGGGCATGGGTTTGCCGACAACCGCGAACTACATCGTGGTGTCGTCCCTGATGGCAAGCGTCGTAGTCGAGATCGGTGCGCAGAATGGTTTGATCATTCCATTGATCGCTGTGCATCTGTTCGTCTTCTACTTCGGGCTGATGGCGGATGTAACACCGCCCGTCGGCATGGCGTCCTTCGCGGCTGCGGCCATCTCGAAAGGCGACCCCATCCGGACCGGGTTCACGGCCTTCTTCTATAGCCTGCGGACCGTAGCCCTGCCGTTCCTGTTCATCTTCAACACTGATCTTCTTTTGATCGATGTCGGACCGGTGCAGGCGATATTCGTCTTCCTGGTGGCGACCGTTGCAATGATGCTCTTCGCGGCGGGCACACAGGGCTATTTCTTCGCCAAGAACAAGGCTTGGGAAGCGGTTGCCATCTTGCTGATTGCCTTCACGTTGTTCCGCCCGGGCTTCTGGCTGGATTACGTTCAGGCACCCTATGATCAGCTCGCGCCGACCGCGATCTTCGAAACCGCGGGCGATGCTCCGGATGGTGGAACCTTGAAGGTCAAGGTCAAGGGCCCTGATTTTGATAATGCAGACAAAATGATTGAAACCCTGGTCGAGCTTGAACTCGGCGCATCGGGAGACGGTGAGGGACGTGTGTCCAATGCTGGTCTCACGGTGCTCTTGGAGGGCGACAAGGCGATCATCGAAGAGCCTTTCCCGGGAACGCCGTTCTTTGAGCCGTTCCAGTCCTTCGACTTCTATGGAGACACACCTGTTGAGGTCGTTGAAGTTCGCCAGGAAGCCGAGCGGCTTCCCAAGGAAATCTTCTACATTCCTGCTCTCCTTCTGCTTGGGCTTGTGATTGCCTTGCAGAGGCGGCGCACCGATGTTCCGGCGTTTTAAGGGAGAGATCTGATGTACAAGTCCATACTGGTGCCGGTCGATCTGGCCGAGAACAGTTCCTGGAAAAAGTCCTTGCCCGTGGCTGAAGCCATGGCCCGCACCTTTCAGGCGGAGCTGCACCTGGTTGCAGTCGTACCTGATTTCGGAAAGTCCATTGTCGGAAGCTATTTTCCGAAGGATTTCGAGGGCGATGCGCTGAAGGCGGCTGGCGAGATGCTGAAAGCCTTCATTTCAGAAAATGTGGGCACCGAAGTTTCGGTAAAGGGGCATGTTGCCCACGGGACGATCTATGAGGAGATCAACAAGGCGGCAGACAAGCTTGGCTGTGATCTCATCGTTCTGGCGTCGCATCGTCCGGAGCTGAAGGATTACCTGCTCGGCCCCAATGCGGCCCGGGTTGTGCGGCATGCTGCGCAATCAGTGCTGGTGGTTCGGGACTGAACAGGCGCAATCGCGTCAAAGTGAAAATGCCTGCGACCAGACGCCTCTCGTAAAGGTGAGGCGTCTGTGTCTATCTTGGGTGGCCGGGTATCGTCTATGTAGGACTGAGAGGGCACTTCCCGTCACTGGGGCGTTGCTCCTGACCACCACTTGATAGAGATCTCTTCCAATGTTGCAGGATGTTACCATATGGGGCGCGGTGTTTGCCGGGCTCCTGTCTTTTGTGTCTCCTTGCGTTTTGCCGCTGGTCCCCCCCTATTTGGGCTTTCTTGCGGGCGTTTCTCTTGAGGAATTGACAGGCGAGGGTGACGACCGGGCTGCGTCTCGAAGAGTGTTCTTCGCAAGTCTGGCCTTCGTGGCCGGCTTCTCGACAGTTTTCGTCATCCTTGGAGCCAGTGCCAGTTTTCTTGGCCAGTTCATCACGCAGCATATCCAGTTTCTGGGCTATGTGGCCGGTGCCTTGATCATTGTTATGGGCCTGCATTTTCTTGGGATATTCCGGCTCGGACTGCTCTATCGGGAAGCGCGGGTTCATGTCGAGAAGAAGCCGGCAGGGTTTGTCGGAGCCTATCTCATAGGACTTGCCTTTGCCTTTGGCTGGACACCATGCGTCGGTCCAATCCTGGCCGCCATTCTTTTTGTCGCCGGCTCGGAAGATACTGTTTCCAAGGGTGCCATACTGCTTGGCGCCTACGCGATTGGGCTCGGCATCCCGTTCATGCTGGCCGCGACCTTCGCTGGCCCGTTCCTCGGGTTCATGAAGAAATTCCGCAAACATATGGGCATTGTGGAAAAGGCAATGGGCGTTGTTCTCGTTCTGACAGGCATTTTGTTCATCACCGGTCAGATGGCTGTGATGTCTTACTGGTTGCTCGAGACCTTCCCGGCATTTTCCTACATCGGCTAGATGATTTTTCGCAGGGGGGAGACACCCGTTTCGGTTTCAGTTTCCGGATGACGCGTCACGGCACCTGAAGACGGCGCGGCTCTTCCGGTAACGCACAATCTATTCCACCCGGATTTACGATCTATTTCGGGTGAAACGAGTGCTTTAGTTTGGTTCGTTTGAGTTGGATGCGAGAATCGGCAAGTTATCACCCAGGAAGAGAGCCGGGTGGCAGGTGTCGGTAATTTCCAGAAGTCCGAGACAGGCGACTGCCGCGTCCGCTGCATTTGCGAATGGCCCAACGAGAAGGTCGAACTTGCCAGCGGCCAAATCGGATGGTGCGAGCACAGGCCTAAGATCCAGCATGCGCTCCGAGTTTTCCTCCTTGAAGACCTCCCATGCCGCCGCGGCCGCAAGTGCCGTATCGTAACGACCGACAACCGCACCGAAATCAGTTCTGCCAACTGCTGCCTTGCCGCTTCCTATCGCCTTTCCAGCTGCTTCAGAGGGCTTGATGAGGAATGGTGTGGCAGCGCTCTGTACCTCGTCTGGCTTGGTGGGCAAATCCTGGACAGGATCGATTGAGCCCGTGGACAACGCGCTGTCATCAGCTTCCGGAAGAGCGACGATACGGACCGGTTCATGGTTCTTTACCGGCACGCTCGGTCTGTTCAGCCTTGGAAGTGATGTAAACGGTCCAAGACCTGTTTCCGGTGCCGGAACCACATCCACAGCGACAGCAGGTGTGGTCGCCGGTCGCACTACGACTGGCCGCTTTTCTGGCACAGGAGCCCTGGTTTCCGGCGCTGGCTCAGCATCTTTGGGGATCGCGGGGACAGGCTCGGGACCAACATTTGAAGTCACTGCCTCAGCACCGGCCGGAGCTTCAATCCGTTTTTCGAGAGCGGCGATCCGTCTGGAGTAAGCCAGATTCTGCTCGCTGAGCATGCTGAGCCGACGACGGAGGCCGACAAGTTCCCTTTGGAGCGTCTCGATCTGGGCCGCTTCCATCTGGCCCTCTGATGTGACCATCCGGCCATTCCTACTTGGAAGCACGCCCATCGAAACATCCTGACCGTTGACACCAATGGATGCAGTTGAACCGATAGGTCCGATCGGAGGAAGTGTGACACCAGCGTAGTGTTCAGCCGGACTTGAAGGGCCATTCGAAAAGTTGAAAGCTGCCAGGCCGAGACTGCCGAAAACGATGGCGGCGAATGCCCAAGACAGGACGAAGACGCGCTGAGGTGTCAGCGTGTCCGTTACGAGGTCCCGTGCGGATGTCTTGGCCATAGTTTCGGGCACGCGGTAGCGGTCCTGCTTCCTTGCGAATCTTGATCACGATCCTCGATATCAGACTTCAATTATAGTTAACGAACAAGAAAGAGTGCTGGTTCTCTCCGCAGTTCTTTCATTGTCCTGTGGATCGGGGCATACATGCGGTAGAAAACCGTCGAAGAGCTCTCAGGTTCTTTGATGCGGGCCGTCAATCGATGATCGGGAAACGTCAGAAATGTCTCAACGCAGCTTCTTGCCAATTGTTCTTGCCGCCGGCCTTGGAACGCGCATGCGGTCTGAAATGCCGAAGGTGATGCATGCAGTTGGCAATTTGCCGCTTGTCGGGCACGTGCTGAAGACTTTGAACATCGCCAAGGCCAATCGAATTGCGGTCGTCGTTGGGCCCGACATGAAGGCCCTGGAAGAGCTGGTTGGAACGTTGGCGCCTGATGCGAGCTGCCATCAGCAGACCGACCGGCTTGGCACTGCTCATGCAGCGCTCGCTGCGCGAAGCGTATTGGAGGTCCCTGCTGATGATGTTCTGGTCCTCTTCGGTGACACGCCGCTTGTGACTCCTGCGGCAATTTCCAAAGTCAGGGATCAATTGGCGGCGGGCGCTGATGTTGCAGTTCTCGGCTTTGAAGCGGCAAATCCTTTCGGCTACGGACGTCTTCTTGTTGAAAACGGAAAGCTTTTGGCGATCCGGGAGGAGAAGGATGCCAGCGAAGAGGAGCGGAAGGTCACGTTCTGCAATTCCGGCATCATGGGCTTTAACGGAAAGGTCGTACTGAACCTTCTGGACGCAATCGGCAACGACAACGCCAACGGTGAATTCTACCTGACAGATGCTCCGGAGATCGCGTCAAGACGCGGGCTCAAGGTCGTCGCGGTTACTGGTGATGAAGAAGAAGTTCAGGGTATCAACACGCGGGCACAGTTGGCCACTTGCGAGGCGGTATTCCAGAAACGGATGCGGCAGATGGCACTCGACAATGGAGTGAGCCTTCATGCGCCTGACACTGTCTATTTTTCTCACGACACTGAAATCGAGCCAGATGTCACCATTGAGCCGAATGTGGTCTTCGGACCGGGTGTTTCCGTCGAAAGCGGAGCGATCATCCGGCCCTTCAGTCACCTTGAGGGCGCAACGGTCGGCAAGGGCTCTACCGTGGGTCCTTACGCGCGGCTTCGGCCGGGGGCGAACCTTGCCGAAGGCAGCCACATCGGCAACTTCGTCGAGATCAAGAATGCATCCGTCGGCATTGGTGCAAAAGTCAATCATTTGAGCTACATCGGCGATGCCACCGTCGGTGAGAAGAGCAATATCGGCGCGGGCACCATCACGTGCAACTATGATGGTTTCGGCAAGCACAAGACCGAGATCGGCGCAGGCAGCTTTGTTGGCTCCAATTCAACACTTGTGGCACCGCTGGCCCTGGGCGAGGGGGTCTATGTGGCTGCAGGCAGTGTGGTAACCGAAGCCGTTTCCGACAATGCCCTCGTCATCGGGCGGGGGCGCCAGGTCGAAAAGAGCGGCCGGGCGGAGGAACTTCGGGCACGCTTCAAGGCGGCCAAGGCTGCCAAATCCTGATCGCTTCACTTCGCTCAGTGTCGAAGTTGCCGATTTGGCAAACCAAATCCTTACTCCTTCATGTCACGATCTGAAACAGGGTTTGATTTCAGTTCATTGTGCCGCGTCCGCTATGGGTGGGCGGCGTTTTCACGATCAAGGAATTTTTCTATGTGCGGGATTGTCGGCATTCTCGGATCCACTGATGTTGCGCCTCGGCTTGTTGATGCGCTGAAGCGTCTTGAGTATCGGGGCTATGATTCTGCAGGGGTTGCTGCGCTCGAAGAAGGTCATTTGGTCCGGCGCCGTGCCGAGGGAAAATTGCGCAATCTTGAAGCCGCACTTGAGAAGAAGTCTGTTGGGGGCACGTCTGGCATCGGTCATACCCGTTGGGCGACACATGGCAGTCCGAGTGTTGCCAACGCGCATCCGCATATGGCGGGTAGGGTCGCCGTTGTTCACAACGGCATCATCGAAAACTATTTGGAACTTCGTGAAGAGATCAGAGACGGCGGCGCCGACATTCTGACCGAGACCGATACAGAGGTCGTCGCACATCTTGTGAACGCCGAGCTCGCCAAAGGCCTTTCACCACAAGACGCGGCCGCCAAGGTGCTCCCAAGGCTAAAGGGGGCGTTTGCGCTGGCGTTTTTGTTCGATGGCGAAAATGATCTCCTGATTGGCGCGCGCAAGGGTTCGCCTTTGGCGGTCGGCCATGGCGATGGTGAGATGTACCTGGGATCAGATGCGATTGCGCTGTCTCCGTTCACCGACCGCATTACCTATCTCGAAGAGGGCGACTGGACCGTTGTCGACCGCTCTGGCGCGCGCGTGTTCGACGCCAACAACAATGAAGTCATCCGGCAAGAATCTCGTTCTTCAGTGACGGCAGCGCTGATGGACAAGGGGAATTACCGCCATTTCATGGCCAAGGAAATCCACGAGCAACCGGAAGTCATCGGTCATACCCTGTCGCGGTATATCGATCTTGGTGCGCGCAAGGTGGACGTTCCGGGCGCCGCCACCGTCGACTTCGCGAGCCTCAACCGAATTGTGATTTCTGCCTGCGGAACGGCTTACTATGCGGGGCTGGTCGCGAAATACTGGTTTGAGAAATACGCCCGTCTGCCGGTCGAAATTGATGTCGCTTCGGAATTTCGCTATCGAGAAACGCCAATCGGCCAGAACGAATTCGCGCTGTTTATTTCCCAATCCGGAGAGACGGCGGACACGTTGGCCTCGCTTCGATATTGCAAGGAAAATGGGGCCAAGATCGGCGCGGTCGTAAATGTGCCGGAGAGCACGATCGCGCGTGAGTCCGATGTTGTCTTTCAGACAATTGCTGGGCCTGAAATCGGGGTTGCCTCAACCAAGGCATTCACCTGCCAACTTGCGGTTCTGGCAGCCCTTGCCATCCATGCGGGCCGCTCTCGCGGCTTCGTGAGCAAGGATCTGGAGACGGAGTTGGTTGAGGCTCTCGGGGCGGTGCCCAGCCTGGCGGTTCAGGCGCTCAAGAGCGAGATCAAGATAGAGTCCCTGTCTCAACCTCTTTCGCGGGTCAGCGATGCACTCTATCTGGGCCGCGGAACCAACTTCCCGCTTGCAATGGAAGGCGCTCTGAAACTCAAGGAGCTGTCTTACATCCATGCTGAAGGTTACGCAGCAGGTGAACTCAAGCATGGTCCGATTGCGCTGATCGACGAGAACATGCCGGTCTTCGTCATTGCCCCGCACGATGGGGTTTACGAGAAGACTGTCTCCAACATGCAGGAAGTAGCCGCACGTGGCGGCCGCATTGTCCTCATCACGGATGAACGAGGCGCGGCTGAAAGTGGCGATGTCGCGCAGGACGTGGTGATCATGCCGGATGTGCATGAGATCGTTGCACCGATTGTCTATGCGCTGCCTGTGCAGATGATTTCGTATCACACCGCGGTCTTTATGGGGACCGATGTCGACCAACCGCGCAATCTCGCGAAATCTGTAACCGTTGAATAGGTATAGTGCTTTTCAATCAGCACTCTATCGCGGATATCTAAACTTCTTTGCTAGGATGATACTCGGGAAATTTGCTCCGAGCGCTAGCTTTCCGACCTGGGGTAGGAAGGTCTCGTGGCCACGTATAGGGCACAGGCACCGATCACTATCGCTGCGCTCGATGCCAGCCACAGTGGCGGCTGACTAGTTAGGAAAAAGGCTATGTAGCCAATGACCATGCCGCCAAGAGCAAACATCTTTGCCTTTGGCGGGATGACACCATGGTCGCGCCACGCTTTCACTGGCGGGCCGATGTGAGGATGGCCAAGGATTCTTGCTTCAAGTTCTGGCGACGAACGGGCAAAACAGGCCGCCGCAAGAATAAAGAATATAGTTGTCGGCAACAGCGGCAGCACAACACCGATCAATCCAATGAGGACGAAGCCTAAGCCAAGGATCTTGAAAGTCGTGCGCCGCAAAGGGCTGCCTCCAATTGGTGCAAATTAGCCAGTGAAACGCGCAAAATTTAGTGCCGTGGTGGGATACCGCAGCACACCTGAAGACATTATGTAGTTTACTCGGAGCGCGAATGCGATGGCGTTTCGACGCAGTTTGAGGATATTTGCATGAAGCGGGACCAGTCAGGCGATGAACAGGCGGCACATAGCGTGCCCAAGAGCCGGTTCGCGACGCGCTTGCGCAACTATTTTCTGACTGGATTGGTCATCACAGGGCCGATCGGGATCACGCTCTGGCTGACGTGGACATTCATTCAATGGGTTGATGGCTGGGTGAAGCCCATTGTCCCGCGTGCCTATAATCCGGAGACCTATCTTCCATTTCCGGTTCCAGGCCTCGGCCTCATTCTCGCGATATTGATCCTGACGATTGTCGGATTTCTCGCAGCGAACTTCCTCGGGCGCAGTCTTTTGTCCGTTGGCGAATCTCTGGTCAATCGTATGCCGCTGGTTCGCAATCTCTACAGCGGCTTGAAACAGATCTTCGAGACTGTTCTCGATGAGCGCAGCAATTCCTTTTCCAAGGCGGCGCTGGTGGAATACCCCCGTAAGGGACTTTGGGCGATTGTTTTCATTTCGACCGACACGAAAGGCGAAGTCGCGCGACGGCTCAAGGACAAGGCCGAAACGGTTTCTGTATTCCTACCCACAACGCCGAATCCGACCTCAGGCTTTCTGCTTTTCGTGCCCCGTGAGGACGTGATCGAGCTCTCGATGGGGGTCGAAGACGCAGCAAAGCTTGTCATTTCGGCCGGTCTGGTCAATCCGGACTACCCAGAGATCCTGGCGGACTACGTCGAAGACCCGCTGCCAGAGCAATCAGCGACCTGAGCCAGCGGCCGGTCAACCAGCGCGCAGCAATCGGATCGCTTCATCCCGGCCGAAGAGATACAGCAGGCAGCGCAACGCCGTGCCGCGCTCAGATTTGAGTTCCGGATCCGTTTCAAGAATGAGCCTTGCGTCGTCTCTGGCGACCTCCATGAGATCGGCGTGATCCTCCGCCCGTGCAATGCGGAAACCTGGTATCCCTGATTGGCGGGTTCCGAGGATTTCTCCGCCGCCGCGTAACTTCAGATCTTCCTCGGCGATCAGAAAACCGTCGTTGGTCTGACGCATGATGTTCAAACGCGCGCCCGCCGTTTCGCCAAGAGGTCCCTTGTAGAGCAAGACACAGGACGAGGGCTTGTCGCCGCGGCCAACGCGTCCGCGCAACTGATGAAGCTGGGCGAGGCCGAAACGCTCGGCGTGCTCAATCACCATGATTGTTGCGTCCGGCACGTCGACACCCACCTCGATCACCGTGGTCGCAACCAGGACACGCGTCTCACCCGATTTGAAAGCCTGCATGGCAGCGTCTTTTTCGTCAGCGTTCATGCGGCCATGGACGAGAGAAATGCGCTGTCGAAGTGCCTGTTCCAGGACACGATGCCTGTCCTCTACTGCTGCGAGGTCGATTTTTTCCGACTCTTCCACGAGAGGGCAGACCCAATAGACCTTCTGTCCGTCGGCGACTGCGGACCCGATGCGGCCAATGGTTTCCTCAAGGCGGTCCAACGAGACGGATACTGTCGTTATCGGCTTTCTGCCGGCGGGCTTGTCGGTCAAACGTGAGACGTCCATGTCTCCGAAGCAGGTGAGGACGAGGGTGCGCGGGATCGGGGTCGCAGTCATGACGAGTACATCGACCCCCTTGCCCTTTGAAGACAAGGCCAGGCGCTGATGGACGCCAAAGCGATGTTGCTCATCGACGACCACAAGCGCGAGATCCCTGAAGGTGACCTTGCCCTGAAAAAGAGCGTGAGTTCCGACAACAAGATCTATCTCGCCAGCGTCGAGTTTTTCCTGGGTAAGACGACGCTCTTTTGCGGTGTCCTTGCCGGTGAGCAGCGCGAGACGAATTCCCACCTTTTCGCAAATCGGGGACATGGAGGCGAAATGCTGGCGTGCGAGTATCTCGGTCGGGGCCATGAGCGCACCCTGCGCTCCCGTCTCGATCACCTGAGCCAGGGCTGCGAGCGCAACGACTGTCTTGCCGGAGCCAACGTCGCCCTGAAGCAGCCTCAGCATGCGGGTGGGTTCCGCCAGATCCTTGTTGATGTCGTCTATGGCCGCTGTCTGGCTGCTTGTGAGCGTGAAGGGCAGGGTCGAAATGACCTTGTACTGCAAGGTGCCCGAGGGCTCGCGGACGAGGCCGCCCAGTTGGCGCATGTTTGCGCGCACCAATGCGAGGGCAAGTTGGCTGGCGAGCAGCTCGTCATATGCAAGTCGCTGCAGGTAAACCGACTCAGCGGAAATATCCTGCTGTCCACGCGGCTGGTGCAGGACCGTGACCGCTTCGGCAAAATCCGGCCAGTGATTCTGGGTCTGATGAGCTTCGTTGAGCCACTCCGGCAATTTAGGCAGTCGGCTCACAGCCGCGACCATCGCTTTTTGCAGCGTTTTGGGAGATAGGCCGGCGGTCAGCGGATAGATCGGTTCCAGGGGAGGCATGGCGTCCGCTTCTTCCGGAGCCAGTACGTAGTCCGGGTGAACCATCTGGGGGCGTTCGTTGAACCACTCGACTTTTCCAGAGACGATTCTTCGCTCCCCAGTAGGGAACATCTTTTCCAGCCAGTCCCGGCGCGGATGAAAAAAGACGAAGGTGATCGACCCCGTGTCATCAAATGCGGTGATGCGATAGGGGGCCTTGCCTCCACGAGGCCCTGGCTGATGCCGGTCCACGGTGACATCGAGTGTGACGATGTCGCCGTTCTCCGAGTAAGCAATGCCGGGACGGTGACGGCGGTCGATGACGCTGTGCGGGATATGGAAAAGCAGGTCCGCGACGTTGGCTTCACGGTCCGGTTGGCTGGACACAAACGTGGTGAGCAACTTGGCAATCTTCGGGCCGATACCGGGCAAGGTCGACACGGAAGCGAACAGCGGATCGAGGACCGAAGGGCGCATGAGGACGGCAGGACTTTCGCTCGTGCCCGAAGGCATGGATTGGCGACAATGACTGACAGCCTTTGTGGCATGAAGTCGGCGATGTACGCAATATGTTCTCATTTTTCAGATGAGACGCTGACAGATCCGGGAAGGAGCGCTATATAGCGGCCAACAGTTCAAACTCTTCAACTTCTATGGACCTTTGCCATGAGCGGTACGCCTCCCGAGACGCCGGACGAATCTGCCCCTGCCGTTCGCGATGATCGGCGCAAGAGGATCATGTTCCGTTGCTGGCACAGGGGCATGAAGGAGATGGATCTGCTGCTCGGCGGTTTTGTCGAAGCGAGGATCGATACGCTTCGAGATGACGAGCTTGATGAACTGGAGCACCTGCTCACTGCGTATGATCAGGATCTTTACGCCTGGATGACAGGCCGAAAGCCTCTGCCGGCCGAGTGGGATGGCCCGCTTTACAGGTCGATCATCGCCTATCACGACGAGGCCATTGCCAAGGCCCGCTCCGTCAAAGCCGCCGACTAACACTCAAGTTTCGGCTGTTGCGACAGCCCAATCGTCGACAAGGAAGATGCCCGTGTTCGAAAGCCTGTTGAAAGACCGGGCCAACATCACGCTTGCCAGTGTGCCCGATGGCGCCGAGGCCTACGCTCTGGCCCGGATCCTGGCCGAGAGTGGGCAGAGCGGTCTCGCGATGGTCTTCATCGCCCGTGACGCCACGCGCATGCAGATGATCACCGAAGCGCTTCCTTTCTTCGATCCTGACATAGAAGTGCTTCAGTTACCCGCCTGGGACTGTCTGCCCTATGACCGGGTATCTCCCAACCCGGGGATCAGCGCGCGCCGTTTGCTGGCTCTCGGAGCGCTGGCAAAGGGGCTGCCCGACGACAAGAAGATCGTTTTGATGACGACGGTGAACGCTGCTGTTCAGCGTGTTCCCGACCGGGAATGGATGCGCAAACAGGCGCTTTCGATGGCGCCTGGCAACCGTGTCGACATGGCAGAGATTGCCAGCTGGCTTGAGATGAACGGTTTTTCCAGAACGCCGACTGTTCGTGAGACGGGCGAATATGCCGTTCGTGGTGGCATCGTTGACCTCTTCACACCCGGTTCTGAAGAGCCTGTGCGGCTTGACTTCTTCGGCGACACTCTGGAATCGATCCGTTCCTTTGATCCAGAGTCCCAACGGACCTCCAGGCAGCTTAAGCGACTTGATCTGGTGCCGATGAGTGAGGTCGTTCTTTCCGAAGATGCAATTTCGCGCTTCCGGCGGAGCTATCTGGCGAGCTTTGGTGCTGCTAGCCGCGATGACGTTCTGTACCAATCCGTTAGCGACGGACGGCGCTACGCCGGTATGGAGCACTGGCTTCCGTTGTTCCATGAGCGGCTGGAGACGCTGTTTGACTACGTTGGCGACGCACCAGTGGTGCTGGACGCAAAGGCCAACGACGTGGTGCGTGAACGGATTGATCAGGTTCAGGAGCATTACTCAGCGCGCGAAGAGGCGCGTGAAGCTGGGAAGTCTGCCGGCACCGTCCCTTACATGCCGATTGAACGGGCAGCGCTCTACCTTTCAGACAGCGAGTGGACTGGCAATCTAGCGGATGCTGCAAGCGCACTACTTGATCCGTTCACGCCGCCCCCAGGTTCCGGCAAGCAGGTTGTTGATCTTTCCGGCCGTCAGGGCAGGACATTTGCCGCGGAGCGCGCAGCCGGCGACGTCAATATATTCGATGCGCTGACCAATCATGTGAAAACTCTGCGACACGATGGCAGGCGGACGGTGATTGCCTGCTGGTCTGATGGTTCCCGAGACAGGCTCGGGCAGATCCTCAAGGACCACGGGCTTGGCGCGACAACCGAGGTTGATACACTCGAGGCTGCACGGGAACTCCCAAAAGGCACGACGGCTCTCTGCGTCCTGGGGATCGAACATGGCTTCGAGCTGGCTGACACTGCTTTCATCGGTGAACAGGATATTCTCGGCGATCGGCTGGTTCGCAAGAGCCGCAAGAAAGCCAAGGGTGCCAATGTCATCACGGAAGCGACCGGGCTTTCGGAAGGCGATCTCGTTGTTCATGTCGACCACGGTATCGGCCGCTTCATCGGGCTGAAGACCATCGAGGCGGTCGGCGCGCCCCATGACTGCCTTGAGCTGCAATATGCTGGCGGTGACCGGCTTTATCTGCCCGTTGAAAATATCGAACTTCTGTCACGCTATGGCTCTGAGGATTCCGAGGCGCAGCTGGACAAGCTTGGCGGCGGTGCCTGGCAAGCGCGCAAGGCCAAGCTCAAGAAACGCATTCTCGAAATTGCGGATGGGCTGATCAAGACGGCCGCAGCGCGCGCCTTGAAAACCGCGCCGGTCGTCGAGACCCCTGAGGGCGTCTATGACGAGTTTGCCACACGTTTCCCCTATGAGGAGACGGAAGATCAGCTGACGGCGATTGATTCTGTCTTCGATGACCTTGCCTCTGGGCGGCCCATGGACCGACTTGTCTGCGGTGATGTCGGTTTCGGAAAGACGGAAGTAGCTTTGCGCGCAGCCTTCGTCGCGGCGATGTCGGGCCGTCAGGTCGCTGTCGTCGTGCCCACGACGCTTCTGTCCCGGCAGCATTTCCGCACTTTCTCCGAGCGGTTTCATGGTCTGCCGATCAATGTCGCGCATGCTTCGCGTTTGGTGCCGACACGGGAGCTGACCCAAACGAAGAAGGGAATCGCCGACGGCTCGATCGACATCGTGATCGGCACACATGCCCTGCTTGGCAAGGCCGTCAGTTTTCGCGACCTTGGGCTTCTGATCATTGACGAAGAACAGCACTTCGGCGTCAAACACAAGGAACGCCTGAAAGAGCTCAAGTCGGACGTTCATGTGCTGACCCTTTCGGCGACACCTATCCCGCGCACGCTACAGATGGCTTTGACCGGCGTTCGGGAACTGTCTCTGATTGCCACACCTCCCGTCGACCGGCTCGCAGTGAGAACCTTCGTCTCGCCTTTCGATCCCCTTGTCGTGCGTGAAGCCCTCTTGCGCGAGCACTATCGCGGCGGCCAGAGCTTCTACGTTTGTCCGCGTCTTGCCGATATTGCAGATATTCGCGCGTTCCTGGAAGACAGTGTGCCGGAGCTAAAGGTGGCAGTCGCTCATGGTCAAATGCCTCCCGGCGAGTTGGAAGACGTGATGAATGCTTTCTATGAAGGCAAGTTCAATGTGCTTCTGTCGACGACGATTGTTGAATCCGGCCTCGACATTCCGACTGCCAATACATTGATCGTTCACCGGGCCGACATGTTCGGTCTGGCCCAACTCTATCAGCTGCGTGGCCGGGTCGGCCGGTCGAAAACGCGCGCCTATGCGCTCTTTACAGTGCCGGCGAACAAGACTTTGACGACGACGGCAGAGCGACGGCTCAAGGTTCTGCAATCTCTCGAGACACTTGGCGCTGGTTTTCAGTTGGCAAGCCATGATCTGGATATTCGTGGTGCCGGCAACCTTCTGGGTGAAGAGCAGTCAGGCCAGGTCAAGGAGGTCGGCTTCGAGCTTTACCAGCAGATGCTGGAAGAGGCGGTTGCCCGGCTCAAGGACGGTGGTGTCGAAGGGGAAGAACAATGGTCGCCGCAAATCAACATCGGTACGCCGGTGCTGATCCCGGAAGACTATGTCCCGGATCTTCAACTGCGGCTAACGCTCTACAGGCGCCTCGGAGACCTTACCGAGGCCGATGAAATCGATAGCTTCGGCGCTGAGATGATCGATCGCTTTGGGCCTCTGCCGGAAGAGGTTCAGCACCTCCTGAAAATTGTCTTCATCAAGGGGCTCTGCCGAAAGGCAAACATCGAGAAGGTGGATGCCGGGCCAAAAGGTGTCGTTATCACTTTCCGCAACAGCGAGTTTGCCAACCCGGCGGCGCTTGTCGCCTATATTGCCGAGCAAGGCGTTCTGGCGAAGATCCGGCCGGACCAGAAAGTGGTTCTTTCCCGCGATTGGCAGAAGACCGACGACCGCCTGAAAGGCACTGCAACGGTCCTGACCAAATTGGCGCGCCTGGCCGAAGCTGGATAGGCATCCCAAGCTGATATAGGCAACTTGGGATGTCGGACTTAGCCTCCGCGCCACCAGACCCAGAGTCTCTCCCAGATTGGAGATTTGTAGGCGTGATAGAATGCCTCCTCTTCGTCTGCCCGCTGTTGTGCTGACAGTGTGTTCCGTTCCTGATGAGCGCGGTGCATGTAAATCGTGAAATAGGGGTGCATGATGGAGCCTTTCAGGTGTCATCCATCACATCTATTAATCTCCATTTTTGAAGTGACATATCTCGATTAGTGGGTCATGTATTTCAATTATGAAAAGTCTAAGCTGGGATCTTTATCAGGACTTTATCGCAGTGGCCCGGAAGGGTGGTCTGAGCGCTGCTGCGTCGGCCACTGGAATGAGCGCCGCGACGCTTGGCCGACGAATGCTTGAGCTCGAGCAAGGTTTGGGCAAAGTGCTGTTTCACCGCAGTCCCAGCGGCTATGAGTTGACCGGCGATGGCCTTGCTCTGCTTGATCACCTCAAGGATCTCGAAGCCGCTGCTCGCAAAGTTGATTCATGGCAAGGCGTTTCAACCGGGAACGTCATCGTTCGCATAGCTGTCGGCACCTGGATAGCCCATTTGCTTTCGGAGAACTTTGAGGCGCTGAGAACCCTCAGGGATGATTTTCGGGTCGACCTGCGCATCGGCGAACAAAGGGCGGGTCTGGCCTTTCGCGAGAATGATATTGGCATCCGGGCGTTCGCGCCCGAGGAGACAAATCTCGCGTCTCGATTGACCGGATCTGTCGCCTATGCCGCTTATCGCGCAAGGAACAGCGCGGAATCCACACGCGATACCTGGCTGGCTGTCGCCGAGGACGACGCTGTTTCACCCTATCTGAGGTGGCCACATGAAAACCATCCAGACAAGGTGAGGGTGACCGTGAATCGGCCACGCAATCTCAAGGATCTCGCGTTGTCAGGGGCGGGGATTGCAGTCCTCCCGTGTCTTGCTGGAGATCTGGAGCCTGGCCTGGAACGGGCCGGGCCCGAAATCGCCGAGTTGCGCCATCAGCAATGGATCGTCATGAGCGACGACGACCGGCACCGGCGCGAAATTCGGACTGTCGTCAGCCGCCTGGCCCGTCTGATAAAACAGCACGGCGACCTTATCTCTGGTGCAAGGCCAAGCCGTTCTGTGTGACCCCGGACCTGAATGCTGGTTGGAACCTGTTGATTTTTACCGGGCAATTCTTCCACGGTCGTTTTGTTTCAACGGTCTTTTAACCAACGGGGTCCATCCTTACCTCAAGGCCAATTTGTGTTTCTAGTAGGGTCAATCCGTGTCCGCGACCACTCGCCAGCGTAAACAATCACCACTTCGTCGTTTGATCATTCCAGTTGCCGCTTTGTCGGTGCTCGCCTATTTCGGCTTTCACGCGCTGAATGGGGAATTGGGACTGGTGGGGCGCGCCCGTATCGAGCATCAGGTGCAGGATCTGCAGGCAGAGCTTGATGCGCTTGTTTCAGAACGGCAACATCTGGTTGCTCGCGTCAGCCTGCTTCGGCCGGAAAGTCTGGACCCGGATATGGTTGATGAGCGTGCCAGGCTCAATCTCAACCTTGTTCATGAAAACGACCTGACAATTCTGAGGCCGTCGGCAGTTCGAGCTCAAGTTAACTAGAAAAAAGTTTATTTGCGCAGCTTAACCAGATTTAGGTTTATTCTTATTTTCTCACTGAAATCAGCCGATTATAGGTTACAATCAGCCAATCTGTACGCGCTTGGATTGACAAGTGTTGCAGGTTAATTTCCGCTTGGTTTCCATAAGGGAAACGTCAGCCTGAGATGAGGGACATGGCCGCAGCGAAAAAGACAACTTCCGGTACAGGCGCACGAAGCGCCAGCCGGTCTCGTGGAGCCGCCAAACCGGCCGCTCCAGCGATCATCGAGTTCGACAAGGATCAAGAGCTTCACGCCTATCGTGAAATGCTTTTGATTCGCCGCTTTGAGGAGAAAGCCGGTCAACTCTACGGCATGGGCCTCATCGGTGGGTTCTGTCACCTCTACATCGGTCAGGAGGCCGTTGTCGTAGGGATGCAGATGGCCAAGATCGATGGCGACCAGATGATCACCGGCTACCGCGACCATGGTCACATGCTTGCAATGGATCTTGATCCCAAGGGCGTCATGGCCGAATTGACGGGTCGCCGGGGCGGTTTGTCGAAGGGCAAGGGCGGCTCCATGCATATGTTCTCTAAGGAGAAGCATTTCTACGGCGGCCACGGCATCGTCGGAGCACAGGTCTCGCTGGGAACTGGACTTGGATTTGCCAACCAGTACCGCGAGAACGGCAATGTCGCGATGGCATTCTTCGGAGACGGCGCCTCCAACCAGGGTCAGGTCTACGAGAGCTTCAACATGGCGCAGCTGTGGAAGCTGCCTGTTGTTTATGTCATCGAAAACAACAAGTACGGCATGGGAACAAGCGTCGAGCGGTCTTCCGCAACGACTGACCTTTCCCAGCGCGGTGCGTCGTTCGGAATTCCGGGCGAACAGGTCGATGGCATGGATGTTCGTGCTGTCATGGCTGCCTCGGAAAAGGCGCTGGAGCATTGCCGCAGTGGCAAGGGGCCGTACATCCTGGAGATGGTGACCTATCGCTATCGCGGCCATTCCATGTCTGATCCGGCCAAGTACCGCTCCAAGGACGAAGTCCAGAAGATGCGAACCGAGCATGATCCAATCGAACAGGTCCGCAAGCGGCTCATCGATGCGGGCTGGGCGTCGGAAGACGACCTCAAGTCCATGGACAAAGAGATTCGTGCAAAAGTTGCCGAAGCGGCCGAATTTGCACAGACCGATCCAGAGCCGGATGCCTCCGAGCTCTACACCGACATTCTGCTTTAAGGCGGGGGGAAACCATGCCGATTGATATCCTGATGCCGGCGCTGTCGCCGACGATGGAAGAAGGTAAGCTCGCCAAATGGCTGAAGGCCGAGGGCGATACCGTCTCCGCAGGCGATGTAATTGCCGAGATCGAAACCGACAAAGCGACCATGGAAGTGGAAGCCGTGGACGAAGGCACGATTGGGAAGATCCTGGTCGCCGAAGGCACAGACGCGGTAAAGGTCAACGAGAAGATCGCCATTCTGCTGGGCGAGGGCGAAGATGCCAGTGCGCTCGACGCTGCGGCCAGTGCACCGGCTGCGGCAGCACCTGCGTCCGCAGCAGAATCAACTGCAGCCGCGCCGGTCCCTGCTGCTCCGGTTGAAAGCAAGCCTGCCGACGATCCGGAAATTCCGGCCGGTACAGCCATGAAGTCATCGACGGTGCGCGAAGCCCTTCGCGATGCAATGGCCGAGGAAATGCGCAGTGACGGCGATGTTTTCGTCATGGGCGAGGAAGTTGCCGAATATCAGGGCGCCTATAAAATCACTCAAGGCTTGCTTGCCGAGTTCGGTGCGAAGCGCGTGATCGACACGCCGATCACGGAGCATGGTTTTGCCGGTCTTGGTGTCGGTGCTGCCATGGCAGGTCTGAAGCCAATCGTCGAGTTCATGACGTTCAACTTCGCCATGCAGGCGATTGACCAGATCATCAACTCAGCTGCCAAGACGCTCTACATGTCAGGTGGCCAGATGGGCGCGCCGATTGTGTTCCGTGGTCCCAATGGTGCCGCCGCACGCGTTGGCGCACAGCACAGCCAGGACTATGCGGCATGGTATGCTCATGTGCCTGGTCTCAAAGTTGTTCAGCCTTATTCCGCAGCTGATGCGAAGGGTCTGCTCAAGGCGGCTATCCGCGACTCTAACCCGGTGATCTTCCTGGAGAACGAAATTCTCTACGGACAATCTTTCGAGATTCCGGACATGGACGATTTCGTCACGCCGATCGGCAAGGCGAAGATCGAGCGCGAAGGCACAGATGTCACGATCGTGTCCTGGAGCATCGGCATGACCTATGCGCTCAAAGCTGCTGACGAGCTGGCCGGCATGGGTATCTCTGCCGAGGTGATCAACCTTCGGACCATCCGCCCGCTGGACATCGACACGATCCTGGCTTCTGTCCGCAAGACAGGCCGCATCGTAACGGTAGAAGAAGCCTACCCGATGTGTTCGGTCTCGTCCGAAATTGCGTTCCAGGTTCAGGAAAAGGCGTTCGATTACCTCGATGCCCCGATCCTGCGTGTCACGGGCAAGGATGTGCCCATGCCTTACGCAGCGAACCTTGAGAAGTTGGCGCTACCGAACGTTGGCGAAGTCATCGACGCGGTCAAGGCCGTCACCTACACGGCTTAAGGCGAGGGAACGGACATGCCTATCAATATAACGATGCCGGCTCTTTCCCCGACCATGGAAGAGGGCAACCTGGCCAAATGGCTGGTGAAAGAAGGTGACACGGTTTCCGCTGGCGATGTCATTGCGGAAATCGAGACTGACAAGGCGACCATGGAAGTGGAAGCCGTCGACGAGGGCAAGGTCGGCAAGATTGTAGTGCCGGAAGGCACCAACGGCGTGAAGGTCAACGAGCTGATCGCTGTGCTTCTTGAAGATGGCGAAGACGCCAGTGCAATAGGATCAGCTCCGGCAGCACCTGCTGCACCAGAATCTGCGTCCGCACCTGCAGCTGAAGCTCCTGTCGCAGCAGCCCCGGCGTCTGCGGCACCGGCTGGTCCGGCACCCAAGGCAGCAGATGGCAACCGGATCTTCTCCTCGCCGCTTGCACGCAGACTTGCTCAGCAGGGTGGTCTTGAGCTCACGGCTATTTCAGGGTCCGGACCTCACGGCAGGATCGTCAAGCGCGACGTTGAAGCGGCAATTGCCTCTGGTACCGGCAAGGCCGCTGCGGCTCCTGCTGCAGACGCACCTAAGGCGGCTGCTTCGGCGATGCCAAGCGGGCCGTCCAGTGATCAGGTTCTCAAGCTGTTCGAGGACGGCTCCTACGATCTGGTTCCGCACGACGGTATGCGCAAGACCATCGCCAAGCGCCTGCAGGAGTCCAAGCAGACCATTCCGCATTTCTACGTCTCTGTAGACTGCGAGCTGGATGCGCTTCTGGCTCTTCGTGCCCAGCTCAACGGCGCGGCACCGAAAGACGGTGACGGCAAGCCTGTCTACAAGCTCTCGGTCAACGACATGACCATCAAGGCGCTGGCCCTGGCGCTGCGCGATGTTCCGGATGCGAATGTGTCCTGGACAGACGAAAACATGGTCAAGCACAAGCACGCTGACGTCGGCGTTGCCGTATCAATTCCAGGCGGTCTGATCACTCCGATCATCCGCAGCGCGGAATTGAAGCCTCTCTCGGTCATCTCGAATGAGATGAAGGACATGGGCGCACGTGCAAAGGCCAAGAAGCTGAAGCCGGAAGAGTACCAGGGCGGCACCACCGCCGTGTCCAACATGGGCATGATGGGCGTCAAAGACTTCTCAGCTGTGGTCAATCCTCCGCACGCAACAATTCTTGCGGTCGGTGCCGGTGAGAAGCGGCCTGTGGTCAAGGACGATGCCCTGGCCATTGCAACGGTGATGACGGTGACATTGTCTACCGATCACCGCTGCGTCGACGGCGCGCTTGGCGCTGAACTTCTGGCAGCCTTCAAGGGCTACATCCAGAATCCGATGAGCATGCTCGTCTAAGAATGGAATGAGCTGGCGCGGGCCTTGGCTGCCCGCGCCGCGGTTCTCCTGAAATTCAAGGAATTTACGATGGCTGGCACTTCCTATGACGTCATCATTGTCGGGTCCGGACCGGGCGGTTATGTGACCGCGATCCGCGCAGCTCAGTTGGGTCTGAAGACCGCAATCGTCGAGCGCGAACATCTGGGCGGCATCTGTCTGAACTGGGGCTGCATTCCGACAAAGGCGCTCCTGCGGTCTGCCGAAATTCTCGATCACGCCAACCATGCCAAGAGCTATGGTCTGACGCTTGAAGGCAAGATGACAGCCGATGTCAAAGACGTCGTGGCAAGATCAAGGGGTGTTTCCGCTCGGCTCAACGGCGGCGTCGGCTACTTGATGAAGAAGAACAAGATCGATGTGATCTGGGGCGAGGCGAAACTCACCAAACCGGGTGAGATCGTCGTCGTCAAGTCTTCAAAGCCAGCAGTTCAACCTCAAAACCCGGTGCCCAAGGGCGTTCTGGGTGAGGGGACTTACGCCGCCAAGCACATCATCGTCGCGACAGGTGCGCGTCCTCGTGCGCTGCCGGGCATCGAACCGGACGGCAAGCTGATCTGGACCTATTTCGAGGCGATGAAGCCGGATGTGATGCCGAAGTCCATGGTCGTCATGGGATCAGGAGCGATCGGCATCGAATTCGCGTCGTTCTACGTCTCCATGGGCGTCGATGTGACTGTGGTCGAGCTGATGTCACAGGTCATGCCGGTTGAAGACGAGGAAATCTCCAAGATTGCCCGCAAGGCACTTGAAAAGCGCGGCATGAAGATCATCACGGAAGCGAAGGTTTCCAAGGTCGACAAAGCTGCGAACTCGATCACGGCGCATGTCGAGACCAAGGACGGAAAGGTTCAGCAGATCACAGCGGATCGCCTGATCTCGGCGGTCGGCGTTCAGGGCAATATCGAAAACCTCGGTCTTGAAGCTCTCGGTGTGAAAACCGATCGTGGCTGCGTGGTCATTGACGGCTATGGCAACACCAACGTTCCTGGCGTTTACGCCATTGGCGACGTTTCCGGTCCGCCTATGCTGGCGCACAAGGCTGAGCACGAAGGCGTTGTCTGCATCGAGAAGATTGCAGGCTTGCCGAATGTACATGCCATGGACAAGAGCAAGATCCCCGGCTGTACCTATTGTAATCCCCAGGTCGCATCGGTCGGCCTTACGGAAGCCAAGGCCAAGGCCGAAGGGCGTGATATTCGTGTCGGCCGTTACTCCTTCAACGCCAACGGCAAGGCGATTGCCCTCGGCGAGGACAACGGCATGATCAAGACCATCTTCGACAAGAAGACCGGCGAATTGATCGGCGCGCATATGGTTGGCGCAGAAGTCACAGAGTTGATTCAGGGCTTTGTTGTCGCCATGAACCTGGAGACGACCGAAGAAGAACTGATGCACACGATCTTCCCGCATCCGACCCTTTCGGAGATGATGAAGGAAAGCGTGCTTGATGCCTACGGCAAGGTTCTGAACGCCTAGAAACGGGCTGATTACGGTGTCCGGTTTCGGCCACCGTCGTGCGTACGTGGTTGCTATGCAGATGGTCGGAAGTCATGCCGATCGATTTCAGTTGGTCGCGGAGGGAATACTGAAATGGACATCAAGAATATTCTGGTCTGGTGTGTGATCGGCCTCGTTGCAGGCTGGCTTGCAAGTGTCTTCGTCGGCGGCGGCGGTTTGGTGCGTTACCTGCTGACCGGTTTGATCGGCGCATTCGTTGGCGGATTCCTTGTCAACGTGACCGGCATCAACATCAACCTCGGCAATCCGTGGGTAAACCAGATCGTGGTCGCCGCCATTGGGGCGATTGTCGTTGTGGTCGTCGCCCGTATTCTTGCCTGACCTGGGCTGGCGGGTGACTGCAGTGCCATCGGAAGTCTGAGGTGATCGCATGAGCTTCATATTCTGGATCATCATTGGCCTGATTGCCGGGGCCGTTGCCCATCGGGTTCTGAACAGCCGTGGCGGGTTCTTCGGCAGCCTGGTGGTGGGCCTCCTGGGTGCTTTGGTTGGCGGCGAGCTGGCTCATATCTTTCGCCTGAATGTGACCGGCGGGCTGCTGGATCAGTTGGTGGTCTCGACCCTTGGCGCGATCCTGTTCCTTTACCTCTGGAAAAAGGTCTTCAACTAGGTCTGACCAAGGTACTTGGACATGAAGAACGGAACACGATGGCATCGGACGACCAGCTCGCAGCCTTTCCTGTCCACAGCGCGGACAAGCTACGCTATTGCGACAGCGACCCTCAGGGGCACGTCAACAACTCGGTCTTTTCGACATTTCTTGAAACGGGCCGTGTGGACATTCTGTACCGCGGCGAAAGGCGGATCGTTGACGACGGCTGTGCCTTTGTCATCGCACGCCTGGAGATGGACTTCCGCTCGGAGTTGAAATGGCCGGGAACAGTCGAGATCGGAACGCGTATTCAGAAGATCGGACGGACTTCCATTACCCTGGAGCAGGCAATCTTCCAAAATGATGCGCTTGCAGCTTCCGCGCTGTCCGTTGTCGTTCAGATGAACCAGATGGAAAGAACTCCGCAGCCATTGTCTGAGGCAGCACGGAAGCGGCTCGTCTGCTTGCAGAGCTTGCCCTCCGGCGCATAGCCGTCATGCGAAAGAAGGCTTGACCTTTTTCAACAAGAGCGACACTTAGATCTCATGGTTACGATCGTAGACACCTTGTCGAAAAACGCTGATACGCGTGAGGCCCGCCCCCGGCATCCGGAGAAGGCCCATCGGCCTGACAATCCGGTTCAGCGGAAACCAAAGTGGATCCGTGTCAAGGCTCCGACTTCGCCAGTCTACCGCGAAACGCAGGACCTTGTTCGCAAGAATGGTCTGGTGACTGTCTGCGAAGAAGCCGGGTGTCCGAACATCGGTGAGTGCTGGTCGAAGAAGCACGCCAGTTTCATGATCCTGGGTGATACCTGTACGCGGGCTTGTGCATTCTGCAACGTGCGCACCGGCATGCCGGGTGCGGTCGATCCCAAGGAGCCGGCCTCCATCGGTGACGCGGTTGCCCGGATGGGGCTTGAGCATGTGGTGATCACCTCGGTCGATCGTGACGATCTGGATGATGGCGGTGCCGGACACTTTGCCGATGTCATCAAGGCCATTCGCGACCAGTCACCAAAGACGACTGTCGAGGTGCTGACACCCGATTTTCTTCGCAAGGATGGCGCGATCGAGACCGTCGTTGAAGCAAGGCCGGATGTCTTCAACCACAATATGGAGACGGTTCCGTCGAAGTATCTGAAGGTCCGCCCTGGCGCACGCTATTTCCATTCCATTCGGCTGCTTCAGAAGGTCAAGGAACTCGATCCGGCAATGTTTACCAAATCCGGGATCATGGTCGGGCTTGGAGAAGAACGGAACGAAGTGCTTCAGCTGATGGATGACCTGCGGGTCGCCGACGTGGATTTCCTGACCGTTGGCCAATACCTCCAGCCATCGAAGAAACACCATCCGGTTTTGTCATTCGTGACGCCTGAGGAATTCAAAGGCTACGAACGAATTGCATATGCCAAGGGTTTCCTGAAGGTTTCCGCCAGCCCGCTGACGCGGTCCTCTCACCATGCCGGTGAGGATTTTGCCGATCTCAAGGCCGCCCGCCTTGCCAAGATTGGCCATTGACGTCCGGTAGCGCGAGACATGCCTAGTTTTTCTTCAACCCATCGGGTCGGTCATTCAGCGCGGGATATGTTCGCTTTGGTGGCCGATGTCGAGAAGTACCCCCAGTTCGTGCCACTCTGCCAGGCACTGCAAGTGCGCGGACGCAAGGATCTGGGTGAGGGCAGGGAAGTGCTCGTTGCCGACATGACCGTTGCCTACAAGGTCTTCAAGGAGACCTTTACCAGCCGCGTCGAGATGCTTCCGCAAGAAAATGCGATCCTGGTGCAGTATCTGGACGGGCCATTCCAGCATCTGGAAAACCGCTGGACGTTCACCGACACAGGCGATGGCTCGTGTGATGTCGGGTTCTTTATCGACTACGAGTTCAAGAGCCGCACGCTTGGGTCGCTCATGGGCGCCATGTTTGATCGTGCGTTCAGAAGGTTCTCGACTGCGTTCGAAGAGCGCGCAGATGCCGTCTACGGTGCCTGATCTTCTGGTGTGAGGTCGAAACCTATTTACGTTGCTTGAAGGCTTCGCTGAGCACATTCATGCGGCTCTTTTTCTGATCAAGCTGGCCATTGCTGGCACGAAAGCGTCTGACTTCAGCTTCCTTCATTCCGAGATCTTCAAGGCGCACCTGTTCATCCGGGTCAGCGCAAATCAGCTGGCGTCCTCCATTCAGGTTCATCTCGATGAAAAGGTGGCGACCCGCCTTCGCCTCGTTTTCCGTCCAGAGGACAGTTGATTTTCTGACCCAGAAAACGGTGTCGCAGTAAACTGCCCGCACATAACCAGTTTTAGGTTCTGTCAGCACCTCATGATAGCCGAAAAAGGTGCCGGAGGGCTGCTGGGAACGAATGTAATAGTCGCCCGCAGAGACAGGCATTTGAGCCTGTACCGGGCCTGAGAGGCTTAGAGCTGCGAATAGTGCGAGTTCTTTTTTCATGGCACTTGTCTCTGTATACGCCGCAGGCAGGATAGCCTTTGGATCGGACGACCATTCAACACCGTCAGGGTGGCGTGAACCTTGTCCCGGTTACCCACGTCATCCGATGTTAGCCCCTCACTTGCAGCATGCTCTCTCCTTTAGTCGTGATATGAGGCTTTTTTGGATCTGTTGCCCTTTTGGAAGGACTCGCTGATCGCGCTGAAACGGTTGATTCCGTCGAGGTCGCGCCCGTTTGTTTGCAGCACGACCCTGGCATCCTGTGTCACGCCCAGATCTTTCAACGTGACTTGTTGTTCGGGCTTTTCGCAGATCGGTCGCCAGCCCTTGCCCATGTTGAATTCCACGCGAACTTCCATGCGATTTTCGACTTCTACCTGCGTCCAGGCGACTGTGACGGGACGGACCCAGTAGTCTCGGCCGCAATATGTGACACGCCGCAAGCCGTTCGACTGGCGTTGGAAGATCTTGTGGCTGCCGGCAAACAGGCCGTCATCCCCACGGGAGATCAGGTAAAAGTCTCCGGGGATCATGATTGCCGCAGAAGCTGCCGCGCTTGCAAGAAGGCACCAGCCAAGTGCTGCAAGACCCAGTTTCTTCATTTTGCATCTACCTGTTCTTTTGCCGAGCGCTGGACAATGGCTGAACTTTATTTTTGCCAAAACAACCAAAGATCAAACCTATTGCTCCAGATGTCTAAATATCGCTCAGATTATTGATCGAATTTTATGTACCGTCGCGTTTGCCATCAGAACTTACCAGGCGCCTGCACCAGAGAGCGGTTCAGGGACCGTAGACTTCGACATCTTCCCGCAGTGACTTGCTGATGACGCCGAAGAGGCTCAGTGCCCCGGAGTTCGTCTCGGGCTTAGCCAGAATTTCGCGTGGGTCGCCGGCAAGACCAATGTCGCTGAGTGTGACTTGCTGTTCCGGGTGGTCGCAGATCGGACGCCAACCCTTGCCGAAGTTGAACTCAAGCCGTACAGCCCGGTTGTTTTCAGCCTCGACCAGCGTCCAGGCAACGGTATGGGCGCGCACCCAATAGTCCCGCTTGCAATACGAGACCTTGTGGAGCCCCACCGCCGTGCGTCTGAAAACCTTGTGACTGCCAGAGAAATCGCCGACGCGGTCCCGTGCGATCAGGTAGAAGTCACCCGGAGAAGGAATGCCACTGGCAATCGCGTGTTTCGCGCCAAAGGTCTGAGCCACCATACAAAAGGCAAGGACAGCGAATAGTTTCTTGAGCATTGAAGGTCATCCAGGGTTTGCGACTGCGGATGGCCCGTGCCAGTTGTTTTTCCACCGTCATTTCCGACAGCGATAGCGCTCAAGCTCTTAGATTTCGCTAGGGCAATTGATTGAATTTGAAATAAGTTCGAGCGCCTTTGCTACAGCCAGAAGCCGAACGTCGTCTCGGCCAAGATCGTCGAAATTTGCCGAAAAGTGCTCAGTCTTTCGTTTTTTTGCAGCAAGCCCGAAATGGACCGTTCCGACCGGCTTTTGTACACTGCCACCGCCTGGCCCCGCGATTCCGGTAACCGAGACAGCCAAGTCTGCGCGTGAGTTTTTGAGCGCACCTTCAGCCATTTCGACCGCGGTCTCACGCGAGACCGCTCCAACTGCTTCCAGTGTTTCAAACGAAACGCCCAGCATCTCCTGTTTGGCTTCGTTGGAGTACGTTACAAAGCCGCGATCGATAACAGCCGAGGACCCTGGCACCTCCGTAAGCAGCCCGGCGACCAGACCTCCGGTGCAGGATTCCGCTGTGGCAATGATGATACCGTTTTTCCGCGCGTCAGCGACGACGCTTTCTGCTTTCGGCAGCAGATCGATCCATTGTGTCATCACGCATCATCTCCTGAAAACGGGAGTCGAACGGTCACTGCGGCCATGGAAGCGATACCTTCCTTGCGGCCGGTGAAGCCGAGTCGTTCCGAGGTCGTCGCTTTTACAGAGACTCTTGAAACCGGCAAGGCACAGATATCGGCGATGGCTTGACGCATGCGCGCGCGATGAGGGCCGATTTTCGGCAGTTCACAGATGATTGTTGCATCGATGTGGGTAATCTGGCCGCCCATGGCTTTAACGCGGCGGACAGCGTCATGAAGGAATTGATCGGAAGCAGCGCCCTTCCACTTCGGATCTGATGGCGGAAAGTGCGTGCCTATGTCACCGTCACCAATTGCGCCGAGGACCGCATCGGTGATCGCGTGCAGAACCACGTCTGCATCCGAATGACCTTTGAGCTTCCGGTCGTGCGGAATTGAAACTCCGCCCAAAATGACAGCATCTCCTGCGTCGAAAGCATGGACGTCATAGCCAGTGCCCATTCGAACGTCGCCAAGATCTGCAAGTGCATGAGTACGGGTTGAGGGAAGGGGGGCCGCTATCTTGCTGGTCATTTCCATGATCTTTCTTGCGCGTTCCAGGTCCGCCGGACTGGTTATCTTGAAGTTGTCGGCGTCGCCAGCGGCCAGCTCGATCTCATGTCCTGCCCACTCTGCGACGCCGGTGTCGTCCGTAAAATCCATTCGGCCATTTTTCAGCGCATTCTGATGCGCGTGCCAAATCGCGTCGAAGTCGAAACCTTGCGGCGTCTGAGCGGCCCAGAGCCCTTGCCGGTCCACGGTCGAGAGAGAATGCGTGTCTGCATCTGCTCGCTTGAGTGTGTCCACAATAGGGATCGCCGACAGAACCGCCTTGGCGCCTTGCTGCAGGCGTTCGATAACAGCGCTGATCGCGTCACGGGTGACAAAAGGACGTGCCGCGTCGTGAATCAGGACAGCTGCGCATTCTGAATGCTGAAGGGCGTCTAGCCCGGCGTAGACAGAGTCCTGTCTTGTCGTGCCACCTTCTACCGACGTCAGTAGTTTGTCTGTCGGCCCGACTCCCAAGGCCGCAATCGCGTCTTCGCAGAGCTTCAGGTCATCCGCATGGCGCACCACAAGCACCTTGCTGACAAGAGGGTGGGCGAGAAATGGCTCAAGCGTATATGTGAGGATTGGTCGGTCGGCGAGCGTCTTGTATTGCTTTGGACAATCATCACTGGAACTGGCCAAACGAGAGCCTCTTCCACCTGCGACAATAATTGCTGCCACTTGTTTGGTCATCAGGGTCCCGATCCTGTGTGTTCTCATTTGCTGCGCGAACTCTTAATGCAAGAGCTCTTTGATGTGACCAAGCAAAAGAAATTGCAAACCAAACCATCATATTATGCGCAATTGCCTCTTGCCGCACCGCAAAATATGGCTACGATATAGGCATTGTTGAGTGTGCACAGGTTATGAGCAGATTGCAGTCCCCTTTGATGTTGGATCCGATTCGCATTGGTCGTCACAGCCTGAAGAACCGGGCTGTGCTCGCCCCCATGTCTGGCGTCAGCGATTTGCCGTTTCGCCGGATTGCGGCCCGCTATGGTGCTGGGATGGTCGTCAGCGAAATGGTGGCCAGCGAGTCTTTCGTCAAGGGAGACGCGGAAACGCAGATGCGTGCCGAGGCTCAGGATGATGGTCTCCACGTCGTACAGCTGGCTGGGCGTGAAGCAAAGTGGATGGGCGAAGCCGCCAGAGTCATTGCCGATGCGGGCGCTGACGTCATTGACATCAACATGGGCTGTCCTGCCAAGAAGGTGACATCCGGCTATTCCGGCTCGGCGTTGATGCGTGACCTTGACCACGCGCTGACCTTGATCGAGGCCACGGTTGATGCCGTCGATATTCCAGTGACGCTCAAGATGCGTCTCGGGTGGGACGAGACGTCCATCAACGCACCGACACTTGCGCGCCGCGCCGAAGCTGCGGGCATCATGCTGCTGACGGTTCACGGGCGGACGCGCAGCCAGTTCTACAAGGGCCAAGCCAACTGGAATGCAATCCGAGACGTGGTTGATGCGGTCGAAATCCCGGTCATCGCCAATGGTGATTGCTGTGAGTTTGATGATGCACTGAGAATGCTCGAAGCGTCGGGCGCCGATGGCGTGATGGTTGGGCGCGGTTCTTATGGCAAGCCTTGGCTACCTGGTCATATCGGGCACTTTTTGGCGACAGGCGAGAAACGTGCAGAGCCAGGCGGCCCGGAGCTTCGGGATCTTGTTCTCGAGCATTACAAAGCGATTATAACGCATTATGGCACGATGCCTGGTGTCCGAATTGCCCGCAAACATCTTGGCTGGTACCTCGACAATTCGGGCCTCGGTCGTGAACTTCCTGGCCCCTTGCGTAAAACCCTTATGACTTCCAACGATCCGGTGGAGGTAATCCGCCTCGTTGATGGATGGTTTTCTTCTTCCGAACGGAGTGCTGCATGACGCCTGAGTCCCTTTCAAAAGGACGGATGGCCGCGCTGGCCGACGATGGTCCGACGATACTCGATTCGCTTCCACACCCGGTGCTGCTCGTCGCGCCTGATGGCGTTATCGAGTCCGCCAATATGGCTGCGGAGATCTTCATGCGATCGAGCGTGTCTTACCTGCGGCGCCATCCCATCGATTACTTCGTGCCCTTTGGCAGTCCTTTGCTGACCCTTGTCGACCAGGTGCGAGAGCGCGGCGCTGCGGTCAACGAGTACAAGGTCGATATCGGTTCGCCGCGTATTGGCGCGCCAAAGATCGTCGACATCAATGCAGCGCCCGTCGCAGAGCGTCCCGGCGCGGTCGTGTTGATGTTCCAGGAACGGTCCATGGCGGAGAAGATCGACCGGCAGCTCACCTCACGAGGGGCAGCCCGCACCGTGACCGGCCTGGCCTCAATGCTGGCGCATGAGATCAAGAACCCACTGTCGGGGATTCGGGGCGCTGCACAGCTGCTTGAACAATCGGTTCCGAATGAAGATCGCGCACTCACACGTTTGATCACAGATGAGACCGATCGCATTGTGAAGCTGGTTGATCGGATGGAGGTTTTCTCCGATGAACGTCCGATCGAGCGTGAGCCTGTGAACATCCACGTGGTGCTTGATCACGTCAAGCGTCTTGCCGATAGCGGATTTGCTCGCAACAAGCGCATTCTGGAGGCCTACGATCCCTCTCTTCCGCCCGTTTATGCCAACCGGGATCAGTTGGTTCAGGTCTTTCTCAACCTGATCAAGAACGCAAGCGAGGCGATCGGCGACGACCCGGACGGTGAGATCCGGATCACCACGGCGTTTCGTCCAGGTATCCGTCTATCTGTGCCTGGAACGGCAGAACGCGTTTCACTTCCTTTGGAATTCTGTGTTCAGGACAATGGACCAGGCGTTCCTGACGATCTGCTGCCACATCTGTTTGAACCCTTCATCACCACTAAGACCAATGGCTCCGGCCTTGGTCTGGCGCTCGTCGCCAAGATCATCGGTGATCATGGCGGGGTCATCGAATGCGACAGTCAGCCACGCAAAACCATCTTCCGGATCTTGATGCCGGCTTTTGTTGAACCTGAGGCTCCCTCCAGCGACAGGACCGAATGATCATGCCGACAGGCACCATCCTTGTAGCCGATGACGATGCGGCGATCCGTACCGTCCTCAATCAGGCCCTTTCTCGTGCGGGCTATACCGTTCGCTTGACATCCAATGCCACCACGCTCTGGCGGTGGGTCAGCTCGGGCGACGGGGATCTCGTGATTACCGATGTCGTCATGCCCGACGAAAACATCTTCGACGTCCTGCCTCGGATCAAGAAGCTTCGCCCGGATCTCCCGGTGCTGGTCATGAGCGCACAGAACACCTTCATGACTGCCATTCGGGCGTCCGAGAAGGGCGCCTATGAATACCTTCCCAAGCCGTTCGATCTCAAGGAGCTGACGAGCATCGTCAGTCGAGCCCTTGAAGAACCGAAGGTCCGTCGTCCGGTTGAGATCGATGACATGAGCGAAGGTATGCCGCTGGTCGGGCGGTCTCCTTCCATGCAGGAAATCTATCGTGTGCTCGCGCGGCTGATGCAGACCGACCTGACGGTCATGATCAACGGCGAGTCAGGCACTGGTAAGGAGCTGGTCGCACGCGCGCTCCACGACTATGGCAAGCGGCGCAACGGTCCCTTCGTCGCAATCAATATGGCGGCCATTCCGCGAGACCTGATTGAGGCGGAACTGTTCGGGCATGAAAAGGGAGCCTTTACGGGTGCCCAGCATCGCAGCTCTGGTCGCTTCGAGCAGGCCGATGGCGGCACGCTGTTTCTGGACGAAATCGGCGATATGCCCATGGAAGCGCAGACGCGTTTGTTGCGCGTTCTTCAGCAAGGTGAGTATACGACGGTTGGTGGGCGCACGCCTATCAAGACAGATGTGCGCATCGTCGCAGCGACAAACAAGGATCTGCGGCAGCTGATCAACCAGGGTCTCTTTCGTGAAGACCTTTATTTCCGTCTGAATGTCGTGCCGATTCGGTTGCCACCACTCAGAGAGCGCGTCGAAGATATTCCAGATCTGGTGCGGCACTTCTTCTCCATTGCGGAAAAAGAGGGGCTGCCAGCGAAGCAGATCGATCAACCAGCGCTTAACCTCCTGCGCCGCTATCGCTGGCCGGGCAACGTACGTGAACTCGAAAACCTGGTTCGACGGCTCGCGGCTTTGTACCCGCAAGACGTGATCGGTGAGGCAATGCTTGAGCAAGAGCTAAGCCAGCCGGCAGTGTCTCCACTCGAGGAGGAAAGCTCCGAAAGCGTCAATCTTGGTGCGTCGGTCGAGAGATACCTTGGCGGTTACTTTGACAACTATGGCGATGCGCTTCCGCCCCCTGGGCTCTATCACCGAATACTGCGAGAGGTGGAATACCCCTTGATCAGCGCGGCTTTAGCGGCGACGCGGGGCAATCAGATCAAAGCGGCCGAACTTCTTGGGGTGAACCGCAACACCTTGCGCAAGAAGATACGCGATCTCGATATTCAGGTGATGCGATCTGCCCGCTGAAACCTGTGGTTTCAATGTCACCTAAACCTGCAGGCGGCGAGATCTATCGCGTTGCCTGTAGACAGTTTTCCTCATCGTCATCATTGTCGCAATTTCGCAACATTCTGTGGTAAGTGTGCCGCACTTCTGAATTGGGTGGTGCGCTTTCAGCCGCTGGCCCTCATCGCGAAAGACGTCGAGGTGACATGATACTGGGACTTGCTCAGGGTTCTGCGGAGCCTAAGTCTTCCAAGAGAAAACTGGGCAGGCGCCTCGGTCTTGCGATCATGTTGATCGCTCTTTTGTCCATCGCCGTCACCTTCGTAATTCTGACAGGCCTGACCTCAGTTGCGCCGACGCAACAGGTGGTCTTGATCGCGATGGTGGTCAATGGCGTTCTGGCCAGCTGTCTGATCGCGGCCATCCTCTGGGAAATCACCAAGCTCCTGAACGCGCGGCGGCGCGGCCGCGCAGCTGCAAGGCTGCATGTTCGAATCGTCACACTGTTCAGCGTCGTTGCGGCGGTGCCGGCAATCCTGATGGCAATACTGGCGACCTTCACGCTTGATCGCGGCCTGGACCGCTGGTTCGAAGACCGCACGCGGCAAATCATCGATAACGCGCTGACAGTGGCGCAGGCCTACCTTCAGGAGCACGCGCGGGTGCTGCGTGGCGACCTGATTGCGATGGCCAATGACGTGGACCGGGCAAAGGCAGTTTACGATTTCGAGCCAACCCGGTTTGATGGCTTCTTCAGCGCACAAGCCTCCGTTCGCGGCCTGTTGGCGGCCTTCATCATGACATCGGATGGAACTGTCGTGACCCGGATTGTTCTGGATCCGCGGGTAAATGTCTTGTTGCCGCCGGAAGACAGTTTTGCCAAGGCGCGTCAGGGAGAACCGATCCTGATTGCTCCTGGAAAGTCAAATCTGGTCGGCGGCGTGATGCGCCTGTCGGCTTATGATGATTTCTACCTATATGCGATCAGGTCCATGGATCCGCGCGTGGTTGAATATCAAAGACTGGCGGAGGAGGGGGCTCATGAATACAGAGAGCTTGAAAACAGCCGGTTCGGCGTTCAGGTTGCGTTTGCACTGGTCTATCTCGGCGTTGCGCTCATCCTCCTTCTGTCCGCAATCTGGATCGGCTTCGGCTTCGCCAACAGGTTGGTGTCTCCCATTCGCACTTTGATCTCTGCGGCGGACGAAGTCTCAAAAGGCAATCTGGCGGTGAAGGTCGAAACGTCCAGGTCTGAGGGCGACCTGGCCAATCTGGGGTCTACCTTCAACAAGATGACGGGCCAGCTCCTTGGACAGCGCGACGCATTGCTCGCGGCCAATGAGCAGATCGATCGGCGCAGGCGTTTCAATGAAGCTGTGCTTTCCGGGGTTTCCACCGGTGTCCTTGGCATTGACGAGGATGGAGCCGTAATGCTCGTCAACATGTCGGCACAGGCCCTGCTTCAAGTCGAAGAGGTCGATCTACTTGGAAAGCCGCTCCGCGAGATCATTCCAGAGCTGTCAGACTTTCTCTCACAGGCCTTTGACAAGGATAGCGAACGGTTCCAGGAAACGCAGATCGAGGTGGCTCTGGGTGGGCGGCAGAGGACTTTGAACGTAAGGCTGACCAGTGAGCAATCGACTCGCCGCGAGCATGGCTATGTCGTGACGATTGACGATATTACCGATCTGGTTTCAGCGCAGCGTAATTCGGCATGGGCCGACGTGGCACGGCGCATTGCCCACGAGATCAAGAACCCGCTCACGCCGATTCAGCTTTCGGCAGAACGCATCCGGCGCAGATATGGCAAGAAGATCGAGGAAGACCGCACAGTCTTCGATCAGTGCATCGACACGATCATCCGTCAGGTTGGTGACATTGGTCAGATGGTCGATGAATTTTCGTCGTTTGCGCGTATGCGCAAGCCAACGAAAAGCGAAGCAGATATCCGCAATATCGTGCGAGAAGCTGCATTCATGCAGACGGTTGGCAATCCGGATATCGAGATCAACACCAAGCTGCCAGAAACGCCGGTTGTAGCGACGTTTGACGCAAGACTCATTGGTCAGGCCCTGACCAATGTGATCAAGAATGCCGCCGAAGCTATTGAAGGTCGCGAAGGTGAAGACCTTGCGTCGGGACGTATCAATGTCTCGTTGTCGGAGATCTCCGACCTGATTGTGATCGACGTTTCAGACAACGGCGTCGGGCTGCCCGAGGAAAACCGGCAAAGACTGCTGGAGCCCTATATGACGACGCGCGAAAAGGGGACCGGTCTTGGTCTTGCCATCGTGCGAAAGATACTTGAAGACCACGGAGGGAGCATCGAACTGCTTGATGCGCCGGATGCGGGTCTGGGAGAGAGCGGCACGCTTGTCCGCCTGACCTTGGCGGTCAGTTCGACGGATGCCGAGGACGACAAGAACGAAAAGACAGTGACCGAAAATGGCGTATGACATTCTTGTAGTTGATGACGAAACTGATATTCGCGAGTTGATTGCCGGCATTCTCGACGACGAGGGCTATGGCACCCGAACGGCACGCGACAGCGATAGCGCGATCGCAGCGATCAAGGAGCGACGTCCTTCACTTGTGGTGCTGGACATTTGGCTGCAGGGAAGCCGTCTCGACGGATTGGGCGTTCTGGACGTCATCAAGCAGACTGATCCGGACTTGCCCGTCGTCATCATCTCCGGCCACGGCAACATTGAGACCGCGGTCTCGGCCATCAAGCGCGGCGCCTATGACTATATTGAAAAACCCTTCAAGACCGATCGGCTGATTCATATCGTCGACCGCGCCCTTGAAGCCTCAAGTCTGAAGCGCGAGGTCAGGGAACTTCGCCAGCGCAGCGGCGAAGCAAAAGGAATCATTGGTGATTCCAGTGCTGCCAACCAGTTGCGCCAAACGATCCAGAAAGTCGCAGGGACCAACAGCCGCATCATGATCACAGGCCCGTCCGGAGCGGGCAAAGAGCTGACCGCCCGTATGATCCATGACCTTTCACCACGTGCGAAGAGCCCGTTTGTCGTGCTGAACGCGGCAACGATCACGCCTGAGCGCATGGAGGAAGAGCTTTTCGGCATTGAGGATGGAAGCGGCAATCTTCGCAAGGTTGGCGCCATGGAAGAGGCGCATGGCGGTACGCTTTACCTTGATGAGGTCGGCGACATGCCGGCCGAGACCCAGAGCAAAATTCTGAGGGTGTTGGTCGATCAGAGTTTCACGCGGGTAGGTGGGGCAACCAAGGTGCAGGTTGATATCCGGATCCTGTCCTCGACGGCTAAAAACCTCGAGGAACACATTTCAGCAGGCCTCTTCCGGCAGGACCTTTATCACAGGCTCGGCGTGGTACCTCTACGCGTGCCGGGATTGGCAGAACGGCGGGAAGACGTGCCGGTGCTTGTGGGTCATTTCATGGAGCAGATCTCTACGGCTTCGGGCATCCCGTTGCGCCCTATCGGTGATGACGCCATGGCCGTGCTTCAAACGCATGACTGGCCAGGGAACGTGCGCCAGCTGAAGAACAACGTTGAGCGCTTGTTGATCCTCGCCAGAGGCGAGCCGGACAGTGTGATCACGGCAGATCTTTTGCCTGCAGAGGTCGGTGCGACCCTGCCAAACCTGCCAACCACAGGCGGGGGAGAACATCTAATGTCTGTGCCTCTTCGTGAAGCGCGTGAAATTTTCGAACGCGACTATTTGCAGGCCCAGATCAAGCGGTTTGACGGCAATATTTCGCGAACAGCAGAGTTTGTCGGCATGGAACGTTCTGCACTGCATCGAAAACTGAAGACCCTGGGGCTGTCTTAATCGTCAGTCTCTGGTATTTGAGGCGTTGAACAAGCGCGTATGGGAAGACCATCATGAAAGTCGTCATTTGTGGAGCTGGCCAGGTCGGTTACGGCATTGCAGAGCGCCTTGCAGCAGAACAGAACGACGTCTCGGTCATCGATTCATCACCCAAGTTGATCAACGCGATTGGTGATCAGTTGGATGTCCGTGGGTTTGTTGGACACGGCGCGCATCCCGATGTTCTGGCCCAGGCCGGCGCCGAAGAAGCCGACATGATCATTGCGGTGACGCTGTATGATGAAGTCAACATGGTCGCCTGTCAGGTCGCGCACTCCCTGTTCAATGTCCCGACCAAGGTCGCACGTATCCGGGCGCAGAGTTATTTGCAGGGCCGCTGGCAAAACTTGTTTTCCCGCGAGAACATGCCGATTGACGTGATTATCTCGCCAGAGATTGAAGTCGGAGAAATGGTCTTGCGGCGGTTAGCCCTGCCCGGAGCAGTGGAGACCGTGCGTTTTGCTGATGACCAGATCGTCACGGTCGGGATCATGTGTGAAGAGGATTGCCCGGTTATCGATACGCCGCTGCGGCAGCTGACCGAGCTCTTTCCGGACCTCGGAGCTGTTGTCGTTGGCGTTTATCGGAACAACAAGCTTTTCGTTCCCAAGAGCTCTGACTCCCTGCTTGTCGGAGACCTGGCTTATGTGGTCGCGCGCCGTGACCAGGTTCGTAGAACGCTTGGAATTTTCGGACATGAAGAGCCGGAAGCCAGCCGCGTCGTCATCGCAGGTGGCGGCAACATAGGTCTTTATGTGGCTCGGGCGCTTGAAAAACGTCAGAGCAATACCCGGATCAAGTTGATCGAAGCGTCGCGGGAACGAGCGGTGGGCATCGCTGATGAACTAAAACGGTCGGTCATCCTGCATGGAAGCGCGCTTGATCAGGGTATCCTCGATGAGGCAGATGTCGGCGCAGCCGATACGATGGTGGCGCTGACAAACGAAGATGAGGTCAACATTCTCTCATCGGTTATGGCCAAAAAGCTGGGCTGTCGGCGCAACTTGTCACTCCTGAACAATCCGAGCTACCCGGCGTTTGCGCAAGCACTTGGCATCGACGCGTTCATCAACCCGCGTGCTGTCACGATTTCCAAGATCCTGCAACATGTACGTCGTGGCCGGATAAGGGGCGTCCATTCGCTGCAAAACGGTGCTGCCGAAGTGGTCGAAGCGGAAGCACTGGACACATCACCGCTGGTTGGACGTCCCTTGCGGGAAATTGACCTGCCTTCGGGCATTCGGGTCGGTGCGGTCTTTCGGGACGGCAAGGTACTGACCCCAAATGGCGACCTTCAAATCATTTCTCAGGACCGCATCGTGATCTTCGCTGTTGCCTCCAGGGTTCGACAGGTCGAGCAGATGTTCCGGGTCAGTCTCGAATTCTTCTAAGAGGGCTGGATTGCCCAGAACTTGGCCTTGCGTTGGGTCGCAAGACGGTTCATGCATTGGTTATCTTGTTGCTGTCATTCAGTTCCTCCCGTTTCGCATGCGACGGGAGTTTTTTCGCGTTCACAAGGAAGAGTCATGAGCAGGATCGCATATGTCAATGGTCAGTACGTTCCGCACAGGGATGCAGCCGTCCATGTTGAGGATCGTGGTTATCAGTTTGCCGATGGCGTTTACGAAGTCTGTGAAGTTTGGCGCAATACCATCGTTGACATGCCTCGGCATATCGACCGTCTCGATCGTTCCTTGAAAGAGCTCAGCATTGGTTGGCCTATGGCCCGTCAAGCGCTCGAGTTTGTGCTCCGCGAAGTGGTGCGCCGAAACCGCGTGCATGACGGCATTGTATACATTCAGGTGACCCGTGGTGTTTCCCGCCGGGATCATTTCTTTCCGGGCGAAAATGTTATGCCGTCAGTCGTGGTGACGGCTCGTGCGACGGATCCCAGGTCTGGCGATGCGGCGGCCGAAAAAGGGATTTCGGTGATTACCTACCCGGAAAACCGCTGGCCTCGCGTAGACATCAAAACCGTTGCATTGCTTCCCAACGTGCTGGCAAAACAAGCAGCGAAAGAGCAGGGGTGCAAGGAAGCGTGGTACTTTGACAGTGAAAACAAGGTTACCGAGGGCGGTTCTACGAATGCGTGGATCGTCACAAAGGATGGAACACTTGTAACGCGCCCCGCCGAAAGTGGTATTCTTAGCGGGATTACGCGGGCTGTCGTGCTTGAGCTTGTCGAACGCGACGGCATTTCCTTTGAGGAACGCCCGTTTTCTGTGGAAGAAGCCAAGGAAGCGCGAGAGGCCTTCGTGACTGCGGCATCTACACTCGTCATGCCGGTTGTAAAAATCGATGATACGATTTTGGGCAACGGACATCCAGGTTCGGTTGCAACGCGATTGCGCGAACTGTTCCATACTGCTACTGATTTTGTGGCAGTGTAAGAAACAGCTATGTTCGGCTGTGTAGAGATTGGAAAATAGGCGAGAGTCTGGTGCGGGCAGGATTCAATTGCACCGGTTGTCGTAGAAGATAGACAGGTCGTTTCGGGGCGGAAGCGTTTGTGTTTAAGGCCCCACTCAACGGCAGCAATTGAAAAACACCGGATGCCCGGCCGCATCCGGCGGAAACAGGATAAAAAAACTGATGGCTGATCGCGCACAGAACCTTCAAGACACTTTCCTGAACCATGTCCGGAAACAAAAGACGCCCCTGACAATCTTCCTCATCAATGGGGTCAAGCTTCAGGGTGTTGTTACATGGTTTGACAATTTCTGTGTTCTTTTGCGCCGCGATGGACATTCCCAGCTCGTCTACAAGCATGCCATCTCGACAATCATGCCCAATGGACCTGTTCAATTGTTTGAACCAGGTGAAGAGACCGGCGAAAAGGCAGGTAGCTGATTGGAACGCAAGTCTCGCGAGGACGGCAGCACTCCATCCAAGAGCGGCGACGATCACGGTGTTGACCGGCGCCCCCAGCCTTTCCGGGCCATGATCGTCGAGCCTGTTTTACAGCAGCGCAGAGACGCTGGAGAAGGTGACCTTCGCTCTAATCGAAGCCCCGAGGCGCGTCTTGAAGAAGCCGTTGGTCTCAGTGCCGCCATCAATCTCAATATCGTTTCCTCCAATGTCGTGAAGATCAACACACCCAAACCAGCAACGCTGTTTGGTGAAGGCAAGGTTGAGGAGCTTTCAGGCGCAGTGGCTGCCGAAGAGCTTGATCTTGTGGTCGTTGATCATCCGTTGACGCCTGTTCAGCAACGCAACCTGGAACGTCGACTCGGAACAAAAGTGATCGACCGGACGGGTTTGATTCTCGAGATCTTTGGTGACCGTGCGCGCACCAAGGAAGGGAAGCTGCAGGTCGACCTTGCGCATCTCACATGGCAGAAAAGTCGGCTTGTTCGGTCATGGACGCACCTTGAGCGGCAGCGCGGCGGCGCCGGGTTCATGGGGGGGCCTGGCGAAACTCAGATCGAGGCCGACAGACGCCAGATTCAAGATCGTATTCTTGCCCTGCAAAAGCAGCTTGAGGGTGTGCGGCGGACGCGTGACCTGCATCGCAAGAAACGCAAGAAGATCCCTCAGCCTGTTGTTGCGCTTGTTGGATATACGAACGCCGGAAAGTCGACGCTTTTCAACCGGATGACGGAATCTGACGTCTTCGCGAAGGACCTTTTGTTTGCCACCCTCGATCCGACACTGCGGAAGATCAAGCTGCCGCATGGGCGCGAAGTCATCCTGTCTGACACGGTGGGCTTTATTTCTGACTTGCCGACGCATCTGGTCGCAGCCTTCCGGGCAACGCTGGAAGAGGTGCTTGAGGCAGATCTGATCCTGCACGTGCGGGATATTTCCCACACGGACACCGACGCGCAAGCCGAAGATGTGAAGAAGACACTGGATGATCTTGGTGTCAGCCCACAGACCGGTGCCCCGATCGTAGAAGTGTGGAACAAGATCGATTGTCTTGATCCAGTGTACCGGGAAAAGCTTCTGGATGATCAAGGCGCGGAAGGTCCCATAGCCCTGTCAGCCCTGACAGGCGAGGGGCTCGATCAACTCTATACCCGCATTGATGCCTTCATCGCCCAGCATGATGACATTTTCACCGTACGTTTGCCGGTTACCGACGGTGCCTTGACCGCCCAGCTTTATCAGGTTGCCGAGGTTCTGGAACGGCAGGATGGAGAGGAATATATCGAAGCCGATGTACGGGTTTCCGACAAGCAGCGCGGGCCCTTCCGTAGTCTCTTTGCAAGCTATCTCGTCAGCGAATAGTTCGCGGCATGTAGGCTGTCAGACAGTTGAAGAAGAAGCCTTTTTGGCTGCCTGCCACGCAGCTTCCATTTCGTCGAGCATCATGGCGTCGAGCGTTGTGCCCGTTTGCTCTGCATGGGTCTCGATCGACGAAAACCGTTTACGGAACTTGTCATTTGTGCGCTTGAGCGCAGCTTCTGGGTCTATATCGAGATGACGCGCCAGATTGGCGACCGCAAAGAGAACGTCGCCCAACTCGTCTGCGACTTTCGATCTGTCGATCTCGCCGGCTGAAATTTCATCGTCCAGCTCGCCAATCTCTTCCCTGATCTTGTCAAGCACGGGGCCGGCAGCGCCCCAGTCGAAGCCAACTCTTGAGGCACGCCGCTGCAGCTTGTCAGCCTCAACAAGCGCTGGAAATACAGCAGGCACGTCGTCCAGGTAGGCTTTCTTCGTTTCCTCAAGCCCAAGCACCTCGCGCCGGGCTTTGCGTTCGGCTTTCTCTTCAGCCTTGATCTTCTCCCACATGCCTTTGGCTATGCCGGCAGAGCGGGCTGCTTCGTCGCCAAAGACATGCGGGTGGCGGCGGATCATTTTCTTTGTGATGCCCTCCACTACGTCAGCGAAGTCGAACTGCTGATCCTCCTCGGCCATACGCGCGTGATAGACCACCTGTAGCAGCAGATCACCCAGTTCCTCGCGCAGGTTTTCCATATCATTCAGACGAATGGCCTCGGCAACCTCATAGGCTTCTTCGAGCGTGTACGGAGCAATAGAGTTGAAATCCTGCTCGAGATCCCAGGGGCATCCGGTAACCGGCGTACGCAGCGCCGCCATGATTTCGATGAGGCGGCTTATTTCGCGAGAAGGGGTCATCGGATCGATCCGAACCTCGGTTTGCAGGGTGGAACAGTCTGGGACTTGAAATCAAGAAGACCGGCGCGGTTGCGCCGGTCTTCGACTTTTATCCGCGAATGGATGGATGCCAGAACGTGACGGCCCGTTCGGCCAGCGCGATGAGGCCGTAGAACAGCGATCCCGCGAGCGCGGCGACTGCAATCTCCGCCCAGACCATATCCACATTCATACGGCCTACTTCGGTCGATATCCTGAAGCCCATTCCCACGATCGGTGTTCCGAAGAACTCGGCCACGATTGCGCCGATCAGTGCCAGTGTGGAATTGATCTTGAGGGCGTTGAAAATGAAGGGCATCGCCATCGGCAGGCGCAGCTTGAAGAGGGTTTGCCAATAGCTCGCGGCGTAGGTGCGCATGAGGTCGCGTTGCATGGCGTCGCTTGCTGCCAGTCCCGAGACGGTGTTCACCAGCATGGGGAAGAACGTCATGATGATGACGACCGCTGCCTTGGAGGGCCAGTCAAAGCCAAACCACATGACCATGATTGGGGCAACGCCGATAATTGGCAGCGCAGAGACGAGATTGCCGACCGGAAGCAACCCCCGCCGAAGGAAAGGAACACGATCGACCAGGATGGCAATGATGAAACCTGCACCACACCCCATGACGTAGCCGATCAAAACGGCTTTCATGAAGGTCTGCTGGAAGTCCGCCCAAAGAATCGGAACCGAAGTGGTGAGGCGAAGCCAGATCTCGGACGGTGCCGGCAGCAGGACTTTGGGAACGCCTGCACCGTTTACAATCAATTGCCACAAGACAAGAATTGTTGCGCCGAAAAGCGCAGGAATGGCCAAATCGATGAGGCGGCTCGCGAGAGGGGGCATGCCCTTCCAGTGCGCCAGCCGCTCAATAAAGAGCCAGGCAGCTGCCCAGGTCGCTGCGGTCAAAGCCCAGAACCCGATCGCGGCTTCGCCGACATGCCTGCCTGCGGTCTCGATCAAGAGCCACGCAGCGACCGCCGTCACAAGCCCAAGGACCAGATCGCCGATCTGGTTGCGCATGAAACCCAGCTCATAGCGTACGCCGAGGATGGCGAGGATCACCAGGCATATCGCGAGTCTTGGAATTTCCGTGATCGCGAGATCAGGCCTGAAGACCGGACTGAACAGCGCGACCGCAGCCATTGCGATGATGAACCAGGCAAGAAGAGCGGGTATGTCCAACCTGCGTTTTGTTGAGGCAGTCATGCTCATCGTGCCATCCCCATGCGTTTCAGGGCGTGTTTCTCCATGAGCCCTATGAGGGCGACCAGAGAGCCGGCCAGGAAGGCCGCCATCAGCAGTGCTGACCAGATTTGAACGGTCTGGCCATAGTACGACCCGGCAAGCAAACGTGCGCCCAAGCCAGCAACGGCGCCGGTGGGCAGTTCGCCGACGATTGCGCCAACGAGCGAGGCGGCGATGCCGATTTTCATGGACGTGAAGAGATAGGGAACGGCATAGGGAAAACGCAGCTTCCAGAACGTCTGCAGCCGAGAGGCGCTGTAGGTGTGCATCAGGTCAAGATGAATGATCTCGGGAGAACGCAGCCCCTTCACCATGCCGACGGTGACCGGGAAGAAAGATAGATAGGTCGATATCATCGCCTTCGGCAGAAGACCGGAAATTCCTACAGCATTCAGCACCACGATGATCATCGGGGCGATCGCAAGGATCGGGATGGTCTGTGAGGAGATCACCCAGGGCATGAGCGACTTGTCGAGCACTCGTGAATGAACGATGCCGATCGCGAGAAAGATGCCGAGCGTCGTTCCTATCAGGAAGCCGAGCAGGGTCGTGGAGAGGGTGATCCAGGTGTGATAGACGAGCGACCGCTTGGAGGTGACCTTCTTAAGCACCGTCGTCTTGTAGATTTCCTCCACTACCTGGTGCGGCGCGGGCAGGACAGGGCGCTCCTGGGCAAGCGTATCGGTCACAAGCTGGGTAAACGGCACATCCGTTTGGTTGGCACGCTCATAAATGCCTTGCTGGAACGGCGTGTTCAGCGCCACGGCAGCGATGTACCAGATGCCAATGATGGCCAGCAGGATCACCAAAACAGGCCCGGTGGTCCCTGCCATGAGGCCCGTGAACGGATTGGTGCTGCGGGGCGAGGCGAGGGCGGCGTCAGTCATCGTAGCTATGCCCCGCCTTCAGACCTTCACGGACGCGGTGTGCGATTTTCAGGAACTCGGGACTCTCGCGCATATCCAACGTGCGTTCGCGCGGCAGATCACTTTCGATCACATCGTAGATCCGACCCGGACGCGGACATAGCACCACGATCTTGGTGGAGAGATAGACAGCCTCCGGGATCGAGTGGGTGACAAAAACCACGGTCTTGTTGGTCTTGGCCCAAAGTTGATGGAGCTGATCATTGAGATGATCGCGCACGATTTCATCGAGCGCTCCAAATGGCTCGTCCATCAGGAGCAGATCCGGCTCGACAGATAGGGCGCGCGCGATTGAAGCGCGCTGCTGCATGCCACCGGAAAGCTGCCAGGGGAATTTCTTCTCAAAGCCGGCGAGATTGACCAGCTCCATGTTCTTGGCAATGCGCTCTCGTTGTTCGGCCTTGGGCAACCCCATGATTTCAAGCGGTAGCGCGATGTTTGCAGCAATGGTGCGCCAGGGATAAAGGGCCGCGGCCTGAAAGACGTAGCCATAGGCACGTTTCAACCGGGCTTCATGCGGCGTCAGACCATTGACCGTGATGGCGCCAGCGGTCGGTTGTTCCAGATCGGCGATCACGCGCAGCAAGGTGGTCTTGCCGCAGCCACTCGGGCCGATAAAGGACACGAAATCACCTTCATCGATCTGGAGATCAATGTCGGACAAGGCGTGTACCGGCCCATCATTGGTCTGGAACGTCAGCGACAGATTGTTAGCTGAGACTACAGGTGAAGTCATAGATTATCCGAAGTTTGAAGAGAGACATGATAACTTAAACCGCCCATTGCACCTGCAATCATTGCCGCGAGAACAAAGTGCCGATCCTTCGCCTCTGCGGTGCCCAGAATGGCTGCAAGCACCGAAATCGATAGTAACCCCAATCCGGCACCTGCCGATATTCGTTTGTGCCTGCCCTTGACTTCAATACCAGGGGCAACTCGGCTCGCAAATTCGAAGATCAGTAAAATAGACAGGAGCAACAGCGGATAAGCAGCGAATGCGGCTGTCCCGAACACAACAATGGAGAACAAGAAGTTTTCCAGGATGTCCGGTTTGGCGGGCGTTTCGAAGAAAGGTTTCAACGCAGTGGTTGAAATCAAGATGATGTAGGCGGTCAGCATGGACCATCCGGCACCAAGCCCAAGTGCGATTGAGCGGACGGACAGCCGTTCGAATAGTCTCGGTTTAGAAATTTCGAACGGCTGTTCGTCCGTCAAAGTCACACTCCGCTGGCCGGAATGCCGGTGCGTTCAACCTTGCGAGGGTTGGTGAGTTCCTTCCAGGTGCTGAGCGCCTTGCTGACAGCGGGGTAGGGCTCGCGCTTGACGAACTTGCCGTGGCCTTGTTCGGACTTCATCGCGCCATCTTCGACGGCGACCTTGCCGCGGGTCAGGGTGTAGCGCGGCAGGCCCTTGACGGTCTTGCCCTCAAACACGTTGTAGTCGATGGCCGACTGCTGGGTGCTGGCGGAAATGGTCTTGGACTTCTCCGGATCCCAGACAACCAGATCAGCATCCGCGCCGACAAGCACCGCGCCCTTCCTTGGATAGACATTCAGGATCTTGGCGATATTCGTCGAGGTGACGGCCACGAACTCGTTCATGGTCAGACGGCCCGTGTTGACGCCATAGGTCCAAAGCATTGGTAGACGGTCTTCAAGACCACCGGTTCCATTCGGGATCTTGGTGAAGTCACCAACGCCATAACGCTTCTGGTCTGTGGTGAAGGCGCAGTGGTCAGTTGCCACCACCTGCAAGGAACCGCTCGCCAAGCCAGCCCACAGGCTGTCCTGATGTTGCTTGTTACGGAAAGGAGGCGACATCACGCGACGCGCGGCATGATCCCAATCCTTGTCGAAATATTCGCTTTCATCCAGTGTCAGGTGCTGGATCAGCGGCTCGCCATAGACGCGCTTGCCAGCCTGGCGGGCACGGCGGATAGCTTCGTGGCTTTCCTCGCAGGACGTGTGCACCACGTAGAGCGGGACACCGGCCATGTCGGCGATCATGATGGCACGGTTGGTGGCTTCGCCTTCCACCTGCGGCGGGCGCGAGTATGCGTGAGCTTCCGGACCGTTGTTGCCGTCGGCCAGAAGCTGGGCAGAGAGGTCGGCAACAACGTCACCATTTTCAGCATGCACAAGTGGCATGGCGCCAAGGGCTGCGCAGCGCTTGAAGGACGCGTACATCTCGTCGTCCTGCACCATCAGGGCGCCTTTGTAGGCCATGAAGTGCTTGAAGGTGTTGATGCCCTTTTCCTTGACCACGGTCTCCATCTCGTTGAAGACCTGCTCACCCCACCAGGTGATCGCCATGTGGAAGGAATAGTCGCAATGGGCCATCGTGGACTTGTTGTCCCAGGCCTGAATGGCTTCCAGCAGCGACTGGTTTGGCGCCGGCAGGCAGAAGTCGACCAGCATGGTCGTGCCGCCGGCCAGAGCAGCACGTGTGCCGCTGTCGAAGTCGTCGGCAGAGAACGTGCCCATGAAGGGCATTTCCATGTGGGTGTGCGGATCGATGCCGCCTGGCATGATGTAGCAGCCGGTCGCATCCAGAGTTTCGTCGCCTGAAAGGTTCGGCCCGATCTCGACGATCTTGCCGCCATCCACCTTCACATCCGCCACATAGGTCAGATCTGCGGTCACAACTGTACCGCCCTTGATCACCTTCGATGCCATTGCTGTTCCCCTTGGTTTTCAACTTTGTGTTTCATGCTGGCCGTTGGACCTTTTTTGTCCGCGGGTATCGTGGCTCACCGGTCCCGGATCTCGGCTTCGTCTTGTCCGGGATGACGAGTGAAAGTTTATCTTCCAGCCCTTCGGTCGTCATCCCGGCCTTGAGCCGGGACCGGTGCGCCTGATGCCTATCGGTTCAAGTCAGGATAAAGATCCCTCCAATCCGGGTTCGGTTTCTCAATCAGTTCGAACTTCCATTGCCGCCGCCATCGCTTGATTTGTTTTTCTTTTACGATGGCATCTGTGATGTTCGTGAATTCTTGATACCAGACGAGCGTCCTGCGCCCATATGTCTCGTTAAACCCCTGAATCAGTCCTTCCCGGTGCTCGTATATCCGTCTTGCCAAATCGGTAGTTACGCCCGTGTAGAGCGTTTCATAAGGCTTTGAGGCCACTATGTAGACCCAGGCGGGCAAATCCCGTGCTTCCTTCTATCGCCGCGGCTCATCGATGCCGAGCTCCCATCGGTCGTCCGGAATGATGAAAGAGAGACTGCACGCAAAGCTCTCGTTCGTCATCCCGGGCGAAGACCCGGGATTGGTGAGCCCAAAGCCTATCGAGCGATCAACTCACTCAACAATTTCCGCCGTCTCGACGACCGCATGGAACAGTACGTCCGCGCCCGCGGTGGCCCATTCCTTCGAAATCTCTTCCGCTTCGTTGTGCGACAGGCCATCGACACAGGGGCACATGATCATGGCCGTCGGGGCAACCTTGTTGATCCAGCAGGCGTCGTGTCCGGCGCCAGAGATTATGTCCTGATGGGAATAGCCGAGACGCTCTGCAGCAGAGCGAATGGCCGTGACACAGCCCGCATCGAATGTGACCGGGTCGAAGTGACCCGCCTCCTCGATTTCAACGCTGAGACCCAACTCCTCGGCAATCTTCGGGGCCTTTGCCTCGAATTCGGCCTTCATACCATCAAGGGTCGCCTGATTGGGTGAGCGGAAGTCGACCGTGAACACGACCTTTCCCGGAATGACATTGCGTGAATTCGGATAGACATCGCAATGACCTATGGCGCCAACGGCCGCTGGCTGGTGTTTCATTGCAATCTCGTGAACAAGCTCGGTCATGCGGGCCATGCCGAGACCAGCGTTTCGGCGCATGGGCATGGGCGTCGAGCCCGTGTGGCTGTCGCGACCAGTGACAGTGACCTGAAGCCACCAGAGACCCTGGCCATGGGTGACGACACCGATGTCCTTGCCTTCTGCTTCAAGGATGGGACCCTGCTCGATGTGCAGTTCGAACATGGCGTGGATTTTGTCGGCGCGTGCGCCTACTTCTTCATCGCCGACCCAGCCGATGCGCTTCAGTTCATCACCGAAGGTTTTGCCTTCAGCATCTTCCTTGCCGTAGGCCCAATCCTGGGTGTGGATGCCGGCAAAAACGCCTGAGGCCAACATGGCCGGTGCAAAGCGTGTGCCTTCCTCGTTGCTCCAATTGGTGACAACGATAGGGTGCTTGGTCTTGATGCCGAGGTCGTTCATGGTACGCACGACCTCAAGGCCACCCAGCACGCCCAGAACGCCATCGTATTTGCCGCCTGTGGGCTGCGTATCCAGATGTGATCCCATATAGACGGGCAGAGCGTCCGGATCTGTGCCGGGACGGGTCATGAACATGTTGCCCATGGTGTCGACACCCATGGTCATGCCAGCATCCTCACACCACTTTTGGAACAGCTTGCGGCCTTCAGCATCGGCGTCGGTCAGCGTCTGGCGGTTGTTGCCACCTGCAACACCCGGGCCGATCTTGGCCATGTCCATCAGGCTATCCCAGAGCCGGTCACCGTTGATCCGAAGGTTCTCACCCGCAGCTGCCATTTTGTTATCTCCTACTTCAACTCTGTTTCGACAAACGACATCACTGCCGTTCCAACCAGCCCTTTTCATTCGGGCAGGGAGACAGGCGGAACAATGTGGGCCGCCTGTCTCCCTTGTTTCTCTTCAACTAGTCGATGGCGTTCAAGACAGACCGCAGCGTATCGAACAACTCGTCGATCTGGGCTTCGGAAATGATCAAAGGCGGCGACAGGGCGATGATGTCGCCCGTCGTGCGGATCAGAAGGTTGTCGTCATAAGCCTTCAGGAATGCAGAGAAGGCGCGCTTGGTCGGCTCGCCAGCAATCGGCTCAAGCTCGATCGCCCCGATCAGGCCGAGATTGCGGATATCGATGACGTTCGGGCAATCCTTGAGCGAGTGCAGGCCGTCTTCCCAATATTGCGCGAGGCTCGCGGCGCGGGTCAGAAGTCCTTCTTCCTCGTAGGTATCCAGTGTTGCGAGTGCTGCGGCACAGGCGACTGGGTGGCCGGAGTAGGTGTAGCCATGGAAGAGTTCGATCAGGTGGTCCGGGCCATCCATGAAGGCATCATAAATCTTCTTGGCGCAGAAGACTGCTCCCATCGGAATGACGCCGCTTGTGATGCCCTTTGCCGTGGTCACGAGATCCGGAACGACGTCGAAATAGTCGACTGCAAAGGGCGTGCCCAGGCGGCCAAACCCGGTGATGACCTCATCGAAAATGAGCAAGATGCCGTTCTGGTCACAGATTTCCCGCAGGCGCTTGAGATATCCGAGCGGCGGAATGAGAACGCCGGTTGATCCGGCAACCGGCTCAACGATCACGGCAGCAATCGTGGAGGCGTCGTGAAGCTGAACCAGGCGGATCAGCTCTTCCGCATATTCGGCACCATTCTTTGGCTCTCCCCGGGAAAACGCATTCCGGCTGAGGTCGTGTGTATGTGGCAGGTGATCGATGCCGTTCAGCATGTTGCCGAACTGCTTGCGGTTGGCAACGATACCGCCAACCGAGATACCGCCAAAGCCGGTTCCGTGGTAGCCGCGTTCGCGGCCGATGAAACGGGTGCGCGTTCCCTGGCCAATCGAGCGCTGGTAGCCAAGCGCGATCTTCAGTGCCGTATCGACACTTTCGGACCCTGAATTGGTGAAAAACACGTGGTCCAGCGGTGAGGGCATCATGGCAGCCAGACGGGCGGCCAGCTCAAAAGCCTTCGGATGACCCATCTGGAAGGCAGGCGCATAGTCCAATTCGGCGATTTGCTTCTGGACCGCTTCAACGATCTTCGGCCGACCGTGGCCAGCGTTGCAGCACCACAGACCTGCCGTTCCGTCGAGGACCTGACGGCCGTCGCTGGTGGTGTAATGCATGTCCTTTGCGCCGACGAACATACGCGGGTTCTGCTTGAACTGCCTGTTCGCCGTATAGGGCATCCAGAAGGCTTCGAGATTGTTGGTCGCGTTTGATGCCGAACTCGACATACGTCCTCCTTGCGGCGCCTTTTTCGGGAACGCCGACTCTGCTGGTTATTCCTGGCTCGGAGGGGAGGCGCCTTGGGGATGCCGGGCAGGGCGTTGTAAAGCGCGCCCGGCTGAAGGCGCCTGGACCACCGTCCGGGCTGTTCCCACTTTGACCCTTCCTGCAAGCTGCGTCAGCTCTTTTTGAAGGGTCGCTCTTGTTTCTCTGGATCGGCGCCCGTTTGCAGGCTACCGGGGCCTCGCGGCCCATTATGTTTGTCTCTCGGTTTTGGCATTCTTGCCGTTGGACGCCTTGGTTGCTACCCATGGGGAACGGTTTTGAAAACCTGACCGTTTGGTCAAGTGGACGTTATGAAGACTTGACCAAACGGTCAAGATGATAATTCAATCGGCATGATGAATTTCTAACCAGTGGATGCCAGTGTCCAAGACGACGACAAAAAGCGCAACCCGCGCCGAAAATGAGCGACTGATCCTGGAAGCGGCGGAAATTGCTTTCGCCGAATACGGTTTCAAAGGGGCGACCACCGGGATGATTGCGGATCGTGCCGGGCTGCCGAAGGCCAATCTTCACTACTATTTTCCGACAAAGCTGGCGCTCTATCGACAGGTCGTGGAAAACATCTTCCGGATCTGGCTTGAGGCAGCCAGCACGTTTGATGATTGTGACGAGCCGGAAGAGGCTCTGACGCGCTATATCAATGCCAAGATGGATATTTCGCGATCCCATCCCATGGGGTCCAAGGTCTGGGCCAATGAGATCCTACATAAGGCCCCGGTCATTCAGGACTATCTTGAAACGACACTCGGGGAGTGGACGGACACCCGAATCGCTGTGATTGAGCGCTGGATCGAGCAAGGAAAGATGGCGCCGATAGACCCGCGCGGCTTGCTTTACATGATCTGGGCAACCACGCAGCATTATGCGGACTTCAATCACCAGATTGATACGTTGAACGACGGCAAGCCGCTGAGCGAGCAGCAATTTGCCAAGGCCAAGCAGACCGTGGTTTCGATTATTCTGGCTGGCGTCGGCATCCGGCCGGCGCGACTTGTGATGGACGATGCGATTGGGGAAGGGGCATGACGGTCCGGACAGGACATCCGGCCAAGGGGCTCAGCCGAATCCAGGAGCGCAATCGATCGCGGATCATCGAAGGTGGGCTCGCCGAATTTTCCCGTTTTGGCTATTCGGGGACAACGATCGAAAAGATTGCGGTTTCGACCGGCATGTCGAAATCAAACCTCCTCTATTACTTTTCCTCAAAGGCAGCGATCTACGAAGCTGTTCTGGCCCACATTCTTGATGTCTGGCTCGCACCGCTGCGTGGACTGGATCCTGACAAGGACCCTGCAACGGAACTTGCGGCCTATATCCATCAAAAGATAAAGATGTCGGCGGAACGTCCTGAAGCATCAAGATTATTTGCCAACGAAGTACTGCAGGGCGCGCCACGCATCCAGCGTGTGATGGAGGAAGACCTCAAGTCTCTGGTCGAAGAGAAGTCCGAGGTCATCCGCCACTGGATCCGCCTTGGCAAACTCGAAGCAATCGACCCGGTGCAGCTGATTTTCACGATCTGGGCGATGACCCAGCACTATGCCGACTTTCAAACACAAATTCAGATCCTGACAGGCAAGACACTCGGTGATCCCGACTTTCGCAAGGACGCCGAAATGACGGTGACACGGCTTGTCCTGCGCGGCTGCGGTCTCGAGCTGAAAGACGGCGCTGACCAAGGAGACGCGGCATGAGCTCACTTGGCGAAGAGGCACAGGAGAACCCGGTCTTTGGAAAGATCGCGGTTTCGGGCAAGGTTCATATCCTTGCATCTGATCTTCATGAGGACTTTATTCGGGCCTCCGGGCCCGGCGGACAGAACGTCAACAAGGTATCGACAGCCGTTCAGCTGCGCTTCGATCTTCAAGGCAATGAGACACTACCGTCTGACATCAAGGCGCGTGCCTCGCGGCTGGCAGGCAGCCGACTGACACTTGGTGGTGAGATTGTTCTTCAGGCCGATCGTTTCCGAACCCGCGAGCGCAACCGAGAAGATGCGCTGGAGCGTTTGCTCGAGCTTCTTAGAAAGGCCTGCGAGCGCCCGAAAGTTCGACGCCCGACCAAGCCAACTCTTGGTTCAAAAAAGCGGAGACTTGAGACCAAGAAGAAACGAGGCTCGGTCAAGAAAATGCGCGGGAAGGGCGGATACGATGACTGAGACGCGGATGTGAGTGAGCATTCAGCGTAAGGCGCCCAGGCTGATTTACGAACTGCGCGTACGACAAGACTTTGACAGTCTGCTGGGAAACAACAAATTTGGTGAGGAAAATGCACGATTTAAAACTCTTTGTAGCCCCAGGAACTTGCGCCCGGGTGCCAACGATCGCGCTTGAAGAGATCGGCGTTCCGTTTGAAACAGAATTGGTTCGGCTCGCGGCGAAACAGCAGAAGACGCCCGAATTCCTGGCGAAAAATCCCAAGGGCAAGGTTCCCACCATTCTGATAGATGGGAAGCCCTTGACCGAGAATGTTGCTATTTTGACCTGGCTGCACCGCACCTATCCAGATGCAAAGCTCTTGCCTGAGACGACAGACGAGTTGGAAAGGGTCAAGCAAATAGCCGATGTGGCTTTCTTTTCAGCGACCGTGCATCCGATTGTCACGCGGATCGCAATGCCCATGTATTTTCTGGACGGTGAAGGCGCTTATGACCGTATTCGGCCAAAGGGTGCCGAAGCCATGGGGCCAGTCATGTCAATGGTCAACGAACGCCTTGAAAATGGTCCCTGGTGGTATGGAGAAAACTGGTCCGTCGTTGATGGCTATCTCTTTTGGGCCTGGTGGCGGATCACAGGTGTGGGCTATTCTGCAGACCAATTTCCGAATATTCGCGATCACGCCGCCCGATCTCTCGAACGTCCATCGGTCGCGCGCGCAATGCAACGTGAGGCCGACAATATTGAAGTTCTGAAATCCGAAGGCCTCTATCTCGCGCCAAAATAATCGTGCGCACCGGCCGCTCTTCGTTGGGTCATTTCTGAAACGCGCCAACGGCTATGGTTGATCCAGCAAGGACGCTGACAATGCACGAGATGCGCGACGCGCCGCCTTGCTGTTCCTCAATAGCACGGTAGCTTTCTGGCTGACGGATCCCGAGTTTCCCGTGAGGGGCCGTAGAACGCTGACGAGAACAGTATGATGCAACTGCTTCGTGATCGGCGCGAGTATGAATCGCATAATCTATATTATGGAACATTATTATGTCTGCTAGGATCCTAGAATTCCCGCTCCAGATCTTCTGACGATCCGTCGACAATCTGGCGGGCAATGTCGAAGTTAAAGCCGGCGCGGCAAAGCGCGGCCATGTCCTTGTCGCTATAGTCAGCGCGTGCGCCTCGCGTGCGCCACGGGCCAAGCCTGCGACGCCGTGCGAATATGACAGCCGCTTCAAGATCGCTCGTATCGCTTTGTTCAAGTGCCTGGGTCACAATCTCGGCGGAGACCCCCTTGGATCTCAGCCGGGCTTCGATCTGTCGCTTCGACCGGCCACGGCGTCGCTGACTGGCCACTTTGGTCTCGGCGAAGGTCACGTCATTGACCATCCCGATGCGCTGGCATTTCGCGACAACGGCATCGATCAGTTCACTGAACTCGCCAGGATCGCGCTCGTGAAAATGAGCGGCTCGCATCACCTTGCGTTCCAGAACCCGCTGAAGGTTTGCTGCGGATGAGCTGTAGCGATCGAGATAGTGGATAGCCGAGCGCGTCAGCCGCTCTTCAGTCGGGATCTTGTAGCGCCTGCCGTTCGCGCTGGTGCTCTTTTTGTTTTCCCGCTCTGCCATAAACCGACCCTGCAACTCGCTTCTTGAATGTTTCAAAGCGCGCGTGTCAGGACCATACCATCATAAGCTGGAACAACGGACTTCGGCAGTTTGGAAAGCAATTGCTCATAGTCCAGATCATTGTGAAGGTCGGTCAGGATTGTTTGCCGGGGTTTCAGTCTAGCGGCCCAGGCAAGCGCTTCATCCAGGTTGAAATGGCTCGGATGCGGATCGCTGCGAAGACAGTCGAGAATCCACACATCAAGGTCTTCAAAGCTGCCGCGAGCACCCTCCGGAATGTCGGAAACGTCCGGCAGATAGGCAATGTTTTCAAATCGAAAGCCCAGGGATTTGATGTCGCCGTGCTCGACTTCAACGGGCAGAAAATCGATGGGGCCGCCCTCTCCATCGATCGTCACCGTCTTCTGGTCGACAAGCGGAATGCGTTCCAGGATGGGCGGATAGGACGAGCCGGCAGGCGTGGAAAAGCAGTATCCGAAAGCACTCTGCGCACGCCTATTGGTTGCCTCGTCCATGTAGACGGGAACCCTGCGATGATGGCGGATGGCGAACATTCTAAGGTCGTCAATGCCATGCAAATGATCGGCGTGTGCGTGGGTGTAAAGCACTGCATCGACATTTTGGACATTATGCTCGAGCATCTGTTGACGCAGATCCGGCCCCGTGTCGATCAAGACGGTTGTCTTGCCGAAGCTTGATGTGCGTTCGACCAGCAATGAGCAGCGAAGGCGTCGGTTTTTCGCATTCAGTGGATCGCAAGCACCCCAGTCATTACAGATGCGAGGTACGCCGCCAGACGATCCGCAGCCTAGAATGGTGGCCGTCAGCGTATCGGTCATGCCTGTCCTTCACCCGTGTGGAACGACTTGGGCACTTTCGTGAAAAGGCGGAAGAAATTGTCTGTCGTTTGAGCCGCGATTTCATCCAGGGAAACACCACGCGTTTCGGCAAGAACCGCCGCGGTCATGGCCGTGTAAGCAGGCTCATTGCGTTTGCCACGGCGCGGCTGCGGAGCAAGGTAAGGCGCGTCGGTCTCCACCAGCAGACGGTCCGCTGGAAGGTCCCGGGCAATTGCGCGGATTTCTTCGGATCTCTTGAAGGTCAAGATGCCTGAAAAGGACACGTAAAGCCCCAGATCGACAGCTCTCATCGCAAGGTCTCGGCCTGAGGAAAAGCAGTGGAGAAGTGCGGGGAAAACCCCCTTCCCCATCTCCGCCTCAAGAATCGATGCCATGTCGTCATCCGCATCGCGCGAATGGATCACGAGCGGCAGCCCGGTTTGGCGCGCGGCTTCGATGTGAATGCGAAGCCCTTCCGCCTGCGCATCTCTTGGGGCCTTGTCGTAGAAATAGTCGAGCCCAGCTTCGCCAATCGCTACGACCTTGGGGTGCTGTGCCAGGTCGATGATCTCTGAAGCGGAAATACCGCGCTCTTCGCCTGCCTGGTGCGGATGCGTTCCGACCGAGCAAAAAACATTGCCATATTGCTCGGCAATAGCCTTGATCTGATCGAATTTGCGGATCCTTGTGCAGATAGTCACCATCAAATCGACGCCGACGTCCTTCGCGCGTGCGATCAAGTCGTCGCGCTCGCCGTCGAAGTCTGGAAAGTCGAGATGGCAATGGCTGTCTACAAGCATGGGGGTCCGCTGTTTCTCGTCAGAACAAAAGGCGTGCGCGTTCTAAATAGGTTGCAGGCGTCTCACGCGCCAGAGGCTTCTGGTTCGACATACCGCGGGAATGCGCCTTCGGGCTTGGGAATTTCACGGCCAGGTGCCAATCGGTGCTCTGCGCCAAGATTGGCAAAGTCGCGTTCCTCCTCGCTCAGCGAGAGATTATCGAGAAGTTTCGCTGCTGCGGTCGGTGTGACGGGCTGTGCAAGGATGGAAACCTGACGCACGACCTCGGCCGTTACATAAAGAACTGTCCCCATGCGCTCGGGATCAGTCTTTTTCAGCGCCCATGGTTCTTGGGCAGCAAAATAACGGTTGGCTTCGGCGACACAGTCCCAGACGCAAGCGAGGCCCACATGGATTTCCTGCTTCAGGAAAGCGCTGCGGCAAATCTCGAGCATGGCGTCGGCCTGACCCAGGATCGCCTTGTCTTCTTCGCTGAGCGCGCCCGGAGCTGGCAGCTTGTGATCACAGTTCTTGGCGATCATCGATAGTGATCTCTGTGCCAAATTACCGAGATCATTGGCCAGATCTGCGTTGATCCGGTTAACGATGGCCTCATGGCTGTAATTGCCGTCCTTGCCGAAGGGCACTTCGCGCAAGAAGAAATAACGCGTCTGGTCAAGACCATAAGCCTCGATCAGATTGAATGGATCGATCACGTTGCCGATGGACTTGGACATCTTCTCGCCCTTGTTGAACAAGAAGCCATGGGCAAAGACACGCTTGGGCAGTTCCAGGCCAGCGGACATCAGGAACGCGGGCCAATAGACGGCATGGAAGCGAATGATGTCCTTGCCGATGATATGGGCATCAGCAGGCCAATGCTTCCAAAGCGGATCGGATTCATCGGGAAACCCGAGGCCCGTGATGTAATTCGTCAGGGCGTCAACCCAAACGTACATGACGTGTTTTTCGTCGCCGGGAACCGGTACGCCCCAATCAAAGGTGGTTCGCGATATGGAGAGGTCCTTGAGTCCACCCTTGACGAAGCTGACCACCTCATTGCGGCGCTCATTCGGGCCGATGAAGTCTGGCTTCTCTTCATAGAGAGCCAGGAGCTTGTCTTCATATTCGGACAGTTTGAAGAAATAGCTTTCTTCCTCCACCCATTCGACGGGCGTGCCCTGCGGCCCGTAGCGGACGCCGTCTTCGCGGACTTCAGTTTCGCTTTCCTGGTAGTAGGCTTCATCGCGAACGGAGTACCAACCGGAGTAACTGTCCTTATAGATGTCACCATTGGCGGCCATACGGCGCCAGATTTCCTGGCTTGCCTTGTGATGGCGCTCCTGGCTGGTGCGGATGAAGTCGGTGTTGGTGCAGCCAAGCGCATCGACCATCGCTTCAAAGCGGTCGGAATTGCGGTCTGCGAGTTCGGCCGCCGTGATGCCTTCCCGCTGCGCGGTTTGCAGCATCTTCTGTCCATGCACGTCCGTGCCAGTCAGGAAGTACACGTCCTTGCCATCAAGCCTCTGAAAACGCGCCATGGCGTCTGTGGCAATCGCCTCATATGCGTGCCCGATATGCGGTGCACCGTTTGGATAGGAAATGGCGGTCGTAATGTAATAGCTTTGTCGGTCGGTCATGACGCTCTTGATTGCTTTGCCCGAAGTGTCTGAAAGGAAGGGAGATGATCTCCAGTGGCGGATGTTGCTTGAACCGAAGCTGCCGGTGTCGGCGCTGGTTCAGGCGGGCATTCGCATGACCTTTGAAAGGTTCCGGAACACGTCAAGGACTACCTGTTTTCTGTCGAGATTGAGCGCATCGGCCTCAGCCGCGGCGCGGTTCATCTTTTCCCACAAGTCGGCCCAGCTGACAAGCCGCCCGGGAGCGCTCGCCGCATCTGCTCTCATGCGCCTGTGAAGCCATTGCCGCGCGATATGGAGGAAACTTTCCCAGTTGTCGCTTTGCCCTCGTGCAGCCACAAGATCGCCCAGACCGTGAAGCGCGATGACATCAACATCAGGTGCCTTTTCCGCGAGTGAAATAAAGCCCTTGTTGATCGCAAGACCATCGCCTGACAAGAGCGTCAGAGCCGATCTCAGGCTTCCATCTGCAAAGCCGACGAGATCCGACAGGCTGTTGGTGTCGGGCAGGTCATCCGGACTGAGACCTCTCAGACCCGCAACGATCTCGTCGTTGTTCAACGGCTGCATGTCGATCCGCCGACAGCGCGAGCGAATGGTCGGCAGCAAACGGCCTGGCGCATGAGACAGGACAAGGAAAAGGCATTGAGCAGGTGGTTCCTCAAGGATCTTGAGAAGTGCGTTGGCCGAACTTATGTTCATGTCATCGGCCGCATCGACGATACAGACCCGCCAAGCTGATCCGGATGCTGTTGTGCCGAAAAAGGAAACCGTTTTGCGGATCTCATCGACCGGAAGTTCTGTCTTGAAGCGTTTTCCTTTTTCGTCCCAGGGACGGCGCAAATGCAAGATGTTCGGATTGGCTCCGGAAGCAACCTGACGAAAGACCGGGTGCTCCTCCGGCAGGGAAAGGTCCTGCGCCGCGGCAACGGCCGTTCCAAAGCGGTCCGGGTTGGCAATTGCAAAGCGCGCGAACCGGAAGGCAAGCGTTGCCTTGCCGATCCCCTTGGGTCCGCCGAGAATCCACGCGTGATGCAGGCGCTTCGACCTGTAGGCGTCCAGCAACTGGTGCTCAGTTTCCCGATGGCCAACAAGGTGCGACCGCTCGCGTGGCAGCGGCAGCCCCGGTAGCGCGTCGACCTCCGGTGTGTCCTTTATTTCAGGCGCCCTGGCCATCGGCTCGCGCCTCCGCGTTGTCGCCTGACGGATTGTTGGAGTCGCGATTGCTCAAACCGATCTCCGCAAAGTGATTTTCGACAGCTGCCCAGATTGCCGTTTCAACAGCATCCGTATCCTGACGGCCATCAATCACCGCAAAACGCTCAGGCTCTCGGCAAGCCAGATTCAGGAAGAGCGCGCGGCGACGTTCATGAACGCCAATATCATCCAGTTCGAATCGATCCGGGCCACCGGACGAAACCGTTTCGGATCGCGTTTTGACCCGGGTGAGTCCGACGTCCGCTGGAATGTCGATCAAAATCGTCAGATCAGGCCGCATGCCGGCAACTGCCGCTGTTTCAAGCAAATCTAGATAGGCGGGATCCACGCCAGCCTCTCCTTGATATACACGCGTGGAATCTGCAAATCGATCACACAGAACCCAATCCCCGCGAACGAGGGCGGGCTCGATCGTGCTGTCGATGTGGTCTGCGCGAGCGGCAGCAAACAGCATGGCTTCGCCACGCGGCCCGAGATCCTTTGCATCGCCCGAGAGGAGCATGGTTCTGATTTTCTCGGCACCAGGTGATCCGCCCGGTTCCCTCGTCATGACGACGGCCAATCCCAGTTTGGAAAGGCGGCCCTTCAGCCTCTGGATTTGGGTGGATTTTCCAGCCCCTTCCCCGCCTTCAAAGGTGATGAAACGGCCTTTCAATTCCCGATCTCCCAGATCCACTCGTCCAGTCATCCATAAACGTCCGGACACATGGACTAAAACCAGCCGAAGAGGAGTTCATTCAGGCCGTCCAGCGCTCTCGCTGCAGTATCCCCAGGCTCCACATCCGAGGCGGTCGCCAGCTTTGTCCGGTGTACGATCCCGTCTTTCCCCACAACGCGCAGCTCGCCGACGATGTCTCCAGCCTTGACCGGCACTGACAAGGGTCCCGAATAAACAACCCTGAGCCTATAGTCCAGCGTTCCGCCGAGCGGCAGGAGCACATCAACATCTGATACTGCCTGGAGCGGCACGTAAGACACGCTTCCGCCGAAGACCCGCGCCTGAGCAATTTCATCGCCCCGATTGAAGAGAGTTTGGACCTGAAAGTAATCCCAGGCACCTTCAACGACCTCACGCATGGCGGTGAGCCGGTTTTTATCACTGGACAGCCCGGCAACCGCAGCGATCACACGACGGCCGTTACGTTCAACCGACGCAAGACCTGCGTAGCCATCAGCAGATTGTCCGGCGCCTAGCCCGTCAAGTTGTCGGATTTCGCCAAGCAACGGGTTCTTGTTGCGCTGATAGATTTTGTTCCAGGTGAATTCGGGCTGGGCAAAAAGGCCATAATAGACTGCGTGCTTGTCCAAAATGACCGTCGCCAGTCGCGCAAGGTCACGTGCTGTTGTCTTTGCAAGAGGTTGCCCCTCGCCCGGCGCAAAGCCGGTTGGATTGATGAAATGGCTCGATCTCATGCCTATCATCTCTGCGTAGGCATTCATGCGTTGTGCGAAGGATCCCTCGGATCCTTCAAGACATTCGGCAAGAATGATGGCGGCATCATTTGCATTGTGGACCAGCAGACCCGCGAGCAGGTCTTCCACCGCGACCTCAGACTTGATCGCGGCGAACATCGTCGCCCCGCGCGAAGGCGCGCCTCCTGTTCGCCAGGCGTGCTCGGATACCTTGCAGAGACTATCTTTCTGTACATCGCCGACAGCGAGCGCCTCAAAGACGGTCGCAGCGGTCATTACCTTGACGAGTGAGCCAGGATCGAACGCCTTGTCTGCGTTTTTGGCAAAAAGAACGGTTCCGTTTTCTGGCGCTGAAAGAAAGGCGATTGGCGCACGGGTCGCAAGTGTTTCCGCGAATGCAAATGTGGTTGTCGCCAGCGCCGCGCAGCCAAAGAAAGCGCTGGCAAGAAGCCTGATGGTGGGCAGCCTGAATGAACCACGGCGCAGAGCTTCCGGCATCATTGCAGTCTTCGCTCCCATTTCCTTGTCGGCTGACTCGAAACCTGCCGAAAAGGTCGCCCGAACCAGGGCTCAAGGCAAGCGCTATTTGTCAGCCGTCAGTTTGGGCTTTCGCGAGAAGTTTCAAGGCAATGCCATGGGAGGACTGGTCGTCCAGTGCTCCATAAGCGGCCTCAATGCGAGATTTGGCGGCGAATGAAGATATGGCGCTGCCTGAAACCAACGTCCGCGGGGTGCCAGGCGCCGGTACGCGCAGAACGCCAAGAACGCCTTCAGCTGGCGCCGTCAAAGGCTCGGCATAGGCGGCTGGTGCCGGAGCGAGTGGCGCACTGGTAAATGTATTGGCCGATGCCACCTGGATCGTGGAGGTGCTGGTTTCAAATGCGATCGCCGGATCAAAAGCGACGCGATAGCTTGGCGCTGCAGTGGCGCCTGCCGAAGCAAGGACAGTTGTCGTTCCATAGGGACGCGGAGCCGGCGCTGGGGCTGGACCGAACACAGGAGCCACAGGCTCTGCGCTAGCAAAGAGCGTGCCCGGGACCGTGCCGCCAGGAGCAACGGAGCCGGGTCCGCTGAAGGACGCCAGAAGATAGCTTTCGTCCTGACCGTCAATCCGGGCCTTGCCGATGTATTCGACCTTCACCTTGCCGACGCCCTGATTCTTTGTGCCGAGCATGGTCGCGACCCGCTGGGACAGGTCAATCACCCGATTGCCGTGAAAGGGGCCGCGATCGTTGACGCGAACGATCATGGACTTGCCATTGGAGACGTTGGTTACGCGAGCATAGGATGGAAGCGGCATGGTCGTATGGGCGGCTGTCAGCCCGTTGCGGTCGAAGATTTCGCCGTTTGCGGTCTTCCGGCCATGGAAAGTTGGCCCATACCAGGATGCCAAACCCGTCTTCTTGTAGTTCGGCTCATGCTTGGGATAGTACCATTTCCCGGCTATCTTGTATTTCTTGCCAACGACATAGCGACCGCCGCCCTTTGGCACAGGCTTGCCCGCGGCAACGACCTTCGGGCTTCCCTTCACGCCATATTTCTTGGGGCTGAACTTTGCCTTGGGTTCGGGAGAGGGAGTTGACCCACAGGCCGCCAGAAAGCCGGCAGCAGCGACGACAAGGAGGACGTTGCGAAACACTTTAAATCCATTTTCCGGAGACAATCGTCCGGGGACGAGGCGCAGCTCTGCATTCGCGCCAGACGAGACATGGTCCCTGCCCCACGCGCAATTTGATCGGTCGTCCGCAGCCAACACGCTGCGCAGATCGCCCATCCCCTGCATCCTGCCGTCCTACTCACTACGCGCCGGCGGCCCCGTGCACACGCGATTGTTTACTCGTAAACTCCACTGGATGAGCCAGGCGGTCCATGCAGACCAACCTTGTGCCACCCTTGCGCCCAGCCCCCGCCGAGGCGCATGAAGATCACTTAAAGCGGATCTTTATTAACTCATCCTGAAGAACGCGTCGAGTTTTAGCCTCTCAATCCGGAGATTCGTCCACCGGAAGGCGCATGTCGCGTCAGATCAGCCCGGCAAGTGGTTTCGCTTCGCCCACAATCTATCGCCTCAGGTGTGACGCTGATCACAGTTGGCGCCCCGCTCGCACCCTAGTCTTGATCCAGTTGCCGAGGCCGTTGCCCACACGCCTCACGCAGCGACTGGATTTAGATCCAGATTTTGACCGCCGATCCACACCCTGCCCACGACACCGGATCGGCGGTCGCTCTTTTGAAACGCGCATTCCCTCCAAACCTGTTTTCCAAAGACAGTTTGCTGCTGCCCCTCAAGGCCACTTGACAAGTCCGCCTGAAAGCGGGAAACGGGGTGCGCTGCCGGAGGGGTGGCAGAGTGGTCGATTGCAGCGGTCTTGAAAACCGCCGAGCGTGCAAGCGTTCCGTGGGTTCGAATCCCACCCCCTCCGCCAACAGCCCTTCCTTTAGCCTCCCAACCATTCCCGCAACGGCTTGATTTCCGCCACTCCCGTGGTCTAGACTACCCCTATTGTTCCCATACATTCCCAATTTAGCCCGAGCAAGTGAGGGTATAAATGCGGGTAGTGATGTCGAGGAAAGCGGGTACATGGACTTAGCGCAGTGCTGACGGATGCAAAAATCAGGAAAGCAAAGGCCTGCGACAAGCCTTCCAAACTGACTGATAGCCACGGCCTCTATCTCTTGGTGTCGATCGCCGGAAGCAAAAGCTGGCGTTATCGCTATCGCTGGAACGGCAAAGAACAGACACTAACCATCGGCAACTACCCAATTGTTTCCTTGGCAGATGCCAGAGCAAAAAGAGATGAAGCACGACGCCTGCTTGATGAAGGCGTCAACCCGGCCTCAGCCAAACGAGAACACAAAGCCGAGGCCGCCAGGAACAATACAAATACGTTTGCTGCTATAGCGCGTGAATGGCATGCCCTTCAAACGACCACATGGAGCGAAAAGCACAGCTCCGACGTCATCGATTCACTGGAGCGAGAAGCTTTTCCTGAAATTGGTTCTGTTCCAATCCATGAGCTTTCAGCCCGTATCTTGCTTAATGTTCTGCGTGTGATTGAGACGCGAGGCGCCAAAGAAATGGCCCGCCGTGTGCGTCAACGCATGTCAGCAGTCTTTGTATATGCAATTGCTTTAGGTCTTTGCGACAACGACCCGGCGGCCCAGGTTCAAAAAGCCATGGCGCCGCTGAAAAAAGGCCGTCAACCAGCCATCACAACGCTTGAAGACGCGCGGAATATTATAAGGCATGTCGATCAAACCCCCGCGCACCCGGTTACCAAACTCGCCCATCGGCTCCTTCTCCTCACCGCCACGCGCCCTGGAACGCTAACAACGACGAGGTGGGTTGAATTTGATGATCTGGACCCAAGCAATCCTGTGTGGATTATTCCTGCATCGCGCATGAAGCTACGATTGCACCTCAAAGATGACGAGACCAGAGACCATTTGATTCCCCTTCCCCGTCAAGCTGTTGAGACAATTTCGGCATTGCGCACATTAACCGGCCGCGGGGAGCTTGTTTTCCCGAACACCCGTCACGCTCACAAGCCGATGTCCGCAAACGCTATCGGCTACATGCTAAATCGTGCTGGCTACCACCACCGGCACGTCCCTCACGGATGGCGCGCGACCTTTTCAACCGTCATGAATGAACTGCGCCCAACCGACCGGCAAATCATCGACTTAACCCTTGCGCACGTTCCGAAGGACAAAGTGGAATCCGCCTACAACCGCGCCCTTCACTTGAAACGCAGGAAGATAGTCCTTCAGGAGTGGGCTGATTTAGTGATGGATGACCAGGCCTCACTTAGCCAACTGTGCGCCCTGCCCCGCAAGGCGGCACGCAGAGTTTAGCTTCCGACGTGGCAGGAAAGCACTATGACTTCGCGGGATATGCCGCCGCGAAATGCGCCGTCAGTGCGGCGATCGATGACCTTTTGTGCACGATCGACATGTGAGCGGCTCCTTTATGAGAACATAGAGCGAACAGTCAAGCGAGAAAAGCCTGAACCCCCGCTCAAACACCGCCGACCTGACGCATTGCGGCTGCAGATTGTTTAGCCTGCTTCGCCTCAATCGACCTGCGCACGGCGGAGAGGTCTCCGCGCGGCAAACCTGGCGTGACGGGCACCAGCTCGATCAGAACCGGGTTTGGAAGGTGTGATAGGGTCGCGCCGGATGCCACGTCGACGCCGGCGCCGATGATACCGCCGACTAAGATATTGCCGGCAAGGCCAGCTGCCCCGCCCGGCGCGACGTCAGACCGTACGAAAACCGTTTGCGGCTCGTAACCGTCTAGCTTCGCCGTGACCGAAAATTCCGTCTTGCGTGACACCTCTATCGAACAGGGAAACCGTTCGCAGGAATGGCCTGTGCTGGACGTCGCCTCCGCGCCCTCCGGACTGACATAAATCGCGACGTCTTCGCTGGTGCCGCGAGTCACGGTAGCACAACCGCCAAGGCTGATGCCGGCAAGAACTAAAAGTGCAATTTTCATGGAAGTATCCTCAACCCTTAAACGGTCAAGCGAACCACAGGCGCCAGCCAACTACAAGCAAAACGGGAAATTTCTCCACCCCGCACTGCCTTGTCTCCTTTATTATTCACACCATTGTTTTTTTGATTGGGTCACCCGACACCCAGAACGACGGATCAAATCCGGCGCGCCGAAACACGCGCCTAAAAACACCGCAAACGCGACAACATCATAGCTTCAGGCACACAATCGCCCATCACCATGAATTAAGCGGGCTAGCGGTTGAGTGCAAAAAAACTTCCGTTGCGTCAAATAATTGTTTCAGAAACCCGGTAAGACTGATCGCTCCGCGGCAAGCGGACATCCAACAATACCAATCAAAAAACAGAAAAAATGGTGACCCCGGCAGGAGCGCAAATACTATTGATTTTATTGATTTATATTGCCCCGCACCCATCTGCATTCCACTTTCCGCATCTTTGAATTCATTAAATAAATTTACGCGATCCCCGCACCCTTCAAGCTCTCCCTATCACTGCCAGCCAGGTGGTCCAAACAAGGTGATCAGGTCATCATTTTGGCGAAGATGCGGGGCGCAGGTCACTGACCACTACCAGCTAAAACGGATGTGATGCAACTTGCGCGAGATGGACGTCAGTGTACCATTAAATCAATGCAAAAAATGTACATAGATAATGGAGGAGCAGATGGGCTGGAAGGGAACGATGCGCTCAGTCGTAGCTGCGGCGCGTGCGGCTGATCGCGAAGCACAACGTAGGCAGAAACAAGATCAAAAGACGCAGATGATTGCCAATTCAACATCAGCGGTTGAAGACTGGGAAAACTACGTTGAGAATTTGGTTTCGATCCACATCGCTATGGTCGACATGATCGATTGGCAAAAAATCGCAAGCCAACCTGGCCCACGCGAGCCGGTTCTAGGAAGTGGCCACTGCGATCGTGCTGAGATGGCTTTGACCAAATTCAAGCCAAGCGTCTTTGACTTCCTCAGGGGTGGTTCAGCCAAACTTCGTGCACTGCTGGAAGCAAAGATCGATGAAGCCGCCGCTCTAGATCAAGAGCAATATCAGGACGCGCTTGCCGCTCATGCGAAAGCGGCTGCAGAATGGGAAGACGAAAACGAGTTCGCCAAAAGGTTATTACGTGGGGAAGCGGCCGCGATCCGTCAGGTAGTCGAGGAAATGCAATCCCTTTCCGAAACTGATCTGGTGGGTACCTCTATCGAATTTTCATTCGGCGTAGATTTCATCCACGCTATGGTCAAGGTCCACGGCGATGACATAGTGCCGAGCACGCGGCGAAAGCAATTGGCGAGCGGCCGCCTGTCTGAGACAAAAATGCCAGTCGGACAATTCAACGAGCTCTATCAGGACTATGTGTCTAGCGTCGCACTCAAGACCGCGGGCGACTTGTTTCATATCCTGCCTTTGAGCGAGGTCTATGTCTCGTGTATGGTGACTATGCTGAATTCACAAACCGGCTACCAGGAATTGACACCGATCCTGTCTATCCATTTCGTCCGAGACGCTTTCATGAGGCTTAATTTGCACGGAATCGACCCTTCCGACGCCATGCGAAATTTCCGGCACGCTATGAAATTCTCGAAGACGAAAGGTTTCTCTGCGGTGGAGCTATTAGAGCCAGTCGAAACCAGCGCAGCAGGTAGATAGGCAAATGGTTTGAGCGTTATTCAAGCGCGCCTCGACCTTAAAGGCCTGATCGTCAGGTGTCAGCAACGCGCCCTCATTTCGGTCATTCGACAAATTGAGAACACATCCCGAAAGCGGTCGTTCATTCAAAATGCAGCGAATTCACCGGATGGGCGGGGAGCGGTCTTTTGTTGCACGTGCAAAGTACGCAGCTCTTTGCCTTCACAGCAGACGTTGGTGCCTGTATTGTGGTGGGCTAGCTTGATCGGGTTGGACGAAAAGGTAAGGCGGTGTTCTTCCCCATTGCGGTGCTACCGACTGGGCTGGGGCGTTCGTCCAGACCTCTGAGCCCAACAACGAACTTCATTCAGAGAATGTAGCCCCAACCAACGTGCGCTTCACGGGTATAATGGACCAGTGGACCGCCTAGGCGCGCTCCGTTGACAGAAAACTGACTGATAGCATCAAGTATCGCATCCTTCTTGAATGGGATGTGGATAGCTTTGGCTGTTGCGTTATTGATGCTTGTGGTGAGCGTGTTCGGCCACCGATTGGATAAAGCGGACGGATCAAGGATGGAGTTGTAACCAGTGTGAGCTATGATCAGAGGTAGGTCGTAGGTATCTACGGCCTTCTCAATCTCATAAGACAACATACTCCCTGTCTTTCGAGTGTCGCCAGAGAGAATTACGACCATATTTTTTGACGCTGCAAGGCGCTGCCGAATACTCGCTTCTAAGGTCGCCCGTCGGCTAGTATCGCGAACAGCACTGGCCTTTTCGTGGCTATTTACAAATTTGAAATCTATGCCCTTTCCCGAAGCCCAAGACTGGACTGTTGCATAGTACCTGAAGTCCGACTTTGTTGGGTCAGTTTGTCCAAGACCGTCAAATCCGAAATACGTCCCGGTGCGATTAGCCATACTAGTTCCAATTCCTTGCATAGTTTTGGAGGCTGATTTCGCCTTCCTTGTCCTTCGGAAGCACGATGGTGATGGTGCCCGTGACCTTCGCTTGCTTAGTCTCCTCTAGAACTGCTGCAAGAATCAAATCGACCAAAACTGAAGTTTTAATGCCGACACGTGCCAAGCCGGACCCCATCAGCGGAATTGAAAGGGGGTCATAAGAACAAACAGCACGTGCCTTGGCGAGCATGCCGCGAACCGCACAAATCAAGGTTTCTGCGCTCGCCGTAGTCACGTTGTTCGAACCATCAGTCCTGCCGAGCGCCACAAACAAGAACTTATTGTCACCTACCGTTGCGCAACCCGTGGTGCCGATTGAAAAGCGTCTATCATTACCCTTTGCGCGGTTTTCCTTCGTGGGTTTATCGTTCTTGAGGGATGTGTCGATCTGCTTTTGCCAGTCGGCACGATCGTCGGGCCAAAAAGTCCTTATGGTATGGCCATGTAAGGACTTGGATGAGACTAAGTCCTCATCGACAATGCTGTCGAAGAAGTCGTTTACACCGATTGCTTTCCACCCTTTTTGGGCAAACAAGTCCCCAAACTCGATGTAAATCTTCGTATCAAGTCCATGATTTTTGATTTCCACGCGTTTCTTCAAATTGCCAGTAAGATAGTGCCCATCCAAAAAATAAAAGCCACTACCAGCCAAGCTCGACAATAAAATAAAGCAACCAAACGGAAGTTTTGCTTCAGAGTTGGAAAGACCTTCGTAAGCTTCAATTGGAAGCCACAAAAGGCCCATAGCAATCAAAATGGACCGGGTAACCGGCAACCAATACGCCTTTAGGGCCTTCAACATGTTGTTCACTCCGACGAAATCAGTACAATTTAATGTATTTGAGTCGCGCGAATGCACAACCTATAATGCGTGGTTGTTGGTGCTTGTGAATAGCTAGCCGCTTCGCGGCGCACGACCTATTACTTCAGTTCGTCCGACGGGCACGTCCTAGGGCGCATAGAAGGTCTGTATAGCCGTCACGCTAATATTTAAGATTCTGCGAGGCGCAGGAACGACAGCTTTTGGGAAACATCACGTTGGCATCATCCGAGCTGGCGAACGGCAGGAACGGGCCGAAACCAGCCGCGAACTCATTATGCATGAATGTCTGCTTCGCGGGCAAAGCGACCGCGATGCGATCCGAAGACCGCATATAATTTGTCGGATATGCCATAAACGATTTATAGATTGGAAATCAGGGTAAAGGGAGCCGCATTTGTGGGTTTGGGTCAGAGCGTTTCTTAATAGATGGTTAGTTCAACCAATGTCACTCTCGTTCTATCGCTTCGGGACAGCAATCAACTGGTCTGCGCTCTCTAGCATTGGAAACTCACGCATTGCGCAGCTTACTGTCATTATGCCTTTTGTAGGTTATCTGATTGTCTTTAACACGACGCTTTCCGATTATTTTTCTACGATACTACCTGCAGCATTGGGGAACGAAACCGCTGACTTCTGGACCTTCTTGTACTCCAGGAACCTCTACTTTCTATATTTTGGACTGCTTTTTTTTGGTAGCGGGGTGGCCCTCTTTAACGTCGCAGCACCACCTCAGATACGGCGGTTTCCGGTCGTCGAAAGTTATATCTCAGCGATGGGCACCATCAAGACGCCCAGCCTTGTCATTGTAAGCTTTGAGAAGGTCATCGAGATGTATTTCGATAACTTACATGGCGAAGAACGGAGCCCTTTATTTAGTTCCACAAGAATTGGCTTTCCCTATGACGTGAACGCCGATCTGCACCGGTTTGTCGAAAGCCTATATCTGGCGATAGATTTATCGCAAGAAGACTCCGAACTGGCCGGTAGCCTATTTGAGGAAAGCTTTAGATCTGGTTCAGGCTATATTTTAACTGACGAAATACTTGAAACTGCATACTCGGGTAATCGAGTAGTAAAAATCCTCCAAAAACAACTATTGGACGAATCCGTCGCGCATCCAAACGACGTCTTTTACCTTGAGCACCGTGCTCTAGATTATACACAGGGTCTTACGAGGATCGCAGTGTTTCTATTTTACGCAACGGGATCGGTTTTGCTAGTCTTGCCGTCAATAGTTACAAGCATTGTGATCTTGAAGTTATGGTAGGTGCTAAAGAGGAATTCTACAGCGCAAGCAATTTCCTTTATATCCACTTTGGGCTCGAAGCGGACTTGCCGCGGTACAGCATTCCGATAATGACCTGGGCTGGTGCCTGGTCGACACAAACGGCCCATGGCGATCGTTGGCTCACCACGGCCTTTGTTGCAGTGCGGCCCACCGAACCTGTCGTTCGCGGCGCTTGCATCACTTGAGCGGGTACAGGCTAACCTCTAAGTGAATTTTTGATTGTTTCTTCGATTACTTCTTGAACTGGCATTTTTTCGCCATGCTTACCTTCTAGGGTTTTGGCAGCATTGATTGAAATCGCTTTTAGTACCACTTCGAGGAGGTTTCGAAGTAGCGCGTCATCGTCTTTGCCCAACTCAACAATTTGCTGTTTGAATCCTTCGTAAGACTGAGCCAGAGCTTCTTTATGCGCATACTCCTCTGCCAAACGCTGCATTTCGCTGCGGCGTTTCGAAACTGTCAACGTTGCCCACAAAACAGGTATCACGAGAGGCAGCTTAAACAAGATTTTGTCCAGGTACTCTTTGGCGCTTTCGATCCTGATGAACTCCCAGGCGAAGGGCCAAAGGCTTAACGTTTGCGTAACTGTTGCTGCCGCTGAAACCGCGAGTACAACGATTCCAATAAAAAATGTCCACGAGTAAAGTTTAGCGCTTTTTTCGGCTTGGACCCTTCTGTTGTTGTACGCTGTGGCGAGGCCAGCGCTTGTTGCGCCCGGTAGTAGTCCCTCAATTTGCTCGAGTAGGCTTTCCGCCGATTGCTTTTTCTCTTCAAAGTTCGCAAACAGTTTTTCCTGTCTCTCTTTTCCCTGCGAAAAGTCGTTATTCCGGCTTTCGAGCTGTCGGTCGAATGATTTGAACTTCTCCTTATACTCTTCCACCCCACCTTCCAGTGAAGATGCTTCGGTGTGCGCAGTCTCAATGGCGGTTTTCTTTTCGGTGGCGTCAGCGAGATACTCGCCTATGGTCTTCCTATCCTTAGCACCCTCATCCCTTATGCGGCTTGTTTCCTCAGCGGCTTCCTTGGCCTTTTTAGCTTGGGCTTCTGCGGCTGAGGCCTGATTTGTGGCCGCTGCAACTGCCTGCCTTAATGCCTTGTTTTCTTCACGAAGGTTGTGGATTTGTTCGCTGGATGTCTCGATCAGGGATGACAGGGCATTTGCCGCCGCTTGAAAACTGTAAGTGGAACGAGTTGGCCTAAGGACAGTCAAAACCAAATAAAACACATCCAGTAGTGTTTCTGTGCTGTCACTGAAATTTTTAAAGTGACTTTTGAAGTCGTGGTTTTGTCCGTTGGTCGTTTGAAGGTGAAAGTTGTCATAATTAAATAGCTGAAACCCGCCTCCACCTTTTATTGTCTGTCGGAACTCGTTTCTCAATGTGTCTAGGTGTTTCTGGGTTTCGTCAATTCTCTGCTTGAGCTGAGTTATTCTATTGGCTGGGACCATCAAGAAGTGTTTAGAGTTTCCAAATTTGTCCGCAATCTCGGCTATGGACGCAATACGGCTCACACAATCAGCGTATGAGATGTCTGTTCCATGAATCGCTTTGGAGACGTTGAAAGTGGGCGACCCATCTTCTCCAGGGCTGTTAAAGAATTCAAGCAACTCAGTTGCCGTTGTGGCCAAATCATTTGCGCCAAGGCTAATCTCATCAATCTTTGTCTTACGCATCACCGCTCCACACGTTTTGGTAGACTATACAATTGAAGCTCTCGTTTCCTAGCACGATGTTCTACCCTCCCCCCGAAAAGTAACGTCCCAATAGACCAGAGGCTTGACCTGCTCCCAGAAAAATGGACCATTTTTAGCTGGAATTTTCCATTTATGATCCCGAGTGCGGGAGAAGGAGAGTTCCATGAAGAAGAGCAAGTTCACAGATGCGCAGATAGCGTTTGTGCTAAAGCAGGTTGAAGATGGCACGAGTATCGCCGAAGTATGCCGGAAGGCCGGGATCGCTGAGGCGACGTTTTACAACTGGCGCAAAAAGTACGCTGGTTTGATGCCTTCTGAGATGAAGCGTCTGAAGATGCTCGATGAAGAGAATGCCAGGCTAAAGCGGCTGGTGGCTGATCTCTCGTTGGACAAGGCGATGTTGCGGGACGTTCTCAAACGAAAGCTCTAAGGCCTGCTCGTCGCCGGGAACTGGTTGATGATCTGCGAGCGATCTGGGGTGTCAGCATTCGTCGTGCTTGCGGCGTTCTGCAAGCCCAGAGATCGAGCTACCACTATCGACCTTGTGGCGATGATCAGGCCGAACTCAAGAAGCGGATCAAGGAGATCGCACAGACACGTTTGCGCTATGGCTACAGGCGCATTCATGTCCTGTTGCGGCGGGAAGGCTGGCCAGTAAACGCGAAGCGGATCTACAGGCTCTACAATGAGATGGGCCTTCAATTGCGAAACAAAACGCCCAAACGTCGTGTGAAAGCGAAACTGCGGGAGGATCGCATGGAGGCGACGCACAGCAATGAAACATGGGCAATGGACTTCGTGCATGATCAATTGGTGACGGGCCGCAAGATCAGGATCCTGACCATCGTGGACACGTTCTCGCGGTTCTCACCCGCCACCGACCCTCGCTTCAGCTACCGCGGAGAAGACGTGGTTCAGACACTTGAACAGGTATGTCGGAAAATCGGCTACCCCAAGTCGATCCGCGTCGATCAAGGATCGGAATTCATCTCGCGCGATCTGGATTTGTGGGCGTATCAGAAGGACGTTATCCTTGACTTCTCTCGACCTGGAAAACCAACGGATAACGCCTTTATCGAGAGCTTCAATGGCAAGTTCCGAGCGGAATGTTTGAACACGCACTGGTTCATGAGCCTTGACGACGCCCGGTCCAAAATGGAGGAATGGCGTAGAGACTACAACGAAGTCCGTCCCCACAGCGCAATCGGCAATAAACCGCCAGTCTCGCTGATGAACGGCCCAAAGGCGGCTTTTCCGCCCTGAGCCTTAACACTCGGAAAATTGCCAGCCGGGTGGTCCAAACACGGGGAGCAGGCCAGGCTGACGATGCATTAACAGTCAACCTGGACCGGTCGATTGGGGCTCGTCAGTTGCTAATGACCGCTTATGCTGGCCTGACATAGTCTGTTCGCACCAGCAGCGAATGCCCGCTTTCCGCCCTCTTGAGAATTTGCTGCGCCTCAAACGAACCTCTGCTTTCGCAGCGCAGCCTTCAATGCGGCGAACGACCGACGTGAGGGCGCGTTGCGTCCAGGCAGTTGATGTCATCTGCTGAAGTTGACTTCGGCGGGAAGCAACCACATGAAAACTAGGGGTGATTGTCAGCTTCCAGCGAGTATAGACCGCAAGTCGCCGGTCCAATCCCAGCCCCAAAGGAACCTTCGCGCCGCGGCTAGGCGATTGGCACCTTAAGTGGATCTATTGCCCAGAAGCCAACTGTCAGATTGCCCCCTTATTCCCAGCAACCCTCAGTCCTTAAAGATCACGCGAGCGCCGTGCTGGAGGGTGATGGTCTCGCCAGCAAGCAATTCCCCACGTCGCTGGTCGTATAAGGGCTTGGCGACAGCGAAGCTTGCGCAGCTTTCGTCCAGGACGATGTCATCGTCTTGATTCCGAATAACAACCCGGTGGTTGACGTGGGTTTTTCCCATTTGACAGCCTTTCAAATTTTTGACTGAGCATATTGAGAACAAAATAAGAACAGTCAACCTCCGAACTTCGCTTTGTCTCGAAATTCAGATGCCCGCTAGTAGCCCCACCCTAGCCCGGCTTGCCCCCACGCCAGATCTCGAGAGCGGTCCGTGCGAAGGCCGCTGGATCCCGTGATATACGGATCACGAAAACAGCAATATTCCGACCCGTCATAGCCAGCACACCGGCCATGCCGTAGGCCCAAGTTTCCGGCAATCCCATGACGCTGCGAAGGGGATCTCCGAACACCAGAGCCGCAAGAAACCCGATAAAAAACGTTGCAACCCGCTGCTTGGGCTTGAGGTCCGTTGGCAAGACCGCACCGACGATTGCAAAGGCCCCGATGACAGCAATTTTTGGAAGTGGCAATTCCAAAGCCCAATCCAAAAATGACTTCATTTCATCCTCGCTTCGCTCACAGTTTCATAAAGGTTTTGCCAGCCCGCTCGCTTGCCCTCGCAGGCAACTAGCGCAGCCCTGTGGCGCAAAGCATCCCTGCCCTTGTCACCGGTCAGGCCAGGATCTCTGCAAGGCACCGTTAGATCGGCTTGAGGCGCAGGAAGTGGTATCGGGTGCGGTTCAATCGAACCGTATTGCGCGCATCCGGCGGAGATACTCATCATCAGTATCGCAAGCCCCCACCGTGCCGGTGGCCAGAGCATCGTCATAGTCATCAATTTGTCCCTGAAGTTGCGCGTTGTTTTCAAGCCGCTCAGCCGCCAGCTCTTGCTGATGCTTCGCCTCCTTGCGCCACTCGGCCGCTTGCTTTGCCATTGCAGCGACCACGCCTTGCAAACGGTCGACTTCAACCCGGCGGTCATGATGGATGGCAGAAAAGTTCCAGACCGACACACAGAGCAAAGCCACAGAGACGACGGTGGAGAGTGTTTTGGGCATTCGCGGATCAAGCCGGGAGGCAAAGACGACGGTCGCCCCTGCAAGCCCGCCATAGGCCAGCAACACGGTAAGACCGAAGCCGATCAGGTCAGACAGCCAGGCAAGCCCTGCCAGCAACCAGCCCAACATCATTTCAACCCGGCGAGACAGAGCGCCTTTTCACGCGCCCGCCGATTGACCAGCCCACGGATCACGCGCCCGCCAGCCTTGTTCCACCAGGTCAAGGCAGTACATCCACCGCGAATGTCCCCGGCGTTCAGACGCCGGGTTGCAGTGCTGCGGCCGATCGCCCGAATGCCGCAATTGAAAGCCGTCGACGTATAGGCCGTATCCCGCTTCGCAGTCAGACGGCTGGAACGGGTCGCCTGGCTGAAATACCCATGCAAGCCCTCGCGATATTCCGCGACTTCATCGCGCAACAAAGCAAGACATTGCGCATCGGTCATGACCATCCCGAGGCGCACGCCACGGGTCGAGCCGTAACAGATGGTCGGCACGCGGACGATGTCTGCATATGCCTTGTTGCGCTTGCCTTCTTCCTTGGCAATGAATGGAACGGCGATGCGGAGGGTTTCCGCCTCTGACACCGGTCCTGCCTTGGCTTGGGCCGTGAACAACAACGCAAGCAAGGCGCAAACCACCAGCACGCCGACAATGCGCAGCCACTCCAGAAAACTGGATACACCTTGCTTCCAGAGCCGTCCGATCAATCCGGCCAATAGCAGCAGGACTCCCGTCCACCAGGTGAACACAGGATCATAATCCTGCCCCGTCAGTGCAAACCAGATTTCCGGTAAAATCAGAACCAGAAGCCCCGCGACCTGCATCCAGAATGACAGGGAGACAGCTGCCACGCGTCGCCAATCAGAAATAAAGCTCATAGTCCGTTCCTTTCTCAATACCGGCGTTCGCACCGGTCTTCCGCGCATGAAAAAACCGCCTCAAAGGGCGGTTCTTTCGTCAAATTCTGATGTTGTGTTATCGGTCGTCTAAACCAGCACCATCACCCGGCTGTTTCAGCGACAGAGTGGTCGTTGCTCCGCTGGACCGGCTGGCCCTATGGGTCACCGAAACAATGCGGTAGCTGCCATTGATCCCAGGCCGCGCTCCAGAAACCATGCACACACCCTCCGCCTGTGCTTCAGGCGCCAGATCAAGTGTTACAGTCCCCTCTCCGCCTTCGCGGCGGATCTCTTCGCTGCGAGCCCCGGCGATCTCCGCTGCCTGCTGCTTGTCGGCCGCGGTCGTCCGGACACGGTTGACCGTGTCAGGTCCGTCACGATCCTGTTCGACGGCCACTTCCTCCTCATGGAAGTCCGCCGTCTCCCGATCGAAGTAGCGCACCTTGACCGACTTGAAGGTCTTGCGCCCGGTCACCGGAGAAATGCTCCAGGAGATGCCATTGGCGCTCTCTCCTGCGAACCGGCAAGTGACAGCTGGCAAGGCATGATCCAGACCCCGTTTGATGAGGACCGCCCGGTTGCCATCGCGCAGCTTGAAGGTGCCGCCCAACTCCCGGGCGAGGCGCTCGCCGACGTGCAGCAGGCTTTCGTGGTCGGCGACGAGGTAATCTCGGGCGACGCTTGCGAGTTCCGGGCCGACTTCGACGTCAATTCCGGCACGCTCTCCAAGCTTTTTCAAAAACCCGCCGACCGTGCCATCATCCTGGTGGAGCGCCTGTGGTTCCTTCGCCTTGCCGGCAGGATCAAAGCCCTTGGCGCTGACCGAGAGCTTCCGCCCCCCTCCCCTTGAGCCGGTCGACCGAGGAGCCTCCAGAACACCCGAAAACACCTGAACTCCGTTCAGCCGCACCCGCACAGAACCGCCCGGCGTTGGCATTTTCAGGACGCCATCCGTGTCGTCAAAGGTCAGTGAACACCGGTCCGAGGCAGCTCCCGCCTCATCCGTGACACTGATGTCCGTCAGATAGGGCCGCATGCCTGACGTCATGTCCTGGCCATCGACCTCGACCTGCCATTCGGTTTTCCAAAGTGCCTCGGTCATGATCTATCCAAACAGGGTCACGACCTGGCGCGCCGCAGTGGTCTGCTCCGGCAGGTCCGGTAAGGTGATCTGGGTTCCCAAGGGCAAGATTGGACCAACCGCTGCCAGATCCGGATTTAAGGTCAGTGCCTGCTCCATTAGCTCCCGGCCGCGCACGCCGTGGCGGCGCCACAGAAGCAGATCGAGGGTCAAGTTATCGCCCCGGATGGTGATGGTTTCGGGCATGTCAGCTCCCACTCAGCAAAGCATCGAATAGGCTTAGGATCCCGCTGACGGTCTGCTGACCAGACCCCTCGTCGGACTGAACCTTTCGCATTTGAAGGCGATAGCGAATGATGAAGCCGACACCGTCGCGCATCATAGAGCTGTGGTCCTCTGAAATCTGGGTCAGCGCATAGGTGCCAAGCCTTGTGCCGTCACCGCGTAGCACCGGAAAACGGGCACCCTTGCGGCGCATCTCGTCAAGGGTCTCAAGCTCGGTCAACCCGCCGATCCGGGAGGGAAGCAGCTGGCCGGAAAGTGACAGTTGCTCCTGACCTTCACCCATGAACTCGGACGGCTTCAAGCTGCCGATGACCGGCTTTTCCGCGAAGTCCGCAGATGCGGAGCGCGAAAATTCATCCGCCGAAAACGGCGCGGTATCTACCGTGACAGCACCAAGCATGTAGAGCACTGGCAATTCCCCTCTTTAGGACACGGACCAGCCGTCATCGGCCTGTAAACCAGACAGGCGATTGCGGATCTCTTGCCCGACGGCCTCTGCAATGGCCTCAGGGTCCAGAACGCCATGGAGATTGACGTTGATGTCACCGAACGCGATCGAGGCCGCCATCCCAGCTGCAGCCATTCCGCCGACCATCTTCTTGCTTCTTTGATGATCGTGGACATAGGCGTTGCGGCTTGCGGTGATCAGTTCGTCGCCTTTTTCATTGATCCGGTAGGTTCGACCGGCAACGATCGGCCCACCAGCTGCGCGCGCGCCATCGAGCGCAGATTTGCCCGCGACTGCCGGCGCACTTCCCCCACCGAGCCAGGACGGCATGGATGGCCAGGAAATAAGCCCTGAGAGATCGACATTGCCGATCGCATCTACAATCCGGCCAGGGATGGCTTTTAGCCACTGCCACAGCGTCTCGAAGGCGGATTTGATACCGTTGACCAGAGCTTGGCCAACCCGCGCTCCAGCGCTTCTAAATTCGGCTTCCGCTTCATCCGAGTAATCATTCATCGTGAAGAGGTCTGAAACCCAGCCCCCAACTCTGGAGGGAACGGACATGACAATCTCGACGATGCTATCAAGCGAACTTGAAAGAACAGCTTGTGCGTTTGCCAGAGATCCGCGCACGCTTGCCTCATCGAAGCCCAGCCAGCTTGCAACATCGATCAGCTTTTCACCTGCCCAGGAAGCTGCAGCGGCCGTCACATCGGCGGCGAAACTGGTCAGGGCATTCATGGCAGGCGCAAGAGCCCCTGTAATTGCCGAGGCAAATCCGGTAACGAACTCCGCGATTGGCTCCCAATAATTATAGATCGCAAGCCCCAGGCCGGCGGCGGCCGCGACCGCACCCCAGATCGGCGCCGTCAGTCCTGCGACCGCTGCAGCTGCTGCCGTTGCCCCGGAGACAAGGGCGGCGAAGATCCCGGTACCGCCCGTCATCGACAGAACCGTCATGGACAGGCCAACCCTGCGGGCCATACGAGCAAAGTTTGCCAGCCCGGCCGCGCCACTGGACAGCAACCCGACAGAGCGGGAAAGTCCGACAGCTGCATCCAGCACACCGCCCTTCAAAAACATGAAGGCGAAACGCGCCCCGATCGCGGCAACGCGGAGGGCGATCACGCCAGCTGCAAGCCCGGCGACACTTGCTGTCACCTGCGGATTGGCGGACGCAAGCTCTGCAAGCGTTGAGATCAGGGGCTGTATCACCGCCATGATCGAGGAAAGTGCGGGCAGCAAGGCGTTGCCGAGAGAAATCGCAAGCTCATCAAGCCGGTTCTTGAACAGCTGCAGGTTAGCGGCAAAGGTCTCGGAGCGAACCTCGAATTCCTTTTGAGCAGATCCGAGATAGTTGGTCTCATCTGCGACCTGGCCGAGCGCTTCTTTCAAAAGGCCTGCGTTCTCGATCAGGGGCATGACCGCCCGGGCCTCATCACCGAACAGATCGGAGATGGTCGAGGCCCTCATTTCTCGGGGCAAGGCGCGGATGCGAGCGATCACGTCATGCAATGTGCCAACGGCGTCCTGCTGGAGCCGTTTGGCAACATCGGTGGCGGAAAGCCCGAGCGCGCTGAAAGCCTTGTTCTGCCGTTTGGTGGCCGATTCCCCGCGCGCAAGCGCCTTGCCCACGTTCCTGAAACTCGTAGCTGCAACATCAGCCTGTGCGCCCGAGGCAATCATCGCCGACCC
>NZ_JBDWYP010000092.1:0-496860 GCF_039982295.1 Roseibium sp.
CGGCACCAGCTATACTGCGACGCTGACACCTGTTGCGGATGGGCGGGTTGCTTTGTCGGTAGCGGCTGGCACATTCAGCGACGCCGTTGGAAATACGAACACTGCTGCCTCAAACGAGGTAACGTCGACCTATGACACCACCGCCCCAACAGTCAGCATCTCGACCTCCACGAAAAGTGTGACCGGGCCGGAGACGGTCAGTATATCCGTCACCTTTTCCGAAGATGTCACCGGGTTTGAAATGAGCGATTTCACCGTGGCCAACGGTGCAGTCACGAACTTGCAGGGCAGCGGGGCGGATTATGTCGCAAGGGTTGCCGCAACGGGGCGAGGAGATCTGGAAGTCTCCATCCCGGCGGGCGCCGCATCAGACCCGTCTGGAAATGCCAATACTGCTTCGAACACACTTTCCATTGCCAATGAAATTGTCGAGCAAACGCAGAAAATTATTGCGCAATTCATGCAGACAAGGGCAAGCCAACTGCTTTCCAGCCAGCCAGACCTTACCGGGTTCCTGTCTGGAGGCACTCAAGGCTCCTTTGACTTCGCCATGACAAGCCTGAATGGCACATTCGACTTCGCAAGTCAGCCCGGCTCAGATAGTGGCCTCTGGACAAGACTAAACGGGTCTTGGACCCGGGAGGATACTGCAAAGTCGCAGTATGTTTTCGGAGCAATCGGCCACCATTTCAGGGTATCTTCCACGCTGCTGATTGGCGGAATGGTCGAGTTCGACTATCTGAGCCAGACTGATGAGGCTGCGCGGATAAATGGTTACGGCTGGCTTGCCGGTCCCTATGCCGTTGCCCGCCTGCCCGACCAGCCCCTGTTCCTGGAAGGGCGGCTGCTCTACGGACAGACATCAAACGACATCTCTCCTTTGGGCACCTATACGGACAGTTTCGAGACCGAGCGCATCCTGGCGCAGCTCAAGGTCTCTGGTGAGATAGGCTTTGAAAGAACGCTCGTCACGCCGTCAGTTAAACTATCCTACACGAGCGACGATCAGGAGGCTTATAGCGACAGCTTTGGCAATGTCATTCCGGAACAGGGGCTTCAATTGTTCCAGGGCGAACTTGGCCTCGATGTCAGGCATCAGGTCGGTTTGCCGACGGACAGCGCAAGTCTGGAACTGATGGGAGGATTTTCAATGATTGGCTCCTCGACCCAAGGCTCCGGCAATGCCGCACTGGTCGTGCCGACGTATGACGGCGGGCGCGCCAAGGTCATGATGGGCGCCAATTACATCTTGTCAAACGGCGGCGACTTTCTGCTGGACGCCTACTATGATGGCATCGGGGTCCAGGATTATGAAAGCTACGGCCTTCAGCTCGGCTTCAAGCTGGCATTCTGATGGCGCTGCAAACAGGTTTCACCTGACGTGAAATCTGGAGCTCTACGCCGCGCAATTTCCAGATGGTCAAGTACCAAGCAGTCACCGCAGCTTTGGTCGAAATCACCATGGGTGCGAACACTGCGACGACCATCGTGGACCTGGCTGAAACACGGTGTACGGCTCGGCATGAGGTCGTCTGCCTGCTGCATTTGAAACCGAAGCATCCCTGTCCCGGCGGGGATGCGTTTTTGTATCTAAGCAACGAGGTCAGCCGAGCCTTAAATGAGGTTTGGCCTCAGGGCGCAAAACCATTGTTTTCGCTTTGTCGGAAAAGCTGAAATCTAGGCATTGAACTCAATCAAAACGTCAGAGTCCTGAGGGAATTAAGTCAATGAAGATAGGTTTTGTGGGGCTGGGCAACGTTGGTGGAAAACTCAGCGGCAGCCTTTTGCGCAATGGTGTGGATCTCACGGTCCACGATCTCAATCCGGCCCTGGTTCAGGAATTTGTCGGTCGAGGCGCCAAAGCGGCCGAAAGTGCCGCCCAGCTGATGCGTGATTGTGACGCGGTGATCACATGCCTTCCCTCACCTGCCGCCTCCGACGCTGTCATGCAGGAAATGTTGCCGTTCGTCACCGAGGGCAAGATCTGGATGGAAATGTCCACCACGGACCAGGAAGAAGTCCAGCGTCTGGGCGCTTTGGTGATTGAGCGCGGCGGTGCGGCGGTTGATTGCCCAGTATCTGGCGGCTGTCACCGCGCGGACACCGGCAACATCGCGATTTTCGCTGGCTGCGACCGGGCGACTTTCGAACAGATCCTGCCGACACTCACCCTGATGGGGCGGCGGATCCTGCACACCGGTGATCTTGGGACCGCGTCTGTCTTGAAGGTCGTGACCAACTATCTGGCCACCGCTCACCTGCTTGCAAGCTGTGAAGCACTGATCACCTGCAAGGCTGCCGGGATGGATCTCAACACCGCCTATGAGGCGATCCGTATTTCCTCGGGCAACAGCTTCTCTCACGAGACAGAGAGCCAGGTGATCCTGAACGGATCGCGCGACATCTCTTTCACCATGGACTTGGTGAAGAAGGACATCGGCCTGTTCCAGAGCGTTGCTGATCGCGCGGGCGTTGCCCTCGACATCAATCCGGTGATGATCGACATCTTCAACGACGGGATCGAGCGCTACGGCGAACGGGAACTGTCCCCCAACATCATCCGCCGCCTTGAAGACGCAACCGGACTACAGGTCCTTGCACCGGGCTTCCCGGCGGAAATGACCGACGACGAGCCGGAAGAGCCTGGCTACGAAGTGGTTCCGAAGGGCCGCTGACGCGGCCCTTCTCGGCATCAATTCGCGAAGGGCGGGCGAACCTTGAGTTCCTGGTAATCCTCGAGCCCGAAAAGACCGCCCTCGCGACCGTTTCCGGAGCGTTTGAAGCCACCAAACGGTGATCCATAGTCCGCATTGCGGCCATTAATGTGGATACCGCCTGCGCGCAGGCGGCGCACCACCCGTTCTGCCCGTTCCGGGTCGCCGGTCTGGATATAGGCTGCCAGTCCGTATTCCGTGTCATTTGCCATGCGAATGGCGTCCTCTTCGGTGTCGAAGGGCATGATCACCAGAACCGGACCAAAGATTTCTTCGCGGACAATGCGCATCTCGGGCGACACATCGACGAAGATCGTCGGCTTGACGAACCACCCATCCTCAAGTCCTTCAGGTTTGCCAAGCCCACCAACAAGAACGCGGGCGCCTTCATCGATCCCGCTCTGGATCATGGCTTGAACGCGGTCATACTGGATCTTGTCGAACAATGGGCCGATATGGTCGCCTTCCTTCGACGGCAGACCAACTTCCTGGGCCTGTCCGGCCGCTTCTGCCAGAGCGATCGCTTCGTCGTAACAAGAGCGTTCGACGAGCATACGCGTCGGCGCATCACAGGACTGGCCCGTGTTGTAGAAGCATGTCGCAACGCCTTCAGCAACACGCGCAAGCAGGTCGCTGTCGGCAAAGACGAGGTTCGGTGATTTTCCGCCCAGCTCCAGGGTCACGCGCTTGACTGTTGCCGCAGCATCCTTGCTGACCAATGCACCTGCGCGCGTCGAGCCTGTGAAGGACATCATGTTCAGGTCTGGATGTTGGGACATGGCCGCGCCGACAGTTGGGCCATCGCCGTGAACCAGGTTGAAAACACCGGCCGGATAACCGGCTTCATGAACGATTTCGGCATAAATCGTGGCGGAAAGCGGTGTGTGTTCCGACGGCTTGAGGACACAGGTCGCGCCTGCTGCCAAAGCCGGGATAACCTTCAGGGCAATCTGGTTGATCGGCCAGTTCCAGGGCGTGATCAGCCCGCAAGGTCCAATCGGCTCGCGAGTCAGAATATCGCCGTTCGGCAGGGTCTCGCGCTCTTCCTGGCTCTTCAGGGCCGCAATGAAACCTTCAAGGTGACCGGCACCACAATCTGCCTGGGATTCGCGCGACATCGTGATCGGTGCGCCCATTTCCGAGGTGATCGCCTGAGCCAGATCTTCCATGCGAGCCCGCGTCACGTCAAGAAGCCGCTCCAGAAGCGCAAGCCGTTCGGCCTTGCTGGTCAGCGAGAATGTCTCGAAGGCACGCTTTGCGGCAGCAACTGCGCGCTGAACATCTTCTTCATTGCCAAGTGTCAGGGTGCCGATCTGGCTGTTGGTTGCCGGGTTCATGATCGGCATTGTTGCGGTTGAGGCCGGTTCGACCCAAGCCCCGTCCATATAAAACCTGTTCAGAGTCTTCATGTGTTTTCCTTTTGTATCTCGTCTTAACGGCGTCAAGGCACGACTTGTTCCTGTGCCATCCCGAGATGCAGCTCGGTGCCTGTATAGGGATTTGCGGCGATCACATCGTCGTTCAACTCGACACCCAAACCGGGCTCCGTGGGCGGAATGATGTATCCGTCTTCCCACTGGATTTTTGATGACAAGACAGACATGTAGGCGCCGTCGAAGGTTCCAATGCTTTCCAGGATCAGGAAGTTGGGGCTGCACGTTGCAATCTGGATGTTGGCCGCGGCAACGACAGGCCCGCAATACAGGTGAGGTGCAATCTGCGCCTGCCGCGTTTCAGCCATTGAGGCAATCTTCTTGGCTTCCAGAATGCCGCCGACACGCCCCAGATTCATCTGGAGGATAGACGCGGCACCCGCTTCAAGAACCCGCGCGAATTCATGCTTGGTGCAAAGACGCTCACCTGCCGCGATGGGAATCGCCGTGTAGCCCGCAATTTCCGCCATATCAGACGGGTTTTCTGGGGTCGTCGGCTCTTCGAACCAGAGCGGGTCATATTTCTCCAGCCGCCGCGCCATGCGCTTTGCGCCGGAAACCGTGAACTGGCCATGGGTGCCGAACAAAAGGTCTGCCTTGGTTCCGACAGCTTCCCGGATGCGTTTGCAAAATTGTTCGCTGAGCTCAAGGTCTTCAAGACGCGGCTGATGACCGTCATAGACTGAATATGGGCCTGCCGGATCGAATTTGACCGCCGTGAAGCCTTTGCGAACCATCTCGACAGCGACCTCGGCGGCCAGGTCCGCGTCGTTGTAGACATTCGGTTTGTCCGGATCGGGGTAAACATCCCCTTCTGGCGGATAGAGATACGTGTAGCTGCGCAGCTTGTCGTGGACCTTGCCACCTAGAAGCTCGTAGACTGGCTTGTTCGCCGCCTTGCCGACGATATCCCAACAGGCCATCTCGAGCCCGCTCAGAACACCCATGACCGTCACATCAGGTCTCTGGGTAAACCCCGCGCCATAAGTGCGTCGCCAGAGCTTCTCGATATGATGGGGATCATTGCCCGCAAACTGACGCTCGAAAACATCCTCGGCCATCGCCGCACAAAGATCGGGTCCGAAGGTCGCGTTGTAAATCTCGCCAAGGCCGGAAATGCCGCAAGCCGTTGTCAGCCGAACGAAAATGAAATAGCGGCCTCCATGGCGTGGCGGCGGGTTGCCGACAACGAAGGTTTCGATTTTTTCCAGTTTCATGGCGTTTCCAGTTTGGGTTGTCAGGCTTGGCGTGAGTGCGCTGCCTGATCTTCCAGAATTAGATCTGCGGCCCTCATGGCCAGCATGATCGTGGGGGCATTGGTGTTACCCGAGGTCACATTTGGAAAGGCCGACGCGTCCACAACGCGGAGCCCCTGCGTGCCATGAACCTTGAGCCGCGCGTCAAGCACCGATTCACCCGCGTCATGCCCCATCCGGCAGGTGCAGGTCGGATGAAAATTGGTCAGGGCACGTTCACGAAAATTCTCAAGCAGGGCTGTATCGTCCATCTTTGAAATATCCGGTTCCTTCGCAGACTGCGTAACCCGTGTGATGGCCGGCGCACTAGCTAGCACCTGCAGCAGGCGTCCTGCTCGAACAGCGTCTTCACGATCAAATTCCGTCGAAAGCGAATTGGGCTGGATCCGCGGAGCAACCCCCGGATCGTTTGAGCGAATGGTGACCTCTCCCCGGCTCGTTGGCCGGCATGGCTGAACACATAGTATAAAACCGGATTCCCTGTCGACCTGAGGAACGCCGCTGGCGCGTGTAGAGCTCGAAACCGGATTGCAGTAGATCTGCATGTCGGGAGCACCCTGACTTTCATCCGAGCGAATGAAGCCACCGACCTGATTGGTCGGGACGCTCAACGGGCCGTTTCGGGTCAACAGATATTGCAAGCCAACCATCATGCGGCCGAACGGTGTCCCAAGTCGGTCATTCAGGGTCGGCCTGTTTGCGGCAAAATGGTGGGTGATGGCCAGATGGTCCTGCATCCCCTTTCCGACCTGCCCAAGGTTTTGAACCACATCGATCCCATGTGTTTTCAGGAGATCGGCTGGCCCCAGGCCGGAGAGCTGAAGCAGCTGAGGCGAGTTCACGGCGCCCGCGCTGACGATCACTTCGCCCTTGCAGGTTGCGACATGTCGCTGATCTCCAATGCGGTACTGGACACCGGTTGCCCGTGTTCCCGAAAACGTCAGCTTCTCGACCAGAGCATTTTTGAGGAGCTGAACGTTCCCGCGCTTCAGTGCCGGCCGTAAAAAAGCATCAGCGGCGGAGCGCCGGAGACCATTGCGCACCGTGCTGCGGTAATAAGACAGGCCCTCGCAGCTACCTTCGTTCATGTCGTCAGGCGTTTTCCAACCAAGGTCTCTGGCAGCATTCAAGAACGTCTCTGAAAAGGGATGCATTCGAGTGCTGAGATCGGAAACCCGCAGTGGCCCTTCACCTCGGGCACGTCCGTTTTCCCAATGGTGTTCGACGCGTTCATAGGTCTGCCTGACGGTGTCCCAACCCCAGCCGTTTGCTCCGGCAGTTTCCCAGTCGTCAAAGTCTTGCTTGAGGCCGCGTACATAGGCCATCGCATTGATCGAGCTCGATCCGCCAACGACTTTGCCCCGGGGCCAATAGGCTTCGCGACCGTTTATGCCCGCATCCGCCTCGGCGGTGTAGCACCAGTTCACTTTCGGGTCCGAGAAGGTGAAGCCATAGCCAAGTGGAACCTTGATCCAGAACCTGGCATCCGAACCGCCAGCCTCGATCACGAGGACCCTTGTCCCCGGAGATCTGCTCAGTCGATCAGCCAGAACACACCCGGCGGAACCGGCCCCCACGACGATGTAGTCGAATTCCATGATCGTCCTGCTGACACCAAGTTTCTATAAACGTCCTTGACGGCAGAAGGCAAAATTAGACACCCAAACACAAACAATGCTTTTGACTACTGAGGCCATAAATATTTTAAAGCTAAGACAGCACGGGTCTGGATGGCCCCATGAGGATGAATTGGCATGTCACAGCTCCCGCACGTTACCTGGCTCCGAGCCTTCGAGTCGGCCGCCCGCAACAGCAGCTTCTCGTCGGCGGCAGAGGAATTGAACCTGACGCCCGCGGCTGTCAGTCAACAAATCAAACTGTTGGAGCAGCACCTTGGCGCGCCGCTCTTTCGGCGCATGGCACGCGGCGTAGCGCTGACCGACATGGGACACGCCTACGCTCAGCCGATCCGCAAGGCCTTTTCGGAGATGCAAGACGCCACAAGCGAATTGTTCACCTCCAACGCCAAGCGAACGGTGCACGTACGCGCCTCGATCAGCTATGCCGCGCTTGTGCTCGCCCCCCTCCTGAAGGGTTTCCAGGCCGCGCATCCCGACATCGATATCCGGCTCACGACCGCTGTCTGGACGGACCGTATCGAGGACGATGCCATCGATGTTGAAATCCGGTTTGGCCACGGCGACTGGGCTGAGCAGGACATTCGGCATTTGGGTCACAGGTTCGCACAGCTGGTCTGCCATCCCGATTTTGCAACATCGTTTTCCGACAATCTGTCCTTCGAGACGCTCGCTGCCCACGCGGTGCAAATCATCGGTTCCGAATCTGACTGGAGCCTGATGGCGAGGCATTTCGGGCTCGAAGGCTTGCCGGAAATCGGCGGCACGAAAGTCGACTCATCGGTGATCGCGCTTCAGATGGTTGCGGCAGGTTCCGGCGCTGCAATCGTGTCGGAAAGCTTCATCGAGAACTACGTCGCCCAAGGCGTTCTCGTTGCTCCCTTCGACCACAGAATTCCCCTGTCACGCAACTTTTTCATGGTCGTTGACGACAACGCGCAAAAGCGTCGGGAGGTCCTCCAGTTCTGCGACTGGTTGGCCGAGCAGCATCGTGAGAAAGCCATCTGAAGCCGCCTCCACAACTCTATGGTCATATCACCAAGTCGAGGGCTCCATAGGTAGCCCTTTGATGCAGGTAACCCTTATCAATGCGTTTCACGTCGCATTCCATAGATTTATGTTTTCAGATCTGCGCAGGTATTCCTACTGATACAGTTTCCTTCAAGTCATTCAGACGTCATTATCTCCTGGTCATAATTGACATCGATCAATTTTCGATATCCATTACTGAGCAACTATAAAGTGCGGGAATTAAGATTATCGAATTTTGACTGAAGACAAACCCGCTTGGCGTCACCTGGGAGGGATGCTTCATGAGTAAGTTTCAATTTCCGTCTGCCTTCACGGTCCTTTTTGCCCTTATTGTTCTCGTTGCGGCCGCAACATGGATCATTCCCGCCGGCGAGTATGAGCGAACCTTCAGTGAAAGCCTTGGACGGGATGTCCCGGTTCCTGGCACCTACCACACCGTGGAAGGCGACCAGCAGGGCGTCATCGACGTCTTCATGGCTCCGATAGCAGGCCTCTACAATCCGGAAACAGGCGAAGCAAACGCCATTGATGTTGCCGTCTTCGTCCTGATCATTGGCGGATTCTTGATGGTCGTGACCCATACGGGCGCGATAGACGCAGGCATCGCGAAGGTCATGATCGCCCTGCAAGGCCGGGAAAAGTGGATGATCCCGATCCTCATGGCCTTTTTCGCGGCAGGCGGCACAATCTACGGCATGGCTGAAGAGTCCCTCGCCTTTTACGCCCTGATCATTCCGGTGATGATCCGTGCCGGTTACGACAGCCTTACAGGCGTCGCAATCATCATGCTCGGCGCGGGCATCGGCACACTTGGCTCTACCATCAACCCCTTTGCGACAGTCATTGCGGCCAATGCTGCGGACATCGCCTTCACCGACGGCATTGCTGCACGCGCGATCATCCTTGTTCTGGGCTGGTTGACCTGCGTGTTCTGGGTGATGCGCTACGCAGAGGCGGTCAAGGCGGATCCGTCTCACTCCCTTGTCGCAGACATGCGCGAAAAGAACCGCGCCCATTTTCTCAAGAGCGGCGATGACGAAGGCCTGCTGGAGTTTACAACCACACACAAGATCGTCCTGACGATCTTCGTGCTGAGCTTTGCACTTCTGATCTACGGCGTTTCCGTGCTCGGCTGGTGGATGGGCGAGATGTCTGCCCTGTTCCTGGCGGCTGCGATCCTTGTCGGCTTCGTGGCGCGTATGGGCGAACATGAGTTCGTCGACACCTTCATCGACGGTGCGAAAGACCTGCTGGGCGTCGCCCTGATCATCGGTGTGGCGCGCGGCATCGTGGTCGTGATGGATGCTGGCAAGATCACCGACACGATCCTTTTCTGGTCGGAACAGGCGGTCAACGGCCTCGGGACCATTGCCTTCATCAATGTGATGTTCTGGCTTGAGGTTGCGCTTTCGTTCTTCGTGCCCTCGTCCTCCGGTCTCGCCGTCCTGACCATGCCGATCATGGCGCCGCTGGCAGATTTCTCCAATGTCGCTCGCGATGTGGTGGTGACAGCCTATCAATCGGCCAATGGCCTGGTGAACCTGATCAACCCGACCTTCGCGGTGGTCATGGGCGGCCTCGCCATCGGGCGTGTGCCTTACGACAAATGGTTGCGCTTCACCTGGCCCCTGCTCGCGATCCTCGCGGTGATGATCATGATCGTTCTCAGCGTAAGCGCCTGAGAGCGGATCTGAGACCTTGTCTGACGAACGATCAAACGCACCGGCAATTGAAACTCATGAGTGATCGATGAACCAGCCAATCGGCATGCAAACATCTCCGAGCAGCGACGAGACCGCACGCCGACGGCCCGGTCAACTCGGCTTGTTTGCCTGTATTGCACTGGTGGTCGGCAACATGATTGGCTCCGGCATCTTCCTGTTGCCGGCGGCACTGGCACCCTTTGGCGCAATTTCCGTCGCAGGTTGGGTGCTGACCTCGTGCGGCGCGATTGCTTTGGCCCTGATCTTTGGCCGTCTGGCGCGACTGACCAGCCGGCCCGGCGGTCCCTATGCCTACACACGGGAAGCCTTCGGCGACTTTGCCGGGTTCCTGATTGCCTGGGGCTACTGGATCGCGCTGTGGTCCGGGAATGCGGCCGTGGCCGTCGCCTTTGTCGGATACATCGGCTACGTGGTGCCAGCCATCGGCGAGAACAACCTCTATGGTCTGGGCGTCGCTCTGACGGCCATCTGGTTCCTGACGATGATAAACATTCGCGGGATCGAGGGTGCCGGCTTCGTTCAGGTGCTGACAACGGTCTTGAAGGTCCTGCCGCTGCTGGCGCTCGGCATTCTGGGGTGGGCGTGGCTGGACACAAGCCATTTCACCCCCGTCAACACGTCGGCACTGCCTGACTATGCCGCTGTTTCCGCGACAGCTGCCCTGACCCTTTGGGCCTACCTCGGACTGGAATCAGCGACTGTGCCGTCCGGCAACGTCTACCGGCCGGAAGTCACGATCCCGCGGGCGACCATTATCGGCGTTCTGTTTGCTGCTGCGATCTATATCTCCGTCACAGTGGTCGCCATAGGCGTTCTTCCCAAGGACCTTCTGGCCGCCTCCTCTGCACCGCTGGCCGATGTGGCGATGGCAATGTGGGGACCCGTTGGCGGTGTATTAATTGCGCTGGGCGCAATCATCTCGACATTCGGCACCTTGAACGGCTTCACGCTCTTGTCCGGACAGGTGCCCTATGGCGCTGCGCTCGACCGGGTCTTTCCAGAAGAATTTGCCAGCGTCAGCGATCGCGGAACGCCCGCCAACGCTCTTGTGGTTTCGAACCTTCTGGCGAGCGGCCTCGTAATCATGAATTTTTCCAAGGGACTGGTGGAAGCCTTCACCTTCATCATCCTGCTTGCGACCATGGCAAGTCTGGTTCCCTATGCGTTTTGCGCCGTCGCCGAGATCATGATCCGGGTCGCGCGCGGACACAGTCTGAACGATCCCGGTCTGGCCGGCATCGTCGGACTGGGCGCGGTCGGTTTTCTTTATTCCATCTGGGCGGTCTACGGCTCGGGCGCGGATGTCGTGTTTTTCGGCTTTCTGCTGCTCCTAGCCGGTGTCCCGGTCCACGCCTTGATCCGCTGGCGACAAGCGCGCAACGACGCATCTGCCAGCTCGCACAATCCTGCCATTGGAGGTTGATATGACGGCGCTCGGTGTACATTCGGAAATCGGCAAGCTCAGAAAGGTCATGGTCTCCCGGCCGTCTCTGGCTCATGAACGCCTGACCCCCGGGAACTGTCACGACCTGCTCTTCGATGATGTGCTCTGGGTTCACAAGGCGCGTGTCGATCACGACGATTTCCGGCTGAAGATGAAAGCCCATGATGTCGAGGTGTACGACATCCAGGATCTTCTGGCCGAAATGCTCGACAAGGTTCCCGAAGGCCGTCGTTTCGTGCTGGATCGGCGGATCACCGACAATCTGGTCGGCCCCGGGTTTGCCCGCGGCATGCGCCCATGGCTGGACGAACTGCCGGGCGAAAAGCTGGCCCGACTGCTGATGGGCGGTATTACGCTTTACGATCTTCCGCAGGAAATGCAGACGCCCCTGGCAAAGCAGGCCATCGCATCGACCGAGTTCCTCCTGGATCCGATTCCGAATGCCCTGTTTCAACGTGATTCATCGTGCTGGATGTACGGTGGTGTCACGGTCAATCCGATGTTCTGGCCGGCGCGCAAGCCCGAAACGCTCTATCAACGTGCGGTCTACAAATTCCATCCAATGTTCGCAGACGAGGACTTCCAGATCTGGTGGGGTGACAGCGACGAGGACTTCGGCCACGCCAGCATGGAAGGCGGCGACGTCATGCCAATCGGCAATGGGGTCGTCCTGATCGGCATGGGCGAACGCACGACGCGACAGGCCGTGCAACAAGTTGCAGAAAATCTCTTTGCCAAGAAAGGCGCTGAACGGGTGATCGCCTGCGCCATGCCAAAGAGCCGCGCGGCCATGCACCTTGACACGGTGTTCTCCTGCCTTGATCACGACAAGGTCACGGCTTTCCGCGAGGTGGTCGACGAAATCACCTGTTACAGCCTGCGCCCCGGGGATGACAAACAGGCCGTTGATGTAAGGTGCGAAGAAGCGCATCTGTTTGATGTCTACAAGGAAGCGTTGGGCCTTGATGACCTTCATGTCATCGGCACAGGCGGCAACGAGTTCCAGGCCGAACGCGAGCAGTGGGACGACGGCAACAATGTGGTTGCGCTCGCCCCTGGAGTGGTCGTCGGCTACGACCGCAACACACATACCAACACACTTTTGCGCAAGGCAGGCATCGAGGTCATCACGATCTCCGGTTCCGAGCTTGGCCGCGGCCGTGGCGGCGGACATTGCATGACCTGCCCCATCGCGCGCGATCCCGCATATTGATTTTCAGACAAGGCTTTCAAAAAGCCAACGGAGGATAAAATGGCGTTCAATCTCAAAGGTCGCAGTTACCTCAAGATCCTCGATTTTTCCCAGAGGGAGATGCTTTACCTGCTGGATCTTGCAAGGGATCTGAAGCGGGCGAAATACTCCGGCTCCGAGCAGGCGGTTCTGAATGGCAAGAACATCTGCCTTATCTTTGAAAAGACCTCGACACGCACGCGCTGCGCCTTCGAGGTCGCGGCCCACGATCAGGGCGCGCACATCACCTATCTGGACCCGTCGGGATCCCAGATCGGCCACAAGGAGTCCATGAAGGACACGGCCCGTGTTCTCGGACGCATGTTCGACGGCATCGAGTTTCGCGGCTCCGGCCAGAAGATGGTCGAGGAGTTGGCAGAGTTCAGTGGTGTTCCGATATACAACGGACTGACGGACGATTGGCACCCGACCCAGATGCTGGCCGACATGCTGACAATGGTCGAACACGCGGACAAGCCGCGTACACAGATTTCCTACGCCTACATGGGCGATGCGCGCTCCAACATGGGCCATTCGCTGATGATGCTCGGAGCGATCATGGGCTGCGATGTGCGCATCGTCGCGCCCAAGGAGAACTGGCCAACCGAGGACCTGATCAAGACCGCTCGGGAAACAGCAGACACCTACGGCGCCCGACTGACAATCACCGAAGACGTTGCCGAGGGCACCAAGGGCGTTGATTTCATCCACACGGATGTCTGGGTTTCCATGGGCGAACCGGCCGATGTTTGGGAAACCCGGATCAAGCTTCTGTCACCCTATCAGGTCAACATGGATGTCATGAAAGGCACCGGCAACCCCAACGTCAAGTTCATGCACTGCCTGCCCGCTTTCCATAATCGGGATACAAAGGTCGGCGAGGACATTTTCCAGAAGTTCGGAATTTCCGAGATGGAAGTGACTGAGGAAGTGTTTGAATCGCACATGAATGTCGCATTCGAGCAGGCTGAAAACCGGATGCACACAATCAAGGCCATTCTGGTCGCGACCCTGGGGAATTGACCATGAGGATCGTGGTCGCCCTGGGAGGCAACGCGCTTTTGCGCCGGGGTCAGGAGATGACCGCGGCCAACCAGCGTGAGAATGCACGCATCGCCGCCGAGGCGCTTGCGCCCATCGGTGCGGCGGAAGAGCTGGTGGTCACACACGGCAACGGGCCCCAGGTGGGACTTCTGGCTCTCCAGGAAGCCGCCTACACGGATGTCGAGGAATATCCACTCGACGTTCTTGGTGCCGAGACCGAGGGCATGATCGGCTATATGATCGAGCAGGAGCTCGGTAATCTTCTGCCAATCGAGAAACCTCTGGCGACACTCCTGACCATGGTCGAGGTCGACCCTAAAGACGCGGCCTTCCAGGATCCGACAAAGTTCATTGGCCCGGTCTACGACAAGGAAACCATCGACGAGATGGCCGCAGAAAAAGGCTGGAGCGTAAAGCCGGACGGTGACAAGTGGCGCCGTGTGGTCCCCTCACCCTTGCCCAAGCGGATTTTTCAGGTCCGGCCAATCCGCTGGCTGCTCTCGGAAGGCACGATCGTCATTGCGGCTGGTGGCGGCGGAATTCCGACCATGTATGGCGCTGATGGCAAGCTGACTGGCGTTGAATGCGTGATCGACAAGGACCGCTGTTCCGCGCTCCTGGCAAAGGACATTGAGGCCGATGTCTTTGTCATGGCCACGGATGCGGATGCTGTCTATCTGGACTGGGGCACTGAAGATCAAAAGGCGATCCAGCGCGCAACGCCGGATGCCATGGATGCCTTTGATTTCCCGGCCGGTTCCATGGGGCCGAAGGTCGAGGCGGCACAGGATTTTGCGAGGGTCACCGGCAAGAAGAGTATCATCTGCGCACTTGCAGACGTGGCGGATGCCATCGCCGGCACCAAGGGCACAACCATTGCCGTGGACGCAGGAGAGATCACCTACCACGGTTGATTGCATTTCTGACCCAAAGCGGGTCCGGATCGAGTTAAGCTACTCCTAAAGCTCGCGCTCACAAGGCGACAGCGAGCGCCGGAGAAAGAGGGAAAAGCGATGCTGGTATCCCATACCCGGATTGTCGATATTGTCGGCGACATCATCCGGATCAAGGTTTCTGCAGATCGGAAGGCCAGCGAGGGACGGCCCTGTCTCGGCGATCTCGCCCTTGTGGAGACCGGCGACGGGTCCACGTCTCTTGCCCAGGTCATCAGCATCGACCGGGACATGGTCTCACTTCAGGTCAACTCCGGAACCAAGGGGCTGGCCAACAACGCGTCGGTCCGGTTCCTGGGAGAGGCCGCCAAGGTCACCTACTCCGACAACATTCTCGGCCGGGTTTTCGATGGAGCCGGTCAGCCGATCGACCGCGGCCCTGGTCTTTCCGGTGATCCAACGGTGCCAATTGGCGGACCTTCGGCCAATCCGATGAAACGGGTTCTTGCGTCGCGCATGATCCGCACCGACGTTCCCATGATCGACATCTTCAATTGCCTGGTCGAAAGCCAGAAGATCCCGATCTTCTCCGTTTCCGGGGAGCCTTATAACGCCTTTCTCGCGCGGATCGGGATCCAGGCCGACGCGGACATTGTAATCTTTGGCGGGCTCGGGTTGATCTTCGACGATTACGCCTTCTTTCGAAAACAGTTCGAGGATGCCGGCGTTTTCCCCAGAACCGTGATGTTCGTCAATCAGGCCTCCGATCCTGTGGTCGAACGTCTGCAGGTGCCAGACATGGCGCTGGCGGTGGCTGAAAAATTCGCAGTCGAGGAAGGCAAGCGCGTCCTCGTGTTGCTGACCGACATGACCGCCTTTGCTGACGCCTTGAAGGAAGTCTCGATCGCCATGGAGCGGGTTCCCGCAAACCGCGGCTATCCCGGAGATCTCTATTCACAGCTGGCACGCCGTTACGAGAAAGCTTGTGATTTCAAGGGATCCGGCTCGGTGACAATCCTGACCGTCACGACCATGCCGGGCAACGATCTGACCCATCCGGTTCCCGACAACACGGGCTATATCACCGAGGGGCAGTTCTACCTGCACAGTGGCGTTCTGGATCCCTTCGGGTCGCTTTCACGCCTCAAGCAGCATGTCATCGGCAAGGTGACCCGCGAAGACCACAATCAGATCATGAACACGATGATCCGCTTCTATTCTGGTGCCCGGGACGCCGAACAGAAGCAGTCGATGGCGTTTGAGCTGTCCGAGTATGACCATCAACTCCTGAAATTCGGGACCTTGTTCCGTGAGCGTTTCATGGACATTGATGTTTCCATGCCACTGGAGGAAGCGCTCGATCTGTGCTGGCAAACCCTGGCGGAGTGTTTCGAGCCAGGCCAGTTGCTGATGAAACAGGGCCTGATCGACACCTATTTTCCCAAGACCGGGTCCCAAAAAACAGATCCGAGCACCACGAGACCGCCTGAGGAAGCTGCCTGATGGCAAAGCTTGCGCTCAACAAGTCCTCTCTGGCCCGCGAGACGGCGCAACTCGCCGAGTTTCGGCGTTTCCTGCCATCGCTTGAACTCAAGCGGCTTCAGGTGATGGCCGAGCGTGCGAAGGCAAAAGAGGCCGTCGCGAGGTTAGACAAGGAATACTCTCAACTCTTCAGCCAGATTGCCGACAGCATACCCATGCTGGCCAATGAACAGGTGCCTCTCGATGGGCTGATTACCCTCCAGAATGTGGAGCGCGGCAGTCAGAACCTGTCAGGCACGATCCTGCCAACTCTCGGTGATGTTGAAATCGAGACAGCACCTTATTCGCGCCTTGCTCGGCCACATTGGGTCGACCCGGTGGTCAAGGCCCTGAAGGAACTTGTGACCTTCAACTTGAGGCGCGACGTGGCGCGCGAGAGGCTAGACCTGCTGATCGAGGCGGAGGCGGTCATTTCGCGCAGGGTCAACCTGTTCGAGAAAGTCCTCATCCCCCAAGCTGAGAAGAACATCAAGAAAATCCGCATGGCCCTGGCCGACGCGGAACGCGATGCAGTCGTGCGCGCCAAGATCTCGAAGCGCAAGACCGCCGCACGGGCCGCCGAAGAAAGGATGGCCGAGTTATGACCATCACGGCACTGAAAAAGGTCAGCCTGATCGGCATCCTGGAGGACAAGGATCAGGTTCTGGAGGCGGCGCAGGCCTTTGGACGCTTTCACCTTATTCCCCTGACCCCAGCGCAGCGGGATCTGGAGGCCATCCCAAGCGGCACAGGCCGGGAAGCGGTTGAAGCGCTCCGGTGGCTTACCGACGCCCCGGCACTGCGCCGATCAACCACGGATACCGACGACTTCGATCTTCCCCGGATTGTCGAGCGAACGCTTCTCAACAAGACAAATTTCAAGGCTTGCGAGGACAAGCGTGCCAAGCTGGTTCGCCGGATCAAGGACGTTCGCCCCTGGGGGCAGTTCGACTTCGCGGACCTGTCAGAAATCGGCGATTATCGGCTCTGGTTCTATGTGGTTCCGCTCGCCAAACTGAAGGCTGTTGATCCTTCCGACAAGATCATGGAGATCGTTCATCAGGACAAGTACCGCGCCTATGTTGTCCTGCTGGATCCGGACGAGCCACCGCTCGATGCCATGCCGGTGCCACGAGTTCATGTCGGCGAGGTATCTTTGTCGGAGTTGGAACACCGGCTGGAGCAAACTGAAGTCCGTCTTGAAGGTCTGGAACTGGAACGCCATGCGCTGACAAAATGGTGCGGTCTTTTGAATCAGCATCTGGCAGACGCCCGGGATCGGGCCGCACGAGGACGCGCGGCCTTGGAGACGGCAGACGACGAACGTATCTTTGTCCTGCAGGCTTGGGCTCCGGCGGCCGAAGAAGACGGTATCCGTGCGCTGTGCCAGCAGCTTGGCATTGCAGCCCATGTCGAGGATCCGGCAGAGGACGAGGACCCGCCAACGCTTCTTTCAAACCCGCCTGCTCTCGCGGCGGGCGAAGATCTGGTCCAGTTTTACCAAACCCCCGGATATCGGGACTGGGACCCGTCGATCGTCGTCTACCTGTCCTTCATCCTCTTCTTCGGCATGATCATGACCGACGCAGGCTACGGCTTGTTGCTGCTTGGCGCGCTCTATCTGTTCAAAAAGCGCTTCGGCACCTCGGCCGGAGCCTTGAGAATGTGGACCATGTCCGTCTGGTTGATGGTCTCTACGACAGCCTTCGGTGTGCTTACCGGCAGCTATTTCGGTGTTTCACCTCCGCCAGGAAGCCTGCTGGATCAGCTGAAGGTCATGCAGCTGGACGATGTCGAGACGATGATGAAAATCACGCTCACGATTGGCGTCGTCCACATCACGCTCGCCAACGTCGTGCGCGCTCTTCATGGCAACAGTTTGAGCGACCGCGCGGTTCCGATCGGATGGTCCCTCGTCGCCATTGGCGGCCTTTGCACCTTCCTCGGAGCCGAAACGCTTTTCGCGACGTTCGGTCCGGTCATGATCGTTGCGGGCCTGCTTTGCGTCGGATTTTTCGCAAGCGACCGCAAAGTGCACTCGATCAAGAGTGCTGGCCTTCGACTGTTCGACGCCTTTGCCGGGCTGGCGCGGATCGTCAACATTTTCTCCGATGTGCTCAGCTACATGCGCCTTTTCGCTCTCGGACTGGCTGCGGCCTCGCTGGCATCGACCATCAACGATCTTTCGGATCAGCTGCTGCATGCGGTTCCCGGCATCGGCCTGCTGATTGCGATCCTGGTGCTGGCCGTTGGCCATGCCATCAACATAGGCCTCGGGCTGATTGCCGGCGTCGTCCATGGCCTGAGACTGAATGTCATCGAATTTTTCAACTGGGGTTTGAAGGATGAAGGCACGCCCTTTCGTCCGTTCAAGAAAGAGGAGTCAGGCTTGTGAACGAATTCGTACTCGCCCTCGGATGGTTCGGGCTATACGCACCGGTCGCCCTGGGAGCCATCGGTAGCGCATGGGGATGTGCCCTGGGCGGCAGTGCAGCGATTGGCGCGATGCTCGACACGGATGGCGGTTATGGCCGTTTCATCGGTGTCTCGCTGATGCCGTCCTCTCAGGTGATCTACGGCATCGTCATCATGTTCACCTTGCAGCATGACGCCATGACGGCGGAAATCGGCGCGGCTACATTCGGCATCGGAATTCTCTCCGGCTTCGCCCTGCTTTTCACGGGCGTGCGGCAGGGCGAAGTCCTCGCGTCTGCCATTCATGCCTCCAAGGCCAAGCCCGAGATTTTCGGCGTTTCGCTTGCGCCTGCAGCGGTGCTGGAAGGCTTTTCGGTCTTTGCCCTGGTCTTCGCCCTGGTTCTTGCCGGATCCATACCCGGCTAGGAGGCCCTGATGACCCAGCATGACAAGCTGACAGCCACCGAAAATCCGGCAGGAGCCGGCGTGCAAGCCCTGATCGATCGCCTCAAGAGCGAGGGCATTTCGGCGGGACAGGCCGAGGCGGACGCACTTTTGGCAAACGCGGAAGCCAAGGCGCATGACATCGTCGCGCGCGCCGAAGCCGAAGCCAGCGCGATCCTGACGAAGGCTCGGACCGAGGCGGAGAAGGAGCAGGCTGCCACGCGCGACAGCCTGCAGATCGCAGCACGCGATCTTGTGCTCAATCTGCGCAATGAGCTCGAAACTCGAATAGAAGACGAAGCAGGACGCCTCGTATCATCGACCCTCAGCGATGAGGCCTTCCTGCAGAAGCTCATTATCGCCATGGCCGGAAAGGCTCGTGAAGCGGCGGCCATCGGCGCACACGACAAGATCGAGATCAGTCTGCCCGATCGCATCGTGACGTTCGAGGAGTTGAAGCAGTCGCCCGAAGCGGTCGAGCCCGGCACTCTCACTCATTTCGCCATTGCCCTGGCCGGTGACGTGCTGCGCAAGGGCGTGACTTTTTCCAGCGCACCCGGGTTTGACGGGATCAAGATCAAGGTTCAGGACCGGGACGTCAGTATCGATCTGACAGCGGAAGCGATTGCCGCCCTTTTAATCCAGCACTTGCAACCGCGCCTGCGCGCGATCATGGAAGGGGTTCTTCGCTAAGCCCATGTCCGAGCGCTTTCGCTATATCACCCTGGCCACCAGCTTGCCCCACCTTGGGACCCTGTTTTCCCAGGCAAAGGTACCGCTGTCAGAGTTTCGCCTGAAGCAGCGCGTCAAGATGCTGTCGCCTGACCACCAACGCCTGATGAACCGGGTGATCGAGGTGACGGCATGGTCGGGCGTTGTGCGCTTTTCGGATGACAAGGATGTCATTCGGCTGGCGAAAGCGGTCATTGATGAGCTTGAAGACAATCCAACACTTCAGGATCTTGTTCGCGCACGAATGGAAACGCGCACGACAATCGCTGCACTTCGGCGCCGACATGACGGACAAGAGGATGCCGGAACGATATCCGAATGGGGCTTTGGGCGCTGGTGCCGCCAGATTGAGACCCATTGGACAGATCCTGGTTTCGGCCTGTCGCATTTCATGCCCTGGATCTCCGAAGCCAACCGGCTGATCCAGGCAGACGAACATATCGCGATGGAACGTCTCGTGCTCGGCGAGGTCTTTTCGCAGCTCGATCAAAGTGGTGCGTGGCATGAGTTCGATTTCGAAGCGGTCGTCATCTACGTCCTGCGCTGGATCATCGTCGACCGCTGGTCGCGCTACAGCACCGACGCAGCACGTGGACGTCTTGAAACCCTTGTCGGCGACATCCTGGCGCCCCCAACAGCTGCAGATACGGCGCAAGTGAACCCGCGCCCCGAGGAGGTCCTTTCATGACCAGTCATGTCACTCTGCCAGATCCAAGCGCTGAAATCATCGCCGTCCAGGATGATCTGGTGACACTTGCGCCGCTCGCAGACCATCCCCTGATCAAAAACGAGGTGGTCTACATCATCCCCCACGGACCTGAACGTGAAGGGCGGCCAACGGAATATCTGAAGGCGGAAGTGCTTCGCGTGCGCGGCAAGACCGCAGAGGCCCAGGTATTTGAAAGCACAAGCGGTGTGCGGATTGGCGACAAAGTCATCCAGACCGGTGAGATGCTCTCAGTGGCACTCGGCCCCGGCCTTCTGAGCACCGTCTTTGACGGATTGCAAAACCCTCTGGCGGATATCGCCGCCCAACACGGTTTTTTCCTACCGCGTGGCGTGCTGACCAATGCGCTCGACACTGCTCGCAAATGGGCGTTCGAACCGGCCGTAAAATCCGGCGACCTGGTCCGGGCCGGTGACGTGCTTGGCAAGGTGCCGGAGGGACGCTTCGAGCACCGGATCATGGTCCCCTTCTCGCTCAAGGGACGATGGTCCGTGGAGCGCGTGCGGGAAGGCAGCTACACCATTGATGAGATCGTGGTGACGCTGAAGGATGATCGCGGCCAGACACGTGACCTGACCATGGTCCAGCACTGGCCGGTGCGCCGCGCTATCCCCGACGCCATGGTCTCAGCCGGTCAGAGTGAACGGCTGTACCCTTCCGAGCCGCTGATCACGACCCTGCGCCTGATCGATACGTTCTTCCCGATTGCTCGTGGTGGCATGGGCTGTATCCCTGGTCCTTTCGGTGCCGGAAAGACTGTGTTGCAGTCGCTGATTTCCAGGTTTTCTGCGGTGAATATCGTGATCGTTGTTGCCTGCGGTGAACGTGCTGGCGAGGTCGTGGAGACGATCACCGAATTTCCGCAACAGTCCGACCCGTCGGGCGATGGCACACTGATGGATCGAACCGTCATCATCTGCAATACCTCGTCCATGCCAGTGGCGGCACGCGAGGCTTCGATTTATACAGGCATCACACTCGGCGAATATTACAGGCAGATGGGGTTTGATGTGCTGTTGATCGCTGACAGTACGTCGCGCTGGGCGCAGGCCATGCGCGAAACGTCTGGCCGCCTTGAAGAAATTCCTGGCGAAGAAGCCTTCCCGGCCTATCTGGATTCGGCGATCAAGGGCATCTACGAGCGCGCCGGGGTCCTGACCAATGCCGAGGGTGAAACCGGCAGCCTGACCATGATCGGCACCGTTTCTCCTGCTGGCGGCAACTTCGAGGAACCGGTTACCCAGTCTACCCTCGGCACCGTCAAGACCTTTCTCGGCCTGTCCGCCGAGCGGGCCTACAAGCGGTTCTACCCGGCCGTCGACCCACTGTTGTCCTGGTCCCGCTATCACGCACAGCTCGGCGATTGGTATCAGGAGAACATTGGTCCGGACTGGGTCGCACGTGTTGAAGAGATGATTGAGCTGCTCGGACGCGGCGACGAGATCAGCCGAATGATGCAGGTCACAGGCGAAGAAGGCATCTCCACAGACGACTTCGTCGTTCAGCAAAAGGCACTGTTCCTGGATATGGTCTACCTGCAGCAGGATGCATTCGACGATGTTGATGCGTCCGCCCCCTTGGCCCGACAGCAGGAGACATTCGATCTGGTTTATCGGATCGCAACGCGGCATTTTGCGTTCGATGACAAGGATGCAGTTCGCAAATCCTTCACCGAACTGACCTCCCTGTTCAAGAATCTCAATTATGCTGCCGACGGGTCCAAGGAACGAACCGGCCTGATTTCGCAGATCAAGACCCTTGTCGGCGACCTGCCGACTGCGCAATAAGTTTGTGGCACAGATGAACCGTCGGCATTGACCGGCATTCGCTCAAAGTGGTTTTAAAAGTGCGCCGTTTCCAGGTGCCCATGGGTTTGTTTTAGAATGACAATTTTGATTACCGGCGGAGCTGGCTATATCGGCTCGCATTGTTGCGTCACATTTCTGGAAGCCGGCCACGATGTGGTGGTGGTCGACAATCTGAGCAACTCGCGCGCCGAAAGCCTGAAGCGCGTTGAGTCGATTACAGGGCAGAAGGTCAAATACGAAGAGGCGGATATCCGCGACCGTTCGGCCCTTGAAGACATCATGACCCGCTACAAATGCACCGCCGTGGTGCATTTTGCCGGGCTCAAGGCTGTCGGCGAATCCGTCGCCAAGCCGCTTGAGTACTATGAGAACAACGTCATCGGCACTCATAGCCTTTTGAGCGCGATGGAGACCGTCGGTGTTCACAGACTGATTTTCTCCTCTTCCGCCACGGTTTACGGTGAACCTCAGTTCCTGCCGCTGACGGAAAGCCACCCGACGGGTCCGGTCAATCCATATGGACGAACCAAGCTAATGGTCGAGGAGATGCTGCGCGACCTGGCGGCGAGCGACCCGAAGTGGCGTTTTACGATCCTGCGCTATTTCAATCCGGTGGGCGCCCATTCAAGCGGTCTGATCGGGGAGAACCCGCTCGGAATACCCAACAATCTCATGCCCTTTATCACTCAGGTGGCTGATGGCCGGCGCGAGCAGCTTTCCGTCTTTGGCGACGACTATGACACGGCCGACGGCACTGGAATTCGCGATTACATCCATGTGGTCGACCTGGTGGAAGGGCATCTGAAAGCCCATGAGGCGCTTTCCAATCTGACAGGTGCTGACAATTGTCTCACCGTCAATCTTGGCACGGGCAACGGCTATTCTGTATTGCAGATGGTCAGGGCGTTTGAACGCTCCTCCAACAAGAGCATCCCCTACACGATCGCACCGCGCCGAGAAGGCGATGTCGCAGAATGCTATGCCGACACGAGCAAGGCGGACCAAAAGCTTTCCTGGGCGGCCCAGAAAGACCTGGAAGCCATGTGTCACGACACCTGGAATTGGGTTTGCAAGAACCCGAGGGGATACGAGGACTGACGGACGTCTGCCCTCCGGATTGTACAAAAGACAACGACCGTACCAAGCTACTTTCAACGTGCTCATCGCGACTGAAAGACGCGCCCGGTTCTGGCAATCTCTGCCTTGCGAATGCCTGCCTGCGATGTTACTTAATTACATGTTATAAAATAACGTGACATTCGTTGGAGAGTTCCTTGTCCGCTTCAAATCCCCGTTTCTCGAAGCTGCCCGGCAGAAAAGCCCTGATCGCCGCAGGCCTGTTTGCCACGACACTTCTAGCCGGATCCTTCGCCCACGCCGAACCGCGTGTCGTGACGACAATCAAGCCAATTCACTCGCTGGTGTCAGGTGTGATGGAGGGCGTAGCAACGCCTGACATCCTGATAGATGGTGCCGCGTCACCCCATGGTTTTGCTCTGAAACCTTCGCAGGCTGCGCAGCTGCAGGATGCCGATCTGGTATTCTGGGTCGGAGAAAGCATGGAGACAGCCCTTGCCAAGGCACTGACATCAGTTGCCGGCAATGCCGAAGTCATCGAACTCATGGAAGCGCCCGGACTGACCCTGCTGCCCTATCGTACGAGCGCAGGTTTCGGCGCGCATGACCATGGCGATCACGGCCACGATCACGGCGAAGATGATCATGACGACGACGATGATCACGCGCATGACAAGCACGACGAAGACCATGATGATGATCATGCGCATGGTCACGATGACCATGACAAAGATCACGACGAGCACGAGGAACATGCAGACGGCCATGATGGTCATGACCACGATCATGATGATGATGATCATAAACATGATGAACATGAGCATGATGATCACGCCAAGGATCATGACGACCATGACGAAGGGCATGACCACGCTGCTGGCCATGATGGCCATGACCACGATGGGATGGACGCGCACATCTGGCTAGATCCAAACAATGCGCTGGCAATGATTGACGTCATTGTGGCAGAACTTGCAGAAAACGACGCTGAAAATGCCGACGCATATGCAGCGAACGCAGACGCGATGAAAAAGCGGATCACAGAGCTGACCGCTGAAATCGACAACGAGCTTGCAGATATCCGCGGACGCCCCTTTGTCGTGTTCCACGATGCCTATCACTACTTTGAGGACCGCTTTTCGGTCCAGGCTGCAGGCGCCATCACTCTTAATCCGGAAACACCTGCCGGTGCCGACCGGATTTCCGAAGTCCGCGAGACCATCAAGGATCTGGGCGTTGTCTGCGTCTTTTCCGAGCCTCAGTTCACGCCCAAGCTCGTGAACGTTGTTCTGGAAGGATCCAACGCAAAAACTGCTGTTCTCGACCCCCTCGGCACAGGCATCGAAAACGGTCCTGGTCTTTACGAAGCCCTGTTGCGCAAAACGGCAGCTTCAATGAACGATTGCCTCTCGTAAGACGGCAGCCGACAGAAGCAAGATAGGCATACCGCCACACAAGAAAGGCCGCGTCCCATTGGGACGCGGCCTTTTTTCTTTTCCTGGAAAGTACTGAGAGGACGAGGCTTATCCGCGTGCCTTGTCCGTCGCCTCAAGTGCCTTGATCAGGTAACGATCGCGATCATAGACATCGGCGAAGTAATCGACTTCACCGTCCATATTCGGCCAGGCCGTGAAATAGGAAACATAGACCGGGATATCGCCACCGACCTTTTCCTGGGCGTTTTGACCCTGACCGATCCGTGTCGAGACATAATCCTTGGACTTGCCAAGAACAGCTGCCGCCATCGCCTTTGGATCATGCAGGCGAATGCAGCCATGGCTGAATGCACGCATGTCCTTCTTGAACAGGCTCTTGGACGGTGTGTCGTGCATGTAGATGTGATGTTTGTTCGGGAAGAGGATCTTCACCTCACCAAGCGCATTGCTGCGGCCCGGGTACTGGCGAACATTCACAGAGGACTTCTTTGCTGCCACCGAATACCAGTCGATGCTGGCCGAGGAGACTTTTTTGCCGCCGACAGTCGTCACTTCATATCCCGACCGATCAAGGTAGCTTGGGTCCTTGGCCAGTTTCGGGATCATTTCATTGACGATGATCGAGTAGGGAACGCCCCAATATGGATTGTACTCAACCACTTCGATCGTGTCGTAGAAGAAGTTGGTCTGGTTGGATTTTTTGCCAACGACGACGCGCATGGACAGCGGATCTTCACCCGGAGCTGTATAGGTCGCGGTGAAGGCCGGCTGGTTGATGAAGACCTTGCGCTCACCCAGGTCCTCAGGCAGCCAACGGCTGCGCTCCATGGCCAGTTCGACCTTCGAGATTTTGGCTTCGTTGGTAACTCCGACCATGGCCCGAATGGAGTTTTTGCCGACGATGCCATCCGCGGACAGACCGTTTTCCTTCTGGAAGGACTTCACAAGAGCAACCAGTTCAGGCGTGTAGTCCTCGCCATCCTGATAGGCATCGAGCGTCGCAGCGTGTTCCAGCTTCAGCTCGTCACTACCGTTCTTCTTGACGGCAGCGACCACATTCTTCATCTCCGGGCTGGCCTTGCCCGGCTTGAGGAAGGTACCCGGAGCGATGACGATCCGGTCTTCTTCATGATCCTGCGAGCGGAGCTCGGCCAGCTCATCTTTCAGAGCCTTGAAATGCGCGCTTTGAGGCTGATGTCCTTCAATCGAGGTCTGTGCATTGGCAGCAGAAACAATCTGCTCCATTGCTGCGACCAAGTCAGGCTTGTGTCTCGGTAGGTCGTGATAGCCGGAAATCCGATTGGGATCGACGCGGCCACGCTCGGCATCAAGAATGTAGGTCATGACCGCAGACGTCATTTGCATCTCGAATGCCATGACTGCCGTGTCCCGTTCTGCGCCTGCAAGACCCGAGAGGTCTGGCAATGCAACCTGGTAATCCGTGCTGTCGAGACCAAAATCGGCGGCGTTTTCGAGGGCCAAAAGCGCTTCCATCGCCTTGGCAGTCGGAGCTCCATCCTCGATCCAGACGAAATTGGGATGCTCGCGGTAAAATGCCTTCAGGCCTTCCGCCACTTCGGGCAATGCCTCGATCGACATGGACTTGAGCGCCGGACGTGCTTCATCGAAAGGCGTCAGAACGATTGGCGCGCCGTCCAGTTCGCTCACACTCTCCTGCCCCGTGCCCGCGTCTGTTGCGGGTGCTTCAACCGCAGCGGTATTGACCTTGGAGAGGTCGGTCAGAGACACACTTTTCAGGCGATCGGGCTTGTACGTGAAATATTTGGGCGAGGAGACCCGAACCTTGATTGCCTTCTTTCGCTCGAGTTCCTCTTTCGCCTTCAACTCGCGCAGCCGCGCACCTTCCGGATTGAAGAGACGCTGGAAGAAGCCCTGGGCGTCTGCATCGGAGACCGACAGGGGCAGCATGACACCGGACACGCCAACGGACAGGACGCTGGCAAGTAATGCGGACGCGAGCCGGTTCCGGCCGCCAGCCTCAGGCGCCTTTCCCTCTCGCACGTATCGGGCTTTCATCAGGTCACATGGTGCCAAGCTGTTCATTTCGTTTCGCCTTGATCGAAAGGCCGTTTGCCGAGCCTGAAATGGCCGGCCCAAACGGCGTTCATCCATAAATATTTGCCACGCCTCATGCCTGCCCCGACATCAGCGCATTTCACTTTTCAGTTTAGAACCGGAAACAGCCCACTCGCTTCCAATCCTGCCGCAACATGACGCCAAATACACGCACCATCACACGGCAACCAACTTCAACGTCTTTACTATACCAATGCAGGTCAGCTGGTTAAGGGCGTTTATGACAACAAGCAGCTCGCTTCACGATGCTGTGACCCAAATGCCGCGATCAGACGCGTGCTGCCGCCATTTTCGCCAGCCCTCCAGATGCAAAAAAGCCGGACAGGCCAATGCCCATCCGGCCAATTCGCAACTGAACCGTCGAATCAGAACGGAATTTCGTCGTCCATAGGACCGGCACCGCCGCCCTGCGGGCCGCCATATCCGCCGCCACCGGACGCGCCACCTCCGTAGCCGCTACCGGATCCACCAGCAGAACCACCGCCGGATCCTCCGCCATAGTCGCCGCCGCCAGAGCCACCACCATAACCACCGCCAGATCCGCCGCCGTAGCCGCCACCGCCTTCGCTACCGCCCTCACCGCGGCCATCGAGCATGGTCAGCGTCGAGTTGAAGCCCTGCAGGACGACCTCCGTCGAATACTTGTCCTGTCCGGACTGGTCCTGCCACTTGCGCGTCTGCAGCTGCCCCTCGAGGTAGACCTTGGATCCCTTGCGCAGATATTGCTCAGCGACCTTGCACAGTCCTTCATTGAAGATGACAACGCGGTGCCATTCCGTCTTTTCCCGGCGTTCGCCGCTTCCCCGGTCGCGCCAGGTTTCAGACGTTGCGATGCGCAGATTTGCGATCGGACGCCCGTCCTGCGTGCGGCGGATTTCGGGATCAGCTCCCAGGTTTCCGACCAGAATGACCTTGTTGACGCTACCCGCCATGACGCAAACTCCTTCGTCCGTGATCGACCCTGCAGCTTGTAAGCACTGTCCGCAGACGACCAAACCTGGCCGACCTGCGGATGCGGCGTGGCTGCTTGCCGACCCTTCGCTCCTGTTGTTTTCCCGAACCTAGACCGATCAGGCAGCCGTCGCGGGATGTTTTCCCGCGTCAGGCGGCCTTTTCCACAAGGCGCTGGGCCTTTTGCAAGCCGACAAAGCGGTTCCTCGAGTGCGAACAGCTGCCAACAGGCACCTATTTATAAATTCACCCAACCGCAAAAGCCAAAATAAAAGACAGAATGTTCTTCTTTTGTTTCTTTAGCAGGAATTGTCAGGAAGTGAAAGAAGCGGGCTGTTTTCCACTTGCACATGGCGCTCCGTTCCACATATGTTCCCATACGTTGCATGCCTTTTTCGCCGCGCCTGCCAGCTTACGACTGGGTCAGCGCCACCTCATACGCATGTGCATGGTGGCGCAGGCGATCTAAGTTGCTATATGCGTCGTAAGCATTGGCGCAATCCGGTCGTCGTGAAACGACAGGATCAAGCCTTTCTGCCCGTTTCCTAACGTGTGCAGACCAACACATTCGAATTGACCGCCGCAAACATCGCCCGACCGGTCACATCAGGGACGTTTACCGCATGACCAAGAACGCCTCAGGAAGCCGCCCCGGCGCCACAGCATTTGACCCGACACGGGTTATTTCGGTGCGCGGAGCGCGTGAGCACAATCTGAAAGGCGTCGACCTGGACCTTCCGCGGGACAAACTGATCGTCATGACCGGACTGTCGGGCTCAGGAAAATCCTCACTCGCGTTCGATACGATCTACGCCGAGGGTCAGCGCCGATATGTCGAAAGTCTGTCCGCCTACGCGAGACAGTTCCTCGAGATGATGCAAAAGCCGGACGTCGATCAGATCGACGGCCTGTCCCCCGCCATCTCCATCGAGCAAAAGACGACCTCACGCAATCCGCGCTCGACCGTGGGCACGGTGACCGAGATCTACGATTACATGCGGCTGCTCTTCGCGCGCGTGGGCATTCCGTATTCACCGGCGACAGGGCTGCCAATCGAGAGCCAGACGGTGAGCCAGATGGTTGACCGGATCATGGAGCTTGAAGAAGGCACACGACTGTTCCTGCTGGCGCCAATCGTGCGTGGCCGCAAGGGCGAGTATCGCAAGGAACTCGCCGAGCTGATGAAAAAGGGCTTCCAGCGGGTCAAGATCGACGGTGCCTTCCACGAGATCTCTGAAGCCCCTGCCCTCGACAAGAAATACAAGCACGATATTGATATAGTCGTGGACAGAATAGTCGTGCGCGATGATATCGCGGGCCGCCTTGCGGACTCCATCGAAACCGCGCTTGGTTTGGCAGACGGAATCGCGATTGCCGAGTTTGCGGACAAGCCGCTGGACGCACCTGCAAAAGGCGCTGTCTTGCAGAACCAGAACGAAACCCACGAGCGGTTGGTGTTCTCGGAAAAATTCGCATGCCCGGTGTCCGGCTTCACGATTGAGGAAGTCGAACCCAGGCTGTTTTCCTTCAACAATCCTTTTGGCGCATGCCCAACGTGTGACGGACTGGGGACCAAGCTGGCGTTCGAGGCCGATTTAGTCGTACCCGATCAATCTTTGTCATTACGTGAGGGCGCGATATTGCCCTGGGCGAAAACCGGCTCAACATCGCCCTATTACAATCAGACACTTGAGGCCCTTTGCCACCATTTCGACATCTCCATGGCGACGCCCTGGAGAGACCTTCCGAAGGAAGCTCAAGACGGCATTCTGTTCGGCACAGGCAAGACGAAGATCGAGTTCGTCTATGATGACGGCGTGCGCAGCTACCGTGCTGCAAAAGCCTTCGAAGGCGTCATCGGCAACATTGAACGCCGCTGGCGCGAGACGGAATCGAACTGGGTGCGCGAGGAGCTGGCACGGTTTCAGTCGGACCACGACTGTCCGTCCTGCGGCGGATACAGGCTCAAACCCGAAGCCCTGGCCGTCAAGATCGCCGACCGGCATATTGGTCAGATCACCGAACTTTCGATCCGCGATGCGGCTCTCTGGTTCAACGATCTGCCGGAAAAATTAAGTCAGAAACAGGAAGAAATCGCCGGGCGCATTCTCAAGGAAATCCGCGACAGGCTGAAATTTCTCAATGATGTCGGACTGGAATACCTGAGCATGTCCCGTTCGTCAGGCACGCTTTCGGGCGGGGAAAGCCAGCGTATTCGCCTTGCCTCCCAAATCGGCTCCGGATTGACGGGCGTTCTTTACGTACTCGACGAACCCTCCATTGGCCTGCACCAGCGGGACAATGCACGGCTGATCGAGACACTCAAGCATCTGCGCGACCTCGGCAACACGGTCATTGTCGTCGAACATGACGAGGATGCCGTATTGACGGCTGACCATGTCGTGGATGTGGGGCCCGGCGCCGGCGTACACGGCGGCGAGATCATCGCGACGGGCACACCTGCGGATGTCATGGCCAATCCAAAATCCCTCACCGGACAGTATCTGTCCGGCGCAAAGACCATCCCCCAGCCGGATGAACGGCGCAAGATCAACAAGAAGCGAAAGCTGTCTGTGGTAGGCGCGAGGGGAAACAACCTCAAGGATGTGAGCGTTGATGTGCCGCTTGGCACTTTCACCTGTGTGACCGGCGTTTCCGGCGGCGGCAAATCGACGTTCCTCATCGATACGCTGTTCAAGTCGGCTGCGCGGCGCCTTAATGGCGCCCGCGAAAATCCTGCGCCGCACGACCGGATCGATGGACTGGAACATCTCGATAAGGTCATCGATATCGACCAGTCGCCAATCGGGCGGACACCTCGCTCGAACCCGGCAACCTACACAGGCGCATTCACTCCGATCCGAGAATGGTTTGCCGGCATGCCTGAAGCCAAGGCGCGCGGCTATCAGCCGGGCAGGTTCTCATTCAACGTGAAGGGTGGACGCTGTGAGGCCTGTCAGGGCGACGGTGTCATCAAGATCGAGATGCACTTCCTTCCGGACGTCTATGTGACGTGTGACGTCTGCAAGGGAAAGCGCTACAATCGCGAAACACTGGAAGTCCAGTTCAAGGGCAAGTCGATTGCCGATGTGCTCGACATGACCGTTGAGGAAGCCGCAGGCTTTTTCTCTGCGGTGCCCTCTGTTCGCGACAAGATGGAGACCCTGGCACGGGTCGGCCTCGGCTATATCAAGGTCGGGCAGCAGGCAACGACGCTTTCCGGCGGCGAAGCACAGCGGGTAAAACTGGCGAAAGAGTTGTCGCGGCGATCGACCGGACGCACCCTCTATATTCTGGATGAGCCGACCACAGGTCTGCATTTCCATGACGTCGCAAAACTGCTGGATGTTCTCCATGAGCTGGTCGACCAGGGCAACAGCGTTCTGGTCATCGAGCACAATCTTGAGGTGATCAAGACAGCCGACTGGATCATCGATCTTGGCCCGGAGGGCGGGGACGGCGGTGGAACGATCGTGGCAACCGGACGACCGGAGGATGTCGCACGCGTCGAGGCCAGCTACACAGGCAAGTTCCTCGCGGAGCTTCTCGACCGGCGGCCATTGAAAGCCACCGACGCGGCCGAGTGATATCGCAACGCAGCAATTTACTGTAGATCACTGTTTCCATTGCAAAATATTTGTTCAATTGCGTATTATTGTGACAGTCTTATGTTGCAATGCACTGGGCGCATGACAGTCATGCGCTATTTGCGCTTCTTTTATTTCGACCCTCGAATTATATCTTCCTCATCAGATTGATGACGCGGCGCACAAACAAATGCTGCGACGCCGAATAAAGGACCGTTAAGATGTTGGACAACGTCGCTAGCAAGTACAGCAGCTGGGTTAAGTACCGTCGCACCGTCGATGAGCTTTCCCGCCTGTCACAACGCGAACTGCGTGACCTCGGCATAAACCGCAACGAGATCAAGTTCGTTGCGCGCCGGAACGCAGTCTAAATAGAGATCGCGTCCCCAAGAGCCGCCTCCTCCCAGGCTCCGGGACGTGTGACACCGGCGAGGCACCCTCCTCCCAGTCTCGCCAAGTCAAAACGTCGCCCACCAGCACCTCCTCCCGCTGGTGGGCGCTCGTTTTTTCAGGAGGCTGTTTCAATAGACAACGCCAACCTGGTAGCTCTTCGAAGTATTCACGCCAAGCCATGACCGCCACCTTGATAAAGGTTTGGCGGTATTTTTGTGTTCCCCGCCTGCTTCTTCGCCATCTGGCTCTATCCACACGTGCGGGATCCGGATTTTTATCTATGACCCAAACCTTAATACCTACGATGACCTGCGTTCCACGCAGAACAGCTGTGCATTTTGACCTCTACCGCAATGTAACATCCTCGCCTATTTACCTCTCACAAGATTTGAACGGGCCAGACGCCGATCCGCGGAGCCATGGCCATAAAGATAGAAAGGCTACTTCGATGATCGATACTGTTGTTCGCAAATACCAGAACTGGAAGCGTTTCCGGACCACTTATGATGAGCTGTCCCAGCTCTCCAACCGTGAACTCAATGACCTCGGCATCAGCCGTGCGGACATTGCCCGTCACGCGCGAGGTTCCATGCGCTAAAAATTCCCGTCGGTTCCGATCCTCCCACGGAACCGATTGGTGCGCTCCGCTTGCAGCGCGGAGCAGAACAACGCCTGCCGGATCCTCCCACCGGCAGGCGTTTTCTATTTCCGGCCCTTCGCTGGCCTTCAGCCCTAGCCTGAACGCAGCGACATCCAGACGGACAGTTCAGAAATTCTTGGCGGCTTTCCATTCGACTCAGGCCAGGAGTCAACCGCGTAGACGGTGCCGGTCTTCTTTTCCCGAACGGTCGCCGTCGCATGCGGGTATCGGCCGTCGAGGAAGAACCCCCGAGCGACTGGCGAACTCACCGTATGATGCTTGAGATATCCGTGGCGCTGCGCGACCAGCAGCAATGAGTTCGTATTCGTCGATTCGTCGATACAATCCATCTGCCCACGAACGCCGGCATTTTGCATATCCAGTCCGCCCACATCCTTGGCGGAACCAACCGTGCTCGCAACCCGACGTTCCTGCCACTGAACCGCCTTTGCAATTGCCTTTCGCTCGCTTGCTGGAGATTGCCGTCCAGATGCGAGGATCGAACGCAAACGGGCGAGATCTCGGGTCGAGAAGTCGACCGGTGTCTTGTAGGCACAGCCAAAGCCATGACAGATGTAGATACGATTTTCCTTGGGCGCGATTCCTTTACTGCCGTCATACCAGCCATTGGCGTCACCGTTGGCCTGTCCCGCGCAGCCTGCGAACATCAGCCCAAGACACAAAAGCGCTGGCGCGATCAAAGATCTGCCGGAAAATATGCGCATCCAGTCGTCCCCCCGCTTTTTCCGCACAGCAACGCGTGGCGTTGCATCATTCATTCCCCGAGGTCATTTTGCACGATGGCATTGCCGCAAGCGAGCCAAGACTGTAATCAGGGCCATGAAAAGTGCCGCCGGAGGCCGTTTCAAGTCTTGCCGACATGAGCAAGCGTAACCCCCCGCGGTCAATTGTTCCCGAAGGATGAAAGAATGAACCCCATCCATGTGATAGGCGGCGGTCTCGCCGGTACGGAAGCTGCCTGGCAAATCGCGCGCCAGGGCATCCCGGTCGTGGTCCACGAGATGCGGCCCGTGCGCAAGACCGATGCGCACAAGGGTGAGGGTCTTGCAGAGCTCGTCTGCTCCAATTCCTTCCGCTCCGACGACAGCGAGCAAAACGCTGTCGGCCTGCTTCATCACGAACTGCGCCGGTCCGGCTCCCTGATCATGTCCTGTGCCGACGCAAACCAGGTCCCCGCCGGGAGCGCGCTCGCAGTGGACCGCGACGGATTTTCAGATGCGGTGACAAAGGCTCTTGAAGATCACCCGCTGATCACCGTCACACGCGAAGAAATCTCCGGTCTGCCGCCGGCGGATTGGGACAGCGTCATCGTTGCAACGGGTCCGCTTACCTCTCCGGCGCTCTCCGAAGCCGTGCTCGAGCGATGCGGTGAAGACGCCCTGGCCTTCTTTGATGCCATAGCGCCGATCGTTCACTTTGAAAGTGTCGATCTGTCCAAGGCCTGGTTTCAGTCCCGTTACGACAAGGTTGGACCGGGCGGCAACGGCAAGGACTATCTCAACTGCCCAATGGACAAGGACCAGTATGACGCCTTTATCGATGCATTGATCGAAGGCGACACGACCGACTTCAAGGAATGGGAAGAAAACACGCCATATTTCGACGGCTGTCTGCCAATCGAAGTGATGGCCGCGCGGGGCCGGGAAACATTACGCCACGGCCCGATGAAGCCAATGGGCCTGACCAATGCGCATAACCCTGACGTCAAAGCCTACGCTGTGGTTCAGCTGCGTCAGGACAATGCTCTCGGCACGCTCTACAATATGGTCGGTTTCCAGACCAAACTGAAGTACGGCGCTCAGGGAGACATCTTCAAGATGATACCCGGGCTTGAGAATGCCCAGTTTGCCCGCCTTGGAGGTCTGCACAGGAACACATTCCTGAACTCGCCGAAGGTTCTTGATGGCAGCCTAAGGCTGAAGGCCGAGCCGCGCTTGCGCTTTGCCGGTCAGATTACCGGCTGCGAAGGCTATGTGGAATCCGCCAGCGTTGGGTGCATGACCGGTTTGTTCGCCGCAAAGGAACGACTGGGTCAGACATTTGAAAGCCCACCGGAAACCACGGCCATGGGCGCGCTCCTTGGACATATCACCGGGGGGCACATTGCCCGTGAGACGGAGCAAGGCTCACCGCGTTCGTTCCAGCCGATGAATGTGAATTTTGGCCTGTTCCCACCAATTGAAGCTCCCAAAACAGATGCTGATGGCAAACGCCTCAAGGGCAAGGACAAGACACGCGCCAAAAAAGGTGCAATGACACAGCGCGCCAAGCAGGACTTCGAGGGCTGGATTTCGTCTCTGGAACCGAGGCTTGCTGCGGAATAGTGGCAAGCCTTCAAGGTCAACCTGCCAGCGCAACGCCTGATTTGCGCGCTGCCCGCCAGAGCGCCCACTGACGTCGCAATTGTGACAGCTCCGCAGGCGTTTTGAGCGGATCGTGGCCTAGCCCTTCCATCTTCTTCAAGAAGGGCTCGACGAGCGCCAATGGCAAGAAAGCCGGCGCCATCTTGGCCGGAATGTCAGAGACAGATGCGCGGACACGGCCAAGGTGATGCCTTACGTGGGATCTGAGTTCTTTGAGCGCGGCCACCAGCTCCGGTGTCGTTTCACCCTTGAAGACTGACTGCGTTTCGACATTGTGGCGCACGAGCAGGTCGGCGGGAAGAAACATCTGACCGCGTGCTGCATGCCAGGGCAGCGCGCGCATGAGACCACAAAGACCGTAGGCCACGCCGGCATGTCCGGCCACTTCCGCTGTGCCCGGGTCGGCGCCCTCGTTGAGAACGATCGCTCCGAGCTGAATCAGCGCCGATACGGTCTCGCCGCAATACCCCTCCAGATCATTCAGGCTCGGCATCGGATCGTCGTAAAGATCGAAAACCCTGGCATCGATCATCGAGACAAGCGCCGCCTTGGGCAGTTGATATCGATCGACTGTATCGGCGAGCGCCGCAGCGACGGGGTTGGCGTTTGCAACGCCATGTTCAGTACCTTGGAGAAAATCGCGCCACCACTGCAGCCGGACCTCGCCTGGCAGAGGATCTCTGACAAGATCGCGAACACGGGAAATCTCGGCATTGAACGCATAAAGCGCCAAAAGCCCGGGACGCGTCGTCTCGGCCGCAAAAAGCGCCGCAAGATAGCGATCGCGATCCTGGGCATAAACCAGGTCTCGCACGTGATCGAAATTACTGCTCATCGCTGTTCATATGGCGCTCGCGCCCTTTTAGTCCACGGCAAGGAGTGCTGCCGCGACGGCGCGCTCTTCCGACAACATCACGTTGAAGGTCCGAACCGCCGCCCCCGTGGACATGCTGTCGACCATCATCCCGGCGTCCCGAAAGGCCTGTTTCAGATCTGCCGACAATGGCCGAAGGTCCGTACCGGTTCCAACGAGCACGACTTCGATGTCTTGCTGCTCATCGAAACACCGCTGAAAGGCAGAGATATCGAGATCCGCGAAGCTGACGGGGCTCCATCCGTGAATTCCCGAAGGAACGCAAAGAATGGAGCCCAGATGGGACATCCCTGCGAAGCGGAAGCCGCCGCCGCCATAAGCATCAAGCGGCGCCCGCCCCGGAAAATGCGCGTCCCGGATTTCCATGACGTGTCCTAGACAGCTGCGGCCGGGTCGGCGTCTGCCTCGGGTTCCGCATCATCTCCATCCGGCGATTTTCCGTCTCCACGCAAGTTGAGGAGGATCAGGAAGGGAGCTGCAAGGAAGATCGAGGAATAGGTGCCGATCACGATGCCGAAGATCATCGCCAGGGTGAAGGAGCGGATCACTTCACCGCCGAAGATCCAGAGCGAAATCAGGGCAAGAAGCGTCGTCACGGACGTCAGGGTCGTTCTGGACAAGGTCTCATTGATCGACCGGTCGAGAACATCCGTCAGCGACATCTTCTTATAGCGTCTGAGGTTCTCACGGATGCGGTCATAGACAACAACCGTATCGTTCAGAGAATAGCCGATGATCGTCAGGACTGCCGCAATGGAAGACAGCGAAAAGTCCAGCTGCAGGATGACGAAAAGACCAATCGTGACAATAACGTCGTTCGCTGTCGTCAAGATCGCACCGACGGCGAACTGCCATTCGAAACGGAACCAGATGTAGAACAGGATCGCGATCAGGGACGCCGCAACCGCGATGGCGCCAGCTCGCGCCAACTCGCTCGAAACACGTGGCCCGACAACCTCGACGCGGCGGAAGTCGATGTTGTCATCCTCGAACGCCGCACGCACCTTGCCGACAACCGATTGCTGTGCCAGTTCGCCGCCTGGCTGCTCTTCGATGCGTACAAGCACTTCTTCGGGAGACCCGAATTCCTGCACCTGGACATCACCCAGGTTCAACGTGCCCAGCTCGGTGCGGATGGCGCCGATGTCGGCCGGTCCTTCCGTCCTCATTTCGATCACGGTGCCGCCCTTGAAGTCGATACCGTAGTTCAGACCGATGGTCACAAAGACCGCGATCGACGCCACCGCCAGCACAATGGACAGGGGGAAGCTTATCTTGCGCCACCACATGAAGCGGTAGCTGGTTTCATCCGGAACAAGTCGGAGCAATGCCATTTCTTCTTCTCCGGATCAGATTGGGAGTTTCGACGGCCGGCGATGACGCACCCAGAGGGCGACCATCATACGGCTGAAGGTAAAGGCGGAAAACACTGTGGTGAAGATCCCGATGGCCAGCGTGACGGCAAAGCCGCGCACAGGACCCGAGCCCAGCTGGAACAGGATCAACGCCGCAATGAGCGTGGTCACATTCGCATCGACGATGGTTCCAAGCGCGCGCTTGTAGCCAGCATCAATGGCCGATATGGCCGATCTGCCAGCCCTCGCCTCTTCTCGAATACGCTCGAAGATCAGCACGTTCGCATCAACGGCCATACCGATGGTCAGGACAATGCCCGCGATACCGGGCAAGGTCAGCGTTGCCTGTAAGATGGTCAGGGCACCGAAGATCAGGAAGATGTTGGCCGCGAGCGCAATGTCTGCAATCAGGCCGAACCGTCCATAGGACAGCAGCATGAATATGACCACTGCTGCTCCGGCGATCATCGAGGCAAGCTTGCCGGCCTCAATGGAATCTGCGCCAAGGCCCGGACCGATGGACCGTTCCTCGATCACAGTCAGTTTGGCGGGAAGCGCACCTGCCCGCAGCAGCACGGCAAGGTCGTTTGCGCCATCGACAGTGAAGTTGCCGGAGATCTGACCGGAACCGCCCGTGATCGGCTCACGGATCACTGGTGCGGAGATCACCTCTTCATCCAGAACAATGGCAAAGGGACGGCCGACGTTCTGCTGCGTCACGACCGAGAACTTGCGCGCGCCGGAGGTGTTGAACCGGAAGTTTACGACCGGCTCGTTGTTGCGCTGATCGAAGGTGACCTGCGCATCGACGAGGTCTTCGCCTGTCAACAGAGGCGACTCTTCCAGCAAATAGGGAATGGGGGGATCATCTACCGACATCATCACCACAGTGCCCGCGGGCGGACGCGACTGCATCGCCTGATCGCCGGACATGGAGGTGTCGACCATGTGGAAGGTGAGCTGCGCGGTCTGACCGACCAGATCCTTCAGGCGTTCGGGATCATTTTCACCCGGAGCTTCCACGAGGATGCGGTCAGAACCCTGGCGCTGGATGTTCGGCTCTGTCGTGCCAAGTTCATCGACGCGGCGGCGAATGACCTCAATCGACTGTTCCACAATCGACTGCATCCGCTGGGAAAGGCCTTCATCCGTGTAGGTGAAGCGGACCAATCCATCGTCGGTCATCTCAAAGTCAAACTCATTGACCTGCTGGCCGCCGAAGACTGAGGACACAAGCGGATTGACCAGTTCGGAGAGACGCGTTCGTGCGTCATCCAGACGGTCAAGATCACGGATACGAACCTGTGCAGATTCGCCCTGAACACCGAGGCCCGTATATCCGATCCGTGGCTGCTCGCGCAGCGACACGCGGATATCGCCCACCAATGTCTTGAAGCGCTTCTGGATGTAGTCCGGCTTGTCGATCTCATAGAGGAGATAGGCGCCGCCTTGCAGATCCAGGCCGAGAACCATCTGGCTCTTGGGCAGGAAGTCGGGCCAGCTTTCAACGGTCTTGGCAGAAAAGAAGTTCGGCAGCGTGGTGAGGACACCAGCCGCGACCACAAGGGCGATCAACGCGATCTTCCAGCGGGCAAAATAAAGCATGACGAAAGCCTGTCTTGGGAAGCCAGGCCGGCGAACCGGCCCGGCGCAGGAGCATTTTTCCTGGCTCGGAAGGACGCGTTATGCGCCTTCTTTGGCCGGCTCCGACTTGGACCGTACTTCCTGGACCATGGAACGCACGATGCGAACCTTGACGCCCTCGGAAAGTTCAACCTGGAGCTCTGAATCGTCCACCACCTTGGCAACCTTGCCGATCAATCCGCCGGTGGTCACGATGGTATCGCCGCGGCGCAGGTTCGCGATCAGCTCCTGATGCTGCTTCATGCGCTGACGTTGAGGCCGGATGATCAGGAAATACATGATCGCGAAGATCAGCACGAACGGCAGAAGCGACATCAGAAAGTCCGGGCTCAACGGGCTTCCGGACTGCGCATAGGCTGGGGTGATAAACATCAAATTCTCCTCAAGGGCCACTCTCACCAGGCACCCCGTTTGGGCTCCCTTGTGAAAATCGCCAAATTCCAGTGGCCGGACTATACCGGCGGCGCTCCGGTTTTCAAGTAAAGCAGACGCTTTCAGGCGTACCGCTTTGCGAATAAGCGGCGTTTTCCAGATGCATTGGCCGTGCTACTCGTCGTGAACGCCCTGTCAGACCCCAAAGTGGGTCGAAGAACAAAGGTTACAAGAGCAAATGTCCGAGCGTTCCGAGCTGACCTCCCTTAATGAAAAACTCGATTCCCTGATCGCATTGATTTCGCGGGCAGTTCCCCAGGAGCCTTCTGCCCCGGACTTCAGTGCGTCCGACGCGTTCGTTTGGAGCGCAAACCCTGGCGAGCTTGTGCCCGTGGAAAAAGTGAACCGGGTCGACATTGCGCTGCTTTGCTCGGTCTCACGTGTGCGTGACCAACTGCTTGACAACACCCGGAGGTTTGCTTCGGGCCTGCCTGCAAACAACGCACTGTTGTGGGGCGCGCGGGGCATGGGGAAATCGTCGCTCGTGAAAGCGGCTCATGCTGCCATAAACAGCGAACTCAAGAGCAACACGCTCAAGCTTGTCGAGATCCACCGAGAGGATATTGAAAGCCTGCCCGCGTTGATGAAGCAAATCCGGGACGCCTCCCAGCGTTTCATCATCTTTTGCGATGATCTCAGCTTTGATCACGACGATACATCCTACAAGTCGCTGAAAGCGGTGCTGGAAGGCGGTATCGAAGGTCGTCCGCACAATGTGCTCTTTTACGCCACCTCCAACCGACGCCACCTTCTGCCACGCGACATGATGGAAAATGAACGCTCCACGGCAATCAATCCGTCAGAGGCTGTAGAGGAAAAAGTCTCACTATCTGACCGCTTCGGGCTCTGGCTCGGGTTTCACAAGTGCAGCCAGGACGACTACCTGGAGATGGTCACCGGCTATGCGGATCACTACGGTCTGAAGCTGGAGGCAGCGGACCTCAGGGCACAGGCGCTGGAATGGGCAACAACACGGGGAAGCCGCTCCGGCCGTGTTGCCTATCAGTTCATTCAGGATCTGGCTGGACGTCTTGGACAAAGCCTCGACTAGTCGGAACGCGTCCTGAACCACAAACGAAAACGGCCCCGGATCATTTCCGGGGCCGTTTTCCTTAAACTGCAGACACAATCAGGTCTTGGGCATATAGCGCATCGGATCGACGGGCTTGTTGCCACGCCGAAGCTCGAAATGAACCTGGGGCTGGGACACCGAACCGGAGGCGCCGGCCAGACCGATCACTTCACCGCGTGAAACAGAATCACCACGTTTGACGTTCAGCTTCGAATTGTGAGCATAGGCGGAGACCCAGCCGTCCTGGTGACGCAGCAGAACCAGATTGCCATAGCCCTTCAACTCATTGCCCGAGTAGATCACCGTTCCCGCATCTGCAGCCTTCACCGGAGTTCCCTCCGGCACGGCGAGATTGACGCCGTCATTGCGTGCACCGCCCGGCTTCGTGCCAAACTCCGAGATGATCCGCCCGCGAACAGGCCAGCGGAAGTTCGGCCCACTTTCAACCGCGGGATCCACGCTGGCGACCACCTGCGGTCGCTGGATCGGCGCAGTCGGTTTGACATCTTTCTGGACGACAGAGGGCGTCGTCGAGACAACAGCCGCACGCGGGGTGTTCGCCGAGCGACCTGGCATTGCCGCCGGCGTCGGCACGTTTCCACTGACAGAAGAGACCTGCGTCTGGACATTGACACTGCCCGTGTGAACAACAGTTGGCTTGGAGCGCGGCGCCGCACTTATGCGGATGGGAGCAGCATCGCTAGAGATCCCGCCACTCTTCACTTCCGCAAAGCTGGGCTGACGGAACGGCTTGCGATGAGGCGATGGCGCGGAGGCCGTTATGGTCTGCGTCGGTCGAACCGAACCTGTGACAATTTGATCGTCGGAAAGGCCACGTTTCGGCGCACGCTGGGGAAGACGGGTGATTTTCGTCGGCTTGATCGGCTTGTCGTCGGCTGTGGGCGCACTCGAAGAGCCATTGCGATCAGAATAGACGTAAGTCGGAATGACAATGGTCTGACCAGGACGGACTTGAGCGGGGTCTTCAATACCGTTGACGGCAACGATCGCCTTCACCGGGACGCCGTAACGACGTGACAGGCTCGTGACCGTATCACCGGAACGCACTGGAATACGGGTCCCGCCTGCAGAACTCCAGCCGCGCCAGGTCGTCGGCGCACTGGCTGCAATTTCAGGAGCCGGGGCAGTTACGACTGGCGCGCTCACCGTCGGAGCTTCATAGGTCGGCGCCTGGTAAGTTGGGGCCTTGTAGGTCGGAGCCTTGTAAACCGGTTGCGTGTATGTCGGAGCCTTCGCCACGGCAGGAAGAGGAGCCGTCGCAACCGGAGACCTGCGCGGTGTATCGGTAATTGAGCCCGTTGTCAGCGGCTGACTGGAAGCAGGTGGAAGACCTGCGACCGTTCCACCTGGACCATTGACGATGTCCTTGTAGGTCGGCTGTTGTTCGCCATTGGCCAGAATGGCCCGCTGATTGTTGGTACCACCGGTATAGATCGGAGCTTCACCGAAGCGTTCTGTCGCGGCACTACACCCCGCCAGAACTCCTGCGGCCAGTGATACAAGAGCAACCCTTGAAATGAGGTCACTGCGGAGGGTGTGCTCCCGCTTGATCATCGCTCTACTCAAACCAATACTACTGTTTCCGTTATGGTTAAGAGTAGAAACCAGTAAGGTTTACAAAGAACTAAGAGCGCAGGGAAAGTTGCTCGCAAACGGCACGAAACCACAGCCGGTCGACGGAAAGATCGAATGCGATCCAGCGAGCTTCGACCCGAGGGAATTGTCGGCTACAAGCGCTCGGCCGCGCCCCTGATGAGGCTGACCATTCGCACGGTTTCCAATTCCTCGCTTCGGTCGCCGCCCTCATCCCGTGTAATGCGGGTCATGATCTGAGGTTTTCCGGCAAGGCCGACAGGCGCCATCAGGATGCCGCCCGGAGCCAGCTGGGCCAACAATGCGCCCGGGATCTCTTCAACGGCACCTGTCAAAATGATTCGATCGAAAGGTGCTTTCTGCTTCAGACCGTCCATGCCATCGCCCACGTGAATGCGGACATTCGACAGCTTGAGCGCAGCAGTACGTTGGCCCGCGAGGCTCGCAAGCGTCGCATATCGATCAATACTGTCGACCTGCCCGGCCAAATGCGCCAATACCGCCGCCTGATATCCGGAACCGGTCCCGACCTCGAGGACACGATGGCCTGCTTCAAGGCGAAGCGCCTGTGCCATGCGAGCCACAAAGGAAGGCGCGAGCACCACCTGGCCGCATTCGATCGGCAGGGATGAATCCTCATAAGCAAGACCGTGGTGGACGGCGGCGAGGAACAGCCGCCGGGGCACCCGCTCGATGGCAGACAAGACGGCCCGGTCACCGATGCCGTGACCGCGAAGCGCCAACACGAGCTGAGCGCGCGCCTGGACCTCGTCCGTTTCAACGCTGAGGGGATCAGAGGGGAGTTGCATCGGCGACAGCTCGGTCATGATGGTTCATCCCCTTCCCTGTTCAGGCGAGCGCACCGGCCAATTGCTCGACCATATCATGCGCCGTCAGATCGATTCGCAGCGGCGTGACGGAAATATAGCCTTCACCGACGGCATGAAGATCACTGTTGGCGAGGATCGACTTGCCGCGATCCTGGAATCCGAGCCAGAAATAGGGATAGCCGCGACCATCTCGGCGCTCGTCGATCGTCAGTCCCGATTGCTCGTGATGCCCTTGCACCGTGACCTTCATGCCTTTGACCTCTTCCGCAGCGCAGGCAGGGAAGTTCACGTTCAGCAGCGTGTGACGCGGCAACGGGAAATCGATGAGTTTCCTGAACAGTTCCGGCGCATGGGCCTCGGCGGTGGCGTAATTCGGCTCACTCCCCACGTCCCAGTTATAGGCCTGGGACACGGCGATGGAGCGAATGCCGAGGATCGATGCTTCCATCGCCCCTGCCACGGTTCCCGAGTAGGTCACGTCCTCTGCGAGATTCTGGCCACGATTGATCCCCGAGAGGACCAGATCCGGCATACCCGGCAAAACCTTGCGCACACCCATGATCACGCAATCGGTTGGCGTGCCGCGCAGCGCGAAATGCCGGTCGGAAATCTCACGCAGACGCAAGGGGTCGCTCAAGGTCAAGGAATGAGCGACGCCGCTCTGATCGGTTTCGGGCGCGACCACCCAGACATCATCGGACAGGGTCCGGGCGATACGCTCAAGAGCAGTAAGGCCGGGTGAATGAATGCCGTCGTCGTTGGTGATCAGGATGCGCATCAGCCGATTGTCTCCAACCCGTTCATGTAGGGACGCAACACCTCCGGCACGGTGATCGTGCCGTCTGCGTTCTGGTAGTTCTCAAGCACTGCGATCAGGGCGCGGCCAACAGCGACACCAGACCCATTGAGCGTATGGACATGACCGAGCTGCTTCGAGCCTTCCGGACGATAGCGGGCGTTCATGCGCCGCGCCTGGAAGTCACCGCAGACCGAGCAAGACGAGATCTCGCGGTAAGTGTCCTGACCGGGCAACCAGACCTCGATGTCGTAGGTCTTGCGCGCACCGAAGCCCATGTCACCCGTGCAAAGCGTCATCACACGGTAATGCAGTCCGAGCTTTTGCAGAACCGTCTCGGCGCAGCCAAGCATGCGGTCCAGTTCATTGATCGATTCGTCCGGCCTGGTGATCGATACCAGCTCGCATTTCATGAACTGGTGCTGTCGCAGCATGCCGCGAGTGTCGCGCCCGGCAGAGCCAGCTTCAGAACGGAAACAATAGGTCAGCGCGGTCACGCGCATCGGCAGGGAATCTTCCGGAAGAATTTCACCCGCTGCCATACTGGTCAGCGGAACTTCAGCCGTCGGGATCAGATAGTGATCGCCATTGGTCTTGAAGAGATCTTCCTCGAACTTTGGCAGCTGGCCAGTGCCGAAAAGCGCAGTGTCATGCACGAGAAGCGGCGGCGACACTTCCATGTAGCCGTGCTCCTGGGTGTGCAGATCAATCATGAACTGGCCAATGGCCCGCTCGAGACGTGCGATCTGGCCCTTCAGGAGTACGAAACGCGAGCCAGCCAATTTGGCTGCCGTTCCAAAGTCCAGGCCAGCCTCGGCGCTGGAGATCTCGAAGTGCTCCTTCGGCTCGAAATCCAGAACCGGCTTTTCGCCAACGGTGCGCAACTCGACGTTATCCGCCTCGTCTTCGCCCTGAGGCACATCGTCCAGGGGCAGGTTCGGAATGACAGCCATGGCGTCTTCCAGGGCAGCATTGAGCTCGCGCTCTGTCGCCTCGCCGTCCTGGATGAAGGACTTGATCCCGGCAACCTCATCCTTGAGGGCCTGGGCCGTCGCTTCATCCTTGGCGGCCATCGCCTTGCCAATTTCCTTGGAGGCGGCGTTGCGCCGTTCCTGGGCTTCCTGGAGCTTGGTCACATGGGATCGGCGGGCATCGTCCAGGGCGATCAGTTTGTCGGCCGAGGCCTTGTAGCCACGACGTGCCAGTGCCTTGTCGAAGGCTTCGCTGTTATCCCTGATCCATTTGATATCGAACATCGTGCTTCCCGGGCGACGCTTGAGGTGATGGCCTGACAAGCGGCGCCGGGTGCAAGGTAAGTGGCAAGATCAGGCCTCTTCAGCCTTCCTCGCCTCCTCGCGTGCGGCACGCTTGCGCTCGACAAGCCGAACGGAAATGATGGAGACTTCGTAGAGAAGCAGCGTCGGCAGTGCAAGACCGATCTGCGAGATCGGATCGGGCGGCGTCAAAATGGCCGCAGCGGCGAATGCTGCCACAATCGCGTATTTGCGCTTGTCCTTCAGACCCTCCGAGGAAACCAGCCCTGTCCGGCCCAGCAACGTCAACACGACCGGCAGCTGGAAGACCAGGCCGAACGCGAAGATCAGAACCATGATCAGGCCAAGGTATTCACTGACCTTTGCCAGATGCTGGATCGCGACCTGCCCTTCACCGCCCGTTTGCTCCATGGACAGGAAGAATCCCATCGCCATGGGCATGATCAGGAAATAGACGAGACAGGCACCGATTGCGAAGAGGATCGGTGTCGCGACCAGAAACGGCAGAAACGCGCCTTTTTCTTCCTTGTAGAGCCCCGGAGCCACGAACATGTAGATCTGGCTGGCGACCACAGGGAACGCGAGGAACAATGCACCGAAAAGGGCAAGCTTCAGCTGAGTGAAAAACCACTCCTGAGGTGCGGTGAAAATCATCTGCACGGCGGTCGGGTCCGGCGCGGCGCGCAGATACGGAACCGTGAGGATATTGTAGATATCGGTCGCGAAATAGAAGCAGACGATGAACATCAGGATGATCGCGATCACCGACTTCATCAACCGCTGACGCAGCTCGACAAGATGTTCGATCAGGGGCGCCTTCGAGGCATCGATATCTTCGTCGCTCATGCCTTGGTATCTTCCGGTGCCTGCTTGGCCGCTTCGGCAGCCGGTGGCGTGTCTGCTGCAGGCGCAGTCGCCGCAGTCTTTTCTGACGTGACCGGCGCAGCCGTTGCTGACGGCGTCGGCGGGACAGCATCAGTCATGGGTTTCGCAACCGGCTTGTCGTCCTCGATCGACTTTTTCAAATCTCCCAAGGGATTGAAATTGCCGACGTCCTCGACCTGCTTCTTCATGTCAGCGATGTCAGCCTGTTTCTCGGCCTCACGAATCGCATCATTGAAAGTCGACTGAAATTCGCGCGACATGCGACGCACCTTGCCCATCGTCTGGCCAAGGGTTCGCAGCATGCGCGGGAGGTCTTTCGGACCGACGACGATGATCGCCACGCAAGCGATCACCATAAGCTCGGTCCATCCGATATCGAACATTTAGGGTCCAGACCCGTTCGTTACAGGGATGAAGCAGGTTTGCTCAAAGGCACAGCGAGATCAGCTCGCCTTTGACTGGTCTTCGGCCTTTTCAGCCGCGACGGTTTCGCCGGCCTGATGATCGATTGTCTTGGGCGCTTCAGACGCGCTGGAAGCCGTGTCGTCTTCCGCCATGCCCTTCTTGAAGCTTTTGATCCCCTTGGCGACGTCGCCCATAAGATCGGAGATCTTGCCACGTCCAAAAAGCAGGATAACGATCACCGCGATGATCAAGATCTGCCAAACACTAATGCCCATACGCCAAACTCCCGGTTCGCATAGCCTTTCGGCCAAGCGCCACTATTACAAAAAAGGCCCACTCGCCGCAACATGATCCCTTCTAAGACCATGTGGGTATGCGGGGCCAGCATTCAATTCATCTTTTTGCCTCAAAGACCAAGACATCTTGCGGATCTGTTGCCAGATCAACGTCCATTCCGACCTCAAAACCACTGCCGGGACGCACTCTTGAATGCAACGGGCGGTCGTGTCCCTCAATTATGATGGTCAGAAGATCCACTTCACCGACGAATCTCTTCGTTGCGATTCGCCCGGTCACGCCCGTGCTTCCAACCGCTTTGGGCAAGATCCCGTGGGGGCGAATGCAAACATCCATCCTTGTGCCGACCGCTGTACCATTTGCAGCAACAAGACCGACAGGTGTCTCGATACCACGCTCCGTAACAATGCCGGCCAGTTCATTGAGTTCGGAAAAGAACTTGGCCGCAAAAATATCCACTGGAGCGCTGTAGAGCTCCGCCGCACTTGCATGCTGCACGAGACGTCCCTGCCGCATGAGCGCGATCTTGTCACCCATGCGCATGGCCTCTTCAGGGTCGTGAGTGACAATGATGCAGGTCGCTCGGGTTTCGCGCAGGATGGTCAGTGTCTCCTCGCGCACATTGTCCCGCAGTCGCCGATCAAGGCCCGAGAAGGGTTCGTCCATCAACAGAACGCCGGGCCGTGGTGCGATCGCGCGGGCAAGGGCAACGCGCTGCTGTTCGCCGCCCGAGAGCGCATGCGGATAATCGTCAGCGTAGCCCTTGAGGCCGACCCGCTCCAGAGACGCAAGCGCTTCCCGGTTAGCGGCCTCCCGCGGCAGGGCGTTCAAGCCAAAGAGAACATTTTCCAAGATGGTCATATGCGGAAACAACGCATAGTCCTGAAACATCAGGCCGACACCGCGCTTTTCCGGAGGAACGAAGCTCTTGGGTCCGGACACTTCGCGCCCATTGATCAGGACACGGCCTGCGGCCTGCTGCTCGACGCCGGCGGCAATGCGCATCAAGGTTGTCTTGCCACACCCGGAATGGCCGAGGAGGCACATCACCTCGCCGGGCGCGACCTCCAGCGACAGGTCAACGACCGAGGCATTGCCGTCATATTCATGGGAGATATTCTCGAAGACGAGTCCGGCCGCGATGGTCGCACGTGCTGTGCCCCGCGCGCCCCACCTTGGATCAGGGCTGCCTGGTGCCAGAGCGCCTCGTTCTGAGGTCTTGTCAGTCATGTCGGTCAGGATTCCAGATCCATTTCTTCGTCGTCGAACAGATCGCCTTCTTCGAGCGGATCCTCATCCTCGTCAAGTTCTGCATCGTCGTTGGGCTTTGGCACCATGAATGACGCGGGGATCGCGCTGTCAAGCAACCCTGCCCCCTTGAGCTCTTCCAGTCCCGGCAGATCCTTGATGCTGTCGAGGCCGAAATGCACCAAAAACAACTCGGTCGTGCCATAAGTCACGGGTCGGCCAGGCGTTCTTCGACGGCCACGCATCCTGATCCAGGACGTCTCCAGCAGCACGTCAAGCGTGCCCTTTGATGTCGAGACCCCGCGAATTTCCTCGATCTCCGCGCGGGTTACCGGCTGGTGATAGCCGATGATTGCCAAGGTCTCCAAGGCAGCGCGAGAGAGCTTTCGCTCCTCTTCGCGGTCACGGTGCATCAAGAACGAGAGATCTTCGGCCGTCCTGAACATCCATTTTCCGGCCAGGCGCACCAGATTGACGCCCCTAGCTTCGTAGTGGGTCACAAGTTCAGCCAAAAGAGAAGGAACGTCACAGCCCTTGGGCAGACGCTCAATCAGCTCGGCTTCAGACAGAGGCTCTGCGGCGGCAAAAAGCAAAGCTTCGAGCATGCGCAGGCCGTCGCGATCAATGACCTCTTCGGCCTCGTGCTCATCATCCGCGTCGGTGAGGCCCAGAAGATCACCGTCAATTTCCATGGTTTTCTCCGGTGCTGCGCGCGCGAATATAGACCGGCGCGAACGGTTCGCTCTGGCGGATATCAACCTGGCCTTCCCGCACCATTTCCAGACTTGCCGAGAAGGTGCTGGCGATGATGGTCGCCCGCTCTTCGCCGTCGTAGAGATAGTCGGAAAGATAGCTTTCGATCGGAGCCCATTCCCCGATCCGCCCGACCAGCCTCAGAAGCAGATCACGGGCCTCCTGCAAGGACCAGACATTGCGGCGAAGGACGCGAACCGATGTCACCGCGTGACGCTGTCTCTGGGTCGCATAGGCAGAAAGCAATTCATAGACCGTTGCGGACCAAATGCTCTTGCGTTCAACCGAGGTGGTTTCGGGCATACCGCGCGCGTAGAAATTCCGTCCAAGCCGATCTCGTGCCATCAACCTAGCAGACGCCTCCCGCATGGCCTCCAGCCTCTGAAGGCGGAACGCGAGCGCTGCCGCCAGCTCCTCGCCTGTCGGCTCATCCTCATCCTTTTGTTCCGGCAAAAGAAGCCGCGACTTCAGATAGGCAAGCCAGGCGGCCATGACCAGGTAGTCCGCCGCGAGCTCGAGACGCATCCGACGTGCCTCATTGACGAAGGTCAGATATTGCTCGACCAGGGCCAGAATGGAAATGCGCGCCAGATCGACCTTCTGAGTGCGCGCAAGAGACAACAGGAGATCCAGCGGCCCTTCGAAGCCATCGACATCAACCACCAGCTCGGGATCCGAGGACGTGCGATCGCTCTCCAGCGCCGAACTGAGCAGATCCTGTTCGTCTCCTGTTTCCATCCTCAGTATCGTTCCCACTTGCCAGACTGATCAGGCATACCCCTCACCGATCAGCACCTGAAGCCGCGCGCGTCCTGCCGCTTCATCGAAATCCGGGTTCACCGGCGTCAGCGCGGCCAAAGCCGTCGCACAACGTACCTCCGCCAGCCCTGAAAGCTTCGGCGCAACATCAGCAACGGCCTCCATTTCCGACAGTTCACCGTTACAATGAAGCACAAGATCGCAGCCCGCGCCAAAGGTTGCAGCGCATCTTTCCCGCATATCCCCACCAAGCGCTTTCATGGAGATATCGTCACTCATCAGACATCCCGAAAAACCCATTTTGCCGCGAATGATGTTTTCGATGACTGCGGCGCTCTGTGTTGCAGGCGCCAGCGGATCCACTTGCGGGAAAAGGATGTGCGCGGTCATCGCCAGCGGAAAGCGGTTCAGCGCCTTGAATGGCACGAAGTCGATCGCCTGCATCTCCTCGAGCGTCGCATCGACCCTGGGCAATTCGAGATGGCTGTCGACCACGGCGCGGCCATGGCCAGGCAAGTGCTTGAGTACCGGGAGCACGCCTCCCGAAAGCAGTCCCGCGCAAACCTGCTCACCAAGATCTGCAACCACTTTGGGATCGCCAGAAATCGAGCGATCCCCGATGGCATCGACCATGCCCTCAAAGGCAACGTCCAAAAGAGGCAGACAATCCACAGTGATCCCAAGCTTGCGAAGGTCGCAGGCGATCAGCCTTGCGCCAAGTGCTGCAGCTTCACGCCCGCGTTCCGGATCAGCCCGGTAAAGATCCCCATAGTGCTTTTGGGGTGGATATTTCGACCAATACGGCGGGCGCAGTCGTTGTACGCGCCCCCCTTCCTGATCGATCAGCACCGGGGCATCGTCACGGGAAACCGCCTCCCTGAAGGAACTCACGAGCTTGGTAATCTGTTCAGGGGTCTCGCAGTTGCGCCGAAACAGAATCAACCCCCAAGGATCGTGGTCCCGAAAAAACGCTATCTCCGACGCCGTCAGGGTGGTCCCTGCGCATCCACTGATAAATGCCTTGGTCATGCCAAGGCCTTAGCTTTGCTGCCCGGGCGGGTCAAGTTCGTCAAATATTTCCAGGCAACACTCGGGCGGTAGAGTGCCTTGCACTTGCTGCGCTGACCGGACCATAAAGAAGCATCATCAGCATTGCGGAGTTCACATGCGCGCTCATCCAGATATTCCAGCCGGCACACTCCATCGCCTGACCGTTGCCTCAAAGATCCTCCATAGGAACATGCTCGGCGATCCTGCCGAGCGTGAGGTCGTTGTTTACATCCCGAATGGTCACAAGGGCGAGGACTTGCCGCTTTTGGTCGACCTCGTCGGCTATACGTCCGGTGGACCGGCCCATGTGAACTGGAAAAACTTCGGCGAGAATGTACCTGAACGCCTGGATCGCTTGATCCATGAAGGCGTCCTGCCACCGGTCGCGGTCGCCTTTCCAGACTGCTTCACGCGGCTTGGCGGCAACCAGTATATCGACAGTGCGGCGATGGGGCCCTGGGCGACGTTTCTGACGACGGAGATGCTGGAGGCTGTCGAGACCCGCTTTGGCTGCGGCGGTTCCGGAAAACGCGCGTGTTTTGGAAAATCCTCGGGCGGCTATGGTTCAATGGTCCATGCGATGTTGCATTCGGACGTTTGGTCCGCCGCCGCATGCCTGTCAGGAGATATGGCGTTCGAACTCTGCTACCTGCCTGAAATGCCGAGCGCCTTGCGTGCCATTCAGCGCAAGGGATCGATCGAGGCCTTCGTGCGCGACTTCGAGACAGGCCCGAAATACTCCGGCTCGGCCATGCATGATCTCATGACATTCGCCATGGCAGCGACCTATGACCCCGATCCCGACGCCTTCTGTGGCATACGGCTGCCCGTCACCCCTGACACATGCGAAATCATCGACGGCCTTTGGGCCAACTGGCTCGCCTGGGATCCCGTTGTGATGGTTGATAAACACGCCGATGCGCTGCAGTCCCTGAAGGGGCTTTGGATCGAGTGCGGCAATGTCGACCAGTACAATCTGGTCCATGGCGCGCGGCGGCTGACTAGGAAGCTCCACGCTGCCGACGTGCCCCATGTCTATGAGGAATTCGACGACAACCATTCCTCCATCGACTATCGAATGGACAAGTGCCTGCCCTATCTGGCGAACGCCTTGCTCAGCTGAACTGGCCAGAGATGCGATGCCAAAAACGAAAAAGGCCGGTGATTTTCGTCACCGGCCTTTTTTGTTCTGTTTTGCCTTCTCGATCAGTTCCGTCGAACGAAACAGTCTCCGCCGGCAGCCTGAAGCGATTCACACAAGCTGAGTGCTTCGGCACGTGATCCCATGGGGATCCGCGCGCGGTAGAAGGTGCCCCGGTCCTGGATCGCAGCTGAAACGATCACAGCACTCTGCGAACCAAGGATCGACGGATAGCGCCGCTGCAGACTTGAATAGGCATCCCGTGCGGCAGTCTCCGACCGCTGCGAGGTCACCTGAACCACATAGGTTCCTGCCGGGATCGAACCGCTGCTGGTCGAGGCTGGCGCTGCCGCAACAGGTGCAGCGGCAACAGGCGCCGGTTGACCAGAAGAACTGTTCAGATCGAGTGGACCGCTTTGTGTGGACGCCTGAGGCGCCGTTGCCACTTGAACAGGAGCCGCAGGTTTCTTCTTCGGCAGGATCGTCGGAATATCGGCGGGCTGAACAGGCAGCGACGCCTCGTCAGACGTCGAGACGATCGCGGGCGTTCCCGGAGCCGTGGCGTTCAGGTCCGTTGCAGCGACTGCAGGCTCCGGCTGCGTCACTGCCGCGGGAGCCGGAACAGCCGCTACCGGTGCTGTCACGTCCGGCTGAGTGGTCGCCGCAGGGGTCTGCGTTGTCGTCACCGGCGTTGTGGAAACTGTCCTGGGTGCAGGCGTATCCGGCGCAGAGACAATCGTCCCATCCGGGCGCACGACCAGCGTACGCACCTTCTTGGGGGCACCTGGAACAAGCGGGTCCGCTGTTGCGACGCCCTCTGGTGCCGGCGGCAATTCAGCCGGGCGTGTGTTTTCAGGCAGAACAAGACGCTCGCGCGAAGGATCCTCGCCATTGCCCACACGATCATAGATCAGTTTGGACGTTTGGCTTTCTGTCTCCGGCTGCGCATCGGGATAAACCTTCAGCGGTCCCTGGAGGCCTGCGATGACAGGTGGTGGTCCATCAGGCACAGAGACCGCGGACCCGTCCATGAACATGAAGACGCCGCCACCAAGAACAGCGACTGCCAAAACTGCGGCAGCAGCATAGAGGCCTTTGCGAGAGGCTTCCGGCTGCGGTGCAGCAGCCTTTTCCGCTGTTGTATGCGGCGGCAAGACACCTGCTGACCCGAGGGTCGGATCACTCTCCTGCATGGCCTTGGCGACCGCGTCGAGATCATACCCCTCAGGCGGCGGAGGCGTCTCGTCCTCTGTGGCATAGGCAGGAACCGCTGCCGCTGCAGCTGGCCAGGCCATGTCATCGATGTCGTCGGCTGCCGGCTCCGCAGCAGTTGCTGTCTGAGACGGCGGCTGCAGATCGGCAAAAAGATTGTCGAATGGATCAGCTGCAGAACTATCCGCTTCCGCAGGTGCGCCGACTGTTGAGACAGCGCCAAGTTCGGCGAAGAGATCGTCTTCAGAAATCGGACTCGTGCGAAGCGGTGTTTCGTCAAGGCTTTCCGCCGTCAACGCATCAGCACTTTCCACGTTCTCAGACGCTGTTTCGCGAACAACTGACACCTCGGCGGCAAGAGCTGCCTCATCCAGGGTGAAGCTGTTTTGGACCGGCGGGCTTTCATAAGACGTCTGAGCGGGCTCGACGTGAACATCCGCAGAATAGGCCTCAGTGCTCACGACAGGCGCGACTTCGGGAGCCCTCACTTCTGCAAAATGGTAGTCTGCAGGCTGCCCCCTGGACAGCGTGTCGTCAATCACGGGTTCCGCGAAAGAAGGCTCGTCCGTACCCGGGTGCGCGCTTGGAACCTCGCCCGCATCATGAGGCACTGCAACTGCAGAATCGAAGTTCTGCCTGAAGGCCCCGATAAGCTCATCCTCGAGTTCAGCCGTCAGACTGTTTTCAAGATCCAGGGCAACGCCAGTCTCAAGCGTGCTCTCAGGAATATCGAGACCCAGGTCATCAGCCGGAGGACCATCAACACCCGACGCGGGAACTTCATTTGAAGCAGGAGCTTCAAAGTGAACATTGGTATCCGGCAGAGACGTATGGTCCAACTCCGCCTGCGCGGAGAGTGAAGACACCTCGGCGACCGTTTGGGCAGCGGGAGTCAGGTCGACCTGTTCAAGCGAACCCAACTCAAAGGTTGGCTCAACCCGGGCACCAGACCTGTCATTGGCTGTCACAGGCGGTGCAGCGGGCTCGCCCAGATCTTCCAGGCCAGCAAAATAGTCCGTCTGACCTACACGATCACCGCCAACGCCAGCGCCAGGCTGCCTGTTGCGGTTCACGATTCGCGCCAATTCAACCAGCGGATCTTCCGCCGCCTGATTGCCACCAGTCGCACCCGCCGGTTCTGCCGGCGGCACATCTGAGGTCGGATAGTTGTTGTCTTTTGCCATGGGCGTAATGCAATCCGGCCGATCTTCTTCGGTCCCAGCTTTTGGCTGGCAGACCTCCTGTCAATACTTCAGCGCATTTCCTCAGGTGCATCCACACCCAGGACCGCGAGACCTGAAGCAAGCACCAAGGATACGGCACGGACCAGGGCAAGACGCGCTACGGTTAATTTGGTGTTGTCAGCGTTAATAAAACGTAATTGCGGCAATTCCTTGCCTCGATTCCAGTGTCCATGCAAGGAACTGGCGAGGTCATAAAGGTAGAACGCAACCCGGTGCGGCTCATGTGTTTCCGCCGATGCATCGACGATCTTGGGCCATTCAGCCATCTTCGCAATAAGATCGAGTTCTCCACTGTCATCAAGCAGTGAAAAGTCGGCTTTTGCCAGTTCTGCGTCGGACACATCGAGATTCGGCAACTCCTCCACCGCCTGTCTCAGTACAGAACAGCACCTTGCGTGGCCGTACTGGACATAGAAAACGGGGTTGTCTTTCGACTGCTCCGTGACCTTCTGGAAGTCAAAGTCGAGCGGCGCGTCGTTTTTCCGGTAAAGCATCATGAAGCGGACCGGATCTCGTCCCACCTCCTCGACCACATCCCGCAGTGTGACGAAATCGCCTGACCGCTTGGACATCTTGACCGGTTCGCCGGCGCGGAACAGCTTGACGAGCTGACACAGGCGAACAATGACCTCGGACTTGCCGCCCGAAATGGCCTTGCCCACGGCCTGCAACCGCTTGACGTAGCCGCCATGGTCCGCTCCAAGAATGTAGATCATCTCGTCAAAACCGCGAAGATACTTGTCGCGGAAGTAAGCAACATCGGCGGCAAAATAGGTATAGGAACCGTCTGACTTCTTCAGGGCACGGTCAGTGTCGTCGCCGAAGTCCGAGGCCCTGAACAGGGTTTGTTCCCGATCTTCCCAGTCCTCCGGCACCTGCCCCTTGGGCGGCGGCAAGGTGCCTTCATAGATAAGGCCGTCACCGCGCAACGCCTCAAGCATCTCGTCGATCTTTGACGGTGCGTTGCCGTCATGCGCATGAAGTGTCTTTTCAGAAAAGAAGACATCATGCTCAACGTTCAGCTGCAGGAGATCCTGACGGATCAGGTCCATCATGGCCGACACGGCGTCCGCCTTGACGATCTCCATCCACTCGGCCTTTGGCATGGCCTTCAAAGCGTCCTTGTGGAGCTCTGCCAGTTTTTCGCCGACAGGCTTCAGATAGTCGCCAGGATAAAGACCTGCAGGAATTTCGCCGATGTCTTCGCCCAGCGCTTCGCGGTAACGCAGGAAGGCACTCTCGGCGAGCGTATCGATCTGCGAGCCGGCATCATTGATGTAATATTCTCGAACGACCTCGTAACCGGCATAGGCCAGAAGGTTTGCCAGAGCGTCGCCGACCACCGCGCCGCGGGTATGTCCGACGTGCATCGGTCCGGTGGGATTTGCCGAAACATATTCGACATTCACCTTTTTGCCGTCGCCGCGTGACGAGCGGCCAAAGTCGAGCCCACGAGCGACGACGGATGCCAGCACACGCTGCCAGGCAGACGGAGCGAGGCGCATATTGATGAAACCTGGTCCGGCGACCGACACTTCCGTGATGTCGGCATCTTCGCGCAGCGCTTCGGCCAACTTGTCGGCAAGCTCGCGCGGCTTCATGCCGACCTGTTTCGCCAGAACCATGGCAGCATTGGTCGCCAAGTCACCATGCGCAGGATCGCGCGGTGATTCCACGGTGACGCGTGAAAGGTCAGGCGATGCGCCCTCCGGCCCTTTCAGAGCGAGAGTGGAAACCGCGGCTTTAACGCGCTCGGAGAATTCGGCGAAAATATTCATAACCATCCAACCGGCTGGAACAAGAAACACAACGGCCCCGCGCGCTGCGGGCTTTGACGCCCGGCGCTGCGAGGGCCGATCCGAAGTGCGAACTAACCCAAATCGGGTGTATCGTCAAACAATCTGCGGTGTTCGTCTATTGCGAAGCGGTCGGTCATGCCGGCGATATAGTCGCATACCCTGCGCGCCACCTGCTCTTCTTTCAGCCCGTCAAGACCGTCACACCAAGGAGCGGGCATGGCCTGCGGCTCGGCCATGAACCGACCAAAGAGATCTCGGACGACCCTCGAAACCTGCCTGCGGACCGCGAGAACGTCCTCGTGACGATAGACACGGGCGAAGAGGAACTTCTTTACCTCTTTTTCGGCGGCAGCCATCTCAGGTGAAAAATCAACGATGCAATGACCGGCATCGCGAATATCGTTCGTCGATCTCGGGTCGAGGGCTTTCAGCCGTTTCAGGGCCTCGGCGATCACATCTTCGACCATGCGGGTGATCGACCGGCGCACGATCTCATGAATGCGCCGACTTTCTTCCAGGCCAGGATATTTGCTGTCGACCTCATCCAGTATCGAGGCCAGATACCGCACATCCCGCATTTCCTCGATGGCGAAGAGCCCTGCCCGCAAGCCATCGTCCAGATCATGGGCATCATAGGCGATGTCGTCCGCGATGGCTGCGGCCTGTGCTTCAGCCGAAGGCCATGTGTCCAGAAGAAGATCCTGCTTTTCGGCGTAGGCGCGAATGGCAAATGGCAGCTCACTGTCCTTGAACTTGCCCAGAGGCGCGCCCTCCTGCGACAAAAGCGGGCCATTGTGCTTGACCAGGCCTTCCAGCGTTTCCCAGGCGAGATTCAACCCGTCAAACTCTGCGTAGCGCTGTTCAAGCGATGTCACGACCCGCAGGGATTGGGCGTTATGGTCGAAACCGCCATAGGGCGCCATGCATTCATGCATCACGTCTTCGCCCTCATGGCCAAAGGGCGTGTGGCCAAGATCGTGAGCCAACGCCAGGCATTCAGCCAGATCCTCATCCAGTCGCAACGCACGCGCAAGAGATCGAGCGATCTGCGAGACCTCGATTGTGTGCGTCAGGCGCGTTCGGAAGTGATCGCCTTCATGGTAGACAAAAACCTGTGTCTTGTGCTTCAGGCGGCGGAACGCGGAGGAATGGATGATCCTGTCCCTGTCGCGCTGAAAGGGTGTGCGGGTCGGGCTTTCCGGCTCGGGACAAAGACGTCCACGGCTTTCGAAGGGCGCCTGAGCAAAAATCGCGCGCGACTGAGCGCCAAACCCGAGATCGGCTTCCATTTTTTCTCCTGAACAAGTCACTTTTTCACCTGCAACGCTGCTTCCCGATTGCCGGTCATTGACGCAAGCCCTTCCAAACCATACCTATCGGTAGGAGACGATATGTTTTCAGCAGGCTCAGGTATTCCATTTGGCTTCGGCGGAGGAAGACTGCGGTTTGCAACGAGGCCCTTACTCGCACCATGGCTGCAAGATGACCGAAACACTTGAACATCCCGTAACAGTCAGCGACCGCGCTGCCAAGCGGATCGCCAAGATTATCGAAAGCGAACCTGAAGGCACTGCCCTGCGTGTCAGCGTCGAGGGTGGAGGCTGTTCTGGTCTGCAGTACAAGTACGACCTTGTCACTGACCGGGAGGACGATGATCTTGTCCTTCGGAAGAATGGCATCGAGGTGCTGATTGATTCGGTCTCGCTGCAATACATGTCCGGATCGCAGATCGATTTCGTGGATGATCTCATCGGTCAGGCGTTCCAGATCAACAACCCCAATGCAGTTGCAGGCTGCGGATGTGGAACCAGCTTCACCATCTAGACCAGCACATGTTGCCATGGGCTGTGAATTCGCAGCCTGAGAGCCAGTTGGGCGCGACAAAACCCGTTGCCAGATGCTAGACAAAGCCATTCACAAACAAGCTGGATGAGCTTTCGATGAAAATTGCCACCTGGAACATCAATGGCGTGAAAGCCCGCATCGACGTTGTGTTGGAATGGCTTAAGGAAGCTCAGCCTGACGTTGCCTGCTTTCAGGAAATCAAGTCCGTCGACGAGAATTTTCCACGTCAGGCCATTGAGGACCTTGGCTACAACGTCGAGACACACGGCCAGAAAAGCTTCAATGGCGTTGCTCTCCTGTCCAAACTTCCGCTTGAAGATGTACAGCGCGGCCTGCCTGGCGACGACAGCGACGAACAGGCGCGGTACATTGAGGCCAGCGTCTCAAGCGAGAATGGCGCGATCCGATTTGGCTGCCTTTACCTTCCCAATGGCAATCCGCTGGGCACCGAAAAATTTACTTACAAGCTCGGCTGGATGGATCGGCTGATCGAACACGCCAAGCTTCGGCTTGCCGAAGAGACACCCTTTCTGCTGCTGGGTGACTACAACGTCATCCCGGATCCCGTTGATGCTGCACGCCCGGACGCCTGGACAGACGACGCCCTGTTTCAGCCTGAAAGCCGCCAGAAGTTTCGTACCTTGCTGAATCTCGGCATGACAGAGACTGTCCGCGCCTGTTCTGAGGCACCGCAAACCTACACCTTCTGGGACTATCAGGCAGGTGCCTGGCAAAAGAACAACGGCATCCGCATTGATCATATTCTGCTGTCGCCAGAGGCCACGGACCGGCTGAATGGCTGCGGGATCGACAAACACGTTCGCGGCTGGGAAAAACCCTCTGACCACGTGCCGGTCTGGGTTGATCTGGCCGCCTAAGTGAATTCTGCTTCCCCGGCAGAAAAGGCCGAGCATTTCTCAGTCTTTTGGAGACACTGGATATGGATTTCGCATCCTTGGCGCTTTTCGCCACCGCGCTCTTCCTGGCCGCTGGTTCCCCTGGCCCAAGCATCGCTGCGCTCGTTTCGCGTGTCATCACGCGTGGCCATCGCGATGTCCTGCCTTTCCTCGCCGCCATGTGGATTGGTGAGGCGATCTGGCTTTCCTGTGCCGTCTGGGGCATGTCGGCTCTGATCGAAACCTTTCAACCCGCTTTCTTTGTGATCAAATGGCTTGGCGTCGCTTATCTTCTGTTTCTTGCCTGGAAGATGTGGACCTCGCCTGACCATACCGACGCCGGCGTGGAATTGCCTAAAACACCCCCGCTTCAGATGTTTCTGAGCGGGCTTGCCGTCACGCTTGGCAATCCCAAGATCATGCTGTTTTACGTCGCGCTTTTGCCGACGCTCATAAGTCTCAAGGGAATGACCCTGGGAAGCTGGGGCAGCCTGGTGGCTGTGATGATCGCGGTCCTGCTCACGATCGATCTAATCTGGATTTTCGCGGCCTCTCAGGCCCGGCGCCTCTTACGCAATGCAAGGGCAGTGCGAATGGCCCACAGGATAGGCGCCGGCATGATGACCGGAACGGCGGCGGCGATCGCTACGCGCTGAGCAAAAGCTGCGGGCCTTCTCTTACCCCTCTGCTGCATGCTATGTTTTTGAGGCGATGGGATAGTCAAACGGCGCTTGCTGCCCGCATTGGCGCAAATCGGGCACATCTTCAGCTTCAAGGTTTTGCCAGTGGCGACCTTTGGAGGCATCTCGTTTTTGGCTGGTTCAGCGGTAGATGCGGCAGATTGCACCTGTCGCCATCTCGGACTGGACTATCAGGTGGGTGCACAGATCTGCCTGAAGAGCCCTGCAGGGAAGCGCGTCGCCGTCTGCGGTATGATGTTGAACAACACGTCCTGGAAGATAACGGACACGCCCTGCCCCAGCGCACATTTCACCCCGAAGCCAAAGGCGACGGAAAAGAAATCAGGCTGATCGATTGCCGCTCCAAAATCTCAATTGCCCGCCGCCTGACCAAGACATGCATTGGCCCGGAGCCACGGCAAGAATGCGCCAGATGGCCTACTGCGTGGTCTGCTGAGCCGCAGTCGTTGCCTGCATCAGATCAGGCCGATTGGTGGATATCCACGTATCGGTCATGGAGCTTGCCAGACGGCGGACGGGCTCACTTGCATGGGCAAAATACTGCTCGTGGAGATCGCCAATCCAGGCGACCGCCGGTTCGCCATCGGCCTGAATGCGGGCAATGCTCATCCACATCAGGCCACGCGCCTTGCGACTGTCGGATTGCCCCATCGTATAGAGCGTCTCTCCAAGGCGTGCCTGCGCACCAATATGGCCCTTGATCGCCGCGAGATTAAACCAGCGCACGGCCAGTCGGTTGCTGCTGGACTGGTAGATGCGCCCCAACTCATACTGGGCGTCCGGATCTCCAAAATAGGAGGCCGCATGGGTAAAGATCTGTTTGGCGCGCGTCACATTGCGCGGAACGCCCTCAGTAATACCATTCAGATAGTAGCTTCCCAACGCTACGAAGGCACTTGCCACAAAGGGCGCATCGGGCGCATCGGGGCGATCATCGCCATGCTCGCGCACAACCTGAGTGTAATACTGGAAGGCCTTCATGTCGTCTTCCTGAACACCGTCGCCGGTCGCGTACATTTTGCCGAGCTTCCAGGCTGCCATCGGTTGACCGTTTTCGGCCGCGTATTGCAGTGAGCTCAAGGCACCAGTCTTGTCACCTGAATAATACTGCCTCGCACCGGCGCGCAGGGCCTCGGTCGGGCTAACGTCACTTGGGCCAATCGACTTGTTCGGCGTCGGTGTCCCGTCAAAGGCATAGGCCCCGGGAACAATTCCGACGGTCAATGCCGTCACCAAGATAAGTTTCCGCAATGCGGACATGATCAAAAACTCTTTCAGCCTGTTTGTTTCCCTCGCCAACCGTGGGAAACAGTAAGAGCTCTTTTCGGCCAGAGTGCGGCCTTTCCGGTCAGGAATGTGGCAAGAGGTTGGATTCATCCTGTCCATGCGGCTTGCCAAAAGCCCTGACTGAATGGATCCGAAACGCAATTCCTGCTCCTGACGCTTCATTTTACCGGTCTTTCCGTCCTGCCTGGTGCAGAACCGGACACGAGGTTCATGCCTCAACCGACGTTATCGAGATGAAGGTGAAACATGGCCGAACCACGGCAGCAATCCCAAGAAGGCGCAACAGGTGCGAGTCTCGTTTCGACTGTTGCCAGAAGGACACAAATCAGCCGAACAAGGCGATCAACGCCGCGCATGACATCAACGCAAGCGCACAAAACAAGTCTAATTGAGACCGAATTTGAGAGTACCTGGACCGTGACATTCGATTTTCCCCCATCGCCGCCGCCGATCTCCGGCTGACGTCTTTTCCCTGACACTGATCCAATCACAAACCGGTTGACATTCCCTTGCCACAATCAACGCAGCTTTAGCGAAGCTGTTAAAAACGGGGGCTTTTGGCGGGAACGCTTTGCTGTTCCGGCTTTGTCCTGAGACAATCAGGTTTGATTCGGCTATAGAACCCGTCAACCCATTGAGATCAGCCCTCACTCTCAGGCATTTCGGCAACACTAGGTGGACCAGTCAGCATGAGTGCAAAGAACGATCTGTTTGCAGGCAACGCAGCCGCGAAGTCCGTAGAAGATGCGCCTGACGCCACACCTGCTGCAGCGCCAAGCAAACAAACACCCCGCCCCACCCCGGTACCGGCCGCGCCTGTGAGCCAGGAAGATGGAGCCTATTCTGCCGCCGACATTGAAGTTCTCGAGGGACTTGAACCAGTTCGCCGTCGTCCTGGCATGTATATCGGCGGCACCGACGAAAAGGCCCTGCATCACCTTTTTGCCGAAGTCATAGACAACTCTATGGATGAGGCTGTGGCTGGGCACGCGACCTGGATTGACGTCTCGCTTGGCGCCGACGGCTACCTCACCGTGACCGATAACGGACGCGGTATCCCTGTCGATCCGCATCCGAAGTTCAAGGACAAGTCGGCGCTCGAAGTCATCATGACGACGCTTCACGCAGGCGGAAAGTTCGACAGCAAGGTCTATGAGACCTCCGGCGGGTTGCACGGCGTTGGCGTTTCGGTGGTCAATGCGCTGTCGGAAGATCTGGTTGTTGAAGTTGCACGCTCGCGCAAGCTCTATCGTCAGACCTTCCAGCGCGGCCATCCTCAAGGCGGGCTTGAGCTGGTCGGAGACACACAGAACCGCCGCGGGACGCAGGTTCGTTTCAAGCCGGATCACCAGATTTTCGGCAAGGGCGCAAAGTTCAAGCCTGGCCGCCTGCTGACCATGGCACGCTCCAAGGCCTATCTCTTCGGCGGTGTCGAGATCCGTTGGCATTGCGACCCGGAACTCATCGGCGAAAAAGACACAACACCGGCGGAAGCGGTCTTTCATTTCCCAGGAGGTCTTCGCGACTTCCTGGCCGAGCGGCTTGAAAAAGAACGCAGGGTCGTTGACGACATCTTCGCAGGACGCACCGCAAAGACCGGAAGTCACGGCGCTGTTGAATGGGCCGTTACATGGTTTGCAGGCGACGGCTTCATCAATTCCTATTGTAACACCGTCCCAACCCCCGAGGGCGGCACTCACGAAGCGGGCCTGCGCTACGCATTGTTGCGCGGCCTGAAAGCCTATGGCGAGCTGACCAACAACAAGAAGGCGTCGCTGATTACCGGCGACGACGTTCTGACCTCGGCCGGCGGCATGCTCTCGGTCTTCATTCGCGAACCCGAGTTCGTCGGCCAGACCAAGGACAAGCTAGCGACCAATGAAGCGACCCGGATCGCGGAAACGGCCGTCCGTGATGCGTTCGACCATTGGCTGACGGCGTCGCCGAACCAAGCCAACAAGCTTCTTGAATGGGTCATCGACCGTGCAGAAGAGCGGCTGCGGCGCCGACAGGAGAAGGACGTCGCCCGCAAAACAGCCGTGCGCAAGCTTCGCCTTCCCGGAAAGCTTGCCGATTGCTCCGCCAACCAGTCTGACGGGACAGAGCTGTTCATCGTCGAGGGTGACTCAGCTGGCGGCTCAGCAAAACAGGCAAGAAACCGGAAGAACCAGGCTGTTCTGCCTCTGCGCGGCAAGATCCTCAACGTGGCCAATGCCGGCCGTGACAAACTTGTTGCCAATCAGCAGTTGGCGGATCTTTCACAAGCGCTCGGCTGTGGCTCGCGGTCTCAATATCGGGATGAGGATCTGCGCTACGAGAAGGTCGTGATCATGACCGATGCGGACGTCGACGGCGCCCATATTGCGTCCCTGCTGATCACCTTCTTCTATCGTGAAATGCCCAATCTCATTCACAACGGGCATCTGTTCCTTGCGGTCCCCCCGCTTTACCGCCTGAGTCAAGGCGGCAAGACGCTCTACGCGCGAGATGATGCCCACAAGGATGAACTCCTGAGCACTGTCTTCAAAGGCAAATCGAAAGTGGAAATCGGGCGCTTCAAAGGCCTAGGCGAGATGCTTCCGGCGCAGCTCAAGGAAACGACAATGGACCCGGCGAAGCGGACCATGCTCAAAGTGGCGGTCACGGGCGATACGGAAGCCCTGACGAACGATACGGTTGAACAGCTGATGGGCAACAAGCCTGAGGCACGTTTCCGCTTCATTCAGGGAAATGCCGAGTTTGCCCACGATCTCGACATCTAAGCCGCGAGAAACGACATTTCCGGGGTCGAAGACATGTTGAAACAATGTGTGAGCCGGTCTGAAGGTGACGTGGCCATTGTGAAGTTGTAAGGTCTGCTGGTTGCTCACTTCAGGATTGTCGTTTAGGTCGTTCAAATGTTGAACACTTTGTATTCCGTATATGATCGGCAACGGCGCCCGCTTCGCGATCATCATTTCATGGTTTTTCCGGACGTCGGACTTGCTTACGCCCGGGTCCCTGGCGACCCCTACCGGGCCGTGACCGGAATCCTCAACCGTCTGGTCGCCGGCTCGGCATCTGAGCGGAAGAGTGTAGACGGTGCACAGGGCATCGACAGCTGGGTGGGCGACATCGAAATCGTCACTGCGCGGCAACTGAAGCGGCGCTTTCCCGATCTGTGCACATTCGCCGTGGTTCAGTCGCCGGCTGAGCGGATACTGTCTGCCTATCGATCGCTGATGGAGGGCGACACGAGCCTGCCAACCTATTTCGACCTCAACCGTTTCGACAAGTCGATGAGCCTTGTGGATTTTGTGTCCCATGTCGCGGCGATCGGGGATATGGGCACCGACAACTTGCTGCGCAGTCAGTCAGCAATCCTAAGCCACCGGTCCAAGCTTGTACCCGATATCGTGGTTGATCTTGCGTCCCTCGCACACACACCGGCCGTGTTGCTCGATCAGCTCTCCGACCGGGCAACGTCACCAGTCGACCTGACCGACGTGGAAATTGACGTTCCGGATCATGATCCGGAGCACTGGGAAATCATGCAAGGGCTTGCTGTTCGCGCGGCACTGAAACAACGGTACAAAAAAGACTACCGCATGTTTTTTGAAGAGCAGAGCGAGATTTCCAGATCTCTCGCATCAAAAACACGCGACACTGGTCTGGCCTTCCAATAGCGGTCGCGTTTTTGAGTAGCCAATACCTGCAGAAGGCCTCGCACCCTGCTCCTTTAAAGTCGGATGTATTGTTTTGACCAAGTCGAAACAAAATAGCTCGCGGCTTTTTTAAATGACCGGAGCACGAATATTTCGCTTTGTCGAAGGCACGTTCGGTGGTTTTCGGGACCGCTGTTAACTGAAATACTTCTCTTACCTGAGCCAGGCGGCTATTTATCTGTTTTTCGGCAAACAGAACGTTGACACTTGGCCCAACAAATGTAGGGTGAGCCTCGAAACGCGCCGAAATTCCGCGCAAACCGTCATCCGTGCAATAACTTACGTGGGCTCTATCGCTCTATGTCATTTAATACTCTCGGCCTTAGCGAGAAGGTTCTCGCTGCAGTTGAAGAAGCTGGTTATTCTGAACCTACCGCAATTCAAGCTGGCGCTATTCCTCAAGTCCTGGAACGCCGGGACGTTTTGGGCATCGCCCAGACAGGAACGGGCAAGACGGCAAGCTTCACACTGCCAATGCTCACGCTTCTGGAAAAGGGCCGCGCTCGTGCCCGTATGCCAAGAACGCTGATCCTTGAGCCGACCCGCGAACTGGCGGCTCAGGTCGAAGAGAATTTCGAGAAATACGGTAAAAATCATCGACTTAACGTCGCGCTTTTGATCGGAGGCGTGTCCTTCGGCGAGCAGGACAAGAAGATCGACCGTGGCGCAGACGTACTTATCGCGACACCAGGTCGACTTCTTGATCATGTTGAGCGCGGCAAGCTGATGCTTCAGGGTGTCGAGATCCTCGTCATCGACGAAGCCGATCGCATGCTGGACATGGGCTTCATCCCCGATATCGAACGCATCTGCAAGCTGATCCCGTTCACCCGTCAGACCCTTTTCTTCTCGGCAACAATGCCGCCGGAAATCCAGCGCCTGACGGAGACTTTCCTTCAGAATCCGGCAAGCGTCGAGGTGGCACGGACATCCTCCACTTCAGACAACGTCACACAGCGCCTGAAAGCTTCTGAGAGCAAGGACTTCGAAAAGCGCGCAGCGCTTCGTGAGCTGCTGGAGCAGTCTGAAGATCTCAAGAATGCGATTGTCTTCTGTAATCGGAAGCGCGACATCACGACCTTGTTCCGGTCGCTTGAGCGCCACGGCTACAACGTCGGCGCCCTGCATGGCGACATGGATCAGCGCACGAGAATGATGATGCTCGACAATTTCCGGAAGGGAAATGTCACGCTTCTCGTTGCCAGTGACGTTGCCGCGCGTGGTCTGGACATCCCCGACGTCAGCCACGTCTTCAACTACGACGTCCCGAACCACGCCGAGGATTATGTCCACCGGATCGGCCGCACAGGCCGTGCGGGACGATCTGGCGCAGCCTTCACGATCGTCACGCCCGATGATCAGAAGTACCTGTCAGCCATCGAAGGCCTGATCGAACAAAATATTGAGTGGATCGGTGACCCGGTTGACTTCGAAGCTGCTGCCGCAGACCGAAAGGCTCGCCGCCGCGGTGGTAAGAGCGCTCCCAAGAGCGCGGATGCAGCCCCGATCGAACAGGACAATCAGGAAACTCCGAAGAAGGCACCTTCGCGCCGCGGTCGGCGTCCGGCTGCTGAAGCTGCCGTCGACGCAGCACAAAGCGAAGAAGCGCCCGCAACCAGGTCACGGCGGCGTCCGGCAAAGCAGGAAGCCGGCGATTCGGCTCCAGCCGCTGCACCGAAGCCTTCTCGCCGCGGAAAATCCGAAAAGAACGAACCGGCCTTCGGAGTTGGCGGTCACATTCCGGCGTTCCTTTTGCGCGAACCACGTCCGAAAAAAGCGTCCTAGGGGAAGTTGTTCCGGGTTAACGCCTAAGCTTAACTTGACCTTAAACCTTACTGTAGAAATTGACAGGTGTGAGCAAGTCACCAGTTCCCGGTGGCTTTACGGCTCTAACTGCGGGTTTTTACATGGCGGAAGAAGACGACCATAAGCGGACCATCGTATACGGTGAGTCTGCCCTCTCCTATATCAAGAGGAACACCCTTCCCGCCTATCCGCGTGCGTACGAGCTTTGGTATACGTATTCGGCCGGTTACAATCATGGGCTGAACCGGGCTATCAATCAGGTCATCAAGACAAACGGTCGCATTTCCACCGAGGAGATGCAGTCAATCTATGGCAAGTTCCTCGCACCAACCCGGCTTGGCGACCGCCTAAGCGACGTTGGTGCGAAGGTCAATCAGGAGGTCGAGGGACTGGTCGATGCGCTAAAGATGAGCGCCGATGCGACTTCCGACTACGGCAACTCGCTCGAGAAGGCCGAGTCCAAACTCAAGTCCCTCAAAGACCCTGCAAAACTTCAGCGTTTTGTCACCAACATGGTGCAGGCGACCCACAATGCGGTGGCCTCTAACAAGCAGCTTGAAACGCAACTTCTCGAATCAAAGAGTCAGATCGAAAGCCTTCAGGCAAATCTTGAAGCAATCAGATATGAATCGCTGACCGATGAGCTGACGACTCTGAACAACCGCAAGCATTTTGACAGTTCAATCGAGCGGACGGTCGCACAGGCTGCGGACAGTTCCTCGTCCTTCGCGCTCCTGTTGACCGATATCGACCACTTCAAGAAGTTCAACGACACGTTTGGCCATCAGACCGGCGACCAGGTGCTCAGACTGGTTGCCCTGGCCGTCAAGCAAAACGTCAAGAGCCACGACACAGCCTGCCGTTATGGCGGCGAGGAATTTGCGATCATCCTGCCTCAGTCTTCGCTGGCTGAAGCCGCCGAGATTTCAGAAAAGATCCGGGTCGCCGTCATGTCCAAGGAACTGGTTAAACGCTCTACCGGCGAGAACCTTGGCCGGATTACCATTTCCATCGGGATCTCGACGTTCAAGCCCGGAGACTCCGCGCACAGTCTCATTGCCCGCGCTGATGAGGCTCTCTATGCCGCCAAGCGCGGCGGGCGCAATAGGGTGAGAAGTGAAGAAGACCTGGCGAAAGAAGACGGTTCAGAGGTCGCCTGACGCGTCTCAAACGCGCCAGACTTTGGTCAACTATCCAGTCCCATTTGCCAAAAATCGGCTTCTAGACGACTTGCCTGATTGAAAATCTCGGACAGAGCGGCAAAACGTGGCTCTGCCATGTAGATTTCGGCTGTTTGATCGATCCAGTTCGAGAAGCCCTGCGCGACCGACTGATAGTCGTCGCCACCATATTCATCAAGCCAACGCCGATAGGCGCTTGCTGCCGGCCCGGTCGGCTTTGCAAGGGCGTTTTCCTGCGCGATTTCTCCATAGCCGACAATGCAGGGTGCCAGTGCCACCTGAAGATCGAGGAGATCACCGCGCAGGCCGGTCTCCAGAACGAAACGCGTGTAGGCCATGGTCTCACTCGCTTCCGGCAGCTTCTCCAGTTCATCGCGTGAGATGCCCCAGCCGGCGCAAAGCTCGATATGAAGATCCATCTCCACATCCATGATCGCCTTCAGCCCTTCCAGCGCATTTTGCATGTCGGAAAGCCGCGGCGACTTGTAGACCGCCAACGCATAGGCGCGCGAAAAGTGAATCAGAAAGAGATAGTCTTGCTGCAGGTAGGTGCGGAACGCACGCTCGGGCAACTCACCGCTCGCAAGCTGCTGCACAAAGCTGTGCCGAGTGTAGGCTTGCCAATCCTCAAGGTTTTCGGCCTTCAGCCGGTCAAACAAGGACATGGATTACGCTTGCGGCGCAGCGAAGTTCGGATCAGCGGCTTGGAGAGACACCGACTCCCCGCAACCACATGCAGAAACTTCGTTCGGGTTTTTGAAGATGAAACCGGACCGGAATTTCGTCACCTCAAAATCCATTTCGGTCCCCAGGAGGAAAAGAACGGCAGAAGGATCGACATAGAGCTTCACACCCTTCTCATCGATCACATCGTCTCCGGGCTTTGCTTCCTCGACCAGATCCATCGTGTATTCCATACCCGCGCAGCCGCCTGTCTTGATGCCGACCCTCAGGCCAAGCACATCACGATCTGCGTTTTCGACGAGTTCGCGAACGCGATCCGCAGCTGCGTCGGTCAGGCTCATCACCTGAAATTTGCTACGTACGGTCATGACTTCCTCTTTTGCGCGTCCGAGTGGCTTGTCTCCCATATAGGATCAGGGAAACTCGTTAAAAGACTACAGCATGGGGCCGTATCTCAATACCAGTTGAGCGCGACCTTGGCTTCGTCCGACATGCGCTCCGGCGTCCAGGGCGGATCGAACACCATGTCGACATTGACCTGACCAATTCCGGGAACCGCTTCCACAGCATTTTGAACCCAGCCCGGCATCTCACCGGCAACAGGACACCCAGGAGCGGTGAGTGTCATGTCGATATTGATGGATCTGTCGTCCTCAATATCAACCTTGTAAATCAACCCAAGTTCGTAGATGTCACAGGGAATTTCCGGATCATAAACGGTCTTGAGCGCACCAACGATATCGGTGGTCAGCCGGTCGAGCTCTTCCATGGGAATGGCTGAACCACCAGCGACGTCCGCGCGCAGCTCTTCACCAGCGGCGTCATGATCAATCGTTGTCGAGTTTTCCATGGTCATTCATAATCCTCAGGCGAAAAAGGCCTGTGCCTTGATCAAGGCCTCATGCAACGCGTCCACTTCATCGCGCGTGTTGTAGAGACCAAAGCTTGCCCGACATGTAGAGGTCACACCGTACTTTGCCAAGAGTGGCTGAGCACAATGAGTACCGGCCCGGACCGCGACGCCCGATCGATCGATGATCGTAGAGACGTCGTGGGCGTGTGCTCCCTTGATTTCAAAGGAGATGATTGCCCCCTTGCCGGGCGCTTCTCCAAAAATCCGAAGGGAGTTGATCTGCGACAGTTTCTCGTGGGCATAGGACGCAAGATCCGCCTCGTGAGCTGCAATTCGATCCCTGCCGATCGCGTCCATGTAATCGAGGGCTGCGCCCAGACCGATGGCCTGTACAATTGGCGGAGTGCCAGCCTCAAACCGGTGCGGCGGTTCATTGTAGGTCACAACATCCTCAGTCACGTCGAGGATCATCTCACCGCCACCGTTGAACGGTCGCATCTGCTTGAGCTTGTCCATCTTCGCCCAAAGCACGCCGATGCCCGAGGGGCCGTAAACCTTGTGACCGGTGAAGACATAGTAGTCGCAGCCGAGATCCTGCACGTCGACCGGAAGGTGGACCGCGGCCTGGCTGCCATCGACCAGAACAGGAATACCGCGTTCGTGCGCGATGGCGCAGACTTCCTTGACCGGTACGATCGTGCCAAGGACATTGGACATGTGGGTAATGGCGACCAGCTTCGTCCGATCGCTCAAGCTGTCACGAAATGCATCGAGATCAAATGAGCCATCCTCCCGAACATAAACCCACTTCAGCTTCGCACCGTGCCTTTCACGGTGAAAATGCCAGGGCACTATGTTCGAGTGATGCTCCATGATCGACAGGACAATCTCGTCGCCCTCACCGAAATACTCACCGCCAAGCCCGTAAGATACGAGATTGATCGCCTCGGTGGTCGAACGGGTGAAAACCACCTCATCCACGGAAGGTGCATTCAGAAACCGGCGCACTTTTTCGCGTGCAGCCTCATAGTTGTCTGTCGCCATGTTCGACAGGTAGTGGAGCCCGCGGTGAACGTTGGCGTACTCCAGGGAATATGCCTTCGTCACCGCGTCGATGACGGCTTGCGGCTTCTGCGCGGATGCGCCGTTGTCCAGATAGACCAGCGGTTTTCCGTAGACTTCACGAGCCAGAATCGGAAAGTCCTTGCGGATCGCTTCAACGTCATAAGACGTTTCAGGCGTCGTCATTTCAGCCGGTGCTGCCGTCATTCGGGCGCTCCTCGTTTCTTAAGCTGCGAGCCAGGCGCGAACGCGGGCGCCCAGTTCTTCTGTGACTGTGTCCTCATCGAACTCTTCGATAGCCTCCGACAGGAAGGCAAGAACCAGCAATGTGCGTGCCTCCGCTTCCGGAATGCCGCGGGCACGTAGATAGAACAGAAGGTCCGCATCCATCTCGCCGCAGGTTGCTCCATGAGCGCACAGGACGTCATCGGCGAAGATCTCGAGCTCGGGCTTGTTCGCCATCTCGGCACCTTCACCAAGCAGAAGTGCCTGGGTCATCATCTCGCCGTCGGTCTTCTGGGCATGAGGAGCAACATTGATGCGGCCCTGATAAACGCCCCTCGCCTCATCATCGAGAACGGTCTTGAAGAACTCACGGCTGTTGCAGTGAGGTACTGCGTGATCAACGATGAGCGTCTGATCGGCCAAATCCCGATCGCGGGCCATGGTCACGCCATAGATTTTTGCTTCGGAATTCTCTCCGGTGAAGGATATGAACTGCTGATTGCGAGCAAAAGCAGGACCGGCAAGAAAGCCGAGGGCCTTGAATTCCGCATCTGCACCGATCCGTGCCAGCGTGGTGAACAGCTTCGCGCCTTCGGCTTTGCCAACCATCAAACGCGTGACCGCGATCTTTGCACCATCGGCAACGTCATAGTCGAAGACAACGTTCGTTTCACCTGTGCCTGTGTCACCGGCAAAGGTTTCCAGCAGCTTGAACGTCGCGCCCTTGGCGACAACGATCCGGTTGCGACTGACCTGGGCGCCTTCTCCCACAGCCACCTGGACCAGCTCAACAGGCTTGGAAACGCCTGCGCCATCCTTGACCGAAATCACGACACCGCCCTGCACAAAGGCCGTATTGAGGGCGAGGGTTCCGTCCTGACCAGCCGTTTTCGGCGTTGCCAGAAGTTCAGAGCCGTTCTCACCTGCCAGCCCGTCATTGAAGTCCGTAACGGTGACACCTTCTTGCGCCAAAGCGTCCACATCGCTCAAGTCGGCATTGAATGTGCCGTTGGCAATGACGATCCGGTAGCGATCAAGCGCGCCGTAGCTTTCAAAACCGTCGAGCACGGCCTTGGTCTCGGCAGACGTCGTCGGCGCAGCGAGTGGTGCGGCCGATTTCATGAAAGCGCGCAGGTCAGTGTATTTGTACTCTTCCACGCGGCGATGGGGCAGGCCCTTCGCCTTGATCTGCTCGGCCGCCGCATCGCGCAGTGCCGTCACTGCGATCGATCCGGCAAGGCTGGGCCGGGCCGCGTCAAAGCGTGCGACAAGCCCGGTTTCTGCCTGGGTGTGGTTGATCGGGGTCGGTGCGTTCATGGCTCTCTCCCCGGGGCTCAGGCGGCTTCGCCGACGTAATCGGCGTACCCGTTCTTTTCCAGCTCAAGAGCGAGCTCCTTGCCACCGGTCTTGACGATCTTGCCCTTGGACAAGACGTGGACAACATCGGGGACAATGTGATCGAGCAGGCGCTGGTAGTGGGTGATGACGATCATCGCGCGCTCTGGCGAGCGCAGCTTGTTGACGCCTTCGGACACGATCCGCAGGGCATCGATGTCGAGACCGGAGTCAGTCTCATCCAGCACGCAGAGGCTTGGCTCTAGCAGAGACATCTGCAGGATCTCGGCGCGCTTCTTCTCGCCACCGGAGAAGCCGACGTTGAGCGGGCGCTTCAACATGTCCATGGTGACGTTCAAGTCAGCAGCCTTCGCACGAACCAGCTTCATGAAATCGGGGATTGTCAGTTCGGCCTGACCACGCGCCTTGCGCTGTGCGTTCATGGCGGTCTTCAGGAATTCCATTGTTGCCACGCCCGGAATTTCGATCGGGTACTGGAACGCCAGGAAGACACCGGCTGCCGCGCGCTCGTCCGGCTCCATGTCGAGTAGGTTCTCGCCGTGGAAGATGATTTCACCTTCGGTGACCTCATAGTCTTCCTTGCCCGCCAGAATGTAGGACAGGGTCGACTTGCCAGAGCCGTTCGGTCCCATGACCGCATGGACTTCGCCGGCGTTCACTTTCAGGTCGATGCCGCGCAGGATTTCGGTGCCGTCTTCGGCGATGCGGGCGTGCAGGTTTTTGATCTCAAGCATCTTTGCCAACCGTTCTTTCGTCAATTGTGTTCTTGCTCGCCATCCGGCGAACGTCCTCGGCTCTTTTTTTCTGCAACGTCCGATGCCGCACCATTTTTGCAGCGAAGAAGGCCACCAGTAAAAAGCCCGTTATTCCAAGTGCGTAGTTTAAATAACCACCAAAGAGAGCGACGAGGCACAGCGGAATGCACAGGCAGAACATAAGCGCAACTATCCGCTCCGATGTCTCAGTCCGTTGCGCGCCCCTTTGCGCTTCCAATCCATTGCTGCCGTTCAAGCGGCGCGCTGCGGATTTGATATGGGAAAGAGCTATTCCCAGCTCCTGATGATCATTTCCGTGCATGACGAGCACTTATCCTACGCTCCCCTCCAGACTGATCGAGATCAGCTTCTGGGCTTCCACCGCAAATTCCATCGGCAGCTGCTGGATCACGTCCTTCACGAAGCCGTTGACGATCAGTGCGACCGCCTCTTCCTCGTTCATGCCGCGCTGCAGGCAGTAGAACATCTGGTCGTCTGAGATCTTGGAGGTCGTTGCCTCATGCTCGAAAACGGCCGACGCGTTCTTGCTTTCGATGTAGGGCACCGTGTGTGCGCCACAGTCCTGGCCGATCAGCAAGGAGTCGCACTGCGTGAAGTTCCGCGTATGGGACGCCTTCTTGTGGGCCGACACCAGGCCGCGATAGGTGTTGGACGAGCGGCCAGCCGAAATGCCCTTGGAGATGATGCGGCTGGACGTGTTCTTGCCCAGATGGATCATCTTGGTGCCGCTGTCGATCTGCTGATAGCCGTTGGAAACGGCGATCGAGTAGAACTCACCGACAGAATTGTCGCCGCGCAGAATGCAGGATGGGTATTTCCAGGTGATGGCAGAGCCGGTCTCGACCTGGGTCCAGGCAATCTTTGAATTCTTGCCACGGCAATCGCCACGCTTGGTGACGAAGTTGTAGATGCCGCCCTTGCCTTCAGAATCGCCCGGGAACCAGTTCTGAACGGTGGAGTATTTGATCTCCGCATCATCCAGAGCAACGAGTTCGACGACGGCAGCATGGAGCTGGTTCTCATCACGCTGGGGCGCGGTGCAGCCTTCCAGATAGGACACATAGGATCCCTTGTCCGCGATGATCAGCGTGCGCTCGAACTGGCCGGTGTTCTGCTCATTGATGCGGAAATAGGTCGACAGCTCCATCGGGCAGCGAACGCCTTCCGGGATGTAGACGAAGGAACCGTCGGAGAAGACAGCCGAATTGAGCGTCGCATAATAGTTGTCGGTCACCGGCACGACCGAGCCGAGGTACTTCTTCACCAGATCCGGATACTCGCGGAGAGCTTCGGAGATCGAACAGAAGATGACACCGGCCTTCTTCAGCTCTTCCTTGAAGGTGGTGACAACGGACACACTGTCGAAAACAGCGTCGACGGCAACCCGGTTCTTCGGCTCGACGCCAGCAAGGATCTCTTGCTCACGAAGCGGAATGCCGAGTTTTTCATACGTCGCCAGCAGTTCAGGGTCGACCTCGTCAAGGCTCTTGGGGCCTTCGACCGATTTCGGCGCAGCCCAATAATAAAGATCATCGAAGTCGATTTTCGGGTAGTCGACACGGGCCCAATCCGGCTCTTCCATCGTCTGGAAGCGGCGCAGAGCATCGAGACGCCATTCCGTCATCCACTCCGGCTCGTCCTTTTTGGCCGACAGGAAGCGAACGGTTTCCTCAGAGAGCCCCTTGGCGCCCTTTTCCGAATCGATGTCGGTCACGAAGCCGTATTTATACTGGTCAACATCGATCGCCTTGACCTGATCGATAGTCTCCTGCACAGCGGGCATATCATTAACTCCATTGCACGAGACTTTGTCAGTCTCGCAGTTTGTCGTTGGTCCATCCCGAAGACGACGCCGATATCCGGCGTCCTGCGGGGTGTTTGTCGCGTCGTCCGAAAACGCCGAATTCGTCAGGCAGCCCTGCTACGGGCCTTAGGGTTCAGCCGATCCACGATGGATGGCCACAGCTCCAGAAAACGGTCGACGTCTTTCGCGCCCGTATTCCAGCCGAGGCTCACACGCAGAGCGCAGCGCGCCTTTTCCTCATCTATGCCCATGGCAGTAAGCACGTGGGAAACCGACACCTTGCCCGAAGAACAAGCCGATCCGGACGACAGGGATACGCTTTCCAGATCAAAAGCGATCAGTGCTGTTTCGGCGGGAACTCCCTCGACCGCGAAACATGAGGTATTCGCCAAGCGTGGCGCGCCCTCTCCAAAAACTGTCACCGATGGGCATATAAGGCGAATTCCCGCTTCTAGCGAGTCCCTGAGGGCAGCTATTTGCGCAGGATTTTCTGCCTCTTTGGCCGCAATCTCTGCTGCAACTCCGAAACCGCAGATGCCTGCGACGTTTTCCGTTCCCGCGCGGCGCCAGTTTTCCTGACCGCCACCGGTCATCAATGCGCCTGGAACGCGCGCGGTGGAGCGCACCACGACCGCGCCCATGCCCTGTGGACCACCAAACTTGTGAGCCGAAAGGGTGATGACATCTGCTTGCCAGGCATCCAGATCAATGGGCATGCGGCCTGCGGCCTGCACCGCATCTACATGAAAGAAACCGCCTGCGGCCTTTACCAGAGAGCCAATTTCTGTGAGCGGCTGGATCACACCGGTCTCGTTGTTTGCAGCCATCACAGAAACCAGTGTGGCGTCATCTTCCGCCAAAAGCCGTTCCAGCTCATCGAGGCGCACAATTCCGTTTTCATCGACTGGCAGTACCGTCTGCAAAGCGGTCGGAAAGCGCCCGCCGGAAGCAACAGACGGATGCTCGCTGGCTCCGCGCAACAGACGATCAAAATAGACCGGCGCTCCCTGATCCTGCCACTGAGGTGTCAGGGCAGTCATGTTCGCCTCAGTGCCACCAGAAACAAAGGTGACCGCGCGCGTCCTGGCGCCACACAGATTGGCAACAGATTCCCGAGCGGCCTCGACACGTCCCCGCGCCCTGCGACCATCGCCATGGACCGAAGAGGCATTGCCGGCATCCATCATGACCTCGACCATACGATCACGAACCTCCGGACGCATGGGCGCGCCGGCGTTGTGATCGAGGTAAACATGAGGTCGCCTGGACGTCATTGTCTGAAACAGCCTGTGATTTGGTAACAGCAGATAGAACTCAGATGCAGAATTACCGCCGCCCGGTCACGGAAAACTTGAAATTTTCCGAGTGGATGACGTAAACGTGCCTCAACTCGGAAAAACGAAGACCTCGATCTGTCCCGGTTTCGGGGGTCGAAAGGGGTCGAACGGACTTTCGAATAATTCTAAACAAGGTTTTAGAAACTCGGAACCTACGAGTCAAGTTTGGACTGAGGGGTTCCACGTATCTAGATCCGCTTCCGCCCGATGCCGCTGTGGCTGCCGTGCGGACAAGAAAGGACAAAACGCTTCATGCCTGAGGTGATCTTTAACGGTCCCGCCGGCCGGCTCGAAGGCCGGTTCCATCCCGCAAAGAAGCGGAATGCGCCGATTGCGCTGGTTCTTCATCTGCATCCTCAGTTCGGTGGCACGATGAACAACCAGATCGTCTACCAGATGTACTACATGTTCGCGCAGCGCGGCTTTGCAGTTCTTCGCTTCAATTTCCGTGGTGTCGGCCGGTCTCAGGGCACGTTCGATCATGGTCAGGGCGAGCTCTCCGATGCTGCTGCCGCGCTTGACTGGGTGCAGACGGTCCATCCCGATGCACGCGCATGCTGGATCGCCGGATTTTCCTTTGGGGCCTGGATCGGCATGCAGCTTCTGATGCGCCGTCCGGAGGTGGAAGGCTTCATTTCTGTTGCGCCGCCTGCCAACCTTCATGATTTCTCCTTCCTTGCCCCCTGCCCGTCTTCCGGCCTGATCATTCATGGCGAAGAAGACAAGGTCGTGCCGCAGAAGGATGTTCAGACGCTTGTCGACAAGCTCAAGACGCAAAAAGGCATCGTGATCGACCATCAGGAGCTGCCCGGCGCGAACCACTTCTTCGAAAACGACATGGATGACCTGATGGACCGTTGTGGCGGCTATCTGGATCGTCGACTTGGGATCACACCGCAGGATTACCTACCTGTCGACTGACCCGGTAAGATTGATCACCTGACGTGCGAAAGCCCGCTGTTTCGGCGGGCTTTTTCATGAGAGGCTGGAAAGGCGATATCAACGATGATCAATGGAACGACAAGGCTCGAGATTCGGCCCGCGGTTTCTCAAGACTACGAGGTTCTGCGCGACCTTTTCACTCACCTCATCCCCAACGACGTTGCCATGACCGAAGACCAGGGCCAGGCCGCGCTGGACGGAATGTTATCCCACCCGGGATTGACGACATTGATCGGGTTTCTTGATCGCGCAGCCGCCACAACTTGCACGCTGATCGTGATTCCGAATTTTACGCGCGGTGGGGCACCTTACGCGGTGATTGAGAATGTGGTCACCCACAAAGACTATCGTGGCGAGGGTTTGGGCGAACAGATCCTTCGACATTCTCAGGACCTGGCCTGGGCGGCCGGTTGCTACAAGATCATGCTCCTGACCGGCACCGACAATCGTGGTGCACAAAAGTTCTACGAGAAGGTTGGGTTCAAGCAATCCAAGACCGGCTTTCAGATCCGCGCTCCGGGATACCCGCCAAGAAAGATGGCGAAATAGAAAGCCTCGCAGTTCGAAAGCTGCGCCTGAAAAATGAAAAAGCCCGCTGTTGCGGGCTCTTTGAAGAATCTTCTAATATTTCAGTTGAGCGAGTGATCTACTGTCCAGGTGTCCAGGCCTGATAGTCGCCTGTAACTTCCGGGCGCGTTTCCGGTGTAAGGATGGAGCCGTCCGGACGATAGGCTTCAGCCGTGCCAGTCTTGTTGGCATGATGCGGTTGCTGCCAGCTTTTTGCGTAATAGGTTTCATCGCTCGGCGGAGTATCGACCCGGTGGTGCATCCAGCCATGCCAGCCTGGAGGAATGGACGAGGCTTCGGCCAGGCCGTTGTAGATCACCCAGCGCTTCTTGCCTGCCCGCTCGCGGTAGTACTTGTTGCCGAACTCATCTTCCCCGACGAATTCGCCTTTCCGCCAAGTGAAAAAGCGGGTTCCCATGGTCTGACCGTTCCACCATGTGAAGAGTTCAAGCAGGAGTTTTTTCATCGCCGCGAAGCGTCCTTGTGGCTTTTAAATGCAGTTCCCGCTGTCAGATGCGTGGCCCCGCAATTCTTGCTGCGACCTCAATTGATCATCTTGGAAACCATCACACGAGAGGCCGATTTGTGCGCGACTATGACGTCAAGCACGCTTTGTGTCCAGTGTCAGCTTTACGGAATAGCAACACTTTCCGGGGCGTTCAGGACTTCCCGATTGGCGTCGGAGCCAGTCAATGACGCTACTTGTTGCGGACAGCGGCAAAGCCCTGTCTGCGAGACGATCGCGGCGAACTGGCCAAGACAACCTTTTTCTTTTTGGGCTCCGCCTCGGAAGCGGACGGCGCATCTGCTTCGCCCTGCTCTTCTGCTCCGGCCTTGTTGAATTCCTTGTCGACTGTGCCTTGAACTGCGGCAAGGCGTCGAATCGCCTGCTCGTGATAGACACGGGCATTCTCGAGCGTCTCAAGTTTCTCGGCCTGCTGGTCGAGCGCTTCGTTGATGCCGAAGATGTTGTAAAAGCCCGAGTTTTCAAGAACCAGCGGCCGATCATCATTCACCAGCCAGCGAAGCCGGTTATAGAGCGTCGAAGGCGCAAGGGGCTTCACCAGCAAATGATGCGCACCAGCACGAAGGGCCTTGTCCACCAGCGCATGGGTGCCATGAGCTGTGACGAAGAGAATCGGAACATAACAGAGCGGCTCCATATGCCGGTGCCGGATCAGACGCAGAAGTTGGTAGCCAGAGGTGGGCGCCATGCGCCAGTCCGTCAAAATCAGATTCGGCGGCTCGGCCAGCATCGACTGCAGCGCCTCATCGACCGAATCAAACACACGGACCCGTGCGACTTTGAAACTCAGCAGGATCGACCGGATAATCGTCTGCATTGGCTTGCTATCTTCGACGATTACCGCGTCGAGATCTTCCAGCCCAAGGCCGAATGCTGCGTGATTTTTCATGTCTGATGCCACCCTTCCTGATCCCACAGGCACAAGATGGACAGAAGCGCTTTAAACCGGCTGAAGTCCCTTCCCCGGTTTTTCTTCAAATTTTCATAGAATCGGTGTGCATTGGATTTAGGCGTCTGGAAAGTAGGGGTTGCAGGCTGCAATCGGCAGTTTCGGCGAGTTCGGTCCCCCTCCCCGCTATCCACAGCCTCCCACCATATTTAGCGTTTGCCCACATATTGAACACTAGGACTTGTCGCTCACACCTTGACGTTAAGAACTCGTTTACACTAGTTTTCCTATGATTGCGGTGCGTATCCGAAACGGGTTCTTCCCGGTTTCGACTCCCCAGTTCCGAGTAACGAGTGCAAGCCCCTGAATTTGGTTCATCCACCTTTCAGGAGCGCTCTATTCGTGTGTCTGGAGATTGGATTTCATCGTGATAAACCTGTTGATGATCACTATATTTAGTAGCATCAATCAGGTGAGACACTAAATATCGGCCCAGCAAGATGGTCCGGTATGCGGAAGACGGCTTTAAGAGGCCTGCCGGGACCGTCGGATGACAAACCGGCACTTTGATGCGGACGAGCGATGCGGACCAGGCTGAGGCAGCCTACCTGGGCCTGATAGACAAGGGGACATGGAATGCGGATAGAGCGGCGATACACCAAAGAGGGCCAGTCACCCTACGCCGACGTGGAATTCCGGACAGCGACGAGTGAGATTCGCAATCCGGACGGTTCTATTGTGTTCCGGCTCGAGGACATTCAGGTCCCGGCCCAGTTCTCGCAGGTCGCGTCCGACATCCTGGCGCAAAAATACTTCCGCAAGGCTGGCGTTCCCGCCAAGCTGAAGGCGGTCGAGGAAAACACGGTTCCATCCTGGCTGTGGCGCCATGAAGCCGATGACAAAGCGCTTGCCAAACTCCCCGAAGAAGAGCGCTTCAACTCCGAGATCGACGGGCGTCAGGTGTTCGATCGTCTCGCCGGCACCTGGACCTACTGGGGCTGGAAGGGCGGCTATTTCGACAAGGAAGCCGACGCGCGTGCTTTCTTTGACGAGCTGCGCTTCATGCTGGCCACACAGAAAGTCGCACCAAATTCTCCGCAGTGGTTCAACACCGGTCTGCACTGGGCTTACGGCATCGATGGCCCGAGCCAGGGCCATTACTATGTTGACTTCCAGACCGGCGAGCTGACCAAATCAGCAACCGCCTATGAGCATCCGCAGCCGCATGCCTGCTTCATCCAGTCGGTTGGCGATGACCTCGTCAATGAAGGCGGCATCATGGATCTTTGGGTCCGGGAGGCACGCCTGTTCAAATATGGTTCAGGCACCGGTTCGAATTTCTCCCGCGTTCGCGGTGAAGGTGAAAAACTATCCGGCGGCGGCAAGTCCTCCGGGCTCATGAGCTTTCTGAAAATTGGCGACCGGGCTGCGGGCGCGATCAAGTCCGGCGGCACCACCCGCCGTGCTGCCAAGATGGTCGTGGTCGACGTAGACCATCCGGACATCGAGGAATACATCAACTGGAAGGTCAAGGAGGAGCAGAAGGTCGCGGCTCTCGTCACCGGCTCCAAGATCTGCCAGAAGCACCTCAGCGCCATCATGAAAGCCTGCATCAATTGCGAGGCGGACAACGGCGAGTGCTTCGATCCGGCCAAGAACCCGGCGCTCAAGCGCGAAATCCGCGCCGCCAAGAAGATGATGGTTCCCGAGAACTACATCCAGCGCGTGATTCAGTTTGCACGGCAGGGCTTCACCAAGATCGAATTCCCAACCTACAATACGGATTGGGATTCTGAGGCCTATCTGACCGTTTCCGGCCAGAACTCCAACAACTCCGTTCGTGTCACCGATGGTTTCCTGAGCGCTGTCGTGGACGATGCTGACTGGGATCTGATGGGTCGGCGCACGGACGACGTGGTCAAGACCATCAAGGCCAAGGACCTGTGGGAACAAATCGGTTATGCCGCCTGGGCGTCCGCTGATCCCGGCATCCAGTATCACACGACCATCAACGACTGGCACACATGCCCTGCCTCCGGTGAAATCCGCGCGTCCAATCCATGCTCGGAATACATGTTCCTGGACGACACGGCCTGTAATTTGGCGTCCTTGAACCTGATGCAGTTCCGCAAGGAAGACGGTTCCGTCGATGTCGAGAACTATGAGCATGCTGTCCGTCTTTGGACCATTGTTCTGGAAGTCTCCGTTCTGATGGCGCAGTTCCCGTCCAAGGAAATTGCCGAACGCTCATACCTCTACCGGACACTCGGCCTCGGCTTTGCCAACATCGGCGGCCTGCTTATGACTTCCGGTATTTCCTATGACAGTGATGAAGGACGTGCCCTTTGTGGTGCCCTGTCCGCTATCATGACCGGCGTTTCCTATGCGACATCGGCCGAGATGGCCGGCGAGCTTGGTCCTTTCCCGGGCTACAAGGACAATGCCGAGCACATGCTGCGCGTCATGCGCAACCATCGCCGAGCCGCTCATGGCGAGGCAGATGGCTATGAAGCGCTCAGCATCGCACCGGTTGCCCTTGACCATGCCTCCTGCCCTGACAAGACCCTGATCGAACGGGCGGGGATTGCCTGGGACCGGGCGCTTGAGCTCGGCGAGAAGAACGGCTACCGCAACGCCCAGTCCACCGTGATTGCCCCGACAGGCACCATCGGTTTGGTCATGGACTGCGACACCACGGGCATCGAGCCGGACTTTGCACTTGTGAAGTTCAAGAAGCTCGCGGGTGGCGGTTACTTCAAGATCATCAACCGCGCGGTTCCCGAGGCCCTGCGCAAGCTCGGATACTCGGAAAGCGAGATTGCCGAAATCGAAGCCTATGCCGTTGGCCATGGCTCGATCGACCAGGCACCGGCGATCAATCCTTCGTCCCTGAAAGCCAAGGGCTTCACCGACGAGAGCATCGCGAAGATCAAGGGCTCTCTTGGCTCGGCCTTCGACATCAAGTTCGTCTTCAACCGCTGGACTGTTGGCGACGAGCAGATGGCAGCCCTGATGGTGCCGGAAGAAAAGCTCGCCGATCCGGCATTCGACCTTCTCACGCACCTTGGCTATTCCAAGGCTGAGATTGAAGCCGCCAATACCCACGTTTGCGGTGCGATGACCCTCGAAGGAGCGCCTTTCCTCAAGGAAGAGCATTACCCGATCTTCGATTGTGCCAACCCGTGTGGCCGCATCGGCAAGCGTTACCTGTCGGTGGAAAGCCACATCCGCATGATGGCCGCAGCCCAGCCCTTCATCTCCGGCGCGATCTCCAAGACGATCAACATGCCGAACGATGCAACGGTCGAGGACTGCAAGGAAGCCTATATGCTGTCCTGGCGCCTCGCCCTGAAAGCCAACGCGCTCTACCGCGATGGCTCGAAACTGTCCCAGCCGCTCAACGCCCAGCTCCTGGCCGATGAGGACGAGGATGAGGATGAAGTGGTCGAAACACTCGCCGCCAAGCCACAGGCAGCACGGGCCGAGGTTGTTGCCGAACGGATTGTCGAGCGGATCGTCGAGCGCGTCGTTCGCGAACAGGAAAAGCTGCCGACCCGCCGGAAGGGTTACACCCAGAAGGCCAAGATCGGTGGTCACACCATCTTCCTGCGCACCGGTGAATATGACGATGGCCGTCTTGGCGAGATCTTCCTTGACATGAACAAGGAGGGTTCAGCCCTTCGTGCCTTCATCAACAACTTCGCCATCTCGGTCTCGCTCGGCCTGCAGTATGGCGTGCCGCTCGAGGAATATGTCGACGCGTTCACCTTCACGAAGTTCGAACCTGCCGGCATGGTCCAGGGCAACGACGCGATCAAGAATGCCACGTCGATCCTCGACTACGTCTTCCGCGAACTCGCCGTATCCTATCTCGGCCGCCATGACCTTGCTCATGTGTCCCCGGACACCTTCAGCAGCTCACCTGTGGCCGGCGAGACGGCCGATGAACGCAACAAGGAGCATCAAGGTGTCGTGTCTCACGGCCTGATCCGCGGACAGACGGAGCGTTTCCGTCTGGTGTCGGACAGCGAACCGGCAGGCACGCTCGTTGAGGCTCTGACCGGTCAGGTGGCCAGTTCCCCTGCAGCCCAGACATCTGCGGTCGCGACGGCGTTTGCTCGCGGCTCCGAAGCGGTGGCTGCCGTGGAAGTCACGACAGCTCCGGCTCCGGCAAAGGCGTCAGCTGCCCAGCAGATCGCCCAGGCGCGGATGAAGGGTTATGAGGGAGAAAGCTGCGCGGAATGCGGCAACTTCACCATGGTCCGCAACGGCACCTGTCTCAAATGCGACACCTGCGGCTCCACCAGCGGCTGTAGCTAAACAAGAAAACGAATTCAGCCCGGGATTTTTCCGGGCTGAATTGCGGATAGGAACAAACAGGAAACCATAAAGCAGACAAAGAAAAAGCCGAGCCATCTCTGGCCCGGCTTCTGTCACGAATAACCCGCTAAGGCATTCGTGGGATGAGAAGTGTCACTCCCCAACACTGTAGCAAGTTTGGTTTTAAACGGAGTCGCACTTCGAGTCGAGTTGGCCTTGGCATTTTCCAAAGCGCAGAAAGAAAATAGCATGCAAGGCGTTAAACCTCTGACTGTATCAAACTTGGATGAAGCTAAACAAAAACTGCGGGCTAGACCGTTGCGTATCGGAATATCAACGCGCGCTCTTTTCAAGCTGGAAGAAGAGCATGAGGTCTTTGAAAAGCAAGGGGTTCAAGCGTACGCCGATTTACAGCTAGAGCGCGAGAACGAGGTCCTTGAGAAAGGGGCCGCATTCGAAGTCGTTGACAGACTTTTGCGTCTGAACGAAACCGGGCAAGAGCCATTCGTACAAATCGTGCTCCTTTCGCGCAATTCTCCTGATTTGTCGCTGCGTGCGTTCAATTCCATCAAATTTTACGGATTGCCTGTCGTCACTGGAAGCTTCACAAGCGGAGCATCACTTGGCCCTTTCATTCTTGCCTGGAAAATAGACCTCTTCCTTTCCAATGAGCACACCGACGTGAAAGCCGCAATTGATGCCGGCACGGCGGCGGCGCGGTTGGGGCCCGTTTCATCGAATTGGCAAAGGGAAGCCTCCGACGAAGTTCGGATTGCGTTCGATGGCGATGCGGTCGTCTTCAGCGCTGAATCTGACGAAGTTTACAAAAGAGAGGGACTTGAAGGCTTCCGAAAGTTTGAGAGCCAGAATGCAAGCAAACCAATGGAAGGTGGTCCGTTCGGTGAATTCCTGAAAAAACTATCTGTCCTTCGTGCGATTTATCTCGATGAAAATGGCGTCAGCAAAGTACGGATCGGGATTGTGACCGCTCGCGACAGTGCCGCCCATGCGCGTGTCATAAACACGCTTCGGGCTTGGGGCACACCAGCCGACGAGGCTCACTTTGTGGGCCAGTGGAATAAAGCGCCGATCCTAAAAGCATTTGGGGCGCACATATTTTTCGATGACCAAGAAAAACACGTTCTTGGCGCTTCTGGCGTAGTGGCCGCGGGACATGTACCCGGTCCGCACGATGGCAGCGCTCCGGTTATTCCTTCCGGAGACCTCCCTGCCTAGACCTCATCATATGGCAGGATTAAATATCCGACGCGTCGGCCATTCTCGCTCTGCGTCAAGATAGACTGCTCATTCAGCACTCAAAGGCTGCTCACCTGGCGAAAGGCAGCTGATATTCGGTGCTATCCCCACCGAAACAAAAAACCCGCCCATCGGAGACGATCGGGCGCGTTTTTCATGGGCGTTCGAATTAAAGTCTGCCGCTGGAACGCAAGTGCCCTTCGATGAAGTGAGCCCCCCTGGGCGGCCCTTTTTTGCGTTTCCGAAAGCTAACTGTTTGACGGCGAAGCCCACAGGCGGCGACAAACAACTCCAAGGATATGAACTCTATTTCTACAATGAGCGCACCCGCTTCATTCGACAGTTTCACGACACCGCCGTGTCCCCCTCCAATCGCTTTTCGCGCTTTCCATGTACCTGCGGATACCCTAGTCAGCAGATCAAAACTTCACTTTGTCTCCACCCTTGAGGTCGAGTATTTCTCGGGCTTCATCTGGTGTTGCGACCTCGTTGCCGAGGTCTTCGACGATCCGACGGATCTTGGCGACTTGCTGGGCATTGGATTCAGCCAATTGCCCGCGGCTGATGAAGAGGCTGTCTTCCAGACCGACCCGAACATTGCCGCCCATTTGGCTGGCGGTGGTTGCCATCGGGATCTGCACATTTCCCGCCGCCAGGATTGACCAGCGGTAATCATCACCAAAAAGCTTGTCAGCAGTCTTTTTCATGAAGACCAGATTGTCGATATCAGCGCCAATACCGCCCAGGATCCCCATGACGAACTGTATGAAGATCGGCGCCTTGAACAGCCCGATATCCATGCAGAACTTCAAATTGTAGAGGTGCCCGACGTCATAGCACTCGTGCTCGAACTTGATGTCATGCGGCGCCAGTGTTTCCGCAGCTTCCTGGATATCCTTGAACGTGTTGCGGAAGATGTTGCCATCGGAATTGGCGACATAGTCCTTTTCCCAATCGAATTTCCAATTGTCATAGCGCTTAGCGAGTGGGTGGAACGAGAAATTCATGCTGCCCATGTTCATGGAGCACATCTCGGCGCTGAAGGTGGCTGCGGGTCTGATCCTGTCCTGGATGGAAAGCGTCAGTGAGCCTCCTGTAGAGATGTTCACAACAGCGTCTGTCGCCTGCTTGATGCGTGGCAGAAACGGGGTGAAGTCGGCAGGATCAACCGACGGTGCCCCGGTTTCATTGTTCCGTGCATGCAAATGCAGGATAGACGCTCCAGCTTCCGCAGCTTCGATCGCTTGCGCTGCGATGTCATCATGGGTGTAGGGCAGCGCGTCCGACATCGTCGGCGTGTGGATCGCTCCCGTGACGGCACAGGTGATGATCGTCTTTTGCTTGTTGCGGGCCATGCCTCACTCCTGATTTGTTTTGGTTTTTACGACACGGCGCGATAGTGGGAAGACTTCCAATCCGGTGCGGTCCTTAATGATGCCCCAAATCCCCTTTGGCGCTTTCAACATGACAACAATGGCAACCAAACCAAGGATCAGAAGGTAGGTGGTACCGAGATCTGCCAACAGTTCCCGCAATAGGAAGAACACAATCACCCCGATGATCGGGCCTTCGAGCGTGCCAATTCCGCCAATGACAACAATGAAAATGACGAAGGCCGTCCAATCGTTGACGCTGAAAGCTGCATCCGGGGAAATTCTAAGCTTCTGAAGAAAGATCAGGGCGCCCGTCATGGCGGTCAAACCGGCTGCGCCGACATATACGAAAAACTTGTTGCGCCAGATGTCGATGCCGAAGCTTTGGGACGCAACCTCGCTGTCGCGGATGGCTGTCAATGCCAGCCCTTTTCGGGAGCGCAGGAGCAGATAGATCGACGCCAACACCACAACCGCCATGCCCAGTGCCAACCAGTATGTTGTCGCTTCGCGCATGGACCGGCTGGAGGCCATCGATTTGACAACAGCAATTGGCAAACTCGTACCAGACCCTCCGCCGAGGGCAGAAACTTGTGCAAACGACAAGCGAAACACCTCGGCAATGACCCAGGTCCCGATGGCAAAGTATGCGCCCCGTAGGCGGAAGATCAGCAACGCGACAGGAACCGCGATCAGCGCACCAAGGATCCCAGCCAACGGGATCGCCGCCAACGGAGACATTCCGGTAAAGATCGCCAAGGCAAACAGCATGTAGCCGCCAAAACCGACGAACGCCTGCTGGCCAACCGAAACCAGCCCGGCATATCCCGCCAAAAGGTTCCAGAGGCACGCCAATGAGAGATAGAGAAAGACTTCACTCAGAAGCCGAAGGTCTGCACGCCCGGCCCACCAGGGTGCGGCAACCAGCGCGATCAGGACCAGAAGTCCGATGATCGCGGCGGTCCGGCTGGCGTTTGAAGATCGCGAAATGGAGTAGGTGCTCTCTGACATCTTCAGTCAATCCTGGGAAACAGGCCACGTGGCCGAACAGCAAGGACAACAAGGAAGGCGATGTGGCCTGCAAGTAGCTGCCAACCTGGGTTGATCTGGGCACCGATATTCTGACTGACGCCGAGAATGATGCCACCGATCAACGTGCCCCAAAGATTGCCAAGGCCACCAATGATCACAGCTTCAAAGCCAAAGATCAGGCGCCCCGGTCCGATTGACGGATCAAAGCTGGTGCGGATTCCCAGGAACACGCCTGCTACCCCGACAACGGCAAGTGATAGCGCCATGGCCAGCCCGAAGACATGTGCCTTGTTCAGCCCCATCAGCTGGGCAATGTCCTGCTTATCGGAGACAGCACGGAAAGCGCGACCAAGAGCAGAATGGTAAAAGACCCATTGCAGGCCGGCGATCACGACAACGGCCACGACAAACATCAACAGCGGCAGCACACCGATTGCGATGCCACCTGGCACCGAGATACTGGCCGTTTCCAGAGCGCCTGCGCTCATTTTCTGAGGGTCTGCGCTATAGATTTCCAATAGGCCGTTTTGAATGATGACCGAGAGACCAAACGTCACGAGAAGTGGCGGTAGAATGTCATCGCCGAGCGTCTGGTTAAGGACGCCACGTTGCAGAAGATAACCGATGGCAGCCATCAAAGGGACCACCAGACCAAGTGCCACCAGCGGGGAAACGCCCAAGGCCGTTGTGATTGACAACCCCAGAAAAGCTGCCAGGACAATGAAGTCTCCATGGGCAATGTTCACCAGACGCATGACCCCAAAGATCAGCGAAAGGCCTGCTGCAAAGAGTGCGTATAGCCCTCCAAGCAGGACACCTTGTACGATGGCATTTATCCAATCCATCTCAAACTCCGAAATAGGCTGCGCTGATCTGCTCGCGGGTCAGCGACTGCGGCGCACCTTCAAGAGAAATGCGGCCTTCCTGGATGCAATAAACCCTGCTGGAAACGCTGAGTGCCTTGGCAATGTCCTGTTCAACGATGATTGCGCTCATGCCTTCGCCAATGATGTTTGGAAGCGCGTCGTAGATCGACTTGATAATGATCGGGGCAAGACCAAGACTAATTTCATCGAATAGAAGAATTTCCGGATTGGACATCAGAGCGCGGCCAATCGCGACCATCTGTTGCTGTCCGCCGGAAAGGGCAGTTGATGGAACGTGGCGCCGCTCTTTCAAAACCGGAAAGAGCTCAAACACCTTTTCCAGTGACCACGGTCCTTTGTGTCCTATCTGTCCGCCAATGATCAGGTTTTCTTCGACTGACAAGGACGGAAACAGCTGGCGGCCTTCCGGCACCATGGCAATCCCAAGGCGGGCGATCTGGTCGGCGCGAAGCGTGCCAATCGGCTCCCGGCGCCATAGAACCATGTCAGCCTTGTTCTGAACCAGACCCGTAATGGAACGCATCAAAGTGGTTTTACCTGCGCCATTGGCGCCAATCACGGCTATCACTTCGCCAGGATACACATCGATGGACACGCCAAAGAGCGCTTGAAAATCTCCGTAGTGCGCTTCCAGCTGCTTTGTCGACAAAAGAGCTTCAGGCATTTGCATCCACTCCCATGTAAATCTCCTGCACAGCTTGGCTTGCCATGGTCTCCCTCGGATCGCCCTCTGCGATTTTCTTGCCGAAATCGATCACAATCAGCCGATCGACAACTGACAGGAGCGCATGAACGATGTGCTCGATCCAGATGACGGAAAGCCCTGTCTTGCGGATAGTATTGATGGTCTCCACCAGATCATGACATTCCTTTTCGGTGAGCCCACCCGCGATTTCGTCGAGCAACAGAACTTTTGGCCGGGCACACAATGCTCGCGCCAACTCCAGACGTTTGCGGCCCAAGAGAGTGAGCTTTCCGGAAATGTGATTTGCCTTGTCGATCAAGCCGGTCAGTTCCAGAACCTCGAGGCAGTGGCGATTGGCTTCTGCCTGTTTGCCTTGAGTGCCGTGGGTCGCTGCGACCAGCGTGTTTTCAAACACTGTCATGCCGGAAAACGGCTGAGGAACCTGAAACGATCGCGCCACCCCTGCCCGACACCTTTTGGCTGCTGAATGCCGGGTCACGTCCTGTCCATTGAGAACCACCCGCCCCCTGTCTGCCCGAATTGTTCCGGTGATCAGATTGAACATGGAGGTTTTGCCCGCACCATTGGGCCCAATCACCCCCAGCGCCTCACCTTGAGCGAGCTTATAGGTCAGATCATCGGCAACCGTGATCGCGCCATATTTCTTGGAAACACCATTCAGTTCTAAGACCACTGACATGAATTTTTTCCCTGATTGCCGGCGCACAGCCCTTGGGCTGTACGCCTGCTGAATTCATGACAGGAGCTTCAATTCACCTGTGGTGGGAATGAACGGAGCGCTGCGGTTCGAGGTGATCACCAGATCGAAGCCGTCCGTTCCTTTCTGCCACTGACCTGCGACAAGCGGCGTCTTGGTGACGTTCCGTACCGGACCACTGCTCCAATCAACAGGACCAACAACGGTCGATATTCTGGTCTGTTTGATTGCATCCAGGGTCGCAGCCGGATCTTCCAGATCAGCAGAGCGTTTGATGACGTCGGTGGTCACCTCAAACAGGGCATGTTTGAAGCCGATCGGCTGGGTCCAAGGGCGCTTTGACGCTGCGGCGTAGCCTTCTGCAAGCTCCCTGGCGCTCACGCCCGTCAGCGAAGAGGCAAACGGGTGATCAGGTGACCACCAGATCTCTGACGTCAGACCATCGCCCCGGTCGCCGAGAGAATTAATGACAGACGGGAACAACAAGGCCTTGCCTATCGTCACGACCTTCGGATGGAAACCCTGCTGGGCTGCCTGCGACCAGAAATTGCCGAAGTCTGGGGGGATCATGTTGCCGGTGATGATCTCACATCCTGCGTCCTTGAACGCCGAAATCTGTGACGTGAAGTCATCCGTCATCGGTTGATACCGGCCCGGATCCACCAGCTGGAACCCCTGTCCTGCCAGCGCAGGCGGGAAGCCATGCATTTCATCGCCCCAGGCGTTTCCATCCGCATCATTCGGGAAAAGGCCGCCAACAGTCTTGGCCGCCCCGCTCTGCCCCCAAAGATCAAGGAACGCGTGTATGACGTCTTCCAGTCCCCAGAAGAAGTGGTAGGTGTAATCGAACCCGACAGCCGGGTCGCCGTTACGGCCAAAGAAATAAGGCTGCCACGGGCAATCTGTCGTGATGCACGGAACTTCGTTCAGTTCGGCCTGATCGGAAACCGGGTTTGTCGTGTCAGGTGTTGACGCCGCCACGATGATATCGACTTCATCACCAAGGATCAGTTCAGAGGCGACTTCAGCAGCGCGGTTCGGGTTCGACTGGCTGTCCTTCGACAGGATCTCGACCTGATAGGTCTTGCCGTTGTTTTCAATGCCGCCGGCCAATGCGGTCTTGATACCCTCAAGCACATAGTCATCGGCTTCGGCAAAACCGGCAAGCGGTCCGGTGCGCGGGCTGACATGGCCAATCTTGATAACCGGATCCGCGGCATAAGCGCGGGTTCGGGTCAGGATCGCTGGCGCTGCCAAAGCGACTGTCGCTCCACCCAAAAAGCCTCGACGGCTGATATTCAGTTTCTTCCCATACATCGTCTTTCCTCCCAGAATCGCGATTCGCACATGTTCTGCTATGACAAGATCGTCTCAAGCCTTCGCAGGTGAGCTGCAACGCGTTGGCGGACCTCCTCCGCTTCCTCCGGCGTCCAGCTCATGAAACCCTCACCACTTTTCATGCCGAGTTTGCCTGCTTCGACAAGCTCACGCAGATAAGGGGAAGGTGCTGGCCGGCTATCCAAGTCGGCCAGAACATTGTCGTGTATGTCGAGGGTCAGATCGGTGCCGACCAAATCGGCATTCGCGAGTGGCCCCAGCACAGACAGGCGGCGTCCGAAACTTGCGTTGACCACTTGATCGATAGCCTCTGCGGTGCAAACACCGTTTTCAACGAGGTAGATCGCTTCCCGCCACATGGCGTGTTGCAGCCGATTGCCGATGAAACCGGCAACATCCTTTTCAACCCGGACCGGCGTTTTGCCCACGCTGGCCAATAGATCGACGGTCGCTTCGATGGTTGGTTCGGAAGTCCACTCGGTGCGAATGACTTCAACCAGCGGGATCATATGGGGCGGGTTCCACCAATGTGTCCCGACCGCGCGTGTCTTGTCCGACAGATCCGACATGATCGTTGTTATCGGAATAACTGACGTGTTTGACGCCAAGATCGCACTGGATGGCGCATGCGCCTCAGCATCCTTGAACAATGCCTTTTTGAGGTCCGGCTTTTCCGGGGCTGCCTCAAAGACATAGTCGGCATCTGTCACACACATTTCAATGTGCGGCGCCGTATGGATCCGTTTCAGAACAGCATTTGCCTCATCGTCGGCAACACCCATGGCCTCCAGACTTGCCGAAACACGTCCATGCAACGCGTCCAGGCTTTCAGCGAACGGATCGTAGACTTTTACCTGATGGCCGGCCCGGGCAAAGGTCAGGGAGATACCATGCCCCATCAACCCTGCGCCAAGAACAGATATGTTGAGTGCTGCTGCCATCTCTAACCTGCCGTGTAACCGCCGTCGGCATAAAGGATATGCCCGGTGTAGAAATCAGAGGCGCGAGATGACAGGAAGAGCAACGGACCGATCAGATCTTCCGGCTCTCCCAAACGTCCCTTGGGGACGCGTGCCAGAAAACCGTCTCGAAAAGCCTTTGCTTTTTCGTCGTCTTCAAACATCCAGGCTGTCAGGGGAGACCGAAACACGGTTGGTGCAATGGCATTGACCGTGATGTTGTCTTCGCCCAGCTCACAGCCAAGTGCTTTTGTTATGCCGTCGACTGCGGCCTTGGAGGCGCAATAAGCCGTATATCCAGCCGGATGACCGAGAAGTCCGCGCGCTGAAGAGACAAGCACGATCTTGCCGCCGCGCGACTGGGCTTTCATTTGACTTGATGCAGCACGAGCCAGAAGCCAAGATTGGGTGACATTGGCATCCATGACGCCCTCGAAATCATCAGGGGTGAGCGCGTCAATCTTGGCGACCTTGTTCATGCCCGAGGCAACGACAAGAACATCCAGCGAGCCGAATGCTTCGACAGCCAGTTGAACGAGACGACCGCAAGCTGCTTCATCACTTGGCCGGATTGCCAGTTGAGCAACATCTGCACCCAAATCTGTGCATTCCGCAGCAACTTCCGCCAAGGCTTTCTCATTCCCGGCTGCGAGGACCAGTTTGCATCCGGCACCTGCCAGCGCCTTGGCTGCGACTGCGCCAAAAGCACCCGACACTCCGGTAATCAAGGCGACCTTGTCTTTGACATCAAACATGCCAAGAGGATTTTTCCAATTGTCAGACATCAATTTGCCTTCGCCGGGTAAGGGATCACCACAAGCATCGAGCAGGTGTGATTGGATCTGTTTTCCAACGTCCGAACTTCACCCGGCGCGATGGTGCAGCTGTCGTATTTCCGCAAAACGGTTTCAGACCCACCGCTCTCGACAGTCATTTCGCCGTCCAGAACCACGTAGACCTTTTCAAACGGGGTGGTATCGGGTCCCGCGCCGCCGCCGGGCAGGAACTGGCTGAGGCCGACCCATTGGTTTTGCGGGCCGCCGTCTTCAAACCCTTGAAGCCGCAGCCCAACAACGTCGCGGTGGTTTGGCGCTTCATAGGGCTGCGCGTCTTCAAAACGCTTCACATGCATCGGCTTTCCTCCCAAGCTTTGCACGAGCTGCTGCCGTAACCCGGCAGCAGCTTATGATCCTAGAATTCCTCGCCAGCCTCGATCCGGTACTGCTGCCCCTTGTCGAGCATTGCAACCAGACGAATGATGCAGCCGTCGCCGCGATCCCAGTTCCAAGGGAAGAAGGCGAACGTGCAGCGCTTGCCCGTGACCGCATCAAGATCGCCGCCAACGTTTTCAATGCCGAGGATGCCGTTACTGAACAGCTTCTGGTGGACGGGCTCCCACTCCGGGAAATCGTCTTTCCAATCGCGGCCGCCAGACCATTCCTTATATTCTTCTTCAAGGTGCGGAAGGATCGGCCCGTTGCGTTGCGGTCCGATAGCAGTTGCCAACGGATGATCGTTTGCCTGGGTGTCGTGACCGACAACCTTGATACCTTTTTCGACCATCCAGTCCGCGGCCGAAGGGACGAGGCCCGGGCAATAGGCAAAATAATCGCCGTCTTCATATTCCTTGTGCCATCCGGTGTTGATGATCAGGACATCGTTCTTGCGAATGGCGTGACCGCAGGCTTTTTCAAGGTCGTCACCGGTGATCTGCTCCCATTTCTTCTTGGGAATCGACACAACAAGGCCTGATCCAAAGAAATGCGGCAGCGGCACTTCATCAATAAACGGCGTCCCCTGAACCACATGCGCCGGCGCATCGATATGCGTGGTGACATGCATGGTCGTGGTGATGGTCTGCGAGAGCACGCCGGACTTCGCCATGTAGTGCTTTCGGTCAATCTGCACATCTTTGAAGTACGGCCAGTTCGGGCACTGAAAACCGTAGCGGTGGCTGAGGTTATAGAACTCGAGCCCCATGTCATTGTTCAGGTTCTCTTCGAAATCGATCCCGCGAATTGTAACCGTCATAGTGTCCTCCCGGCGGTCAATGCCTATCTGTATTGCAAAACGGTACAGTTGTATCATAATGCGGTCAAGCGATTTCCTCGACAGGTCGGTGAAACTTGCCTATATGCTGGAGCGACACGGGTTTCCGGCAGAGTTATCGGGGTGGAGGCAGAACTTTGAACGCTGTTATTTCGGACAAGAAAACGCAGAATAGTCAGGGAATTCAGGTGATTTCACGCGCCGCTGAAATTCTGCGAATCTTGAAACTGGACAATTCCGGCCTCAGTCTTGGACAGATTGCCGAACGCGTACAGCTGCCCCGCTCTACGGTACAAAGAATTGTCAATGCTTTGATTTCAGAGCGACTTGTCATGGCGAGTTCAGCCGAAGGTGGTCTCCGGCTCGGGTCCGAAATTCAATCTCTTGCCGCGGCGGGCCGCATCAACATGGCCGAGTTGGTTGGGCCAACGCTGACAGAGCTTTCAAGAGAGACCAAAGAAACAGTCGATCTCGCGGTCTTCCGGGACGATCACATGGTTTTCGTCGACCAGGTTGTCGGCTCCCATCGCTTGCGAACCGTATCAGCTGTCGGGGAAGTCTTTCCAATGACAGACACCGCCAATGGCAAAGCTGCCTTGGCGCTTATGGAAGATGATGTTCTTGTCTCAATTGCCGCGCGCGAATTGAAAACCGGCCCGAATTCAAACGACGAGCCGTCCAAACCATTGTCAGAGTTCCTGAAGGAAATCGAGGACATCCGGCAAACCGGGATCGGCTGGGATCTGTGCGAGCACACAGAAGGCATTTCAGCCGTCGGCTTTGCCTTCAAGGATCCCATGGGCCAGATCTACGCGGTCTCTGTGCCAGTTCCGTCGCACCGGTTTGGGAAACTCAAGGACCGTCTTGCTGAATTGCTTCTCGGCGCAAAGAACTCCATCGTGCGGCTGATTTAGAGTTTTCGGAGGTTCGTCTTCACGGGGAAGCACTGGATCAATCCAAATAGTTTGGCTTTTTATCGAACTAGATAGACAGCAACAAACGGACCCGCATCACGCAAGATCTCCATCGCTATATTTAAAACTCCCAATTCCCCCCTTTCCTCTTCCGAGCTGCAGCTATCTCGCAAGCGACACAAACTGCCCAAAAATCAAGAAAAAGCTCTTATCAGGTGGGCCAGAGTTTGGCGGTATATTGCGCGGCGCGCCCAGATGGCAGACTTGGACCGTGACAGCCTTGCCAGCAGTCTGAACCCGGCGCAGAAGCTCGTATCCAAAGACCATCTGCGCCAGCTTACTCCGGGCGTGGGAGTTCTAGGCTGTTTAGTTGTGATCGAAATTTATGCCCTCGAATTTGATCTACCTCAGCTCCATCTTGCAGGCGTTGCTGCGCACGACACGATACGGCCGTGCGATGTCTCAATCCGCTCAAATAGCAGGTCACAAAGGAGAAAGTGACTGAAATCCCGTGGCCCAGCTGGCTTTCAAAGCCGTCCGCGGTGGAGCGTTGCCGGGGCACCTGCGATGGAATTCAGAAACATGGGAAAGACCTTACCCGCCGCAAGTCGCGATGGTGGTCTCATCGGCAGAACTCTCCGGTTCTGATCTTGCCGCCGTGGGTCACGGTCTTGGTTTCGAAAAGATAGCAACCCTCGGCGTCAGACGGACTATAGTGAATATAGTAGTCTTCGCCCTTGTAGCTGTAGTCCATGCTGCGACGGCCATCTTCTTCCTGGGTAAAGATCAGGCTCTCGACCCCGCCCGCGGGGGGACGGCCAGGCTCTGCTCTTCGCCCCGTGGCTGAGTTGGTAAGTGGGGCCGTGCGCGGAAGGTCGCGAAGGTCTTCGACCTCTCCCATCAGACATTGCACGATATAGGGAGCGTCTTCGGAGGTATGGTAGCGATAGCCAAAGAGGTCGTCCGGCTGGCCGTTGCAGACATCCAGCATTCCTTCGACAACTGGCGTGCCGTCCGGATTGTTGTCGCCATAGATCGGGAATCCGTCAAAGGCCCAACCGATGATGGCGTCGTCGCCTGCGTTGACCATCTGTTCGATCATGCAGACAGGTTTGACGTGATAGTGATAGTCGTCGCCGCGCCCCGCATGGCCTCCACAGACATCAAGCTGTTGTGTCTGATAGGTGTCGTGCCGGGTCTGGTGATGATAGAGATCTTCTTCGGTCATCTCCCCTCCGCCAGTATAGTCGAAAATCGGCACGCCATTGACAGCCACGCCAAGTGCTGCGTCACGGGTTTGCGGCATCTCGCTTAGAACCGGAGCCAGCGGGATCGGGGCATCATACTTCTTGGCGGGAACCGGCACTTGTTCGTTGGTGCCGACGATGCCGGTCATCAGCTGATGATCGGGATAGGTATCCGACGAGATGATTACCTTGCCATCCTTGCAAGTGACCGTCACATGATCGGAAAAACCGGCCTCTGCAACCGAGGCTTTCACTGCATCGCAACGGGTCTGTGCATCAAGGGTGTGATCCTCATGAGCATGGATCGGCGCCACAAGCGCTGTTACAGAACCTAGGAGAAAGGCGAAGACGCCAGTTTTTTTGACGGTAGAGTTCTGTTTCATGGAGCTTTCCTTCAGCACCCGTTCGGCGCTGTGTGTTCCATCGAACGAGCAGATCACTTGGCCTGAATACGGCCTACTCGACCTCAAGGCGGCAGAGCACCGTGTTGCTTTGCTCAAGATCAGGGCCCCAGATGAGTTCGGCATTGGGATCCCAATCGATGCGGTCGTAACCGCCCTTTGGGCTGACCTCGCGCGCGGAATAGACATCCGCCTGCGGCCAGGTTGAGGCATTGAAACCAGGCTGGTCCCAGCCAGCGGGCTCCGCCTTCGTCTCAAATCCACAAGCGCCCTGCCCTGCGACCGGGTTCTTGTCGCGCTCGCAGGACTTGTCCAGCGGCGCCGTATGGGTCACGAAGCACTGCCAATCGGAATTGCTGACCGCCACCGTTTCTCCGGCAGCGTTCTTGATCTGAAGGATGATCCCGCCATCGCCCATCTGCTGCCGCCGCGAGCCGATGTACTCAAGACCAGTGTCATCCTGCTTGAAGTCCTTGGCGATGAAGCCGATGACGAAAGGCCGCTCGGCCTCGAATTCAAAGCTTTCGGCATTGAACGACCGCTCGGTTGTGATGGGAACGTGGTCTTCCGCGACTTGCGTCCCGTTGATCCGCATCTCAAACCAATTGTCAGCCCAGACGTCTGCAGAAAAGGGCTCGGCAGCGAGAGTAGTCGCCGAAAGGGAAAGCAATGTGGCTGCGATGGTCACGAGCTTCATGGTACTGATCCTGATGCCTGGTTAGCTTTAAGATATGCCTAGCACAGCTTTACGGCCGCCGATTGTCGATAAGTGTATCGAAATGTAAGGCAAACCCTGGCTGCTTGCGTCACCGGGCTGGCGCGGACTTCCGTGAGCAAGGTGCTGGCGGGCCTTAATGAAAGTCACGGCTGGGAAAGAGGTGCTTGGCCTGCTCGCGGGGGTGACGCGCGGTGGGGCGCTGACGAACCGGGCGTGGAGCCTCGTCGGCTTGCGGCTGGGTGATGCCGATGGCCTCGTCCAGAGGATGCCCCAGGTCCGCCAGGCGGTGAGACAGGTCTTCGATATGATCCGCGATGAGATGAACAACGATGCCTTCACGCTCAAGCCGTCCAGTGACGCGCAGCAGGCGCCCGCCCATGACAATACGGCGAAAGCGGTCATAGACCCTTGGCCAGACCACAACATTGGAGACACCGGTCTCATCCTCCAGGGTGAGGAAGATCACGCCGGAGGCCGTGCCCGGCCGCTGGCGGGTGATGACGAGGCCGCAGACGCTGGTACGCTGGAGCGGTGCATCGATCAGCTGATCGTGGGGTGTAAGGCCAGAAATGGCGGGACGCAGAAGCTCCATCGGATGAGCTCGCAGCGTGAGCCGCATGGCCACATAATCCTCGACCACCTCCTCCCCCAGATGCATGGCCGGCAGCTCTACCTTCGGCTCGCGAATTCCTTCTCCATCAAGAGGATCGGAGAAGAGCGGCAGAGGCTTTGGCGCACGGATCGCCCGCACCTGCCAAAACGCGTCCCGGCGTGTGAGCCCCATCCCGATAAAAGCATCCGCCTCTGCGAGCCGTTCCAGCACGGAGGGCAGCACCCCAGCCCTCAGCCAGAGGCTTTCAGGATCGGGATAGCCGTTGCCCCGCGCCGCCACGATCCAGCCCGCGTCTTCTTCCCGAAAGCCCTTGATCTGCCTGAAACCGAGCCGCAAGGCCCATGATCCATCGGCGCGGCGCTCAAGCGTGTTGTCCCATACGCTGCTGTTCACGCAAATGGGCCGCACTTCCACGCCGTGCTCGCGAACATCCCGCACGATCTGGGCCGGAGCATAAAACCCCATCGGCTGGGAATTCAAAAGCGCGCAGGCAAAAATCGCGGGATAGCGGCATTTGAGCCAGGAAGACACATAGGTCAGCATGGCGAAGGCCGCGGCATGGCTTTCGGGAAAGCCATAATCGGCGAAGCCCTCGATCTGGGAAAAGCAGGCCTCTGCAACCTCCCGGGAATAACCGTTTGCCAGCATGCCCTTGACGAAACGATCCCGGTGATGGGCAATCGTCCCCATGCGGCGAAAGGAGGCCAGAGAGCGGCGGAGCTGGTCCGCCTCCTCGGCGCTATAGCCGGCCCCGACCACGGCGATCTGCATGGCCTGCTCCTGAAACAAGGGCACACCGAGGGTCTTGTGGGTGACCTCCGCTAGCGCTGGACCGAAAGGTTCCGGCTTCTCAAATCCCTGCCGCCGCCTGATATAAGGCCTGACCATACCGCCTTGAATGGGGCCGGGTCGGACGATCGCCACCTCGATGACGAGGTCGTAAAACGTTCGCGGCTTCATGCGTGGCAGGAAGTTCATCTGCGCCCGGCTTTCGACTTGGAAAACCCCCACCGCATCGGCCTTGCACAGCATGTCGTAGGTCGCCTTGTCTTCCTGGGGCACCGTTGCGAGTGTGAGCTCCATCTTCTCATGGCTTGCCAGAAGCTCGAAACTCTTGCGCAGACAGGTCAGCATGCCCAGAGACAGGACGTCGATCTTCAAAATTCCCAAGGCATCGATGTCATCCTTGTCCCATTCGATTACTGTCCGGCCCTCCATGGCCGCGTTTTCGATAGGACAGAGTTCGTCGAGACGGTCGCGGGTGATAATGAAACCGCCGACATGCTGGCTCAGATGTCGGGGAAAACCGATGATCTCGCCGATGAGGTGAATGGTCTGGGCGAGACGGCGGTTTTCCGGGTCCAGACCGAGCTGGCGTGCCTGTTCCGGATCTGCACCCTTGTTGGACTGTCCCCAGATCTGGCCGGACAGACTGGCGGTTACATCCTGGCTGAGGCCCATGACCTTGCCGACCTCACGGATCGCAGCCCGGGTGCGAAAGTGGATTACGGTGGCGCAAAGCCCGGCGCGATGGCGCCCGTATTTTTCGTAAATCCACTGGATGACTTCCTCGCGCCGCTCATGCTCGAAATCCACGTCGATATCCGGCGGCTCGCCGCGATGGCGCGAGATGAAACGCTCGAACACCATGCCGATCATGTCCGGAGAAACATCGGTGATCGCGAGCAGGTAACACAAGATCGAGTTGGCGGCCGAGCCCCGCCCCTGGCAGAGAATGCCGCGTGCACGCGCCTCCGCCACGATATCGTGGACAGTCAGAAAATACGCCGCATAGCCAAGTTCCCCGACCAGGGCGAGTTCCTTGTCGACAAGCTCATACACCCGTTCCGAGGCGCCGTCAGGATAGCGGCGCCCAATACCCGCGCGCACCAGCCGTTCAAGGCGGTCCTGGGGAGCTTCTCCCTTCGAGATCTCGTCGGGGTACTCATAGCTGAGCTGTGACAGGTCAAAACTGCACCGGGCAGCGATCTCAAGTGTACGTCGCAGCGCGGCCGGATGAGAGCTGTAAAGCCGAGCCATATCCGGCTCACCCTTGAGCCGACGCTCCGCATTGGGAAGCGCACGGGTGCCGATCCGGTCGATGGTAAGCCCTTCGCGCATACAGGTCAGGACATCGGCCAGCTGACGCCGGGCCCCGCGGTGCATGAGCACATCGCCGACCGCCACCATGGGCGCCGAGGTCTTGAGGGCCAGCATGGCACAGGCATCGAACCAGATCCGGTCCGAGCCGTCATAACGGGGCGCTGCGCCAAGAAAGACATGACCGGGAAACCGGCGTTGCAGCCTTTGAACCGGTTCGCAGGCGGTTGCCAGATCACGCGGGGGCAGAGCGATCATGATCATGCCCCGGCAACCCTGTTCCAGATCGGCAAGATCAAGATGGCATTCGGCTTTCTCCGCCCGCTGCTTGCCAAGGGTGAGCAAGCGCGCGAGCCGGTGATAAGCCGCCCTGTCCGTGGGCAAGGCGAGCCATTCAACCGGACTGTCACGCAGCACCAGACGGGTCCCCACGATCAGCCTCGGCAACTGTACAGTGTCAGGCCGCTGCAGATAGATGGACACCCCCGCTTCCTGGCGGGAACTGTGATCGAGCTGATGGGTTGAACGAATGCGCAGCGCCTCTTCAGCCTCCTTTCGGAGGGTTTTCAGGGCTGAATAGGCCCGAACCACACCGGCCAGCGTGTTGCGATCGGTGATGGCGATGGCCTCAAGACCGAGTTCGGCCGCGCGCAGAACCAGCTCTTCAGGATGAGAGGCTCCGGTGAGAAAGGTGAAGTTCGACGTGACGCAAAGCTCGGCATATCCTTGCGAAAACCCTCCGAAATTCTGAAGATCCGAGCCACAATGAAGGTTCATGCAAATTCACCTTGCACGAACCAGCCGGGGCTTTGCGGAGTGTGGAAAAGCCAGAGGCGATGACCCTGGCTTGTGTTGACTTTCCAATAGTCGCGAACGCCGGAGCGCCAATTGTCATCTTCCAGCCACCACTCGGCAGCGATCCGTTCAGGTCCCGTGGCGCGGGCCGTGGTGAACGACATGCGGCGCCAGCGAAACCGCTCGGGCGGGCGATTGCCTTGCCCCATGATCGGTTCGGGCGGAAACATGCGGATCGGCCGCGGACGGAAACTCGTCCAACCACCCCTGGCCTCGCTGAAAGCAGCGGGAACGACAGCGAAGGCGCGTTCCGGCACATGACTATCGACCGGCTGAAACCGTTGAATGTTCTCCAGACCGATCCTCGTGCCGATCCGGGTCATGAGATCGTCGAGCTGGTCCTTGCACACGTTTGCGACATGGCTGACCTGCTCGGGTGGCAAGGGCAGGACTTCAACCGCTTCCAATCGTATCCGGTCGATGCCGTAGCCGGCGTCGACATCTGCAACCCCGCGTGCGAACAGGGGCAGGATACGCCGGGCATCACGCAGCGGGCGCGCCAGCCGCAATTCGACCGTCCGCGCCTCCTGATCAACCCGGCTCAGGGTCAAACAAAGGATGCGCGCACCCGCGCCATTTTCCTGCAACTTGTCGCAAAGCCGGTCGAGCAACCGCGCAGTCACACCCATCACATCATCAACCAGCCCGATCGGCTCGGGCATCGTCATGCGCACGCCATAATGAGGAGGATCAGAAAGAGGAGAAATCTCCTCATTCTGGCGCCCGAGAGCCTGGTCAAGGCGGCGGAGCAGCGTAAGGCCGAAACGACGGGCCAGAGGCGCACGGTCCGTGGTCTCAAGATCGGAAATGGTCCGCAGACCCAGACGCTGAAGCCTGGTGACCAGCTCCGACTCCAGACGCAGCGCTGTCACGGGAAGAGCGCCAAGCGTCTCCAATGGCTTGCCCGGCTCGCATACGCCTTCACCGTGATGGGCCAGCGCCCATGCTGCTCCGCGACTGTCGGCCAGCCCAAGGCGGACGGACACGCCGGCCCGCATGAGCCTCTGGCGCATGTCGGCCAGCATCGGCGCCTCACCCGAAAACAGATGTGCGGAGCCGGTGATGTCGAGATTGAGACCGTCAATGCCATCCATCCCAACCCATGGGCAATAGCGCAAGGCCCATCGCTGCAGGGCCTGGAGAAAGCGCATGTCGGCCGCCGGATCGGCGGGCCTGCTCTGCAACTGGGGGCAAAAGGCGCGAGCGTCAGAATAGGACATGTCCCGATGCAGCCCCTGCCGCTCGGCTTGTGCATTCAGACAGTACAGCCGGTTGGCGTTCTTGGTGTTGAGGGTCAGAGCGAAAGGGCCGTCAACCGGACGCGCCCTTAGAACCCGGTCGCTCGCCAACCGGGGAAACCACATGGAGACGACGCGTTTGCGGATCCCACCGAACATTCCAGGCTCCATTTGTTCCCTTTTTGTTCTTAATAATACTCCAATGCATGAGAGTCGAGTCTTCTCTATCGGGATCAAACACCGGCGAGGTGTGCCAACGGGTCTCGGCTGCGTTTGAGCCCATGCCTTCAGGAACGATGCAAAGCCCTGTCGTGTTCCCCACCCGGGCGGCCAGTTGCAGCCTCCGGCCTTCGCGCAGGTCCAGTGGCTGGGTGATTTCGATCACGACACATGAAAGCGCTTCATTCCTGAGCGCTTCTTCGGCAACGGCAAGACCATCGGCCTGGTTGCCCGGCCGCGCCAGAAGAAGATGCGTGGGATCCAGAAGCGAGGAAAGTCCCACAGGATAAAGCTCTTCCCGCGACCAGTTCTTGCTCACCCAAAGGGCTGACCCTTGCGCGGCAGACAGCGCGATGGCGGCAAAGCTCAAGGCGGAAGGCCCGCAAACTTCATGCACGCGGGCTCTTTGCAAGGGAAATGAGGTGAAACGATCTTGGGACATGAGAACAAAATGGCAGTGAATGGGCTCTTTTTCCAGCCTGTATAAATCGACGAGGGTACCCTTGCTATATAGCGACACAAAAGCTTGGACGTGCCGCCCTCGCCTCCGTAATATCTTGCCGGATCACGTCAATTCGCAAGCTGACCCATGGCTGTAGCGCCCGGTCAGGCATGCGTCTCCAGTTGCAAGGACTTGGAATGAGCAACAGCTCCTATTATGCGCCCACCGGCGGCCATCCGCCCCAAACGCAGCTTCTCACCGACCGCGCCATGTTCACCGAAGCCTATGCGGTGATCCCCAAAGGAACCTTGCGCGATATCACGACAAGCTTTCTGCCGTTCTGGGACAAGACGCGCCTGTGGGTGATTTCACGCCCCTTGTCCGGCTTTGCCGAGACCTTTTCGCAGTACATCATGGAAGTTCAGCCCGGTGGTGGCAGCCAGAAGCCGGAGACGGATCCTGAGGCAGAAGGCGTTCTTTTCGTTGTCGAGGGAAGCTTGAGCCTGACCCTGTTCGGCAAGGTGTTCCAGATGGACGAAGGCGGCTATGCCTATATCCCCCCCGCCACTGACTGGCAGCTGCTGAACGAGAGCGACGCACCGGTCAAGTTTCACTGGATCCGCAAGGCCTATGAGAAGGTCGAAGGCCTCGATGCGCCGACGGCATTCGTCACCAATGAAAAAGATGTCACACCAACGGCCATGGCCGGAACGGAAGGAAAATGGGCGACAAGCCGCTTTGTCGACCCGCAAGACCTTCGCCATGACATGCATGTGACCATTGTCACCTTTGAACCTGGCGCCGTCATTCCATTTCTCGAAACGCATGTGATGGAACACGGGCTCTATGTGCTGGAAGGCAAGGCGGTCTACCGGCTCAACCAGGATTGGGTCGAAGTGGAGGCCGGCGACTACATGTGGCTGCGCGCCTTCTGCCCCCAGGCCTGTTATGCGGGCGGGCCGGGAAAATTCCGCTACCTGCTCTACAAGGACGTCAACCGCCACATGAAGCTGCGGTGAGTTGAGCATGTCCAGGACAATCACCATTGAAAGCCTGACACGAGAGGCCTTTTCCCCTTTCGGAGACGTTCTTGAGGCGACGGGCGAGCCGGACAAGGTCATCAATCAAGGACTTTGCGGACGCTATCACGATCTGGCCGACATCGATCTGTCAGGTGACGGGGCACGAGCCGGAATAAGCCTGTTCAAGTCGGACAGGCGCACCCTGCCCTATCGTCTGGAGACGGTCGAGCGGCATCCTCTGGGCAGCCAGGCCTTTTTGCCCATGACCCACGAGCCGTTTCTGGTCATCGTGTGCCCTGACGAGAATGGAAAGCCGGGTACGCCTCGCGCCTTCATGACCGCGCCCGGCCAGGGCATCAATTTCCACAAGGGAACCTGGCACGGCGTTCTGACGCCCTTGTCAGAACCTGGCCTCTTTGCCGTCGTCGACCGCATTGGCCCGGGGGACAATCTGGAAGAGGTCTGGTTCGACGCGGCTTATTTGGTCGCGCAAGGCTGATCATTTTCTTTCCTTTTCCATCGGCCAGACCACGGCCTGCCGATCACCTGGAGACTTGATTTCATGAACACTTTGCGATCCACCTGCTCGGCTCTTGCCGGGGCCATGTGTATGTCAACAAGTCTGATCTCGGCGGTTAACGCCCAGGACGGCGGTTATGAGGTTTCCAACCTCCCCGCAGCCATCGCTGCGATTGGGACCGAGCAGCTGGACTGCTATCTGGAAGATGCCGTTCCCGCCTTCGGTTTTCAAAAGCTGGACCTTGCAGACGGCGCGACGCTCTATGTGGTGCCCTGTCAGAACGGCGACGTGAACATTGAATCCTACCTGGCGCGGCTCGAGCCGGACAGCAGCGTTACACTGTTCTCATTTGCCGTTGAACCAGGCAGTGGCGCTGAAACCTACCCTTCGGCCATCAACCCGGAAGTCCTGAAGAATGGGCTTGTCGTTCAAACCAGCTCTTTCTACGGACCGGATGCCAATTGCGGCGTGTTCGACATCCATGAACTGAATGAAGATGGTACGGCCTACACTCTGATTGAACGCCGAGAAAAACCTGAATGCTCGGGCGACTATGCGCCACCACAGGACTATCCCGTGGTCTGGTCGGCCCGCTGACCCTCTAAAAGCGTCTCAAGCCAAATAAGCTGACCCTCTAAAAGCGTCTCAAGCCAAATAAAAAGGCGACCCCAACGGCCGCCTTTTTCATATTCATCTGCAGATCACTCAGGCTTGCGCCGTTTCCGCCGTAGCGACCTTCTTGTCCTTCTTCGGCGGGCGGACCCGGAAGAACAAGGCGTAGAGCACCGGTGTCGCAATCAGGGTCAGAACCGTGGCGAAGGCCAGGCCACCCATGATGGTCACAGCCATGCCGCGGAAGAACGCGTCGTAGAGCAGTGGTGCCATGCCGAGGATGGTGGTGATCGCCGCCAGCATGACCGGGCGCATACGCGACACGCTGGCATCGACGATCGCCGTGTATTTTTCCCGGCCCTCACTGATCAAAAGGTCGATTTCCTCAAGCAGGACGATGGCGTTCTTGATCAACATGCCCGAGAGGGACAGGAAGCCGAGCAGCGACATGAAGCCAAAGGCCGTGTCCGTTCCAAGCAAGGCCAGCGCAACGCCGTTGATCGACATGGGCACCATCAGCCAGATGATCAGCGGTTGGCGCACCGATCCGAACAGGAGGATCGAAATGATCAACATGATCAGGAAACCGAGCGGCAGCTGCGCCCCAAGCGATGCCTGCGCATCATTGGTGCTTTCGTATTCGCCGCCCCACTCCAACGCATACCCGGCAGGAAGCTGCATGGCCTCGATCTGAGGACGAACGCGCGCCAGCGCAGATGCCGCGGTTTCCGTACCCGTTGTTTCCGCCTTGACCGTCAGTGTCCGGACGCGGTCGAGCCGGTGGATCAACGTGTCCTGCGGCTCCATGACGAATTCGGACACGACCTGATCCACGGGCACATAGCGGCTCTGACTGGAGCTCCAAACCAGGGTGTCGTAGATCGTCTCGGTGGTGGAAACGCCGTCCTGGCGCTCCTTGCGCACGATAATCGGGATGGTCTCATCCCCGTCGCGGTAGCCGCCGGCCTGCACGCCGTCAGTCGCAAACTTCAGGGACTGGGACAGATCCTGCCGTGTGATGCCCGCGATCCGTGCGCGATCTTCGTCAAACAGCGGCCGAACCACCAGCTCGCGCTGACGCCAGTCAGTACGTACATCACCCAGCTTGTTGTCAGGCTTCATGAAAATGGCCTGGGCCTCATCTCCAAGCGCCTTGAGCACGTTCGCATCCGGGCCGGAGAACCGAGCTTCGATCTTCGCTCCGCCACCGGGACCGAAAACGAGTCTTTTGGTCATGATCTGGGCCGCCGGGAAATCCGCATAGAAGCGTTCGCGCAATTCAATGGCCAGAAGATCGATGTCATCACGGCTCTTCGTGCGGATGATCATGTGACCGTAGGAAGGATTGGCCGATTCCGGTGCATAGGTGAGCATGAACCTTGTTGCGCCGCCTCCGGCGTAGGTCGTGACCGTCTCCACACGGTCGTCGGCCAGGACGAAGGCTTCCATGGCTTTCAGGTCGCGCTCGGTGGCACGAATGTCGGTGCCCTGCGGCGCCCAGTAATGCACATAGAAAATCGGCGTATTACTGTCAGGGAAGAAGGCCTGTTTCACGCTGCCGAAGCTGATCACGCAGGCCACGGTGACGCCGATCAGGATCGCGATGGTCAACAGTCTGGCATGGAGCGAGCCGACCAGAAGCCCCCGGTAGAGCTTGTAGAGAATGCCCTTGTAGGGATCATGTTCCGGTCCAGCTTCGGAGGTCCGAAAGAAGTACTTACCGAAAAGCGGTGTCACGGTAACCGCGAAGACCCATGACAGCAGCAATGAAATACCGATGACCGCAAAGAGCGAAAACAGGAATTCACCTGTCGCATCAGGTGAAAGGCCGATGCCGGAAAAGGCCATGATCCCGATGACCGTTGCCCCAAGGAGCGGCCATTTCGTCTGCTTCACCACCTGACTTGCCGCCGGAATCGCTTTTTGCCCGCGCTGCATGTTGATCATCATGCCTTCGGCAACCACGATGGCATTATCGACCAGCATGCCCATGGCGATGATCAGCGCCCCAAGCGAAATACGCTCCATCTCGATGGTGAAGATACGCATGAACAGGACGGTGGCCATCACGGTCAGCAACAGAACCGTGCCGACAACGAGGCTTGCCCGCCAGCCCATGAAGAGGCAGAGCACCCCGATCACGATGACAACCGACATGGCAAGGTTGACAATGAAGCCGTTGACCGAGTCATCGACAATGACGTTCTGCTGATAGATCGGCTGGATTTCCATGCCGAGCGGCAGATTGCCTTCTATCTCAGCCAATTTGGCCATCACCCGCGCACCAACGTCGACAATGTTGGTGCCATCGATCTGTGAAACGCCGAGCGTTACGGCGTCCTGGCCGTCGTGACGGATCAGCAGGTTCGGCTCTTCGGGTTCGCCCAACTCCAGCGTCGAGAAATCAGACAGACGGATCATCGCTGTCGAGCCCGGCTTGCCGACAATGAGATCCCTGATGCTGCCATATTCGTCAAAGGCAGACGCGGTCATAAGCTGGATGCGTTTGTCGCCGGAAAGGCCCGACCCATTGGTCTGAATGGCGTTTTCCGCCGACAGTACATTTGCAACATCGGTCAGGGAGATGCCGAGGCCGGCCATCTTCTCCTGAGAGATGTTCAGATAGATATTGTCCTCGGGTTCTCCGGCGATCTCGACCTTGGCGACGCCTTCCACAGTCAGGAGTTCGCGCCGGATCTTCTTGACGGTCTGGCGGATTTCCCGTCGCGAATAACCATCTGCGGTAAAGGCGTAATAAAGTCCGAAGACGTCCCCAAAGCTGTCATAGACCAGCGGCGGCTGGACCCCGTCGGGAAGGTTACGGGTTTCGTCGTTGACCTTGCGGCGCAATTCATCCCAGACCTGCGGCAATTCGGAACCGTCGTAAGTGGGCTTGATTTCCACCTCGATCCGCGAGAGGCCCGGCTGGGAGACAGACGTAATCTTGTCGAGCTGAGACATCTGCTGGATTGCGGTTTCCAGCTTTTCCGTCACCTCTGTCTCGACTTCGGCCGCCGTCGCGCCCGGATAGGCGGTGATCACCTGCGCCTGTTTGATGGTGAAGGCGGGGTCTTCAAGACGGCCGACTGTGCTGAGGCCCCAAAGCCCCCCCAGAAACGCCAGGAGCACGATCATCCAGGTGTTGACCGGCTTTTCGATTGAGTATCGAGCTATATCCACGGGAATTTATCCGAAATGGCTGTCGTTGCGGGATCAGGGAAGCGGACGGATGGTCTGGCCTTCGCTCAGGAGAGCGACGCCTGCCGAAACGATCCTGTCACCCTTGGCGATGCCATCCATGACGGGGATGTAGTCCCCGGTCACGACACCGATTTTCACAGGCACCTTGGTGACCGCACCGGAACTTTCATCAAACCGCCAGACATATGCCTTTCGGTCTCCATCCACCGCAACCGATGACGTGGGAACCAACAGGCTCTTGGCCAGGTCCAATCCCTCCGGCAGCAGCTTCACGATCACGGCCGCCGTCATGCCGGGATAGATCTGTGCATCCGGCTCGCTCTCCATCGCCAAGGTGACCCGGTAAGTCTGTGTCACAGTGTCCACCTCGGTGGAATGCTCGCGATAGACCAGCGGAAACTCCTGGCCTGGAATGGACGGAAATTCCGCTTGAATGGATGCGACCTGATCTTCAGAGACTTTGGCGAAAAGCGCTTCCGGCACGTTGATGTCGATCTGGATCTCGGAAACGTCCTGAACACGAACGACTGCCGTTCCCACGCTTACGGTTGTAAAACTGTCGACCAGCCGGCGGGTGATGATGCCGTCGAACGGGGCATGAATCTCGGTGTATTCAAGGTTCTGCTCGGCCGCGGCAAGCGCTTCGACAGCCAGATCGTATTCATTCTTCTGGTCGTCGTAGCTCTTTTGCGAAATGACCGAACGGTCGCGCAGTGTTTCCAGCCGGTCCAGGTCCTGCCTTGCCTGCTTGAGTCGCAGTTTGCCTTCGCGCACCGCCCGCTCATAATCCGTCGGATCAAGTTTCGCGACCAGGGCCCCCTTATCGATTTCCTGGCTTTCGCGAACCGGAAGCTCGACCAATTTGCCGGCCACCTGAAAGGACAAGTCGACGGTCTGCACCGCCTCGACGCGCCCGGTGAAGCGGCGCGACTGAAGGCCAACCTGATCTGAAACGGTGAAGATCTTCGCCGGTCGTGGCTGGGCACTCAGGGCAGCCTCAGCCTCCGCGGCCGGGTCCGGCCCCTCTTCCTGACACGCTGCGACGAAGGCCGCTAGCATGATCACAGGCGCAAGACGCCGCAAGAAAACACTTTGATTGAGCACACTCATGTCCTGTCTTTCAATCTTTTGGCTCAGCGCCGGCCTTCGACATTCACGCGGCGACGAAGCTCGGCCAGCACAGCCAGACGCTCCTCATCCGTGTGAAGGGCCACACAATGAGCATTCGAAAATTGCAGTCCTTCCAGCGCGGACCAAATCACCAGCGCGCCCGTCAAATCTGCCGTTTCAGTTTGTATGTTGGATTTCAACTGGCTCTTGAGCTCGAGAATCGGCGCTACAAGACCAGGAAAGCTCAAGTTGGCGACCATCAGAGCTCTTGCGACCGACAGTTCGTTCTCGATCCAGCGCTCTGTGACATCGATCATCGCAGCCAGCGTCGGGCTGTCGGCATCCAGATAGAGCTGACGCCGCTCCTCAACATCGACCGCGAAACGGTCCGCAACATGCTGCACCATGGCAACGACCAGAATGTCCTTGGTCGGAAAATTGTAGAGGACGCCGCCTTTGGAAAATCCGCTGCGCTCGGCCACCGCGTCGATGGTCAAACTGAGCGCGCCCTCCTCCCGCACGATATCGAGTGCGGCGTCGAGGATCTCGATCTTGGTTGTCGGCGGTTTCCGATTCTGGCGCAGTTTCATGTTCGGCCAATCATGCAGGGATCATTTCCGGGCAGTCTTGTGAGTGCCCGTAGCACTGCGGCGCCTCGTAAACTTGTGAGTTTAAATAATCCGTCCGGTCGGTACAGACAAGTGCTAAAAATTAGGCAGATATCGCGAAAACAAGCCCGAGCGACATCAATAACCCTACCGGCGGCATATAGAAAAGAGAGCTCAGCCTTGCGGGGCGCAAGGTCTTGCGCGCGACCGCGGAAAACAATATTAGGCGGCCTCGCCTGCAACTGCAGCCTCTTCGCCGGCTGCCTTTTTGGCCGCGTCGCGCTCCGCAAGCTCAAGATTCAGAGCGAATTCAAGATATTGGCTGGCTGGCATCGGCGCCGCGAAATAGTAGCCCTGCGCAGCGGTCACGCCGAGTTCACGCAGTCTTTCGACCTGCTCTTCCTGCTCGACACCTTCGGCAATGATGCCCATTCCCAGGTTGTCTGCAAGCTCGACCATCGAATCCACAATAGTCGTCGAACTGTCATCGTCGCCAATAGCATCAATAAACATCTTGTCGATCTTGATGATGTCGATGCCCAGTTTCTGGAGATAGGCCATGCCGCCATGGCCGGTGCCCACATCATCCAATGCCACACGGACGCCAAGGGCCTGCAGCTCGGCGATGATCTTGCGCGCCAGCTCAAGATCCTCAAGCGGATAACGCTCGGTGACCTCGACCACAATCTGCTGGAAGGAAATATCGGATTCCTCGTAGATGGACTTGATATCGTTGACCACATCACGATTTCGGAAATGTCCGGCGAACAGGTTGATCGAGAGCTTCAGATCCGGGTTTTCCAGATGAAGCTTGCCAACCTCCTCACAGGTCTGCTCCATCAGGTGCCGCGTCATATCAAAGATATGGCCATTTCTCTCGGCATATTCCATGAACTGTCCCGGCGACACGATCATGCCGTTTGGCCGACGCCACCGCATCAGCACCTCACAGCCGCGAAGCTTGCCTGTCTCGATATCCATGACCGGCTGGTAGTAAGGAATGAATTCGCCATTGCGGATCGCGGCGATGAAGTCGTCGTTGGCCTCATTTTCCGGCCGCCAGGAGAACCAGACACCGATGGCGACAAAGAGCAAGGCAAAGGCAGCACAAGCGGTCGCCGCTATGATCTTCAGATCATGAACAACCTGGATCGCAGCCGACTTGGGTGCAACCAGCGTAGCCTCCAGCGGATATCGCCCGGATCGGACCTGAACGACGATGGCATTGTCCGGATCTGAGCTTTCGGAGTTGTAGCCACCGGTCTCGAACCAGAGAATATCGTTGCCAAGCCGCAGCTCCGCGCGCCTGTAAGCCCGCAGGTACTCAGGCCCCGGGTCGGCGGCAATGGCGACCGGCGTAACTTCGGCAAAAAGGCGATAGCCGTTGCCCAGATCCCAACTGACGACGGCGACGCGCGCGCCCAGGAACGACTTGTCCAGCATGCCGATACCAACCAGCGGTCCATCCTGCTGAAGGATCGGCAGGATGGCCTCCCCCGTCAGCTCCATATCCGGAACGATACACATGCGCTTGCCATCCCGGTCAACAAGGCCGATGGCATCTATGTAGCCTTCGCTGGAAATCACCGACTGCAACAACCCGCGGTCTTCTGCATCGCAGGTCTGAATATCGTCCCGGTCCAGGCGCTGAAGTGCGGATACTGTACTGCTGATCGCATTGTCGGCGCGCTGGATATAGCGATCGCCCATCGCCTCAAGTTCACGCTCTGCCTGACTTTCAGCGTATTGATTCAAAATCATATTGGCCGCGAAGAGCGGCGCGGTCGCAAGAACAACCGCAATAACGACCGCCCTGAAAAATATGATGTAGCGCTGTGACAACGACTGGCCCGCAGGTGAACAAACTCTTTAGAACAATGCTCTAAAGGCGTAAACAACCACTGAACACCCTGTCATATTTAACCGATATCAAGGCGCTCGACGACGCCATGGACGATAGATCTTCGGGAGATGACCGGCTCCAGGCTTCAGGGTCAGCTCACGGGCAACGAAGGAGGCATTCATGCAGGCACTTTTCATCGGTCAGGCCTATATTGACGTGACCTTTCTGGCCGACCACCTGCCCACCGGAGATGAGAAGGCGATTGCCCGTGACTACGCGGTCAGCTTCGGCGGCAACGCAGTGACGGCGGCGTTTTGTTGCGCCAAGTTGGGCGGAAAGCCAGAGCTCATGTGCTCTGTCGCCGACGACTGGCTTGGCCGCATGTTTCGCGACATGGCAATGCAATACGGCATTACGGTGCACAGCCGGAAAGTGAAGGAATCCTCGCTGTCCTTCATCATGCCCAAAGGCGGCAAGCGTGCCATCGTGCGCTGTCGGGACGATGAGTATCTCCACCCCTTCCCGCCCCTCACCATCACGGACGTGCGCGCTCTTCACCTGGATGGCCATATGCCAGATGCAGCGCTCCACTACGCAAAAGCGTGCCGGGAAGCAGGGAAATTGACCTCTCTGGATGGCGGAGCCGTGCGAAGCAATACCGACGAGCTGCTTGAATTCATTGACGCAGCTGTCGTTTCTGAACGGTTTTGCGAGCAACTGGGCAAATCCACCGGCGAAACCCTGAACTATCTTCGCTCAAAAGGCTGTCCCATCGGAGCGGTGACACTCGGCGAGCATGGCACTGTCTGGTATGAGGGCGACGGCCCGGACACAATTTTGCCAGCGCTTGATGTTCCTGTCGAAAAAGTCATTGATTCCAACGGCGCAGGCGACATTTTCCACGGTGCCTATATCACCTCCTATCTGCGGAACCCTGAGGCTGGATGGAATGAGCACTTCCGATTTGCACGAGGCGCGTCGACCCATTCGATCCAGCATCTTGGCAATGAAGCAAGCCTGCCGACGGCAGATGACATTCAACGTGCTATTTCAGGGTTTCCTGAAAAAGCGGCCTAATTTTCGCGCGTCTGTCCTTTCGTAAATTCAGACAGCATCCGCATCTCTTCTTGCGTCGCAACGAGCTCTGGCTCATCGTGCCTGCGGCAGGGATCCAGACCGAAAAATGATCCGGAGATTTACATGAAACGCCCAGTTCACAGCTCCCGCTCCACGCTCGCCGCCGGTGTCTGGCTCGGAGCTATGGCGCTCGCATTTTCTGCAGAAGCGTTCACACCAAGCGGCAACCAGACAGCAGATTCCTTCCTGGAACTTCTGGAAGCCGAGGGCCGCACGGTTGAGAGCTACTCTTCCGTTGACGAGAGCGGAGACACGGTCTCCATTCTGGATATCGAGCTCAAGGATGAAGCAGACGCGGACATGTCCGCGTCGATCGGCAAGATTGATCTGACCGGCGCCGTAAAGCTTGCAGGCGGCCGGACCAAGGTTGATGCGCTGACCCTCTCGGACCTGACGATGAAAGCGGCGGATGGCTCCCTTCATGTTGCCTCCTTTTCCTCAACCGATATGGTTCTGCCTTCAGCCGCGGAAATGGCCGGATCCGACGATGTTCCGCCGATTGCTCCGTCATACGGAGAGGTCGAGATCCTGGATGCTACGGTAACGGACGACGAGGACAACCAGGCGACCGTCGAACGTATTTTCATTGCGATCGACGCGATGGACGGCGATCTGCCGACCGCCTCACGTTTCAACATCAAAGGCCTGGTCCTGGACGCAGAGACCATCGACGACGACGCCAGTCAGACCATGGCAGACCTTGGCTATGAGAAAGTCACGGTCGACATCGAGGGGGCTGGCAAATGGGATCCCGATGCAGCCACAGTCACCTTGGAGAACCTCAAGTTGACCGGCGAGGACGCCGGCACGTTCCAGATTAGCTTGAAGCTGGGTGGCATCACCCGTGACCTGGTCAAAAAGTTGAACGAGACGCAGGGCCAACCCGAGGATGCCCTTGGTCTTATCCAGGGCGTAACCGTCGAAACTATTTCTCTGAAACTCGACAATGACAGCATTGTCGAGCGCGCTCTTGACCGGCAGGCCAAGGAAGCTGGCATGGAACGATCCGAGCTGGTCGCTCAGCTTGAGGGCGGTCTGCCCATGATGTTGTCGATGCATCAGAACCCAGAGTTTCAGACCAAGGTTTCAGCAGCACTCGGAAGCTTTCTTAAAAGACCCGAGAGCCTGAAAGTCACGGCCTCCCCGTCAGCACCTGTTCCGGTTGCCCAGCTCATGGGAACCGTCATGATGGCACCGCATACCTTGCCGCAGGTCCTGGGAATTGACATAGCTGCCAACGCAGACAACTAACGGCAAGCAAAACAAGAAAGCCCGGCCAGCACGGCCGGGCTTTTTACTGACCGGGAGGACGTCATGATCAAGCCAACCCATGACTGGCAGCAACATTTCATCGGAAAGCTGGCCGCTCTGGGCCTGACACTGGTCATCACGACAGGTGCATCGCCCGTTTCAGCACAAACGGACAAGGAGGCTGTGTCGCCCTCACAGGCAACGTCTGTCGACGTCGCCCCCAATGCAGCCGCAAGCCTGTTGGCCGGTTGGTTTGCAGATCTTGATGCCAGCGATGCGTTTTCGGCACGCTATTCGGCCATCCTGCCCGGCGACCGAAACCGCTCGGCAGTCATCAGAGACGGTGTGCTGAGCTATGAGCTTCCGGCCGAGAGCCTTTTCGGTGCAGGTGATCTGAAATTAAGTCTCCGCTTCGATGAAATCAGTTTTGATGGCCTGCGCCTCATGGGCGACAAGTTGCATGCGGGTGCAATCGAGGTGCCCGGCTCTCTGGATATTTCCATTTCGTTCGAGCCGGAAAGATCAAGCAGTGCTGAAAATACTGCCGTGCCAACCAACACTGGCAGCACCATTGAGATCAGCTATGAAGATCTCCTCATAGAAGGTCTCTCTTTCCCGGTTTCCCTGCCGGACGCAAAGTCTACCAGCGGGCCGTCAGCGCTTGTCCTTTCCTATCTGACCGCGTTGCGCGACGTGAAGATCGCACGTGCCTTTGCGACACAGGCCACGGCAACAAGTCGCTTCGATACAGGCGAGATGAGTACGGCGCTTTATGAAGACATCGTCTTGATCGCCCTTGAAGACGGACGCATCGCGGAACAGGGCATAGGAAAAATTCGCACAATCGAGGAGATAACACCGGACCACGTCCAGTCTCCGATCACCAATATGGATTTGACCGTTCACGACTTTGTTCTGCACGGTCTCGACATGGTTCCGATTATCGCACTGCTCGGCGGGCCTGTGGACGCCGACCGGACGGTTCTGCTCGACCGCGAGGAATTGTCTGAAATCCACTTCTCGACCGGTGATGTCTCGGGAACCATAGGCAATGTCCTGATCGAGGATATCGATCTTCTCAGCCTGGAACCACTTTCATTCTTCCCGCTTTTGGTCCAGGAGACAGCTGGCAAACCAGTGGCTGAAGGTGACCTGGCCGTTGCGGCAATGGAAGCCATCGGCGTCTTCTCTCTTGGCCGTTTTCAGATCGATGAGCTCGAGGTGGAGGCGGAAGATGGCAAGGGATCGATCCGCCGTATCCTTGCCCGTGAGCTAAGCGGAATGGGCGCGCGGGAGCTCTCCGTGGATGGCGTGAAAATCGAAGTGATGGACGGAGGCAGCGCCTATGTCGCACACGCAGGGTTAAGCCGGCTGGCTTTTCCGCCCTTCGCCGCACTGCTGGCTCTCGACGATGTCGCTGAGCCGACCCCGAGACAGATCCGGGAAGCGCTCCCCACCGTTGGAAAAATCCTGCTGAGCGATCTCGACCTGAAAATCGGATCTGCCGCGTCCGGTCCGTCAGACTCAACAGGCAGCACCTGGTTTCAACTCGATCTTCTGGAACTCTTGCAGGGCGGATTTGTCTCGAACATCCCGACCAGGACTTCCTTGATCGTCGATGGCATCGGCATGCCGACAAGTCTTTTGGACAATCCAGCACTTGAAACCATGCTGGAAAAGCTCAACGTCAGAGAAGTCGAGATCAATCATGCCCTCTCCCTTGCCTGGAATCCGGATACAAAGGACCTCATTCTAAGGAACATATCGCTGCAGCTGCTCGACGGCGGCAAGGCGTCTCTATCGCTTGTGCTCGGCAATGTTCCACCGACCCTTTTCACAAGGCCTGAGCTTGCCCGGATCGCTCTTGCATCAGCGACCTTCAAATCAGGACATGTAAGACTCGAAGACGCGGACCTTGTCGCCGCTTTCATTTCTGATGAGGCAGCAAAAAACAGCCTGTCAGAAGAACAGCTTGCTGACGGTCTGGTCGAAACACTTCGTGGTGAACTCGGAACCTTGTCGGACACCCAATTCGGCGCAGACCTGATTTCTGCGGTCCGGAAATTTCTCGAAGACCCCGACGAATTGGTCATCGATCTGACACCGGCCTCCCCTGTGCCCATGACCGAATTGCTCGGCCTGGCGGTAACGAACCCGAACAAGATCCCAGAGCGCCTCGGAGCCCGGGTCACAGCGACACGGTAGAGCTGAGCAGGAAGAGAGTTTAAGGCGCTTCCTGCTTCGCCTGCTCCTGAAATTGCAGGTCGCACAAACGCCGATAGATGCCGTCATGAGCATAGAGGCTGGCGTGCGTGCCGCTCTCGACCAGCTGCCCCTTGTCAAGGACGTGGATCTGATCGGCATGACGCACAGTCGACAGGCGGTGTGCAATCACCAAGGTGGTTCGGCCTTCCATCAGGCGGGTCAATGCGGTCTGCACCTTGGCCTCGGACTCCGCATCTAGGGCAGAGGTTGCCTCATCAAGCAGGAGGATCGGAGCATCGCGCAGCATCGCGCGTGCAATGGCAATACGCTGGCGCTGGCCCCCAGACAGATTGCCTCCGCCTTCGCCCGCTGAGGCCTCATATCCGCCAGGCAGGGACATGATAAACTCATGGGCGTTAGCGTCTCGGGCAGCCTGAATGATGTCGTCCTCCGACGCGTCCGGCCGTCCAACGGCGATGTTTTCCCGCAGGGACCCGTCAAACAGGAAAGTATCCTGGGTCACAAAGGCGATGTTCGCCCTCAGAGAGGCAATGCGCACAGTCGCCAGGTCCTGACCGTCGACAAGCACTTGGCCGCTTTGAGGCGCGTAAAACCGCTCAATCAAACTGAATAGGGTGGATTTACCTGCCCCGGAAGCCCCAACCAGCGCTGTCGTGCGCCCTGCTTCGGCGGTCAGCGTCAGGCCGTTGAGAGCCGCGCTTTCGCCATAGGCAAAATGCACATCCTCAAAACGGATTTCGCCCTCGCTCACGACAAGATCCGTCGACGTCGGATTGTCCTTGAGCACGGGAACGTCATCGATCAGCTCATACATCAACCTGACGCCGACAAGGCTGTTGTTGAGATTGACCTGCAAACGGGCCAGACGGCGCGCGGGATCATAGGCCATCAAGAGCGCTGCAATAAACGAGAAGAAGGCGCCTGGATCCTGCTGGCGCTCGACGACGGAATAGCCGCCATAGAGAATGACCAGAGCAATTGCGAAACCGGCCAGCGTATCCATCAGGGGAGATGTCCGCGCGGTGAGCGACACAATCTTGTTTGACTGCCGCTCCACATCCGAGACTGCATTGTTCATTCGCGCCTGCATCGTCGGTTCAACGCCAAAGGCCTTGACGACGCGAATACCCTGAACGGTTTCCTGCAGGGCCGACATGATCTGCGTGTTGGAAACGAACTGCATTTTTGCATATTTGCGCACGCGGCGGATCAGGACGGCAACGCCAAGCACCGCAGGCGGCATCACAAGCAGCGCAAAGCCGCTCAGGAGCGGATCCTGAATGATCATCACCGCCACAAGCGCAATCACTGTCAACACATCACGGCCCAATGCGATGACCACCGTGTCGATCACCGATCTGGTGTCCGTTGCACCCCGGCTGATGCGCACGGCAATGTCACCGAATGCGGTCTTGTCGAAATAGGAAATATCCTGCTCCGACATATGCTTGAAGAGCTTTCGTTGAAGCTTCGCGACGATCGCATTTCCAATACGGCCCAGAATCAGCATCTGACCGTAGGCAGCGCCTCCCTTGACTGCGAAAATCGCCATCACAGACAGGGCGATGATGTAAATCATCTGCTTGTCGCGATTGATGAAAACCTCGTTGATCACATCACGGAGGATCCAGACACTCGCAGCCGTCGAGGCAGCGACAAGGCCCATAAAAATAAAGGCAAGGACATAACGGCTGGCGTGTTCGCGAGCGTTCTCACGGATCAGCCGCTTGATCAACTGCACGGACCCGTCCGGATCGTTCAACATCTGCCACTTGGCTGGATTAAGCAAAACTGCCTCTTTCAAGCAAAAGGGCCGGTTTCCCGGCCCTCGAGATATTCATCGGCCAAATCATCTGACTTGCCCCATATAAGCGGATCGGCCTCAGGGCGCCAGCTGTTCAGGCAGCTTTCTGCCCGTCAGCCATCCCTGCCGATACTCAGCTTTCCGGCAGGTTCAGACGCAGATGAAGCTCACGCAGCTGGGCCGCCTGCGGATCCGATGGTGCGTTCATCATCAGGTCTTCCGCCTTCTGGTTCATCGGGAACATGATGACCTCACGGATGTTCGCCTCATTGGCCAGCAGCATGACAATCCGGTCAATCCCGGCCGCGCAACCGCCGTGGGGGGGGGCACCATACTGAAAGGCTGTGACCATGCCGCCGAAGCGCTTTTCAACTTCTTCCTTGCCATAGCCGGCAATCTCGAAAGCCTTGTACATGATCTCCGGCTTGTGGTTCCGGATCGCACCGGAGACCAGCTCGTGACCGTTACAGGCCAGATCGTACTGGTAGCCCAGGACTTCCAGGGGATCACCTTCAAGCGCTTCCATCCCGCCCTGAGGCATGGAGAACGGGTTGTGCTCGAAATCGATCTCACCGGTGTCCTCATCCTTTTCATAGATCGGGAAATCGACGATCCAGGCGAACTCGAACTTGTCGAGATCGGTGAGACCCAGCTCTTCACCGATGATGACACGGGCTTTGCCGGCAACGGTCTGAAAGGCCTTCGGCTTGCCGCCGAGGAAGAAGGCTGCGTCGCCAACTTCGAGACCAAGCTGCTGGCGGATCGCTTCTGTCCGCTCCGGACCGATGTTCTTCGCCAGTGGACCGGCAGCTTCCATGGAACCATCTTCCGCCTTGCGCCAGAAGATATAACCCATTCCCGGAAGGCCTTCGCCCTGGGCGAATTTGTTCATGCGGTCACAGAACTTGCGGCTGCCACCGGTCGGTGCAGGGATCGCGCGAACTTCCGTGCCTTCCTGCTTGAGCAGATTTGCGAAGATCGCAAAGCCGGAATCTTTGAAGTGCTCGGAAACGACCTGCATCTTGATCGGGTTGCGCAGATCCGGCTTGTCGCTGCCGTACCAGAGCGCCGCGTCCTTGTAGGAGATTTGCGGCCAGTTCCGATTGACTGGGCGACCGCCGCCGAACTTTTCGAAACAGCCAGCCAGCACCGGCTCGATGGTGTCGAAAACGTCCTGCTGGGTGACGTAGGACATCTCGAGATCGAGCTGGTAGAAATCGGTTGGCGAGCGGTCGGCCCGTGGGTCTTCATCTCGGAAGCAAGGAGCGATCTGGAAATACTTGTCGAAGCCCGACACCATGATCAGCTGCTTGAACTGCTGGGGCGCCTGCGGAAGAGCGTAAAACTTGCCCGGATGCAGACGGGATGGGACGAGGAAGTCTCGTGCACCTTCAGGCGAAGACGCCGTGATGATCGGTGTCTGGAATTCGTTGAAGCCGATGCCCCACATACGCTGGCGCAGGTCCGCCACCACATTGGAGCGCAGCATGATGTTGTTGTGTAGCTTCTCGCGCCGCAGATCCAGGTAGCGGTACTTCAGACGGACCTCTTCAGGATAATCCAGATCGCCAAAGACTGGCAGCGGCAGCTCTTTCGCAGCGCCGAGCACTTCCATGTCCCGAATGAAGATCTCGACCTCACCGGTGCCAATGTCCGGGTTGATGGTCTCATCCGTGCGCTTTTTCACATCACCATCGATGCGAATGCACCACTCGGAACGGACTGTTTCAGCCAGCTTGAAAGCCTTGGAATCAGGATCGATTACGCACTGCGTAACGCCATAATGGTCACGCAAATCGATGAAGAGCAGGCCTCCGTGATCGCGGACGCGGTGGACCCAACCGGACAGGCGAGTGGTTTCGCCGACATGGGTTGCGCGCAAGTCGCCGCACGTGTGACTACGGTAGGGATGCATGAATTCCTCGACAGTTTCAAAAGCCAATGGGATCTTGTCGTCTCTGCCGGATGGCAGGCCACGTCGGCTGGAAAAGCCACGTCAGCGGGGCAAAGTCAAGGGACCGGGCCATAAACGGCCAGCTTATTGACCACTTGGGTAACGATACGCCGATCTGATCAACCGGCACCGAATTAATCCAGCGCCTGCAGCAATGGGTGCCATTGGCTCCGGACATCCGCAGAGGCAGTATCCTTATGGTCGAAAATGCCGCTTCCCCGCGCCGCTTCACGTGCATAGATAACGCGGTCGCCGATGCGGCACAGGACCGGATAGCCCTTGTCCGACAAGGTCTCCTCAAGATCACCAAGCTGAGTCGAACGACGATTGACCCGGTTGGCGACCACATGGATGTCCGCCTTTCCCTTGCGCACCCGCTTCACCTCAGAGATGCCATCCAGGAACCTCAAGGTCGCATCCCAATCGAAGACGGAAGGCAAGACGGGCACAACGATGTCACTGGCTTCAGCAATCAGGGACTTGGCCAACTCGCTCCGCAAGCCGCCAGGCCCATCGATAATGATCACATCGAGATCCTTGCCCTTGTCTTCGCCGATGTTTTCCGCCTTGGACCAGTTGAGTGCCTTGATCGGTGCCATCGACTTGCTGCGACGCTTGACCCATTCGAGAGATGATTTCTGTCGATCCGCATCAGCCAGCGCCACATCCGCACCGCGCGCAGCGAAGGAAGTTGCCAGGTTCGTAGCCAAAGTGGTCTTGCCGCAGCCGCCCTTGGAGTTGACAACCAGTATCTTACGCATTCGCCAGTTCCCTCTTTTCCCTGTCCGTTTCGCGAGCGCCCCGCTCCGCCCTGCCCTGCCTCGGCGCCGTCAATCGACTGGCCTTTCAGCGCTTATTTGCCTGTCGCCTTCGTGCAACATCTCTTGCGCAATGCTACAATAAGCGCACTTATTGCACCCACACAACCAAAGACCAAGCCTTGCCTTGCGATTTCGTGGCGACAAAGTGGCAAGACTGCGATATAGCTCCCGATCACCATGCATGTGATTACGAATACAACAGAACTCGCCAACGCTTGCGAGCGCCTCGCCGCCCACGACTATGTCACGGTCGACACGGAATTTTTGCGAGAAACAACTTTCTGGCCGAAGCTTTGCGTCATTCAGATGGCTGGTCCTGATATGGCCTTCATCGTTGATGCCCTTGCGGACGGATTGGATCTCGAGCCGTTTTTCGCGCTCATGCGCGACGAGAGCGTGACAAAGGTGTTTCACGCCGCACGCCAGGACATCGAGATCGTCTTCAAGCTGGGCGGTCTGATACCCGCGCCTCTTTTTGACACGCAGGTCGCGGCAATGGTCTGCGGCTTCGGCGACTCGATTTCCTATGACCAGCTGATCTACAAGGTCACAGGGGCACGGATCGACAAATCCTCGCGCTTTACCGATTGGGCGCGCCGCCCGCTGACCCAGAAACAGCTGGACTATGCCCTGGCTGACGTCACACACCTGCGCGACGCTTATCAATTCCTGAAGGCCAACCTGGCAGAGCAGAACCGCAGCCATTGGGTCGAGGACGAGATGAAAATTCTCACCTCGGAGGGAACCTACCATACGGAGCCTGCCAATGCCTGGCAGCGGCTCAAGATGCGGGTGCGCAAGCCCATCGAGCTTGCCGTCATGATGGAAGTCGCCGCCTGGCGTGAGAGTGAAGCCCAGGGGCGCGACGTGCCGCGCAGCAGGGTTTTGAAAGACGACGCCATCTATGAGGTCGCCGCACAGCAGCCGCAAACAGCGGAGGCTCTCGGTCGCCTGCGGACAATTCCGCGCGGATTCGAGCGGTCAAAATCGGCAGATGAAATCCTCAAGGCCGTCAAACGGGCTATGGCCATTCCGCGCGACAAACTGCCGAAACTGCCCAAGGGGCGCCAGGCGCCTGACGGATCTGCCGCCGCTGTCGACCTTCTCAAGGTTCTACTGAAACTCGTAAGCGAGGCCCATGGTGTTGCATCCAAAGTGATCGCCACCGTTGATGACCTTGAAAAAATCGCGGCCGACGATCATGCGGATGTTGCTGCCATGAAGGGCTGGCGCCTCGAACTCTTCGGAGAAACGGCGCTGAAGCTGAAACGCGGCGAAGTGGCTCTGGCCTTCCGCGATCGCCAGATCGTCGCGATCGATCAGCAGCCGGAAAACGCAGAAGCGGCTGAGTAACACTTTCCAGCATTTGAAATGAAAAACGCGCCACATGGCGCGTTTTTTTGTTGCTCAGCGTCACCCACCTTTTTCTCAGGCAGGCAGTACGGCAATCATCCCTTTCGAGCCAATAAGCTTGGCAAACTGTCCGAGGCGCTTGCGAAGGCGCTCGCCCTCAAAGGTCGACAAATTGGCTGGCAGCCGCAGGATAACCATTTCATCATCGGCCAGAACGGATGTCTGCGGCAAGACGCCGGGCATGGACGCACTCAACAGGGACGCCACCCGGAGTGCTGCTCCCAGGATCCGCGCACGCTGGCTCAAACGCTCTGTTGAGAGCTTGCGGACCACAGGTGAAAGGCCGTCCTCATTCAAGCCCTGATGACGGTAGAAGACTGCTGCCGCCAAATAGGCGCGCGCCGCATGATCCAGCCCGACGAAGGCTGCATTGGAGATAATGTTGAGGCTTTGCTCTCCACGGTAATCAGGATGAGCGCGCCAGCCGATGTCGGACAAAAGGCAGGCCGCATGGCGCAGATGCCGCTCCTGTCCCGTTTCCTCGATCTCGAGTGCTTCAAAAATACCGTCCGTCCACGCAATCAGTTCCTCTGCGTGTTCCGGAGAGCGCGCGCGCAAGATGGAAAGTTCTCGGGCAGCTTCAATGACCGGATCCTGCACCTGAATTTCCGCCGGCAGCTTTTCATGCAAAAGCCCCTCGCGCACGCCCGTCGCCGACAAGACGACCTTGTCAGCGCGCATGGAGCGCAGGATCTGCTCCAGTACGACAGCCCCAAAGGGCACAAGTGCGCGACGCTGCTTGGACACGACCTCGGCTGAATCGACGCCTTCCAGATTGACCTTTTGCAGTGACTTGCAGAAGGCAATAGCCTCCTGGCCATCAATCTCGTAGTTGTGCATCACATGCAGCGGATATTTCTTCTGCTTCTGGTGCAGCCGCGCAAGAGAGCGCCACGTCCCGCCAACCGCGTAAAATACGCGCTCGCCATCGGCCATGTCCGGCCACGTGTACTCGGACAGGCATTCTTCGGCGATTTTCTGCGCCTTGGAGATCTTGCCGTCTGCCTCTTCCTGAATGCGCAGGCCACCAAGCGGAAACGTGGTGCCCCTGCCCGGTTTGTTTCCGGCCAATTGCACCAGCTCCAGACTGCCGCCCCCCATATCGCCGACGATGCCGCGAGGTTCCCAGAAACCGGCGACGACCCCAAGAGCCGAATAAAAGGCTTCCTCGTTACCATCCAGAATCCGGACAGGCTCACCCAGAACCTCCTCCACGCGCGCAACGAACTCAGCCCCGTTTTCTGCGTCACGAGCGGCGGCGGTGGCAATGACATGGGTCTCCTGAACCCCGATGTGATCTGACAGCGCACGAAAGCGCTTCACGGCGCCGAGCGCGATTTCAATCGATTCATCGGACAACCGGCCAGATGCCGCGATGCCGCGGCCCAATCCTGCGAGAACTTTCTCGTTGAAAAGCATAGTCGGCGTCCGAGCCTTGCGCTCATAGACAACCAGACGCACAGAGTTGGACCCGATGTCGACCACTGCGATGGGACCAGTGCCATTGAGCCGACCCCGGGCCGGAGAAAAACTACCTGTCATTTCGTCCAATTTTCACCTTAGCCACGTTCCGGGCGCTTTAGAAACGGACGCGGGCGATCACTCTTGAGCGACTTTCCACGACCGGACAGTGACGGATTTGTCATGAAATAGCGATGGGCATTGAAGGGTTCCTCGCTGGGAGCAGGAACAACCCGTTCATGGCTTCCGTCTGGCAGGATGCGCCAGCTTTGCTGGTTGTCCTTGAGGTTTGCGACCATGATCTGGTCGAGCACCTGTTCGTGCACCGTTGCGGTCTGCAGCGGCACTAGAACCTCAACACGACGGTCGATGTTACGCGGCATCAAATCAGCTGAACCGATGTAGACATGCGCTTGTGGTGACGGCAGGCCGTGCCCGTTGCCGAAACAGAAGATCCGCGAATGCTCGAGAAAACGTCCGACGATGGATTTGACGCGGATGTTCTCAGACAGGCCAGGAATACCAGGGCGGAGACAGCAAATACCGCGAATGATCAGGTCAACTTGAACACCGGCTTCACTTGCTCGGTAAAGAGCATCGATGATCTGTGGATCGACGAGTGAATTCATCTTCATCCAGATCTGTGCCGGACGTCCCGCCTTGGCATGGCCAATCTCGGCCTCCGTCAGCTCCAGCATGCGCGAGCGCAAATTGACAGGAGATACCGCAAGGGCCTTCAACTCTGCAGGTTCTGCATAGCCCGTGATGTAGTTGAAAACACGGGCCGCTTCCTGGGCGATGTTCGGATCGTCGGTGAAGAATGACAGATCCTCGTAAATCCGGGCGGTGATCGGGTGATAGTTACCAGTCCCGATGTGGCAATAAGTCTTGAGCTCACCATGTTCACGCCGCACGACCATGGACAGCTTCGAGTGGGTCTTCAGCTCGATAAAGCCGAAGACAACCTGAACCCCCGCACGTTCCAGATCACGTGCCCATTTGATATTGGCCGCTTCATCAAAGCGAGCCTTCAACTCGACAAGGGCGGTGACCGACTTGCCCGCTTCAGCAGCCTCGGCCAGAGCCTTGACGATGGGTGAATTTCTCGACGTGCGATAGAGCGTCTGCTTGATCGCAACGACATCGGGATCCTGCGCCGCCTGCCGCAGATACTGAACGACCACATCGAAGGATTCGTAGGGGTGATGGACGACGATATCCTTCTGTCGGATCGCGGCGAAACAATCACCGCCGTGCTCGCGGATCCGCTCCGGGAAACGGGCCGTGTATGGCTCGAACTTGAGGTCATTGCGCTCAAGGTCGACCAGCTGCGACAGATTGTTAAGCGCGAGAAGGCCGTCGGCAAGGAAGATCTCGTGCTCTTCGACATCCAGTGCGTCGGCGACGAACTCGCGCAAGGCTGGCGGCGTCGTGTCCTGGATTTCCAGCCGAATGACCGATCCGCGGCGTCGGCGCTTCAATGCGCTTTCGAACAGACGTACCAGATCCTCTGCTTCTTCTTCAATCTCCAGGTCGCTGTCGCGAATGACGCGAAATGCACCCTTTCCGAGGATCTCGTAGCCCGGGAAGAGCCTGCCGATGAAAAGACCGATCACGCGTTCGATCGCAACGAAACGGGACGCTCCCCCAGCCCCGTCAGGCAGCTGGACGAAGCGAGCGACCTGACCGGGAATACGGAGCAAGGCGATCATCCCGCGTCCGCCCCCGACCGGGGCAAGCTGGAAGACGATCGAGAAACCAAGGTTGGGTATGAACGGGAAGGGGTGAGCTGGGTCAATCGCAAGCGGCGTCAGCACCGGAAAAATGTAGGACAGGAAATGATCTTCCAACCATGACCGGTCCTCGTCGCTGATCGTCCGGGTGTCGAGGATCTCAATGCCTTTTTCTGCAACCTCGGCCCTGAGCTCACGCCAGATCGACTGTTGCGACGCCTGCAGGCCGCGCACGGCCTCGGAGATCTTTTCGAGTTGCTCGGTCGGCCCAAGGCCATCATCCGAGCGATGGGTCACGTCCGCCCTTTGCTGACCGCGCAGGCCTGCAACGCGTACCATGAAGAACTCATCGAGATTGTTCGCTGAAATGGAAAGGAAGCGCACCCGCTCAAGAAGCGGATGGTTGCGGTTCATCGCTTCTTCGAGAACCCGGTGATTGAACTGAAGCCATGACAGCTCCCGGTTCATGAAACGGGCGGGAGAATTCGCAAGATCGCTGATCTCGGTTCCCGGATCCGTCGTCAGCGAGTTGGGGGCGCTCGCCGATGCCTCAACTGCCTTTGATAGATCGACGTTCTCGTTCATCCCCGTCTCCTTCACGCTGGCAGTTTCCAGCGTACAACCTGACTTCCTGAAACCTGGACAGACGGACTGCCCAGCGCTGTTTCAAACGTTTCAGCCGTTGCCCGCCTGTACGACTTCGAGCACCCTTCCCGCAAGAGGCTTTGTGATCTTCACGCGGCCTGCAAGTGCTTCCCGATCAATGGCTTCCACAGCCCTGCCCGCAACGCCCAAAGACCGCTCCATGCGGACAACCAGATATTCGACTACTCCTGGATCAATGACAATTTGACGATCTGCGAAGAGTTTCACCAGGACCTGACGCAAAAGATTGTCGTCTGGCTCGAGAATTTCGACGGGGGTCGCGGCCCTCAGCCGAGACACCAGATCAGGAAGGGTCAGGTTCCAGGCCGTCGGCCACGTACGGCTGGTGATCAGAACGCGTACGCCCGCCTGACGAGCGGCATTGAGCAGATGAAACAAGGCCGTCTCATCCACACCTTTATGCGCATCTTCCAAGGCAACGGCGCCAGCCGCAACCAGGCCCGTCACGCTTTCGACCGTCAGATCTGCAGCCGCGAGAACCGATGCGCCTGTGTCCTCATGCCATGCTTCCACCAGATGGGTCTTGCCGGCGCCAACCGGTCCGGCCAGGACAACAACAGCCGAGGGCCAGTCCGGCCAACGTTCGAGAAGATCGAATGCGGCGCGGTTGGAGCTGCCGACGAGATAGTCATCCCGGCCCAGCGCCTGCTCATGCGGCAATTCCAAGGGCAGCTGACGAGGTGGTTCCGCCATATCTTAAAGCGCCTATTCCTCAGGGGTCGCCTCCTGGCGCCCGGTCCCCGTGTACAATGGGCTCGCTAGGTACTGCCTCAAGGCGAAACGCGCAAGTACACCGATCATGGCGGCTGCGGGAACGGCAATCAGCATCCCCACAAATCCAAAGAGATATCCAAAGGCAAACAGCGCAAACATCAAAGCGACCGGATGCAAGCCCGTGCTCTCTCCGACCAATTTGGGCTGAAGGACATTTCCCTCCAGAAACTGGCCAATCGCGAAGATGATACCAACCACAACGATCATGGTCCAATCTGGCCAGAACTGGACCAAAGCAACACCGAGCGAAACGATAAATCCAAGCCCTGCGCCCACAAAGGGAATAAAGCTGACGAGGCCGGCGCCCATACCGATGAGAAGGCCAAAGTTCAGCCCGGCCAGCATGAGACAAATGGCATAAAACAGTCCCAAGAGCACACAGACTGAGACTTGGCCACGCACGAAGCCAGCAACGGCCGTATCCATTTCCCCTGCGAGAGAACGGATCGTCGTAAGGTGCTGACGCGGCAACCAGCCGTCGATCCGCGCGACCATACGGTCCCAGTCCAGCAAGAGATAAAACGCAACAACCGGTGTGACGACGAAGAGCGACAGCACAGAGAGAAGCGCCTGTCCGCCGCTCCAGATCGATTTGGCAAGTCCTGCAACCCATCCAGCACCTTGACCGATCAAATCTCCCATGGACGACTGCAGATCCTCACCGGTCAAACCGGACATGCCAAGCAACCGCTCTCCAAGATTGCTCGAGAGGAGGCCTTGAAGCTGTTTCACCAATTCGGGAAGCTTTTCGAGGAATGCCGCGAGCTGATTTCCAAGAACCGGCAGCACCATGAGGAAAAACATCACGAGAACCACGACAAAGGCAAAGAGGATGCAGAGCGTTGCCCAAAGGCGCCCCATCCCCTTCGTTTCAAGCCAGTCACAAACCGGGTCGAGCAGGTAGGCGACCGCCATACCGGCCACAAATGGCAGCAGCACCTCTGAGAAAACCATCATGAACGCGATGAAAGCAATCAGCGACAGCAGCCAGAACTGAACGTGTCGGCGAAGGTTCATTTCAGTTTCTCCATGTTCGTGCGATCCGGCTCTGCGAGTGTCCGTTGACTGTTAAGCCGCTCAAGTTCCTTCGCACTTAGGAATGTCGACCGGAAAAGGTCAAGACCGCGAGGCGGTCCGGCGTCCTGTGGCAAACGCTCAAAGGATCGGGCATTTGCAGGTTCTTCCACCTGTTTCCGCCATGCCAGGTCCTGCCCTCCCCTTGTATTCCGCACAGACAGCCTGTAAGCGCGTGCGTATCTGTTTGGATCCAAGCCGCATACATCGGAGAGCCTCATGAGTGACACCAAGCCCTCTGGAGATAACGGTCTGACATATGCCCAGTCCGGCGTCGACATCGATGCAGGCAATGAGCTCGTCCGGCGTATCAAGCCTCTGGTCAAGGCGACGGCCCGCCCAGGTGCTGACAGCGATATTGGCGGCTTTGGCGGCTTATTCGACGTCAAGGGAGCCGGTTTCAAGGATCCAATCCTGGTGGCAGCCAACGACGGTGTCGGCACAAAGCTCAAGATTGCTATCGATACGCGGCAACATCGCACGGTCGGGATCGACCTGGTTGCCATGTGCGTCAATGATTTGATCGTTCAGGGCGCCGAGCCTCTGTTCTTTCTGGACTACTTTGCCTGTGGCGCGCTCGATCTCGAGACGGCAACCGATGTGGTGGCCGGGATTGCAGACGGCTGCAAGATGGCGGGATCGGCTCTCATCGGCGGTGAGACGGCTGAAATGCCGGGTATGTACGCCGAAGACGACTATGACCTTGCCGGCTTCTCGGTCGGTGCGGTCGAGCGAGGAGAGATCCTGCCACGCAAGGATGTTGGCGCTGGCGACGTTCTGTTGGGCCTTGCATCCTCCGGCGTCCACTCCAATGGCTATTCCCTGGTCCGAAAGATCGTCGAGCTGTCAGGCCTGTCATGGGAGGACCCAGCTCCTTTCGCTGATGGCAAGTCCCTTGGCGAAGCTCTGATGACGCCGACCAAGATCTACGTGAAGCCGCTGCTTGCAGCTCTCAAGGGTTCGTCGGGCATCAAGGCTCTCGCCCATATCACCGGCGGCGGGCTTCCGGAAAACCTGCCCCGGGTTCTGCCGGCTGACACGTCGGCGACAATCGATCTGAGTGCGATCGATTGCCCTCCCGTCTTCAAATGGCTTTCAAAGTCTGGCGGCGTTGCCGAAGCGGAGATGCTGCGCACCTTTAACTGCGGGGTCGGCATGGTCGTCGTCGTCGCCGCAGATGAAGCTGACAAGATCAGCGAAATCCTCGCTGGTGAAGGAGAGACGGTTTTCCGTATCGGCGAGGTTTCCAACGCAGGGGACGCGCCGGTGCTCTTTGCCAACTCCCTGGGACTTGGCGAATGAGCCCCCGCAAAAAAGTCGCGGTGCTGATTTCCGGACGCGGCAGCAATATGATGTCGCTTATTTCCTCGGCCATGTCGCCAAGCTACCCCGCGGAAATCGGTCTTGTGGTGTCCAACAAGCCCGACGCCGCGGGTCTGGCCAAAGCAGCAGACCTTGGAATCAAGACCGCAGTGGTGGATCACCGGGACTACAAGGGCGACCGCGAGGCTTTCGAGCATGCGCTCAATGGCCTCCTGAAGGACAATGCCATCGAACTGGTGGCGCTCGCCGGATTCATGCGCCTGCTCACGCCTTTTTTGGTCAACGAGTGGCGCGACCGCATGATCAATATTCACCCGGCGCTGCTGCCAAGCTTCAAGGGGCTCAACACCCACGAGCGGGCGCTGGATGAGGGCGTCAAGCTGCATGGCGCCACCGTTCATTTCGTCTCTGCGGAAATGGATGACGGTCCGATCATCATGCAAGGCGCCGTGCCAGTGCTTGAGGACGACACGCCCGAAACCCTTGGTGCACGCGTCCTTGGCGTCGAGCATCAGATCTACCCCAGGGCCCTGGAACTGGTCGCAAATGGCAAAGCCAGGGTCAAAGGCCAGAAGGTGTCAACCGCCGACACTGACGCTGCAGGTTCTGACACTCTGATCGCGCCCTGATCCGATTTATCCCGTGTAGCTCTGCCTTCACTTTCGCTGCGTATTGAAACCCTGGTGCACAATCGGACTTGCTCCTGACATAGCGTTGTCAGGAGGCTGCATTCTGTCGTCCGATTTCAGCACCTTGGCGTCTTGCCGATCACGACCTGCGAGTGTCATCAGAGGAATGTTCTCCGAACCTCTTCACCTCACAGGAACGCACCAAAATGGCTGAGCCACTGAAATACCTTTTCAATGATGCACTGGTCGAAGGCATGGCAGACCATTTCTCACGCCATTGGTCAGAATTTGATGCAAGAGGCTTTCAGCAGAGCGTTCTGGATGGCTTTGACGAACTGGAGTTGAAACAGCGCTCCAACCGGGTTCTGGAGGGACTGAAAAACTATCTACCTCGGGACTATGAAAAAACTGCGGAGATCTTTCTCGCCTCGCTTGCTCCTGATGACGATGCAGATCTTGCAGGTGCAACGATTACAGAGGCGGGAATTGCAGGTTGGGCGATTGCACCGATGTGCGACTATGCCGGACAGCTTGGCGCCGAGCATTTCGACACGTCTATGGACCTGATGAAGGAGCTGACCAAGCGCCTGACAGCGGAGTTTGGCATCCGCTACATCCTCCTTCGTGAGCCGGAACGGTGTCTTCAAACGCTGGCAGGCTGGATCGACGACCCGAGCCGTCATGTACGCCGGCTCATCTCGGAAGGCACACGTCCCCGCCTGCCCTGGGCGATGAGGTTGCCCGCCTTTATGGCGGACCCCGCGCCGCTCCTGCCTTTGCTGGAAGCACTCAGAGATGACCCGGAGGAATATGTTCGGCGGTCGGTCGCCAATCATTTGAACGACATTTCCAAGGACCACCCGGATGTCATTGCCGATCTTGCCCGGCGCTGGAAGGACAATGGGAACAAAAACAGAGGCCGGTTGATCAAACACGCTTGCCGCAGTCTCATAAAGCAAGGCCATCCGGGTACATTGTCGGCCCTGGGTTATGGCAACCCGCAAATCTCGGTCGAGGCGTTTCATGCCACAGAGAGGATCACTCTCGGCGACGCGATTGAGTTCGGCATTACACTCACGTCAACAGCGGAAACGAAACAGCGTCTGGTGGTCGATTTCGTCATCCATCATCGCAAGGCCAACGGCAAAACCTCTCCGAAGGCCTTCAAATGGAAAACCTTCGAACTTGAGCCCGATCAGGACATCCATCTGGTGAAACGGCACAGCATTCGACCGATCACAACCCGCACCTATTATCCTGGGACACATGCGATCGAAGTTCAGATCAACGGACAGAGCGTTGCAAAGGCCGATTTCGAGTTGGAGATATAATTTTCTCAGGCGCTAAGCCTTGCGGATCCAAACAGCAGTGTCGTGAAACGCCGCGCCGCCATACGGAGCGACCGGATCGGCACCAACGAGCGTGTTGATGCCCTTGCCGTCCACAAAGGCATCGTTCGGCCAGATCCCTTCTGAGATCACCGTGCCTGGCGTTAGGTGCTCGTAAAACCGGGCATGCAGGGTGATGACGCCGCGGTCATTGCCCATCTTCACAAGATCGCCGTCTGATACGCCATAGAGGGCGGCCTCATCCGGAAGCAGCCAGACCTCGGGCCGCTTTTCCTTCTTCCGCCCACTCTCGGTTTCATTGAAGCTGGAATTGAGAAAGGAACGTGCTGGCGCAGTCACCAAACGGAAGGGGTGGCGATCGTCAGCAGCCTCGATGGCGTCCCATTGATCCGGCAGCTCTGGCATCGTTGTCCAGGGCCCCATCGCCTGCCCCGACGCAGGCTTGTTCGGCGCTGCAGAGCGGCCCCAATCGGGACGAAAATGAAACTTGCCGTCCTCGTGGCCGAAACCGTTGAGAAAGTGGGAGGTCTCAAAGTCAGGCTGCAGGTCGATCCAACGCGTGGTCTCCAGCTCCTCCAGGGTTCCGTAACCGGACTGCTGCAACATCCAGTCGATATGCTCGCGGGCGGTCATCTTGAAGCCTGGATGATCCGGGGCGCCGAGGCGGTGCGCCAGTTCGTTCAGAACATAGAGATTTTCCTTCGGTCCCTCGGGCCCCTCGACAACCTTTGGCCCCAACAACAGATGCTGCTGCCCGCCCCCCTTGTAGAGGTCATCGTGTTCGAGGAACTGGGTCGCGGGCAGGACGATGTCCGCCATTTGCGCCGTTTCGGTCATGAACTGCTCATGCACCACCGTGAAAAGATCCTCTCGAGCGAAGCCCTTTTTCACAAGCTCCTGTTCCGGGGTTACCGACACAGGATTGGTGTTTTGGATCAACATGGCCTTCACTGGCGGACCGCCGAGAAGTGCTGCCTCATCGCCGGTCAGCACACGGCCGATCAGGCTCTGGTCAAGTGCGCGGACAGACGGGTCCTTCAGATCGGTCGCTTCGACCATTGATTTGTCGAGTTCGTAGATGGCGCCATTGTTGTGGAAGACGCCGCCACCTTCATGCTGCCAGCACCCTGTCACGGCGCCGATGGAGGCTGCCGCATGCATACCGACCACGCCATTGCGAGAGCGGGTAAAACCATAGCCGAGACGGAAGTAGGTTCTGGGAACCTGGCCGATCAACAGGGCAACTTCTTCGATCTGTGCAACATCGAGCCCGGTGACAGCTGCCGCCCATTCAGGCGTCTTTGACTTTAGGTGCGCCTCAAGTTCGAGCGGACAATCGGTAAACCTGGCCAGATAGTCTTGGTCCGCCAGGTCATCGCGGAACAGAATATGCATGATCGCGCAAGCCAAAGCAGCATCTGTGCCTGGCTTCAGGACCAGTCCGATGTCCGCCTGTTTCATGGTCTCGGTCCGGTAGACATCGATCACGATGATCTTGGCGCCGCGCTTTTTGCGGGCTGCGATTGCATGGGTCATCACGTTGACCTGCGTGGCAACCGGGTTGGTCCCCCAAATGACGATCTGATCAGAGACGGCCATCTCGCGCGGGTCGGGACCCGCCAGCTTTCCGGTGCCGGCCACGTAGCCCGTCCAGGCCATGTTGGTGCAGATGCTGTCGAACTGGAGCGAATACCCCTTCGCATGTCGGAACCGGTGAATTGAATCGCGCTGAACCATCCCCATGGTACCGGCGTAATGATAGGGCCAGATGCTCTGCGCCCCGAACTCGGCTTCAATCTGCAGGAATTTTGCCGCGATCAGATCGAGAGCTTCATCCCAGGAAACCTCTGCGAAACGCCCTTCTCCCTTGGCGCTGATCCGGCGGAGCGGCTTCAAAAGGCGATCCGGGTGGTAGAGACGCTCGGAGTACCGCGCCACCTTCGCACAGATAACACCGGCCGTATAAGTGTTTAGCGCCGAACCACGCAGCCGCCCTACTTTTCCATCTTCCAGAAGCTCGACATCAAGTGCGCAGACCGATGGGCAATCGTGCGGACAGGTGGAAAATGCAGTTGGCTTAACAGGCTTGTTCATGGTGCCGATATCTTTCATGGAGACGCTGCAAAGTCATCGGGAACACGTCAACTGTCAAGCAAAAGCCCGCACAAGCGCGGGCCTTGACACCTCTGAATTCTAGTTCATTTGACTGATGACCTAACTACCCGAGCACGGCATCTTGCCGCCGCGACGTGCACCGTCGGGGCGTGGGCCGGCTCCTCTGGGGGGGCGCATTTCTGCGCCTTGGCCGAGACGTTCGCCGTGTCCCGCAAGCCGCGCCCGTCTCGCTCCGCCGCCCCTTTTCAAGCGGCTAAAGCTCTGATCAGGAGATCCCATCCAGCAACGGGGAATGAATGGAAAGCTATCGGTCAACACATAGTGATACGTGCCGTTCGGGTACGCGGGCGTTACCGCAAAGCGGCCGTTGCACTGGTCCAGATCGCCCTTGCCATCCTGATATGCGTAATCCTGTGTAAAGACGCCGTTGTAGGGGCCGCCGGGGCCGCTCGGCCGTGTGCCGGATTTTACAACGTAGCTGCTGTTCAGCTTCTTCATTGACGAAGGTTTGGCGGAATCTGAATAGCCATAGTTGCCATAGATCGGAAACCCATCCGCAGCATACCCAATCAGGGCCGGGCTCTTTCGACCGCCATTTTGAGCCATCAGACCGGTCGGGAGGCCGTGATAGTGGTAGGTACCGTCAGGCTGAACATGGGCGTTGAACTTGTCGAGGCCCAACCTGCAGGCTCCGCCCTTCGCCTCGTAGTTCCATCCCGACTGCCTGTCGTTTTGCCAGGTTTCAGCAGTTCCCGGATCCATGAGCACACCGTTCAGTCCAATGCCGAAAGGTTTGTTGCCGATGGCGGTTGCCTGGCTGTTCCTTTTCGGTTCAAGCGGTACGGAGAGCTGATAGTTCTTCGTGCTGATCGCATGCGGGTTGCCGCGATTGGGGAAATTACCCGGCGCAATGTCGGGATAACCGTTGGCAGTGATGATCCGCTTGTTGCCCGAAACAGAGAATGTCGCAGAAGCTTCCGCCTTCGCGACGAACATATCCCACAAGGCCTCGGCAGCCGTCTGCTCAATGACTTCCGATTCGCCCTGCAAATGCAGGCTGCTCTCATGGGCGCCAGCGCCACATTGCATCGAGATCAAAAAAGCGCCCGTGACCAGCGGCTGAAAAAGTTGATGTTCGAATTTCATGTCTCGTTCCCATGCCGTATTGGCCAAAGTCATCAGGAACTTGCGACGTCAAAACTTGATTTCCAAGCCCAGGATCACCGGGAATTTGTATCGAGATGTAGGCTTGGAAACATTCCTTGCCACATTGAAAACAAAGCCTGCAGGTGACGTCATCTGCAGGCCTCTGGCGCAACTCCATAGAGTCTCTCAGTCGTCAGATCCCGCCGCCACCAGAGACGAGAGAGGGCGACAGAAGATAGTTATTGGCCCTTAGGTATCTAATGACTTCCTCGGCGACGTCTTCCGGGTCTTTTCCAACGTTGTTGAGCACAAGTTCCGGATCTTCGGGGGCTTCATAGGGGCTGTCGATACCCGTGAAGTTCTTGATCTCACCGGCCTCGGCCTTGGCGTAGAGCCCCTTGGGATCGCGCTTCTTGCATTCCTCGATCGGCGTGTCGACGAAGACCTCGATGAACTCGCCCTCACCCACCATTTCGCGTGCAAGCTGGCGCTCGGCGCGGAATGGCGAGATGAAGGAGACGAGCGTGATCAGGCCCGCATCAGCAAAGAGCCGCGCCACCTCGCCGACCCTTCGGATGTTCTCCACCCGGTCCACATCCGTGAAGCCCAGATCCTTGTTGAGGCCGTGCCGGACGTTGTCACCGTCCAGCGTGTAGGTGTGCCGGCCTTCAAGGTGAAGTTTCTTCTCAACGATCGAGGCAATGGTCGATTTGCCCGAGCCAGAGAGGCCTGTGAACCACAGTACAGCTGGTTTCTGGCCCAGGCTGTCCGCACGGGCGGTCTTGTCGACCTCAAGCGCCTGCCAGTGGATGTTGGTCGCCCGGCGTAGCGCGAACCAGACCATGCCTGCTCCGACTGTAGCGTTGGTCACCCGGTCAATAAGGATAAAGGATCCCGTGGTGCGGTTGGCCTCATACGGGTCAAAGGCAACGGGGGCTGCCAGTGCAAGATTGCAAAAGGCAATCTCGTTGAGCTCCAGCTGCTTGCCTGCCACATGCTCGAAGGAGTTGACATTGATCTTGTGCTTGATCTCCGTCACCGTCGCCGTGACCGTCTTGGCACCCATCTTCATGATGTAGGAGCGGCCCGGCATCAGCGCGTCTTCGGCCATCCAGATCAGATGAGCTGCCATCTGGTCGGCCACATCCGGACGCGAACCTGCCGCCGCCAGAAGGTCACCGCGAGAGATGTCGATTTCATCTTCCAGGGTGATCGTAACGGCCTCACCTGCCCTTGCAAGCCGGGCTTCACCTTGAGGCGTCAGGATCTGATCCACTTTGGATGTCTTGCCGGAAGCCGAGACGACAAGCTCATCGCCGACCTGAACGGATCCGGCAGCAATCGTGCCCGAATACCCACGGAAGTCGAGATTGGGGCGGTTCACCCACTGCACGGGCAGGCGGAATGGCTGCGCCAGTTCATGTTCGCCGATCTGGACCCCTTCCAGATGCTCCAGAAGAGTTGGACCATTGTACCAGCCCATTTTCTCGCTGCGTCCGGTGACATTGTCGCCATAGCGCGCGGACATGGGAATGGCCTCAAGGCTTTCGAAGTCGAAGCCTGCGGCAAAAGTCTCAAAGTCGCTCTTGATCTCGTTGAAGCGCTCTTCGGAGAAGTCGACCAGATCGATCTTGTTCACCGCCAGCACCACGTGGCGAATGCCAAGCAGCGAGGCGATGAAGGCGTGACGTCGGGTCTGAACCATCAACCCGTGGCGGGCGTCCACAAGAAGCACTGCCAGATCGGCGGTCGAGGCGCCTGTCGCCATGTTGCGGGTGTACTGCTCATGGCCCGGCGTATCGGCAACAATGAACTTGCGCTTGTCGGTGGCAAAAAAGCGATAGGCCACATCAATGGTGATGCCCTGCTCGCGCTCAGCCTCAAGACCATCCACCAGAAGCGCCAGATCAATGTCTTCGCCCACAGTTCCGTGTTTGCGGCTGTCTTTTTCCAGGGACGCCAACTGATCTTCAAAGATCAGCTTCGTATCGAACAACAGACGCCCGATCAGCGTTGACTTGCCGTCGTCCACCGAGCCGCAGGTCAGGAACCGCAGCTGGTCCTTTTGCTCCTGCGCGAGGATGTAATCGGTGACCGCCTCTTGCGGGGCTGTGCTTGTCGCCGTGGATGTATCTGTGCTCGACATCAGAAGTAGCCCTCGCGCTTTTTCTTTTCCATGGACGCGCTGTCGTCGTGGTCAATCAGACGGCCGGACCGTTCGGATGTCCGCGCGATCAGCATTTCCTTGACGATGGCTTCAAGTGTATCGGCGTCAGATTCGATCGCCCCGGTCAGCGGATAGCAGCCAAGGGTGCGAAAGCGGACCATCTTCTCCATAACCTCTTCACCAGGCTGGATCTCCATGCGCTCGTCATCGACCATCATGAGCATGCCGTCGCGCTCGACCACCGGGCGCTTGGCGGCCAAATAGAGCGGCACCATCGGGATATTCTCGGTCAATATGTATTGCCAGATATCGAGCTCGGTCCAGTTCGACAGCGGAAACGCCCGGATGCTCTCTCCTTTGGCGACACGCGCATTGTAGACGTTCCAAAGCTCTGGACGCTGGTTCTTCGGATCCCAGCCATGAGAGGCGTTGCGGAATGAAAAGACACGCTCCTTGGCGCGGCTCTTTTCTTCATCACGCCGCGCACCGCCAAAGGCTGCATCAAAGCCGTATTCATCAAGTGCCTGCTTCAGCGCCTCGGTCTTCATGATGTGCGTGTGCACCGAAGAGCCGTGCGAGAAGGGGCCGATGCCCTTTTCCAAGCCCTCCGGATTGGTATGAACGAGCAGGTCCAGCCCCAGCCGCTTTGCCGTCTCGTCTCGGAATGTGATCATGTCCCGGAACTTCCAGGTCGTATCCACATGAAGGAGCGGAAACGGCGGCTTCGAGGGATAGAAAGCCTTCATCGCGAGATGAAGCATAACGCCGGAGTCCTTGCCGATCGAATAGAGCATCACCGGATTGCGAAATTCGGCCGCAACCTCGCGGATGATGTGAATGCTCTCCGCTTCCAACCGACGCAAGTTACTCAGACGTTCGGCCGTCAGGCCTGTTGCCGTGATGTCCATCAGGATCAACCTTTTACAGCTCTCACCAGCCCTTGCGGGAACCGATGTAATAACAAATACGATTCAAGCCCGGCTTATGCGGGCTCTGGAACGATCCCGGCCTCGGCCAGGAGCGCCGTGTCGCACAGGGCGACAAAATGCGGATTGAGAAGATCGGACTTGGTCGCACCTACTGGAATCCGGTAAGCGCGCGGTTGCCAGCTCTGCGCCTCAAGAACCTGACCACCAGCGGCCCTCAAAACAGCATCGCCCGCTGCAATGTCCCACTGCATGGTCGGGGCAAGCCGTGGATAGAGATCCGCCCTGCCTTCTGCCACCACGCAGAGCTTCAGAGACGAGCCAAACGACACGCATTCGGCAACCTTGAAGCGTTCGATGAAGGCAGCGGTTTCTTGAGACAAATGCGAGCGGCTGGCCAGAACTGAAAGCCCTTCAGGCGGCGCCTTGCGCACTGTGATCGGCGCTGCATCGACAATCTCGCTGTCGACAACCTTCGCCTTGAAAGCGCCCTCGCCTGAGGCATCCGGTGCTGCCAAATCAGATGGAAGCGCACCACCCCAGTAGATATCACCGAGCACCGGGGCATAGACGACGCCAAACACCGGAACGCCCTGGTCAACCAACGCGATGTTCACCGTGAATTCGCCATTGCGGCTGACGAATTCCTTCGTTCCATCCAGCGGATCAACCAGGAAATAGCGTTCGCCCACGTCAGGTAGATTGCCCGCCTCGACCGCCTCTTCCGCGATCACAGGAACAGTGGGAAATGCCTTGGCGAGCCCGGCCAGAATGACACCCTCGGCCCTCTCATCTGCAACCGTCACTGGAGATCCGTCAGACTTCGTCTCAGCCGCAAAATCCTCGCCGTAAACTGACAGAATTTCAGAGCCGGCGGAAACCGCGAGCGAAAGAAGAAGAGACAATTGCGACTGGCTTTGAACGTTATCCGGCACGATAAATCCTGGCAGGTTCGAATTTATGGAGAAGCTATCCTCAATCCCTTGAGACGGTAACGAATGGCTTTCCGCTCAAAGTCAGGTGGCAGGGTTTTTTAATCTCAAATATGCGCTTTGACAAAAACGCAGGCACCCAAAACGAAAAACCCCTCGCCGATCAGGCAAGGGGTTTTGAGATTTGATGACCAGTTGCCCCGACTAACTGAGCATGGTCGGCACCAGAAGGACGAGCACCGGGAAGGCTATGATCAATCCTATTCGAACGATCTCGACCAGGAAGAATGGCACCACGCCGCGGAACGTCTCCGACATGGGGATGTCCTTCGCCAACGCATTGATGATGAAGACATTCAGACCCACGGGTGGCGTCATGAGCCCCAGCTCGACCACGATTAAAGCAAGGATCCCGAACCAGATCTTCAGATCTTCCGCATCCATACCAAATGTGGAAGACGCCGCTGTTGCGTAGTCGCCGCCGTTCAGATCGATCAGGACCGGCCAGAAAAACGGCACGACAACCAGGATCATCGCGAGCGATTCCATAAAGCAGCCGAGAACCACCAGGATCAGAAGCATGAGAACCAGGATCAGCCAGGGATCAAGGCCGCTGGTGCCTGCCCATGTTGCCATGGCCGATGGCAAGCCGGCCCGCGTGAAAAAGCCCTTCAGCACCTCGGCGCCAAACAGAATGAAGTAGATCATTCCACTTGTGATCGCCGTTTCCAGCAATGCAGTCTTCACGCCGCCAAGGCGCAATCCTTCGTCGTTCCAAAACCGCTGCGCAAAGCCATAGACCAGGATGGCAAAGACACCAACCCCGGCGGCAGGTGTGGGTGTGAACAGACCGATCCCGAGGCCGACAATGATCGAGCCAAAGATTAGCAGCACCGGAATGAGCTTGAGGATCGCACGGCGCCTTTGCGCCTTGTCCATGTCGGAAACTGATGGCGCCAGGTCCGGCTTCCATCGAACAAGAAGCGCGATCACTGCAATGAAGAAGACGACGGCAATAAATCCGGGGATGATGGCAGCCCGAAACATCTCGATGATCGAGGCTTCAACGATGACCGCGTAGATCACAAGCGCCACGGAAGGTGGAATCAGGATCCCGAGAGTTCCGCCAGCCGCAAGCGCACCGGTCGCCAGACGCGGGGAGTAATTCAACTTGCGCAATTCGGGCAAAGCCACGCGACCCATGGTTGAAGCCGTGGCAAGGGACGACCCGCATACGGCGCCAAAGCCTGCACATGCGCCAATGGCCGACATAGCCACGCCGCCGCGAAACCGGCCCATGAGCGCGTTCATGCCTTGGAAGAGGTCCCGGCTCAAATTGGCCTGACTGGCGAGATAGCCCATAAAGACGAAGAGCGGGACAACCGACAGATCGTAGTTCGCCATGTTCGACCAGAGCAGCGATTTGAACTGCTTTACATATGGCCCGAACCGTACATAGGAGACCGTAAGCGACAAGGCGTAAGTGCCGCCAACGCCGACAAGCAGCATCGCGAGGCCGACCGGCATCCTCAGTGCCAACAGGAAGAAGAGCACGGCGAGACCGGCAATGCCGATGAATTCCATTTCACCCATGGGATTTGGCTCCGAAGGCCTGCGCCAGAGAAATGAGCGCCCAGAGCGCCATCGACACGACACCCGGCAGATACCATGGCCACTCGGCCCAGCCCAAAACGGCAGTCATCGTGTTGTCAGAGCGCGTTTCGAGCAAGCCGATCCACATCCAGTAGGCAAGAAAGACCGCCAGCGTCATGGTCAGCAGGAGCCACAGCTTGTCGAGGGTCCGTTGCAGCCATTGAGGGAAGTTCTGAACGAAGAGCTCAACCGCAACATGCCCGCGTTTCATCTGACAGTAGGGAAAGAAGCTGAGCGCGGCTGCACTGATCGCCAGACGGACAAAATCCTCATACCCAGGCAGGGCAGACACAAAGATCCCAAAGTTTTTCAGGATCGAGTCAAGAATGAAAGCACCGACATTCACCGCCGTTACCAGCACAATTGCGACCACGAGCACTCCACCCAAGAGTGCCCAGAAGCTGATCGCTCGCTGCAGCAAAGAGTACATTTTTCAGACCTTGGAAAAGAAACGAACGGCGCTCACACGCCGTTCGCGCAGTAGGTAAGCCGGAAATGCTAGTTGCCGCTGGCTTCGGCGACGGCAGCGCGTGCTGCATCCACCATGCCCGAACCATCAAGCCCGTTGCCATTGGCGTCAGCAACCCAACGCTCAACGACGGGAGCCATCTTTTCGTCAAACGCGGCGTACTCGTCGTCGGACAGGGTGATCAGCTCACTTTTCTCGCGAATAAGCTTCTTTCCGCCCTCTTCACTGGCATCCCAGACAGCGCCATAGGTTTCAGCAATATTTCCCATGGAGTGATCGTCGATGACCTTCTTCAGATCGTCCGGAAGGCTTTCGTAGCTGTCCTTGTTCATCCCGATCATGAACGTCGCAGTGCCGAAGCGGTAGCTGTTCGGGCCCTCGACCGAGTGCTTGGTCAGTTCCTGGATCTTGAGCGGCGCCACAATCTCGAAGGGAATCAGCGCGCCCGCAACAATGCCCTTGGACAGGGCTTGCGGCAGGGCGGGAACCGGCATGCCCACAGGCTCGGCACCCAATGCCTCAATGGTCCATCCACCAATGCGCGACGGGGTCCGGAGCTTCATGCCGACCAGATCGTCCGGCGTACGGACCGGCTTGTCGACCATATGGAAGGCCTGTCCGCCGTGTGTGTGCACGAGGATAGGCTTGATATCCTTGAAGTCGTCCTTGATCAGATCCCAGGAGTTGGCGATCGCGACGGTTGTTTCCTCGGCGGAGCCGCGGTGAACCGTGGGAAGTTCGAACACTTCCGTGCGTGGGAAAACACCCGGCGTGTAGCCCAGAACCGTCCAGACAATATCGACCACACCATCGCGTGCCTGGCGATAGAGCTCAGGCGGCTTGCCACCGAGCGACATGGCCGGAAAGATCTCGACCTTGATGCGGCCACCGGAGGCCTCTTCGACACTCTTGGCCCAAGGCTCGATCATCTTGGTCTGTGCCGGAGCCTTCGGACCAAGAAAATGGTGAAATGTCAGGGTGACTTCCTGTGCACTGGCTGATGCAGCCAGCACGGTTGCAGTGGCGAGGCCAACCGCAACGGACATAATACGCTTCATACCAAACCTCCCAATTAGTCATACACGATGAGCCAAGACTTCCAAACGCAGACGCCGTGCATCTGCCCTCCCAAGCCTAACACCAGTGACCCCAAACGCTATGCTATCTCGTTCGTTATGTAAAATAAGCAATCATAGGTGATGAATAATCACTAGTTATGTATCTGCATTGTCGTTTTACGCAGTCTAGCGCGCTCCGATTACAGGTGCATGGACATCTTTTCAGCCGATGCCCGTAGAGCGCTCTGAAACATCAACAAGGCCGGCGTTGGCGGTGCGTCGGCACGGGTTGTCAGTCCAACAGGACCTGTTGTTTCCGACGTTTCAAGGGGCAATTCGACAAGCTCGCCTGCGGCAATGTCACGCGACACAACACCGCTCGAAATGATCCAGACTGCATCAGTATCGAGCGTGTAGGTTCTGCCGAAGGAGTTGGAGATGGTCTCGACCCTCTTCGGCAACCGGGTAATGCCATGCGTGATCAAAAGCCGCTCGATATAAGGGCGAATGATCGCTTCCTTGGTCGGATACAGAACCGGAAAATCGGCAATCCTCGCCAAATCACCGCTCTTTTCATACAAAAGCGGGTGACCTCGCCGGACCACAAACGATACGCTTTCCGAATATAGATGCGCGAAGGACAAACCAGCCATCTGCTCGGGGTCAGCCAGTCGGCCCACCACCAGATCCAGTTCGCCAACCCGCAGTCGGCTCAAGAGAAACGTGTTCGGCCCGGTGATGAGCGTCAGGGTGGTCTCCAGACTCTCTTCGGACTGGAATGTCTGGACGGCATCCGGGACTATGCGGGCGGCAACGCTCGGCAGGACGCCCACATTTAGATAGGATTCGCCTGACATGCGCGCCTGCGCGACACTGTCCAGCCCCTGCTTCAAAGCCGCCAGACTTGCGCCTGCATAGTGCAGAAAGACCTCGCCGAACTGGGTCAGAGACACGCCCTTGCGACTGCGCTCAAAAAGACGCACCTCAAGGATATCCTCGAGCTCTTTGAGCGTCTTGGAGACGGCGGGCTGTGTGATCGAAAGTGCATCCGCTGCCTTGACCAAACTCCGCCTTCTGGAAACCTCCAAAAAGCACTGGACATGCCTGTACTTCACTCGAGGATCAATCATCATTCCATTCCCAAGAGTTATTTTTCTCGCTTGATTTCTCATTTTACATAACTGAACAAAGAGTAAAATATGCAATCAATCAAAAAGTCACGACAAACCGACAAGCTGCCTGGTTCGCTTGAGAACCAGCGTGAGGAGACACCAGTCAGATGAACTTGATCAGGGCAAACGGCCAGGTCCTTCATTTTACCGATACGGGCGAAGACGATTTACCGGTTCTTGTCTTCGCCAACAGCCTTGGGACCGACTTCAGGATCTGGGACCGCGTTTGCGCGCAACTAGCCGGAACCTTCCGGCTCGTGCGCTATGACAAACGTGGACACGGATTGAGCACTGCTCCTGCGTCTCCCTATTCGATGGACGATCATGTCGATGACCTGGCCGCTCTTCTGGATACGCTCAAACTGAAGTCGGTCATCGTGGTCGGGCTTTCAGTTGGTGGCCAGATTGCTCAAGGCATCGCTCTAAAGCGCCCGGAATCGGTCCAGGCTCTGGTTCTCTGCGACACGGCGGCAAAGATCGGCGATCACGGCACATGGACTACACGGATGGAGGCGATCGACGCGGGCGGCATAGAAGTTTTGGCCGAAGCTATCCTTGCGCGCTGGTTCTCGGCAGACTTCAGAACCCAATGCGCGGATGAACTCGAAGGCTGGCGCGCCATGTTGGTGCGAACCCCCAGACAAGGCTATCTGGGAACCTGCGCCGCAATCCGGGGCACCGATTTCACACAGCAAGCGAGCCAACTGAAGCTTCCTGTTCTTTGCATCTGCGGAACGGAAGACCTGGCGACCACGCCGGAGCTGGTCCAGGCCACCGCCGGCCTCATCGACAATGCGCGCTATGTTCCCATTGAAGGCGCGGGGCATCTGCCCTGCATCGACTTTCCCGATGAGCTTGTTGATGCCATGACCAATTTCTTTCAGGAGAACAGTATTGTCTGATCGCACCTCAGGTTCCCGATATGAAACCGGCATGGCCACTCGGCGCAGCGTTCTGGGCGATGTTCATGTCGACCGGGCCAGTGAAAACATGACGGATTTCGACAGCCCGTTTCAGACGATGATCACAGAAGGTGCCTGGGGCACAGTCTGGTCCGGCGATGCGCTGACAAAGCGGGAAAGGTCCATTGTGACCATCGCCCTGCTGGCAGCTCTCGGCCACGAAGAAGAGCTGGCAATGCACATCAGGGCGACTGCAAACACAGGCGCGAGCGCGGAAGATATTCGGGAGGCCCTGATGCATGTGGCCATCTACGCCGGAGTTCCTGCGGCCAACACCGCTATCAAAGTGGCCAAGGACACCCTGCAGGGATTGAAGAAGTAAGCTTTTCGCTTTCTTCAGGAGGGGCGCGAAGGAATGCCTGCAAGGTATTCAGCTACCGGGAGAACCCCATGACAACCAAACAATCGAACAGTGACCAGAGGGCTCGGATGACCGGTGAATATTTTCAGCGTGACCGCAATCTCCAGCCTCCCGCCTATACACCTACCTACAAGACATCGATCACCCGCTCGCCACAAAAGGCTTTGCTGTCTCTGGAACAGTCCCTGTCAGAACTGACAGGGCCGGTCTTCAGTCACAATGATATTGGCGCGCTCGATCATGACATGATCCTGAACTATGCCACGGACGGCGAGCCCATTGGTCAGCGGATAATCGTTCATGGACGCGTGATCGACGAAAGCGGCCAGGGGGTATCAAACACCTTGGTTGAGGCATGGCAAGCGAATGCCGGAGGGCGCTATCGGCACAAGAAAGACACCTATCTCGCCCCCATCGATCCAAACTTCGGTGGCTGTGGACGATGCCTGACCGACGACGAGGGTTACTATTTCTTTCGCACGATAAAGCCCGGCCCCTACCCCTGGCGCAACTATGTCAACAGCTGGCGCCCCGCACACATCCACCTGTCGGTTTTCGGGCCCTCCTTCACGCAGCGTTTGATCACACAGATGTATTTCGAGGGCGATCCGCTGATCGACATCTGCCCGATCGTCAAAACCATTCCGGATGACGACGCAATAAAGCGCCTGGTCGCTCCACTTGATCTCAACGCAAGCATTCCCCTCGACTGCCGCGCCTACAAGTTCGATATCGTCCTGCGAGGTCGCCGCTCGACCTTGTTTGAAAACCGTCTGGAGGGCAATTGAGCCATGGTTCAGCCGCTGAATTATTTCAAGGAAACCGCCAGTCAGACCGCTGGCCCCTACGTCCACATTGGCCTTGCACCCGACTATGCCGGCTTCGACATTTTCGAGACCAATTTTTCCAACGTGGTAGCTGGTCCAGACACCAAGGGCGAACGCATCAAGATTGAAGGCCGCGTGTTCGATGGAACGGGCGCGCCTGTGCGCGATGTGCTGATCGAAAGCTGGCAGGCCAACTCGGAAGGCAAATACAACCACCCGGAAGATAGGCAGCAAAAACCGGTCGAAACGGATTTTCGCGGCTGGGGCCGGATTTGCTCGGACTTCGAAACCGGAATTTTCACGATCGAGACGATCAAACCAGGCCCGGTGCCCGGCCGGAACGGCAAGATCCAGGCACCTCACATCAGTCTCTGGATTGTTGCGCGCGGCATCAACATCGGCCTGCAGACCCGGCTCTATTTCTCCGATGAAACAGCGGCAAATGGCGAGGACCAGGTGCTTAACCTGATCGAGCAGGAAGAGCGGCGCCAAACACTGATCGCTCAACGCCGCGAAAGAAACGGCGAGACCATCTATAGCTTCGACATTTATCTGCAGGGCGACAACGAAACCGTCTTCTTCGACGTCTGATCGGCGCCCGCGTTCAATCAAAAGAACGACCCGCTCTTCCCCTGCGGGTTGTTTTCACAAGACCAACGAGTAGGAACCATGGCGAAATTTCAGTCCCTGGCCGATGCGGTTGCTAACACCCTCAACGATGGCGACAGCGTTGCCTTTGAAGGCTTCACCCATCTGATCCCGCATGCCGCTGCCCATGAGGCGATCCGCCAAGGCCGCAAGGGTCTGACCGTGATGCGCATGACGCCGGACATAATATATGACCAGCTGATCGGCATGGGCTGCGTGAAGAAGATGATTTTTTCCTTCGCGGGCAATCCTGGCGTTGGCCTGCTGCGCAGATTCCGGGACGCACTTGAAAATGGCTGGCCGCATCAGCTTGAGATCGAAGAACACAGTCATGCCGCCATGGCGAACGCCTATGAAGCGGGCGCATCCGGCCTGCCCTGTGCCATTTTCCGGGGTTACCGGGGCGCAGAGCTGACACGGGTCAATCCGAACATCAAACAGATCGAGTGCCCCTTTACAGGCGAAAAGCTGGCCGCCGTGCCCGCGCTTCGTCCCGATGTTGCGGTCATTCATGCGCTCAAGGCAAATCGCAAGGGGGATGTGTTCCTAGAAGGCATTACCGGCGTTCAAAAGGAAAGCGTCCTGGCAGCCAAACGCTCGATCGTCACCGTTGAGGAAGTCGTCGATGACTTCGATGATCTTTCGCCAAATGCGACGGTCCTGCCCGCCTGGACCGTAAGCTCCATTGCGGTCGTTCCGGGCGGAGCGCACCCATCTTATACACAAGGCTATTACAGCCGGGATAATGGCGCCTACCTGGAGTGGGACAAGATCGCGGCCGACAGAGATATGTTCATGGACTGGATGAAGGCCAATGTTCTTGAACAGACGTCGGATATTTTCGCTACCCGTGTTGCACACCTGAAGACCCAAGGCTGAGGAGCGCGGAGATGAGCACCTTCACCCCGACCGAAATGATGACGGTTGCCGCCGCACGTGCGCTGTCCAACGATGATGTCTGCTTTGTCGGCATCGGCGCGCCTTCGGCAGCCTGCAACCTGGCGCGTCTGACCCATGCGCCCGATATCACCCTGATCTATGAAAGTGGCACCATTGGAACGGCGCCAACGGTGCTGCCACTGTCCATCGGTGACGGCGAACTGTGCGACACGGCGCTGAACACGGTCTCGGTGCCGGAGATGTTCCGCTATTGGCTCCAGGGCGGACGCATCACTGTAGGCTTCCTTGGGGGCGCACAGCTGGACAGGTTCGGGAATATCAACACCACTGTCGTCGGGGACTATGATAACCCGAAAGTCCGCCTGCCTGGCGGCGGCGGCGCACCTGAAATCGCCATTTCCTGCGGCGAGATCTTCATCACCATGAAACAGTCGACCCGTGGGTTTGTCGAGAAACTCGACTTCATCACATCACTCGGCCATGGCAAGGGCGGATCGGACCGAGCCGATCATGGTGTCCATACCAAGGGACCGACAAGGCTCATTACCGATCTCGCAGTATGGGAACCGGATTCCCAAACCAAGGAGTTCACCGTGACCTCGCTGCATCCTGGCGCTTCTCGAGCGGACGTTCAGGACACCGTTGGCTGGCCCGCCAAGTTCGCCGAGCATGTGATCGAGACGCCCGCCCCGAGTGCCGAAGAGCTACAGATCCTGCGGGATCTGCATGCCCGCACCAAAGCCGCCCACGAAGGCCAATAAGGGAGCCCGCAATGCAACGTGCCTATATCTGCGACTATATCCGCACTCCCTTCGGACGATTTGGCGGATCGCTTGCCTCGGTTCGCGCCGACGATCTGGGAGCGATCCCGATCGAGGCCCTGATCGAGCGTAACCCGGATGTGGATTGGGCTGCGGTCGATGAGGTGATCTATGGCTGTGCCAATCAGGCTGGTGAGGACAACCGCAATGTCGCCCGCATGTCGTCGCTTCTTGCCGGTCTGCCCGAAACGGTTCCCGGCACTACGATGAACCGGCTTTGCGGATCGGGTATGGACGCGATCATAACCGCCTCAAGGGCGATCATCTCCGGTCAGGCGGATCTCATAGTCGCTGGAGGCGTCGAAAGCATGTCGCGAGCGCCTTTTGTCATGCCAAAGGCCGAAACAGCTTTCAGTCGCTCGAATGAGGTGCACGACACGACCATCGGCTGGCGTTTCATCAATCCCCTGATGAAAAGGCAGTATGGCGTCGATTCGATGCCGGAAACGGGTGAGAATGTCGCCGAAGACTTTTTGATCTCGCGCGAGGATCAGGACGCCTTTGCCTATCGCTCGCAAAAGAAAGCGTCAGCCGCCCAGGAAAGCGGGCGATTGGCGGAAGAAATCGTTGCGGTGACGATCCCGCAACGCAAGGGCGATCCTGTGATCGTGGAAAAAGATGAGCACCTGCGGCCGGACACCACCCATGAGACCCTTGCAAAACTGCGGGCACCCTTCAGAGACGGCGGCACGGTGACCGCCGGCAATGCGTCGGGCGTCAATGACGGCGCCGCGGCACTGCTGATTGCGTCTGAAGATGCGGTCCGCAAATACGGTCTCACACCGATCGCCCGCGTCGTTGGCGGCGCGACCTCAGGTGTTCCTCCGCGCATCATGGGCATCGGCCCCGCTCCCGCCACGCGCAAATTGTGTGGGAGGCTTGGCATTGCGCCGAAAGACTTCGACATCATTGAACTGAACGAGGCTTTCGCTTCACAAGGTCTTGCGGTTCTGCGCGATCTCGGACTTGATGAAACAGCTGACTGCATCAATCCGAATGGCGGTGCCATTGCCATCGGTCACCCGCTCGGCGCATCAGGTGCCCGGATCACGGGAACTGCGGCACTGGAACTGAAAAAACGTGGCGGCAAACTGGCGCTGGCGACGATGTGCATCGGAGTCGGTCAGGGCATCGCCATCGCACTGGAGAGCGCTTAGAACATGGGGCCGACTGCCTTCGACAGCCAGATCACGGGTGCACTTCTGACAGCTCCTGAGACCGCCACCCTTTTCGAGGACAAGGCCGTCATCAAAGCCATGCTCGATGTCGAAGCTGCGCTCGCATTGGCAGAGGCCGACTGCGGGCTCATCCCGGAGGTTTCGGCAGCTGCTATTGCGGCGACCTGCGATAGCCTTCTGATCGACCCGATCAGCCTCGCGGAACGGACTGCGAGAGACGGCGTCGCCGTCCCTGCCCTGGTTGCGCAACTCCGCGCAGCGGTCGGGTCTGAGCATGCCAGTTTTGTTCATTGGGGCGCGACCAGTCAGGACATTTGCGACACAGGGCTCATCTTGCGGCTGCGCACCGCAATTGATCTTCATGAAGCATCTCTGAAGCAGCTGGCCGCCCAACTGGCGAAGCTCGCAGATGCTCACCGCAACACGCCAATTGCTGCAAGGACACGCATGCAGCAGGCGACCCCAACGAGTTTTGGCCTGAAGGTCGCCGTCTGGCTCTCCGGTGTTTTGCGCCATCTGGAGCGGCTCAAAGGCATCAAGTCACGGCTTTTGGTGCTTTCATTTGGGGGCGCAGCGGGCAATCTCTCCGCCCTTGGCGAGCGCGCGGTCGCTGTCGAAACGAACCTTGCCGCGCGTTTGAACCTTGGCGTTTCACCAGCTCCCTGGCACACATTGCGCGACGGTCTGTATGACTACGCCGGCTGGTTGTCGCTTGTGACGGGGACACTTGGCAAAATCGGCACTGACATCGTGCTGCTGGCGCAGAATGAAATCGCGGAAGTGCGCCCGGGCGGCGGTGGCGGTTCCTCGACCATGCCGAACAAGGTCAACCCGGTCGGCGCCGAAGTGCTCGTTGCGCTTGCACGCCAAAATGCAGGATTGCTCGGAACCTTGCATCAGGCCGCGCTTCAAGAGCATGAAAGATCTGGTGCCAACTGGACCCTTGAGTGGCTGACACTGCCGCAAATCGTCCTCTCGACGGGCAGCGCCCTGGATCATGCGAACCGACTTGTCGGAGCGCTTGAGGTCAAAGGCGAGCCCATGCGCGCGACAATCGAGACGTCCAATGGCCTGTTGCTTGCCGAGGCTGCCAGTTTCGCGCTGTCAGAACACATGCCACGTCCAGAGGCGCAAGCACTCGTCAAGAGCGCCTGCAAAGAGGTCAATGAAAAAGGGGTACATCTCTTCGATGTCCTGGCAGGCCTCAGCGATACCACCGTTGACTGGGAAGACATGAAGGATCCGGCGCACCACATGGGCGCAAGCGATGCCATGATTGATCGTGTTCTGGAATCCTATCAGCATCTTGAGGACTAACGCTAAGATGTTGATTCAGTGACTTTGAAAGTTGAGTCAGATGTTTTCATTCAGCGTTTGATTGAAAACCCGTAGGTAAGCCCTTGCCTTCGCGCTGAGCATTTGGAGCTTTTCAATGCTGATCATTTTCTCCGGATTGCCCGGAACGGGCAAAACGTCGATCGCACGCGAATTGGCTTCAGATCTTCAAGCCGTTTATCTGCGGATCGATACGATCGAAAAGGTCATGCTGTCCTGCGAAGCGATCAAGACACCTGACGACATTGGACCTGCGGGCTATGACACGGCCCGCGCAGTCGCGTTGGACAACTTGCGCCTTGGGCGTTGGGTGATCCTGGACAGCGTCAATTCAGTCAGTCTTTCACGCGAAAGCTTTCACGAGACCGCCCGCGACGCAGGTGTCGCGTGGCTGGATGTCTGGGTCGACTGCTCCGACAAGGAGGAGCATCGTCAACGCGTGGAGAAGAGGAAGGGCAACAACCCGGATATTCAACTGCCTGATTGGCACACGGTGCAAAATCGTGAGTTTGAACCCTGGTCTGAGCGCCAGTCCGCAAACCTTTTGCAAGTTGATACGGCCCGTCATTCTCCCCTCGAATGCATCGCGCAGATCAAGACACACCTTCGGCCGCAGAAGGACTGACTCCCTTCAAAAATGTTGAGTGTCAACTGACCTCAACTGATCAGTCAAAATGTCCAAGTCTTCAATCAGATGATCCATTCCGTTCGCTGAGCTGGCTCCTAAGATCCTCCCAACACATCGAAATCGCCCTGGGGAGGATCGTTCATGCGCACACAGGTTGTCATCATCGGAGCGGGCCCGTCGGGACTGCTGCTTTCCCAGCTTCTGCATCTTGCCGGTGTCGACTGTCTTGTCCTGGAGCGACGGGACCCTGAGTATGTGCTCTCACGCATCCGCGCCGGTGTTCTCGAACAAGGCATGGTGGACATGCTGGAACGTGCCGGTGTTTCGGACCGAATGCGCAAGGAAGGCCTGCCCCATGACGGCTTCACACTGAGTGTTGCCGACACCCGGCTGCGGATCGACCTCAAGGGCCTGACTGGCGGCAAGAGTGTCATGGTCTATGGACAAACCGAGGTCACCCGGAACCTCATGGATGCGCACCGGGCGCGCGATGGAAAGGTCATCTATGACGCGTCGAACGTGACGCCCCTCGATTTTGACGGGCCCAGCCCGCGCGTCACCTATGACAAGGACGGCACGACGCATGAGATCGCCTGTGACTTTATCTGCGGTTGCGACGGTTTCCATGGCGTTTCACGCGCGTCGGTGCTCGATGGTGCGATCACCGAATACGAAAAGGTCTACCCCTTCGGCTGGCTCGGAATCCTATCTTATGTGAAGCCGGTCGACCATGAGCTGATCTATTCCAATCATCCCAATGGCTTTGCTCTTGCCTCCATGCGTTCGGAAAAACTGAGCCGCTATTACATCCAGGTTCCCATTGGAACGGACATCAACGCATGGTCCGACGATGCCATATGGGATGAGTTGAAAATTCGCCTTGGAGAACAGGCCGCGGCCAATATTCAGACAGGCCCCTCGATTGAAAAAAGCATTGCACCGTTGCGCAGTTTCGTCGCGGAGCCATTGCGGTTTGGCCGTTTGATGCTGGCAGGTGACGCGGGCCATATTGTGCCTCCCACCGGAGCCAAAGGCCTCAACCTTGCGGCCTCCGACATCCATTATCTGTCCAACGCCCTGATTGAATATTATGGCGAGAAATCAACGGCCGGTCTGGATGCATATTCCCAGCATGCATTGGCCCGGATCTGGAAAGCAGAGCGTTTTTCCTGGTGGATGACATCACTGCTGCATCAGTTTCCCGAGCTGGGCCCCTTCAACGCCCGCATGCAGCAGGCGGACATGGATTACCTTGCGAGTTCCAATGCGGCGCAGGTCAGTTTGGCGGAGAACTATGTCGGCCTACCCTACTAGAACGTCTCACCGGTCAAACAAAAGCCCCGGAGCATCGCTGCGTCGGGGCTTTTTGCTGACTGGGACCTGCCGCTGGAACTTTCAGTCAATCCTGCGTGCAACGTCCTGAAGTTCCTTGTCAATGGCCCCGAATAGAGCCGTGGGCATATAGACTCCCGCTGCATGGAGACGGACGAGAATGTCTTCCATCTCGTCAAGATCGATCGCATGATAGGTTCTTTGAGACAGAACAATAAGTTCGTTGCCATCGACAACCAATCTCTCGACGGTGCGCTCGGCTGCGTCCGTGTTCACGGCAACCATGACGGAAAACCCGAACATGAAAGCTGCAAAAACATAGACGGTAAAATAGCGGCTCGAGAGGTTCATGTGACACCCACCCTTCGTCAAATTAACAAATTATTAACCCCGCAAAAGTGATAAGCCGCAGAGGCGCCAAACACAATGAAGGGTTGTGCTTCGAGCCTGCAATTCTAAACAAATGGTTAATTTACCCAGTCAAATCCAAAGCATCGGAAGATGATATATCTCTGATCAGGTAGCGTGACGCGCACGAAAGTCGGCCGGAGCTTCTCCGGTTTCTTTTCTGAACACCCTGGAAAAATATGCTGGATCCTCATAGCCGAGGTCGTAAGCAACCTGGGAAATACTGAGGTCGGAGAATGCGATAAGGCGGCGCGCCTCCAGAATCACCCGATCGCGAATGCTCTGCGCAGCGGTCCGATCGGCGAACAATCGGCAATATCTGTTCAGCCGCTGCGTCGTCAGCCCCATCTCGGCGGCATAAAACTCGGTGGAACGCTGCGTTCTGAAGTGCTCATCAACCAAAGCGCGAAATCGAAAGAGTGAGAAACCCGGTGTTCGATCAAGTTCACCCGCGTCCGCTTTTCTGGAAAAGAGCAGGACAAGCGCCAGACTGAGGAGTGGGCGAAACATGTCGCGCCGTCTTCGCCCGTTGCCAAATTCCTCCGCCATTTCGTCAAGACAGAATGTCAGCCGCCGCTGGTCTTCCCGCTCCAGCTCGAACACCAGATTGGATGCGGCATGCAATGCCGATCGTTCTGCCTCGGCGCGGTTTTCTTCACGCCCTCCAAGATAGTCGGGGCTGAAGGAGACGACATAGCCTTGCGTATCCGGCGTAAAGGTCCAGCCGTGGACCGCACCCGCGGGGTTGAACACCGCCATCGTGGGCGAAATTTCCCGCTCACCGGTGTCGTCGACGAGATGGCCGGCGCCCTGCGTGATCATAAGCATCTGGAACAAGTGCGCATGGCTGTGCGCGCCCAAAGACCAGCCGTGCGGCTTTGACCGGGTCCGGATGGTTTCGATATGAAAGAAATCGAAATCCTCAACCGGGTCATCTTCACCGTAAAGGTGGTATGTGGGTATTGGGGTCGCCGAGGCCATGTGCCGGTTTTGTGCTCCTGATGATCAAGAGAACCGGACAGGTTCCCACTCGATAACATTACCCCAAACCATCAGGCCTCGCCAAATGATCGACAACCTGCCCTTGGTAGCCTCTACCCTCGCGCATGATGGGCATGCCAATGCCAGGCGATGTCGATGCGGCGCGTCAGCCAGACCTTGTCGTGGGAGGCGACATAATCCAAAAACCGCGCCAACGCAGCGGCACGGCCGGGCCGTCCCACCAGCCGGCAATGCAGGCCAATGTTCAGCATCTTGGGCGCGCCAGCCTCGCCTTCGGCGTAAAGCACGTCGAACGCGTCCTTCAGGTAGGTGAAGAACTGATCCCCGGAGTTGAAGCCCTGAACGGCTGCAAAGCGCATGTCATTGGTGTCGAGCGTATATGGAATGACCAGATGGTCGCCATCAGGCCCGTCGACCCAGTAAGGCAGGTCGTCAGCATAGCTGTCGCTGTCGTACAGAAAGCCGCCTTCTTCCATGACCAGCTTTTGTGTCTGCATGGAGCAACGCCCCGTGTACCAGCCCAGAGGCCGCGATCCGGTCACCTCTTCATGGATGCGGATCGCTTCGCGCATCTGTTCGCGTTCCTCCTCTTCGGGCATGTCCGCGTATTCGATCCACTTGAGACCATGGGATGCAATTTCCCAATCAGCCTCCTTCATGGCGGCAACGGCTTCCGGGTTGCGCTCCAGAGCTGTTGCGACGCCATAGACCGTGACCGGGATCGAGCGGCTGGTGAACATGCGCCACAAGCGCCAGAACCCTGCGCGCGATCCGTACTCGTAGATGGACTCCATGTTCCAATGCCGTTTACCCGGCCAGGGCTGAGCGCCGACAATTTCAGACAGAAACGCTTCAGAAGCTGCGTCGCCGTGCAGAATATTATTCTCTCCGCCTTCTTCATAGTTAATGACAAATTGAACGGCCACGTTGGCCTCGCCAGGCCAATTGGGCTGCGGCGCAGTCCGTCCGTAGCCAACCATGTCGCGCGGATAAGACGATGTCATTTCACGGAAATCCTGATCAGTATCTGGTTGCCTGAGCAAACCCCAACCGGCGCCATGTTGCAAGCGCACAATCGCCCGGAAACGGCTAAGGAACGGCAGCGCCTCGTCAAAAATACTATTGTATCAAATTTTAGTGGATCGGTTTCCTCGGCTTTAGAAAGTCGCTGCCTAAAAGCGGCTCAACAGCTTTTCAAGGAGATGGCCATGCATCTTACATCCGCCGGACTACTGCTCCTGCTCACGGGCGCAACCATGACGCTCTTCGCAGACTTCGACCCGGTCCCTGCCCACGCGCAGACTCCAATGCCCCACGTACAGTCAGCAGAAAACCACAACTAGGGCAGGTCCTGTCAGGTCCCGCCCCGATCAACTCGCGCGCCTCTTGTCGGCCCGCGCAGACACCGGAACCGACTGGTGAGCAGCCCCCAGCGCCAAAGGCCAGTTCAGGTTACGTTTTCCCCCATCACCGTCCTTCGCGCCCAGCATCATGATGGCTGAGCCCATGACCACAGAGGTCAGTGTGATGATGAACCCCACCGCCAACATCACGATGGGCAAAACCGGGTCTTCGGATCGGGTTACAAGCACCCTCAAATTACCGATGTTCGCCCAGAACACACCGGCCAGTAGCCCCCCGGATATAGCCACCCCGAGCACACCGTTGATCGTCAACAAACGAAATAACGGGTTTTTCGGCAGCAAATCTCGGAATGAACGGAAAGATCTGTTCAGCCATAGCATGCCATTTCCCCTTTCATGCGATTGTTCATCGGCATCGGCGTGGACCACCAAGACCTGGCGAACGCTTTCTGAAGATGGAAATCCAGTCTACCGCTGAGCTGACTCGAGCAGCAATGCGGCAAAATTCCTTGCCTTCTGCCCGTTTGTCGAAGGATCACAAATTTGTTATATCGATCACACATATATAGACACGATATATATAGAGCGAGTACCTAGTCAAATCACCGATGGTCAAAGTGACGGCAAATTGCCGCGGCCAATACAGGCCGGGATGTGACCCTTGAAGCGGCGTTGGCTTTCCCGACGCGGGAGTAATGGAATGAGCGTTCGCAGCCTCTGTCTGGCGATCCTCGGTTTTGGCGATGCCACGGGATACGAGATCCGCAAGGAATCGACCGAGGGCAAGTTTAGCTATTTCGAGGATGCGAGCTTCGGCTCCATTTATCCGGCCTTGGCACGGCTAGAAGCCGAGGGCCTTGTCACTGTGCGCGAAGAGCTGCAGGACGGCAAGCCGACGCGCAAGGTCTATTCGATCACTGAGGCCGGCCGTGCCGAATTCCTAAAAGGTCTCACCGAACCCCAGGCTGCCGACACATTCAAATCACCGTTCCTGCTGGTTGCTCTCTATGCGGAGCACATCGGGCCGGACGCCATCGAAAAGGCGATTGAGCGTCGCCGCAGTCAGGTTCAGGCAGAACTCGACACGCTGGTCGCCCAAGGCTGCGACGACTCGGACCCCGCATCCTGTTGGACCCGCTCTTATGGCGTCGCTTGCATGACTTTTACCCTTAACTACCTCGCCTCCCATGGCGAGGAACTTGTTCGCATCGCCAAGGGCGTTAGTGGCTTCTCCCAGGCCGTGGCAGCCGAATAGGCAATCGAGAAATTTTGGAGCTATTCCATGCGTTTGAAGTTTTCCTATATTCTGGCCCTTGGCCTTGCAGCAGGCATTGGCGCCTGGATGTACTCCGGTACGGTCGTGATCGGCGGGCGCGCCGACAGCCCGAACGCGACACCTCCTCCGGCTGAACGTCAGGATGCGGCGACAGATGGTCTCTTTCGGGTAAAAGTCGCGCATCTGACAGCAACAGAACGCAAGGCGGTTCTCGACATCCGCGGGCGGACGGAAGCGCACGCCAAGGTTCAGGTACGTTCGGAAACTGCGGCCCGCGTCATCGAACGACCGGCGAAGGAAGGCTCGCGGATTGCGGCAGGCGACGTCTTGTGTGTGCTCGCCAAGGGCACACGGGAAGCAAGCGTGCTTGAAGCCAAAGCGATGCTGGCCCAGGCCGAACTCGACCATTCCGCCGCAACACAGCTTTCGACAAAGGGCTTTACCGCACAGACCCGGGTCGCGGCGGTTCAGGCCTCTCTCGACGCTGCACGCGCGCGCGTCGAGGAAGTCGAGCTGGAACTGGACAGAACCATCATCCGTTCGCCCATAGATGGCATTATAGAAAGCCCCATGGCAAACATCGGTGCCCGCCTCAACGTAGGCGATGCCTGCGCGACCGTGGTCGATACGGATCCGATGACAGCCATTGGTCAGGTGTCAGAGGTCGATATCGCCAAGATATCCGTCGGCATGGCGGCGGAAGTCGAGCTGATCACCGGGCAGAGCTTTGACGGCGTGGTGCGTTACATTTCTCCTGCAGCTCACCCTGACACACGCACCTTCAGAATTGAAGTCGAGGTTCCCAACCCCGACGGGATCGCACGCGACGGCGTGACGGCGCTGACCCGTTTGCCGCTGGCGAGCGAAAAAGCGCACAAGATTTCACCAGCAATCCTGACCTTGAACGATGCAGGTCAGGTTGGCCTGCGCGCAGTGGACGACGATAACACGACCGAGTTCTTTCCGGTGACCGTGCTTGGTGGCGAGCAGGATGGCGTCTGGGTCAGCGGGCTGCCGGACAACGTCACCGTGATCACGGTCGGTCAGGACTATGTGACCGACGGACAGATGGTTGAGCCGGTTCTCGAGACCGCGGAGGTTGCCCAATGATCGACATGCTCGAAGGTGTCCTGCGCCGTCCGAAAACCGTTTTTGTGTTGATGCTGGCGCTACTCGTCGCCGGTATCTTCACCTATATCGCCATCCCGAAGGAAGACAGTCCGGACATTGATGTCCCGATCTTCTACATCTCAATCTCCCAGTCGGGCATTTCTCCAGAAGATGCCGAGCGCCTGCTTGTGCGCCCGATGGAGACAGGGCTGCGCGGCCTTGACGGCCTCAAGGAGATCACCGCAATTGCCTCCGAAGGCCATGCCGGGATCGTGCTTGAATTTGATATCGCCTTTGACAAGGACGAGGCCCTGGCCGACGTCCGCGACAAGGTGGATCAGGCCAAGGGAGAACTTCCAGCCGACGCAGAAGAGCCGACAATCGCAGAGACGAACTTCGCGCTGGTGCCAACGATCACCATCGCGCTTTCCGGCAATGTTCCAGAGCGTACGCTCTATCGCCACGCGCGGCGGCTGAAGGATCAGGTTGAAGCAATTGACACGGTTCGCTCCGCCGATCTTGCCGGACACCGCGAGGAACTGCTCGAAATCCTGATTGATGCCCAAAAGCTCGAGGCCTATTCGATCAGCCAGCAGGAGTTGCTGTCGACCCTCACGCTGAACAACCAGCTGGTTCCTGCCGGCTACATTGATGGCGGCAAGGGACGCTTCAACGTCAAGGTTCCAGGTCTCGTTGAGACGGCGGAAGACGTCTATTCGCTGCCGATCAAGCAGAACGGCGAAGGCCTGGTCACTCTCGGCGATGTTGCTGAGATCCGCCGGACCTTCAAGGATGCCAACAGCTATACGCGCGTGAATGGCCGACCGGCGATTGCCCTTCAGGTCACCAAGCGTATCGGCACCAATATCATCGAGAACAACGCAGCTGTTCGTGCCGTGGTGGAAGAAGCATCGAAAGAATGGCCTTCCACGATCAAGGTCGACATGATGCTCGACCAGTCCTCGAACATCTTCGAGGTTCTGGGATCGCTTCAATCGTCGATCCTGACCGCAATTTTCCTGGTGATGATTCTGGTGGTAGCCGCCCTCGGCCTGCGATCAGCGCTGCTTGTGGGCATCGCCATCCCGACCTCCTTCATGGTCGGCTTCCTGATCCTTGGCGGCATGGGGTACACGGTCAACACGATGGTCATGTTCGGCCTCGTTCTCACCGTCGGCATGCTCGTCGATGGCGCGATCGTCATGACCGAATACGCAGACCGCAAGATCTCGGAAGGCATGGAAGACCGGGAGGCCTATATCCGGGCGGCCAAGCTGATGTTCTGGCCGATTGTCTCGTCCACGGCGACGACCCTCGTGGCCTTCCTGCCCATGCTGCTTTGGCCCGGTGTTGCGGGCGAGTTCATGAGTTACCTGCCGATCATGGTGATCATCGTGCTGTCCGCGTCACTGGCCACCGCGATGGTGTTCCTGCCGGTAACTGGCGGGATCTTTGCGCAGGTCTCTCATTGGGCCTCGCGGAACGCGACCGTGCTTCTTGCCCTCGTATTTGCGGCCCTTTCCGCGACAATCGTCCTGAATGCCCCTGTCCTGCCCAGCCTGATGGCCGGCAATGTGCCTGGGGAACTTCTCGGCAATGTTCTGGGCCTCCTGGCCGTCGTCACCTTCGTGGCGGTCGGCGTGGCGAGCTTCTATGTGCTGCGGCCTTTCGTGCGCTGGTCGCAGGAGCGCGCCAAGGCGAGGCATGAAGCGGAAAAGGCCGATGCGCAGGCCCTGTCCGGATCGAACACCTTTGACGTTCGCAAGGTCAAAGGTGCAACGGGTCTATATGTGCGCGGCCTGAAGCTTCTGGCGGGCAATCCCGTCGGCAACATCGTCACCATCGTCCTGATGCTTGGCGGCTGCTTCATGATCTTTACCTCTTTCGCCTCGAATCCGACCGGCGTCGAGTTCTTCGTCGATGAGGAGCCGGATCAGGCCGTTGTGCTGATTTCCGGTCGCGGCAACATGTCGGCGGCCGAGTCCCTCGTTCTGGTGAAAGATGTCGAAGCGCAAGTCCTTCAGGTCCCCGGCGTCGAAAACGTCGTCAGCTCGGCAAATGTACCTGGCAGCGGCGGCGGTCCGGACTTCATTGGGGGTGTGCAGGACAAGCCTGCGGACGTCATCGGCGAGCTTCAGCTTGAACTGGCGGATTTCTGCTGCCGGCGTGAGGCCAAGGAAATCTTCGCCGAGATCCGTGAACGCACCGCGATGCTTCCCGGCATCAAGGTCGAGACACGCAAGATCGAGGGCGGCCCACCAACGGGCAAGGACGTTCAGCTGGAGATCAAGTCCACGGACTATGATACGCTGGTTGAAAATGTCGCGTTCGTCCGGTCCCATTTGAACCGGATGGATGGCCTGATCAACCAGGAGGACGACCGCCCCCTGCCCGGCATCGAATGGCAGATCGCCATCGACCGGGAACAGGCAGGCCGTTACAACGCTGACATCGCATCCGTCGGCTCCATGGTGCAGCTTGTCACCAACGGTGTCTTGATCGGAAAATACCGCCCGACCGACAGCGAAGACGAGGTGGACATCCGCGTCCGGCTGCCGGAGTCTGAGCGGACGGTCGACCGGTTTGACCAGTTGCGTCTTCAGACGCCGCTTGGTCTCGTTCCGCTGGCCAATTTCGTCGATCGTTCGCCGGCCCAGAAGGTGTCGTCGATCACCCGGCGCGACGGTCTTTATTCCATGATGGTGAAAGCGACCGTGGATCCTGCATCGGGCTCAACGCCGGACGCAAAGGTCAAGGAACTGGACGAATGGCTTCAGGCGCAGACCTGGCCGGACAACATCTTCCTGGAGTTCCGCGGTGCGGATGAGGATCAGAAAGAGTCCGGTGAGTTTCTGATGAAGGCCATGGTCGGATCTTTGTTCCTGATGTTCCTGATCCTTCTGACCCAGTTCAACTCGTTCTATCAAACGTTCCTGACCCTCTCGACGGTGGTCATGTCCGTGATGGGCGTGTTGCTGGGAATGTTGATCACGGGACAGAGCTTCTCGATCATCATGACGGGCACCGGGGTCGTCGCGCTGGCCGGGATTGTGGTCAACAATGCGATCGTCCTGATCGATACGTTCAACCGGTTCCGTGAAGACGGCCTGGAACCGCTAGATGCAATTCTGAAAACATCAGCGCAGCGCATCCGACCAATCCTGCTGACCACCATTACGACCATCGCGGGCCTCATCCCGATGGCGACGAAGGTCAACTTCGACTTCTTCAACCAGGTGACGGCATATGGCGGCATCACGGCGGTCTGGTGGGTTCAGCTTTCGACGGCGGTCATTTCCGGCCTTGCCTTCTCAACGATCCTGACGCTGATCATGATCCCGGTCATGATCGCACTTCCCAGTGTCTGGGTCGGGACCTGGCAGCGCCTGCGCAATCGCAGGGGGACTGGTCAGGATCAACGGCTGGAAGAGACGCCAGAGGGTGAAGAGCGGGCACAACCGGCTGCTGAAGAAGTACGGCCAGCCGCCAAGGTGGTGGCGCTGGAGAAGCGCCCGCAGGAAAACAACCGGCCGCTTGAGGGACTTCCGCACGCAGCCGAGTAACCTGGCGCGTACGTTTAAAAGCAAAGGCCGGCCCCGCGAGGGACCGGCCTTTTTCATTTCAGCGAAGAAATGTGGCTTAGCCGACGATTTCGTTACCGGCAAACCAGAACGCGATTTCTTCAGCAGCCGTCTCTGGAGCATCGGAGCCGTGCACAGAATTTTCGCCGATCGAAAGCGCGAATTCCTTGCGGATCGTGCCTTCGGCGGCGTCTGCAGGGTTGGTTGCGCCCATGACTGCACGGTTCTTGGCGATGGCATCTTCGCCTTCGAGAACCTGAACGATGGTCGGGCCCGAGGACATAAACTCGGTCAGTTCACCGAAGAACGGACGTTCGCTGTGAACTGAGTAGAATGCTTCAGCCTGGCGCAGGGACATCCAGACGCGCTTGGACGCAACGACGCGAAGACCTGCTTCTTCGAGCTTGGCAGTGATCGCGCCGGTCAGATTACGCTTGGTTGCATCCGGCTTGATCATGGAAAAAGTGCGTTCGGTCGCCATGGTTCTTCATTCTTTCCTGGGTTGGAGCTTCAAAAGCCCGTCAAAATCGCTGCGGCGAGCCACTGCCCGGCGCCTGTTCGAATTTGCGCTTCCTATATCTTTGCGGCGGAACAACTGCAAGGGGCTAGCCCGTGACAGTTTCATGTCCACGGCGCAGAATTCATCGAAAAGAAGCACGCCGGGCAAGCGACAGCGATTAAATACAACCAAAAATGGTTTATTTCCTTGCCACAGCCTCCCATTCGTTATTAAACCTCCCTCGTGATTTATGCATACATTGCAAAATCTTCGATGCCGGTCACAGCGGCGGGTGACTTCGGGGGGACTGACTTCATGAGAGCCTTCGTGCGAATGATGACGGAATACAATCGCTGGGCCAATGACCGGCTGTTTGCGGACTGCAGAACTGTTGAACCGGTTGAGATGACCCGGGATTTCAAGGCCGAGTACGGCTCCATCCATGGAACCCTTGATCATATCCTTCTGGTCGACCGCCTCTGGCTGGCTCGGTTCTCCAATCAGCCAGACCCCTTCATGAGTTACCAGGACATGGTGACAGAGGACTTCGACGAACTGGCCGAACAACGCGCCTATACGGACGAAGACCTCACGCTGTTTTCAGATTCGGTGACAGAGGCACAGCTGGCGCAGGACATTCGTTTCACTACCATCCGGGAACCGCAACAACTCGCCCAACCGCTTGGATCGGCGATAGTTCATCTCTTCCATCACCAGAGCCAATACCGGGCGCAGGTGCAGGTTTTCCTGCATATGCTTGGAGCGCGCTCCCAGATCCTCGACCTGCTTCATTTTCAGTGCCAGACCCGGCTGGGCGTCACTTCGCATCCCTGATCGCCACATGCTTTTCCTCTCAATCCCATAATGAAACTCTGGAACTTATCAGTTTCCAGGCTTACTTTCCGATAAGCCGACGCTGTTTCGCCCGGCTTTCTGCTCGATCAGGAGAGTGAAGATGCCTAGAGCAACGCTTCGAAAATGGCTGGACCTTCGTCCTTTTCTCCTTCTTCTCGGGCTGTCGGCATCCGCGGCGTTCACGTCTCCTGCGCATGCCGAAAGCAGTCTCCATGACCGCATGAAAGCTCTTTCCCCCGGCGCTCTGGAGGAGCTTTTCGTCTTTGTTGCCGGAAACACGCTTTTCACGCTGCATCACGAAGGCGGCCACATGCTCGTGTCCGAGCTGGGTTTGCCAATCCTTGGCCAGGAAGAAGATGCGGTAGACAATCTGGCGACTGTCACCATGCTCTCGTTCGGCAGCGAAGACATGGACCTTCTTCTCTCCAACGCGATGATTGGGTGGTTTCTCGCGGCTGAGACAGACCACGAGGATCTGACCTTTTATGAAGAACACGATCTGGATCTTCAGCGTGGATACAGAATGCTATGCCTGATGGTCGGCAGTGACCCGGCCGCCTTTGCGGATCTCGCATTCGATCTCGATCTACCCGCTGAACGTGCCGAAACCTGCAGCTTCGATTATGAGCAAGCCGCGATCTCCTGGGAGATTGCCACCGAGGCGTATCTGCGCCGCGAATTTGACACGCGTCGTCAGATTACGGTTCGGCACGATGATCCTGGCGCGGAGTTCGAACAGCTTTCGGTTTTTCTCAAGGAAAGCGAGCTGATGGAGACTGTCGCCGAAGAGCTGGACAGCCTTTACGAACTGCCGGCCGCTGTCACGTTTCGGGCGGCGACCTGCGGCGAAGAGAATGCGTTCTGGAACCCTCAAAACCACGAGCTGACGTTATGCTATGAGCTGGTGGCGGGTTTTGCGGACGTTTATTTCTCAGCCCTGATGAGCGACGGCTAGAGGACTTTGTGCACCATCGCCCGGCTTTCTTGACTTTGGCGTGTGCTAGGGGCTTGAAAGCTGCCGGAACCTCGGCCATTGATCCGCAATGCTACAAATATCCGACCTCACCTACCGCATCGGCGGACGCCTGTTGATCGACAACGCCAGTGTCACACTGCCTGCACGGACCAAGACCGGTCTCGTCGGGCGCAACGGCACGGGCAAATCAACGCTCTTCAAACTGATCACCGGCGATCTCAGCTCTGAGAGCGGCTCGGTCAGCATCCCGAAACAGGCTCGGTTCGGTCAGGTTGCTCAGGAAGCGCCCGGCACCGAAGAGAGCCTTCTCGACGTGGTGCTGAAGGCCGACACGGAGCGCTCTGATCTTCTTGCTGAAGCGGAAACAGCCACTGATCCGCAGCGCATCGCAGAGATCCATGTTCGCCTTGCCGATATTGACAGTCACACCGCGGAAGCAAGAGCTGGCGCGATCCTGTCTGGCCTCGGCTTTGATGCTGAAGCGCAACAACGCCCCTGCTCCGCCTTCTCCGGCGGCTGGCGTATGCGTGTTGCCCTGGCAGCTGTCCTTTTCTCAGAGCCGGACCTGCTGCTTCTTGATGAGCCCACCAACTACCTAGATCTGGAAGGCACCATGTGGTTGGAAAACTACGTCGCGCGCTATCCGCATCAGGTGCTGCTCATCTCCCATGACCGCGACCTTCTCAACAAGGCTGTCGACAGCATTGTTCACCTGGATCAACGCAAACTGACCTTCTACCGCGGTGGATACGACAGTTTCGACCGCCAGCGGCGCGAGACCATGATCTTGCAGCAGAAGGCTAAAGAAAAGCAGGACGTGCAGCGCAAGCACATGCAGGCGTTCGTCGACCGCTTCCGCGCCAAGGCATCGAAAGCCCGGCAGGCGCAATCGCGTCTGAAGATGCTTGAGCGTATGGAACCGCTCACCGGCCTGATGGAAGACAGTTCGACGCCGATCCACTTCCCGGACCCGAAAGGACGCCTTGCGCCTCCTATCCTGAAGCTCGAAGATGTTTCCGTGGGCTATGATGGCAAGCCTGTGCTCAAGCGCATTACAGCCAGCATCGATCCCGATGACCGGATCGCACTCCTGGGCGCAAACGGCAACGGCAAGTCCACCTTTGCCAAGCTGATTTCCGGTCGGCTGGCGGCCATGGGTGGCGACATCACCAAGGCATCCAAGCTCAAGATCGCATTTTTCGCTCAGCACCAGATGGACGAACTGCGGCCGGCCGAAAACGCGATTGCCCATGTCCGTTCTCTAATGCCCACAGCCTCCGAGGCTAAGGTTCGTGCACGTGTCGCCGGGTTTGGCCTGCCGACCGAGAAAATGACGACACCGGCAAAGGACCTGTCGGGGGGAGAAAAGGCCCGCTTGCTGCTCGGTCTGGCGACCTTTGACGGCCCGAACATGATCATCCTCGATGAGCCGACGAACCACCTGGACATCGATAGCCGCGAGGCCCTGGTCATCGCTCTCAACGAATATCAGGGGGCAGTCATCCTGATCTCGCACGACCGCCATCTGGTCGAGGCTTGTGCGGACCGCCTGTGGCTGGTGGGCGACGGCGGCGTCGCGCCCTATGAGGGAGACATGGATGATTATCGTCAGCTGATTCTCAAGGGTCCTGACGCCAAGAAAAAGAAACCCAAGGAAGAAGCTGCGCCAAAGCCAAAAGCTGAAAAGGCGCAGGAAAAACGCAAGGATGCCGCCGTCAAGCGCACGGAACTCAAGCCCCTGCGCAAACGGATCAAGGATGCGGAGACAGAGATTGCAAGGCTTCAAAAGAAGCTGGCCATGATTGACGAGGAATTGTCAGATCCTGGCTTTTACGTCGCCGACGCCGCCCGCGCAGCCAAGTTCGTCAAGGAGCGAGCCTTCTGTGAGAAGAAGCTGAACAAGACCGAAGAGGAATGGCTCGAACTGTCTGCCCAGTATGAGGAAGCGGGCTAGGATCACAGCCTTCGAGCGCTCCGAGAGCCTCAGCAAAAAAGCCCCGGTACAAGCCGGGGCTTTTATATTTTAGACGAATGTCAGCGCGCTCTCAGGCGCTCGAAGCTAGCAGAGTGTTTCACCGGAGTACCGTGTCGGTTTATTCAAGAGCAATCTCCAATTGCGCTTGAAGATATTCGTCCAGACAAGAAAAGGCAGACCTTTCAAGAAGTCCGCGGCGGAGCCCTTTCCAGCATTCCTCATTGTGCGGATCGCAACGCTCGGCAGTGCTGGTCGAAAGAAGCTTTTCGCTGTGATTGGCCGCCCTTCAACCAGCTCCCGAAGCGCTTTTCTGGTCGAAGATGGATTGTTCCAATCCGACCGGAACACGACACAGCCATTCTTATTGATGATGAAGACCGCATTGGGCATGCTGCCATAGGCTTGGTGAGCAAGACCTTCAAAGGTATCGATGAAGACAGTTCTCGTCTCACCGTCAGCATCCTTCAGCTGACGTGCACAGATCGCCTTGTCCTCAAAACTCTTGTGGCCAGGAATGTTGCTTCCAGGATGTGCTTCGCGCACATACAGAACCGCGAAACTCAGATTGCTGAACTCACTCTCTAGTGGCTGCATGATAGTCCGGCGGCTTTGGAACAGCGGACAGGTTCTGCTTCCCATTTCCAGAACCAAAAACTCACCGGAAAAATCGAGTAACCTGCGGTTTTCGCCATCTGTTGTTTCCAACGTGAAGTCCTTGGCTTTTCCGCCAAGCTCGACACCGTCCATGCTGTCAAAATCATAGTCGTTGGTCGAAAATTCTTCATAGTTGTAGCTTGCCATCATGCATCCCTCTTCTTTCGTGGATCAGCATCCGAAGCTGCCGTCACGGTCTCGGTTATTTTTCTGAGCGTTCTGGTCATTGTTTCCAGGTCTTCGGGTGGCACCCCGGCGACGGCCTGTGCGAGCAAAGCCTTGGCAATCGGAATGAGTTTCGCCTTGAGCTCTGCACCGTAGCGACTCACATCGATGATACTTCGCCTTCGGTCACAAGGATCTTCGGATCGCGTTACAAAGCCCTTGCGCTCCATCGTGTCGATCAGCCGGGTCACAGTGGTTCGATCCTTGAAAGTGACACTTGCCAGGTCGCCTGGCGTTTGCGGTCCCTTTTCCCAAAGCACTATCAGCAGGGCCCACTCTTCCGCACTAACGGTGTGACCTGCTTCACGAAACCTGGCTGTGAGCTCTCCTCTGCTGAGAAAGCCAAGCCGGTTTACCCAATGCAGGAAGATATTTTCATAATCAAACATTTGTGCATTATACAATAATTGTATATTACACTCAATAGCCTGATCGTGGGAATGCCAAAGAATCTGACGGTGGCTCAGCGAATAAAAAAGCCCCGGCAAAGACCGGGGCTTTTCCTAACGCAGTTGTCGCAGCCGCTTAGAACGTCAGCGGGCGCTCGCCGGCTTCGTCCTTGATGTAGGTCGGCAGACCGATGCGGTTCAGAATGTTGAGGAACGGCTTGGGGTCGAGTTCCTCCACATTCTTCATCGTTTCCACATCCCAGGTGCCATCGGCAATGAGCATTGCGGCGGCCACTGGCGGAACGCCAGCGGTGTAGCTGATGCCCTGCGAGCCCACTTCATTGTAGGCGTCCTTGTGGTCAGCGACGTTGTAGATGAAGACCTCTACATCCTTGCCATCGCATTTGCCCTTTACCAGGGTCCCGATGCAGGTCTTGCCGGTATAGTCAGGCGCCAGCGAGGACGGGTCAGGCAGGACGGCCTTCACCACCTTGAGCGGCACGACTTCGAGACCTTCAGCGGTCTTGACCGGCTGTTCGGAAAGAAGACCGAGGTTCTTCAGCACCGTGAAGACGTTGATGTAGTGATCGCCGAAGCCCATCCAGAAGCGCACATCAGCCTGCGGATAATTGGTTGCCAGCGAGTGAACCTCATCATGGCCGGTCATATAGGCCTTCTGGGTTCCAACAACCGGCAGATCCCATTCCTTGCCGAACTCGAACATCTTGTTCGACTGCCACTTGCCCTGCTGCCAGGAATAGACCGTGCCGGTGAACTCGCGGAAATTGATTTCCGGATCGAAATTGGTGGAGAACCAGCGGCCATGATCGCCCGCATTGATATCGACAATGTCAATTGAAGCGGGCTCGGTCACATAGTCATCAATACCCAGCTTGGCATAGGCATTGACCACGCCCGGATCAAAACCGACACCGAGGATCGCCGTGACCTTCTTCTCGGCGCAGCGCTCACGGCGCTTCCACTCGTAGTTTCCGTACCACGGCGGCGTTTCGCAGATCTTTTCCGGATCCTCGTGGATCGCGGTGTCCATATAGGCCGCGCCAGTCTCAAGACAGGCTTCCAGCACATACATGTTGACGAAGGCAGAACCGACATTGATGACGATCTGCGCACCGGTATCGCGGATCAGAGCGGCCACCGCTGCCGTGTCCATTGCATTGAGGGCATGAGCCTTCAAAACGCCGTCAACCTTCAGACTGTCCTTTTCGCGGATGCTTTCGATGATCCGCTCACACTTCGCAACCGTGCGCGAAGCGATGTGAATATCGCCGAGCAGGTCGTTGTTCTGCGCACATTTGTGCGCCGTGACCTGCGCGACGCCACCGGCGCCGATGATGAGTACGTTTTGTTTCATTTGGCCCATAGTCCTCCTTGGGTCGGGTTGGCATTCCAATTGTCGGAAGCCGGGGACCCGGCTTCCCTTCGCAGCAGCTTTACGAGGGTAACCCTCAGGAAAGTGCCGCTGCGAAGTCGTCGTAGCCGAAGCTACGGCAAACGTTTACAGACCCATCCAGTTCCTTAACGGCAATGGATGGCATCTTGACACCGTTGAACCAGTTTTTCTTGACCATCGTGTAACCGGCTGCATCCTGCATCGAGAGACGGTCGCCAGGCTTCAAGGGTTCCTCAAAACGAAACTCGCCAAAGATGTCTCCGGCAAGGCAGGATTTTCCGCAGATCATCCATTCTTCCCGGCCGGCATTCGGCAACACCTTGGCGGTTTCCCGGTAGATCAGCAAATCCAGCATGTGAGCCTCGATCGAACTGTCGACGATGGCCAGGTTCTTGCCATTGAACAATGTGTCGAGAACAGTCACTTCCAGTGTCGTCGAGCCGGTGATCGCCGCCTCGCCCGGCTCCAGGTAAACCTGCACCTCATTCTCGCCGGCAAATCGCTTCAGCCGTTCCGCGAACTTCTCGAGCGGATAGCCCTCGCCCGTGAAGTGAATGCCGCCGCCCAGGCTGATCCAGTCCATCTGACGGATGAGAAACCCGAAGCGCTGTTCGATGTGGCTGAGCATGCCATCGAAGCGGTCGAAGTCATCGTTCTCACAGTTGTTGTGGAACATGAAACCGGAGACCCGGTCGATGACTTTCGCGATCTGATCAGGATCGTGTTCGCCAAGGCGCGAGAACGGACGCGCAGGATCCGCAAGGTCGAACTCGGATGTGGAGACGCCGGGATTGACGCGCAGGCCGCGAATGTGACTGGCCGATTGCCTGTCGAACCGCTCAAGCTGTCCGATGGTGTTGAACAGGATCTTGTCGGAAGAGGCGATGACTTCGTCGATCTCGTCATCCGCATAGGCGACCGAATAGGCGTGGGTTTCGCCCGGAAACTTTTCGCGGCCGAGCTTCACTTCATAAAGAGAGGATGACGTCGTGCCGTCCATATACTGGCTCATGAAATCAAACACGGACCAGGAGGCGAAACACTTCAGCGCCAGCAATGACTTGGCACCCGACTGTTCACGCAGCCAGGCAATCTTCTCCATGTTCGGCAGAAGCTTTGACTTGTCGATGAGGTAGTACGGCGTGGAGATCATCTCATGCCCTTCTGATATCGGCGCAACAGCGCGCAGCGAAAATCACGAAGGGCGCCGATTAGCGCGTCTGGCCATCACACTCAACGGAAATCGACCCTTCCGCCTGCAAAATCCTCGTTCAGGTCAAGGACCAGCTGATGCATGAGAGAGCTTCTGGAGCTCCATCCTGTATCGTCAACAGCTGAAAGGCGGCAGGAAGCCCGCCCCATCAGGCACTTGCGCCGGGTAAAACGCTTGCTCTCGCTCTTTGGCGCAGTATAGCGTTTTGGCCGAGCTTTTCAGATTTTCAGCCCCTCCTTTCTCGTTAGCGCCCTGCATGATGGATGTACTCAAAATAGCCCTCGGCAACCATCTCGTCGCGGCCGATCTGCCGGAGGCTTTGACCTCGGGTCTGAAAGACAGTTTTGCACGAGACTGGGCCCTGCCTGCTGATCCGGACACCCGGGCACCGGTCTGCAATTTGCTAGAGGCAGTTGCCGCGCTCGCCCCGATCGAGGGCACCATTGGCCAATTGGCCTCGGCGCTTGTTCCGGTCCTTCCAAAGCTTGTCTGGGTCGTCGACTACCCGGAGCACTCGGTGTTGAAAGAACGCTTTGGCCACGCCGTGCTGCACTTGAGCCCCGACCTCCTCATAGGCTGCAACATCCTGGCGGCGGAGACCGACTATCCGGCCCATAGGCACGCTGCGGATGAGCTTTATGTTCCCATGACGAATGGATCGACGGGGTATTGGCAGGAAACGGGACAAACGCAGCATGTTTCGCCGGGGGAGATTATCCGCCACGCTTCGCGAGAGGCGCATGCCATGAGAACCGGTGCCGAGCCGGTTTTGAACCTGTGGGTCCAGTTCGGGGAAGCACCAGGTGGGCCCACCTGGTTCACTTGAGCGATGCGACCGCCTGCAATGGCACAGGAATGGTCAGGAATTCGCACAGATTTCCCACATGCATTCAACAGGCGTTCAACAAGCTTTCAACAGCTAGCCCTAAGGCTTTTCCACCGGACCACCGGTTTTGACCCAGTCGACAAATCCATCTTTCAGATGAGCACATTCAAAGCCCATGTCGTTCAAGGTGGCGGTCGTTAGGGCAGACCTCCAACCAGAGGCGCAGTGAAAGACAAAGGTTTTGGCCTCACCGAACACGTCCTTGAAATAGGGGCTCTCGGGATCGACCCAAAATTCAGCCATGCCGCGTGGACAGTGAAAACTGCCTGGAATGAAGCCAGAGCGTTGACGCTCACGAACATCGCGCAGATCGACAATCACCACATCAGGATCACCCCTCATGGCGATGCCATCCTGAGTTTCCACCTCGCGGATGCGCGCGCGGGCCCTAGCCACCAGTTCGGCGGATGAGATCTTCAGCTTTGCCATGGGGCCTCCTCCTCAGGGGCGATTCAACTTGGGGCAGTCTAAGACTTGCGGAATTCCGCAAGCACATGCGGGATCGTTCGATCCGGGCGAGCCAGCTCATAATCTTGAAAGTGCTTCAATGTGAGGCCGTGATCCTCGAAGCTCCGCCACTCAGAGGGCATTAGTGGCCAAGGTGGCCCGTCGGCGTCACTGCCCTCTTCTCGCGTTCGACTGATCAGAAGCAAAGTGCCACCTGGCGCGACCAGAGACGCAATGGCCGGGATTGCGTCCGCACGAAGAGGATCCTTCATCGCCTGGATCGTATAGCACTCGTGTACGAGGTCGAAAGCACCCTTCCAATCCTCCGGCAGCGCGAAGAGGTCGCCCGCGATATAATCGACTGCGGTTTCCGGGAAGCGCTTTTTCGCCCAAGCGATGGCCTCGCTGGCGAGATCAAAAGCCGAAGTTCTGTATCCGGCCGAAGCCAACGCCTCGGCATTATCACCAAGTCCGCAAGCCACATCGAGGGCACGGCGTCCCTGCCCCGGATTTTTGGCGAGCCAATCCACAAGCACTGCCTTTGGCGCCAGATCTGCCCAAGGCACAGCCGCAGGATCGCCGCCCGCCTCCAGATAGACCGTTTCAAACCAGGCCTGACGATCTTCAGCATCACCGCCGGTTGCACCAGTCAATCGATCATTCCGCTGCCTGGCGGCCTCGCGCCTTGCAAGAAAGTCGCCTGACTTAACATCGTCGTCGTTGTGCACGTTACACCCCGTCGATCCTGATCACGCCTTGCGTTCCCAGCCACCGTTTTCGCGCTGCTGCCAGTAGGTCACCTGAAAGCCCTCGGACTTTGCATCCTTCCAGCGCTGACGTGCATCGCCAAGCGCGTCTGGATCGTTGCCGTCGAACATATAGACCGCACGCTCATAGCCAGCCAGCGGCGGGGGCGCGGCCCTATCCACAAGAAACCTGACATCAGCGGCGTTCGGATTGTCTGCTTCGCTGGTCAGATAGATCGGCTGCTGCTCGGCAAAGCCGTCGGATTTTGTCCCGTGCGGCAGAAAGCTGTCGTCCTGAAACGTCCACAGATGTGCATCAAGTGCCTCGCATCTCTGCTGGGATCCGGCCTGCACGACAACCCGCCAATCCCGCTCAAGGCACTTCTGCAAGAGAGCAGGAAGGGCGGCTTCCAGCGGTTGGTGCATCAGATGATAGAAAAGCACGTCGACGGTCATGAACTTCTCAATTACCTTCTTCAGCAGCGGACGCTTTCAAGATTCACGTCCTGTCATGTCGCAACCGCGTCGATCACCCAAAGCCCAAATACGCTCGGGCCACGGGTGCGACAGCCAGATGTGATGCGGTTGCGCAACACATCCAAATGACCTTGCGGAATTGCGATTGCCAGCATGGACATGTGCAGCGAGTCGTATCATTAACCCTTCGCAAATGTCGATTAGCTAGAGAATTGACCAGGGATATTTCGTGAATCAAATCACGAAAGACGCCGGTCCGGCGTATCAACGGACACGACGTTTCGGGGGACTGAATGATTACGCGCGTTGTTGTGTTTTTTACACTCGTCTTTGCCATTGCTGGCGCTACTGCAAGCCTTGGCCTGGTTGTTACGGAAGAGGCCACAGCCTGCCAGGCCTACAAGACCTGCTAACCGAGCGTTCTTGTTGGCATCGAGCCAAACCAGACAGATTGAAAACCCGCCGGAACCGGCGGGTTTTTTGTTTCTGTGACCGGCTTACGCCTCGTAGAATTCGGCGACGAGACGATCCAGCAATCTCACGCCATACCCTGTCGCCCAGCTCTGGTTGATTTCATTCTTTGCAGGACCGAAGGCCATGCCCGCGATGTCGAGATGCGCCCAGGGCACATCATTTGCGAAGCGCTGCAGGAACTGGGCCGCGGTGATCGAACCCGCGGTCCGGCCGCCCGTGTTCTTCACGTCCGCATTGGGCGTGTCGATCAGCTTGTCGTAGTCCTTGCTGAGCGGCAGCCGCCATACGGTTTCTCCGGAGGCCTTGCCTGCGGCATCCAGCCTTTCAGCCAGCTCGTCATTGTTCGAGAAAACGCCCGCGTTGACATGACCAAGCGCAACAAGCACTGCGCCAGTCAGTGTTGCCAGGTCGATCATGAACGCCGGTTTGAAGCGCTCCTGCGTGTACCAGAGCGCATCGGCGAGTACGAGACGGCCTTCCGCATCCGTGTTGAGGATCTCGATGGTCGTGCCGGACATGGCGGTCAGGATGTCGCCTGGACGATAGGCATTGGCATCAGGCATGTTCTCAACGAGCCCGATGACGCCGATCACGTTGGCCTTGGCCTTGCGTGCGGCCAGGGCGTGCATAAGGCCCGTTACAGCCGCCGCACCGCCCATATCACCTTTCATTTCGTCCATGCCGGCGCCGGGCTTGAGAGAGATACCGCCCGTGTCAAACACGACACCCTTGCCGACGAAGGCAAGCGGTGCCTCACCCTTCTTGCCGCCGTTCCAGCGCATGATCGCCAGACGTGGTGGACGGACCGAGCCCTGTGCCACACCGAGCAATGCGCCCATCTTGAGCTTCTTCATTTCCTTTTCGGTGAGGATCTCCACCTCGACGCCGAGTTTTTCGAGACCACTGGCCGACTTGGCGAATTCCACCGGTCCGAGATCATTTGGCGGAAGATTGACCAAATCTCTCGCCAAGCACACTCCGTTGGCGACGCCCTCGCGTGCAGACCAAGCCTTCTTGGCGGCCTTCACATCGTCAACGGCGATTTCCAGCTTGGTCGCAATCGGCGCCTCGTCGTCCGCTTTTTTCGTCTTGTAGGTGTCAAAAACATAAGAGCGGAGCTTGGCGCCCATGGCGATGGTGGCAGCATCTTCCGCTGAGACAGGCTCATCAGCTGCAACATCCAACAGCAAGGTCGCCTTGTCGGCTTTCGCGCCTTTCAGAAGCGCCTGGATCGATCCGCCCAGTTTCAGCCAGTCCTCTTCGGCCAGATCAGCAACATTGCCCAGCCCGACAAGAATAACCCGATCAAGTTCCAGCCCGGCAGGTGCGATCAAATCCAGCGTCGTCAACTTCTTGCCGGTGAAGCCGCCGACCGAGGCCGCACGCTCCAGACCGCCCGCCAGTCCACCCAAGAGCTCTGATGTCGCTGCGCCGAGCGTCAGTCCCTCGCCTGCCAGCAAAACAGCGACACCTGCCTTGGGCGCGCCCGACTTTACAAAAGTTACCTTGGTCAGTTTGGTCATTTTCATTCCCGATGATGCTTGGCCAGTGTGGTCGGCCATATTTCCCGCACAGATGGTGCAGAGGCTGTACATGATCATGGTGCCTTGCCCTGCGCTCGGCAAGTGCTGAGAAATTAATCAAGATTAACCAAGTTTGTTGGTGGGCCGTTCACCAAAAACCGTGTTATTGCGTTGAGAGCATTTGACTTCACTCATTCGGCCTGGCGCCGGCAACCGAGCGACATGAAGACACTCGAGCGATACATCATCAAACGCGCGTTTTTCGCCTTTGCCATGACCCTGGCAGCGATGACGGGGGTGGTCTGGGCAACCCAAGCCCTCCGGCAGCTTGATCTGGTCACCTCCAAAGGCCAGACCATCGTTCAGTTCATCAGCATCACAATGCTCGCGATGCCGTTCCTTGTGGTCATCGTGGCGCCTTTTGCGCTCATGATTTCTCTCATTCTCGTGCTGAACGCGCTTTCCAGCGACAGCGAGCTGATCGTCATCAATGCGACCGGCGGGTCACGCTATCTGGTGCTGAAACCGGTCATGATATTCGCCGCGTTCGTGTTCGGGCTGAGCGCATCCATGTCGCTCTACTTCGCACCACTTGGCCTTGGCGAGCTGCGTGAGGAAATTGCGAGAGTTCGCGCAGATCTGATCGCGAACATCGTCAAGCCCGGGCGCTTCATCACAGTCGAGGACGGGTTGACGTTCCACATTCGCAACAGGTCGGGCAACGGCAATCTGGATGGCCTGCTGCTACACGACACCCGCGATGAGGAAACCGCATTCACCTACCAGGCTGAAACGGGACAAATCATCGAAGCTGCAGACCGGACGCTGCTGGTCATGCAGAACGGCACGATACAACGCCGTCCGAAGGCCGAGGGCGACATTTCCATCGTCCGCTTTCAGTCCTATGCCTTTGATCTTTCAAATCTGATCCCGGAAGCATCTGACCCGGTTTTCAAGGCAAGCGAACGGTCCACGCAAAATCTGATGCACCCGGATCCAGATGATGGCTATGCCAACGAGCACCCTGACAAGCTGCAAACCGAGTTGCATGAACGATTCAGTCAGCCACTTTATTGCATTGCCTTTGCGTTGATAGTGTTCGCGTTCCTCGGGCGGGCACGCACCACGCGCCAGAACCGTTCAGTCGCCGTTCTGGCATCCATTTGCGCTTGCATCGCTCTGCGGACAGCCGGTTTTGGCATCACTGCGATCACCGGGTCCAATTCCACCCTTCTGATCTTGCTCTATTTCGTACCGATTGCCGGTATTGTGCTGGCGCTCTGGGCAATCATGCGTGACGAGCACATGCCAATGCCGAGCTGGATCAGGGAAGCTGTCGACGGTCTCTCGATGATGATCGACAAACTCTCCGCGCGTTTGAATGGTCACAACACTGGCGGAGCGTCATAAGCCATGATCCTCGGCCGAACTCTCGGACTTTATTTTTCAGGTCGTTTTTTAAAGGCGATCCTGGGTCTTTTCCTGCTCGCGACAGTCCTGATCTTTTTGTTCGACGTCCTCGAACTTGTCCGGCGTGGAGGCGACCGGGATGGTTTCTCGGTTCTACGCGTCAGTCTGATCTCGCTATTGCGCGTTCCGCTGTTGCTCGAACAGGTGATCCCCTTTGCCGTTCTCTTCGGCTCCATAGCCGCCTTTGTGAGCCTCAGCCGCGCCCTGGAACTTGTTGTTACCCGCGCCGCCGGCATCTCCGTGTGGCAATTCACGCTTCCGGCCCTTCTGGTCGGTCTCGTGCTCGGCACCCTCTCCGTCACGGTCTACAATCCGGCTGCGGTCTGGTTGCAACAAAAATCCGACGAAGCTGCTGCGGGCCTGTTCGGCTCTGACCAGGGGCTGTTGCTGCAGACAACTGGTGATGTCTGGGTCCGCCAGGATGGGCTGGACGGAGAATCGGTCATGCTCGCGAAACAGCTGCTCAATGGCGGCGAACAACTGCTGACAGTTACGATTTTCACATTCGACAAGTCTGGCACATTTCAAGAGCGCATCGAAGCGAGAGAGGCCAGGTTGGGCAATCAGATCTGGTATCTCAGAGATGCAACGGTCTACACCACCGAGCGTGATCCACAGACCTATGGAAGCTACGAGGTCAGTACCTACCTGACCGCCACAGAGGTGCGTGAAAGCATCGGATCCCCCGAATCAATTTCGTTCTGGAAACTTCCACGTTTCATTGAACTGGCTCGAAACGCCGGATTGCCGGCCTACCGGTATGCTCTGCAATATCAAACTCTTCTTGCCCGTCCCCTGCTTTTGATGGCCATGATTTTGATTGCAGCGGCAGTTTCTTTGAGGGTTTCGCGTTTTGGAGGTCTCGGCGGAATGATTCTGGGTGGAATCATTGCTGGCTTCGTGCTTTACGTTCTATCTGAGCTCGCGAAGGACTTCGGAGGAGCGGGCATCGTCCCGCCCACAGTCGCTGCGTGGGCTCCGGGGATTTTTGGAGTGCTTATGGGGCTTACCATCCTGCTGAATCAGGAAGATGGGTGAAGAACGCGTGAATTGTCCTTCGAACATTTTTCCTGGACCGTATGATCGGTTGGCCGCGCGCGGGATGAGAACCGCAGCGCGAACCCTGTCGCTCGGCCTTTCCTTGTCTATCTCTGCTTTGGCAACAGGTGCTGTCGGCTTCAGCACTTCGGCACGCGCCCAGAGCAGCATAACCGATACGATTGCGAGCCAGGTCAGCGCGGATGCGCAGATGATGCTGGAATCCGCCCAGATTACCTATGACTTCGACCGCGACGTTATTGTCGCCTCGGGTAGCGTGCAGGTGTTCTACGACGGCTATACGGTCGAAGCTCAGCAGATTGTTTTCAATCGCGGCACACAAACGTTGACCGCCCGCGGCAATGTGGTGATGACCGAGCCGAACGGCACCGTCGCCCAGTCTCAGGAAATGATCCTGTCGGAGGATCTTGCCGAGGGGTTCGCCCGGGCGCTACAGATTGACACGCCTGAGCGCACCCGTTTCCTGGCCGAACGGGCCAGCCGTACAGACGGAAATGTCACGACTTTCGAGAATGGTGTTTACACGGTCTACACAAAGCCGACCAATCCGCCGAACAAGCCTCCCTTGTGGCGTATTCGGGCTGCCAAGATCATTCACGACGAGAAAGAACGGACCATCTACTACGAAGATGCGTCGCTTGAGTTCTTCGGAAGACCGATCGCCTACGCACCTTTCTTTTCGATGCCTGATCCAACCGTCAAGCGAAAGTCAGGGTTCCTCATGCCCGGCGGTATCGTGTCCGACAGTCTTGGATATGGGGTCACCGTTCCCTACTATTGGGCGCTCAGCCCCAATTACGACCTGACCACGACCCTCACCCCGATGACAAAGCAGGGTCTGCTCGGAGAAGTGTCCTTCCGTCACAAGCTTGTATCCGGATCCTATACGATTGCCGCGGCGGGGCTGTTTCAGGCGCGGCCGTCCGAGTTCGCCAACACCAGTGGCGACGGGCGCTGGCGCGGAGCCGTAAAGACCACAGGTAATTTCAAGCTTGCCGAAAACTGGGACTATGGCTGGAACCTGACCTACAAGAGCGACCGTGTTTTCCTGGAAGACTACTCGGCGGTTAGCTTCGACGACAACGGCGAGACTTCAGAAATTTATCTGGAAGGCAATACTGTCCGCAATGGACTGACGTTCCGCGGCTACGCCTTCTCGCTCTCCCAGGAAGACTACACGGGCGACGTGGAAAACGACCCAAGTTCGAACTTTTCGCCGCTTGGTCAGTCCCTTCAGGACAAGCAGCCGTTTGTATTGCCAGTCATCGACTATGACTACGTCTTCGCAGATCCCATTGTCGGGGGAGAGCTGTCCCTCACAAGCAATTTCACATCTCTGACCCGCGCAGAAACAGACGCGTTCCAGGCGACAGGTTCTGATGTTGACCAGTTCCGGGGTGTTGATGGAACCTTTTCCCGTCTTTCGATGCAGGGAGAGTGGCGCCGTACATTCATCGACCCGCTCGGCCAGGTCTTCACGCCCTTTGCCTATGTTCGCGGTGACCTTTTCTTCCTTGCTTCTGCCGACGAAGATGTGACCGCGCTTACGGGCGAAGCCTTTGTAGGCCGTGCGATGCCTGCAGCAGGTCTCGAATATCGCTATCCCTTCATTGCCACATTCGATGGTGGCAACCAGATCCTCGAACCGGTCGCCCAGATCGTGGTACGGCCGAATGAACAGCGGATTGGTGAACTGCCAAACGAAGACGCTCAGAGTATCGTTTTCGATGCGACGACACTCTTTGACTATGACAAGTTTTCCGGTTTCGATCGGGCAGAAGGCGGATCACGCGTCAACGTCGGTTTGAACTACAAACTGCAGCTGAACAGCGGGTACTATCTCAGCGCCTTGTTCGGACGTTCCTACCAGATCGGCGGTGAAAACTCTTATGCCACCTCCGACATCCTTGGTGCGACGCTGGATTCCGGTCTCGAAACCGATCAATCGGACTATGTTGGCAGCCTCTACCTGGATACGCAGTATGGCGTCCGCGTTGGAGCCCAGGCTCGATTTGACAACGAGGATTTCCAGGTCCGTCGGTTTGAGGCACAAGCAACGGGCACCTATGGCCCGGTGGTCTCGTCAATCGCATATGCCTTCCTTGACGCGCAACCAAGTCTGGGGATCGACGACCCGCGGGAAGAAATCCTTGGTTCTGCAAGCTTGCGGCTGAAGGAGAACTGGCGCGTATTTGGATCATTGCGCTACGACATTGAAAACTTCGACATGGTTCAGGACGGTTTCGGACTGGGCTATGACGACGAAGGCTTCTCGGTGTCGTTGTCCTATGCCGAGGACCGGAGCCGAAACAACGACGAAGATGTAGACCGAACATTCTACCTTCGGATTGGACTGCGCACGATCGGGAACACACAGGTTTCGACTGGCGTTCAATAAAAAGAGATGCCTCTCGCATTTATTTCCGGGTTTTGCCAAGTTTCCGACACATCCATGCGTCCTAAAGTACGGCATTCTTTGAATTTGCCGCCAGTTTGTGCAAGATCATCGGCAACGTTAAACGTGAGTCATCAGGCCGCTTCGTCGGCGCGGACAGGGTTTCAATGCGCTTCAGGTTTATTACTCTTTTTCTTCCGTTTGTCCTCATGGGCACCCCGTTGCCGAGCGCTGTTGCCCAGACCTCGATCAAGGTCATCGTCAACGATGAGGCGATCACCTCCTATGACATTCAACAGCGCGCGCGCCTTATCACAATGACGCAGCGCAAGGGCGGCGCAACGGCACGGCGAATGGCTGAACAGGAGCTTATCGACGACAAGTTGAAGCTGACCGAAGCGGCCCGTGTTCGCATTTCCATCTCTGACAGCCAGATCGATGGTGCCTACGCCAACATTGCCCGGAACGTGAAGATGAGCCAGTCTCAATTGTCGAGCGCATTGCGCCGGGGTGGCGTCAATCCGCAAACGCTCAAGGACCGTCTCAAGGCACAACTTGCATGGTCACAGGTTGTGAGAAGCCGCTTCCAGGCCGAAGTAAAGGTCACGGAGTCCGATGTGATCGCGGCGCTACGCAAGTCTGACAAGAAAGACCAGAATACAAGCATCGAGTATGATCTGAAGCAGGTCATCGTGGTCGTCCCGAAGAAGGCCAGTGGCGGTTTCAAATCCAAGCGCAAGCGCGAGAGCGATCAGATTCGCAAAGCCTTCAACGGCTGCGAACAAGCCGGGTCTGTTCTTGGACAATACAGCGAAGTCGTTCTGCGCCCTGTTGGCCGGCGGCTCGAGACCGAGTTGCCAGAGAACATGCGCGACGGCATCAATTCCACCGAACCTGGGCGCTTGACGAAACCCCAACAGACCGGTCGTGGCTACGAAATGATCGCCGTCTGCAGCAAGCGTGAAATTCAATCGGATATCGCTGCACGAACCGAGATGGAAAACGAGCTGCGCGCGAAGGAAGGCGAAGCCCTGTCCCGCCGCTACCTGATGGACCTGCGCCGGCGTGCCACGATCGTAGAGCGCTAGGTCTATGGTATCCATCAAGACGCCGCTGGCGGTCACCTGCGGCGAACCGGCCGGCATCGGACCGGATATCACCCTGATGTCGTGGGCTGCGCGCAAAAGCCTCTCGCTTCCGACGTTTTATCTGCGCGGCGACCCTGGGTTTATTGGACGCCGCGCAAGACGGTTGGGCATTGATGTTCCGGTCCAGGTTGTCGAGCCGGAAGAGGCGGCAGGCTGCTTTTCCAAGTATCTGCCGGTGGTGGCGACGGGCGATCCGGTGGATGACCGACCGGGCGAAGAGGTAGTGGAAACGGCTCACGCCGTGATCGCGTCAATCGAAGCATCTGTTGAGGATGTTCGTGAAGGGCGTGCAGGCGGTGTCGTCACCAACCCGATCAACAAGGCAGCGCTTTATAACGCAGGCTTCACCTATCCCGGACACACTGAATTTCTCGGGCATCTCGCCAATACGCATTGGCCGGAAGGTATGCATCGGCCCGTCATGATGATCGCCGGACCTGAACTGATGGTTGTCCCAATCACCATCCATATTGCACTCAAGGACGTTCCTGAGGCGCTCACAGAAGAGCTTATTGTCGAAACCGGACGTATTACTGCAAACGACATGAAAACGCGCTTTGGCTTCCCAGCGCCTCGTCTGGCCTTCTGCGGCCTTAATCCGCATGCGGGCGAGAATGGCGCCATGGGCACGGAGGACCAGTCAGTTATTGCGCCAGCGATAGAGAGGTTGCGTTCGGAAGGCATCGACGCCACCGGACCTTTGCCCGCTGACACAATGTTCCACCCGCAAGCCCGTCAGCAGTATGACTGCGCACTTGGAATGTATCATGACCAGGTCCTGGTTCCTGCCAAGACCATTGGCTTCGATGAGTCCGTCAACGTGACACTCGGCCTGCCCTTCGTCAGAACGTCTCCCGATCACGGAACGGCCTATGCATTGGCTGGCAGCGGCAAGGCCCGGCCCGACAGCTTTGCCGCGTCGCTTCGCATGGCTGCCGTCCTTTCCGACCCGAGCACTCTTTGATGGCGCAGATTGACGATCTTCCTCCCCTGCGAGAGGTCATCGCAACCCATGGCCTTGATGCGCGGAAATCGCTGGGACAGAACTTTCTTCTTGATCTCAATCTTACATCCAGAATTGCGCGGGCAGCCGCGCCATTAGATGACTGTACCGTTCTGGAGATTGGCCCAGGTCCCGGGGGCCTCACGCGTGCGCTTCTTGCCGCTGGTGCCAAACGTGTCATCGCCATCGAGAAGGACACGCGCTGCCTGCCTGCCCTGTCAGAGATATCCGACCACTATGATGGCCGTCTCGAAGTCATCGAAGGCGATGCGCTGAAGATCGATCCGGTCGCTCTTGCCGGAGGTGACAAGATCAAGATTGTCGCGAACCTTCCATACAATGTGGGCACGCAGCTTCTGCTCAATTGGATCACCACCGAGGATTGGCCACCCTTCTGGTCTTCCCTAACTCTGATGTTCCAGAAGGAAGTGGGCGAGCGGATCGTTGCCCGGCAAGGGTCAAAGGCCTATGGCCGGCTCGGCGTCCTGACCGGATGGCGCACGAACGCAAGCATGCTGTTCGATCTCAACCCCAAGGCCTTCACACCACCGCCCAAGGTGACGTCCACCGTGGTCCAGCTAACCCCGCGCGATACGCCTCTCCCCTGCTCTTTGAAGATGCTTGAGAAGGTGACTGCTGCAGCCTTCGGTCAGCGCCGCAAGATGCTGCGCGCCAGCCTCAAGTCACTCGGTGGCCCGGCAGATGACCTGATCGAGGCGGCAGGACTTCGCCCCACCGCGCGGGCGGAAGAAATCGACATAGAAGGCTTTGTAAGGCTCGCAAACCGCTATGCAGAACGCTAGCGCCCCCGCTTCAGCGCTTCCTGCAGGTCTTCAACCATACCATTCATGAGCTTGGCAACGGCGCCGGAGCGCTTCTGCTTCAGGCGTTCGGCCTTGAGGATGGAACGCACGTTCTGATAAGCGCGCTCAAGGTCCTCATTGACGACCACATAGTCGTACTTCGACCAGTGACGCATCTCGCCGACCGCCGTTTCCAGGCGACGCATGATGACCTCTTCCGGGTCTTCTCCGCGACCACGCAGCCGCGCCTTCATCTCGTCGATGGACGGAGGAAGAATGAAGACAGAGACAACGTCCTCACGCATCTTCTCATAGAGCTGAAACGTGCCCTGAATATCAATGTCGAAGAGGATGTCCTTGCCACCCTCGATAGTGTCTTCGACGGGCCCGCGAGGTGTCGCATAGAAGTTGCCGTGCACTTCGGCCCATTCCAGCAACTCGCCCTGCTCCTTCATGTCCTCAAACGCTTCAGGCGTACGGAAATGATAGTGAACGCCATCCACCTCGTTGGAGCGCCGCGGGCGGGTCGTGACAGAGATCGACAGGTCCAGATTGTCTTCCCGCTCCAGAAGCATGCGGGCAATCGTCGATTTGCCCGCGCCCGAGGGCGACGACAGAACCAGCATCAGGCCGCGCCGCTCTCGCTCGGCCTGATCAGCACTGACCATCGTGCTTGATTTTTCAGCCGGTGTCTCGGACATGACCCTACTCCAGGTTCTGTATCTGCTCGCGCATCTGGTCGATGACGGCTTTGAGGTCAAGGCCGATGGCCGTCAGCTCAACGTCATTCGATTTCGAGCAAAGCGTATTGGTTTCGCGGTTGAATTCTTGCGCCAGGAAGTCGAGACGTCGGCCAATGGCGCCGCCGGCAGCAAGCAGTTCGCGCACGGCGTCCACATGCGCATGAAGCCGATCAATCTCTTCACGAATATCTGCCTTCGTGGCGAGGATTGCAGCTTCCTGATGAAGACGCTGCGGGTCCAAGGCGCCACCTGCGGCGTCCAGCAACTCGGCCACCTGCGCAGAAAGGCGCGCCTTGATCGCTTCAGGCTGGCGCGAGGGCAAACCCTCGGCCCGCCCCGTCAGGCTCGCAACCGTATCGATCTGCTGTGTGACGATGGCGTTGATGGCCGCACCTTCACCGCGGCGCATGGCCACAAGCTCATCGAGCGCCTTGTCCAGGGTAGCCAGAAGTTCCACGAACATCGCTGCCCGGGTTTCCTCGTCGTCGTCCTGCTCCTTGAGCTCGAAGACGCCCTTTTGAGCCAGAATGCCATCAAGGGTCGGGGGCGCAACGTCCGGAACGCGAGACCGCAGAAGCTCAATTGCTTCCAGAACAGATTCCAACGCGCTCTCATTCACCGTAAGGGCTGCTTCTCCCTCATCTCGCTTCATGGACAGACCAACGGAAACGTTGCCGCGCTTGAGCACCTCCGCGCATCGTTCACGGATCTTTTGTTCAAGATTTTCCAGGCCTGCCGGTATACGGATCCTGACGTCCAGGTTCTTGCCGTTGACGGATCTCAACTCCCAGGTCCAGCGGACGACGCCTGCTTCGCCCTGGATACGGGCAAACCCTGTCATGCTGGCAAGCGTCATCTCGTTCTCCACTCAGTTCGATTGTGAGGCGGGCTGGTTCTTCTCGGCCTCACGCCGCTCCCGCTCAATCTGTCGCCACTTGCGCACGTTTGCCTGATGTTGCTCGTACGTCTCGGCGAAAATATGCCCGCCGGTGCCGTCTGCGACAAAGTATAGATCCTTGGTGCGAGATGGATTTGCAACAGCTTCCATCGCGGCGCGGCCGGGGTTTCCAATAGGGCCCGGCGGCAAGCCGTTGATCTGATAGGTGTTGTACGGAGTCTCTTTTCTCAACTCGGATTGCTTGATCGCTGACCGGTCTTTCAACCAGGCTTCACCGCCATGGATACCGTAAAGAATCGTCGGATCGGACTGCAGCCGCATGTTCCGATTGAGCCTGTTGACAAAGACGCCTGCCACTCTTGGACGCTCATCCGCCTTGGCGGTTTCCTTCTCGACGATGCTTGCCAGGATCACCAGTTCTTCTGGCGTCTCGATCGGAAGATCTTCGCTGCGCCGGTCCCAGATGTCGGACAAAAGAGCACTCTGGGCCTCCGTCATCTGGTCGATGATCTGCTGGCGGGAGCTGCCGCGGGTAAACGTGTATGTCTCCGGCAGAAGCACACCTTCTTCCGGCACCTCTGTAATTTCGCCAACCAGGACCGGGTGGGAGCGAACGCGCTCCAGAATTTGCGCTGTCGACCAGCCTTCCGGCACCGTTACCGAGTGAGTTACCGCATTGCCCTCAACCAGATCAGTCATGACATCCTGCATGCTGGTTCCGGCCTTGAAGGCATATTCTCCCGCCTTCAGTTTCGTTGCGTTCTTGTAAAATCGCACACCGGCATTGAAGATCAACTCGTCAACGAGTGTGTCCTCGATAACATTTTGCGCCTTCAACCGTTCGGTGATGCCGGAAAGACCAGAGCCGGAGGCGATCACGACAGTGCGGTCCTCGCTGAGCGGACCAGCCTGCTCGAAGACCTGCTTGCCGAAGTAGACCGCTGCGCCGGCTCCGAGCAGCGAAAGAACCGTGATCGAGATGACCATATTGATCAGGATCACGACTGGATTTCGAACGTGGCGAGAGCGCGGAGGAGGTCCCGGCGCTTGTTCTGGCTGGATCGCTTCGCGCGGGCTTTTCGGCTTGATGCGCATCTAAAACGCTCCTCCTGATAAGTCCGGATCACATCCGGTCGACCACTCCGGCGCAGCTCATCAAATACTCATAGCGTAAAAAAGGCGCTGCCGAAGAAAAACGCCGTCTCAGCTCACGCTAGACGGCGACTTGCGGGTGCGGCGCTTACGCCGCAACTTTCTTGAACACCAAGGAGGCATTGGTGCCACCGAAACCGAACGAATTCGACAGGGCCACATCAATGTTCATTGCCTTGGGCTTGTGCGCCACAAGATCGATCTCGGTCTCAACCGATGGATTGTCGAGATTGATCGTCGGCGGCGCCATGCTGTCACGAATGGCAAGCACGGAGAAGATCGCTTCCACGGCACCCGCAGCCCCGAGCAAGTGGCCAACAGACGATTTCGTCGACGACATTGTCAGCCTGGATGCGGAATCGCCAGCAAGGCGCGTGATCGCCCCCAGCTCGATTTCATCACCAAGCGGTGTCGATGTGCCGTGAGCATTCACGTAATCAACATCCGCCGCGCTCACACCAGCTCGCTTGAGAGCTGCTTCCATGCAACGATAGGCACCGTCGCCATCCGACGCAGGAGCCGTAATGTGGTGCGCATCGCCCGACAGTCCGTAACCGACGATTTCGGCGTAGATCTTGGCGCCGCGCGCGACCGCATGCTCGTACTCTTCAAGCACGACAACGCCTGCACCCTCGCCCATGACGAAGCCATCGCGGTCCTTGTCATAAGGACGTGAACCCTTTTCAGGCTGGTCGTTAAATCCGGTGGACAACGCCCGACATGCGGCAAAGCCAGCAAGCGACAGGCGACAAACAGGCGATTCCGTTCCACCGGCAACCATCACATCGGCATCGCCGAAAGCGATAAGACGGGAGGCATCACCAATGGCATGCGCGCCAGTCGAACACGCGGTCACGACCGCATGGTTCGGGCCTTTGAGGCCGTGGCGGATGGAGACATAGCCGCCCGCCAAATTGATCAGGCGGCCGGGAATAAAGAATGGCGACAGGCGCCGCGGCCCCTTGTCGGCCAGAACATGCGCGGCTTCCTCGATACCCTGAAGGCCACCGATGCCGGAGCCAATCAGAACACCAGCGCGAATCTGGTCTTCATAAGTCTCTGCCTTCCAGCCGCTGTCAGCCAGCGCCTGGTCGGATGCGGCAAGGGCATAGATGATGAAATCATCGACCTTGCGCTGTTCTTTGGGTTCCATCCAGTCGTCGGGGTTGAATGCCCCTTCGGCCGATGGATCGCGCGGGATCTGTGCTGCGATCTGGCATGCCAGGTCGTCGACCTTGAAGTTGGTGACCTTGTTGGCACCACTCTTACCTTCGAGGATCTTCTTCCAAGAGACATCAACGTTTCCGCCAAGCGGAGACACCATGCCCAATCCTGTTACAACAACTCGCCTCATGAACCCGCACTTGTTTCGGGCAGACAGCCGAAATCGGTCTTGCCTGCCCGTCCATTCGTCATCAAGTCCGGCGAATTAGCCGGCGTTCTTTTCCAGGAACTTAACAGCATCGCCAACCGTCAGGATGGTTTCAGCTGCGTCATCCGGAATTTCTACACCGAATTCTTCTTCGAAAGCCATGACGAGTTCAACGGTGTCGAGGCTGTCTGCGCCCAGATCGTCGATGAAGCTTGCAGCTTCCACAACCTTTTCAGCGTCTACGCCGAGGTGCTCGACAACGATTTTCTTAACTCGATCCGCGATATCGCTCATTTTCTACTTCCCTGAGTTTACAGTCTTAAAGCCGAGTCACCAGTTCCACCAGTTTGTCGACTTAATCACCGGAATGTCTATCTGCACATTGCACGGGAAAGGTCCATCCTCCTTGTGGGAGCCTCGAACCTTCACGGCGTTGAACACGTTCTGGAAGGACCGGATCTGCAAAACAGCTCGTCACCCTATCCCTTCGAACAATCGGCGGCTAGGTAACACACTTTATCTGCCTTGACCAGCCGCTCCCGACCGCGCGTACGCGGTCTGGTTTCTTTTTGCCGGAAATAAAATTCCGCCTTTTAAATCATGGCCATGCCGCCATTGACGTGCAGCGTCTGCCCGGAGACATAAGCCGCTTCATCACTGGCAAGATAAACGGAAGCGGCCGCGATCTCGTCCGCTTTGCCCAAGCGGCCTGCCGGAACGCTCTGCAGAATTGATTCCTTCTGCTTGTCATTCAGCTCGTCGGTCATGGCCGTCTCGATGAAACCAGGGGCAACGGTGTTGACGGTTATGTTGCGGCTGGCGACTTCCCGAGCAAGCGACTTGTACATGCCGATCATACCGGCCTTGGCCGCCGCATAGTTTGTCTGCCCGGGGTTCCCGGTGACACCGACAACAGAGGTAATTCCAATGATACGGCCTGTCCGACGTTTCATCATGCCCTTGATGGCGGCGCGGCATAGGCGGAAACCGGACGTGAGGTTCACTTCCAGAACCTGGTCCCACTCGTCGTCTTTCATACGCATGAAGATGTTGTCGCGGGTGATTCCGGCGTTGTTGACCAGAATGTCGACCTTGCCGAGTTTCTCTTCAGCCGCCGGGAGCAGCGCGTCGACGGCGGCACGATCGGAGAGATTGGCAGGCGTTACGAAGGCGCGTTCGCCAAGGTCAGCAGCGAGAATTTCCAGCTTTTCCGCGCGCGTGCCGGACAGGGCAACGGTCGCGCCCTGAGCATGAAGTGCGCGTGCGATGGCTTCGCCAATTCCGCCGGTGGCACCCGTGATGAGCGCTGCTTTCCCCTCGAGGGTGAACATGGAGCTTCCTTCCTTTGGATCGCGACCCAAGCCTTAAAGCTTGGGATCAGCCGTTCAATTTTTCAATGAGAGCGTCGATGTCTTCGGGCGAATTGACTGCGATTCCAGCCGTTTCCTTGGCGATACGCTTGACCATACCGGTCAGGACCTTGCCAGTACCAACCTCAACGAGTGTATCGACGCCCTCGCCCGCGAGCCATTCGACGGACTCGCGCCAGCGGACGGTTCCCGTCACCTGCTCGACCAGACGCTTGCGGATCTCACCCGTGTCGGAGATGGGCTGCGCCAGAACGTTTGCCACCAGGGGCACCTTGGGCGCCTTGATCTCAGCGCCTGCAAGCGCTTCGGCCATGGCATCTGCAGCCGGCGCCATCAATGAACAGTGAAACGGGGCACTGACCGGCAACAACAATGCGCGGCGCGCACCTTTTGCCTTCGCAATGTCAATTGCGCGCTCAACAGCTGCAACATGACCGGACACGACAACCTGACCCGGCGCATTGTCGTTCGCTGCCTGACAGACCTCACCCTGCGCTGCTTCGCTGGCAACTTCCTGGGCCGCTTCGAAATCAAGCCCCAGAAGCGCTGCCATCGCGCCCTGACCGACCGGAACGGCATTTTGCATGGCATCGCCGCGCACGCGAAGAAGCCGAGCTGCTGTCGCAACATCAAAAGCGCCAGCTGCAGCCAAAGCGGAATATTCGCCAAGCGAGTGACCTGCGACAAAACTGACGCTTCCCGCCAGGTCAAGACCTTTTGATTCCAGAACACGCATGGTCGCCAGACTGACCGCCATGAGCGCAGGCTGCGCATTGGCTGTCAGCGTCAGATCGGCCTCCGGGCCGTTCCACATGACATCGGAAAGCTTCTGACCAAGCGCGTCATCTACTTCTTCAAAGACTGCCCTAGCTTCGGGATAGGTATCAGCCAGAACCTTGCCCATGCCAACGGCCTGACTTCCCTGTCCGGGAAACGTGAATGCGATGCTCATGCGAGACGTGCCTCCGACGACTTGTTCTCTTGTTTTTATTATCAGGCTTACGGGAACTGTATGGCCCGGCCAGCTGACACAATGGCTGTGGAAGATCGGAAAATCCACTCTTGGGCGCGAGGCTATCGTACGGAGCACCCATGACTGTCAAGAGCTGCGGCCCGATTTGCCCGTATTCAAGGTGTTTCAAGACAGCAACCTGATAGGCTAGGTTCCAGTTCGTTTGTGACCAGGGACCGGAGAAACGAAATGGCCAGCATCACGATTCCTCTGCCGAAAGAACCAAAGCAGATGGCGACAGCGATCGTAGCCTATGCCGGCGTGGCAAAGCGGCTGCATCTGGAACTCACACATCTTGCAGAAACGACAGACATTGATCTGGAGGCCATCAAGGCTGATCTGATCAACGAAGCCAAGAAGGCCGTGCCGGCCGGAGATTTCACCAAGGATGAGGTCGGGCTGTATAATACAATGTTTGAAGCGATCGAGACCATCTTCAAACCCATAGACCCGGCACCCCAAGGCTAGGCGGACCGTTCCAGTCTGCCTGACGTGTCCGAAGTGCCTTGCATTTCCGCGAAGATCGGGTATACCCCGCGACGCAACCGGAAACTTGGCCGGGGGCTGAACGGAAGGGCGTGCAAACGTCAGGGCACATAAAACTGTCTGTCTTCCCGTGTCTCCGCTCTCGTTTTAGAATTCTCGTTCCTTTCCGGAGGTCACGAGGAGGCTTCGCGCCAGTTTCCGAATTGAAACCAAGGAAAGGCTTTTTTCCATGCCTCTTTACGAGCACGTGTTCCTGGCTCGCCAGGACGTTTCGGCCCAGCAGGTCGAAGCCCTCGTCGAACAGTTCAAAGGTTTGATCGAAACCGCTGGTGGAACTGTCGGCAAGGTGGAAACTTGGGGACTTCGCTCCCTCGCATACCGCATCAAGAAGAACCGCAAGGCTCACTACACGCTGATGAACCTCGACGCTCCGCATGCAGCGGTTGCCGAGATGGAACGTCAGATGGGCCTGAACGAAGACGTTCTTCGCTTCATGACGTTCAAGGTCGACGAGTTGGACGATGAGCCGTCAGCAATGATGCAGAAGCGCGACCGCGACGATCGTCGTGGTGGACGCGGCGACCGCTTTGGCGGTGGTGAGCGTGGCGGCGACCGCGGTGGTCGTGGTGGCGATCGGGGCGAACGCGCTCCGCGTCGTGCAGAAGGGGAGTAACAGATCATGGTTGATATCGCACAGATTCCGAGCCGTCGTCCGTTCTTCCGTCGTCGGAAGACCTGCCCGTTCTCCGGTGAGAATTCACCGAAGATCGACTACAAGGACGTTCGCCTCCTGCAGCGCTACATTTCCGAACGTGGCAAGATCGTACCGAGCCGTATCACCGCCGTTTCTGCAAAGAAGCAGCGTGAGCTGGCCCGTGCCATCAAGCGCGCTCGCCTGCTTGGCCTGCTGCCTTTCGTCATCAGCTAAGCTGACCCAAGCCCGGGGACTTCCCCGGGCTCCCGGATTGAGGCCGACCGGATCCCTTGTGATCGGCCTCTAACCGCCTTTGAAGGGCGGGACAGACCGCAGGAGTTACTCCAATGCAAGTTATCCTTCTTGAGCGCATCGCCAAGCTCGGACAGATGGGCGACACCGTCCGCGTTCGTGACGGCTATGCCCGCAACTTCCTTCTGCCTCAGGGCAAGGCTCTTCGCGCAAACAAGGCCAACATGGCCAAGTTCGAAGGCCAGCGTGCCCAGCTGGAAGCCCGCAACCTCGAGCGCCGCGAAGAAGCATCTGCTGTTGCCGCCAAGCTCGACGGCGAAAGCCAGGTCATGATCCGTTCTGCTGGTGAAACCGGCCAGCTCTACGGTTCTGTTTCCAAACGCGATATCGCTGAAGGCCTTACCGCAGCTGGTTTCTCTGTTGCGCGCAGCCAGGTTGAGCTCAACACACCGATCAAGACCATCGGTCTTCATAACGTTCTGGTTGCCCTGCATCCGGAAGTCGAAGTCACGGTCGTGATCAACGTCGCACGCTCCGAAGACGAAGCAACCCGTCAGGCTGCCGGTGAAGATCTCACCGCACCCGAGCAGGACATCTTCGAATTCGAGGAAGACGAAGAAGACGAGACCGAGGGTGAAGGTGAAGAAGGCGAAGCTTCTGAGGAAGCTGCCGAGGAAGAAGAAGCCTGATCGGCTTCGGACCTCTCCCCTTACCAAATCCAGAACGGCGCTCCTCGGGGCGCCGTTTTTGTTTTCAAGGCACTTCAACCTGGGGGATATCCGCCTCCCTGACGGAAACCGGGCCGCACAGGAAGAAACCCAGAAGTTTACCTCGTTTTTGCGCATGCGTTAATTTTTATTAACTATTTCAATGAGTAAGCCCACCAAGCGTCCGAGTCTCTTTCTGCCTGCGACGTCAAGATGTTGCTCCAGATTTCCCCGATGATTTCGACCCGGCTAAGGGAATCGGAGTCAAGATTTTTGATTCCTTGAAGCGCCGCCAAAGATCCGGTTAGACGATACCCGCACGGGTCATTCGGGGGACGTCATGAAGGGCAAACTACAGTCAGTTGAAACTGAAGATGCTACACAGCGCCTGGCGCCGCACAATGCGGAAGCTGAGCGCCAGCTCCTCGGCGCGATTCTGGTCAACAACGAGACCTACTATCGCGTTTCTGACTTTCTCGAGCCTTTCCATTTCTTCGTTCCTCCGCATCAGGATATCTACGAAAAGATCGGGCAGCTGATCCGGGCAGGCAAGACGGCCTCGCCGATCACCCTGAAGACCTTCTACCCTGCAGACACCAAGATTGCCGAGCTCAGCGCAACACAGTTCCTGTTGAGGCTCGCAGCGGATTCGGCATCGATCATCAACGCGGAAGACTATGGCCGCACGATCTATGATCTGGCCATGCGCCGGAACCTGATCCGCATTGGCGAAGACATGGTCAACATCGCCTATGACGCGCCCATTGACGTTCCACCCAACCAGCAGATTGATGATGCGGAACGCCGTCTGTTCGAGCTGGCGGAAACGGGACGGCAAGAAGGTGGTTTCGTCAGCTTCGGTGACGCTCTTACCGAAACTATCGAGATGGCTCATGCGGCCTGGAATCGTGAAGGCGCATTGTCCGGCATTTCGACCGGTCTGACCGATCTTGACCGGCTTATGGGCGGCCTGCAGCACTCGGATTTGATTGTTCTGGCAGCTCGTCCCGCGATGGGCAAAACCTCGCTGGTGACGAACATTGCCTATAATATTGCTCAGGCCTTTCAGGCCGAGGAACAACCAGACGGCTCGCTGAAAACGATGAACGGTGGCGTCGTCGGCTTCTTCTCGCTTGAGATGTCGGCCGAACAGCTGGCAACACGTATCATCTCAGAGCAGACAGAGGTTTCCTCGTCGAAGATCCGGCGTGGAGACATTACCGAGGAAGAGTTCACCAAACTGGCGGGCGCTGCCCAGCACATGCAGACTGTTCCCCTGCACGTCGACCAGACCGGTGGCATCTCAATCGCCTCCCTTGTCGCTCGTGCGCGGCGGCTAAAGCGCCAGCGCGGCCTCGATTTGATCGTGGTTGACTACATCCAGCTTCTTTCGGGCACATCCAAGACTGCTGGCAACCGCGTTCAAGAGGTGACGGAAATCACCACGGGCCTGAAGGCGCTGGCGAAGGAACTCAATGTTCCGATCCTGGCCTTGTCTCAGCTCTCGCGTCAGGTGGAAAACCGCGATGACAAGCGCCCACAACTTTCTGACCTTCGTGAATCCGGTTCGATCGAGCAGGACGCCGATGTGGTCATGTTCATCTATCGAGATGAGTATTACCTGTCGAAGACGGAGCCCGAAGAAGGCTCCCCGGAACATGAGGTTTGGCGCGACAAGGTCGAGCGGGTCAAAGGCAAGGCAGAAATCATCATCGCCAAGCAGCGTCATGGACCAACCGGCACGGTCAACCTGCACTTCGAAGGCCAGTACACACGCTTCTCGGACCTCGCACAAGACGACTACATGCCGGACCGGCACGACTAGGACACGCCTTTTCGGAGACCGTTTCTGCGACATCCAAACGCGCAAAGGCCGTAGCCTGGCGTTTGCGTTGGGCCTACTCTGACCTTGTCGGGTCGGCTGAGTGGCCGATTCTTTCAACAGGACTTCAAGAGGCAGCTCCTTGCAGGACGTCATGTGCGCATCTGAGAAACTCGCCGGCGGGCGTCTGACCATCGACCGCGATGCCATCGCAGCGAACTGGTCCCTTCTGAAGGGGCTCTTGAAGCCGGGTACGGCGTGCGCTGCGACGATCAAGGCCGATGCCTACGGGACCGGCACCACGAGCACGGCACAGCGTTTGTGGGCAGCCGGCTGCACGACGTTTTTCGTTGCCTTGCCAGAGGAAGGCGCCTTGGTCCGCTCGGCGCTGCCTGATGCCACTGTATATGTTCTGGGCGGGCTCTTTTCCGGTGCCGCAACGGACCTTGCGGCCGGCAACCTCATTCCGGTGTTGAACTGTATCGCAGAGGTTCAGGAATGGGCAGACTTTTGCAAAGGTGAAAACAGAGCGTTTCCTGCCGCTCTTCAGCTGAACACAGGCATGAACCGTCTCGGCATGGACCCGGACGAATTCGCAGATGTCATGGCGCAGAAAGACCTGACAGGCAGTTTCGACATTGCCCTGCTCATGACCCATTTGGCCTGCGGCTCCGACCCGGAAGCCCCCCTCAATCGTCAGCAGCTCAATACGTTTATCGCCGCGACCCAGCCCTTCGACCACCTTCCGCGCTCGATGGCCAACTCGGCCGGCGTTTTTCTCGGACCGGACTATCATTTCGATCTCGCACGGCCGGGCATCTCGCTCTACGGCGGCAAGGCACTCGACACCGCTGCGAACGTCATGAACCCCGTTGCCATGGTCGAGGCCCGGGTCATGCAGCTCCGCCACGTGCCCAAGGGCCAGACAATTGGCTACGGCGGGGCGGAGACCGTGACCCGAGACAGCAAGGTTGCGCTGGTTGCGGCCGGTTATGCGGACGGGCTGCATCGCCGCGCCGGATCCAGCGACGATCGACCGGGCGGCTTTGGTGTCATCGGCAACCATAAAGTTCCGCTGATCGGCCGTGTCTCAATGGACATGATCGCTTTGGATGTGACTGACGTTCCAGATGATGCCGTCGCGCGCGGCTCCTTTGTGGAAATGCTCGGCCCTAATGTTGCGGCCTCCGACCTGGCAGCTTATGCCGAGACCATTGACTACGAATATCTCACTGGTCTTGGGCGACGCTATTATCGCCGCTACGCCGCCCTGCCCGCGCCACAAGAGCGCTGAGGAGTTTCAGTCTGATGGCACGCCGTTCCACAAGCTTCGTTTGCCAGTCATGCGGAGCTGTCTATCCCAAGTGGACGGGACGCTGCGAATCCTGCGGCGAGTGGAACTCCATCGTCGAAGAACAAGTCAGTGGCGGTGTTGGTGGCGGTCCGGCCAAGACCAAACCGAGTAAGGGCCGTATCGTTCCCTTGGTCGGGCTTCAGGGGGACACCAAGGAAGCCCCCAGGATCAAGAGCGGAATCAAGGAACTCGACCGGGTCACCGGCGGAGGCTTCGTCCGTGGTTCGGCTCTGCTCGTCGGCGGTGACCCTGGTATTGGCAAGTCGACGCTCCTGATCCAGGCCGCTGCCGCGTTCGCCCGTCTGGGGCACAAGGCTGTTTATATCTCCGGCGAGGAAGCCATCGGCCAGGTGCGTCTGCGCGCGGAGCGCCTCGGTCTTACCGATGCGCCGGTGGCTCTTGCAGCTGAAACCAGCGTCGAGGACATATTGGCCACCCTGCAGGATGGCGAACCGCCTGCCCTGTTGATCCTGGATTCAATCCAGACCCTGTGGACCGAACAGGCCGATTCTCCTCCTGGAACAGTGACCCAGGTTCGCGCGTCAGCCCAGGCGATGGTCCGCTATGCCAAGAAGTTCGGCACGACTCTTGTTCTCGTCGGCCACGTCACCAAGGACGGTCAGATTGCAGGACCGCGGGTCGTGGAACATATGGTCGATGCCGTTCTTTACTTCGAAGGCGATGGCGCGCATCAATTCCGAATTCTGAGATCGGTGAAAAACCGTTTCGGAGCCACCGATGAGATCGGTGTCTTCGAAATGACCGGTTCCGGTCTCTCGGAAGTAGCAAATCCTTCGGCGCTTTTCCTGGGTGAACGATCGACCAACTCGCCGGGTGCTGCCGTTTTCGCCGGGCTAGAAGGGTCGCGTCCCCTGCTGATTGAGGTGCAGGCACTCGTCGCCCCCTCGCCGCTCGGCACACCCCGGCGCGCCGTGATCGGCTGGGACTCTGCCCGCCTTTCGATGATCCTGGCCGTGCTGGAAGCGCGCTGCGGGGTTCGCTTTTCTCAGCACGACGTCTATCTGAATGTCGCCGGAGGGCTTAAAATCAATGAACCGGGAGCGGATCTGGCTGTCGCGGCGGCGCTTGTCTCCTCACTCAGCGGGCTTGCCCTCCCGGCCAATTGCGTCTATTTCGGCGAGATCAGTCTGTCGGGAGCGATACGACCTGTTGCTCAGGCGCAATCAAGGCTGAAAGAAGCCCATAAACTGGGTTTCGACAAGGCATTCTGTCCGAAGGGAAACCTGAAAGACGGAAGGCGTACGGATTTCGCGGCGACGGGCCTCGAGGAACTCGGGGGTTTCATCGCCAAAATTGCGGCAAAGGGTGGTTCGGGCGCAGACGCCTGAGTATCAAAACCCATTGCCTTATGAAGCCGACCCGGCGCATGACGCGCCGTGGCAGGCCCGGACCGGGGACTGAACAGACACATGCCGATCACGCTGCTCGACGGAATACTTCTCGTCATCATGCTCATCTCGGCTGTGCTGGCCATGATCCGCGGTTTTGTGCGTGAGGTCCTGTCCATCGCGTCCTGGGTCGCAGCCGCTGCTGCCGCCTTCCTCCTCTACAAGCAGGTTCTGCCCTACGCGAAGCAGTATATCGCTCACGACCTCGTGGCGCTCGGCGCATCCGTCGCCGTCGTCTTTATCGTGACGCTGTTGATCGTCTCCTACATCACCATGCGGATTTCCGACTTCGTTCTGGACAGCCGGATCGGCGCTCTGGACCGGACACTCGGTTTCGTCTTCGGAGCCGTGCGCGGCATGCTGCTCGTCGTCGTGGCGCTGATGTTCTTCAACTGGTTCGTTCAGCCGGAACAGCAGCCGAATTGGGTGCTCAAGGCGAAGTCCCGCCCGATCCTGATTTCCGTGGGAGAACGGCTTGTAGCCGTGCTGCCAGAGGATCCCGAGCGCGCAATCATGGACAAGCTTCGCGATGGCAACGCCGCTGGCACGACAGGTGGCGAGGGTGAAGGCGAGGAAGAAGCTGGATACAGTGCTTCCGAACGGCAAGGGCTAGAACAGCTCACCACCGGCAGCAACTGATCCCAGACCGGAGCGGTAAAACGCTCGTGGTCCAGCGCCGACGTTACGATTTACGATGCCCTGCGCGGCTTGACGCGTGGTAACACAAGGAGCTTCGCCATGCTGGGCGAGACCGATCTCAATGAGTGCTTCGATCCCAATGCCGACCGGCTGCAGGAAGAGTGTGGCGTCTTCGGCGTCCTCGGTCATGAGGACGCAAGTGCGCTGACTGCACTCGGGCTTCATGCCCTGCAGCACCGTGGCCAGGAAGCTGCCGGCATCGTCACCTACGACAATGACCAGTTCCGCGCCGAGCGCCATCTCGGGCTTGTTGGCGATCACTTCTCCAACGCCGAGACCATGGCCCGGCTGACAGGCATGGCCGCCATTGGGCATGTGAGATACTCCACAAGCGGCGAGACGATCCTGCGCAACGTGCAACCGCTGTTCGCGGAACTCGAAGGCGGCGGCATCTCGATCTGTCACAATGGACATTTCACCAATGCCATGACGCTGCGCCGGCAGCTCATTCAAGACGGTGCAATCTGCCAGTCCACGTCGGATTCCGAAGTTGTTCTTCAGCTTCTGGCCCGTTCTCGTGAAAAGAAAATCGTCGACCGCTTTGTCGAGGCGATTTCCAAAATGGAAGGCGCCTACGCGCTGGTCGCTTTGACGCGCAAGAAACTGATCGGCGCGCGCGACCCCTTCGGCATTCGCCCTCTTGTTCTCGGCGACCTCAATGGCGCGCCCGTGCTTGCCTCGGAGACCTGTGCACTAGACATCATCGGCGCCACCTTCATTCGCGAGATCGAAAACGGCGAAGTGATCGTGTGCACGCCGGGCGGCATCGAATCCTTCTTCCCCTTTGGCAAGCGCCCTGCCCGTCCGGACATCTTCGAATACATCTATTTTTCACGCCCCGATTCGATCCTGGGCGGACGCAGCGTCTATGACGTGCGCAAGGAGTTCGGCCGAGAGCTCGCGCGTGAGGCACCGGTTGAAGCCGATGTGGTGGTGCCGGTTCCCGATTCCGGTGTGCCTGCGGCCCTCGGCTATTCCCAGGAAGCTGGCATTCCCTTCGAACTGGGCATCATTCGAAACCACTACGTCGGCCGTACCTTCATCGAGCCGACGCAAGCGATCCGGACGCTTGGCGTCAAGCTGAAGCATTCGGCCAACAGGAGCCAGATCGAAGGCAAGCGTGTCGTTCTGATCGATGACAGTCTGGTGCGCGGAACGACTTCGGTGAAGATCGTCCAGATGATCCGCGATGCGGGTGCCTCGGAAGTTCACTTCCGCCTGTCCAGCCCTCCGATCCGCTATTCGGACTATTACGGCATCGACACTCCGGTTCGTGAAAAGCTTCTTGCTGCCAAATACAATCTGGAAGAAATGCGCAACTACATCGGCGCAGACACGCTGGCGTTCCTGAGTGTTGACGGCGTCTACCGGGCCATGGGCCATGAGGGACGCGACAAGACCAACCCGCAGTTCACCGATCATTGCTTTACCGGCGACTACCCAACTCCGCTTACGGATCTGTCCGAAGAACAGGAGTTCACCCAAACGCCCCGTCTGGTCGAAGTAGGCTGAGGAAGCTGAATGTCTCAAGATTTTGAAGGTCAGGTGGCGGTCGTCACCGGTGCGTCTCGCGGCATCGGCTATCAGATTGCCAAGGAGCTGGGTCGCCGCGGCGCGCACGTCATCGCCATTGCCCGGACCGTTGGCGGACTGGAAGAGCTGGACGACGACATCAAGGCCGCAGGCGGCCAATCTGCGACGCTGGTTCCTGTCGACCTGACAGACTATGACGCGCTTGATCGGCTTGGCGCAGCTATCTACGAGCGATGGCAGAAGCTCGACATTCTTGTCGGCAACGCTGGTCAGCTTGGTGTTCTCGCGCCGCTCGGGCATATCAGCCCGAAAGACTTCGACAAGGTCATGGGCGCGAACGTGACGGCCAACTGGCGCTTGATCCGCTCGCTTGACCCACTTCTGCGTCAGTCACCTGCCGGGCGCGCTGTGTTCATGACATCTCACCACGCTCGCGAGGCAACGCCGTTCTGGGGTCTTCAGTCGATCTCCAAGGCCGCTCTGGAGGCCATGGTGCGGACCTATGCCCATGAGACCGAGAAAACCGCGCTTCGCGTCAATCTCTTCGATCCGGGACCGGTTCGCACAGGATTGCGCGCCAAAGCCATGCCGGGAGAAGACCCCGGAAAGCAGCCCCAGCCGACGGAGATCGTGCCAGACCTGCTGAAGATGCTCGGCAGCGAGGTCACTGCGACCGGCCACCTTTATGATCGCTCACTCGGCACACTCAAGGCTCTTTAGAAGCTCTATTCCTCTTCAGAAATAAAAAAGGCGCGTCCCGAGCGGGCGCGCCTTTTTTTGTTCTGACGTGCTTATGGAAGACCGGTGATCGATGGCGCTATCGCCGCGGACCGAAAGACGCTTCGACAATTTCAGCAATGTCCTTGAAGACACCAGGACCGCCAACAACAACGCGGGTGCCGTTGGCCAGCGTATGGTCGGCATCATAGGGCGCAACCATACCGCCAGCTTCTTCGGTGATCAGCATGCCGGCCAGGCAGTCCCAGGCGTTCATGTGGGATTCGCAATAGCCGATGAGACGGCCGGAAGCGGCATAGGCCAGCATGAGGCCACCGGAGGCATTACGGAAGAAAACACCGCCCTTGGAGACCAGCGCGCCGATGCAGTTGATTGCGTCGCTGGCTTCGGACCGTCCATTGAAGCCGACGCCCAGGGAGCCATTTGACAAGCTGTCGCTGTCTGTGACCTTGATGGCTCTGTCATTCAAGAAAGCGCCTTCGCCTTTGGCGGCGTGGAAGGTCTCGTTGGCATTGGGATCATGAATGACGCCAACGACGGTTTCTCCGTTGTGAACGCAGGCAATGATCACGCACCATTGCGGGATACCTGAAACGAAATTGGCAGTCCCATCAATGGGATCGATAACCCATGTGTAGCCAGACGTGCCTTCGACACGACCGTGCTCTTCACCGACGATGCCGTCCTGCGGATAGGCCGCAGCCAGCTCCTTGCGAACCAGGGTTTCCACGTCGCGATCGGCTTCGGACACCAGATCCTGATGACCTTTTTTCGTTACCGTCAGGGTCTCGAGGCGGCGGAAGTAATCCATTCCCAGTTCACCGGCCTTGCGGGCCAGGGTTGCGGCAAATTCGAGCCGTTCGGACGCCATCAAATGTCTCCTTGAAGGGAAATGTGAAGAAAGGAACAGGAAGGCCCCGCAGGCGGGGCCGCTATCACTTAAGTGTCTTTTGCGACGGAAAGTTGACTATTGAATCTTGCGTTTTTTCTTCACCGCGTAAGGATTCTCGCCCTTTCGGTAGGAAAGGCGGATCGGCGTTCCGTGAATATTGAACGTCTCACGCAGCTTGTTCACAAGATATCGCGTGTAGCTCTCGGGCAACTGCTCGGGACGGGACGCAAAAGCAACGAAGTGCGGTGGCCGGGTCTTCGCTTGTGTCATGTAGCGAAGACGGACGCGGCGGCCGGCAACTGCAGGCGGCGGATGGTTGATCGTGACCTTGTCCAGCCAGCGATTGAGCTTCGACGTGGAAACGCGGGAGTTCCAAGCCTCATACGCCTTGAAGACGCTTTCAAACAGCTTGTCGATGCCCTGCCCCTGAATACCGGACATGGTGACGATCTGAACACCGCGGATCTGATTGAAATAGCGCTCGTTCGCATCCTTGATGCGTTTCCAGGCCTCTTCCCGGTCCTCGATCAGATCCCACTTGTTGATTGCAACGACAAGCGCACGGCCTTCTCTGGCGACCAGTTCGATGATCTGAAGGTCCTGCTTCTCGAAGGAATTGGTCGCGTCCAGCGTGATCACCACGACCTCAGCGAACTTGATCGCACGAAGGGCATCTGCAACGGACAGCTTTTCCAGCTTCTCCTGAACCCGCGCCTTGCGGCGGATGCCCGCCGTGTCGAACAGCTTGATATGGCGATCATGCCATTGCCATTCGACGGAAATGGAATCGCGAGTGATCCCCGCCTCCGGTCCCGTCAGCATACGGTCTTCGCCAAGCATCGAGTTGATCAGTGTCGACTTTCCCGCGTTGGGTCGTCCAACGATCGCAACCCGCAAGGGGCGCTCGGTGGTGCCAACCGGCTCGTCTTCCTCGAGCGGCTCCCCATCTTCGTCAACTGCGATGTTGGTGCGCGCCTCTTCGACTTCGGCACCCGCAGCCGCCAAAGCCTCTTCCTCATCGATCCGATCGACCAGCGGTTTCAGCGCGTCATAGAGGTCAGACAGGCCTTCGCCATGCTCTGCGGAAATTCCGATTGGATCGCCCAGACCTAGGGAGAAGGATTCGTAGAGACCGCTCTCCCCGGCCTTTCCTTCCGCCTTGTTGGCGAGAAGGATCACAGGTGTAGTGGTCTTGCGCGCGACTTCCGCGAAATGCGCATCCAGCGGCGTGACGCCGGCGCGGGCATCAATGACGAAGAGAACCGCGTCGGCTTCGACGATGGCTTCTTCTGTCTGATGGCGCATGCGGCCTTCAAGACTCGCATTGTCGGCGTCCTCAAGACCCGCCGTGTCAACAATCGTAAAACGCAGATCGCCAAGGCGAGCATCGCCCGGCCGACGATCACGCGTCACGCCAGGCGTGTCATCCACCAGGGCCAGCCGTTTGCCGACAAGACGATTGAACAACGTGGACTTGCCGACATTCGGCCGTCCGATGATGGCGACTTTTGCGCCCACGATCATTACTCCTGATAAGCCGCGCTGACCCGGCGTCCGGGTCAGTTAAATGCGGCGACGGCGTCATCGCCGTCCAAAACGATCATCCGCCCACCGGCAACGATCGGGGTCACATAGACCTTGGTCTTGACGTCATAGGTGGCCATGATGTTGCCAGACGTGGCATCAACCATCGCCATCCGTCCGTCGCTGGATATAGCGACAAGAGCGCCATTCGCAAGCACCGGACCAGCCCAGTTGCGGCGTTTCTTCTTTTTCTCGGGCCGCGGCAAGGTCGTTGCCCAAAGCGTTTCGCCCGACTTGCGATCCAGAGCGACCATGCGGTCATCCAGATCGATCATGAACAGTGCATTGCCCGATACGACCGGCGTATGCACGCTGCCCAGGTCCTGTTCCCAGAGCCTTTCGCCCGCCTTCAGGTTCGACGCAATTGTGCGCCCGGCAACTCCGGTCGCATAGACCGTATTGCCGGAAACAATCGGGCTTGCCGAAACATCTGCAAGACCGGACACGGCGAGTGTACGGAAGCCACGCGCGACGCCGTCGATCCAGGCCGGTTCACCGGTCTTGATATCGAGGGCCATGATTTCTCCAGAGGAGAACGGAACGACGACACGATTGCCGGAAATCGCCGGGCTCGCGGACGACAGGACGCCTGCCGTTTCCTCGATGCCGACGTAATTCCAGGCTTCGGTGCCATCTTCCTGATTCAAGGCATAGACTTCGTTGGACTGGGTCACGACGATGACAAGCCCATTGCCTGCAACAGGCGCGCCACGTGCCGGCGTGCCCAGCTCACCGGTCCATAAAACCTGGCCGGATGCGGCATCAAGCGCTGCAACCTGCTGATAGCCGGTCGCCGCATAAACGATGTTCCCGGAAACAACGACACCGCCGCCAGGTGCAACATCCTTCTCGCCTTCCGGACGCAGGGCCCGTGTCCAGAGGCGTGCACCGCCGGTGCTGAACGCAATGACATCGCCATTGGGCTTGTAAACAAAGATACGTCCCGCCGCACTGACCGGGCGCGCGGAGCCACGCAGGGCATCCGAAGTAAAGCTGCCGCCTGATGCGCCAATCGATGCGCGCCAGACGCGCGAGCCCGAGATACTGACCGCGATATTACCCGGGTCATTGGTCAGACCGCCGCCAGCTGTCGTCCAGTCCTGGCCACCAGTGGCTTTGCCAACCGACGCGGCACGGCCCTCCACAACGGCGGCCGGATCAGCGCCGTCAAAGACGGGTTTGCGCTCTCCGGCGAGTGTCTTTTCCTTGGAAAACGGATTCAGGCTATCGGAGAATTCGGAAACGCTGCCGCAGCCGGACAGAAGCAATGAAAACGCCACAGCCGCGCCGAACGCGCGCGCAGCCGCCAGACCAGAACGTTGTATCACTGGGCAGCTCCGTCGCTATCGTCGGCCGCGCCAAAGGCCGCGTCAATCACTTGTGAGAGAATCCCGACACGGCGCGCGACATCTGTCGGCGTTGCCGGATCGTCTTCCAGAGCTGCGATCCAGGATCGCGCCGTATCAACATCGCCAGCTTTCCATGCCGCAACAGCGAGAATTTCACGAGCCGCTGCACGGAAAGGGCCATCCTCTCCGGTCAGGCCTTCCACCCGGTCGGCAACCCCGGCATAGTCTTCCGAGTCGACAGCCACATAAGCCGCACGCAGGCTCGCAATATCGCGCAGGGTGCTGTCAACGCTGCTGTCGCGGGACAGCGCATCAAATTCGGCCAGAGCCTCGGTGGTCCGCTCTTCGCGAACCATGTCGGTGGCCGCACGCAACTTTGCCAGTGCCGGATAGCCGCCTGTTGCATCCGACAGTTCAGCGAACATCTGCTCCGCCTGCGCAACATCTCCGCTTTCGGACAGACGCACGGCTTCAAAGAATGCATCGCCAGCCTGCTGAGACTGGTTTTCCTGCCAATAGAGCCAGCCCCGGTACCCGCCGGTACCGACGACGATCAAGACAGCAGCTGCGATAACCCAGGGGCCGAGGCGATCCCATAGCCGACGGTACTTCTCCTGGCGGATGTCTTCATCGACCTCACGAAAAATATCGGACATGCGTGTCTTGTTCCTGCATTCAAGTTTGTTATGCCGACCGCAATCGCCTCGCGGCGACAAATCAGTTGGCCAGCGCGACACAATATCGACATGCCTCCCAGGAGGCAAACGCCAGTATCGGCTTCTTTTCAACGGTTTGATGGCGCAAGTTAGGCAAGGAGACGATTTATTTCCAAGCCCTTCTGCACCAAGCTTTCCCGTGCTTACGTCAAGGGGTAGCCAATGACAAGCTCATGGCCCTTCCAGACGAACAAACCATAGGCCACAAGTCCCGCCAAAATGACGAATATTTCCAGATAGGGACGGTCCTGATCAAGGCTGACCGAAACGACCGGGCCTTCCTCGACGCGCCTCTTCAGGGAAATCCGATCGACCACTGCCCAGACAAGAAAACTTCCGAACAGGAGCACTGACGCCAGATCTCCGCGCACAAGAAGGTGCGAAAAAGCCCAGAGCTTGATTGCAATCAGCATCGGGTGACGAAACGTTCTCTTGATACGACCCTGCACATAGGCCCCGATGAGCAGAATGAAGACCGGGATCATGAACAGCATGACCACATGCCGGGTCCATTCAGGCGGATCATAGAGCACCGGAAGATCCTCAACGCGCGCTGCGCCATATCCGGTGATGATTAAATACAGGCCGACAGCCGAGATCAGGGAAAAGGCGATCCGATACGCTGCCCCGCCGAAGCGTCCGATCAAATTTTCCCGAGTTTGAACAAACATCGGCAGACAGTGAATGCCGAGAAAAACGGCAAGGCCGATAACAAGCGCGTACATGAACCACTCTCCCAAGTTCGTCCTGGCCGAACAGTCGGCAAAGACGATGGGAACGTCAAGCATGGTGTTCAACGCGACCACCAGATCAAAGGTTCGTGCCACGCCCATGCACAAAAAGCCGCTCAATCGCGCCAACTTTCGTCCCAAACAGCAACGACTCTACAATTGAAACAAGCATTTGTTTAGATTCCAGGACTACACTCTGTTCTTCGATATTTTCGGGATCAAAGCCATGTCTGACGGACAGGACACAATCGAAGAACGACGTAGCGGCCCTCGCAAACGAACCCTGAAATCGGGACGCATCGTTTTTGGCGGCCTTTCCCAGGTTTTCAACTGCACAATTCGCAACACGAATGAGGATGGCGCGCTTTTGATGCTGCCGAACTCCTTTGGAGTGCCCGGTGCATTCCTGCTCTATGTCGACAACGAATGTACGCGGCGGCCGGTGGAAGTCGTGTGGCGCAAGGAAGATCGCATGGGCGTGCGGTATACTGGCCCAGCAGAAAGCACGTTGAAACGCGCTTCCTAGAAAATCAGCTTGATGAGTTTGCAAACGGCAGCGCCCTATAAGCGCTGCCGTTTTTTGTTTCCCAACTGGTGTTCGCGCTCCAGGTTCAACCAGCCCTGAAGCGCGAGGAAAAGCGTCAGCGCAGCATCGCCAGCGCTTCGTCCTTGCCAAGGCTTGCAGGCCGCGAGCACGGCGTCTCGATGTCCACAAAGCTTCCGGTTTCGCCCGATTTCAGGATAGAGGTCATCACATCGACCGCATGAAGTGCCCTGTCGAGGGAACAGCGATAATCCCGACCCTCAACAAGAGCCTGCGCCATATCTGCCAGTCCGGCCGCCCGGTAGTTGGCCTTCTTACCGTCGCCATGTTCCTCATTCGGGATACCGAAGGGATGACCGTCATCCGCCAGCGTCTCCGCCTGGCCATCACTGCCCGTCAGGACAACATCTCCGCCGAAGAAGTTCGGGTCGGGAACATAGAGCGACCCTTCCGTGCCATATAGCTCCATGTTTTCATGGCGATGTGCCCAGACATCCCAACTCGCCGACAGGGTGATGGTCGCCCCGTTTTCGAACTCGAGCAACGCATGGATGTTGGTTGGTGTCTTGACCGGAATTTTCTCGCCCGCTCTAGGCTGGCTTGAAATCGTTCGTGTCGGCGTTGCCATGGATGTCAGGGCCGCGACCCGCTTCACCGGCCCTACAAGATTGACCAGATTGGCGATGTAGTAGGGCCCGAGATCCAGGACAGGCCCGCCACCTGGCAGAAAGAAAAAGTCCGGGTTCGGGTGCCATTGCTCCATGCCGTGGCTCATGACATGGCATGTGCCGGAGGTGATCTTGCCAACGCGGCCTTCATCGATCGCGCGGCGCGCCCGCTGATGCGCACCGCCCATGAAGGTGTCAGGTGCGGAGCCAACCTTCAGGCCCTTTTCCGACGCAAGTTTCTGCATGGCCTTGCCGTCCTCCAGGGTCAGCACCAGGGGCTTTTCCGAGTAAACGTGCTTTCCGGCAGAGAGGATCTCCTTCGTGACCGGCCAGTGGGCATCGGGGATGGTCAGGTTGACCACGATGTCGATGTCATCGGCCCCCAGAAGGTCGTGCACCGTGTCCGCACGCACACCGTATTCGGTGCCTCGTAATTCAGCGGCGTCGCGATTGAGGTCTGCACAGGCGCGCACCTCCACGCCCTTGAACAGCGGCAGAAACTTGAAATAGGTGGTGGAGATGTTTCCGCATCCGATGATGCCCACGCCAAGAGTGTCACTCATATTCTTGCCTTACCAGGTCTGAGAGGCTTCGATGGAACGCTGCGCGAAACGGGTCGCATCGCTTGGCTTGTCGTGCTCCATGATGAACAACTGCGCCTTTGTGGCCTTCAGGGTTTCGTTGAGCTTTTTCCAGTCCATCGTGCCCTGGCCGACATCCGCCCAGCCATCTTCGTCCTCGCACTCTCCGTTCGGAGCAATGTCCTTCACGTGAACGGCGCTCAGACGGTCGCCATAGGCCTCGATCCATTCGAACGGGTCGCCGCCACCGCGCACGATCCAGGCGATATCAGCTTCCCAGCTGATGTTTGGCGCGTTGTCCAAAATGAGTTTCATCGGGACAGAGCCATCAGCCAGCGGCACGAACTCGAAATCGTGGTTGTGCCAACCGAAGATCATGCCACGGGCACCATAGCGCCCGCCGAGGGCCTCAAGGCGTTTTGCGAAGGCGATCCAGCCCGCCGCATCTGCTGGCCGATCGCTGGCGTCCAGATAAGGGCAATAGATGTGTGTGATGCCGAGAGCCGATGCGATCTCGCAGACTTTTGCCTCGTCCTCTTCGAGCATCTGGATCGAGAAATGGCCTGAAGGCATGGTCAAGCCCGCCGCGTCGAGCGCAGCTCGCGTCGCGCCGGTGTCCTCATAGACACCGCCGTAGCCTTCCACCTGCGCATACCCTGCATCGGCCACCATTTTCAAAGTGTCGGTCAGCGGGGGAAACTCACGCGCACTGTAGAGCTGAAACGAATAATCGCTCATGGTCGATCTCCTAATGTAGGCCGTGGGGCCCTGTCTCAATTGGATGAGCCTGCCGTCCGGGGCGCTGGAGGGTAGACACCCGACCGGCAGGCTTCAGGTCCGCGGATGAATGCGGACCGTGTGGGTCTGCCTGGTGCCCAGGCAGAATTTCGCGGGACGCAGAGACCCTAGATCCGTTCTTCCGTATCAGCGTCAAAGACAGAGGCGTGGTCGAGGTCAAACGTGATGACGACCTCTTCGCCGGGACTGAAGCGGGAACTGCTGTCTGTCCGCACGGACATTGACTGATCACCAAGGCGCAGCCAGACCAGGCTGTCGGCCCCCATAGGCTCTTCGAGCTCGACAACCGCCGGCAAGGACGGGCCGGAGGTCTGATCACGGGTCAGGGTGAGGTGTTCCGGGCGAACCCCAAAGATTACCTTCTGACCGTCCGACAAGGTTCCTTGCGCGTCATAGCCTGCAAGCGGCACCATGAGATTCTCACCAAGGCGCACCGATGGTGCACCGTCCTGAATTTCAATCTGTCCCTTCAGGAAATTCATGGAGGGCGAGCCAATAAAGCCCGCAACGAACAGATTGACCGGCTTGTTGTAGATGGTCAGGGGCGCATCCAGCTGCTGAATGATCCCGCCCTTCATGACCGCGATCCGATCCGCCAGGGTCAAAGCCTCGATCTGATCATGTGTCACATAAATCATGGTGTTGGTGAGGTTTTGATGGAGGCGCTTCAGCTCAACCCGCAGTTCCGCACGCAGCTTTGCATCGAGGTTTGACAGCGGTTCGTCGAAGAGGAAGACATCCACATCCCGCACGAGCGCACGGCCAATGGCAACGCGCTGACGCTGACCACCAGACAACTGTGCCGGCTTGCGCTTCAGCAACGGCTCGATCTGGAGGATTTCAGCAGCCCGCTTGATGCGTGCGGCGATCTCGTCCTTCGGCAGCTTGGCGATCTGAAGTCCGAAGGCGAGATTTTTCTCGACGGTCATCTGCGGATAGAGCGCATAGGACTGAAACACCATGCCGATGCCCCGGTCCTTCGGTTCTTCCCACGTGACATTCTTGCCCGAGATGAAAACCTGTCCCTCGGAGATATCGAGAAGGCCTGCGACGCAGTTCAGCAATGTGGATTTGCCGCAACCGGACGGGCCGAGCAGAACCAGAAACTCGCCTTCGTTGATGTCGAGGTTCAGCGAACTCAAAACCTCCAGAGATCCGAAGCGCAGTGTAAGATCGCGGACTGAGACACTTGTCATGACGGTTACCCTTTCACCGCGCCGGCCGCGATGCCGCGCACGAACAATTTTCCGGAAACGAAGTAGACACAAAGGGGAACGAGCCCGGTCAGGATCGTTGCCGCCATATTGACGTTGTATTCCTTCACCCCTTGGCTCGAATTGACGATGTTGTTCAGCTGCACGGTCATCGGATAGAGGTCCGGCTTGGTGTAGATCACACCGAACAGGAAGTCGTTCCAGATGCCCGTAACCTGCAGGATGATGGCCACAACGAAGATCGGCAGGCTCATCGGCAGCATGATGCGGAAGTAGATCGCCCAAAAGCCGGCGCCGTCGACCCGCGCCGCCTTGAAGAGCTCCTCGGGAACAGAGGCAAAATAGTTCCGGAACAGCAGCGTCAGTATCGGCATTCCGAACACCGAATGCACGAGCACGAGACCGGTCAGGCTGCCATACAGGCCAATCTCCCTGAGCATGATGACGAGCGGATAGATCATCACCTGGTAGGGAATGAAGGCCCCCACAATCAGGATGGTGAAGAAAAGCTCTGCCCCCTTGAAGCGCCAGTTGGCCAACGCATAGCCATTGACCGAGGCAATGGCGATGGAGAGCACCACGGAAGGCACAAGAATCCGTACTGAATTCCAGAACCCGCGCGAAAGCCCTTCGCAATTCAGGCCGGTGCAGGCTTCGGACCATGCCTTGACCCAGGGGGCGAAGGTGACCTCAACCGGCGGCGAGAAGATGTTGCCAAGCCGGATTTCCGGCATGCCCTTCAGGGAGGTCACCACCATCACGTAGAGAGGCAGCAAGTAGTATAGGGCAACCACGATCAGCGTGCCGTAGAGGATGATATTGCGCCGCGTCAGGACGCGCTTGGGCTTCTCGCCGCGAGGCCCTTCTGCGACGGATCCGTCCCCGGCATCACTTTGAGCCGAAAGAGAATTGGTGTTGAGATTTACGACTTTAGCCACGACGAGATTTCCCCCCGAATTCCAGATAGGCCCAGGGGACCACAACGATGACAACAGACAGAAGCATCATGGTCGAGGCGGCAAAGCCCTGCCCCAGGTTCTGCGACAGGAACATGGCGTCATAGACATATTTCGCAGGAACTTCGGAGGCGATTCCCGGCCCGCCGCCGGTCTGGGCGACGATCAGGTCGTAGACCTTGATGATACCGGATGCGATGAGCACAAGCGCCGTGATGAAGATGCCGCGCATCATGGGAATGACGATGAAGATGTAAGTCTTCCAGACCGGAATGCCGTCAACGCGGGACGCCTTCCAGATATCTTCGTCGATGCCACGCAACCCCGCCAGCATCAGACACATGATCAAACCCGTTTCATGCCACAGTCCGGCGATCAGTACGCCATAGATGACGATGTCGGGATTATAGAGTGGGTCAAAGTTGAAGCTTTCGAAGCCCATGCTTCGGACTACGTTTTGGACGCCGAAATCCGGGTTCAATATCCACTGCCACGCAAGGCCCGTGACGATGAAGCTGAGGGCAAACGGATACAGAAAGATCGTCCGAAACGTGTCCTCGAACCTGATTTTCCGGTCCAGAAGCGCCGCAAGCAAAAAGCCGACAACCATGGCAAAAACCAGGGAAAGCGCGCCGTAGATAGCCAGATTTTCAATGGAAATCAGCCATTTGTTACTGGACCACAAACGCTCGTACTGTGCCAGTCCAACAAACTTCTCCTTCGGCAGCAGCTTGGAGCTGGTAAAGGAATAAAGAACCGTCCAGGCCGTTCCCCCGACGAACACGATGCCTGCGGTCGCGATCATCGGGATCGCGGCCACCTTGGCGCTCAGGTTCCGGTGCCATCTGAACGGGCGCTTTGCAACCGCCATGCTTGAAGTGCCCTTTTCTCGGGTCGCTTTATGCAAACCTCAGCCGTTCCCAGGCACCTCGGTCGGCAACCCGGATCTTGAGTGGCTTTCTCGCGCGCCCTCTTCCGGACGCGCGAGAAAGCTGTTCTTGCTGTTCAGGTGTCAGCTTGCGTTGGAAATGATCGACGCGAAACGTGACTGCGCACTCTCAGCCGACATCGACGGGTCGTTGAAAAATTCGACGAAGAGATCATTCACCTGCGTCAGGTCATCTGCCGACAACAGCTGATCCGGCGCCTGAATGATGTTCCCCTTGGCGAGGATATCGAGACCCTTTTTCATGCAGTCATTGGCAGTATTCAGGTCAACATCGCCACGAACGGGAAGTGATCCCTTCTTGAGATTGAACGCAACCTGCGTCTCCGGCGAAATCATGACCTTGGCGAGCTCTGCCTGGGCAGCCGTCACCTCGGCATCATCCACCTTCGGGAAATAGAACGCATCGCCACCAGTCTGGATCACTTCATTGACACCAAGACCAGGCAGACAGGTGTAGTCCTTGCCCGCGACCTGTCCGGCAACCTGAAACTCGCCCTGTGCCCAGTCGCCCATGATCTGACCTGCCGCCTTGCCGGAGATCACCATTCCTGTCGCATCGTTCCAGTTCTGGATGTTGGAATCCTTTGCCATGTCCCGAGCTGCAGATGCGGCCTCGAAGACCTTCGCAAGCTCTTCGCCGCCTGCAAGTTCTGCATCCTTGCCGCCGAACACAGCAGTGTAGGTATCAGGACCAGCGAGGGCGACCAGGAGCACCTGGAATGCCAGCGTCGTCTGCCAGGGCTGCTGACCCATGGCGAGCGGGATGATTCCAGCTTCCTGCAATTTCGGCGCTGCGGCGGCGTATTCCTCCCAATTGCTTGGGACCGGCACACCGGCCTTTTCAAAGGCAGCGTTGGAAAGCCATAGCCACTGCTGGGAATGAATATTGACCGGGACGCAGTAAATGCGGCCATCAAGGGTGCAGCTATCGAGCAGGCTGGACGGACGTACAACATCCTTCCAGTTGCCGGCTTCGGCAATGTCGGTCAGATCACGCATCAGGCCGGCCTCCACCAGCTCCTCCGCCTGACGACCGTGGTTGAACTGTGTCGCCGCCATCGGATCGCCGCCGGTGATGCGGGAGATCATGATCGGACGGGCCGTGCCGCCGGACCCGGCAATCGCGCCGTCCACCCACTTGTTGCCGGTCGCGTCGAAAGCCTTGGCAAACTCGGCCACGGCAGCCGCCTCGCCACCGGACGTCCACCAATGTGTGACCTCCAGATCTGTTGCCAGCGCCCCTGCTCCCAGAGGCATTGCAACAGCTGCCATCAACAGCCCTGCCCGCTTCATTCCTTTTATCGAACCACGCATTTCATTCCTCCCATAACTGCGTTTTACTGCAACGTTATAGTTTGAGCCTAATCCGGCTTTTCAGAATTTTCAACACGGTATAAAAAAGTAGGTGTGCGTGTGCGAAAAAACTCTTGAAAAAATGACAAGCAATACCGAACAAACCTCTCCAATTTAACCAAAATCAGCACCTTATCTATTTGTTTTGATAGTTACATTCACTGTTTCCCGACAAGCCAGACACACGCCTTACGACCCATTCGCAGCCGCAGCACAACCAAAAAACTTCATGCGTAAAATACGCTTTGCGAGGCGAGAGCTTGCGTTTTTTCTGCAACGTTTTAGTATTTCAAGACTGACCTCCCTTGCCGCCCACGCTTGTGCTGCCTTTGGGAGATTTTGCCACCTCTCGACCCGCTACCGCGAGCGATCCGAGCCTCAGTGGCGCAAATCAACGCGGAAAATAAGCTTTCCCGGCATATCCTGGGGCTTTAGAAGATCTGAAACAAAATACATGGCTTTGCGCAAACTCCGGGCAGGATCCGCAACGTGACCGACCAGACAACAACCGACCTGCAACGTGAGACTGGCAACTCTGACGAGGCCGGCGCGCCAAAACTCGCGGCTGGACAACGCCCGACCCTCAAGACAATCGCCTTTATGACCGGCCTTGGCATTACGACCGTGTCCAAGGCGCTCAAGGATGCGCCGGACATCGGTGAAGCGACCAAGAAGCGGGTCCGTCTTGTGGCCGACCAGATCGGCTATCGTCCAAACCGCGCAGGCGTTCGCTTGCGCACAGGCAAGACGAACGTCATCAGCCTGATTCTCAACACCGAAGAAGAGATCCTCGGGCTGACAAGCCAGATGATCCAGGGCATCTCGGAAGTTCTCGCCAGCACCCCCTACCACCTGGTGGTGACACCCTACACGCATGCGAGCGACCCGATGGCTCCTGTCCGCTACGTGGTCGAGACCGGTTCTGCCGATGGCGTCATCCTCTCGCGCACGGAACCCGAAGATGTTCGGATCCGCTATTTGCATGACAAGAAACTGCCCTTTGCCACTCATGGCCGGACGGACATGGGCGTCGCCCACGCCTTTCATGACTACGACAATGCAGCTTTCGCGCGGGATGCCGTGGAAATTCTAGCCAAGCTCGGCCGCAAGAGGTTGACCCTGGTCGGGCCACCAAGGAACCTCACCTACTCGCGTCACATGATCGAAGGCTTTCTGGAGGGCATTGCCCGATATGACCTGCAGCAGGTGCCCATGCCCCCTGTGACGATCGATGATGACATTCACAAACTTGGAGATGCGGTCCACCAGCTGATGACAAGCGACCAGCCCCCCGACGGGATTATCTGTGGCAGCGGAAGCGCCGGCATTGCCGCCGCCTTCGGAACAGAGAAGGCCGGAGTGACCCTCGGCAAAGAAGTCGATATCGTCTCGAAACAATCTTCATTTGACATACTCAAGTGGTTTCGCCCCGGCCTCAATGTCATTGACGAGGATTTTCGCGAAGCTGGTCGGGACCTGGCACGCAAGGTCCTGGCGCGCATCGAGGGAACGCCGGCGGAAGACCTCCAGACCCTTGCCTACTCATCACCTCGAAAGCAGGACTGACGGCAGAGCTTCCCGATCGGTTAGTCCAGCCGGAGGTCAATCTCGCGCGGAGCACCGGTGCTGCCACGAATGATCAGCTCGACCGGCAAAATGACCGCGCCTGCCTTGACCGGCTTGCCTTCGACCATATCCAACATCTTGGTCATTGCGGCTTCGCCGATCAGCCTGCGGGGTTGCCGGATTGTCGTCAACGGTGGTGTCGTGCAGCTGGAAAACGGAATGTCGTCGAAGCCGATAACCGAGAAATCTCCCGGAACATTGTAGCCGCGCTGGCTCAAGGCCAGCAAAACACCAATGGCCATGTCGTCATTGGCGCAGAAGAATGCTGTCGGTAGGGCATCGCGTATGAAAAGCCGCTCAACGGCAAGACGCCCGCCCTCGATGGAGAAATCGCCATCCAGAATCAGGGCCGGGTCGACTTCCAGCCCACTTTGACGAAGTGCCAGCTCATAGCCAGCCCTGCGTTCGGTTGAGAGAATGTTGTTCGGCGGACCCGAGATATAGGCAACCCGCCGATGGCCCAACTCAGCGAGATGTCGAACGGCCGTTCGCGCACCGTGCTGATTGTCAACACCAACGAAGGGAACACTCCCCTCGGCGATCTCTTCGCAGGCCGCCACGATCGGTGGCAGGTGTTGACGCACCTCCGCCGCCCCGAAAGGCAAATGGCCAGTCATCAGGACGATGCCATCAGCCTTGTTCGACCGGGTGTAGGTGAGATAGGTCGCCTCCGTCTGGGGATCGTTCTCCGTGTTGCCAATCAAAAGGCCGTATCCGCGCCTCGTGGCCACCGCTTCCAGACCGAGCAGAATGTTTGCGAAAAACGTGTTCGATATATCCGGCACCATGGCCAGGATCATTTTGGATGACTTGCTGCGGAGGCTTTGCGCCATGGCGTTTGCGGTGAAGCCCGTCTTGGCGATCGCCGCGTTGACTTTCTTGCGCGTGGTTTCGGCCACTTTGCCGGGATGATGAATCGCACGGCTCACGGTCGCAATCGACACGCCCGCCATTCGCGCCACATCCTCAATCGTCGCCATCTCACGCACTTTCAAACAGTCAACTCCCAGCGCAACCCCGTGCTTTTAGGCGATTTTCGGGTCAACAAGCAAGCGAGCCGAAAGTGTGAACAGAATGATAATGTAAACCTTTACATCAAAAATGAAAACGTTTACATAATTTCCAACAGGAGGAAACTGGCACTGCCGGAGGATGTGATGCTGACCCGTCACGTCCTGGTGTCACGTCAGGATGATTTTATCGTCCGGCGCAAACGGCGACCTGGGAGGAAGACCATGAGCGAACTTCGCACCGGCATCGCTGGTGGCGGCGGGCAAGCTGTTGCGGGCCCTGCCCCGTCGAGCGCGCCTGCATCGGACAGGCAACCCGTGCTGTCCGCAAGGCATATCTCCAAGTCGTTTGGCGACATCCAGGTCCTGTTCGGAATTGATTTCGATGTGCTCCCCGGCGAAGTCCATGCGCTGATCGGCGAAAACGGCGCCGGCAAGTCCACCTTGATGAAAATCCTCTCTGGCTATCATCAACCAACCTCCGGAAAGCTTCATCTGGACGCACAGGAAGTGACCCTGCCCCCAGATGGCGAAGCCGAGGATCTCGGCGTCGTTCTGATCCACCAGGAATTCAATCTGGCAGAGCAGCTCTCGGTCGAAGAAAACATCTTTCTCGGCCGCGAACTTCGCCGAGGGTGGTTCATCGATCATGCGGCCATGCGCCGGCAAACCGAAGAGCTTCTGACGCACCTGAATGTCGACATGGCCCCGGACGCCACCGTCGCCAGTCTCTCCGTTTCCCAAAAGCAGTTCGTTGAAATCGCCAGGGCCCTGTCGAGGAACGCCCGCGTCCTGATCATGGACGAGCCCACGGCGGTCCTTACGCCGGATGAAACCAGCGCCTTCTTTGAACAGATCCGCCTTATGCGTGACCGAGGCGTCGGCATCGTCCTGATTTCGCACAAGCTGGACGAGGTCAAGGAACTGGCCAATCGCGTAACCGTTCTGCGCGACGGCCATCAGATCATCACCACCGGCGCGGAGAAGCTGACCGAAGACGACATGGCGCGTCACATGGTGGGCCGCGATCTCTCGGACATGTTCCCGCCGAAGAATGAGCCAGACGTCGATGCCCCACCGGTTCTTGAGGTTGATGGCCTCGGTGTAGGAACCGTGCTTCATGATGTCTCATTCAATCTGCGCAAGGGAGAGATCCTGGGCTTTGCTGGCCTTATCGGCTCGGGGCGCTCGGCACTCTTCGAAGCCATCATCGGTCTACGCCAGCGCACCGCCGGCACCACCCGGTTAAATGGCGAAACGGTCGAAATGACGGCCCTGGATCAGGCCCGCGACCGAGGCATTGCCTATCTGACCAAGGACCGAAAGGGGCAAGGCCTGCTTCTGAATGACGGTTTGAAGATCAATCTCACCCTGTTTGCGCTTCGGCAGTTCAGCAACAAGGGACTGATTGATGACACGCTTGAGGACGCTGCACTTGAACGCGCAATCCGGCGCTTCGACATTCGCGTTCGCGACAGGTCCGTACCCGTTGGCGCTCTTTCAGGCGGGAATCAGCAAAAGCTGCTGCTCGGCAAGGTGCTCGAGATTGATCCGAATATCCTGATTGTCGACGAACCGACACGCGGCATCGATGTCGGGACCAAGCAGCAAATCTACAATTTCATCGCGGCGCTTGCTGCGGAAGGAAAATCGATCGTCCTCATTTCTTCGGAAATGCCCGAAATCATCGGCATGAGCCACCGGGTCGCCGTCATGCGGTCTGGCCGCCTGACCGGCATCCTGCAGGGCGACGAAATCGAGGAACATGAAATCATGCGTTATGCGACCGGGCTCAAGAGCCAGGGTACGGCAGAGGCAACCGGGGGAAACAACACTGATGCAGACCATGTCGCGTAAGGCCGCAGCCATTGGCTTGGGCCCGTTCGATCTCAAGACCTGGGGGCCGCTTCTTGCGCTCATAGGGCTGATGGTTCTGGGCACGGCCCTGAACACGTCATTTCTGTCGGAAGGCAATATCTCCAACATTTTGACGCGGAGTGCCTTCATCGGGATCATCGCGGTTGGGGCGACCTTCGTGATCACGGCCGGTGGCATCGATCTGTCAGTCGGCGCCATGGCAGCGGTGATTTCCGGTGTGATGATCATCTCGATGAATGCGCTGATGAACGTCTTTGACAGCGCCAGCCTGATCATTGCCTGCGGCATTCTGCTGTCGCTCGCACTTGGCCTTCTCGCTGGCGCATTCAACGGACTGGTGACAACGAAAGGCAAGATCGAAGCCTTCATCGTGACCCTCGGCACCATGGGCATTTTCCGATCGCTGGTGACCTATTTCGCCGATGGCGGAACGCTCTCACTCGATTATGCCATCCGCGGTGCCTACCGCCCGTTCTACTATGGCGACCTTCTTGGCATACCGGTGCCGGTTATCGTCTTTGCGGTGGTCGCAGCGATTGGCTGGGTCATCCTCAATCGGACCGCTTTTGGCCGCCACTGCCGCGCGATTGGCTCCAATGAAGCCGTGGCCCGCTATTCCGCCGTTCAGGTCAACCGGGTCAAGACCCTGACCTACATTGTGCAGGGGCTCTGCGTTTCCCTGGCGACCATCATCTATGTTCCGCGCCTTGGCTCGGCCTCCTCCTCGACGGGCGTCCTGTGGGAGCTGGAGGCGATTGCCGCGGTAATCATCGGCGGCACGGTGCTCAAAGGCGGATCAGGCCGCATCGGCGGCACGGTGATCGGCGCGATCATGCTGACCATGATCGGCAACATCCTCAATCTGACGGATCTGATTTCCAACTACCTCAACGGGGCGGTTCAGGGCGTCATCATCATCGTCGCAGTCTGGCTGCAGCGCGGTGGTTGGAAGAACAAAGGCCAGTGAGCCCAAGAAACTTGCGCTGTGGTGTCCCGCCCGGCGCACGACCGGGACAGACCCGGAAAACTGGGAGTGGAGGAAAACATGAAGATGACAGGTAAATTCCTGGGACTGGCGACAGCTTTCGCCTTGTCTCTCTCCGGGACGGCGATCGCAGCCGACCAGATCAAGATCGGGGTGTCTATCCCCTCAGCGACCCATGGCTGGGCCGGCGGCTTGAACTATCATGCCAATGTCGCTGTCGACCGGATGGAAGAACTCTATCCCAACATCGACATGATCCTCGTCACAGCGTCCGATGCCTCGGCTCAGGCCAACGATCTTGAGGATCTAGTCAGCGTCCACAACGTGGATGCGCTCGTGATCTTGCCTTTTGAATCCGAGCCCCTGACCGATCCAGTCCGGATGGTGAAGGAAAGCGGTGCCTTCATCACCGTTGTTGACCGCGGCCTCAGCCAGGAAGGCATCGAGGACCTTTATGTTGCGGGTAACAACCCGGAGCTCGGCCGCGTTTCCGCCGAGTTCGTCAAGGAAAAACTCGACAACAAGGGCGACATCGTTGTTCTGCGTGGCATCCCAACCGTGATCGATGAAGAACGTGTCGACGCCTTCATGGCAGGGATCGAAGGCACCGACATCAAGGTCCTCGATATGAAACATGCCAACTGGAACCGGGACGATGGTTTCGAGGTCATGCAGGACTTCCTGTCACGTTTTCCGAAGATCGACGCGGTCTGGGCACAGGATGACGACATCGCCATTGGCGTGATCGAGGCTGTCAAACAGGCAGGCCGTGAAGACGAGCTGTTCATTCTCGGCGGAGCCGGCATGAAGGACATCATCAAGCGCGTCATGGATGGCGATCGTCTGGTTCCCGCTGACGTTCTCTATCCGCCGGCAATGATCGCCACCGCGATCGAGCTGACGGCACTGAACTACGTCTCCAATGCACCGGTCACCGGGCGCTTCATTCTGGGCGCTCCGCTGGTCACTCCGGAAAATGCCGAGAACTATTACTTCCCGGACTCGCCGTTCTAATCACAGCGAGCCATCCTTGGCAGGCGTCCGACAAGGGGGACGCCTGCCCTTTTTTCGTTTGGGAGAAAAGACATGAAGACCATGAAGGGGCCGGGATTGTTCCTGGCACAGTTTGCGGGAGATGCCGCGCCTTTCAACTCGCTCGAGGCCATCGCGGATTGGGCTGCGGACCTTGGATACAAGGGCTTGCAGATCCCGACCTTCGATGGTCGCTTATTCGATCTTGATCAGGCAGCCGCGTCCAAAGGTTATTGCGACGACATCAAAGGCATGCTTGCCGACAAGGACCTAGCGGTTACAGAGCTCTCCACGCACCTTCAAGGCCAGCTGGTTGCCGTTCATCCTGCCTTCAACGAAGCCTTTGACGCATTCGCCCCCGAAACCGTTCATGGCAATCCCGACGCACGTACCGAATGGGCTGTGGACCAAATGAAAAAGGCGGCTGTCGCCAGCCGTCACTTCGGTCTGGATGCCAGCGTCAGCTTTCCAGGCGCCCTCGCCTGGCCTTACGTCTACCCATGGCCGCAACGCCCCGCTGGTCTGATTGACACCGCCTTCGAGGAACTGGCAAAGCGCTGGAAACCGATTCTTGATGTCTATGACGAGCACGGCGTGGACGTTTGCTACGAGATCCATCCGGGAGAGGATGTCTTTGATGGCGCGACCTTCGAAATGTTCCTGGATGCGCTCGACGGTCATGCGCGCTGCTGCATCAACTACGACCCATCGCATTTTGTCCTGCAGCAACTGGACTATCTGGCTTTCATCGACATCTACCACGAGCGCATCAAGGCGTTTCACGTCAAGGATGCCGAGTTCAATCCGGACGGCCGTCAGGGTGTCTACTCAGGCTATCAGCCGTGGGTCCAGCGCGCCGGCCGTTTCCGCTCCCTTGGCGATGGACAGGTGGATTTCGCCGGTATTTTCTCGAAGCTAGCCGCCTATGACTACGACAGCTGGGCCGTTCTGGAATGGGAATGCGCGCTGAAGCATCCCGAAGACGGGGCTGCCGAAGGCGCTCCGTTTATCGCCGACCATATCATCCGCGTCACCGAGCATGCTTTCGATGACTTCGCCGGCGGCGGAACAGACGCTGCGAAAAACCGCCGAATGTTGGGATTGAGCTAGAGAAAAGGCACAGGACATGACAATCGAAAGCACTGGTAAAACGGGCCACCCCGGGACCATCCGCCTCGGCATGGTCGGCGGCGGACAGGGGGCGTTTATTGGCGGCGTTCATCGCATCGCCTCGCGTATTGACGGCGACTATCAGCTTGTGGCCGGGGCACTTTCCTCCGACGCGGAACGCTCCAAGGCCTCTGGTGCGGAACTTGGACTGGCTCCGGAACGCTGCTACGCCGACTTCAACGAAATGGCAAAGGCGGAAGCCGCCCGCGCCGATGGCATTGAAGCTGTCGCCATCGTCACGCCGAACCATATGCATTTCCCGGTCGCGAAGGCCTTTCTCGAAGCCGGGATCCATGTCATCTGCGACAAGCCGCTGACATCGACCCTCAAGGATGCCGAGGCCCTTGCCGAGGTTGCCGGAAACGCGGGGCGCCTGTTTGTCCTCACACACAATTACTCCGGCTACCCAATGATCCGCCAGGCGCGGGAAATGGCGCAATCGGGAACACTTGGCACCATTCGTCTTGTTCAGATGGAATACGTGCAGGACTGGTTGACCGAAGATCTGGAGTCCTCAGGACAGAAGCAGGCATCCTGGCGCACCGATCCTGCGCGATCGGGTGCTGGCGGCTGCATCGGAGACATCGGAACGCACGCCTATCAGCTCGGTGGCTTCGTCTCCGGACTGAAGACCGACACCGTTCTTGCAGACTTGACGAGCTTTGTTCCAGGCCGAAGGGTCGATGACAATGTCAGCGTGTTACTTCGGTTTGAAGGCGGCGCAAAGGGCATGCTCTGGGCGAGCCAGGTGGCGCCTGGCAACGAAAACGGTCTATCCCTGCGCGTCTACGGCGACAAGGGCGGCCTTGAGTGGCACCAGGAGCAGCCCAACCATCTCTGGTACACGCCTTTCGGCGAACCCAAACGCCTCATCACGCGCGGCGGTTCTGGGGCAACGCCTGCTGCCGAGCGCGTTACACGCGTACCGGCTGGACACCCGGAAGGTTACCTTGAAGGCTTTGCGACCATCTACCGCGAAGCGGCAGAGGCCATCCGGGCTGCGCGCACTGGCGCGTCTGTTTCCAAGGACGTTCAATTCCCTGGAATTGCTGATGGAATGAGCGGCATGCGTTTTATCGACGCCTGCATACGCTCTTCAAGTGAGGGCGCGGTCTGGACGAAGGTATGACGTTAGCTCAGTGAACGAAGAGCTCTACTGGACCGGGCGGGGCGTTGTCTCAACGTTTGCCGTCCGGTCAAGGAGCCAGACTGCACCTAGCAGTACGAACCCCATTAAAAGCGGCATAAAACCGGTAAACCAGAAAGTCGCGTTGGGATCTATATTGACCAGAAAAACCGCGACATAGGGCGCAATCCAAAGCAGTCCTGCCGCCAGCTGGAACAATAGTGGCCATGGAGCTCTTCCGGTCGCCAGCAGCAGCAGAGCGACAGAGACATGCAGCCAGTCGTACATCATGAAAGACGGCGCTGCGAAAGCTGCTGCAAGCAACGTGACGCCAACGCGTTCTTCTCGACTTCCGATATCCCTGACGTACCAAATCAGGCAGGCAGACAAGAAGATCGCTGTCACTTGAGTCAAGAGCCGGACACTGTCAGGCGCTGCCAGCTTTCCCGCCATCGTATGCACAGTCGGCATCAGGTCCAGCAAGAAGCCTGCCTGAGCTGCATGACCGCCGCTCACCAAGGAACCGACAAAGGCGGTCCAAATTGAGAGCTGGTAGATAACAACCGAAAGCAACATCAGCATAAGCGTTGCAATGGTCGCGACCAGCATTGTCTTCCAATAGCCTCTCGCTGCGAGAAAAACAGGTACCAGCAGACCGTATTGCGGCTTGATCGTTGCGAAAGCCAACAGGAGGCCGCTCACAACCGGCCGTTTCCCTGCATTCAAGAGCGCATAAGTCAAACAAAAGGTCACAATCGGTGACAGCTGAAGGTAGTCAAGGGTGAAAAAAAGTCCCGGAGACAAAGCAAGCAGGACAAATGCAGGAAGCGCCGATTTCGGAGACCAGCAGAAAGCCAACCCAACGAGCGCGAGCGCCGAAACCACCAAATAGGTGACCTTCGCCATCGGGTATGTCATCGACGCGAATGGTTGCATGAACAAAAGCGCATGAGGCGGGTTCAAGAATAGCAGGTTCTTGTTGCTCTCAGAGAACGGCTCCTGAAAGACCGCAGGTATATAGGACTGTGCAGCCTGTCCGAGACTCGCGAGTTGCCCCGCCCTGTAGAATGCCGCGATATCTTCGCTCTCAGCTGCTCCAAGAGTGGCTGGTAACTCAAAGATCATGCCAAAATTCGCCCACAGAGCGAAAATGGTAACAATTCCGCCTAGTACGACAGAAAGCATGAATATCACGCCTCCCGGCAGGAGCAGTTCGGCCTTCTGAGAGTGCGAAAAAATCGGAAATTCAGAGAAAAGCCCCATAGTTACCGAACGACGACAATCAGAAGAGGAAGACATTATCAAACTCAATCAACGAACAGCACACTCAAGATATAAATCAGATTTGTCACAATTGATTTAAATCCACGTTTACGTGCAGTTCTTTCTGGGTTTTTTCCTGATCAGCCCTACGCATTCAAGGAGCAAGAACGCAATTGGCGGTTTCCGCTACAACACGCCGGGCTGCAGCGATCAGGGGCGCGCGCAATTAAGGCCTCAAACCCTCCCGGGGCCTCGCTCAAAATGCTCGCGGGCAGTGCCTCAGTGCACCGTACAGGCGTGGCACAGGCCTCGGAGTTCAACGGTGGTTTTGGCCATCTGAAAGCCTTCTGCCTTCGCCCAGTTCTTGAGCATGTCGACAGCCTTGTCGGGGGCAAACTCGGTCACCAGTCCGCACTGCTCGCAAATGGCGAATGCGGCACTGTCATGGGACGTACATCCCGGATGGCGGCAGGCCACAAAGGCATTCAGGCTTTCGAGGCGATGCACCATGCCAAAATCCACAAGCTTCTCGAGCGCGCGATAGACTTGCAGCGGCGCCCTGAAGCCGTCTGCCCTCAAGAGATCCAGGATCGCGTAGGCGGTCAAAGGCCCGTCTGAGCCAGTCAGCGCGCCCAATACCAGAGTCTGGTTCTTGGTCAGAGACGGTTGATCTTTTTCATGATGAGCGCTCACGAAGCTTCTCCCTTACGGTTCTTTTTGTTCCCCCAGCCAAAAGACAAGGGGATCAGACTGATCATGAAGAGCATCAGGGCCGCCACGACGATCGACGGTCCTGACGGGGTATCCCACTCCAGTGAACCGAACAAGCCACTGATGACAGAAAGCGCACCCAACAATGCGGACAGAATTGCCATCTGTTCCGGGCTGGTCGAAAACCTGCGGGCGGTGGCAGCCGGCATGATCAAGAGCGCCGTGATCAGAAGGACTCCGACGATCTTCATGGCAATCGCAATGACGGCCGCCATCAAGAACATGAAGACCAGATTGACCCGCTCCGGTTTCAGACCTTCCGCGGCAGCGAGGTCAGGATTGACCGTTGCTGCAAATAAAGGCCGCCAGATCCAAATCAGGACCGCCAGCACCAGCGCGCCGCCCAGGTACACGACCCCGATATCGGATCGAGACACGGCAAGGATATCGCCGAACAACAAGCCGAGCAGGTCCATCCGAACCCAGGTCATGAAGGCCAGACAGACCAAGCCGACCGCAAGGGCAGCATGCGACAGCAACCCAAGCAGGGCATCTGAAGACAGGGTCTCCCGCTTGCGCAGAAGAATCAGGATCAGCGAGAGGGCCGCAGAGACCACAAAGACCGCGAGCGTTGTATTGACCTCGAGCAGAAGCGAGAGCGCAACACCAAGAAGCGCGGCATGAGAGAGGGTGTCGCCGAAGTAAGCCATCCGGCGCCAGACGATAAAACAGCCGAGCGGTCCGGCGACCATGGCAACACCGACGCCCGCCAAGAGCGCGCGCATGAAGAAATCATCAAGCATGGGTTTTCGCCTCTCTGCCTGTCGTGGTTTCAGCGTGTGCAGAATGGTGTGCATGATCATCAGAGCAATGTTCGCCTGCGCAATCGTCCGTTACCGAACCGTCCGCATGGCGCACTCGCCCATCAGGAAGATGGACATGATCATGATGGTGCTCATAGACCGCCAGGGCCGCTCCCGCGCGATGACCGAACAGCTCCCGGAAAGCAGGGCTTTGGGAAACAACCGTGGGCGTACCGCGGCAACAGACATGACCATTGAGGCAAACGACCTGATCGGTCGCCGCCATCACTACATGGAGGTCGTGGGAGATCATCAAGATCCCGCATCCAAGCTCTTCGCCGAGCTTTGAAATCAGGTCGTAGATCGCAATTTCGCCGGAATAGTCGACACCCTGCACCGGTTCATCAAGAACCAACAGGTCCGGCTTGCGGGCAATGGCCCGCGCCAGCAGAACCCGCTGCATTTCGCCACCGGACAGGTGGCGCACCTCGGCCTGCATGAGATGCGCTACATCTGTTCGCTCAAGCGCGGCTTTCGCCTCATCCTCGTGCAGACGGCTGGTCAGACTCATGAAGCGCCGCACGTTCAGGGGCAACGTCCAGTCAATCATCAGTTTTTGCGGCACATAGCCTATTTGCAGGCCGGGCCGCCGGTATGCTTTTCCCTCTGACGGCTTGAGGATACCAAGCGCCATTTTTGCCGTCGTCGACTTGCCCGATCCATTCGGCCCGATCAGCGTGACGATTTCACCGGCAGAGACCGAAAGGTCCACGCCTCTGACCAGCCATCGATCGGAACGACGAACGCCGGCCTGCTCCAGACGAAGGAGGCAGGATTTCTCATTTTCAGACGTCACCAAGGACACTCTCCGGAGGACCACACTCTGCGCCAAACGGTGCATCTCGAACCGAGTGGCATGCCATCAATGTTATAATATTACTATATAAGCTGTCGAAACAGAGACCGCAATCACCTAGTGCATCCAGAGACCGAAGACATCGCTCCTCCCGAGTGACAACATCGCCCATTTGCGCTGGTTCATTCTCTCCAAACGCCTCAGAGGCAAAGGCTTGGGCAACCGCCTCTTGGCGAAGGCCCTCGCTCATTGCGAAATTCAAGGATTTGACGAGATCCATCTCTGCCCCCTCAAGGGCCTGGTCGCTGCAAGAGTACTCTATGAAAGAAACGGTTTTTCACTCGTCGATGAATACGAGGGCGACCAATGGGGACGCAGTGTCACAGAACAGAAATTCGTCCGGAAAAGCTGACGTCATTCATCGGCTTCAGTTCAATCAAAATACTGGGCTGCAGGCCATACCGGCAGCCCAGTCTTAGCTAGTGCCCCGGACTAGACCTTGTAAATGGAATTTCCGCCGTCGCACAGCAGAGCGGCGCCAGTGATGAAAGACGCCTCTTCAGACAGGAGGTAGCGGGCCGTGCTGGCGATCTCCTCTGGCTTGGCCATGCGCTTGAGCGCATGCAAACCAGAGATAAAGGCGTGAAACTCCGGGTCACTTCCGGCCATGTCTGTGAGCGTTCCACCGGGCAGAAGCGCGTTCACGCGCAGATTGTTCGCGCCATGTTCGGCGGCAAGCACTTGCGTCAGGCCGACCAGTCCCGCTTTTGCCGCTGCATATGCCCCCATCCCCGGAAACCCGATCGTGTGGCCCACGAAAGACGACGTGAAGACAATAGACCCACCGCCCTGTGCCTCAATCGCAGGAACCTGGTACTTTGCAGCGAGAAATGCACTGTCGAGATTGGTCCTCAGCACCTCCTGCCAATTTTCGTAGGACATCGCAGGAACGTCACCCAAGTCTCCAACCGCGCCCGCGTTGTTGAATGCACCATTCAGGCCGCCGAACCTTCCGACAGCGAGATCCACCAACGCCTTGTTGTAGCTCTCATCCGTCACGTCGCCTGAAAGGACGACCGCTCGTGACGCCCCCTCGCCCAAGCTTTGGCGGACCTCTTCGAGCATCGCTTCCCGCCGCGCCGCGAGGACAAGGTTTGCGCCGGCTTCCGATAAAAGTCGTGCTGCGGCAGCACCAATGCCACTGCTCGCTCCGGTCACGATAATCGTCTTGTTTTCAAAGTTCATTGTCTGGTTCCTCATTGAAAGAGGGAGCCTAGATATGCGGGGTTTGAAGCACTAGAAACCCGATTTGCGAGCAGGCTGTTTTTGAAAATCAGCCCGCGTCGTGTTTGTCGCGATCTCCGAGATGATCAAGATCCGTGTCTTCGCAATCACCGTCATCATCCGCTGCAAGTGTCTGATCAGCTTTCAGATATGCCCCGTGCGATCGCCAGGCAAATGGGATCGATACCAGGTACAGAGCAGATCCGACAGCAAGCATCTGGAAGGGATAGCTGACGGTCAGAGCAACGATCAGAACGGCGAAGACAAAAAGCGGCAGCACAAAGTCACGCCGGACCCTCGTTCCCACACGCTTGCCCGAAAAAGTAGGCAGGCGGCTGATCATCAAAAACGCCACCGCAATCGCATATAGAGCAACCCCGGGCGCGAATTCCGGCCAATGAGGCAAGAGCCCGAGGAACTCCCAATAGATCGGCATCAAAACGATGAGCGCGCCAGCGGGTGCAGGTACACCGGTGAAGAAATTCGCAGCCCAGGCAGGCTTGCTTGGATCGTCGAGGGCAACGTTAAAGCGCGCAAGGCGCAGAGCAGCCGAAATGGCGAAAACCAGCGCTGCAATCCAGCCAAGAGAGCCCGCTTCGTTCAAGATCCAGACGTAGAGCATCAGGCCTGGTGTCACGCCGAAATTGACGAAATCAGCCAGTGAGTCCAGCTCTGCGCCGAAGCGTGACGTGCCCTTGAGCATGCGCGCCAGACGTCCATCGAGCGCATCTAGGACGGCAGCAACCAGCACTGCCCCAATCGCGAACTCCCAGCGGTCTTCAAACGCCATGCGAATGGCGGTCAGGCCCGAACACAAGGCCATCAACGTGACCAGGTTCGGCAAGATCAGCCGCAGTGGAACACGCCGGAAACGAGGTTGCCTGCGCTCGGACTTTCCAGCTGCATTCACGTCGTGCTCGTCGAAAGAATCGCTCACCGGCCCGTCCTTAGCTGACACGGGTCAGCGGTTGGGCCTTGCCGCCGTTTTCGGAAAGGTTCGCGAGCACGGTCTCACCGGCGATCATGGTCTGCCCCAGCGCAACCCGAGGCACCGTGCCTTGCGGGAAATAGACATCAAGCCTCGACCCGAAGCGGATAAGGCCAAAGCGCTCACCGGCGCCAATGCTCTCACCTTCACGAACAAAGCAGACAATCCGGCGCGCCACCAGGCCTGCGATCTGGACAACACCGATCCGTACGTCGCCGCGTTCGATCACGAGACCGTTGCGCTCATTGTGCTCGCTTGCCTTGTCCAACTCGGCGTTCAGGAACTTGCCTGCCCGGTAGGCGACGCGTGTGATCTTGCCGCCCATGGGAGCGCGGTTCACATGGCAATTGAAAACATTCATGAAGATCGACACGCGCAGCATTGGCTCGCTGCCAAGTTCCAGCTCTGCAGGAGGCATGACCGGCCCGACGTGGCTGACGACGCCATCGGCCGGCGAGACGATCAGATTGTCGTCAACGGGCGTCACACGCGCCGGATCGCGGAAAAAATAGCAGACCCAGCCTGTCAGGATCAGACCGATCCAGAACAGCGGATCGACGAACCAGCCGATGACGACCGTCGCAACCAATGCGATCGCAACAAAGGGCCAACCCTCGCGATGGATCGGAACGAAGGCCTTGGTGACAGAATCGACGAGTGACATTGGTGTTTCCTTGATTGGTCCGGCTGCCAGGCCGCAGTTTGAAATCGGGGCGCCGAACTGACGGCGCCAAAAGCACCGTTTTGTTTTTCGTTTCTTTTTCGGTTCTAGCGGCTTTTTGGCCGGGAATGAACCGTTCTCATCAAACGGAAGGTGGTTTTCCCGCTTCGGCAGCCCGACTGCTGCGATAATCGGTCTCCCAATAGGGCGGCTTTCCATATTTCGACTTCAAGAAGTCAATAAACGCCGAGACTTTTGGCGGCGTGTATTTGCCTGGCGGGTAGACGGCGCAGATGTCACCCGTGCGCGCGACCGGATAGTCTTCCATCAAAGAGATGACCCTGCCGTCACGCAGGTCTTCCCAGACGTGAGAGATGGATTTGACGCTTAGCCCAAGCCCGTGGATGGTGGCGTCATAGGCAAAGTCGCCGCTATCGCCGTAAATCGAGTGGACCACGCGATGTGCGATCTCGCCATCAGGACCGTGGAAGTACCAGAACGGCATGGCCTCGAGGCCAATACAATCGTGATTGATCAGATCTGAGGGTGACTTGGGTACCCCCTTGCGTGCAATGTAGTCAGGCGAGGCACATAAAGCCCGTTTGTTGCTGCCGAGCCGTCGCGCAACAAGCGAGGAATCGGGCAAGGGTGCACCCCTGATCGCCATGTCATACCCCTCGGCGACGATGTCGACGATCCGATCCGTGCAATCAATCGCAATCCTGATGTCCGGGTAAAGCTCCCTGAATTCACCCAGGTGCGGAAGCACGTGCTTTCGACCGAAAAACATATTGCAGGAAATGCGCAAAACGCCACTAGGCGCTTCGCTAACAGCCTCCAGATAACCAAGCGCCATGTCCATCTCCGACAAGGCAGTGGTGGTGCGATCCAGAAAGAGCCGTCCCGACTCCGTCAGTGTGGTGCGGCGGGTCGTACGTGCGAAGAGCTGAGCTCCAACGGCGCGCTCAAGCGTCGTCAGCCGGGAACTTGCAGCAGAGGGAGACAGGCCAAACTCGCGCCCGGCGGCGGACAGGTTGTTCAACGCTGCAACACGTGTGAAGAACCTAAGATCGTCGAGACGCATTATCCCAAAACTCCGAATGATCCTAACCAATCAAGCCTGATTATAGCACTCAATTGTACATGCGACACTCCTCTCATCACGAAAGGAGACCAACATGTTCCACACCGGAGATGAATTCGAAGAACGCGCACGCCTGCATCGTCATCAGGCCATACGCGCACTTTTTGGCCTGCTGATCGGCCGCCAAAAGAAGGCGTTGCAGAAAGGATCGATTTCCAAAACCGTCAAAAAAACAACCGAGCGCGCCTGCCTGCCCACTCAAAACGAAGCCGCCTGATCTGGGACGGCTTCGCAAAAAACTCCTGGGATCAGACGGGCTCACCTGCGCGAGGTCCACGCTGAACAACTCCAAGTTCATCGGCTTCCTTGGCAGCCCGCAAACGTTCTTCGGCCTCATCGGCCTCACGCTGGCGCGCCCACATGGAGGCATAGAGTCCGCCCTTTGCCATCAACTGCCCATGGGTGCCGCGTTCGGCGATCTCGCCCGCTTCAAGAACAATGATCTGATCCGCATTGACCACGGTGGACAAGCGGTGCGCAATCACAAGCGTTGTCCGGTTCTTCGACACCTGATCCAGAGCCGTCTGGATTTCACGCTCCGTATGCGTGTCCAGTGCTGAAGTTGCTTCATCCAGGATCAGGATCGGCGGTGCCTTGAGGATGGTTCGGGCAATTGCCACGCGCTGTTTCTCGCCCCCGGACAGCTTCAGTCCGCGCTCGCCAACCTCCGAGTCATAGCCACCGGGCAACCGCTCGATAAAGTCATGGATCTGCGCCATACGCGCGGCCTCCCTCACCTCCTCGTCTGTCGCATCCGGACGACCGTAGCGAATGTTGTAGGCGATGGTGTCATTGAAAAGCACCGTGTCCTGAGGAACCATTCCGATGGCGCTGCGCACGCTTTCCTGGGTCACGTCGCGAACGTCCTGATCATCGATACGCACCGCTCCGCCACTGACATCATAGAAGCGGAACAAGAGCCGTGAGATCGTGGACTTGCCTGCCCCGGAGGGGCCAACAATGGCGACGGACTTTCCCGCGGGAACCTCAAACTCGATACCCTTCAGGATCGGCCTGTCCTGATCGTAGTGAAAGCGGACGTTGTCGAAAACAATCCGCCCTTCGACTGCCTGCAGGTCACTGGCATCGGTCTTATCCTGAATTTCGGCGGGAACGCCGAGGAGATCGAACATGCTTTCAATATCGGCGAGGCCCTGACGGATCTCGCGGTAGATGAAGCCAATGAAGTTGAGTGGAATAGAGATCTGCATCAAGAGAGCATTGATCAGGACGAAATCGCCGATCGTCTGACTGCCCGCCATGACCGATCGCGCCGAAAGCACCATACACGCCGCCATTCCGATCCCAAGGATCACGGTCTGACCAAGGTTCAACCAGGCAAGCGACGTCCACGTCTTGGTCGCTGCTCTTTCATATTTTTCCATTGAGACATCGAAGCGCGCCGCTTCCATCTTCTCGTTGCCAAAGTATTTGACGGTTTCGAAGTTGAGCAGGCTGTCGATGGCCTTTGAATTGGCGTCTGTGTCGCTGTCGTTCATCTCGCGGCGAATGGCGATCCGCCAATTGGACGCCTTGATCGTGAACCAGACATAGGCAACGATCATCAGGGTGACAATCGTCAGATAGTCCCAGCCAAACTGATACCAGATCACGACCGCCATGATGGCGAACTCCAGCACCGTCGGGATCCCGTTGAGGATGGTGAAGCGAACAATCGCCTCAATACCCTTGACCCCACGCTCGATCACACGTGACAAGCCGCCGGTCCGCCGCGCCAGGTGAAAGCGCAAGGACAATTCATGCAAGTGCCGGAATGTGATGTTCGCCAGTTGGCGTACCGCGTGCTGTCCGACACGGGCAAAGAGCGCATCGCGCATCTGGTTGAAGGCAACAGCGAGGACACGGGCCGCATTGTAGGCAAGCACCAGCATGATCGGGGCGACGAGGAACGCCGGCAGATTATCGGTCTCTCCCGTCAGCGCGTCAGTCGACCAGGCAAAGAAATAGGGCGAAAACACCGTGACCACCTTGGCAACCACCAAGGCGACGACCGCAAGCAGGACCCGGCCTTTCAGGTCCGGGCGATGGGCTGGCCAGATGTAAGGCCACAGGTTGATCAGCGTCGCAAAGGTGGATCCCTCGTCCGCGCTGACAGGTTTTGCGGGCTGCGCATCAGCCCCAGCGGCATCCGGATCGGCAGAAAACTGTGAGGTCTGATCGGTCAAAAAGTATCTCCAGACGAAATTTCTGTCGTATCGGTAGTGTCGTAGCTCTTGCTATCAACGTAGGCGGTGGGCGGCATGGCAGATGGTGACGACGTTCCCCTGCCCGCTTTCAGGACGGCAGAGAAAAAGGTCTCGGCTGCGGCACTCGCCTCGTGAAGCCTGTCGACATCAAGGTCATAGTGGCAACAGCGACCACGGGTGCAGCAGGTGAGCAAACCGGCCTCTTTCAAAACCTGCAGATGCTGTGAAACCGTCGATTGAGCGAGAGGCAAGGCCTCAACAATATCGCCGCAACAGGCATCAGGGCGGTTCGCGAGGGCTTCGATGATCGCGATCCTGGCGGGATGACCCAAAGCCCTGAAAGTACGGGAGAGATCCATGTTTGGATCCTGGCTGACATTGTCGCGCCTGCACTTGTCCGAACTGTCACGCAAAGACGATCCATCGCCGGTCCGCGTCGGACCGGTTCGCTTGTCATCCATTGAGCGTCCTCTCCACCTGCCCGGCACATCAAGACTGCCCCGGCTCTCATCGTAAATATGCGATGAGTCAGATGTTTAACAAGGGCGTGAGATCAATTTTACGGATCAGCGCACAAGCTGGTGGCGTCAATGGGCCGTTAGCGATGGAAAGAAGGAGCCGCCGCACCCGGACAGGCTACGGCGGCTTCATAAAACACGCAGCAGGCGATTCTAGTTCTGTTCTGGCGCCCAGTTGAGATCGCCCTCAGGGGTCAGGAAAACTTGCCCGGGATAGATCAGGTCTGGATCGCGGATCTGCTTCTTGTTGGCTTGATAGATCGTCGTGTAACGAACGCCATCCCCATAGAGGCGACGAGAAATACGCCACAGATTGTCGCCCTTGCGAATGATGACGTTCGGCAAAGGCTTGGAGACGGTAACGCCCGCGCTGTCGGAGTTGTCTGCGGATTGGCCAGATGCAACGACCTTGGTCAGGACAATGGCTTCTGCTTCCTTTTCAAAGGTCACCGCGGCGCGCGCCAGCACCTTGCCATCAGCACCAATCATATCCGCACGCACCTCGACCGAACCGGGTGCAAGATCCTGATGTTCTTCGATCAGCCAACGGTCATTGCTGCCGACAAGCCCATCGCCAATCAACGCATCGGCAACATAGACCTGTATCGTGTTTCCAGCCTTGCCAGTCCCGGCCACATAGATCTTGCCGGCCTCAGATTCGACAGCATCGACGGTCACGGTGAGCGTCAACGGATCAGAGCCAGCCTCTTCCGCTGTCAACTGCGTCGCGGCCACTGCTTCACTTGCAGGCTTCTGGACGGGCGCCGGTTCTTCAGCGCTGCCAGCGTTGGCGGCCTCGGTTTCGGCAATCGGTTCCCTAACAGGTTTGGCAACCGGGTCTGCAGGACTTGCCGTTTCGACAGGAGCTGGTTCATCAGAGGCGTCGGACTGCGCATCAGAAACAGAAACCTCAGCGGCGTCGGCTGCCACGTCCGGTGCTTCTGCCTCAACGGCCGCAACGACAGTCTCAGCGGCAGCGGGTGCGCCTTCTTCGGCTTTGGTGTCGCCGGCCACATCAGAAACGGTGCCTGCAGCAGTCTCTGCGGCGGGAGCTTTTGTCTCCTCGACCTCTGCCGCCGCAACCTGCTGCTCTTGCTCCGGAGCGGCTTCAGCGAGCTCGGGCTTTTGCAGCAAGGTCGATGGCGCATCCGGGCTGTTCAAAACAACGAGGGGCTGCGACGTGCCGTCTTCGGGAACCGATACCGCCAGGCGCTGGCTCGAATCACGACTAGAAGTACCGTCAGCATTCTGGGTCTGTAGCCCGACATCATAATCACCAGATGGCAGCGGTTTATCGAGAATGATGGTCCATTCGCCCTTGTCGTTTGCGATGCCCTTGCCGACGACTTCTCCGTTTGCCGTTAGCGCCACGATAGCTCCCGGCTCGGAGCGTCCAGCGATAACCGCATCTCCGGTCGGCTCGACGCCGACCACATCAAACAGCAGGGTTTCCGGCGAGGCAGAGGTCGCTTCAGGCTCTCCGGCGGCACTGACGGTGTCATCCGGTGCGCTGGTTGCGGCGACTTCGTCCTTGCTGGCGCTGCCGGCAGGCTCTTGCGTCGTTTCTGCAACCGATTGCGTTGCAGGCGCCTGGTCGTCCTCGCCACCATTCGAGTAGATATACCCGGTGACCAGCGCGGCGCTCCCGACAAAAAAGGCAGCAATAACGGCCTTGATCAAAGCAGTGTTCGTCATTCTGACTTCCCATCCGCGGCGCGGAAACCCTGTTCCTTCCCCACCGTCAAGATCTTTTCCTGACTGGCCAAAGCATCAGGTCAGCTTCAGCAGTCGGTAAACTTTCACTAAGGCTATGAATATACGCCTTTTTGTATCGCGGCAAGAAATCCGCACCCTGTTTGAAAGGCTTGCCACATTTATGATCTGGGCGCTCAAATGCTGCGCTTGACCTTGCGACCTGCCGGTGCAAAATAAAACGGATGAAAAAAATTCAAAGCGTCTGTGTCTATTGTGGTTCCAGCTTTGGGACCGACCCTGTTTATGAGGCAACCGCCACACGCCTCGGGCAGTTGCTGGCCGAAACCGGTTTACGTCTCGTCTATGGCGGGGGCTCTGTCGGTCTGATGGGGACCGTCGCCAAAGCGGTTCTGGACGAAGGCGGCCAAGTCACTGGCATCATTCCACATTTCCTCGAAAAACGCGAAGAAATGCTGGACGCGGTCACCGATTTGACGATTACGGAAAACATGCATGAGCGCAAGCAGCTCATGTTTCAAAAGGCCGACGCCTTCATCGTCCTTCCCGGCGGGATCGGCACGCTTGAAGAAGCGGTCGAGATGATGACCTGGGCTCAGCTTGGCCAGCACAAGAAGCCGGTGCTTCTGGCCAACGTCAACGGGTTCTGGTCACCGCTGCTTGAATTGCTCGACCACATGCGCGCCCAGGGCTTCATCCGTCCGGACAGCGAGGTTCCCTACCTGGTCGCGAACCGAATCGAGGACGCGATTCCCATGTTGACGGACGCCGTGGGGGACGGTTCGGAAGAACCCGACCTCAAGGACGATCGCGCTCCGATGGAAAAGCTCTAAACCGAAGCTTTTGACACTTGATGATTGCAGCCCGCACAGGCGGGCTGCCTGCTCACGCCATCAGCCAGGTGTGGCGACCGCACGGCCCCGCTTCCAGCGCCGCAGGGAGTCAAAGCTAAAGACAGCCAACGCGGCCCAGATGATACCGAAGGTCATCAACGTGGTCTGATCGAGCGGCTCGCCCCAGACAAAAACCGCCATGATGAAATGCAGCGAAGGGGCTATGTACTGAAGCAGGCCGATCAGCACGAGCGGCAGGCGCCGCGCCCCGGCGGAAAACATGACAAGCGGCACGGCGGTGACCGCGCCACTGCCGATCAATGCCAGCAGGACCCAAGGCTGCTCGAGCACAAAGGCATTAGCGCCCCAACTCAGATTCAGCAGCAGATAGCCAAGAGCAATTGGCGACAGCAGGCTTGTTTCGATGAAAAGACCAGGCGTCGCCCGCACGGGAATGACCTTGCGCAGATAGCCGTAGCCGGCAAATGAGAACGCCAGGAACAGCGACACCCACGGCAGACCGCCGGCAAGAACAGCCTTGATCGCGACTGCCAGCGCTGCCAGTCCAACGGCCACGCCTTGAAGCGGCGTCAGCTTCTCTCGAAGAACGACCAGTCCAACAAGAATGCTCACAAGCGGGTTGATGAAATAACCCAATGAAATATCGAGCACTTTCTCCTGGCCAATGGCCCAGACGAACACCAGCCAATTGAACGATACAAGTGTCGCCGATATGGACAAGAAACCGACCAGTTTCGGTGTCCGCAAAATCTCCAACACTTCGCCGAACCTGCGCATCAGCACAAGGAACAGCCCGACGAGCAGCACAGCCCAGACGATCCGGTGCGCCACGATGAGGTCCGCACCAACCGTGTCTGTCAGCTTGTAATAGGCTGGCAGGAAGCCCCAAAGCCCATAAGCGCCGAAGGCATAGGCAAGTCCGACCTTGATGTCGGCTTGATCATCTGACGCAGATTGACCGCCGGGACGGGTCGCAGGACCGGGCACCTTGCTCATGCTCATGCCTTTCGAAGCACCCGCGTCAGGCAGCTACGGCCTTCAGCAGTGCATAATTGATGGAGTCGACCAGGGCCTGAAAAGAGGCATCAACAATATTGCTGGAAACACCAATGGTGAACCAGCGCCGATGCGCGGTCGTGTCGTGGCTCTCGATCAGAACCCGCGTCACAGCCCCTGTGCCGCCGTTGAGGATGCGAACCTTGTAGTCGATCAACTCAAGCCCGTCGATGGCGGCCTGGTATTTTCCAAGATCCTTGCGCAGAGCCATGTCGAGCGCGTTCACAGGACCATTCCCTTCTGCAACCGACATGCGTTCCTCGCCGCCAATGTCGAGTTTGACGACAGCCTCGGAAACGCTGACCAGCTCGCCGATGGCATTGTGACGGCGCTCCACCATGACGCGGAAAGAATTCACGGCAAAGAACTGCGGAACCTCTCCGAGTGCCCGGCGCGCCAACAATTCGAAAGATGCATCGGCAGCCTCATAGGCGTAGCCCTCGGCTTCCTTCTGCTTCACATCCGCCAAAAGGTGGTCGAGACGCGGATCCGTCTTGTTGACTGAAATTCCAAGCCGTTGCAATTCGCCGAGCAAGTTGCTCTTTCCAGCTTGATCAGAGACCAGAACACGCCGACGGTTGCCGACGGATTCCGGCGCCACATGCTCATAGGTCTGGGGATCTTTCAGGATCGCAGACGCGTGGATGCCTGCCTTGGTCGCGAAAGCGGTCTCGCCAACATACGGGGCATGCCGATTGGGCGAACGGTTCAGGATCTCGTCAAAGGCATGGGAGATCGACGTGATCTCGGCCAGTTGTTCCCTGGCAACACCAATCTCGAAACGGTCCGCATAGGCAGGTTTCAGAAGGAGTGTCGGGATCAGGCTGATCAGGTTGGCATTGCCACAGCGCTCGCCGATGCCGTTCAGAGTGCCCTGGATCTGCCGTGCGCCAGCCTCAACGGCCGCCAGCGCGTTGGCAATGGCATGGCCCGTGTCGTCATGGGTGTGAATGCCAATATGGGTCCCGGGAACAACAGCCTGGACCTTCGTGACAATGTCCTTGATCTCGTCGGGCAACGTACCGCCATTCGTGTCGCATAGAACGACCCAACGCGCACCGGCGTCATAGGCGGCCTTGGCACACGCCAGCGCATAGTCCGGGTTTGCCTTGTAACCGTCGAAGAAGTGCTCGCAATCGATCATCGCTTCACGCCCGGTGGCAACTGCCGCCTTCACGGTGTCGGCGATGGACTCGAGATTCTCCTCGTTGGTGCAACCGAGCGCGACCTTGACGTGATAGTCCCATGACTTGGCGACGAAGCAATAGGCATCCACGTCTGCTGCCAGGATCTGCTGCAGCCCGGGATCATTGGATACGGAGCGTCCGGCCCTCTTGGTCATACCGAAAGCCGTGAACCTGGCTTTCTGCGTACGTTTTTCGACGAAGAACTCATCGTCCGTCGGATTGGCGCCTGGGTAGCCGCCCTCCGCGTAGTCCACGCCCAGGCGATCCAGAAGCTCGGCGATCACGATCTTCTCGGTTACGGAGAAATCGATCCCGCTTGTCTGGGCTCCGTCGCGAAGCGTCGTGTCGAAGAGATAAAGGCGTTCCCTGGCCATGTTCAAACCTTGTCGCTCGGTGCTGGCGTGTCCCAGCTTATTGTATCGTGATCAGGATGTTGGAGACTTTCTATCCCGGCGAAGACCGCTGCGGCAGCCGCTTCTTCCTCGGGCGAGCGCTCGGGCAGCTCCGTCAGCCCCTCACACCAGGGCAGGCGATTTTCAACGCCAAGCTGCAGCACTGGCGCAAAACCCTCGGGCTCATCGAGAGAGGCAATGGTAATATCAATGTTCGACGCCTCGAATTCATATGTCAAAGGCGTGCCGCAATTGCCGCAGAACCCCCGGCGCACGAGATTGGAACTTTGAAAATAGCTGGGCTCACCACGGGTCCAGCTCAGATTTTCGGTCACAACAAGCGCAGCGAAGGGACCACCGACAGCCTTCTGGCACATGCGGCAGTGACAAATAGTCGGCCTCTTCAAACCGGATACGCAATAACGGATGGCCCCGCATTGGCAGCCTCCAGAATGGATGTCAGGCTCACTCATGACTGCTCCCTTCCGCAAACCGCCAAGATGCGCCGACAGACGCCATCCAGATCCCGTTGCACTTCAGAATTCCAGAACCGCAGGGTCGTCCAGCCGAGAGCTTCAAGTCTTGCGTCACGCAGATGGTCTGCCTCAACAGCGTCGTTATCCGCATGCTGTGAGCCATCCAGCTCAACGATGACTTTTCGGGATGGGGCTGCAAAGTCGACTATGAAACCATCAATCGGCATCTGGCGGCGAAAGGCGATTCCACCCAACCGATGCGCCCGAATGACTTGCCAGAGACGTTTCTCCTCCGGTGTCATCTGCTTGCGAAGGCGTTTGGCATTCGCGCGCATATAGCCGGGCTGAATGTGTCTGGGCATGAGACCGTGTTCCCCCCCTCTGTCGGCTCGCGCCGACATCTCCCCCTCTAAGGGGGAGAGTGGAGTGTGTGGGAATGCTTTCATTTCCACAACCGATGGTGAGTCAGGATAGAATCCTACACCACACGGAAAAGCCCCCTCTCCCCCCTGGAGGGGGAGATGTCCCTGCAAGGGACAGAGGGGGGGATATGAGGCGCCCATCAAAAACACTAGCGTTTGACTTCCCAGGTGGTCACGCGCTTGCCGGTTTCGGAGTCTTTTGAATCCATTAGCTGAATTCCCTCAGAAACCAGTTCATCGCGAATACGGTCTGCCTCGGCGAAGTTTTTGACCTCGAAAAAAGCCAGGCGTTCTGCAATCCGCGCCTCTATTGAGCCCGTGTCCAGGGAGGCCGTATCAACGGCCACTGGAGCAACCCCGAGCAAAGTCGCGGACGCCGAATAAACGGCAAGCCTTTCCGGATCGCGCGCGGCCTCGCCGGCAAGCGCATGGAGAGCCTGGATCGCAGCCGCCGTGTTGAGGTCGTCACCGAGCGCGGCCATGACATCTTCCGAAGGAAGAACATCGGTTTCGATCACTTCCGGCCACTTGCCGAGCAGGCGTTCGGCCTCCTCCAGCCGCTTGACCGAGAAGTCGATCGGTTCGCGATAGTGGGTCATCAGCATCGCAAGGCGCAGGACTTCGCCGGGCCACTTTCGACCGCCGAACTTGTCGGTCTCCAGCAGGTCATGAATGGTGACGAAGTTGCCTTCGGACTTGGACATCTTCCGACCCTCCACCTGCACGAACCCGTTGTGCAGCCAGTAGTTGGCCATCTTGTCCGTGTCATGGGCACAGCAGGACTGAGCGATCTCGTTTTCATGGTGCGGGAAGATCAGGTCCAGCCCGCCGCCATGAATGTCGAAGACCTTGCCGAGGTGATGCTCGCTCATGACCGAGCATTCGATGTGCCAGCCGGGACGACCCCGTCCCCAAGGGCTATCCCAACCTGGTTCATCGCCGGTGGACAGCTTCCACAGGACAAAGTCGCCCGGACTTTTCTTGTGTTCATCTACCGCGATGCGTGCACCCGCCTTCTGGTCGTCGAGATTGCGCTTCGACAGACCGCCATAGGCAGGCATCGATGCCGTATCGAACAGCACTTCACCGCCAGCCTGATAGGCATGGCCCTTCTCGATGAGGGATTCAATCATCGAGACCATGCCATCGATATGCTGCGTCGCGCGAGGTTCCACGCTCGGCTCCAGGCATCCGAGCGCCTTGACGTCGGCATGAAACTGATTGGCCGTTTTCTCGGTAACCTTCGAAATCGCTTCGTTCAGCGGCAATTCCGGGTAGTCGCGCAAGGCGCGGGCGTTGATCTTGTCATCGACGTCGGTGATGTTGCGCACATAGGTGACATGCTCGGCGCCGTAGAGATGACGCAGCAGGCGGAACAAGACGTCGAAGACGATCACGGGCCGGGCATTGCCGATATGGGCGAAGTCATAGACCGTTGGCCCGCAGACATACATGCGCACGTTTTCTGGGTCGATCGGGACAAAGTCCTCTTTCGACCGGGTCAGCGTATTGGTGAGCTTCAGTCCCTTGAAACCGGGCTTCGCTGCGCTCATGACAAAGATCTCCTGACCGGCTGGCCGGGCGATCCGTCTCAAGGTGCGTGATGCAAAGAGGGAACGGCCACAGCCAGCGGTGTCGCTAGCTGCAAATAATGGTGATCGAAATGATGTTCCGTGTGGCCGTCATCATGGATGGGTTGTCGCCTCTTTCGCCCGACCGGTCAAGCCTGCAGGTTTACAAACGACCGGCTTTGTTAAAATGGCCTCTGTTCCGGCTCCCGGTTCGGCCGAACGCTGGACAACCACGCCGCATGGACTAGGCTCTTTTCAAGGATTCGGATGGCATGCCTGATAGGGCGCCGACGACAGCTTCAGGGTCAAGCTCCGGGGGGACGTGATGACAATTGGAATTCGGGCAGTCTGCCAAAAGAGATACAAGTCCAGCTTTCTCACCGCCTTCTTGCTTGCCCTTCTCTCCGGACCGATCGGCGGCATGCCCGCGATTGGCCAAACAGAAGCGCCCCTTGCTGCGGAGACGCCGACCAAGGCTGCCGCGCCTTTGAGCTTCGCCTTGCTGGCGGAGATCGGCAGCCGCAATATCGATGAAAGTGTCGCCGCCTTTTATGAAGCGCGCGGCTATGCACCGATCTGGCTCGACACGGAGGGGCTTCAAGAGCGCGGGCATCTGACCCTGGCTGCCTTTGCCGCCGCCAATGATCATGCGCTCAATCCCGACAACTACGGCCTGCTTCTTTTTGCAGAAAGGCTGGATGCCGCACAAAGCGATGAAGACTGGGCAGCTCTTGAACTGGACCTGACCGCGCAGTTCATTCGTTACGCAACGCACATGTCCTCGGGCCGTGTTCAGCCGAACGAAGTCAACAAGGCGCTCAACATATTCCCGCATGTGCCGGACCCGGTCGACTTGCTGACCCAGGCGCACGAAACCGTCGATTTCAGCGCCTTTCTCGAAGCCCTTTCCCCGAACACACCGAACTACGCAAGACTGAAGCGCCGTCTTGCTCAGTACCGGGACAAGGCAGCGCTGGGCGGCTTCACGGTCATCCCGGATGGCGAGGTTCTCAAGCCTGGCATAGAGGACGACCGGACGGCCCTATTGCGCCAAAGGCTTGCCGAGGAAGACTACATGCTCGCCACGGACCACAGCGGGACGGTTTACGACGGCGCGCTCGTTGAAGCGGTCAAGACATTTCAGGACTATCACGGGCTCGCAGTTGATGGCGTGATCGGCAATAACACTCTGGCAGAGATCAACGTCCCGATCCGGCAGAAGCTGATCCAGATGGAACTCAACATGGAGCGCCGCCGCTGGATGCCCGATTTTCTCGGCGACACCTATGTTTTCGTCAATCTTGCCGACCAGAATCTCAAGCTGGTGAAGAACGGCAAGACCTGGCACACCACGCGGGTGGTCGTCGGCAAGCCTTACCATGCCACCCCGGTTTTTTCCGATGAAATGACCTACGTGGAAATCAATCCCTACTGGAATGTCCCCTATTCCATCGCGACCAAGGAATATCTGCCGAAACTCAGGCAGAACCCGAACGCACTTTCTGCACAAAACATTCGGGTTTTCAGCGGCGAGCAGGAAGTTGCGCCGACACAGATCGCCTGGAACTCCTATTCGGGCAGCAACTTTCCGTTCAAGCTGCGCCAGGATCCGGGCGGGCGGAACGCGCTGGGCCGGATCAAGTTCATGTTTCCCAACCAGTTCAACATCTACATCCACGATACGCCGTCCAAGACCTTGTTCGACCGGGCGCAGCGGGACTTCAGCCATGGCTGCATCCGCGTGTCAGATCCCTTCGCGCTTGGAGATGTCCTGCTGTCGGACCAGGGATATGACCGGTCACGTCTTGAAGCCATTCGCGATGCCGGAGCCCGCAAGGTGGTCAAGCTGAAAGAACCGGTTCAGGTCCATCTGACCTATCTGACGGCCTGGATGAACAAGGACGGATCAACACACTTCCGGCGTGACATCTATGACCGCGACGAGGTGCTCCTGAAGGCCCTGGCGCGCGCCATGACCGAGAACCTTTGAGGCATTGCGACCCCCGTTAAACAAACTGAACCCTATCTGAACGAGGCCCTCAGGGGCGGTTCAAGGCCCCTCTCCTATTGTCATCTGCATCAACCCCGGATGCGGATCAGGAGCGGGTCATGTTTCAACGTTTGTTTGCAGTCGTTTTTCTCACAGCCGTTCTGGGCGCCCCTTTCGCAGGCCTTTTCAGCCTTGCCGGTGTCACCGAAGCGTCGCCCGCCGTCAGCCAGCAGCGCAGCATGTGCATCACCACGGGTGTTGGCTGTGGTTCGGGCCACATCCTCCTGCCGGCCATTGGCCGGATGTAATAAATCGATTTAGAAATCAGCCCCTATCGTAGCGTATTGCTTGCGATTTCAGGCCGATTTGGGCATTGTCCCGCTCATGAACCAAGAAGCTCTTGAAGATAACGCTGAAGATGCGGCCCGTTTTATGAAAATGCTGGCCTCGGCTCCGCGCCTCCTGCTCTTGTGCAATATGTTCGATCGGGAATGCAGCGTCGGGGATCTGGCAGAGAAGACCGGCATGCGGATGCCGACCGTCTCGCAACAGCTTTCTCTTCTACGCGCGCAGGGGCTTGTGGAAACCCGCCGCGAAGGCACGACGATCTACTACCGATTGGTCAGTGATGCTGCCCAGGAGATAATGGCTGTGCTCTACAAGCACTTCTGTGCGGAGGGAACGGAGCCTGCAGCCGCAGGCCTTCAGGAGATGGCCGACGCTGACTGAGGCAAGCCGCTTCAGCGTTCATTTCAGATCGCCGTCAGGCCCAAGCATATCCCTCCATAAAGATCAAAACGACCGCCAACCGCGGTCCTTTCATGTTTCGCACCAGGTCAATCTGACTCAATCGTCGAGATAGTCGCCGCAACGTGGGGGCGTTTGATCGCCCCATGGCATCAACGGCACAGTCGAAGTCGAGTTCTTCGGGCTGCCTTCGATCAGCTTGTCGGAATAGACAAGATAGACTAGGACGTTGCGTTTGACGTCGCAGCCACGGACAATCCGCATCTTCTTGAAGACGAAGGACCGTCGCTGGCGAAACATTTCCTCGCCCTGTTCAAATTTTTCCGTGATTTCAACAGGGCCAACCTGCCGGCAGGCAAGGGATACGTCCGACACTTCTTCCGCGATGCCGACCCAACCCGAAATGCCGCCTTTTTCGGGCACCGTGAAATGGCATGCAACACCAGAGACGATGGGATCATCGATCGCATAAGTCGCCAGCTTGTGGTCTGGCGTCAGAAACTTCCAGACAGTCGATTTCTTGAAGATCAGGTCGGGCTCATCCGCCGCCGATGCGCCGACCGGCGAAAGTGCAAGTGCAGACAGGCACAGGGAAAGAGCTAGGGACGTTATGCGCATTGAGACATCACCGCGTTTGGATCAGGTTCACCCAGATGTGGGCAGTAAACGCGGTAATGTCCAGTCGGTTGCAGACGAGGGAATTCTTGTCAGGCGTTTTCCGGCTCACGAACCTTGTCGGATGTGTCTTGTTTCTCCGAAGTGGCCGCCTGCTCTTCGGCGGACTGAACGACCTCCTCCAGAACATCGTCATCCACATTACCAGCTTCCGCGATCTCCGCGTCCTCGCTTGCCGCGCCAGGCTCTGCCACCAGCCCGTGGAGCGCGTCCCAAAGATCACGATCCCGCTCGGCGGTCCAGACTTGCGGCATGTCGAGACCATGAGCCTCGTCATAGGCCCTGGCGACGTTGAACGGCAGGCAGTGGTCATGGATCGCATAGTCGCCAAACAATGGATCCATGACAGATTTCACCGCCAGGAACGTGTCCTTGATGCCCATTCCGGAGGCAACGCAGTCCGCGGCCGTGTCACGCAGTGTGGTGATAAAGGCCTCGGTGTGATCAAGCGCCTCCATCACGGCACTGCTGCCGATGACGGCGTCTCCACGCCCGGGCATGAGGGCTGACGGCCTGAAGGCACCAATGCGATTGAGAGCGCGCGGCCAGTCGCCCAGATGAGCATCCCCGCAGTAGCAGGCGGATTTGGATTCCACCAGATCGCCGGAATACATGACGCCGGCATCAGGGACCCAGACCACGGCATCTCCCATCGTGTGACCGCGGCCGAGATGCATGATGCGAACATCCCGGTTGCCGAGGTTCAGTGACAGTGACGATGCGAAACTCAGCGTCGGCCAGGTCAGACCGGGAATGCTGTCGGCGTCCTTGAACAACCGGGGGAACCTTGCAAACTCTGACTTCCAGTCCGCTTCCCCGCGCTCCTCGATCAATCGGCGCGTCAAGTCGGATGCAATGATCTCGCTTGCGCCATATGCGCTCGCACCCAAAACTCGCACCGCGTGGTAGTGGGTCAGAACGACATGCTTGATCGGCTTGTCGGTGACTTCTCGAATTTGCTCGATGACCTGTTCAGCCATGGCGGGCGTCGCCTGGGCGTCGACCACGAGGACGCTGTTGTCACCAATAATGACACCGGTGTTCGGATCGCCCTCCGCGGTGAAGGCGTAACAGCCCTTTCCGATTTCGGTGAAGCTGATCTTCTTGTCCTCAGTGTCGTTGGCGGAAGCAAAGTCGTTGCTCATGGCAGCTCTTTCATTTTCCGACCTGGCCGAGTTTCTCTTCGTCCCGGGTCTGATTGGTCCAGGCCGGCTTCTTCTGCCCGGATTGCAGATTTTCGCGCCGCACCTTGAAAAGGCTGCATAAAATTCCGCATTCCAAGACGGTCTCAGTTTCGCGGACCGATTCGCAAATCCTGGCGGTCATCACATGTGACAATTTGCAGTTTTTCAACAGATTGATGCCATCACGCAAGGAAATACAAGATATTGTTTCCTTTATGGCAACAACCGACCGGCGAAGAGTATTGTCACAATGTTCGAGGGTGCTTGCTCACGTTGATGTACCAATTTCTCAATCAAAGGCTTTGGTGCGGCCAGGAACGACTATAAAATACCGATTGTCAGAACCATGAGACCGAAAGACTTGAGCGCATGAGCGACGACGATATCCCGGCACAGAAGACCAACCAAGTTAGCAGGTCTTGCGACAGTGTGCTGGCGCTCGAGGACTTCCTTCCCTACCGTCTCAATCTCGTGTCTGAAACCGTGAGCCATTCGTTTGCGCGGCTCTACGGCGAACAATTTGGCATGACCAGACCGGACTGGCGCGTCATCGCGATCATCGGACAATGCGGACGCGTGACTGCCAAGACGATCGGCGAGCGCAGCACCATGCACAAGACCAAGGTAAGCCGGGCGGTCTCGACCCTGGAAAAACGCGGCTTTGTCGTGCGCACTCCCAACCGGGAAGACATGCGGGAAATCTTTCTGGAGCTGACCCCCGCGGGCCGGAACGTTTACAATGCGCTTGTTCCGCAGGCCTTTGCCTTCACCCGGCATTTGACAGATGCGCTGAGCCCGGAGGAACGGGAACAACTCGAGACCATCTTGAACAAACTGGTTCAGTCAGCTGCGACCTTTGGCGACTAGGTTTCGAGGTCATAAAAGAGGCTGATCGGACGTTGAACGCTTCTGGATAAAGCGTTGAAAAACTGGCGCCTTGCCTGATCGAGGGTGCGGTCTCAATCCGGAGTGCCCAAGCTGGCACCGAAGCATATGCAACAGCCGGTCTGCACCTAAGGGTGTCGTCGGCGCTCGCACATTAACTCCAAATCAGCGCTTTGCTTGCTATGTTGCTTTCACCTGCCGATAGTGGTGAGTGGCAGGGGGCGTTTCTGACGCCAATGGGACAGGTTGCACAATGAGATCTGAGTGGCAGGTACGGCGCTTCTTCGGAGCATGCCGCAGTGCTTTGGTTTTGATCGCCGTGATGTGCGCTTCAACCGCTGCGGAGGCAGCGACATGCGCCGCCATTCGGGCGGAACTGGCGAGCCTTGGCACGTCGTCCTCAAGATCGCTCAGCCCAGCCGCCCAGAAGTGGCAGGCGGCGCAACGCCAGCAGCGCAAGGCCATTGCTGCGGCGACGCGCGATGCACGCTTCTTTCGCTGCGACAATGCTCCCCAATCGCCCAAGTGCAAGGGGCTCGCAAACAAGATCAAGCGTATGCAAAAGAACCTGCGCGCGATTGATCGCAAGCAGGCTCAGTCGTCAGGTCCGTCAAAGAGTAATATCGAAAGTCGGCGCCGCCGTTTGCAGGCAAGCCTGGCCGCGCAAAAATGCAATGCGCCCAAGCCTGCCCGAACGGCAAAGACCCAGTCCGGCGGCAATGGGCTTTTTGGCAAGATTTTTGACAAGAAGATCGAACAACCGACCGCAGCTACCGACCAGAACTATCGCACCTTGCCAAATGGCCTTGTCGTTCAAAGGCCCAGAAAAGACCTTCTGCTTGCGCGCTCGAACGACCAGGATCTGACACAGCTGAAGTCACGCGCAAGCCTTGCCCGAGACACAAGGTCAAACAGGGCTCGCATCCCGACAGGCGGGACCTTTCGGACCCTCTGTGTCCGGACCTGCGACGGCTATTTCTTCCCGGTCAGCTTTTCGACGGGTCAAAGCCAGTTCGCGGATGACGCAGCCCGTTGCGGGGAAATCTGTCCTGCAGCGCCGACCGAGCTGTTCGTACACCGCAACCCTGGCGGCCTGGCAGAGGAAATGATTTCCCTTGCCGGCATTCCCTATGCCGAAACGGAGAACGCTTATCGGTACAAAACCGAATTTGTTCAAAACTGCAGCTGCCGCGACAGCCGAAACGCTGCCACTGATAGCAAGATGACGCCGCTTGCTGGGCACAACGCCGGAGCGTGGACCAATGAGGACGGCCGCATTCAGGTGTCTTTAAGGCTCGATGGACCAGCGCCCTTCTTTGACAGGGAAAATGTCGCTGCGCGAGGCAGCTGGAGCCTGGATCCGTTGCTTCCTGATCAGCTGCCGAGAGGGACCGATCCGGCCACCCGCATGGATCTGGAAGGCGGTTTCAACGCAGCAATTCGCATTGTTGTCGATGCGGAAGAACCGGACGCTGCAGCGGCGGACCGCGAGCCGGCTTCGGACCAGTTGCCCTTGCTGACATCCCGTGCGGCCAAGGAGGCACCAGCCCCCGAACCGGTTTTCACCAAGCTCGAGGAAAAGGACCAGACCCGGCAGGCACCCAGCGGGCCTATCCGGGTAGTCGGTCCAGAATATTTTGTCGCCCAATAAGGGGAAGCAGCGCTTTCATGTCCGGCCCGTGATCAAGCCCGGTCAATGCGCGGCGCAAAGGCATGAACAGTCCTCGTCCCTTTCGGCCTGTCTCTGCCTTCAAAGCTGACGTCCAGGCACCCCAGGTTTCTTCGGTGATGTCGCCTTCCGGCAGGAGATCACCTGCCTTTGCAATAAATTCGCGGTCTTCGTCCGCCACCTTGCTGTCTACGCTTCCGTAGACGATCTGCCAGTAGTGCTGCGCATCGGAGACCTTCTCGCAATTCTCCCGAATGAGCATCCAGAAGGTCTCGCTCGCGCGGATACCCAGCGAGCGAAGCCGATCCTCCACCACCTCAAAGGGCATGTCGTGGACCAGTTTTGCATTCAGGCCGCCGAGATCTGCCGGATCGAATTTCGCGGCAGAACGTGAGACGGACGACAGGTCGAATTTCTCTGCCAGACCGTCGAGATTCGAAACTGGCTCAACGGCCTGACTGGTACCTGTCAGCACCGCCAGAGAAGCGACAGCCATCGGCTCAAGCCCAGCCTCGCGCAGAGAACCAATGGACAAAGCTCCCTTACGCTTCGACAAGCCTTCACCATCGCGTGTCGTCAGCAGGTTGTGATGGCCGAAGGTGGGCATCTGGGCGCCAAGTGCCTTGAAGATCGCGTATTGAACGCCGGTGTTGGCAACGTGATCTTCGCCGCGAATGACATGGGTGATGCCCATGTCGATGTCATCGACGATGGATGGCAGCGTATAGAGATATGTTCCATCTTCCCGGATCAGCACAGGATCGGAAAGCGAGGCCAGGTCCACCGACTGCTCGCCGCGGCAAAGGTCCGTCCAGGTCACTTCTGTCCGCCGGGGCGAAAAGGGGTCGCCATCGTGGTTTGGCAGAAGGAAGCGCCAGTGAACCTTACGCCCCTCTGCTTCCAGAGCCGCTTTTTCAACAGCGCTGAGCTTCAATGCCGCGCGGTCATAGACAGGAGGCCGACCAAGGGCTCTGGCTCGCGAGCGGCGGCGCTCCAGCTCATCAGCCGTTTCATAGCAGGGATAAAGCAGCCCTTCGGCCTTCAGCTTTTCCGCAGCGGCGTCATAAGACGCAACGCGCTCCGACTGCCGCTCAACCCGGTCAGGCTTAATTCCGAGCCAGGCAAGATCAAGTTCGGTCGCGTCGGCAAACTCTGCTTTCGAGCGTTCCTTGTCGGTGTCGTCGAAACGCAGAACGAAGGATCCATTGTTCTTTTTGGCGAAGAGCCAGTTGAACAATGCGGTTCGGCTATTGCCGATATGGATATGGCCAGTCGGGGACGGCGCAAAACGAACTGTAACGGTCATGGTCCTTGAGGTACCTCCCTGCCCGCGTTGCCGCAAGCCTTCATTGGCGTTTTACCCGGCTGCGCGATCAACGGCGCACGAAACCGGTTTACGTTCGATGGCCCCGTCTTTCAGCAATACGCGAAGTCAGAAAGAGCAGTCCAGTGACCAGGGCACAATATCCACTCATGCCCATCAACTGGCTATCGTAGGAAACCTGAAGATCAATCAGCACGCCAATCAAGCCGGGCCCTGCGGCGGATGCAAACACCATCATAGCGAAGGCCACGGACCGGATGGCGCCAATGTGGCGTGTTCCGTAAAGCTCGGGCCACAACGCACCACCGAGCGTCGCTGTAAAGCCGTTGCTGATACCCAAAAGCGCCATGAAAATGAAGGCGGCCGCCTCGATGTGAACGTTCGCCAGAACGATGCAAGCCAGTGTCAGCGGCAAAAGCATGAAGGGCAGAACGCCTCGGGCCGAGAAACGATCAATCAGCACCCCCAGCGTCAGGGAGGAGAGGATCGCAACCATCGCCATGACAACAAAGGCGGCCGCAAAGAGCTCTAGCGACCAACCGCGCAGATCAACCAGATAAACCTGGTTGAAGAGAATTGCGGTTCCGATGAAAGGCGGAGCCAGGACACCGGCAGAGACGCCCCAGAACACAGGGTCAAGCAATGCCTCGCGGCGTGTCCACTGGCGCCCAGCCGCCTTTTGACCATCGCCGTCGAGAGACTTTGGCTGGCGGTCCTGTTTGAGCAGCCACAAGACCACCGGTAGCGCGAAAAGAAACACCAGCGCAGCGGCAGCGGCCCAACTCATGCGCCAGCCCAAAAGACCCGATGTCAGAACAAAGAGTGCGGGAAAACAGCTTTCGGACGCCGGAAATCCAAGGCTCGCGATGGACACCGCCCTGCCCCGTTGCGCCGAAAACCATCGCCCCATGGCTGTCATCGACGTGTGGGTCATCATGCCCTGCCCGCTCAGGCGAAGGCCGAAAATCACGAAAAAGAGCATCCAGACCGAACTTACATTCGCCATCGCCACACATAGGCCAGTCAGCGCGAGCATCACAACGAAGGCAACGCGCTGCACCGGGAAGGCATCCACGCTGCGCCCGACCCAGGGCAGACAGACAGCCGACCCCAGAGTGGCGATCATATAGAGAAGCCCAAAATCGCCGTGGCTGAGGCCAAACTCCTGGCGCAAGTGGCCTGATGAGAGAGAAATGTAGAAGGTCTGGCCGAAACCGGAAAACGTGGTCAGCAGGAACCCTGCTGCTAGCCAGCGGCTGTTGGCGCGCAGGAACGAGGCGTAGGACAAGGCACATCCAGACAACGATTGGGATCAGGGCCAGCTGGCTGCAAGCCCCGGGGAAAACTTCATCACACGGAGAGATCCCCGCGCCATTTCGCTGAATCCAGCAAAGGTAGCCCTTGAGCTACCTCAGCTGCGATCCCGGAAACGATTGGTAATCGGGTAACGGCGATCACGACCGAAATTCCGCTCTGTGATCTTCACGCCAGGGGGCGCCTGGCGCCGCTTGTATTCGGCAATATACAACAGATGCTCGATCCGGTGAATGAGCGCCTTGTCGTGGCCCCGCTTTTCAATGTCGCTGACCGACATCTCATGCTCGACGAGACAGGAGAGGATATCATCCAGAACATCGTAGGGCGGCAGGCTGTCCTGATCGGTTTGCCCTTCGCGAAGCTCGGCGGTTGGCACCTTTGAAATGATGTTTTCCGGAATCACCATCCCTTCCGGGCCAAGAAGCCCCTCGGGCCGTGTCGTGTTGCGCCAGCGGGACAGGTGATAGACCTGCGTCTTATAGAGATCCTTGATCGGGTTGAAGCCGCCATTCATGTCGCCGTAGAGGGTCGCATAACCGACAGACATCTCGGACTTGTTGCCGGTGGTCACCACCATTGAGCCAAACTTGTTGGAAATCGCCATCAGGATGACACCGCGTGCGCGGGACTGAAGGTTCTCCTCCGTGGTGTCCTGTTCACAGCCAGAGAAAATGGTGGCCAGGACACGCCCGAACCCCTCGACAGGCTCGGCAATCGGCACCGTGTCGTGGCGAATGCCCAGAAGCCTTGCGCAATCGTCAGCGTCTGTGATGCTTTCGCGCGATGTATACCGGTACGGCAACATGACCGCATGGACCTTGTCCGCGCCAAGCGCGTCGACAGCCATTGCCGAGCAAATGGCAGAATCGATGCCGCCGGAGAGCCCAAGCACAACACCTGGAAAACCGTTTTTCAGCACATAGTCGCGCAGCCCCAGGACACAGGCGCGCCAGTTGGCCTCGTCGATCCCAGGCAGAGCACTGACCGGCCCCTCCGTGCAAACCCAGACCTCGTCATCATTGCGAACCCATTCCGATAGAGCGAGGCTGGTTTGGAACTGGGGCATCTGGAACGCAAGGGAACGATCTGCCTGCAAGGCGAAAGAGCCACCGTCGAAGACGAGTTCGTCCTGCCCGCCAAGCTGATTGCAATAGATCAGCGGCAACCCGCTTTCGACGACCCGCGCAACAACCACCTGCAAGCGCTCTTCGGCGCGGTGCCCCCAGTAAGGCGAAGCGTTGGGAACCAGCAGGATCTCCGCGCCTGTTTCGGCAAGGCACTCGCAAACTTCGTCGTTCCAGATATCTTCGCAGATCGGCACGCCGATTCGAATGCCGCGGAAATCCATCGGCCCCGGCAAGGGGCCTGCTTCGAAGACGCGTTTTTCGTCAAAGACGCCATAGTTCGGCAAATCGTTCTTGTAGCGGATGGCCTGAACCTCACCGCCATCCAACAGCGCGACCGCGTTATAGAGCTTGCCGTCTTCGTCGAGCCACGGCGTTCCTACCAGCATCGCCGGACCGTTGTCAGCAGTCTCTGATGCCAAAGCATCGACTGACTTCATGCAGTGGCTGACAAAGGCATGCTTCAAGACCAGGTCTTCGGTGGGATAACCGGCGATGGCGAGTTCCGGATAGAGCACCAGATCGGCGCCCAGACCGGCAGCTTCCTGTCGTGCTGCGCGGATCAGCTCGGCGTTGCCGGCAACGTCGCCGACAGTCGGATTGAGCTGCGCAACAGCAAGGCGGAAACGTCCATCGAGGGTGGCAGGCTTGGATGTGCTGGTCATAAGGCTGATTTAACCCGGCTTTTCTGCCGTGGCAATCTAAAGCAGCGCCATCGAAAGAGGATCTTTCTTCACTCTTGCAGACCCGGCCGCAGGCTTCGTGGCTTGCCCTGCGGCAGGGGACCGTTTGGGCGCTGCAGCAACCTGGCCATAAACACCTTTGCAGCGCCCGTGCAATTGCTGCTTTTGCAGGATATCGCCGATCCGATCGTAGAGAACCGCAGGCGAAACCGGTTTGGCGATAAAACCGTGCACGCCGAGTTTCATGGCTTCCAAAATGGTCGCCTTTTGCGAATGCGCGCTGACGACGACGACCGGGATCGTGCTGATTAATCTGTCCTTGTCGGACCTGAGAATCTTGATGAAGTCCGCGCCGCTTACAGGTGCCATAGCCCAATCCACCAGAACGAAATCCGGGGTTCGATCGAGCACGATTTCGAGACCATCGGCACCGTCTGACGCCTCATAGATCTGCCGCACGCCAAAGCCGCTCAGCACCGAGCGCAGGATGCTTCGCATGTGAATATTGTCTTCAATGACAAGAAAAGAAGTCTGAGACAGATCCCAAGCCCTGTTCATTCTACCTACCCCCTACGCTGCACCCAGCGCGCGAGATATGCGCTCCTTGCGTTAAAACGCGATGACCAGAATCGCCGTTCTTCGGCCATGAAGGGAAAAATCCGGAAATAATTCAGACAAAAAAACGGGGCAGCTGTTGCCACCCCGTTTTCAAACCTTCGAGCCGCTCTTTTCAGCAGCTCAAGCCGCGCTCAACCGTTAACGGCAATCGGGTCGTCGTGACGGCCCTCGCGTTCGGTCTTGAGGTTCTCCGCAATCAGGAAAGCCAGCTCAAGCGCCTGATCGGCGTTCAAACGCGGATCACAATGGGTGTGATACCGGTCACCCAGCTGGTCGGCGGTCAACGCGTGGGCACCACCGGTGCACTCGGTGACATTGCGACCGGTCATTTCGACATGGATGCCGCCCGCATGGGTGCCCTCGGCACGATGCACGGCGAAGAAGGATTCAACTTCCTTCAGAATCTGATCGAATGGACGAGTCTTGTAGCCGCCCGCGGAGATGGTGTTGCCATGCATCGGGTCGCAGGACCAGATCACGGACTTGCCTTCCCGCTCCACGGCGCGCACCAGCTGCGGCAGATGATCGAAGACCTTGTCTGCCCCGAAGCGACAGATCAGGGTCAAACGGCCAGGCTCGTTGTCCGGGTTCAGGATGTCGATCAGCTCAATCAGGCCTTCCGGCGTCATGGAGGGACCACACTTCAGGCCGATCGGGTTCTCGATGCCGCGGAAGAACTCCACATGCGCATGATCAGGCTGACGCGTGCGGTCGCCGATCCAGAGCATGTGGCCGGACGTGGCGTACCAGTCACCAGAGGTGCTGTCGACGCGCGTCAGGGATTCTTCATAACCAAGCAGAAGGGCCTCATGGCTCGTGAAGAAATCGGTAGAGCGCAACTGAGGAACAGAGGTGGAATCGATGCCGCAGGCACGCATGAAGGCGAGCGCTTCTGTAATCCGGTCCGCCAGTTCCTTGTAGCGATGACCCTGCGGGCTGTCGGAGATGAAGCCGACCATCCACTGATGCACCTGATCAAGGTTCGCGAAGCCACCCTGAGCGAAAGCACGCAGCAGGTTCAGCGTCGCCGCCGACTGGCGATAGGCCATGCTCAGGCGGTTCGGATCCGGAATACGGCTTTCCGGGGAGAAGGCGATGTCGTTGATGATGTCACCGCGGTAGCTGGGCAGCTCGACGCCATCCTTGGTTTCCGAATTGGAAGACCGGGGCTTTGCGAACTGACCGGCAATGCGGCCGACCTTTACGACAGGCTGGCTCGCAGCATAGGTGAGCACGACAGCCATCTGCAGGAAGACGCGGAAAAAGTCGCGAATGTGATCGGGATGATGCTCGGCAAAGCTCTCCGCACAATCACCACCTTGTAGCAGGAAACCTTTTCCGGCCGCGACGTCGGCAAGTTGGCGCTTCAGATCACGCGCCTCACCTGCAAAAACCAGCGGCGGATAGGTCGACAGACGTTCTTCAACGTCAGCCAGGGCCTTTTCATCGGGATATTCCGGAACCTGCAAGATCGGCTTGGATCTCCAGCTGTCCGGTGTCCACTTCTCCGCCATTTCAACTACTCCTGAAACGGGACCGGGCGTCCCAAAATAACATTTCTCACCATGCCCGGATAATTTTCTTTCACGCAGTGCTCCTCATGTGGAGCAAACGTGCGGCCTTATACACGGCTCTTCCATTCAAGACCACAGGCTGGCACTTTAAAAATGCCAGCAATTGCAAGCCAAATTCATGAAAGATCTTGTTGATGCCTCTAGAGCACAGTCACGCCCCGCAAGACATCGCCCAACGGCTCAACGCAGGGCCCAGGATCAGCTACCTGAGAGACTGGGTCTATGGTGGAATCGATGGCGCAGTGACGACCTTTGCCATCGTCGCGGGGTCACTCGGAGCCAATCTGTCTCCATCGATCGTCCTCATTCTCGGACTCGCCAACCTGCTGGCGGACGGGTTCTCCATGGCAGCTGCGAATTACTCCGGCACCAAGTCGGAAGAAGATGATTATGTGCGGCTTGAAGGCATCGAAGAAAAACACATCCGTCTCGCGCCCGAGGGCGAGCGTGAAGAAATCCGCCAGATCTTCAAGGCGAAGGGCTATGAGGGAGAAGAACTGGATACCCTTGTCTCCATCATTACCTCGCGCCGCCAAACATGGATCGAGACCATGATGCAGGAAGAATACGGCATGGCAGCCGTGCAGCGCTCCGCCCTAAGAGCGGCCCTGTCCACATTCGCAGCGTTTGTGGTCTGCGGCAGCCTGCCTCTGGTACCGTTTGTCTTCGGCTTATCCGCCTCCGGGACGATCACCACAGTCATGACGGCCTGCGCCTTTTTCCTGATCGGCTCAATCAAGGCGCGCTGGTCCACCCGGAAATGGATTTTCTCGGGCCTGGAAACCACCGCCATCGGCATGGCGGCAGCCGGCATCGCCTGGCTGGTCGGATATCTACTGCATGTGCTCATTGCCTAGCTCACGGCCAGAACCGGCCGCGCTGACTAGACTGTGTTCAAGTCAGGTAAAAAAACGAGCGGGAGGCGCTTAAAGCAATCGTTGCAGAACCAGTCGAAGCGATCTCGCGACAACCGAGCCGGTGGTTCACCCCTCCGCGAGATAAGTCACCTTCTGATCGGCAAGGTGATCGTCAATCATTTCCTGCACCTCAGGCTGCAGCAACACGGCGCGCGGATAGACGGGTGCGTTGCGATCGGCGAGGATTGGAACGTGCCAGCCTCTGGTCGTTTCGATGAAATGACGAATGCCTTCTTCGCCCCAAAACGCGTGGAAGCCCGCAAGAACGCAGTCGACATAGCTTTGCAGGACCGGATTTTCGGCATTGCCCCAGCCGTAATGCTCCGGTTTTGAGCGATACAGGAACATGGCGTCGCCACCAGGCTTTCCTTCCGCATCACAGCGGAAAGCGCTGCCAACGCCATCAATACGATGGTAGCGCCCCTCGCGCTTGTCGAGTTTTTCAAGACCCGCCTTGGGTTCCCGCGCGCTGACGCCCCTGATGGAGGTCGTCGCCTCTGGAGCCACGCTGAGCGCACAAACGCCCTGCCCCTGCATATTGGCACCCCGGATCCGCCACTCGCGCACCCAGCCCGTCAGCGTTCCAGGTTGAACCACTGTGGCAGAACCAAGCGTTGCCACATTGACGAGAGAGCCGTAGCCGAAATAGGTAATGGTCATAAGCTTCATGTAGTTACCCTGCGAGCGCTCGTAAAGCCTCCCGCCCAAGGACTGCCCCATGCCAGCTGATCTGGATTTGAATGCCGATGACATCGCTTTGCTGCGCCGGGACACCCCTGGCTGCGCCAACCGGATCCACTTCAATAATGCGGGCACAGGGCTCGCCCCCCTGCCCGTTCTCAATGCGGTCAAGCAGCACCTGGACCTTGAGGCCGAGATTGGCGGCTATGAAGCGCATAGCGTTAACATCGGTGCGCATGAAGCGTTTTACACCAACACCGCTGCGCTCCTGAACGCAGACAAGTCCGAGATCGCGTTTATCGAGAACGCCACCCGTGCCTGGGACATGGCCTTTTACGGCATCGACTTCAGGCCCGGCGACAGGGTCATCACAGGGCGCGCCGAATATGTCTCCAATTTCGTGGCGCTGCTTCAGATGAAAAAGCGTGTCGGCATCGAGATCGACCTGATCGAAGACGACGCGCATGGTCAGATCGACCTGAAGGCGCTAGAGGCTGCGATCACCCCGAAAACGCGCCTGATCGCCCTCACCCATATTCCGACCTTCGGCGGGCTCATCAATCCGGCTGAGGCGGTTGGTGAAATCGCCGCCCGGCACAAGCTTCTCTATCTTCTCGATGCGTGCCAATCAGCCGGACAGGTGCCGCTCGACGTCAAGGCGATCGGTTGCCACATGCTGTCTGGTACGGGGCGGAAGTATTTGCGCGGGCCACGCGGCACCGGCTTCCTATATGTCAGCGATGGCGTGCTCGACCAACTCGAACCGCCATTTGTGGATCTGGAGGCAACCACCTGGACAGGTCCGGACAGTTATGTGCTGAAGCCGGATGCAAAGCGCTTCGAAAACTGGGAACGGTACTTTGCAGGCCAGATCGGCCTTGGTGTCGCGGTTGGTTATGCGCTTGGCTTCGGCGTGGCCCAACTTTCCCGCCGGATCATCGAGCTGGGCGCCGCCCTGCGCAAAGGCCTTTCTGAATTGCCGGGCGTTGAGGTTCATGACAAGGGCCTGAACAAGGGCGGTATTGTCACCTTCCTGGTTGAGGGGGAAGATCCCGTGCGAACCAAAGCCAGGCTCGCAGAAGCCGGCATCAACGTGTCTGTCTCAACGGCGACATCGTCGCAGATCGACCTGCCTGCCCGCAATCTTTCCGCTTTGGTACGTGCGTCCGTTCACGCCTTCAACACGGACGCAGAAATTGAGACATTGCTCGGCGTTCTTCGATAGCAGCCCGGGCCCTGCCTCAAGCAACGAAACACAAAATCTCCCTGCGTCTTCCATCAATTAGAGACTGTTTTTTCTCTTTTTTCGATGAAACTCAGCACTTCGCATTAACCCCTGAATGCTAGTTTACGCCTAGATACTTCGATCAAGGACCAGGATGGACCTTAGTGGCTGAACAGCATAATCGCAGATATACTGATCGAGACGATGGGCAATCGCGACAACATATTTCCATTCTGGCGTTTCTTCTCGCCGGCCTACTGATCGCGGTGACGTCGATCTCCCTGCTCTTTGTCGGATACATCGCGACACGTGCGTCGGACGATCAGGCGATCCGAAACGAACGCCGACTTTTTCACACGACCCTGGTAGACCGGGAACGTCTGATCGTGCGGGAAGTGGCAGCCATCGCCCGCTGGGACATGTCCGTTGAGAACATTGTCCTCGACTTCGACTATGAATTTGTCCGAGAGCATGTCGGAAGTCTTTGGCTGAACCACGGGCACAACAGGAGTCTTGTGGTTTCGGGCGAAGGCCGAATTCTCGCCGAGACGTTCCGGGACTATACTCACATCAGCAACCGATCTTTGAGCGAAACGCCCGAGCTGATGGAGTTGCTGGAGCAGGCTCGAACCCTTTACAGGCAGAATCGGGTAAGGGTTCCAGGCGGCTACAGCTACCGCTCCATCCAGTCGTTGGCACCATCAGAATTTGCGGCTATTTCCTTCGTTGAAATCGACGGAAAAATAGCACTTGCCGCGGCAATGCCCATCATTCCCGACCATGAAACAGTCCGCCTTCCCGATGGCGAACCGACGATCCTCATTTCGGCAAAATTCGTCGACGAGCCGTTCCTGCGGGACCTCAATGCTCAACTCTCCTTCAAGGAGATGACCTTTTCCCGGACGGTGACTGAAATCCTGGAAGGCCCGGGACACCTTGTGAACAACATCAAGGGCGAAGGTCTTGGCGCTTTCGTCTGGGTCAGCGAAACCCGTGGCGACACCATCTGGCCGACTGTCGTTCCGGTGATCTTGCTGCTTTCACTGGCGCTCGCAGCGCTCGCCTTCGGCATCGCCTGGCGTATCGGCAAGCTGACAACATCTCTTCAGGCAAGTGAACGGCAAAATCGCTTTCTTGCCTTGCACGACACCCTTTCAGGCCTGGCAAACCGCCTGCAGTTCAATCGCGTTCTAGCCTCATCGGTCAAGAACTTGCCCGAGAAACCATTTGCCGTCATTCACTGCGACCTGGACAAGTTCAAAACGGTGAACGACACAAATGGTCACGCGGCAGGTGACGAGGTCATAAAGACTGTCGCGAAACGCATGAAGGAAGTCGTTGGTCGCGGCGGGCTGGTATCACGTGTCGGTGGCGATGAATTTATCATTCTCATGAGAACCGTCACCGATCGCAATGGATTGCGGGAGTTGTCAAACCAGCTGATTGCATCGATCGCCCAGCCGATAGAATTCGCAGAAGGCGCCGAAGCAGAGGTCGGATTGAGTATTGGCATCTCGCTGGCGCCAGACCAGGGAAGCGATGGCGAAGCTTTGGTCGCTGCAGCTGACGCAGCTCTCTATTATTCCAAACAGCATGGCCGCGGCCGAATGGTCTTCTCCAGCGATTTGCCTGCGCTGGCAGCCTCCGAACCCCACGAAAACAGCCTGGAACCCGCGATCTCTGCAGGCGCAGGCAGCTCTATATAAAGCAAAGAAGCCAGGGAACGGCTTCGTTCCCTGGCTTCTCGGTTTGATCAACGCCGATGAAAATCCGGCGCCTAGCCTCGAATGCGTTCTGTCGGCTCGCGCATGGTCACCAGCTCCTCGGCAGCGGTGGGGTGAACCGCGATTGTGCGATCGAAGTCGGCTTTGGTCGCCCCCATCTCGAGCGTAATGCCCAGCACCTGCGCAAGTTCGCCTGCATCCGGCCCCATGATGTGGACACCCAGGACCTTGTCCGTATCCGCATCGACGATGATCTTCATCAGCATCTTTTCGTCCCGGCCGGAAAGCGTGTGCTTCATCGGACGGAAACCAGACTTGTAGATGTCGACGTTGGGCGTGACTTTCAGCGCTTCTTCCTGGGTCAGACCGACCGTGCCAAGCTCCGGCTGGGAGAAGACTGCAGTTGCAATCAAGCTGTGATTCACCGTCCAGGGCTTGTTGCCGAAAATCGTATCAGCGAAGGCATGCCCCTCACGAATTGCGACAGGCGTCAGATTGGCACGATTGGTTACATCGCCAACGGCATAGACCGACGGGACCGACGTTGTGGAAGACGCATCTACCTTGATCGCACCGATGGCATCCATCTCGACGCCGGCCTGCTCCAGACCGAGGTCCACCGTATGCGGCTTGCGCCCGATCGCATGCATGATCTGATCAGCGTCCAGAACCGCGCCCTTGCGAGTCCTGCCTGAAAGCGTGCCGTCCGCCTTTTTCGAGATTTCCGCGAAGGTATCGCCAAGAACAACGCGGATGCCCTTCTTCTCCATCTCGTCACGAACCGCCGTACGCAACTCCATGTCGAAACCGCGCAAGATCTCATCGCCGCGGTACATCAAGGTGGTATCCACACCGAGACCGTTGAAGATCCCGGCAAATTCGACGGCAATATAGCCGCCACCGACAACCACAACCTTCTGCGGCAAGTCCGCCAGATTGAACGCCTCATTCGAGGTGATAACATGTTCGCCGCCGACCAGATCGTCATCGACATTCGGAGAGGCGCCAACAGCGATCAGGATGTATTTCGCGGTGAACGTCTGGCCAGTCGCGAGCAGCCGGACCTTGTTTGGTCCTTCCAGAACTGCGCGGCTGTCATGAGGTTCGACGTTCGTCCGCTCCAGATTGCGCCGATAGATACCCTCGAGACGGGTGATCTCCTGGTCCTTCGCAGCAACGAGCTTTTCCCACGAGAACTGACGCTCGCCGACACTCCAGCCGAAGCCCTCGGCATCTTCGAACTCTTCCGAGAATTTGGAAGCATAAACGAAGAGCTTTTTCGGGACACAGCCGCGAATGACACAAGTCCCGCCATAGCGGAACTCTTCTGCGATACCAACCTTCGCGCCATGAGTGGCTGCGATCCGGGCAGCACGCACGCCCCCCGAGCCGCCGCCAATGACAAAGAGATCGTAATCAAAGTCGCTCATGGGATCCTCATTGTTTGATTTGGCCGCTCGCAGGCCCGCTCCGCATCACCTTGAAAGATGAGCGGATATCGGAGTTGTTCTTTCAAAAAACAAGGCCGCAGAAGCGGCCTTGTTGCATTTCGGCGTCACGAAGCAGTGAGTGGCGGCTACTCAGCTGCGCGCTTGTCCAGTTCTTCACGAACGAGAGTGACCATCTCGGTCGAAATCTTGTCCTGCCACTGACGCGCGGCACCAATCGCCAGCGCGGTGATGGTCGGGCCATTCGCAGCAAGCTTGGCACCAAGCGGTGAGCGGTAAAACTCGGCAAGCTGGTTAAGTTCTTCTTCGGAGAACCGTCGAGCCCAGACTTCATAGACCATGTTGTTCAGTTCACTGCGACGCGGCGCAAGTTTCAGCGCTACTTCCGTGGAAACATCGACAACTTCCTGCGTGCGGGACGGGTCCGACTGGATGAACAAGGTGCGCGTCTGCTCAGCGAGAAGCGGCAAAATGTCATCGAACGAACTTAGCGCCTTGGTTTCCTTGACAACCTGACGAGCCGCTTCGAGATGGCTCGCGCTGAACTCCTGCGCCTGGGCGCTCAACGGAAGAAAACCGGCGACAAAAAAAGCTGCGCCAACAAAGGGACCAGCGGACAGCAGGGACTTAAGTTTCATAGTCGAACTCCATCACGGACAGGTCGTTGTACGCTACCTGTCGTCAAATTCCAAAAATCAATTTGCGGCGTCTTGCGCTGCGGCTTCCACAACGCGCACACCATCAGCTCCGGCCACATAGGCCTTGTCCGCAAGACCGATGAACAGGCCATGCTCTACAACACCGGGAATGGCCGCCAGGTCTTCTGCAAGGCAGGCAGGATGCTCTATGCGCCCGAGCGAAGCGTCGATGATGTAGTGCCCACCATCTGTGACGAAAGGATGATCCTTGCTGCCACGCAAAGTGAGGTCACCTGACAAACCGTTTTCTGCAATCGCAGCCTCGATCGCATTCCATGTTGCGCCCAAACCGAACGGCATCACCTCGATCGGCAATGCAAATGCGCCAAGCACATCAACCACTTTGCCTGCATCCGCGATGACGATCATCTGTCTGGAAGCTGCCGCGACGATCTTCTCGCGCAAGAGCGCGCCGCCACCACCCTTGATGAGAACAAGCGAAGGATCCAGCTCATCCGCGCCATCGACCGTAAGATCCAGTCGCGGCTCTTCCTCAAGCGTGGTCAGTTGAATTCCTTCGGATTGAGCCAGTTCGCGCGTGCGCTCGGACGTCGGCACGCCGATAACATCAAGGCCCGCGCGCACGCGCGCACCCAAGGCTTTGACAAAGTGCTCTGCTGTGGAGCCGGTTCCGATCCCAAGCTTCATGCCGGGCATCACATCCTCTACAGCACGCTCGGCAGCAAGGCGCTTCCACTCATCACTCATTCTGCTCGTCATCCCTCATCCGCAGCAGACTTTCACGAAGCGAAAAAACCGTTTTTCAAAGGCAAGGTGAAAGCCCTGAAATTTGCTCCGCGCGATCATCTGAGCGGCGTGATTAGCACGCCTTTGATGAGCGGCAAAGGGCAAAGCAGCCGTTTCCCGACGAGAAGATGAAAACGCACCGTTAACAAATTAACCATAAGTTTTAAATTATAATTCTTCAATTACTTAAAACTTCCGCTGGTGGAGGCGCTGCAGGAAATGAAACTTCTCAAGCTAAAACGGAAGTCACCGGAAGTTTCTGCGCTGATGCAGTCGGATCTGCCAGTTCTGGAAAATGAACAGGAATCCACCGATACCAGCGAAATGATGGCCTTTGCGCTCGATTCCATCGAGGATGACCTTCAGGTCGCGGCCAAAGACGTCAGCAAGGACGCAGCGGCGGTTCAGGACAAGATCTCCGAGCAGATTCAACTTCTCAGCCACATTCAGGCCGAAAGCGGCGGTCTTCGAGAACAAAGTGCAGAGGCCGCCGCCAATGCGACGGCCCTGGCTGATTCCATCACCGAACTCGCCACCTCCAGCAACGAGATCGGCAAGCAGGTCGTTGTCTCCAACCAGCTGGCGGAACAGGCTCGTGACGTGGCCGATGAAGCCAATGCGGGTGTTCTCAACCTGAAGACCGCCATTGAGGATATTGCAAACGTCGTGAAACTGATTTCCGATGTTGCCAAGCAGACCAACCTTCTTGCGCTGAACGCGACGATTGAGGCGGCCCGGGCAGGAGAAGCCGGCAAGGGCTTCGCTGTCGTCGCCAATGAAGTGAAATCACTTTCCGTCGAAACGCAAAACGCCACGGATGAAATCGTCGCCAACATCGACAGGCTGCAAATATCAGCAGAGACAAGTATCGGCTCGGTCAATCGCATCATCGACGTCATTGGCCAGATCCGGCCAAGCTTTGCCGCGGTTGAAGAAGCCGTTCAGGAGCAGATCGGCACGACAAGCCAGATTGGTGAGCGCGCCAGTGAAACGGCCACGTTCGTCCAGGATGTCACCGGCCGTGCCGATGCAATTGATACTTCGACAAATGACGCGTTCCTCGTCGCAAATGAAGCCAGTCAGGCCAGTGCCGACATGGGTGTTTCCGCCCGAAATCTCGGCAACCGTTTCACAATGATGATCCGTCAGAGCGCCGTTGGCGACCGCAGGAAATCGGACCGTCTTCCGATCAAGCTCAAGGGCCATGTGGTCGCTGGCAGTGAAAGAATCGCCATCGAGACGATTGACATTTCCAAGGGTGGTGTCCTCTTCAAAGGATTCAGTGAAGAGGCACTGGCGAGTGGCCAACAGGTCAAGCTCTCTCTCACTGGCCTGGAAGACTGCGATGCCAGGATTGTCCAAATCTCCGAAAACGGCGCTCATTGCGCTTTCTCTTCGCAGAGTACGGCCTTCGCGGCAGCGCTCGACCATTTGATCGAACGCATTCATGCGGACAACAGTGTTTTCGTGGAGCGAGCGGAGAAAGGTGCAAGCAAAATTGCCGCAGCCATGGAGCAGCTTCTTTCGAGCCGCCGGCTGTCCGTCGACAGCCTGTTCGACACAAAGTACCGGCCGATCCAAGGCACAGACCCTCAGCAATACAGCACTGGTTGCATCACGCAGCTCGAGGAAGTGATGCCTGCGATCCTGGAAGAAATCCTGTCTCTGGACCAGAGCATGGCATTTTGCACCGCTGTCGACAGGAACGGATATCTGCCGGTTCACAACAAGGCCTATTCCCATCCCCAACGTCCGGATGATCCTGTCTGGAACGCGGCCAATTGCAGAAACAAACGCATCTTCGATGACCGCGCCGGCCTCAGCGCGGGGCGCAACACCCGCCCCTTCCTGATCCAGAGCTACGCCCGGGACATGGGCAACGGCAAATTCGTCTGGATGCGCGAAGTCGACGCACCGATCATCGTCGACGGCCGGCACTGGGGCGGTTTCCGAACAGCCTACAAGCTCTAGCAGATACCTTGTCGCGAAGGATTTGAGAGGTTAAGCAGCGAAGTCGCTGCTGCCTTCCATCCTCGAAAGGGCTGTCCATGTCTGTTCTCGTGTTCGATCTTGACGGCACGCTTGTGTCTTCCATGTCAGACCTGACCGCGACGCTGAACGTCGTTCTTGTCGACAACGGCTATCGCTCTGTCGCGCCGGAGAGCGTGCGTGCGCAGGCGGGACAAGGGGCAAAGGCGCTCCTGCAGAAGGGGCTCGAAGCAAACGGTGTCACCTGGACCGACGATGACATCACGCCTCTGTTTGACCAGTTTCTGATCTATTACGAAGCGCATATAGCCGATCATACCCGCCCCTTCCCCGGAGCGATCGACGCGATGACACACCTGCGGGACGAAGGCTGGCGACTGGCCGTCTGCACCAACAAGATGGAACGGCTGACCCACGCCCTGCTGGACGCTCTCGACATGACCCGTCATTTCGACGCGATTGTCGCGCGCGACACATTTGCAAATGCGAAGCCTCATGCGGAGCCGGTACTAGGCGCCATTTCCCGCGCTGGCGGCATGCGGGAACGATCGGTCATGATTGGCGACACAGCGACAGACATCGACGCTGCACGTGCGGCTGGCATTCCGGTTGTCGCGGTCGACTTCGGCTACACGCAGGTGCCCGTCTCGGATCTGGCTCCAGATCGTATCATTTCCCACTTCAACGAGTTGCCGCAAGCCATCCAGGACCTTGCCCGCTCATCCTGAGTCACGGACTTTGCCCGGACCGGGCATCCGGTGCCATGCCAGCTGACCGGCGGGACAAGACATTGCGTTCAAGGGCCCTCGCTGCACCACAATCTGCGTCGGGGCGGGCTCATTGCCGTCTTTCCACGAAAAATCGCGCCAATGCCGCCCAGTCACCGACCTGTTCCCTCCTTCCTGAAGCCCTGCCTGCTATACCTTCAAGAAGTGATTCTCGCTGGTGACAGGTAAGGACCGATAGAACGATGGCGCCAAAGACTGCAGCCAATCCGTTGATGGAAAAGATGCACAAGGCGCTCGCCTACCAGAAGCAGGGCGAGACCGAAAAGGCACAACGGCTATACAAGCAGGTCCTGAAAAAGGTGCCCAACAATCCCGACGCCAATCATCTGCTTGGCGTCTGCTACCGTCAGCTCGGCTTCCCGAAACGCGCCATGGAGTACATCCAGAAGGCTATCGAACTTGCCGATGACCGCGCACCCTTTTACGCAAATCTTGCCAGGACGATGTCGGATCTTCCAGGCACAACGCCAGAGACCACGCTGGCAGTGACGCAAAAGGCGCTTTCCCTTGATCCCAACATTGTCGAAGCGCAAAACCTGCAAGCGATCGCACTGAGCAAGCTGGACCGCCTGGAAGAAGCCGAGGAGATATTCCAGCGCCTGATTGTCCGCCACCCGGAGCATCCCGATGCCTATCGAAACTACGGCATTCTCTTGCGCGATAACGGTGATCACGACAAGGCGGCGGTACTCTTGTTCAAATGTATCCAGCTGGATCCTGACAATCCCGAAAACTACATCCAGCGCGCGAGGGCCAGGCACGAGGCAAATCAGTTCAAGGAAAACGAAGCGGAGTTGAACAAAGCCCTCGATCTGTTCCCAGAGAACGGTGATCTGCATCACGAGTTGGCACGAACTCTGTTCAAGCTGAGCCGTACCTTTGAAGGTCTGCCGCACGCGGAGTTTGCAGCAAAACAGGACCCTGACAACTACCACAAGCATGTCACGCTTGGCGTTCACCACAACGCAATGGGCGTACTGGACAAGGCAGCAGCGTCTTACAAGAAGGCGCAAGCCGTTGCGCCCGGAGCACTTCCAGTTGTCGATTGGAACTTATCTCTTGTTCATCTGGGCATGGGCGAACTTGGTCGGGGTTGGGATTTGCATCGCGCCCGTTTTTTAGACACAAACACCACGACGCTTTGCCGCGAATTCGAAAAGCCCGAATGGGACGGAGAGCCACTCACCGGAAAGTCCATATTGCTTTGGCCAGACCAAGGCCTGGGTGATGCGCTGCGCAGCGGGACCATTATTCCCGACCTTCTGGAGAGCGGTGCCAGTGTGCTCATCGAATTGCCTCCGAAGATTCGGGAGGCCTTTGCCTTCAGCTTTCCTGAAATTGAAATTAGACCAACCGCTTTCGACTCGGCGACCATAATGGCGCAAACCCACGACTATGACTTTCATTGCTCCCTAACTGACCTTGCGAAGTTCTACCGTCGCTCCCACGCGGACTTTGAAAAAGCAAAATTTCCCGCCTTTTCCTTCGACGCGAAAACGGCGCGCGAGTTTCTTCATCGCCTGAATGGCGATAAAGAAAAGCCAATAGTCGGAATTAGCTGGAGGTCTAAAAACCTTGCGGAATACCGGGCAAGATACTACCTGTCTGTACCAGAGATTTCGCCAATTCTGGAGTTTGACGACGTTATATACGTCAACTTGCAGTATCTCAGCATTGAGCGTGAACGTGAGTATCTAGCCCAAAAAAGAAAGTTCAACTTTCACCATTTCGATGATGTTGACCTATTTGACGACATCCACGCGGCAGCGGCTCTGACTGCCTGTTGCGACCTTGTGATATCGGCAAACACCAGCGTTGCGGACATTGCCGGTTCCTACGGCATCCCATGTTGGCGTTTTGGTCCGCCGGAGGCAATTATCATGCTCGGCAAGGACTATATCCCCTGGTCCCCTCTCACAACGCACTTCCCCGTCGCTGAAGAGGAACCGGCAATAGCGGTCGTTCCCCGCCTTAAAGAAGCGCTAAAAACCTGGCTGGAGACCTTTTCACCGGAAGAGCGCAACGAGCGTCTTGGCCTGTAGGTAGTTTGAGCTGACAAAACCTTCGCAGATCAGCAATCTCCGGGCGCAGTTGCAACCGCAACGAGCGTGTCTGTCGCATCGATCTTGCGCAAAGCTGCCTCATAGGCTGCTGTGAGTTCAGGAGTATCGACGATCGAAAGGGTTGACTTATGTCCACCCGGCTTTGCGTCAGCGAGCCAAGTCATGTGATTGGACAAGGGGTAGCGCTGAACCCCTTCAATCATAACCTGTTCAAACCCAGCATATGAAATCATCCGCCGTAAACTCTCCCGCGTATGCAACAGCAAATGCTGGCTCCAAAGGGTAAAGGCCTTAAATGCTTCGCAGCGGACCTGTGACAAGAGCAGGTCGCTGGCATGGGGAACCTCGACGATAAGTCGTCCACCTGGTTTCAGCTTGGCCCTCATCGAGGCCAGATCACTTAGCGGACCGGGAAGATGCTCAAGTACGTGAAAGCAAAAAAGCGCATCCAGCGAAGCATCCTCAATTTCCTGCAATGAGGTGACGCAGCTAATGCCGTCCTGCCGGAGAGCCTGCACAAAGCTTTCCTGCAACTCGACGCCGATTACGTCTCCTGCATCTGACGAAATCGCTTGCAGAAAAGCGCCTTCCCCACACCCAAAATCGGCAACTCGTTTGCCAGTATAGAATTGGTCATAAGATTTCGACCGCCGCGATGCATCCGCCTTGACTTCATAGTCACGAGCGCCAGCTCGTTCCACGCTCTGTTTCCGATACCCACCGTCGCAATAGGTCTCGTCTCCCACATAAAATGTGTCAATGAATACAACGCCAGAAAGTCGATCGCGATAGACATTGAGAGGTTTTACATCGCGTGTCTCTTCCGCATAGATCTCCAACGTATCTTCACTCGACAGGTTCAGAACCTCAAGCGTCTCGCGAATCCGATTGCGGACTTCACCTGTATTTGCTGAAGGTCCACCTTTCGAAGTCATCTCGTCTCCAATCCCCTGTTGCGCGCGGCTTCAATTGCCGAGGAGCTTCCTCGAAATCAACAGGTCACAAAACTCACGCACAGCGCCCTGCCCGCCGCGTCGCTCCAGAACAACATCAGCCTGCGCCTTTACCTCCGACTGCGCGCTGCGTGGTGCGGCGCTGAGACCACAGGCAAGCATCGCGGGCAGATCGCTTATGTCCTCGCCGATGAAGGCGATCTGGTCCCACTCCAGTCCCTTGGCAAGCCGCCATTCGTCGAGAACTGCTTTCTTGTCATAAGGATGGTATCGAAATTCCATTACAAGCTTGCGCGCTCGAGCCGCGGCCAGCGGACTATGCTCACGCTCAAGCATGAGAAGGTCCGTTCCCCGGCCAATCAAAAGATCGAGCCCCATCTCGTCACTGCGATTGCATCTGATAGTTTCATTTCCGTCAGCGGAAACGAATACGCTATTGTCAGTATGAACGCCTTCGAACGAGCTTACCAACGCCTTGATCGGCGCGACCGAGTCCATATCGATCGCACCTGTAAAGGGCTCGGTTTTGATGAAAGCCTCGGCGATGTCCCAGTCCTGGGACGTGTCGATCTCGATCCAGGTCGAGTCCAACGGCACAAGTATTGTCTTTCCGCAGTAGCGGTTTCCCGTCTCGAGAAACTCTGGCACGCGCATGGCATAGACAGCACCGTTCTCGCGGTATCGTGCGGATATATCCTGTCGGCGAATTCTGGGCATGCTGGGATCGTGATTGAGCCCCACGCCTGCGCCGTGCTCATCGACCTCCCAGTAGAAGCCGTGATCGTCCACGACAGATATTGCACTGGTCGCACCCTCAGACAAAAGAGCTTCAACAACCTGATCAACATGGTGTGCGAGTGTGAAGGGAGCTGTGCATTGAAGAAAGACAAGAATGTCGGGAGCGTCCGCCAGCAAGGACGGCTCGTTGCGAAGCAGATGTATCAGTGCCGATTCCGAACTGGCAGTCGGACCGCTCAGCTCGTCCGGACGCTGAAACCCGATCGCACCATACTTACGCGCAACAGATAGAATTTGCTCGGAGTCACTGGATACGAACACATCCGAAATGAAACGCGATCCGCGTGCGGCGCGAACTGTTCGCCCCACAAGCGGAATCCCGTTCAGCGGACGAATATTTTTTCCTGGAAGCCCAACCGATCCGCCACGGGCAGGAATAGCGGCAACAATTTTCATTTCAGAGGCTCCAGGACTGCCAAATTGCCGCTTTCCACTCCATCCATCATTCGGCGACCTTTCTCGCAAAAACGGTCACAAACGATCCCCAAAATGCAGGCGATACACTGCTCTTCCCCTCCAGCATGGCCTCGCATGCTTCAACGGAGGCGAACCGTGTGTTGAAGAAAGGAAACTCGACTTTCTCAATGACAAACCCCTCATCGCGCAAAAGGCGTAGCAGCGAGTCATCTGTAAAGAGGCTGACGTGGGTGGGATCATGCAAGAGCCGAAAGCGATCCCCGAAAACACGAGCTGCAGCGCTCGCAAAATTAGGTGTACCGCAGACAAAATGACCACCTGGTTTGAGAATGCTGCAGATATTTCGAACAAAGCCGATAGGCTCTTCAACGTGTTCGATTACATGGTGGGCGATCACCACATCGAAATTATTGGCGGGAAAGGTATCGCCTTCAAGGATACCCAGTCTTAGGTCGGCATCGCACCTTTCTTGTGCAACATCGATTGCTCGCTGCGAGGTGTCCAGACCGATACAGTCATGGCGCACCTCCAGTTGCTCCAGCAGCTCTCCCAACCCAAAACCTATGTCCAAAACCTTCCCTGGCATCAGGCCGTTCACGAAGGCAGCTATGTAAGCCAGATCGCTCTTTCGTTGATCACGCTCGCCGGCAAGGTCACGAACGTTCCCATCCGGGTCGACTTTTGCGTTCCAATAATCCTGCGGCAATGGTCTTGCAGGATAATGTACAAAATAGTCGAGCGTTTCATAGAGGCGCAGACAGCGATCAATCATGGACATTGCGAAAAACGACTCTCCGTCTGAGCATTTCTGCGCAGCGGGTGGTCACGCAGACGATCTAGATTAAACCCATTCCAAGTGATTCGTGCCATCTACTCGCAACAGATCCGGCTAAGAACGAATTCTTCACCCGGCTCTTTAAGGCACTTACACAGCTCAAAACGCTATGCGTACGCTCTAGAGCCGGTTTTTTCTGATCAAATCAGAAACGTCTGGGCGTCAGACACCTAGACTGTCTGGTTCCGCCGCAGTTTTTCGGCAATGGGCTTTTCGTCGTCGTAAACGCGAATGGTTCCATCTCCGAGGGCAACCTCGAGGCGGCGGATGTCGCTCACCAGATCAGTCAGCTCACTCATCTCGATTGAAGCGGCCTGATCGGAGCCCCAGTCCGAGCGGTCCAGTGTGACATGACGCTCAACGGAAACCGCACCGAGCGCGACGGCTGCAACCGTCGGCATCAAGCCGGTTTCATGGCCGGAGTAGCCAATCTTGAGATCAGGAAATTCTGCTGCGAGCGTTTGAACGCCGCGCAGGTTGATCTCGCCATCCTTGGTCGGGTAGGTCGAGGTGCAGTGATAGAGGCATGCGATTGTGCCGCCGGCGACGTCAATGGTCGCAACGACACGGCGTATCAGGTCAAGATCACTCATCCCGGTGGAAACGAGCAGCGGGCGCCCGGTGCGGGCGCAATGCTCAAGGAAATCCCTGTCCGTCAACATGGCGGACGCGACCTTGAGGTAAGGGCTCTCATAGCCCATCAAAAACTCAGTAGATCCTTCGTCCCACGGAGACGCGAACCACTCGATGCCGATCTCCCGGCAGAGGGCATCAATCCGGTCATATTCGGCCTTGCCGAACTCCAGGCCACGTTTCTGCTCGCCATTGGTCGTGCCGAAAACGCTTTCCCTCGGCCGTGCCAATTCTTCGGGGGAGTAGACGACGTCGATCGTGCGCTTCTGAAATTTGACAGCGTCGCAACCGGCTGCCCGAGCGGCCCGGATCATTTCCAGAGCCTTGTCGACATCGCCGTTGTGGTTGATGCCGATCTCGGCGATGACATAGCAGCTGCTGTCGGTGATCATTTGGCCCTGGTCCGTTTCGCCATTCAGCCTCAAGGCGATGTCCCTGAAGTAGAATGCCTATTTTGCGGTCACGCGCATAGCGTCGAGGCAATCTTCCTGCCACTACCACTCACGGCTGTCCAGCGCTCTGCAGGCGATGCGCCGCTCGCTGCCCTGCTTTCTTTGGAAAAAGCCGGAAACACGGGCGCCAAACAGAACTGGCGACGCAAAACGGCCGCCTCTCGGCGGCCGCTCAAACCATTCTCTATACGTGAAAGAATCACCCAACAAACGCGCGTTCGACCACGAATTCGGCGGGCTTGTTGTTGGCGCCTTCGGTCAGGCCGGCTTTTTCAAGCAGGACCTTTGTGTCCTTGATCATGTCCATGGAGCCACAGATCATGCCGCGATCAATGGCCGGATCCAGAGGCGGCACGCCCAGATCAGTGAACAGCTTGCCGTTTTCGATCAGGTCGGTGATGCGGCCCTTGAAGGGGTAATCTTCCCGCGTCACCGAGGTATAGTGAATCAGCTTCTCTTGCGCGAACTCGCCAATCAGAGGATCGTTCCTGGTCGCTTCGACCAGGTCGAGGCCATATTTCAGCTCCGCCACGTCGCGGCAGGTGTGGGTCACGATGACCTGCTCGAACTTTTCATAGGTATCCGGGTCGCGGATCAGGCTGGCGAAAGGCGCAAGGCCCGTGCCGGTGGAGAACATATAGACCCGCTTTCCGGGAACCAGTGCATCGTTGACCAGCGTGCCGGTCGACTTCTTCTTCATCAGCACGGCATCGCCCGGCTGGATCTTCTGCAGGTGCTGGGTCAGGGGACCGTCGGGCACCTTGATGGAAAAGAACTCCAGCTCCTCGTCCCAGGACGGGCTGGCAATCGAATAGGCGCGGTAGAGCGGCTTGCCGTCAATCATCAGTCCGATCATGACAAATTCCCCGGACCGGAAGCGGAAGCTCGCGGGGCGCGTCATGCGGAACTTGAAAAGACGGTCGGTGTAATGCTGGACCGAAGTGACTTCCTGGACGTAGGCGCCGGCAGGCGCGGCAGCTTCCAGATCGGCAGCCTTGGCAAGGACATTCATGTGGTTTGGACTTCCGCTCACGATAGTGTCGACATATTCAGGCTACTCTCTAACACCTGCCCGGCCTTGATTTGAAGCAATCGCGGTCTCTGATTTGCAGAAATGGCAGAAAATTGATCCCGATCGCCCGCTGGCAGCGACAAATATCCCCACCGTCAGAGCCGGCTTCCCGGTCACTGGCTCTCAAAAGAGCATTTGGCGAAAAAATCGCCCTGGAATGGCTGAAGCGTTGTGCAGGTGTTTGGTGACGGCAACCCGAAGAGGGCATAAACAAGTTCAAGTGCAAGACTTGTTTGACAGAAACGAGAATTCGAAGCACTCTCGAAATAATAAAAAAACTTACACTTTCCAGACACTTCAAAAGGACTGAAACCATGTCCGATCGGGAACAGTATTCAGAAGGAAAACGGATAGCATTCGTCATCCTTGATCGCTTCTCGATGATAGCGTTTTCATCGGTCATAGAACCTTTGCGACTAGCAAACAGGCTGCTCGGAAAAGAGTACTATACGTGGAAGACTTACTCCTTAGACGGCAATCCTGTCACGGCGAGCAACGGCGTCGAAATTTCGGTTCAATCTTCTATTCGCGAACTGGATGACGCTGACGTTACACTTTTGTGTACTGGCCTGGATGTTGAGCGACTTCCGGTCGACCCGGAGCTCGGCAAGCGCCTGCGCCGCCTGAACGCGATGGGGCGCACTTATGGCGCCATCTGCACGGGGTCCTATCTGCTGGCCAGATACCATCTTCTGGATGGCCGACGCTGCACAATTCATTGGGAAAACCTGCGCTCGTTGCGCGAGGAATTTCCGGACGTCGAAGTGCGTGCCGACATTTTCGCCATCGACCGCAATTGCATCACCTGCGCGGGCGGCATGGCCTCGATGGACATGATGCTGCGACTGATCGCAATCCAGCATGGCGCGCACCTTGCCCATGAAATTGCGGAGGTATCGCTTTACCAGAACATCCGTTCCGGCGAGAGCGCCCAGCGCCACGACGCAGAGGCGCGTACGGGCATTTCGAACGCCAAGATTCTCGATGCGGTGCGTATCATGGATCTGCATATCGAAGACCCGCTGAGCTGCCAGCAGCTTGCAATGACCGTCAGCCTGTCTCCGCGCCAGCTGGAGCGGCTTTTCCGCCGTCATTTCAACTGCACGCCCGGCCAGTACTACCTGCGCCTTCGCCTGGAGACCGCACGCGATCTTCTACGCAGAACAGGTCGGCCCGTGCTGGATGTTGCGCTCGCCTGCGGTTTCGCCTCAACCTCGCATTTCACGAAGTGCTACCGGGAACGGTTCAGCTGCACTCCGACCGAGGAACGTCAGACCTACCAGTGGGGCACTGACGCAAGCAGATCCCTTCAGGCGGTTCGCTGACCTGAACCGTTGAAGCCGGGTCAGCCCGAGAAAACAGGTCTCGCAACGATGAAGAGACCAAGGATCAGAAGACCTGTGTAGAACAATTTCCGGAAGAGGCTCTCCGACAGCCTCTTCCGGATCGCCTGCCCTGCGAAAAAGCCCAGAAACGCCGGAGCTGTTGCCCAAAGCGACGTCAGCCCCATTTCCTGTGTCATCAGGTTGTTTCCCGAAAGCGTCAGCGCCAGTGCAATCGTCGAGCCGAGAAACAGCATGCCCATCGCCTGGACGAACTGATTGCGGTCAAATCCCAGGCTTTGCAGGTACATGACCCCCGGCACGGCGTAGGATCCGACCATGCCGGTCAGCATTCCATTCACAGCGCCGAAAACAATACCGAGCCCCTGCTCCCCCCCTGCCGGCGTCTTCATCTGATAATCCGAGAAGGGCGTAGGCGACAAGCACAACGCCCAACAAGGCAGACATCAAGGACAGGTCCGCCCCTTCCAGCACCAGACCTCCGAGCCAGACCACCCCCGTCGCCAGAAGCAGAAAAACCCAGATCCGCTTCACGATCTCCAGGGCGTGCCCGCCGGTCAGGGCCTGCAGGACGTTGGTGGCAAAGGTTGGCACCAACATAAGCGCCATGGCCGTCGGCAGGTCTGTGACAACTGTCATCAGGCTGAGCGCAACCGTTGGCAGTCCAAGCCCGATGACGCCTTTCACAAGGCCTGCGAGACAGAAAACAGCAATGATCAGGGGAACAAGAATCGGATCGGTCATTCGGGAAATGCTAATGAATGCGGCACGAGAAAGAAAACCGATCGGCAATCGCACTTCGCATTTCGGGTTCACCTCGCACGAAAGATGCTGCTACCACTTGTCGAATGACCCAGCCTCTCGACACGGCCGCCCTGCCGCATCTTCCCAACTCCACCGCCCGCCGCCTGTTCATGTCGCGGCACGGCCTGTTGCAGACACCCAAGGGACCAGGCAAGGGCTCGGACCTGCTCGGGGTCATCGAAGACCTCGGCTTTGTCCAGCTTGACAGCATCAACACGGTGGCACGAGCGCACCACATGATCATCGCTGCGAGGCGACCGGCCTATCGCGAGAAGTTCCTGAAGTCTCTCTACGAGAAGGACGGACACCTGTTCGAGCACTGGACGCATGATGCCTCCGTAATCCCGATCCGTTTTTACCCCCACTGGAAGCTGAAGTTCGCGCGAGATGCCGAGAAGCTGAAGGGCAGATGGCGCAACTGGCGGCGCGACGGCTTCGAGGAAAAGTTCGACGCCGTTCTGAAACGGATCGAAGCGCATGGGCCGGTCACCTCCGGAGATGTCGGCAAGGACGAAGAGCGCAAGAGCGGCGGCTGGTGGGACTGGCACCCGTCCAAGACGGCGCTCGAATATCTCTGGCGCTCCGGTCAACTGGCGGTTTGCCGCCGGGACGGTTTTCAAAAGGTCTATGATCTGAGTACCCGTGTCATTCCTCAGCAACAACTGGCCGCCCTGCCCGACCCGCAGGACACGGTCAGCTGGGCATGTGAGGAGGCCCTCACTCGGCTGGGTTTCGCCACCTCCGGAGAGATCGCCGCATTCTTTGATATCGTGACACCGCAGGAAGCAAAAAGTTGGTGCGCGCAAGAACTCGCAGTAGGCAGGATCATCGAGGTTATGATCGGCTGCGGCGAAGACCTGACACCTCGGCGCAGTTTTGCCTTCCCGGACGTTTTGGCCGAGGCAGACGCTTTGGAAGCGGCAACATCGCGCCTGCGCATTCTGTCCCCCTTTGACCCGATGCTGCGCGATCGAAAGCGCGCAGAACGTTTGTTCGGTTTTCACTATCGAATCGAAGTCTTCGTACCTGAACCCAAGCGCAAGTACGGCTATTACGTCTTCCCTGTTCTGGAGGGTGAGCGGCTGGTCGGGCGTATCGACATGAAGGCGTTTCGAGCCGAAGACAGGCTGCAGGTCACCGCCTTCTGGCCAGAGCAGGGTATCAAAACCTCAAAGGGACGCCTCGCCAAACTTGATGGCGAACTGGCGAGAATGGCAAGGTTCGCCGGCGTCTCCAGGGTCGACTATGCAGACGGCTGGCTCCGGACGCCGTTCAGCTGATCTTCATCGCTCTCACATGGAGCCTCCGCAGGACGCTTTGCCGCAAGGATCTCTTCTGGCAGGACAAGCGCAAAGCGTATATGTTCAATTTAGTGAATATATACTTTGACCAACTTGGCCCTGCTGGAGACTGTAAAATGTCCATGGAACGCAAACTGATCTTCGTCGCTGGTGCAATCGTCCTGGCCTCCGTTCTTCTCGCCGTCTACCAGAATCAGAACTGGCTGTGGCTGACAGGCTTCGCCGGAGCCCACATGATGTTCACTTCGGCCACCAACATGTGCCCGCTTGTTCGTTTTCTGACACGCAACAGCAAGCCAGAACTCAACTGAGCCACCAAATGCGGTCGCATGTTGGCCGTCCTTGGGGTTGCTGCGTCCACTAATCGTGTCGCTTTCACTCCCCGGGCTGTCGCATATGTGATCTTTGTTGCAGCGCGCATACCTCTAGCGTTTTGAATGACATCAAATAAGCTCTCGCCAAAGCAAGGCAGCAGCAAATACAAGTCATCATGATCGCACGAGAGGAAGCCCTGGCATGAGCAGTGATATCGAGATTGCGCGCGCGGCAAAGATGCGGCCCATTGCCGATATCGGCGAAAAACTTGGCATTCCAGAAGACGCCCTCATCCCGTTCGGCCGGACGAAGGCCAAGATCGAGAGTGATTTTCTGAGTTCTCTCGCGGACCGACCAGATGGAAAGCTTGTTCTCGTCACGGCGATCAGCCCTACCCCGGCAGGTGAAGGCAAGACCACGACCACTGTCGGGCTCGGCGATGGTTTGAACCGGATCGGCAAGAAGACAGCCGTATGCCTGCGCGAACCCTCTCTCGGTCCCTGTTTCGGCATGAAGGGTGGCGCCGCTGGCGGCGGCAAGGCACAGGTCGTGCCCATGGAGGACATCAACCTCCATTTCACCGGTGACTTTCACGCGATCACATCTGCGCATAATCTCCTGTCGGCGCTGATCGACAATCACATCTACTGGGGCAATGCGCTGGAGATCGACACCCGCCGCGTCACCTGGCGCCGGGTCATGGATATGAACGACCGCGCCCTGCGGACGATCGTCAGCTCCCTAGGAGGCGTCTCAAACGGATTTCCCCGAGAAGCCGGTTTCGACATAACGGTCGCTTCCGAGATAATGGCAATCCTTTGCCTCTCGACCAGCCTGGAAGACCTGCAGGACCGCCTCGGCAATATCATCGTCGCCTACAGGCGCGACAAGAGTGCGATCACGGCACGAGAGCTTGAGGCAGACGGTGCGATGACTGTCCTTCTCAAGGAGGCAATCCAGCCAAACCTGGTCCAGACCCTGGAAAACAATCCGGCCTTCGTCCATGGCGGCCCCTTTGCCAATATCGCCCATGGCTGCAACTCGGTCATGGCCACAAGATCCGCGCTCAAACTTGCCGACTACGTGGTGACGGAAGCGGGCTTCGGCGCCGATCTGGGTGCAGAGAAGTTCTTCGATATCAAATGCCGCAAGGCAGGGCTTTCCCCCAAGGCCGTGGTGATTGTCGCGACCGTCCGTGCGCTCAAGATGAACGGCGGTGTCGCTAAAGAAGATCTGGGATCAGAGAATGTCGAGGCAGTTGCAAAAGGCTGCGCCAATCTGGGCCGCCACATAGAGAACGTCAAACAGTTCGGCGTGCCAGCTGTCGTCGCAATCAATCATTTTACCGCGGACACGGACGCGGAAATCGCGGCCATCAATGCCTATTGCGCCAGCCACGGCACAGAGGCCGTTCTGGCGACACATTGGGCTGATGGAAGCGCGGGCACAGAAACCCTGGCCCACAAGGTGGTGGAGCTCGCCGAAAGCGACACCGCGCAATTTGCGCCGCTTTACACTGACGACATGCCGCTCTTTGAAAAGATCGAGCAGATCGCGAAGCGCATCTACCGGGCGGATGACGTTCTGGCAGACAAGTCGGTGCGGGATCAGTTGCGCCGCTGGGAGGCCGACGGTTTCGGACATCTTCCGGTCTGCATGGCCAAGACCCAATATTCCTTCTCGACGGATCCCGCCTTGCGCGGCGCCCCGACAGGTCACAGCGTGCCGGTCCGAGAGGTTCGGCTGTCAGCGGGCGCGGGCTTCGTCGTGGCAATCTGCGGAGAGATCATGACCATGCCCGGTTTGCCAAGGGTTCCCTCGGCAAACCACATTGGACTGGACGGCAAAGGTCAGATCGAGGGGCTATTTTAGCCTCTCACCCGGGCGACGATCACACGTCCACATCCACCTTGCCGATGGGATGAGAGCAGCAGGCTAGAATATAGCCCTCTGCGATCTCATCCTCCGAGATACCGCCGTTGTGCACCATATGCACCTCGCCCTTGCGCTTCCTGACCTTGCAGGTCCCGCAAACACCAAAGGTGCAGCCTGAGGGAATGTTGAGGCCCGAGGCACGTGCCGTTGCCAGAACCGTATCCGTCTCCTTGCATTTGGCCGTGACGCCGGAAAGGGCAAAGCGGATTTCAGCGCCTGAATCCTCGTCAGGAACAACGTCATCCACTGCCGGTAGCTCTTCAACGGCCTGCGTCGGAGCGTGGAAGCTTTCCTGATGGTAGCGGTCCATATCAAAGCCGAGCCCCTGAAGCGCTTCGCGAACCGCTTGCATGAAGGGCTCGGGGCCACAGCAGTAGACCTCGCGCTCCAGATAATCCGGCGCCATGAGCCCGAGCATCAGCTGGTTGAATTGTCCCTCGTAGCCGGTCCAGGGACGATAAAGGTCCGGCCCATCGACAACGAACTTCAGATTGATGCCCGGAGACCGGCTGGCCATATGCTCCAGGCGCTCCCGGAAGATGATTTCCGACGGGCGGCGCGCGCAATTGATGAAGACGATATCCGGCTCGGATCCCAGATCGAACATCCACGTGGTCATGGACATCATCGGCGTAATGCCCGAGCCCGCAGAAATGAAAAGGTACTTGTCCGAAGGATGATGGACCATGGAGAAATGTCCAGCCGGACCGATGGCCTTGATCTTCATGCCGGGCACCAGGTTGTCCAGCATCCACCGGGTTCCGATGGAATTTTCCTGGGCCTTTACGGTGACCGACAAGGAGCGTGGACGTGATGGCGACGAGGAGATCGTATAGGTCCGGTGAAGCGGGCCGCCGGGCACAGGGATCTCCAGCGTCAAGAACTGGCCAGTCAGATAGTCGAACAACGCGCCGGAGGGCGCGCGGAACGAGAAGGTCATCGTGTTGGGCACTTCCGGAATGACGGAAACGCATTCCAACAGTTCGCTGTCTTTCCAGACGCCGGAACCCTGGATCGGAGATAGGTCGCTCAAGGTCTTACTCCGCTGCAATCACTTGCGGCGCGACGTTGCGGCGCAAGGTGTCCAGATACCAGTCGACGAACTGCAGCACGCCAGACTCCTGCGACGGTGAATAGGGACCGGGCTCATAAGCCGGTGAGTTGATGCCCATCTGGTTGTCCTCAACCACCTGACGATCCTCGTCATTGGTCGTCATCCAGACTTCGGTCAGGTGCTGAATGTCGTAGTCGCGCCCCTCGACCGCATCCTTGTGCACGAGCCATTTGGTCGTCACCTGGGTTTCCATGGGCGACACTGGCGTGACCCGGAAGACGATCGAATGATCGGCGAGGAAATGGTTCCAGGTCGATGGGTAGTGGAACTTCAGCAAGGTGCCGGCGTCAGGCAGCATGACACGCCCCAGCCACGGCGTGACCGCGAATTTTCCGTCCATCGTATAGCTGAGAGCGCCTTCCTTGAGCGGCATGCGCGCCAGACGGAATTGACCGTCCTCCGCCAGATGAAATTGTGACGGTAGCCCCTTGGCTTCACAGCGCTCGAAATGTGCCTGCAAGTAGGGCGGGGTCTCACCACCTTCGCCGATGCCCGACACCGAGGGGTCATCCGGGAATGTCCGGCAGAGCGCAGGGTGATTGCCGCCGCAATGATAGCATTCACGGTTATTTTCCCAGACCAGCTTCCAGTTGCCATTCTCGGTAATCGTACTCTCGAACGCGACTTTTGCATTCTCGAGCCCGTGGGGCAGAAGATAAGGTCGTGCCGTTTCCGCAAAGCGTTCGAAATCCGGTGGCGTATCTGCCATGCAGATATAAATCAGTCCCTCCAGTTCCCGGCAGGCGACAGATTTCAGACCATGCTTGGAGGCGTCGAAATCGGTACCCATGTCACGCGCCCAAAGAAGACTGCCGTCGAGTTCATAAGTCCACTGGTGATAGGGGCAGACCAGCTTGGGCGCATTGCCCTTTGCCGCCTTGCACAGGACCGAGCCGCGGTGACGGCAGGTGTTGTGAAAGGCACGGATCTCGCCATCGGTTCCACGAACGATGATGATGCCATAATCACCAACACGGTGTGTGACGTAGCTGCCCGCCTTGGGAAGCTCGCAGGTGGCGATGGCAAAAAGCCACTCTTTGTAGAAGAAGGTTTCCAGGTCCATCTGGTAGATGTCCGGATCACTGTAAAATGCCTGCTCGAGGGCATGACCTTGGCGGTGGCGATGCAGCAGTTCGAGCGATTGTTGAGCCGTCAACATGGGCGTGACTCCAGAAGCCTGTAGGCGAGAATATGCGATGACAAGAAACCGTATGTCTCCATTGTGCTTAGCACCACAAGAACACACCGCATTGCAACGAAACCGACACCGAAATGCCGGTTTCGGACACGCCTGTCCGCCGGGCTGATTATCGGCGGATTCACTTGTGGATGAGTGGGGCCAAATCTGTCGCAGGTGCGACTTCGCACGTCGTTTTAAAGACACCCCGACCGCCGACCCGGATTCATTGTCGATGACAGGCGTATACCAGCCAGGGACGGAGCCACCATGTCGGACGATGATATCGATCTCGCCAGCCTCACCGACGATGAACTCGTCGAGCAGATGCATGACGACCTCTATGACGGTCTGGCTGATGAAATCCAGGAAGGGGTCAACATCCTTCTGGGACGTGGCTGGACACCCTATGACGTCCTGACCAAAGCCCTTGTCGAAGGCATGAGGATTGTCGGCGTCGACTTCCGAGATGGCATCCTGTTTGTTCCGGAAGTTCTTTTGTCCGCCAATTCCATGAAAGCGGGCATGGGCATTCTGCGGCCGCTACTCGCCGAGACCGGCGCGCCGAAGGTCGGCAAGATGGTCATTGGCACGGTCAAGGGCGATATTCACGACATTGGCAAGAACCTGGTTTCCATGATGATGGAAGGAGCCGGTTTTGAGGTGATCGACATTGGCATCAACAATCCGGTCGAAAACTATCTGGCTGCACTGGAAGAGCACAAGCCGGATATCCTTGGCATGTCGGCTCTTCTGACCACGACAATGCCCTACATGAAGGTCGTGATTGACGCGATGATCGAGAAGGGCATTCGGGACGACTACATCGTCCTGGTGGGCGGCGCGCCTCTCAACGAGGAATTTGGCATGGCTGTCGGCGCCGATGGATATTGCCGCGATGCTGCGGTTGCCGTTGAAAGCGCCAAGGACCTGATTGCGCGCAAGCACAATCAGCTGGCCGGCAAGGTCTGAGACCATGTTGCGGGAGGAGGCAGTGTCCAACATCGACACCCCTCTCCCTCACGGCGACGATTGCGCGCCTGCTGGTGCAAAATCGGTTCTCGTCATCGCCTGCGGCGCCCTTGCCCGCGAGATCCTCGCGATTTGCGCGGCCAATCAACTCGATCATGTCGAATTGACATGCCTGCCGGCCCAACTTCACAACACTCCCGACAAGATCCCCGAAGCTGTCAAAGCAGCGATCGAGGAAAACAGAAACCACTACAGCGAAATTCTGGTCGCCTATGCCGATTGCGGCACCGGCGGTCTTTTGGACAGGGTTCTCGAAGACACTGATGCCCGGCGGATCGATGGAGCGCATTGCTACGCGTTTTTCGCCGGCATTGAAGCCTTCGACCTGCTTGAACAGGATCAGCTCGGCACCTTCTATCTGACCGATTTTCTGGCGCGACATTTCCAGACGATGGTGATTGAGCCTCTCGGGCTCGACTGGAACCCCGAACTGCGGGACCTTTATTTCGGCAATTATTCACGTGTGCTTTACATGGCGCAAACCGATGACCCCATGCTTGAAAACGCCGCCCGGTTTGCCGCAAAGAGACTGGGCCTGCCCTTCGAGATGACCCGCACCGGATACGGCTTGCTGGGAGATTTCCTGAATGCTCCGGGCAACGCCTCCGATCCGGGCGGCCAGAGCTCATGAGACAAAATTTCCCCGCGTCGCTTTTCCATGCCGCCATGACGCAATCCCTCGTCTGGACATGCGACCGGCCCGACACTGTTGGTCCAGACGCGCTCGGGGGAGGAGCGAGGGAGCACTGATGGCACACAAAATCATCGTCTACTGGCGGGATATCCCGGCCCAGGTCCTGATCAAGCAAGGCCGCAAGGCTGCGCGCCGTGAATTGCCGCCGGTCTTCATGGAGGCGATTGACGCCTGCGCGATGAAAGTCGGTGCGAAGGACAGCGAAGCCTATCTTGCCGAATGGCGCCGATCCGACCCGGTCGAGGTCTCCGATGATCTGGAGCCAGAGGCAGACAGCGCGCTCGCAGAGATTGTCGACACCTATCAAAAGCCCTTGATCAAAGCCCTGATCGCCAACGCAGGTTGGGCAGCTGGAGATAGAGCATGATGCAGATTGCAACGCCCCTGCCCGCTTCCACCGAGATGTCGCCGCGGCAAGTCATGGAGAAACCAGAGCTTCTTGAGCTCATTCCTGCCGGAACGCGCGTCTATGTGACAGATCTCGGCAACGCGCCGGAAGATCAGATCGTTGCGGCCAGCGCACGGCTGACCGAGAGTGGCCATCTGCCCGTTCCGCATATGGCAGCGCGGCGCTATCCAAGCCTTGCCGCTTTCGAACGCCGGATCACGCGTTTGACGCAAGAAGCGGGTGTTCGCCATGTGCTGGCGATTGCCGGCGAAGCAGACGTCAGCGGCCCCCTCACCTCTTCTGTCGCGCTACTTGAGACCGGGCTGTTCGACAGGCTGGGCATTGGAAGCGTCGGTGTTGCGGGTCATCCGGAAGGCGCGCCAGATATCCCTCCCGAGGTCATCCGGAGCTTCCTTGAGCGCAAGCACGAGCTGGCAGCGGAAAGCGACGCCAGTTTCCACATCGTCACCCAGTTCGGCTTTGACCCGGTGCGGCTGAACCTCTGGCTCGACACGCTGACGCAATGGGGCAACAGGTTCCCGGTCCATGTGGGCGTTGCAGGACCTGCCAAGATGACGACGCTGCTGAAATATGCCGCCTTCGCCGGCGTCGAAAACTCCCTCAACTTCCTGAAGAAGCGCGGCGGATCCGTGGTCTCCATGCTAACTGGATATGACCCGGAGACAATGGTTGCGCCGCTCGAAGCCCGTCTCCAGCGCGAACCTCAAACGCCGCTCGCCCAGATCCATGTCTATCCATTCGGCGGCGTCGCCAAGACATCCGAGTGGCTCAACATGCGCGGCAGCTGGTCCTTTCGGGACGCAGCCAGCGTGACACCTCAGGAGATCGCCCAATGACCCGCACCGTTGTTGCCTCAGCCACGAAGGAAATCACAATCGGCTTCGACCAACCATTTTGCGTGATTGGCGAACGGATCAACCCTACGGGCCGAAAGAAGCTTGCAGCGGAAATGGTTGCCGGGAATTTCGACACGGTCACCGCCGATGCACTTGCGCAAGTCGCTGCCGGTGCCACCATGCTCGACATCAATGCCGGTGTGACGGCCGTCAATCCGAACGAGACCGAGCCTCCTCTGCTTGTTCAGACACTTGAGCTGGTTCAAGGGCTCGTCGACGTCCCGCTTTCCATCGATTCCTCTGTTACGGCTGCCATTGAGGCCGGCCTGAAGGTCGCCAAGGGCCGCCCCTTGGTCAATTCGGTGACGGGCGAAGAAGAAAAACTCGAAGCCATCCTGCCATTGATCAAGAAATACGATGTGCCGGTGGTCGCCATCTCGAATGATGAAACCGGCATTTCAGAAGATCCCGATGTCCGCTTTGCGGTCGCAAAGAAAATCGTTGAGCGTGCGGCAGACTTCGGCATTCCAGCTCATGACATTGTGGTTGACCCGCTGGTCATGCCGATCGGAGCGATGGGATCCGCTGGAGACCAGGTGTTCAAGCTTCTCCGGCGACTGAAGGAAGAGCTGAAGGTGAATTCGACCTGCGGTCTTTCCAATGTATCCTTCGGCTTGCCCCATCGCCACGGCATCAATGCCGCTTTCATTCCCATGGTCATCGCCTCAGGCATGACCAGCGCGATCATGAACCCCTGCCGACCACAGGAAATGGAAATGGTCCGAGCGGCAAACGTTCTGGCTGGCCACGATCCCAATTGCCAGGACTGGATCATGACCTACCGTGACCATACGCCCGCTGCTTCGAGCGCTGCGGCAAGCGTGGAAACTGCAGCGCCTGCAACCGGCCGCCGCCGGGGTGGCCGTGCCGGCCGTCGAGGCGCAGCAGCAGATTGAGGTCGGCGCTTTCCCATGACTGAGCCCGCACAAACTGCAAGGGTCGTGTTCCAGCCCAGCGGACGGCGGGGCACCTTCCCGATCGGCACGCCTCTTCTGGATGCGGCCCGCTCACTCGGGGTCTATGTCGAATCTGTCTGCGGCGGGCGCGGCATTTGCGGCCGGTGCCAAATCTCCGTTTCGGAAGGTGCGTTTGCCAAGGAGGCCCTGACAAGTTCGGCTGACCACCTTGGAGACGAAAGTGAGGCGGAAGCCCGCTATCGTTCCTTGCGCAACATGCAGGCCGACAGAAGGTTATCCTGTCAGGCGAAGATCCTCGGCGACCTCGTGGTGGATGTACCGACCGATGCGCAGACCAACCGGCAGGTCGTGCGCAAGCGCGCCGAGGCCAGGGCAATCAGCCCAAGGTCCGCTCTTTCCCTCGTCACCGTGACGCTTGCAGAACCAGATATGGAAACACCTCGCGGTGACGCGGACCGACTGCGTGACGCCGTTCGTGACAAGATCGCACACGATCAATTATCGAGCGATTTTATTACGATAGATCCGTTTCTTCTTCCAGAGATTCAAAAAATTCTGCGTCAAGGAAAGTGGTGTGTAACGGCCGCTGTTCATCGTGATGGTGACGCCCCGGCGACCATTGTTGCCATTTGGACGGGCGAAAAGGCGACCACCTACGGGCTCGCCGTCGACATTGGTTCAACGACCATTGCGGCCCATCTTTGCGACCTAGCCACAGGCCGAACCGTATCCTCCGCAGGCACCTCCAATCCGCAAATCCGCTTCGGCGAGGATTTGATGTCGCGGGTCTCCTACGTTCAGATGAACCCGGCACGACTGCCCGACCTGACGCGCACAGTACGCGAGGCGGTCAACGCCCTGATCGGGAAACTTGCAGCGGACGTCGGTGCCGAGCGAACGGACATTCTGGATGCCACCTTCGTTGGCAATCCGGTGATGCATCACCTGTTCCTAGGCATAGACCCGGTCGAACTTGGCGGCGCGCCCTTTGCCCTGGCCGTTTCAGATGCGCTCCATCTCAAGGGCCGGGATCTGGATCTTGAAATGAACCCGGGCGCACGCGTCTACATGCTGCCCTGTATTGCAGGTCATGTGGGGGCGGACGCGGCCGCCGCGACCCTGGCCGAAGCTCCCGGCTCGGGCGACGAGATCATGCTGCTGGTTGATGTGGGCACCAATGCCGAGATCGTTCTCGGCAACCGGGAGCGTCTGCTGGCGGCCAGCTCACCGACAGGCCCAGCCTTCGAAGGCGCCGAGATATCGTCTGGCCAACGGGCAGCGCCCGGCGCAATCGAACGCATTCGCATCGACAGGGATACGCTGGAACCGCGTTACAAGGTGATCGGTGTTGACGAGTGGTCGGATGAAGAAGGCTTTGCCGAGAAGGTCGATCAGGTCGGCGTGACCGGCATCTGCGGGTCAGGCATCATCGAGGCGGTGGCGGAAATGTTCCTCAGCGGCCTGATCACTGAAGACGGCGTCATTGACGGCGCGATGGCTGCGCGAACGCCGCGCATTATAGCCACCGGGCGAACCTTCTCTTATTCCATTGCCTCGGATGGCATCGAAATCTCAATTCAGCAAACGGATATTCGAGCGATCCAGCTTGCGAAGGCTGCGCTTTATGCCGGCGTCAAACTCCTGCAGGACAAGCTGGGCACCAATCGCATTGATCGCATCCGGCTGGCAGGTGCCTTTGGCAGCTACATCGATCCGAGCTACGCCATGGTGTTGGGCCTCATCCCCGACTGTCCACTCGACGGCGTGTCGGGTGTCGGAAATGCGGCGGGAACGGGCGCTCGCATGGCGTTGCTCAACACCGACCATCGCCGCGAGGTGGAAAAAACCGTGCGCGAGATAGAGAAGATCGAAACGGCACTGGAGCCGAAATTCCAGGAGCATTTCGTCAACGCGATGGCCCTTCCGAACAAGGTCGACCCGTTCGAACACCTGCGCGCTGCGATGTCATTGCCCGAACGCCGCGCAACGTCCGGGGACAACGGCACGCCCAGACGCCGCCGTCGCCGCCAGAGCTAGCTGACCGCTGTTAGCCACCTGCACGCGCACTCACCGGTCAAAATCATCGTATTGCCACATGCGTTGCTGTCTGAGCTTTTCGCCGATCAGGCAGTCATAGGGCTTTTGAAACAAGAGCTGGGCGCGCCAGACGCGTGGCACCGACAGGTCGTACCCGATCTCCAGCACCAGTTTGCGTCGGACAGCTTCGGCAAATTGATCCCAGGCATTCACCGGGACCACGAAGCTGCCGGGCCCGCCGATCACGCAGCGGCGATAGTATTCGTCGAGATCATCGATGTTGAACTGCGACCCAAGGCCGCCACGCGTCATCATCGGCAAGCCATTGATCGTAATACCCTGCGTCAGCGCCTCATCGCGCGCCTCGGTCACCGGAAGCCCCTGATTGTTCGGACCGTCGCCAGAGATATCGATCACGTGGCGATCCGCCAGATAAGGCAAGCTTTCGAAAAGGCTGGCGCCATGCCGGATCGCCCCGGAAATCGACGTCCGCCGCGCGCCTGCGCTGTTCCCTTCCAACAGCTGTGCTGCGATCGCCTCCGCGTCAGCCGGGCTTTCTATCAGCGTCCAGCCGAGGATTTCACGGGAATGAAAATTGCCCGCCCATTCGAACATCGTGACGGCAATCCGGCGATAGGCACCCTGACCGATCGCCCTGATGACTTCCGGGCTGGCAATAGCCGATGCGTAGCCTTGCCGCTGAATCCGGAGTTCTTCGTAGGACATTGAGCGTGAGACATCGACGGCCAAGACAAGTGCGACGTCGATACGCTCCTGCGCCTTGAGCGGCAGGCACGCAAAAAGCAAGGCAGAAATCATGGCGCCGGCAACCGGCTTCAACGCACGGATGTATCCCATTGGCACAAGGTACATCAAATTGGCGCGCTCCCCTAGGCTCGACCCTTCCAGACCTGCCTAAAGATCGCACTTGACCTGCTCAAATTGGCGTTACAGCCAAAAACCGACGTAAAACGAGCTAGCCCCGACGGCGGCTCCTGCGTGGAGTTGCACCGTTTTCTGCGGCCTTGTTTGGTGGTGACACCAACGGACCGATACGCTCTATGACATCTGCCACAGTGGGGCGGTCAGTCTTCTCATGACTATCCAGGGCGCCACGCATCGCAGCAAGATGCGCGGCCGAGGTGCCACAGCAACCGCCAATGATACGCGCACCTGCGTCGACCGCCAAGCGCACATAGTCGGCCATCAGATCCGGCGTTCCCGAATAGATCAGATCCTTGCCGCTGATCTTGGGAATGCCGCAGTTTCCCTTGGCAACCACGACCGCATCCGGATCGGCTTCAGTAATCTCCAGGATCGCCGCGAGAAGGTCGGAGGCTCCAACGCCACAATTCGAACCGATCGCAACAGGCGTGCAGGAAAACTCCGAGCGCAAATCGTTAAGGCCCTTGGGCGGCAGCCCCATCATGGTCCGGCCAGCGGTGTCAAAGCTTGCAGTGATGACAAGCGGCACACCCTTGTCCTTCGCCGCTTCGCTAGCTGCCTTCATTTCTTCGACCGCCGACATGGTCTCGACCCACAAGACATCGACACCCGCCTCGACCAATGCATCCATCTGCTCGGAAAAGGCCTCAACCGCGTCTTCATAAGTCAGGGCTCCGAGCGGCTGAAACAACTCTCCGGTTGGCCCGACCGATCCACCGATCAAGACATCGCGATCAAACTCAGCGGCCGCTTCACGCGCTCGCTCAAAGCCCGCCATGTTCAACTCACGCACCCGGTGGGCGTCGTTGCTGAGCTTGAGCCGGTGCTTGTTACCGCCAAAGGTGTTGGTCAGGATGATATCCGCACCGGCGTCCAGGAAACCCTTGTGCATCGCCCGGATCTTGTCAGGCTCGTCCACGTTCCAGAGCTCAGGCGCGTCGCCGGACTGAAGCCCCATGCCGAACAACGTCGTGCCGGTTGCACCGTCGGTAAGAAGAATGCCCTTCTCTGCCAGATGCTCTTCCAGTTTGGACATTTGAGTGCCTCTCTTTATATTCAAGCGTCAGTCGGCGAAGGCATGAGCAAGGTAGCAATAGCGGCGACTTGATCTTGTGAACCCGGCCAAGCCAACGCAAACATCACCCTGTCGATCATCCTAGCTGCGCGGCTTCAGATTTTCCGGATCATAGAGCGGCTTATAGCCAACGGCGACCACTTCGACCGGATAAGTCTCCGAGAAATACTCAACCTCCAGCTTCCTGCCAATCTGACAATAGCCATGGGGCAGATAGGCAAGCGCGATGTTCTTGCCAATGGTCGGCCCATAGGCAACGGAGGTCGTGTAGGACAGACGCCCCAGCTCATCGACAAGCGCTTTTCCGGTTCCCGGTTCCATGACCGGCATCGCCCCGACCGGGTAGCGCTGAACACCGCTGGCGTCCGTGTTTTCGCTCATGACAAGAGTGCAAAGCATGGCCGGCTGATGTTCTCGCGCCTTGTACTCGACATGTTTTTCCTTGCCGCGGAAGTCCGCCGCCTTGACCTTGGGTCGGGCTAGGTCGCTTTCCATGAGATTGTATTGCGTCAGAAGATCGGCGTTTTGCAGACGCAGGCTCTTTTCCATGCGTCTGGAGTTGGCATAGGTCTCAACACCGACAGCCATGATGCCCAGCGCCCGCAACGCATCCCAGACAGCCAGGCCGTCTTCATACTTCATGTGAAGTTCCCAGCCCTGCTCACCAACATAGGACAGCCTGAGCGCGGTCACCGGCTTGCCGGCAATCTCGATCTGCCGGATCGCCGCGAAGGGGAAATTTTCCGGATCAAGCTGAGCCGGATCGGCGATAGCCTTTTTCAGGTTTTCACGCGCGTTCGGACCCCAGATGCCGATGGTCGTGAACTGCTCGTTCACATCGGTCACGGTGACGTCGAACCCCTTGTCCGCTGCGACACGCTTTACGTAATGGTAGTCGCGCGGGCCCGCGTCAGCACCATCGATCACGCGGCAGCGATCCTCCATCCGGATCACGGTCAGATCGGCACGGACCATGCCCTCGTCATCAAGGAAGTGGGTGTAGATGCCCTTGCCGATGTTGCCGTCTCCGCCGATCTTGGCGGCGCAGAGCCATTCCATCAGCTCGACATGATCCGGACCTTCGACATCGAACATGTAGAAGTGAGACAGGTTGATGAGGCCGCAGTCTTCGCTCAGTGCCAGGTGCTCTGCATTTGAGACAGGCCAGAAGTGGCGGCTGTCCCACTCGTTCTCTCGAACCGGCACCTTGTCGGCATACTTTTCAAGGAGATGTTCGTTGGCTGCATATCCATGAGCGCGCTCCCACCCGCCAAGTTCCATGAAATAGCCGCCAAGTTCCTTCTCGCGCTCATAGAAAGGTGAGCGCTTGATGTTGCGGCTCTTGGCATAGGGTTCACGTGGATGGATCGCCGGGAAGTAGATTTTCTGCGCGGCTTCGTAACAGCGGTCCTCAATATAGCTCTCTGTCAGCTGATGGTCATAGAAGCGGGAATAATCGATTGTGGCGTGGTCGATTTCAGTACGACCGTCAGTGATCCAGTCAGCGATCAGCTTGCCATATCCCGGTCCATCCTTGACCCAGATCGCGATACAGTACCAGAGCCCGCGCACCTTCTGGCTCTCGCCGCAAGATGGGCCGCCCGCTGCAGAGACCTGAAGCAGGCCATTGAAGGAATGGCTTTCGTTATAACCGAGCTCAGCAAGGACAGGCGTCAGTTCCATGGCACGCTCAAGCGGCTCGATGACCTGGTCCATTTCCAGATCCCGCTGGGATGGCGACAAGCGCGCTTCTTCCTTGGACTGAAGATCGCGGGGATGGCACATGCGCGGGTTGGTCGGCTCGTAGTAACCCCACTCGATCTGGCCGCCTTCGGTTGTCTTCGGGTCGCCTGTGTCGCGCATGTAGGCTGAGTTACCCTGGTCGCGCAGAAGCGGATAGCCGATGTCCTTGCCGGTGCCTTCAAACTCATTGTAGGGACCGAAGAAGGTCAGCGGATGATCAACCGGCATCACCGGCAGGTCCTCTCCGACCATATCGGCAATCATGCGTCCCCAAAGTCCGGCACAGACAATGACGTGATCTGCCTCGATCGTACCGCGATGAGTTACAACGCCCTTGATCCGGCCGTCCTCGACCAGGAGGGATTGCGCGGGCGTGTTCGCAAAGGCTTTCAGCTTGCCGTTTTTTTCGCCCTGATCCACCAACTTGCCCGCAACCGTCTGCGAGCGCGGAACAACTAGACCCGCATCCGGATCGAACATGCCGCCCTGGACCTGATCTTCCTCGATCAAGGGGAACATTGCCTTGATCTCGGCCGGATTGACCAGACGGACGTTGGTGCCGAACGCCCTGCCGGACGTCACTTTGCGCTTGATCTCTTCCATCCAGGCGTCATCGCCCGTGCGTGCCACTTCTAGTCCGCCGACGCGTGCGTAGTGCCCCATTTTTTCGAAGAAATCGATGGAGTACTGCGTTGTCCAGACGGAAAGGTAGTCATGGCTTGTCGTGTAGCAAAAGTCTGAGGCGTGGGCCGTCGAACCAATGTCAGTCGGGATACCGGACTTGTCGATTCCGACGATGTCGTCCCACCCACGTTCAATCAGATGGTGCGCGACGGACGCACCGACGATTCCACCAAGACCGACGATGACGACTTTTGCCCTGTCAGGAAATGCTGACATTTTTCAATCCTTTTGCATGTTCTCAGGCAACCATCTGCCGCCGAGCGAAAGGGCTTCATTTAAGAAACAAACTAGGCAGTCGGATGCGCATGAATTGGCCCCGGACCGACATCTCCTGTTCTCAAGCCGCCATTGCAGTTTTCACGCCTGGCCCCGGGTCCAGACACTTCCTGCCCCGCTGACATTTGAACGATGCCGCTTTTGAGGTAGGAAAAGACGGAACAAAGCTTCGGCACTTGGTCGGTCCACGTCAGGATGACCATGAACAAGTGCAACAAGCGCGATCAAGATGCCCAGGGAGCCCCACATGACCGACCAGGCCGATCCAGACCTTTCAGCAAACGCCACGCCTCGTGCGTCGGGCCGCAGAGGACGATCAGCGCGAAAGGAACGTCGCCAGTCGGGCTCGGGTCAAATCTTTGCTCCATACCTCAGCCGAAACATCCCTGTTCTCGAATACCTGAGTGATGAGGGCTGCGAAAAGATCGAGGCCCAAACCGATCGCATCCTTTCTGAAATCGGCCTGGAATTCAGGGACGACCCCGAGATACTTCAGATATGGAAAGAAGCTGGCGCAGAGGTTTCTGGCGAACGGGTCCGTTTTCCAAAGGGAATGCTGCAGGAGCTGATCAAGACAGCTCCCGCCCAGTTCACCCAACACGCACGAAATCCGGCTCGCAATGTCGAGATCGGCGGAAACAACACTGTGTTTGCACCGGTCTACGGCCCTCCCTTCGTCACGGACCTGGACCAGGGGCGCCGCTACGGGACGATTGAAGACTTCCGCAATTTCGTGAAGCTGGCCTATATCTCGCCGTTCCTGCACCACTCTGGCGGCACCATTTGCGAGCCTGTAGATCTGCCGGTCAACAAACGCCATTTCGACATGGTCTACAGCCATCTCAAATATTCTGACAAACCGTTCATGGGGTCGGTGACCGCACCGGAGCGGGCAGAAGATTCGGTGAAGATGGCGCAGATCGCCTTTGGTGAGGATTTTGTCGATCAGAATTGCGTGATGATCCAGCTGATCAATGCAAATTCGCCGCTTGTTTTCGACGGTACAATGCTCGGCGCGCTGAAGGTCTACGCGCGCGCCAACCAGGCCTGCATTGTATCGCCCTTCATCCTCGCCGGAGCCATGAGCCCCGTCACGGTCGCAGGAACCTTGTCGCAAGTCTTGGCGGAAGCACTTGCCGGCTGCGCTCTGACACAGCTTTTGCGCCCAGGCGCGCCGGTGGTCTTCGGTGCCTTTGTGAGTTCCATCTCCATGCAGTCCGGTGCACCGACATTCGGCAGCCCGGAAGGCACACTGCTGCTGAATGGCGCCGCCAAGCTCGCAAGACGGGTGGGCCTGCCCTACCGCTCGGGCGGATCTTTCACTGCCTCCAAGTTGCCCGATGCACAGTCCGCCCAGGAATCCGCCCATACGATCACGGCCACCGTTCAGGCAGGTGTCAATTTCTGCCTCCATTCTGCAGGCTGGCTCGAGGGGGGATTGTGTTCCTCATACGAGAAATTCATTCTCGATGCTGACCAGCTCGGCATGATGCATGTTCTGGCAAAGGGCATCGATCTTTCAGATGAAGCCATGGCCATGGACGCGCTTGAAGAAGTGGGCCCTGGAGGACATTTTCTAGGTGCCGGACACACGCAGCGCAACTTTGAAAGCGCATTCTACCGGTCGTCGATTGCCGACAACAATTCCTACGAGCAGTGGCTTGCTGACGGCCAGAACGATGCAGCACGGCGCGCCAACGCAATCTGGAAGCAGCAACTTCAAGAGTACACAGGTCCGGAACTGGATCCCGGGATCGATGAAGCGCTGCTGTCATTCATGACCGAACGCAAGGCATCCTTCCCTGACAGTAATGTTTAGCGTGTGAGAGCGTCGAGATGCTCTGGTCCACTCGCTTCACTGAGTGGTTTAACATGCTTCGCCCGGCTTGAACCGTATCTCGTTGTTCGTTCGAGATTGGCTTCAGAGCACCGCGCGTAGCGCCGCCGCTGGCGCCTTCGTGCCGCAGATCCGTCGATTTGCACGCCTTTCCCCTAAATACCGCAGGAAGACCGTTTTTCAGCACTATTTTAGAGTTTCATTTTTTCCGGATGCCCTTATTGATACTCATCCTCTTGGGGTAGATGGCTTGAACCATTATGGTGGCAACCGCGGAAGCGCTGGAGTAGTATGGATTCTAGAGATCTAAAAAGCTTCGCCTGAGGGGGGCGGTTTCAAGTTGAGGGAAACGAAGTCAGAATGTTAATAGCTTAATCTCAATAGGTTTTTGAATTAGAATTGTAGAAATCGCGTCAAGCGTTGCGGAATGAAGGTCGACTTGTGGCATCCCTTACCTCCAATATTGATATTCTAGGTTTTTCCAATCGACTGCCGGGCGCGAATTCGTCAGAAGAATTTTGGAAGCTGCTCGCCGACGGCACCTGTGCTGTCGCCTCCATCGAAGAGGAGCGCTGGCCCCTTGCACGCATGGGCCATCCGAACAAGGCAGCTCCGGGAAAATCCTACACATGGGCCGCAGGTCAGATCGATGATGTCTGGGGCTTCGATCCAGCGTTCTTTGGAATCTCGCCGCGCGAAGCCCTGCAAATGGATCCGCAGCAGCGGCTGTTGCTGCAATTGGTCTGGGAAGCCCTGGAGCATGCGAATGTCAAGCCAAGTGATTTAGCTGGCAGCAACACCGGCGTTTATGTCGGCGCGTCTTCGCTCGACTATCATCACCGTTTCCTGGTCGACACGGCAAATTCGGACATGCAGTTCATGACCGGCAACACCTTGTCGATCGTGTCGAACCGGATCTCCTATATTTACGATTTGCGCGGACCGAGCTTTACCGTCGATACCGCTTGCTCGTCCTCACTTGTCGCGCTCCATGAAGCTGTAGCGGCGCTTGAAAGCGGCCAAATCGATACCGCAATCGTTTGTGGTGTCAGCCTGCTGCTCAGCCCGTTCGCATTTGTAGGCTTTTCCCGTGCCACGATGTTGTCTCCGACCGGCCTGTGCCAGGCGTTCGACGCCAATGGCGACGGCTATGTGCGTTCTGAAGGCGGCGTGGCGATCGTCCTTCGCGCAAATCGTGCCGGAAAGCTCAAAGGGAGCCGCAGCCACGGCAAGCTGCTTGCTAGCGGCATCAATGCTGACGGCCGCACGGTTGGCATGTCCCTGCCCTCGCCCTATGCGCAGGCAGATCTTCTGCGTGAAATGTATGAAGACCTTGGCATCTCGCCGAAAGACCTTGCTTTTGTCGAAGCGCATGGGACGGGAACACGCGTCGGCGACCCGGCTGAGGCGGACGCACTTGGCAAGGTGATCGGTCAGAAACGCGATTTGGTTCTGCCGATTGGTTCGGTCAAGACCAACGTAGGACACCTGGAGCCGGTCTCCGGCCTTGTTGGCCTGCTCAAAGCCATTTTGTCCCTGAAGAACAACTCTTTCCCGAAATCGCTTCATTTCCGCGACCCCAATCCGGATATCCCCTTCGAGGAGCTCAACCTTCAGGTTGCAGCTGAAGCCGTACCTCTCGCCAAGTCGGAAACACCGCGTCTTGCCGGCGTCAATTCCTTCGGCTTTGGTGGCACAAATGCTCATACGGTGGTTGCAGATGGTGACGCCGATGAAATTACGGCTGTCAGCTGCGATCCTGCGGCGCCGCTGGTTCTCACCGCTCGCTCGAAGGAAGCGCTGAAAGAGCTGGCTGGATCCTTCCGCGATCTGATGACGGAAACCGATGACGACGGCGCAGCGCACCTCGGCGTGAGCGCGGCTCACGCTCGCGACCTCCTGTCGGAACGCCTGATTGTGCAAGGCGCGACAGGCGATGAGAAAATCGCAGCGCTGACGGCATATCTGGAAGACGATGCTGGAAGTGAAACTGTATCCGGCGACGCGATGCGCGCCGCCGATGACGTTGGATTCGTTTTTTCCGGCAACGGCTCACAATGGGCCGGCATGGGTCAGGACGCCTACCAAAAAGATGCCGTATTCCAGGAAACCTTCGAAAAAGTCGACCGTATATTCATGGGAGTTGGCGGCTGGTCGCTTCTGACGACCATGTTTGCGGAAGATCTGGAAAACGATATTGAGCGTACCGAGATCGCTCAGCCATTGCTGTTCGCGATTCAGGTCGCAGTCGTGGAATCCTTGCGAAGCCGCGGCGTTGAAGCAGATGCCGTCGCAGGACATAGCGTCGGCGAAGTGGCAGCTGCATGGTGTTCAGGTGCCCTGTCGCTGGAGCAAGCTGTAACGGTGATCCACGCCAGGTCCACCGAGCAGGAAGTCGTCCGCCACCTTGGCTCCATGGCAGCGTTGCTGCTGCCGGCCGAGAAGGCCGTTTCTGCCATTGAGGCCAGTGGCTTGCCACGGTTGGAACTTGCGGCGATCAACAGCCCGCGCAGTGTGACAATTTCAGGCGATACAGATAGCCTCGATGCATTTGCCAAGTTTGCACGTAAAAACAAATGGGCGATGCGGCGCCTAAACCTTGCCTATCCATTCCACAGCGCTCTTGTCGACCCGATCAAGGAACCACTGCTGAAGAGCCTCGCGAGCGTCTCGCCGGAAACGCCCAAAACCCGCTTCTACTCTACAGTGGATACGGACGAAGAAGCACCGATGCTGGACGCTGACTACTGGTGGCGTAACGTTCGTCAGCCGGTTCTCTTTGCCGATGCGATCAGCAATATGATCGAGGACGGAATCGGTGTGCTTGTTGAAATCGGCCCCAAGGCTGTGCTCGGCACCTACATGAACGACGTGTTGCGAGGTGGCGGCAAGAAAGCCAAGGTTCTGACAAGCCTCGACCAACCAGGCAAAAATGCGAAGCCGGTTGCCAATCCTGTTGTGCAAGCCGCAAGTGGCGTTCTTGCAAGCGGGGGCAAGGTTGATCTTTCCAAGTTTGTCGGCCCTATGCCCGCGTCCCTTGCGGATCTGCCGCTCTATCCTTGGCAGAACACGAAGATCAAGCCAGAGCCGACTGCCGAACAGGTGGATTTCATCTTCGGCCAGACCTGGCCACTGCTCGGCTATCGTTTCCGAAAGGATACGGCCGAATGGTTCAACCATGTCGATGCGGATGCCATTCCTTGGCTCGCCGATCACAAGGTCGAAGAATCTGTTGTTTTCCCGGCCGCAGGCTATACCGAAATGGCGCTGCGCGCCGCTCTGCGCTGGACCAAGGGCGAGACGGTCGAACTTCGTGACCTCGACATTCTCCGCCCGATTGTGATCGAAGCTTCCGAGACATTCGAAACTCAGGTTCGAATTTCTCCGGATGACAAGGTGATCGAGATCCTTTCACGCCCGCGTTTGCAGGACGGCGATTGGGCCCTGAACGCTCGTGGCCACTTTGTATCTGTTTCCAACGACAGCCGCGCGTCCTGGATCAAGACGGGCGAAACGGTTTCATCGACCCTCGATCACGAAGAACTCTATGAAATTACGCGAAGCTTCGGCCTGGAATACGGACCGGTGTTCCGCCGTGCTGAAAAAGTCGTAACTCATGATGAGCGCACAGCCACCGTCTACCTGAAGCCACAAAGCGAAGTTCTTGCGAAGAACGAGCTTTCCCTCTGCCCGACACTTGTCGACAGCGGTTTCCATGGCCTCTTCGCGTTGCTTCAATCGGTTGAGGGCGTTCCGGAAAAAACCAGTTTCCTGCCCATTCGCATCGGCTCGCTGCGTTTGCTAAAGGCCGACACACCGCCTTCGACTGTGCGCATCAAGGTGACGAAAGCATCGCCACGCTCGATTGAGGCCAGTTTTGAGTATCTGGATGTAGAAGGCGACGTCGTTGCCCGGCTGTCCCAAACTCGCTTCCGCGCCGTGAAACTGGGGCGCGAGACGCGTCCGAACGAACTGGTTTATCGTCAGTTGGCAGCACATTTGCCGGAAGCAGATCGCCTGTCGCCGGTCGGTCAGGCAATCGGTGAAGATTTTGTCGCATTCGCTGCGGCTGGCGGCCTGACGTCCGAGACGCCACAAGACCTTTCCGACCAGACCTTGCTTGTCGAAGCGCTTGGCAGAACCATCAGCCATGAAACGCTATGGTCCTATTGCAAAGACGGCGTTCTCGACGCAAATGACCTTCTCGCAACCGAGGAATGGGCAGAAAGCGCGAAACCTCTTGCATTTTCCCTGCTCAACTGGCTCTGCGAGAGCGGTTTGGCCGAAGCATCGGAGGAAAACCGCTGGACGCTGACTGATCCGTCCGAAGGTCCAGGCGTCGACGCCCTTATGCAGACAATTGCCGTTGAAGCGTCGAGGCACATCGCCGAAGCCGCCTTGCTTGCGAGGCTTTCGAGTGATCTTCGTGAACTCCTTGCGAACGGTTTGAAGAGCACTGCTCGCGACCTTTATGCTGGCGGATTGTTCGAAGCCTACATCACAGCCTCCCCGGCAGCCCTCGCCCTGACTGGCGCCCAAAAGAAACTGGTGGCGGAACTGATCTCGGCTTGGCCGGAAGCGCATCCCTTGCGCGTATTGGTGCTCGGGGCGACCTCCCTCGACATCCCGCAAACCGTCGATGAGTTACTTGATCCGCGCCGAATGGATGCGGTCGTAACGGATGCAAGCGATGCGGTCCTGGGCCGTGCCGCTCGCCTTTGGTCTGGCAGCACATCCAGTGAATTCATCGAGTTTTCCGATGACGCCCTGTCTGAGAAGGCACCCTACGACGTTCTGATTTGCGCCTCTTCTCTTTCGGACCTTGATCAGGACCAGCGCGCTCGCCTGGCCGGTCTCATCGCCCGGGACGGTCTGCTTCTGGCCGCAGAACACCTGCCCTCACCACTGACTGACCTTCTTATGGGTGTCGGTGCGGACTGGTGGGACGATGGTGCGCTCGGCGACTTCCCTGTGTCACGTCAGGGATCCGACTGGCCCCAGTCCTTGACCGCCGTTGGATTTGAGCGTGTAGAGACTGCAGCGCTCGATAGCGCGGACGCAGAAATTGACCTTATCGCGGCGCGTTGTCCGGCGTTGAAAGCGGCCAATGACGATGTGGTCGTTGCCGATCCCGATCAGGAAACGACCGAAGCAGTTGATCAGCCAACCACCAGCTGGCTTCTTATCGCCGACGATCAGGGCCCGTCGAAAAAGCTTGCCGATGCTGTTGCATCCAGCCTTTCGAGAGATGGTGCGGCGACGCGCCTTGCTGTTCTCGGCGATGAGACTGCTCTCACCGATGACGGTATGCTCAGCATCAACTTCGATGCAGAGCTGGAGACCCTGAAGCCATTCGTCACCGCAAGCGATCTGAGGATTGTGTATCTCCTTGGTGCCTATGATGGCGACAAGGATGCGCTTTCGTCTGCCGACCACCGCATCTGGCCACTGACGAGATTGCTCAATGCCATCGGCGCCGATGATGCAGCCGTCACGGTCGTGGTGCCCGGCGGCGCTCAGGACCTTGCTGGTGGTTCTGCACACTGCCCGGCACAGACGGCGACCTGGGCTTTTGGCCGCGTGGCAATGAACGAGTTCCCCCAGGCGGGCATTCGCTTGATCGACCTTTCCCCCGACCTTGAGCCAGGCATTGCTGCCGTCAGACTGGTCGAGGAATTGCAACGTCCGAATGGCGAGCGGGAAATCATCATCGAAGGCGGCAAACGTTCCGGCTTGCGCATCTTGCAAGGTGGTGTTCTGCCCAAGGCAACCTTGCCGGCTGGCGCCGAGCCTGGAATGCGCCTGGACATCCTGCGGCAGGGGGCGCTTGACCAGCTTTCCTGGCAGGCAATAGCGCGTCCGCGCCCAGAAGCCTCGGAAGTGGAAATTGCGGTTGAGGCCAGCGGCCTTAATTTCCGCGATGTCATGTGGGCACTGGGCCTTCTTCCCGAGGAGGCACTGGAAGACGGATTTGCCGGCCCGACACTGGGGATGGAGTGCTGTGGTACCGTTGTTTCCTGCGGTCCAAACGTGACGCGCTTTCAGCCGGGCGACAAGGTGATCACCTTCGCCCCGGCCTGTTTCGCAAGCCATGTGACCGTGGACGAAAGCGGCTGTGCGCCGATGCCATCCAACGTGTCCTCCGAAGAGGCTGCGACGATCCCGGTCACCTTTCTGACAGCGTATTACGCCCTGGTTCATCTGGCCAAGCTGTCGGACAGCGAAACGGTTCTGATCCACGGCGGTGCCGGCGGCGTCGGCCTTGCGGCCCTGCAAATCGCGAAATGGCGTGGAGCCAAGGTCATCGCGACCGCCGGATCGGTCGAAAAACGCAACTTCCTCAAGCTGCTCGGCGCGGATGTTGTCCTTGATTCCCGATCTCTCGAGTTCGTCGATGCGGTGATGATCGACACCGATGGCGAGGGCGTGGATGTCGTTCTGAACTCGCTGTTTGGCGAGGCCATGGAGCGCAGCATCGAGGTTCTTAAGCCATTCGGCCGTTTCCTGGAACTGGGCAAGCGCGACTACTATGGCAACACGCGGATCGGCCTGAGACCGTTCCGGCAAAACCTGACCTATTTCGGCATTGACGCTGACCAGCTTCTGACGCGCCAGCCGGCGCTGGCAGAAGAATTGTTCAGAGATCTTGTCGGGCTTTTTGAAGATGGCACCCTGAGCCCTCTGCCGCATCGGGTTTTCGACGCCAATCGGGTCGTCGACGCGTTCCGCCTGATGCAACAAGCCGGACACATCGGCAAGATCGTGCTGCGCCCGCCGAGTGTGCCGGAGAGCTTGCCTGAAGCATCAACGCTTTCCTTCAAGGCAGATGCGACGTACGTGATTGCAGGTGGCTTCGGTGGATTTGGTGTTGAGCTGCTCAAGCGCCTGGGAGACATGGGCGCGCGGCACCTTGCTGTTCTCAGCCGTCGTGGCGACACCACCGAGGAAGCACAGGCGGCAATCGCCGAGCTTGCAAAAGCTGGTATCACCGCCCGGGCGTTTGCCTGCGACATCACCGACGAAGCTGCCATGTCTGGCGCCTTTGAGGCCATTCGCTCCGATATGCCGGAGATCCGAGGTGTGTTCCACACCGCGATGGTGCTGAATGATGTCCTGATCGCCAACCTTGATCACGACGGCCTTTCCAAGGTGCTCGCCCCCAAGGTTCGCGGGGCAGAACTCCTGGACACCCTGACGGCCAATGATCCGCTCGATCACTTCGTCCTCTATTCGTCCGCCACAACCCTTGTCGGCAACCCGGGACAGGCAAACTACGTCGCAGCCAATGGCTATCTGGAAGCGCTTGCCCGCAAGCGTAGAGCCGAAGGCCGCCCTGCCCTGACCGTTGCATGGGGTGCAATCTCGGACGCGGGGTACCTGACCCGCAACGAGGATGTGAACGAGATGCTGTCGCGCAAGCTGGGCCGCCATGCGCTGTCGGCAAAAGAAGCTCTTGATGGCCTGATGGCCTTGATGGCGCTGCCGCAAGAGAGTCTCGAGACCGCGGCTGTAGGCTATGCCCGCATCGACTGGCAATCAGCGCGCAAGGACCTTGCTCTCCTGGACACACCACTTGTCAGCCTTCTGGGCCTTGGTGATGGTGATGACGGGTCTGCTGGAGAAGGAGTCATCGACCTTCACGCGCTTCTGGAGGGAATGGACAATGTGACGGCCGCACAGACCGTTGCAAAGCTTCTCGCTGGCGAGATCGGCAAAATTCTCCGGATCGCACCGGAAGAGATCGATGCTCACAAGCCACTCTCCGAGATTGGCATGGACTCGCTGATGGCTCTGGAACTGCGGATGAGCGCGGAGCGCCAGTTGGGCATCGACATTCCGTTGATGTCGCTTGCCAACGGCGCGACCCTGATTGATCTGTCCACGCGTGTTGCCAATCGCGTGTTGGGGGAAACGGGCGAAGACACCATCTCGTCGGACAGCCGACAGCTCGCCAGTCAACATGTCGCCGATGACCGTACAGAGACCGAAGATCTTAGCGATATTGCCGAAAAGGTCGAAAGCAAGAGCCGCGAACTGGGGTCATTCCTATGACTGACAGCAAAGACAGCCCCAAGGGAATCGCCGCCGACGAGCGCGCCAAACTGATGGACAGCCTCAGATCCGGTCATCGCTCTTCGCGCCAGCGCAGGCCGGAGACCAAGACCGCCACGGCGCCTGCGCCAAAACGCAAGGCCTTTGACTTTCGCGAGCTGCCCCAGATCAAGCAACTGCAAATGCAGCGGGCTGCTGCGGACATGATGGGCATCGAAAATCCGTTCTTTCGTCCCCATGACGGTCTTGCAGCCGGAACCACCGAGATCGACGGCAAGACCTTCGACAATTTCGCGTCCTACAACTACCTCGGTCTGAACGGACACCCTGAAATCAACGAAGCGGCTGCACATGCGGTCGAGACGTTTGGGACCAGCGTTTCCGCCAGCCGAATTGTCGCTGGCGAGCGCCCTCTTCATGGCGAGCTGGAAGATGCTCTGGCGCGGGTTCATGGTGTCGAGGCTGCCATCGTCATGGTGTCCGGCCACGCGACCAATGTGACGACCATCGGGCATCTGATGAAAAAGGGCGATCTGATCCTGACCGACAGCCTGGTGCACAACTCCATCGCAGAGGGTGCTCGGCTTTCAGGTGCAACCCGGATCAATTTCGCTCATGATGATCTGAACGCCCTGGAGAAACTCCTGGCGGAAAACCGGCACAAGTTCGAAAACGTGTTGATCATCGTCGAGGGACTTTATTCGATGGATGGTGACTTCCCGGACCTGAAACGGGTCGTCAAGCTCAAGCAGTCCTATGATGCCTGGCTTATGGTCGACGAGGCCCATTCGATCGGTGTCCTGGGCGAAACAGGCAAGGGAATTGCGGAGCACTATGGTGTTGACCCCCAAGAGGTCGAACTGTGGATGGGAACGCTCAGCAAGACCTTTTCGTCCTGCGGCGGCTACATCGCCGGATCTCGGGTTCTTTGCGACTATCTCAAAGTGACAGCACCAGGGTTTGTTTTTTCGGTCGGCCTCGCGCCCGCCTTGACGGCAGCGGCCATTGCTTCCATTTCCGTCATGGAACGCGAACCTGAGCGAGTGAAAAAGCTTCAGGCCAATGGGCAGCTGTTCCTGAAATTGGCGAAAAAGGCAGGGCTGGATACCGGCCCGAGCGCGGGTTACTCGGTCGTTCCGGTGATCGTCGGCGATTCCGTTCGCGCCGCCATGTTGTCCAACAGGCTGCTGGCGCGGGGCGTAAACGCGCTGCCGATCATCTTTCCGGCAGTCGCAGAAAAGTCAGCGCGGCTGCGGTTCTTCATCACGAGTGAGCACACGAGCGAACAGATCGAACGCGCCGTCCGGATCACAGCGGAAGAACTCGCCGAGCTCTCCGGAGAAGGCAGCGCCGTCGACAAGCTTATCCGCGCGACACGCTAAACCGAGCGCTCGTACCGGCTATTTTCTAAAGCGCGGATCTTCCTCGATCTCCGCTTTGAAACCACCCATAAAGAGATCTGAAATGCGCGCCGGCAGTAGGTTTTGCAGCCGAATTCCCGTCGCCAGCACGAAAGGGAATGCGTAGAAGGCGCGTTTTCGTTCGATTGCCTTGCGCATCTTGCGCGCAGCTTTTTCAGCTGACATCTCGAAGGGCTTCGAGCCTTTGTGGCGCGCCGACATCGGTGTTGTCACGAACCCAGGGCAGATGATCGAAACATCCACGCCGAAGGGTTTCAGCCAACCACGCAGGGAATGCCCGTAGGCAATCACCGCTGCTTTGGATGCGGAGTAGCTTGGCATGTCCGGCAAGGCACGCATGCCCGCAAGCGAGGCCACCAGGACGATTTGACCACGCCCGCGCAATCGCATCGCCTCAACCACACCCGTCACCGCATTCACCGCGCCGCGGTAGTTGATATCAAGCTGTCTGTCCGCCTCGGCGTCGCCCTCACGGCTTCTGTTCGGGCCCAGCCCTGCCGTCACCCCTGCGTTGGCTATGATCATGTCGACAGGGTACCGGGAATCCAAGTCGATCAGGAAGCTGTGAAGCGCGTCTCTATCGCGCACATCAAGCGCAGCTGTTTCGACAGAACCACACCGCTCTCTGACAGCTGCGGCAAGAGCCTCAAGCTTCTCTCTGTCCCTTGCGATCAAGACCAGCCTGCGGTTTTCACGTGCCAACTCGTGCGCGAGCGCGACGCCGATACCGCCGCTCGCACCTGTCATGACAATCACGTCTTGAACATCGTGGTGCATTTTCCAGCCTTCCAAAATCCTGCAGTCTCAAAGGCCGATCTTGCGGCCAACCCAGGATGCTCTTCGCAAAAAATTCGCCTTGAAGACATGCCATTTGTTTCGCCGCAGTCCTGCCAAGCGCTCGATCAAGAACTCCGGCGTACATGGCAAAAGCGTAACCGGGTCGATCGTTCTGGAATAGACACAGAGCGCAAGGAAAACCACCTCTTCAATGGACCTTTCGCGCGTCCGACGCTCGCTTTGTGTCAGATCCTCGCTCAGCCCCCACCCTGCATAAAAAGGCAGGCCATGAACCGTGACATCCTTGCCGCGAATGAGCGCCTCAAAGCCGGACAAGGACGAAAAAGTCTCAACCCTGTCAACAGCTTCAATCAAGTCGATAATATCTGCATTCCGGGCAATTTCATCGGCGTACCGGAGCGCCTCATGTGTCTCCAGCCGGCCTTTCCTCAAGCCGGTTTCCACGTCAGGATGGGGTTTGAAAACAATGTGCGCCGCCGGCCAGCGCTGCCGGGCAATGCGAAGCAAATCGCTGTTTACATTCGGCGTGTTCGCGCAGTCGATGGTCGTTGACTTTGACTTGCGGACGGCCGCGTCATCGGCAACCTGTCCAGGCACGAGAACGAGCTGCTTGTCTTTGGGAAACTTAAAACGACGGGCGTTGCCGAAATTGTACTTTGATACACGTGCGGCGATCATTGCCTTGATAAGTGTGGCTCCACGCTGCCGCTCCTCGGGCGCAACCTCGTAGGTCTCGAGCAGAGTTTCAAGACGGCTGGGCCGCGAAGGGTCATAGTAGATCCCGGTGTCGTCCATCGCCAAGGCCGCGCCTTTGGCCAGCCCTGCCCCGAGCCCCACCGATCTGAGAAAACCGTCCTCGATCCGAAGCAATTGAACCTGGGCATCGCGACACGCCAGTTCAAACTCCGGCCGGGTTCGCCCGGCCCAGGACAAAACGCGACCGCCAGTCGTCAAGGCTTCTGAGAGGGTTTCCTCTTCGCTATCATGAAAACTGACGCCACCGCCCTTTCCCTTGAAGGTCGCGTTGATCGCCGGGTGGTTCCAGTATTGTGCGCCATAGCAGTGGGAGGGAACGTCATTGGCGTTCAAGCTTTCCTGCATCAGCCCGGCGACTGACAGCATGTTCTCGAAGGAGCAACGGCTGCCGTCATAAGGTTCGAACCAGCGGCAGTGATGCTTCAAAAGGTTGCCTAGGTATTTGTCGAGGTCTTCGCCCTGATCCTCTACCGCAGCGGCCCACGTTGCCCAAAAGCCCTTGGGTTGCAGTGTCCCCGCCTTCGGCTGATCGCCGTTCAGCAGGCTACGAAGGGTCGCATTCTCGCTTTCCGGGTCACTGAGAATGCCATTGCCCAGGTCAGACATATCTTCACGCCAGCGCAGGAGCATCTTGCTGGCGTCGACGTCCGAGCTGCCATCCTCGGCAAGAAGGCTCGACATCACGGCGTTTTCCAAGCTTCTCTGATCTCTCGCAGTCTTCACGGAAATTCCGATATGAACCAGCGACGTCGGGAAAGACTTCTCTTCAATCGAAAATGGCCCGGGCAGGATGAGTGTCAATTGCCGCGCGCCATCGGCCACGCTTTTGCGATGCCGTTGGTAGAGCGTCTCATCGGGGCCAATGACAAGACCGTCCAATCCAGCCAACTTAGCCTTGAACGGCTTCAGCGCCGGATCGATGATTTTAGGTTCGCAGTTCATAGCGGCACACCGAGCGCACGTGCCTTTTCAAGCCGCGGTGGGAAAGCGCTGAAAGCGCCAGGCTCATTGACGCTCAGGTCCAGGATCCTCTGAGCCATGTTCCTGGCCGCAGCTTCAACGCCATCACGATTATGGATCGAACCGCGCACCTGGACTGTTGCCGCGATAGCCCTCAGATAGTCGCTGAGCAACTCGAGATCCGGCCCTTCCGGCGATGACCAGAAGCTGGACAGATCTCCCTGATGGGTCATTCCCTTGATGTCATAGTGCGCCGGCATCAGGCTCTTGACGGGAACACCGGCTTGCATCGCCTCAACGCCTGCCGTCGAATTCAATGTCACAAGACCCGACGCGCCATCAAAAAGGTCTCCAAGCCGTCCGCCGTCGAGGAAAACGACCCGCTCTGTCAACCGATGCCGCGACTTGAGGTCTGCAACAAGGGCGGGCCAATTTTCAAACCCGACATCCAGAGGATGGGTCTTGATGACAAGCTGGCTCGTCCTTGGAGCGTTCTTGGCAAAAGACGTCACAACGGTTTCAATGACCTCAGCGAAGCTTTTATAGGGCGAATGAGCGCGCAGCTGAAAGTCGCCCTCCAATTGAAGCGGGAAAATGAAGTAGGGGCTTCCACTTGCCCGCAAGGCTTCGATCTGCTGCCTCACAAGACGGTCTCTTCGTCGTTCGGTTGACAGGCGCCACGCGCCGCGCAGGTATTCAAGAACCGGCGGATAGAGTGTGTGCCGTTGGTAGTTCGGATAGAGCGGCTTAAGAAACACATTGGCCAGATTATAGACAACATCGGGCGCAATCTCGAGCGCTACCGATTTCGGGAACCGGGGTGCAAAATCTATCTCACCAGCACGATTGGAAATGGCCCTTATGGCACCCGCTTCGTTTGGAAACCGGCTCAAGGTCGCGAGACCCTCTCGCTCAAGCGTCATCCAACCGGACCGCAAAAGACCCAACTCAGTCACGAAGACCCGAATGCCCCGTTTGCTCGCCTCAGTGATCGCGGCCTTGTGATAGATACGTTGATCTCCGTGAAGGACCAGATCGGTTATCCCTTCGCGCTCCAGAAACTCGGCAATATGTGTGGGCCAGGCATCGGTTTTACCTTTGAAAGACCTCGTCCGAGCCCCGTGCCAGTGAAGCCAGTCTCCCGGGCAGAAATTGATCCGCTTCACCCGGCAACCTGCCGCCAAAAGTTCTGCGCCCATCTTCTTATAGAGCGGAGACAAGGGTCCCTGCAAAAACAGAAATGTCCGGCGCGAAGCGTCCGCTGGCATTTCAGCCCTGCCAGACATGGGTCCAGCGTTCTGTCTTGCCGCGTGACGCGATCTGTTCGTCGAATGTCGTCGCAATTCCCAAGTCGCGCGCCCGCTTCAACCGCGGAGCCACATCACAAAGCGCTCCGGGGAGATTGACGCTTCCAGCTGCAAGCCTGCGCGCGATTTCATAGGCTCCCGCGCGCCTGCCCTGGTCCGTATAAAAGCAACCCTTGACCTGTATGGTCGCCGCGAGCAGTCGTTCGAGCGCGTCAAGAAGCTCGGGGTCCGGTTTGCTGCCGTCGCGCCAGAAGTCATCAATCGGTTTCTGGCAGGTCAAGCCATCAATATCATAAAGGGCGATCCCAAGGACCTTGGTCGGGCAGGATACGCGCAGAGAATGCAGCCCCGTTGTCGAGTTGATCGTCAGCGCTCCCGCAGAATGGCGCAAAAGCAGATCCAGGTTTCCCCCATCGATCACATAGACACGTTTCTTGACGCCATAGCGTTTGGCGATGGTGCGCAAGATCTTGCGCCAAGGTTCCATGCCGTTGTCGAGGGGGTGCACCTTGAACACCAGCCGCGATGCAATGGGCGCAGACTTTGCGAAAGATCTGATAACCTCTTCGGCTGCTTCTGCAATGTGGTCAAACGGCGAATTGTAGCGCAGCTGATAGTCGCTCTGCAGCTGCAGGGGAAAGACGAAGTAAGGGCAGCCTGACGATATGACGTCATCGATCAGATGGGCCGCATTTCTGGCCCGTCGACGAGAGAGAATGAGCCTCGGTATGTTGCTCAGGTAGTCGATGAATGGGTGATAGAGTTTGTCGCGGGTGTAACGCGGGTAGAAGCCAGCGAAGAGCACGTTCGACATATTGTATGTGACCTCCGAAACTGCTTCAGTTTCAAAGGAAAATGGAAAAAGCGGCCGCCTGTCAATTTCCGGCAAACCTGCTGCGGCTTCGCGAATGACATCAGGGTCTTTTGGAAAGCGGGAATGCGCTGACATTCCGTCTCTTTCCAGTGTTATCCAATCCGGACGCAGGTATCCGAACTCATATGTGGTGCAGGTCAGCCCTAGAGAATTCCCGACCTCGGCAGCAGCTGAATGATAGGGAACGCGATCCGCGTAGTAGATCAGATCAGTGACGCCATTTTCTTGGCAAAATTTCGCGAGCCACTTTGGCCAATCCGCAAGCGTCCCGCGATAGGAACAGGCACGCCTGTCGTGCCAGAAAAGCCAATCCCCCGGGCAAAGATTGATGCGCAGGGTCTTGCAGTTCAGCAATTCAAGTTCGTCGGCAATTGTCCTTGCGAAGATCGAGGGGGGCCCTTGCAGGAACAAAAAGACTTTTTGTTTGGCAGTAGGCTTGCTCACACCACACTCGATTTTCTCAGTGTCGGACAGTGAGCCCGACACCATTGCTCGTTCCTAAAAGAGACTAGTCGGTAATACCCTGGACGGTAGAAACATTGCTGATCAGAGGCGCAATGATCTGCAGGAACTTGCCAAGTTCGGCAGTCGGATGGTTCGACACGTATAGTATGTCCTTGTCACGCATTTCGAAGAAGCGCGACAGGAAGAAACCATTCGGATCGCGCAAACTCAGCTGATAGACAACTGGCACCAGTTTTTCGTTCACAACATGCTTCGCCAACTCTGGGCGAATATCACGCACAAGATCAGCATCTTCATAGCGGAAGAGGAAAATACCGCCCGAGTCGGCCTTGAAATCGTTGAGCCCGCCAACCGTCGCGAGGGCTTCGGCGAGTGTCACACTCTTGGTCTTGAAGGGCACAAGCTGATTCGATTTCACCGCGCCAAACGCCGAGAAGGTCCGCGGCCGGTGCGACAACAAAATGTTGTCATTTGGAGACACGAGAACATTGTTCTCCGGATAATCGATCAGGTGCTCCATCCGTGTCGTACCGGACTGCCGGCCGCGTTTAAGCGTGACGACAGTTTCATAGGTCGCCTGACGCGAACCACCGGCTGTGGCCACCAGGTCAAGAAGGCGGGTCTGGCGAAGTGGCAACGGATAGACGCCGGGCTTGGCAACATCACCAACGACGACCGCCGTCTTACTCAGTTTCTGCTGCAAAGACACCAGAACCTGGGGTTCAACAGCCTTGCCAACCAATTTCTTCTGAATGGACTGGCGCAATCCTTCAACACTCAACCCAGCGGCACGAATGCGGCCAGCATAGGGAATGAAGATATAACCGGTCTCATCAATCACTGCCGGAATCTGACTGCTTCCGCTGTCAGAACTGGAGAACAGACCGTCTGGTGCAGCCTCCCATATTCCGACTGAAAGTGTATCACCAACGCCGAGCAGCGTGCTTGACCCACCACTGCCAACACCGTGAAACTCATTTGCGAAGGCCAGGGGACGATATCGCTTGATGACGTCGATGTTTTCACGATCGATGCGGATAATCGAATACCCGTTCTGGGAGGAATCAGTTTCAATATCCTGCGAGGAAATATTGATCGCACCCGGCCCATCCCCAGGCAGCGCTGCACATGACGCAAGTACCATGGACAATATAACTACAGCTGCAAATTTCATTACAAATCCGTTCCACCCAACCAACCGCAGGCTTGGTAACACGCCCAGATGCGCCCTGTCCAAGAAAGCTTCGTGATTTTTGGTCGTGCATCAATTATCTGTTGTTCCCCGGCAACACTCCACCCTGAATTCGTTAACGAACTGAGATCAGGATACTCTTTTGCGACCTTTTGCTGCCACAGGGGAAAAGAAAAAGGCAATATCTCGGCTAGAATAGACGAATCGTCCTTCGCTTCAGAGCCGCATAGATCGGATGCCCTGATGGCCCAAGTAACCCATTCTGACGCAGCCGAAACGGCCGTCGTCCAGACGGCCGACAAGCTTTTGACCTGGCTGATGGACGACGCCCTTCCGGTTTGGTCGGCCAAGGGCGCCGACAAGCAATACGGCGGCTTCCATGAAGCTCTTGAATTGCCTTCGGGCGACGGGCGCCAAGTTCCCAAGAGAGCGCGTGTGCAGCCGAGGCAGATCTATAGCCTCATAGAAGCCGGCCGCCTCGGCTGGGATGGGCCGGTCAACGATATCGTCCGCGAGGGACTGGACTGGTATCTGGAACACTTTGCTCTTGAAGACGGTTTGATCGCCGCCGCGGTCGCGCCCGACGGCTCTGTGGCCGACGCGCGCTTCGATCTTTATAATCACTCCTTTGCGCTGTTCGGTCTGGCCCAGGCCGCTGAAATCCTGCCCGAGCTAAAGACGGAACTTCTGGCTCGCTCGAGAGACATGCTGGCAGTGCTTCGCCGTCAATACGGACATGCAGAGCGCGGATTTCGCGAGAAAAATCCGGACGAAGCTCCGCTTTGCTCCAATCCGCACATGCACATGTTCGAGGCAGCGCTCGCCTTGGAGCAAATTGACGCCGACGGACCATGGCTTGCCCTTTCTGACGAGATCGCCGGTCTTGCCATGGAGTGCTTCATCGATCCGGTGAGTGGCGGCCTGCGGGAGTTCTTTGATCTTGACTGGTCACCGATGCCCGATGACCGCGGACGCGTGATGGAGCCGGGTCATCAGTTCGAGTGGGCCTGGCTTCTTGTCAGATGGGGCACGTTGCGTGACAACGCCAAAACTCTGCAGATGGCGCGGCGCCTCTACCAGATTGGCAACACCTACGGCATCGACGCGGATCGGCAAGTGGCGATCATGGCCCTGAACGATGACTTCTCCGTACGCGACCCGCTAGCGCGCCTCTGGGGTCAGACGGAGTGGATCAAGGCCGCTGTCGCTCTGGCCAGCCAGTCAACGGGCATCGAACGCGAGGCCTGTCTTGAGGACATCGTTCGCAGCTCAGATGCGCTTTATCTTTATTTCGACGCGGCCCCCACGGGCCTTTGGCGCGACAAGCTCAAGCAGGACGGTTCGTTTGTCGACGAGCCTGCACCCGCAAGTTCTTTCTATCATATCGTCTGTGCGATCGCGGAACTTGACCGCTTTGCGAAAACACTCGCCCCCGCCGCGGCGTGACAGTTTCCATCCGGCGCATCGCCCCCGACCGGGGCAAATGACGCACATGCAGATCACGATCGCCGGTTTTCGGGCTTTCCCGATTGGCTTGAGCTTTCTATAGAGAGCATGAGTTTCAGACACCAAGGGGACCGGCCATGTCACAGGCACGCATCATTGACGGCAAGGCGATAGCCGAATCCGTACGCGACGAGATCTCAAGCCGTTCAGCCGCGCTCTTCGAGGCCAGCGGCGTGCGTCCGGGCCTTGCAGTCGTGCTGGTTGGCGAAGATCCGGCAAGTCAGGTCTACGTCCGCAACAAGGACGCCACGGCTGCTGCTTGCGGTTTCCATTCCGTCAAGCACTCACTGGACGCCGACACGTCGGAAGCAGATCTTCTGGATCTGATCGGACAGCTGAATGAGGATGCCGCCATCCACGGCATTCTCGTGCAGCTGCCGTTGCCCGGTCATATCGACGAAAGCAAGGTGCTGCGCCTGATCAAGCCGGAAAAGGATGTTGATGGGTTTCATCCGGTCAACGTCGGTCTGCTGACTGCCGGAGAGCGCGACACGGCCCTTGTGCCCTGCACGCCCGCTGGAAGCCTTGTTCTTCTGAAGCGAACACTGGGCGACACGCTATCCGGCATGAACGCCGTTGTCATTGGACGTTCGAACATCGTCGGCAAGCCCATGGCCAACCTGCTTCTGCAGGAAAGCTGCACGGTTACGATTGCCCACAGCCGGACCAAGGATCTGCCAAGCGTGGTGCGTGCAGCCGACATCGTGGTGGCTGCTGTCGGACGTCCGGAAATGGTGCGCGGCGACTGGATCAAGCCTGGAGCCACCGTCATTGATGTTGGGATCAATCGCATTCCGGCACCGGAGCGCGGCGAAGGCAAGAACCGCCTTGTCGGTGATGTCGCATTCGAAGAGGCCGTCGGCCATGCAGGCGCCATTACACCAGTGCCTGGCGGCGTCGGACCGATGACCATTGCGATGCTCATGGCGAATACGCTGACTGCAGCGCGTCGGCAGCTTGGCCTCGCAGAAGAAGCGGCTCTTTTCTAAGCCGTTTTCGGGCTCACACGCACCGCGACAACCCGGTCCCAGTTGTCTTCAAGGCTTTTCCGTGATCTATCGAGTGTCAGGGTCTCTTAACCAAGAGACCCTAAACTTTGAAAGGGGATGGAATGGTCTGGCGGACAAACCAGGGGCAATTTTCGGCCCGTTGATCAATCTGGACATGGCCCGCAACGGGATCTCCCTTCCCTGCCGCACCGAGTGCTGGCAGGATCTACCGAACAGGCGGCAGTAAGTGGTGAGTCGACCGTCTAAAGCGCGCAGGACCTGCGCCCGCGCAATGCTCTGGAGTTCAACTGCCAACGACCTGATTGGCGGCAACCCTTTCTTGTGCCTGCGCAGAAGCATCTCCAGCCTTGCGTTCGTTGCTTTGTCGGGCCTGCCTTTGAGCATGACGGCGGAGCCCGCTGCGGCCTATGAACTTTTTGGCTTCAAGTTTTTTGAAAACGAAGCCGAGCCGGTCGAGACGGTCCCGGACCCCCTGCCCTATACCACCGAGTTGACGGTTTCGGGCGACCAGGAAGATCTGGAGAAAAGCCTGAAGGCCACCTCTCTCCTCGTGACAAAGCAAAAACAGTCTCCCTCGGGACAGGCGGGGCTTTTGTCGCGCGGCCTTGCTGATCTCGACCGGCTGGTCGCACAGCTCTATACCAGCGGTCACTACGGTGGCACCGTCGACATCGCCTTCAATGGAACCGGTCTGGAAGCAGCGCTCGGAACCGGCACGATCCCCGGTTCCCGCCCGGTGGTCACCACGATCAATGTTTCACCAGGCCCACAGTTTACCTTTGGCCGCATCGAGATCGACGCGGACGGGACCAACGGCTCACTCCTGTCCGAGGAGCCGTCCTTTTGGGGTCTGACGCCCGGGGACACGGCAAGTTCCGGGAAGATACTACAGGCGGAAAGCCGGATCGTGCTGGTCCTGCGCGGGCGAGGCTATCCGAAAGCCGGGATCAGCGAACGCGTGATTGTCGCAGATCACGCGACCAACAAGCTGGACGTTCGAATTGCCGTCGAAACGGGCCCTCGGGCCACGTTTGGCACTGTCAGTGTCGGCGGAACCGAGGTCACGGACCCGGAGTTTGTCGCGCGGCAGGCGATGATCCCGGAAGGCACGGTCTATTCGCCGAAAGAACTTGAAGACGCGCGGAAGCGGTTGAACAACCTCGGCATTTTCTCCTCGATACGTCTGGTCGAAGGTGATGTGGTCGGCCCGGACGGCCGCTTGCCGATCACGATCGAGGTCAGCGAACGCAAACGCCATGTGATTGGTGCCGGCGCCTCCTGGTCAAGCACGGAAGGTTTTGGCACGGAGGCCTATTGGCGGCGCCGAAATCTCTTTGGCCGCGGAGAGCTGCTGTCCATCGAAGGCTCGGTCGGGCGTATTGGCAATTCCGAACTTGAAGAGATGGAGTATTCAGCGCGGATCGCGTTTGAAAAGCCGGGGGCATTCGGGCCACTCACGAAGTTCACAACGAGCCTTGGGGCCAAACAGGAAGCGCCGGACGCCTACACCAGCCGCAGCGTGACACTGGACGCCTATCTGGCACGCGAGTTCAGCGAAAAACTTCATGGCCGGGCCGGTGCAGAGATCTTCTACGCCAATGAGGAAGACGCCTTTGGAACCGGCGACTATCTCCTTGTGGGCCTGCCCGCAGACCTGACCTACGACAGCCGCGACGACAAGCTCAATCCCTCGAAGGGGATCTTTGCTGCCGCAGCGGTTGAACCGGCCTATGACACCCTCGGCCAGAACGCGATGGTCTTCCTCAAGGCGACGGCCTCGAGCTACATCGCCCTCGACAAGGCGAAGCGTTTCATTCTTGCGGGCAAGATCTCGGGCGGCAGTATTCTTGGGCCAAGCGTCGAGGACATCCCGGCCAGCAAACGCTTTATCGCCGGTGGCGGTGGATCGATTCGCGGCTATTCCTACCGGAATGTCGGGCCGCGCGTCGATGGTGAAGTTGCCGGCGGGCGCAGCCTTCTGGAACTTTCCGGAGAGGTTCGCGTCAAGATGACAGAGACCATCGGTGTCGTCGCCTTTGTGGACGCCGGGAATGCCTATTCGGACAGCACTCCGGACTTTGATGAACCTTTGAAGATAGGCGTGGGTGCTGGCATAAGGTACTTTACGCCGATCGGGCCGCTTCGTATCGATGCCGCGGTGCCTCTGGATCCGGAACAGGATGATCCCGACTTCGCGCTTTACGTCGGTCTCAGCCAAGCGTTCTAACCTCGGAAGAGCGATTTGAAACGACTTCTCAAAGGCCTCCTCTGGCTGGTTTTGCTTGTTGCCTTGCTGCCTGTTCTTGCCCTTGCCGGCATGCAGTTCGAGGCAGGGCGGACATTTGTCTCCGGCCTGATCAGCAAGGTTGCCTCGTCGCCCGAGCAAACCATTGAACTGGAAGACCTTTCCCTGAGCTGGTCCCTTGATGCCGGTCTCGGTGCCCTTCGGATTTCGGACAGGAACGGCGTCTGGCTGGATGCAAATCGTCTTGACGTGACCTGGTCACCGCTCAGCCTTTTGAGAGGCAGGGTGGACATTGAGACCGTTCATGCCGAGGCGATTGCGCTCTTGCGCGAACCCGTACCTGCACCTGCCAGCCCTGACGAAGAGACAGACGAGGAGGAGCCACAGAGTTTCGGCCGATCCGCACCGGAAGCCCGCCTGGGCAAGCTGACAATTGACAAGCTCGTACTTGGTACACCGCTCTTGGGGGAAGAACTTTCCCTGACCGTCAATGGCTCGGCGGAGGTTTCAAACGACCCGCTGGATCTGGCGGCCAAACTCGACATTCAGCGCATCGATGAGAGCGGCGGAACGATCCTGGCAGACATACGCTTTGCACCGGATCTCGAAACGCTCGACTTTGATTTGACCGTCCGTGAACCGCGCGAAGGGCTCGTCGCGCGGCTGCTTGATGTTCAGGATTTGCCGGCACTGGACCTGACCCTTACCGGCAATGGGCCTCTCGACAATTGGGCCGCAGAGCTTGCCCTCGCCCTTGATGGCCGGGAGACAGTGAGCGGAAAGGCCGTGCTCAAGGAAGCAGGCAGCAATCGTCAGCTGGATGTGGATCTCGATGGCAGCCTCGCGCCGCTGATGCCTGATCTTACGACCGCTTTCTTCATCGGCACGACCGATCTCAAGGGCACCGCTGTCTTTGACGAGAGTTTTCAACCGACCTCGGCGGACCTTACGCTGAAAACCCAGACACTCGAGTTTGCAGGGCGCGGCAACTACGACCTTGCGACGGAGACCGTCGGGGCCTCGGCAAACCTCAAGGTCAGCGCCGGTGATGGCAACCTGATCGCTCTCGACCTGACCGACCGGCGTCTGGCCTTTGGTCCGTTGTCCGTGGACACTCAACTCTCCGGGAAACTGGAAAACGCCAGCTGGACGATCGACGTGCTGGCACAAAGCCTGTCCACGACCGAAGGTGATATCGGTCAAACCCACCTAAAACTCGCCGGTACCAATGCCAAATTGACACCAGAGCAGCAGAGCAGCGATTTCACGCTTGATCTGAGCGTAGACAACTTGCGTCCCTCAGACGCAAAGCTGCAGGCCATCTCTGGCAAGAGCGACCTTTCGGCGAACGGCGCGGTTTCCGCATCCGACGAACAGATTTCCCTGCAAGCTGCGCGGCTTGTAACGCCGGCGGGAACGCTCGAACTTGCATCTTCCGTCTTTTCACCAGACCACTTCGACACGAGCGGCAAGATCGGCCTGGGCAACTTGTCCATGTTCTCGGCGCTCGCCGGGCAGCCTCTGGCAGGTTCTCTCGCCCTGACGTTCCAGGGCAAGGGCGATCCCGCAGATAAAAAGGCCGACGTTGATGTTACCGCGAACGGCCGCAATCTCAGCCTGGGCATCGCGCAGCTGGATGCGCTCTTGCGCGGGTCAACAACCCTGACAGCCAAGGCGAAAGTCGACGGTGTTGATGATCTAGAGCTGACGTCTCTTGTCTTGAAGGCGCCGGGGCTGGACACATCAGGCACCGCCAGTCTTGATGCAGACGCGCTTTCGGCTAGGCTCACCGGCGCATTTGCCGACCTGTCTCTCTTGAACCCGGACGTCGGCGGAACACTCAAGTTCGAGCTTTCTGGTGCCGGGCCCGTTTCTTCGCCCGAAATCTCTGCGGATCTTTCTTCGGACAACCTCGTGCTGTCGGGGACGCCGCTTGAGAAATTCAAGCTTACAGCACAGGCAACCGCCTCCGCGTCCGCTCCTCAGGGCAGCATCGAGACCTCCGGCGAACTCAACGGCGCACCGCTGACGCTGACAGCGGATCTTTCCAGCGCGAACGGCGCGGCCACCATCGAGAATTTAAACGCGGCCGTCGACGGCAACCGGATCACCGGACGGTTTGAGATCGCGGACCTTGCAAAGGCGCCCGACAGCCTGTCTGGACGCCTGACGATTGATGCGCCGACGCTGGCAGCTCTTTCCCCGCTTGCGCTGCGCCCGATCAGTGGTGCCCTCACCGGCGACATCGTGGTCACAGCCGCAGATGGAACAACCCAGGCCGTAACCCTGGACCTCAAAGGCAGCGCCCTGTCCGCCGACAGCCTGGAGATCGGCGACGTCACGGCGAGCGCCAAAGTAACGACACCTTTCGGCACGCCGCGCGTCAACGGATCGGTGCTGGCAACGCAGATCATCGCGGGCAGCATGCCGATCCAGAGCCTCAAGCTGGATGCAGACAATCAGGGCTCGGAGACGGCATTCAGCACGGCCGTGCGTCTGACGGCGGGGGCAAGCGCCGACGGTCTGGACGCCAGTGGCCGCATTGTTCAGGCCGATGAGACAATCACGCTGAACCTCAACTCTTTGGATGGCAACTATCAGGGTCTGAAGACCTCCCTGAAGGAACCTGCACGCGTGACCTATGCAGGCAGTGCTGCGCAGATCGAGAGCCTGATCCTTGCGCTTGGCTCGGGGTCTCTGTCCGTGACCGGCAGTGCCGGGGACCAGCTGGACATTGCTGCCGAGCTCAATGCCGTGCCGCTGGCTCTGGCAAATGCCTTTGCCCCCGGCACCGGCCTTGGCGGCACACTGTCGGGCAAGGCGACCGCCAAGGGACCGGCTGCGGAGCCCGTCGCAGACTGGGCACTGACCGCAGACGGTCTGACCGCTGCCCAGCTGTCCAGCAAGGGTTTGCCCGCGTTGAATGTTGCCAGCACCGGGACATTCAAGAACAACCTCGTAAGCCAGAAAACGACTGTCAGTGGCGCGGAAGGACTTGCCCTGACCGCAGATGGCCGTATCGGCATCGAACGTCCCCAGTCGCTGGACATTGCCCTCAGCGGACGTTTTCCGCTGGCCTTCCTGCGCCGTCCATTGACCGAGGCGGGACTGCGCGCCAAGGGCAGCCTCGATCTTTCCGGCTCAGTGTCTGGCACCCTCGCCTCACCTCAATACGCGGTGACGGCAAGGCCGAACGGCATTTCGCTGACCGAACTGACCACGGCGCTGACGCTGCAGGATGTGACCGGCTCGATCGATGTGACACCAGCCGGCATCACGCTCTCGTCGCTGCAGGCAAAGCTGTCGAGCGGCGGGTCCCTTTCAGCGTCGGGAACAGTCGGTCTCGACGCAGGCCTCAATGCGAACATCAAGGCCAAGGCCGACCAGGCCCGCTACATCGACCCTGGACTGGTGACCTCCGTTGTGGATGCCGACATCACGGTCAGTGGCCCGCTTTCGAGCAGCTCGCAAGCCGCACTCATTTCCGGACTGGTCACGATCGGGAAAGCCGACATATCAATCCCTGAAACCTTGCCCGGTTCAGTGTCCCCCGTGGCTGTGCGTCATCTGAATGCGCCGAAGGCGGTGCGTGAACAATTGGTCGAGCTTGGCGTGGACAAGCAGGAAAGACAGACCGAAGACACGCCCGGCCTGCCTCCGAAACTGGATGTGAAGGTGTCTGCTCCCGGGCGGATCTTCGTGCGCGGACGCGGTCTTGATGCAGAACTCTATGGCGATCTCACCATTGCCGGGACGACAGAAGACCCGCAGGCGGTCGGCGCCTTCTCGCTCAAGCGCGGCCAGATGGATATTCTGACGCGGCGCCTGGCCTTCTCCAAGGGGTCAGCAACCTTCTATGGATCCCTGACACCGATCATCGACTTTCTGGCCTCTACGACTGTCAGCAGCACAACCGTCAACGTCGGCGTTGAAGGACCTGCAGATGACCCCGTCATCAGCTTCACGTCCTCGCCCGATCTGCCGCAGGACGAAGTTCTGGCACTGCTTCTGTTCGGCAAGGAAATGGGAACGCTTTCGCCCAGCCAGATCGCACAGCTTGCGGCCGCCATCGCAACGCTGACAGGCGGCAATGACAATGGCCCTCTGGCACAGATCCGCAAGTCGCTCGGCCTTGATGCGATCGATGTCAACACGGACGGCGACGACGGCCCCAGCATCGGCATCGGCAAATACGTCAATGACAACATCTACCTTGGCGTCGAACAGGGTGTTGGCGAAGGAGGCAGCCGGGTCAAGGTCGACATAGACCTGGACCGTGGCGTCAAGGTCCGGGGCGAAGTCGGCGCCGACGGCTCGTCGAAGGCAGGTATTTTCTTCGAAAAAGAATACTGATGTCCCGAGGCCAGAGAGCCTTGAAAGTTCTGACAAGGAGCAGGTTCATGAGCGTCCGGCCATGTCGGCATGGCGACGCTCGACTTATCGACCATTGTCATTCGGGTCGCGCCTGTGTCAGGTTTGGCCAGTCGAAAAGAGCAAATGAGGAAACAATTTGATGATCCGCCCGAAAGCTGCCAGCGCTCCGTTCACACCTCCAGCGACGGACTACACGCTTGGGGAGCGGATCTGCCGTGCACGTGATTCCGTCGGATTGTCGACCGCACAGCTGGCCCGGCGCCTTGGTGTGAAGACCACCACACTTCAGGGCTGGGAGAGCGACCGCTCCGAACCGCGTTCGAACAAACTGGTCATGCTGGCCGGACTGCTCAACGTCAGCCCCACCTGGCTGCTTGTCGGGCGGGGAACCCCGCCGCAGATCGATGATACCCCGGACACAAATGCGACCATGCGCCAGTCCCTTGACCGGGTTCAGGCGCAAGCGCTCGCTCTCGTCGACGAGATCGAACGCCTGAAGCTCTCTCTCGACGACTGAAGTCCTAAATTTTCAGAACGAAGAGCGTGATGCCGAGTGCCATGGTCGCCAGGAAGACGGTCTCGGCAACGATCACACCGATATGCCGTGGCCCGAGCGCTGCCATCGCCCGCAGCGAGGTCTTGACGCCCAGCGCCGAGATCGCAGCGATAAGCAGCCAGCGTGAGGACACCTGCAAACCTTCCTGAACCACGGGCGGGATCACACCAGTGGAGTTCACCAGCAGCAGCGCGGCAAACGCCACAGCAAACCATGGGAAAGACGCTTTACCCGAGTTTGCGGCGGTTCCGTTCTTCCTGGCTGCATAGCCATAGGCAAAGGCCAGGATCAACACGACGATGGGAAGCATCGCAACACGCAGCAGCTTGACGTAGGTGGCGATGTCACCGGCCTCGTCGGACACCGCATAGCCGGCTCCGACAACCTGGGCGACATCATGGATCGTCGCTCCGAGCAGAATGCCGATGCCCACATCCGAGAAGCCAAACAGGCCGAAGACAATCGGATAGGAAATCATGGCGATGGTCGACAGGGTCGTCACGGCGATCACCGTGAAGAGCGTATCGCGTTCCGCCTCACGGGTTTGGGGCAAGGCCGAGGAAATCGCCAAGGCCGCCGAAGCTCCACAAATGGCCACTGCGCCGCCGGTCAAAAGGCCAAAGTCGCGACTGCGCCCGAGCAATTTTGCAATGATCCAGCCAAACAGAATTGTCGCGGAAACGCAGAAGATCACAAGCAGGACCGGCCCGATGCCGAGAGACTGGATCTGTTGCAGCGTGACGCGCGCCCCGAGGAGTGCAACGCCAACACGCAGCAGCTTGCGCGCCGTGAATTCGATGCCCTGGACGCAGGTGCCTTCCTGGGACAGGAAGTGGAAGGCGATGCCCAGAAGCAGCGCAAAGAGCATCACCGGCCCGCCATAATGGTCGGACAGGAAACCCGCGGCACCTGCGATGGTGAAACACAGCAAAAGCCCGGGGAGAAGCGTCGCGGCTTGATCGGAAAGCTTACGGATATTCAAGGTCATGCGGCTTCCACTCCCTTTGCTAGATGACGGACTTCTTCAAGGATCGGGGTTGGCAGGCTTATCCCTTCCCGTTCGGCCTTCTCGCGGAGCGCGAACCTGCGGCTGCCCGGCAGCCGTGCGCCCTCCTCGCCTTCGACCGCCTCGACCAGTGTGGTGATGCGGTCGCCAAAGACACCTCCCGAGATCATGCCCGGGTTGAGCACGAGGATCACCTGACCGAGGTCTGGCGCAGCACCCTCGCCGACAAAGAGACTTGAGGCCTCAAACCCGAAACTGCCGCCAACGATTGCCGCCGACATGACCTCGACCATCATGGCGAGCGCTGCGCCCTTGGCTTCGCCAATGGGCAGCATCGTGCCGGCAATGGCTGCCGTCGGATCGGTCGTCGCGTTGCCATCCTTGTCCAGCGCCCAGGTGTCGGGAATGGTCGTGCCAGCGCGTTCCGCGGCCATCACCTTGCCACGTGCGACACGTGACATGGCCAGATCAATAACCAGTGGCTCGCGGCCCGGCACAGGCGCACCAAAGGCAATCGGATTGGTGCCGAACATCGGGTTCTTGCCGCCCCAGGGCGCGATGGCCTTATGCGCATTGCCGAAGACAAAGGACACCAGACCCTTGTGCGCGAACGCTTCGCAATGGGACCCACCCTGACCGAAGTGATGCGAATGCCGGATCGCCGCCATGGCGATACCCTGCGACCTGGCCATCTCCGGCAAGGTGTTGAGCACCAGGTCAATAGCCGGATAGGCAAAACCATAACCCGCATCGACCCGCAGGAGAGACGAACTCACCTTTTCGAGTGTCGGCGTGACCGTGCCTTTCACCTTGCCTGTTCTGAGCTGCGCCACATAAGAGGGCACACGGGACAGACCGTGTCCCGGCTGGCCGGACGCTTCTGACAGAACAAGCGCATCGGTCACGAACCTTGCGTTTTCTTTAGATGCGCCGTTGGCGATCAAAGCGCTGAAAACGAGGTCGCGCGCTTCATCGAGCGAAATGGTGGTCTGGGTCATTGGCAAGGGTCTTAAAACCGGAGGGAAAGGCAGGCAACCTCCCAATAACGATCCTGCGCCCCGGTGGCAATACGCCGCGCCCATCCCATCCCCAAACCCTTCAGGAACAAGTGTTGCAGCGCTCGTTGAGCTTGACCCGTGTGCGCGCACATTGTTTTCTGCTGCCATCTTCAGTCTTCGCCGGGCGGACGGTGATTCCGTCTCAGTCCACGGCAATTCAAACATCTCCGAACCGACCGGTCCGAAAAGGTCCGGGGCATGGCCAGAAGGGAACCACAGATGAGTCTCGACACGACCTTTATGAAAGAATCCGTCTACATCGCGGGCGAATGGCTCCCGGCAGACAGTGGCAAGACCGTTGAGGTCATCAACCCGGCCACCGGCGAAACCATTGGCACCGTACCTCATTGCGGCGGAGCCGAAACCGCTCGCGCCATTGATGCCGCCCATGCTGCTTTTGGCCCATGGAAAGCCAAAACGGCTGGGGAACGCGCAGGCCTGATGCAGAAGCTGGCCGATGAAATCATGGCCAACATCGACGCCCTGGCCGAGATCCTGGTCACCGAAATGGGCAAGCCCATGGCCGAGGCAAAAGGCGAAATCACCGGCGGCGTGAATTACATTCGCTTCTTTGCCGAGGAAGCTCGCCGGGTTTATGGCGACATCATTCCCTCTCCCTGGGCCGACAAGAAGATCCTCGTCACCAAGGAAGCGGTCGGCGTTGTCGGCGCCATCACGCCCTGGAACTTCCCCAACTCCATGATCGCCCGCAAGCTGGGCGCAGCGCTTGCGGCCGGATGCACCATGGTCATCAAGCCGTCCGAGCTGACCCCTTTCTCCGCCCTCGCCTATGGCGTCCTGGCTGAAAAGGCAGGTATCCCCAAGGGCGTGATCAACATTCTGACCGGCGATGCGCCCGCGATCGGGACAGAGATGTGCTCCAACCCCAAGCTGCGCAAGGTCACGTTTACCGGCTCTACCCGGGTCGGAAAATTGCTGGCATCCAACGCCGCAGCCAACATGAAGAAAATCTCGATGGAACTCGGTGGCAATGCGCCGTTCATCGTCTTTGACGACGCCGACATCGACCGGGCAGTTGCCGGCGCGATCGCATCCAAGTTCCGCAACTCCGGCCAGACCTGCGTTTGCGCCAACCGGATCTACGTTCAGGCCGGGATCTATGATGCCTTTGCGGCCAAGCTCAAGGCGGCCGTCGAAGCTGAACTCAAGCCGGGCAACGGTCTGGAAAGCGGCTCCACGCAGGGCCCGCTCATCGACGAGCGCGCGATCACCAAGGTGACCGATCACCTCACGGATGCCCTGGCCAAGGGTGCGACCCTGATCAGCGGTGGAGAGAGGGCCGGAAACGTCGGCACCTTCTTCCAGCCGACCATCGTGACCGGTGCCACGTCGGAGATGAAAATCGCCACCGAGGAAACGTTCGGTCCTTTGGCCGCGCTGTTCAAGTTCGAGACCGAGGCCGAGGCTGTGAAGCTCGCAAATGCGACCGAATACGGGCTTGCCTGCTACTTCTACAGCCAGGATCTTGGCCGGGTGTTCCGTGTGATGGAAGAGCTGGAGTATGGCCTTGTCGGTGTCAATGAAGGTGTCATCACCACCGAAGTTGCGCCCTTCGGCGGCGTCAAGGACAGTGGCATGGGCAACGAAGGCTCGAAATACGGCCTCGATGACTACCTGAACATCAAATACTCCTGCATCGGTGGCCTCGGCCAGTAGGCCCTGCCGTCCCGATCGACTGGATTGCTATCAAACCAGAGCCCCGCAGGACATCCTGCGGGGCTCTTCTGTTTCAGTCGTACAGCGCCAGGAGAGCTCTGAAACTAGTTGGCCTCTTCCAGAAGACCGTCTTCGACCTCACGGTAGAGTGTCACCGCATCGATGTTCATCTGCTCAACGCCGCAGCGCACCGCCGTTTCAAAGACAGATCGGTCCGATCCGCCATAGAACATCTGGGTCACGAGACCGGCAGCCTTTGCCTCGGAACAACGGTCAGGGGTCAGGGTGTCCTCGTTGAACTCAAGGATATGGGCCCCGAGTGCGACGGCACGTTCGACCGAGCCGACATGCTCAAACAGCACCATCCGGCGAAAGTCGGGAACCCGTGCACGGGTCTCGGCGCGAATGCCCTGGTCGAAGGAGAAGGTCCATGCGTCCTCCAGAAGACGGCGCGAGGCAAGCATGTCGCGCACCCTTGCCGGATCGGCCAGCTTGATTTCCGCATAGGTCGCGATCCGACCCTTGCAGGCATCCAGAAATGCGTCGAGACGCGGCACCCGTTCGCCGGCAAATTCGGCGCCAAACCAGCTGCCAGCATCCAGCTGATCGATCTCCGCAGACGTCATGTCGGAGACATAGCCGCTGCCGTCGGTCGTGCGGTCCACCGTCTCGTCATGCATGACGTAAAGCACATCGTCCTTGCTGGTCCGGATATCGAATTCGACCGCAAAGGCTCCGAGGGCAATGGCGCCTTCAAGGGACGCCATGGTGTTTTCCGGAGCGGTTTGAATTGCCCCCCGGTGGCAAACTATCCTGGCCTTGTGCACGGGCCTCTCCCTGTTTTTTGATCTGGCGCCCGCATCATGATGGGATGTAAAATCCCGTCCTGTACGGGAGCGCCGGATTTTGATGAAAATGTGCTGCGTCGAGAGTGCCACGATTCGAACGATCAGCAGATGACAAGCCGGCAACAATCAGGGCGATTATTCTAGTTTCAATGCTCGTCGCATCCTCGCCCGCAATCGCGACGCTGGCTCTACATAAAGGCCGGACGAGCATTGCGTTCATTTGATGGCCGGTGAACGCACAACTGTTCACCTACATTTGACAGTCAGTCAAATTGTCTTCCTCAGGATCATGTCTATCTCTGACCCATGGCGCTCGATCCCGGGAGCCTTCGCGTTTCTCTCGAATTGAGGTTTCAAAATGATCCGTTTCGCATCTTCCGCCCTCGCTCTTTCCCTTCTGGCGGGCGCAGCCGTTGCAGAACCTGTCGCCTACGACTTCGATAAGTCCCATGCCAACCTTGCCTTTTCCTACAATCACCTTGGCTATTCGACCACGGAAGGCCGTTTTGGCGAGTGGGACGGCACGCTACTGATCGACCAGGAAACACCAGCCAATTCTTCAGTCGAGTTCGTCATCGACGTCAATTCTCTCGACACATTCTGGGCCGACCGCGACAAGCACTTCCTCAGCGCAGATTTCTTCGAGGCGGAAAAATTCCCCAAGGCCTCCTTCAAAAGCACATCGGTTGAGAAGACCGGTGAAAGCACCCTGAAAGTCACTGGTGATTTGACCATCAAGGGCATTACCAAACCCGCCGTTCTGGAAGTCAACGTCACCAAGATCGGGGATCATCCGATGGCCAAGAAACCGGCGGCCGGTTTTGCCGTCACCAGCACGATCAAACGCTCGGACTATGGCATGGACAAGTTTGTTCCCTATGTGGGGGATGAGATCTCGGTGACCTTCCACGCCGAGACGCTGAAAGCTGCTACAAACTAAGGCCTTCCGAGCCCTCAGGCCGGCGCCCTGCACGGCGCCGGCCTTCGTCCCTACCGACACTGCCTGGCGCGTGAGCTTGCTCACGCACGGTCCCCGTGGAGTGCATCATGATCCGCAACACATCCGTTGGTTACGGCCGCGTCGCGATTGTCTTTCACTGGACAATGGCGCTGCTGATTCTGGTGATGCTGGCGCTCGGTCTCTACATGACCAGCCTGCCGCCGACGGACCCGGAAACATTTCGGCTCTACCAGCTGCACAAATCCATCGGCTTCGTGGTGCTTGCGCTGGCCGCGCTGCGTCTTGCCTGGCGTCTCGTGAACCCGTCGCCGAGGCTGCCCGATGGCATGACAGCCATTGAAAAGCTCGCCGCTCACCTGGGTCATGCCGGTCTTTATGCCTTTCTGTTTGCCATGCCGATCACCGGCTGGCTGATGGCGTCGGTTTCCCCCTGGGGCATTCCGACCATCGTGTTTGACGTCCTGCCGGTGCCGCATCTGCCTGTGCCGGATGCGCTTGGAACGCAAGCCGAGGCCGAGGCCATCTTCAAGCTCCTGCATGAATACGGAGCCTACTTGCTGATGGCGCTGATTGTCGTCCATGCAGCAGCGGCCCTCAAACACCACTTCATTGCGCGCGACGACACCTTGATACGCATGCTTTCCACCGCCCCGGCGCGCGCCAGAAGCTGACCTATTTTCGAAGGAAACCACCATCATGCCGTTGAAATCACACCTGTCTGCTGCCGTCCTGATGACCAGCCTGATGGCACCGGGCGTTGCCCTGGCCGACACATGGACCGTCGACCCGTCCAGGAGCCAGCTTGCCTTTGAGGTCGCTCAGGCCGGGTCCCCGCTGAAAGGCGTCTTTGAAACCTGGACCGCCGACATCGAGTTCGATCCGGCAACACCGGAGACAGCCGACATCTCTGCCGAGATCACGACGCTGAGCGCCGCCACCGGCAACCAGCAGTTCGACGGCACCTTGCCCGGGCGCGGCTGGTTCAATGTGAATGAATTCCCAGTCGCGATCTTCACAACGACGGATGTCAGCCCCGCAGGTGATGGCGCCTATGTCGCCAATGGCACATTGACGATCCGCGACATTTCCCTGCCGATCGAGCTGGCCTTCACGCTCGACATTCAGGGCGACACTGCAACAGCCAGGGGCGAGGCCAAGGTCAATCGGGCCGCCTACAAGCTCGGCGCCGAAGTGAACGGCGACACCGTGGGCGAAGTGGTCACCGTGACGCTTGATCTGACGGCAACGCGCTGATCGCAGCAAAAAACACCGGCTTCGACAAATTGGGAAGGCAGCAGCGCTTGGCGTTTGCTGCCTTTTTGCCTTATGACACGCACATCCGTTTTGCCACGCGCCTGTGTCTGCACAGCGTGCCAGCCAGACCAAGAAGGCCCTGAGATGAACGCTCCGACGACCCCGCCCAAGTATCAGCACAGCTCCCTGTTTCCCTTGAGCGAGGACAAGACGCCCTACCGCAAGCTCACCTCGGACCATGTGAAGACCGCCGAATTCAACGGCGAGGAAGTCCTGATGATCGAGCCTGAGGGTCTGCGGCTTCTGGCCGAGGAAGCCTTCAAGGACATCAACCACTACCTGCGCCCCGGACATCTGGCCCAACTGCGCAAGATCCTGGATGATCCCGAGGCGACCGAAAACGACAAGTTCGTGGCCTTCGACCTCCTGAAGAACGCCAACATCGCCGCCCATGGCGTCCTGCCCATGTGTCAGGACACGGGCACGGCGATCATCATGGGCAAAAAGGGCCGCCGGGTGTGGACCACAGGCCAGGATGAAAAAGCGCTCGGCGAAGGCTCCCGCGATGCCTATTTCAAAAAGAACCTGCGCTATTCGCAGCTCGCGCCGATCTCGATGTTCGAGGAAAAGAACACCTCCAACAACATGCCGGCGCAGATCGAGCTCTATGCAGAAGGCGATGACGCCTACAAGTTCCTGTTCATGGCCAAGGGTGGCGGCTCGGCCAACAAGAGCTTCCTGTTCCAGGGCACACCGTCCCTGTTGACCCATGACCGGATGATCGAGTTCCTGAAGGAAAAGGTCCTGACACTCGGAACGGCGGCCTGCCCGCCCTACCATCTGGCGATTGTCATCGGCGGCACCTCCGCCGAGATGACCTTGAAGACGGCCAAGCTTGCCTCGGCCCGCTATCTCGACGGACTGCCGACGCAAGGCTCCGAAGGCGGTCACGCATTCCGCGATCTCGAGATGGAAAAAGAGATCCACAAGCTGACCCAGGCCAGCGGCGTGGGGGCCCAGTTCGGCGGCAAGTATTTCTGCCACGACGTCCGCGTCATCCGCTTGCCGCGCCATGGTGCCTCCATGCCGATCGGCATGGCTGTGTCCTGCTCGGCCGACCGTCAGGCCATGGGCAAGATCACCAAGGACGGCATTTTCCTGGAACAGCTGGAAATGCAGCCGGACAAATACATGCCGGAGATCACCGACGAGCATCTGGACGACGACGTCGTTCACATCGACCTGACCCGGCCAATGTCCGAAATCCTGGGCGAACTCACCAAGCACCCGATCAAGACGCGCCTGTCTCTCACCGGCTCCCTGATCGTTGCCCGCGATCTTGCCCACTCCAAGCTCCGCGACCTGCTGGAAAGCGGCCAGCCGCTGCCGGATTATTTCAAGAACCACCCGGTCTATTATGCCGGTCCCGCAAAGACCCCGGACGGTATGCCGTCGGGCTCCTTCGGGCCGACAACGGCGGGCCGTATGGATGCCTATGTGGATCAGTTCCAGGCCGCAGGCGGCTCCATGGTGATGCTGGCCAAGGGCAACAGATCAGCCCAGGTGCGCCGTGCCTGCCAGGCCCACGGCGGCTTTTATCTCGGTTCGATTGGCGGCCCGGCCGCCCGTCTGGCGCAGGACTGCATCAAGAAGGTGGAAGTGGTCGAGTTCGAGGAACTCGGCATGGAAGCCGTCTGGAAGATCGAAGTCGAAGACTTCCCCGCCTTCATCGTCGTCGACGACAAGGGCAACGACTTCTTCAAGGAACTGAACCTGGGGTGATTTTCACCTGAACCCGGTTCGAAAACACGAAACCCGCTGGCTGGGAGGCTGGCGGGTTTTGTTTTCCTTTCGCAAAGCCTACCAATACCAAAAGATGCATTTACTGGACCCTCTCGCGCTGCTTGCCTGCAAGCTCTTCCTTCTGATAACTATGTAGGGGAACACAAATAAATTTAGATCGAAGAATTAGAACTAGAAAAAGTCCTAAGAAATGAATTCAAAACTCGGCAAAATTTTCACACCCAACGACACTCCAACAACTACCTATGTTGGGCGCCAAGACCTGAAACTTGAAGAAAATTTGGAAGCCTACTGCCAGCTTCCCAAGATGGTCGTCTCCATCTCAGGGCCTTCGAAGACTGGTAAGACGGTCCTTATCAAAAAGGTTTTAAAGGAAGAGCTTATCATTCCAGTGATCGGTGCCGGAATCGAAAGCCCCGAAAACCTCTGGAATCGTGCATTACAATGGATGGAAACCCCCACCAGCGAAACCCTAACTAAGACCACATCATCTCATGTCTCTGCTTCAGCAAAGGCTGGGGGTGAAGTTGGTGTCCCTTTGGTCGTGAAGGGAAAAGGTGAGACGTCTTTGAGTGGTGGGTCGCAGTGGACAGGATCAACATCTACAACCACTGAGAGCGCAGGACTTACGAGAATAGTTCGCGAAATCGCCAATAGTGACTTCGTGATCTTTATTGATGATTTTCACTACATCCGACCAGATCTCAGAGAAGAAATAGGCAGACAAATAAAAGTCGCAGCCGACAACGGTGTAAAAATTGTCACTGCGTCCGTGCCCCACAGAACAGACGATGTTGTTCGAAGCAACCCTGAGCTACGTGGCCGCGTTGCGGCGGTCGATCTTGGTTACTGGAGCAAGGATCACCTCGCCTTGATTGCAAGACAGGGCTTTTCCGCACTCAACGTAGAGCTAGCACCAAAAGTAGAGCGAAAGCTGACCGAAGAGGCACTAGGTTCTCCTCAGTTGATGCAAACAATTTGCTTCATTCTTTGCAACGTTCTTGGGATTCATGAGCCGCTCCTTGAATATACCCGCTGTCACGTCAATGATGAACAAATTTCGCAAGCGCTTTATCAGACTTCTCATTTTACAGATTTTTCGAAGATGCTCTCTTCTCTTCATGCCGGGCCGCGAACAAGAGGCCAGGAAAGAAAAGAACACCAACTAGCAGACGGAACGGTTGGCGATGTTTACCGGGCAGTCCTTCTTGCCATTCGGGACGAACCGATTTCGATGTCGTTTTCATATGATGAAATCAATGGTCGCGTGAAGAAGGTTTGTCTAGAAGATAGTCCCGTTGGCTCGAGTGTAACCTCGTGCTTAGACCAAATGCACCTGATCTCGGAAAACTTGCAGCCAGGCCAACCTGTTCTAGCTTGGGATGGCGATCGACTTGATATTGTGGATCCTTATTTTGCTTTTTTCCTCCGCTGCTCAGACAAGCTCTCCATCTTGGCGAGCTAGTTTGTCGTCAGTGGTGGGCGCAGCGTCAAATGTGGTCAGGCCCGACCGCTCCCACAGCAGTCATCCCCGCCCCGCGAAGCGGAAATGTGCGGGGATCCAATGGCCCTTTCTGCGAGTCGAAGCCCAGGAATGGGTCCAGAGACTGCCGCAAGTCCACACGGCTTGAGCTGCACTGCTCTGGGAATGAGTGGATCCCCGCATAGGGCGGGGATGACGGCTGAGTGTGTGCGGCGTCAAATGTAACGAACGCTCGCCCCTCCCCCCGTCATTGCAGGACCTGATCCTGCAATCCATGCCGTGACGTCTGCTGGCAGCACGGCTTCTGATTGCCGCACGGCAACGGCATGGATCTCCCCAAAAGCGGAAATGGGGTCGAGCCATGGGACGGCGGCTCCTGGGGAAGTACGCTCGACATTCACCTCCCCTCGACGTCATGGTGCACCTCCATCGCGGCCTCAATTCCGGTCGTCATCACAGGTCATTGTGACTGGTCATTTCAGGGGCTCCATGCCAGTCTGGCCGCGATGCGGAGATCGTTCCGCAGGCACGACGTGACCAGAGTTTTTCCATGAACCAACCTCAAGATGCCGCCACCCGCCGGGCTGTGAAGCCGGTGATCTGTTATCCGCCGGAAACACTGCCCGACCCGGATCTCAGCCTGTATGCGGCCGCCCGCGAAACAGCTGAAAAGATTGATGAGGTGCTTGTCGCCCCGCGCGAGGCCGCCAGCATCAAGGTGCCCGCCGGACATTTCCTGAAGATGTCATCCGTTGAGGGCTCACAGGTCGGCGATCTCAATCTCTTCAACCTGCATGACCTCAGCGAGCGGTTCTATTCAGGCAAGACGCGGGCGCTGCACGGCACGCATGTGACCACCGGCGACCGGTTGTGGTCGTCCTTCCCGACCCTGCGCCCCATGGCAACCGTGACGACGGACACGCTCGACTGGTACGGCATCGATGAATTCGGCGGTTCGGTGCATGACGTGATCGGGACGCGCTGCGATCCCTATACGGGCAAGCTGCTGAACGGCACCGACTACCATCATTGCTGCCACTCGAACCTGACCCGGGCGCTGGCCGATGCCCGCGGCCTGGCGCTTGAAGAGGCCGAGCGCCATGTGCACGACGTGCTCAATGTCTTCATGTGCACCGGCTTCACCCGGGACACGGGCCAGTATTTCATGAAGGCCAGCCCGGTGCGGCCGGGCGACTATCTGGAGCTTTTCGCCGAGATCGACCTGCTGGCGGTTCTGAGCGCTTGTCCGGGCGGCGATTGTTCGTCCGAACACACCAGTGACGTTGCCGCCTGCTATCCCCTGTTGATGGAAGTCTTCCGACCGGGCGACGGCACGCTCGGCAACTGGTCGCAGCCTGCGGTCAATGGCTACGATCGGAGCCACGGCCGCTAAGCCTCAGACCAGAAGCAAGGCGCTGCGAACGATGAGCTCCGCAGCGCCAAGCTGACGCCGCCCAGGAGGATCCGCAATTTCGCGCCAGCTTCATCGAGCAGTTCGTTCTGCCGCGCGAGGAAATCGTGACCGACATCCTTCAGCGTGCCGTTGAAAGCGGTGAATTGCCGCCAGGCAGTGATGTCGCAATGCTCACGGCAATGGTCCATGGCGCATTCTGGTACCGTATGCTGAACGACTGGCCGCTTGATGCAAGCTTCGCCGAGGCGATGGTGTCCCGGATCTTCGGATCCTGACGGCGCCCAGAGCGTTTCGGGCTGAGCGTTTCGGCAGCCGCTTTTGATCCGCAGAAAAATGTTATCCTTCAAAATGCAAAAAAGGCCGGGCGTTGGCCCGGCCTTTTTCAATCTTCTTTTTCAAGTCGCGCCAGCTGTTCCGGCAGCGCCCTGAAAAACAGGACTTAAACTTCCTGCAGGTTGTCCGCAGCGGACTTGCCGGAGCGACGGTCCTGAACAACTTCAAAGCTGACCTTCTGGCCTTCTGTCAGCGGCTGCATGCCAGCGCGCTCAACAGCGGAGATGTGAACGAACACGTCGTTGCCGCCATCTTCCGGCTGAATGAAGCCGAAGCCTTTGGTGGAGTTGAAGAACTTAACTGTTCCAATAGCCATAACGATTTTCCTTTTCAATCGGTCATGTAGGGGTGCCTTTGGCAAGATTGCCTCGGGCGGTTAGCTCGACGTTGAGAGGAAAGATCGTTCGGTGCGCGGTTGCCCACGCCGTAACAAGTTCTTCAAGCAATATCGATGCGCAGGAAATAGTCCTAGTTCGTGACCAATTCAAGGCTTTTCGCGGTGAAAAAACGAATAATGCCGCACGTGTCCCTATCTACCTTGTCAGAAACACTTATCCCCCTCCGTCAAACCTGCCGTATCATCGCTCCTGTTCCTGCCATCACGGGGCCGAGTGCGGACCGTCCGTTCGCGGTGGTGGGGACCGGGTTTCGAGGGGTTTTCTGCCGTGTAACGGACGGCGGAGGGCACCGGTGACTGGCAGCTTGGACCTGCAGCGGGGAGTGACACGGCAGGTCTCAGGCGCGTTTCGTATCTGGCAAACCGGAGGACGCTCTACTTCCGGCGCGCAGAAAAGAGAAAGGCGCACGTTCAATCACTTGGGACACGGAACTTGGGCAGGCGTGACGGCCTTGCACATCCCACATTCCCAACCGCTCCCGGCAGGTCCGGAGCGCCTGCCATCCCGTTTCTGACGGGAAACAGACCAGCCAAAACGCCGGGGAGACATCCTGCGGCGAGTTTTGTGCTGGCTGCGAACTGGCGCAAACGCTTTGCGGCTAGCTTTCGACTGCGACGAACTGCGGATAAGGTCCCTTCAACGTCGCGAGATAGTCGACCGCTGCGCCCAGAACGAAGACGGCAAAGGCCTGATGCCACAGCGCCAGATGCAGCGGCACCGACATGACCAATGTGGCAATGCCAAACACCACCTGAAGCGCGACGAAACCGACGATATGACGAGCAGGCATCATCACCTGCTTGCGGCCACTGACTTTTTTCGACCGGATCATCAGCCAGAGTGCGACGACCACAAGCACATAGGCGGTGACCCGGTGCTGGAACTGGACGGTCATGACGTTTTCGAAGAAATTTGCCCAGGCCGGAGACATGGCCATAAGGCCGCGGGGGACAAACTGCCCGTCCATCAGAGGCCAGGTATTGAAGGTGAAGCCGGCGTTGAGCCCGGCCACCAGACCGCCCATGAAGATTTGCAGGAACACCAGCGCAAGGAACAGCCAGCCGACACCACCGAGAGCCCGCGCTTCCTCCGCATTTGCGCTCTCGCGCGGTGCAAGACGGCGTGCAATCCAGAACAGATAGGCGAAGATCACGCAGGCAAGCGTCAGATGGGCCGCAAGGCGGTATTGGCTGACGTCGATCCTGTCGACGAGGCCCGAGGCGACCATGTACCAGCCCAGAGCGCCCTGGAGGCCGCCCAGAACCAGACCAACAACGAGGCGCGGCTTGAGCCAGGGTTCGATGCGGCCCTGCATCCAGAAGAGCGCCATGGGCACGAAGAAGGCAATGCCGATGAACCGGCCCAGCTGACGGTGGCCCCACTCCCACCAGAAGATGAACTTGAACTCCTCAAGGGACATGCCCTTGTTGACCACCTCGTACTGGGGGATCTCGCGGTACTTGGCGAACTCCTCCTCCCACTCGGCAACCGACAGCGGCGGGATGACGCCGTGGATCGGTTTCCATTCGGTGATGGAGAGGCCTGATTCCGTCAAACGCGTTGCGCCGCCGACAACCACCATGGCCAAGACCAGCAGGCAGATGCCATAAAGCCACCAGCGGATCAAAGTGCGATTGCGTTCAACACGCGAGCGTTCGGCGTTGGTGGTTACAAGTCCGGCGCTGTCACCTGTCTCGGAGGAAGCAGACATTTCCCATCCCGTCTTTGAACCCGGGATCACTGCCCGGATTTGACCTATCACCGGGGGAGATATAGGTGCATGACAATGGCGGCAAGTCGCAGGCCGGTCTTTGCGACACTCTAACGCTGCAAAACCTTATCAGGAAAGTGAGTTCCCCAGCATGGTTCCCTCATTTCGGAAGTTCGTCGGCATGGTGGTTCTTGTGGTGTTTGTGATCGTCTATGCGCTGGTCGCCATGGTGATCGGCGACATGACCTTGCAACAATCCTCGACGCTCATGCGCCTGGCTTATTTCGCCGTGGCGGGACTGGCCTGGGTCATTCCGGCCGGCGCCATCATCTGGTGGATGGAAAGAGGCGGGAAACGCCCGACCTGACACTGCCGCGACGACAGGCCCAGCGGGCGACGTGATAAAGAGCGAAAGGCGCACCGGTCAGATATTGGTCGATGACATAGGGGTCCTGAAAACGGCCATTCAGGGAGACCCTGGGCAGCAGCATCGGGTCGCGGGCATTCACCGACTTGAGCAAGCCGGGAAAGGTTGTAACGGCCGAGTTGAAACCAGCCTCACTCAGGATCTGTGCGTCCCGTTTGCTGACTGCAATCTTGTTGCCATAGGGATAGGCGAAGTGTTTCGGCTTGCGGCCGAGTTCCTGCTGCATGCGCTCGATCCCGCGCTCGATGTCTGATCTGGCGTCAGCAGCCCCAAGACGCGCCAAGGCATGATGCGCATGGGTGTGGGCCGCCAGGGTCACCAGCGGATCTTGCGCCAGCTCCCTGAGTTCGTCCCAGGACATCATCATTTCGTCGGCGAGGCCTGCCAGGTCGAAATCATAGCGCTCCGCCAGCTGGCGAATGATCTCGCGTTGCTGGCTTTCGTCAACGTCCTGGGTCAGCCAGCGCGTCAGCTGCTCGTAGCAGGCGTCCTTTTCCGCCACCGTGCGACAGGAGATCGCCTCTCCCGTCGTTTCGCCCGACAGCCGGATCTCGTCATTCTGGCCAATGATGCGCTCAAGCGCGATCCACCAGAGTTCGCTCTCGCGGTCGACAAGACCCGTCGCAACATAGATGGTGAAAGGAACATTCAGTTCTTTCAGGATCGGATAGGCAATCTTGAAATTGTCTCGGTAGCCATCGTCGAAGGTCAGAGCAGCATAGCGCTGATTGCCATAGCCGCTCTTGAGAAGGTCAACAGCTTCATCAAGTGCGATGATTTCATAGCCGTTGCTTCGGATCTGCTCAATCGATCGGCGCAGGAATTCCGGAGTAATTTCAAGGTGCAGATTTGGCTGGTATTCGTCATCACGCCCAGGGCGAACGTGATGCATCATGAAGATCGCACCACAACCTTGAGTAAACGGCGCCATGACACGACCAAGCCCACTGCTGCGCAAGAGCTTGAAAGCATTTCGGAATATTCTTTGACGAGCACCCATTTACGTCGGTCGACCCCTGATTTCTGGCAGCAGATTAGGCACTGTTTCTTTAATTTTTATTGCTATTTGTCTCTAGAGTTGAACGAGCAGGATGGAAACTGAGCACATGGTAGCGACCGGGGCAAACGCCCTTGCATCAGACCCTGATGAGCGCCTCGTCGGATCGGCCGATAAAACCACAGGCTGCAACCGACAGACAGTCGAATTGCGCCTGACGCGGCTGGATGATTTCGCCTCCGCACGTGAGTTCATCGCCCGGCTGGGCGAGGACAGGCTCACCCTCCCCTACCATGAAGCGTCCTGGATCGAAGCCTGGCAGGCAAGCTTTGGCGAGATAGAACGATGCGAACCGGTCCTGGTCGCAGGTTTTCTGGATGAGCAAGCCGCCTTCTTCTTGCCGCTTGCTCTACAGCAGCAAGGGCCGCTGAGGACGCTGAGCTTTCTGGGCCAGAACAAGGCCAATCAGTCCACCGGAGTGTGGCGCCGCTCAGCCGTCGATGCTGTGGAACCAGCTGTTCTCTACCGGCATTTGTTGGCGCTCGGAAAGACGCTCGACGCAGACCTTCTGCGATTGGCCAATCTGCCGGAACATCTGGGCGAAAGCTCCAATCCGCTTTGCTTCGGCAAGCTCGTTCAAAGTCCAAGTCCGGTTTTCATCGGGCCCTTGTCTGACGACTTCGATGATCTGTTCCGGACCAGTCACAGCAAGGCTGCGCGTAAGAAGCTGGCCAAGAAACAAAAATCCCTGGAGGCTGCAGACAACTTCCAGATCGTCTGCGCGGCGACTGATGCTGAAATCACCCGCGGGCTCAACGCCTTCCTTGAGCAAAGGGCGGTGCGCGCCGCAGCGACCGGAATTCCGAATGTTTTCACGGGCGAGAAGGAAAAGCTCTTTCTCGAATGCTTGCTGAAGTCCGGCCAGGAACCAGACCAGACAGGATTGAACCTGTGGTGGCTGGAATGTGATGGCGAGATTCGTGCGACCTATCTCAGTTGCCGGTCGGGCGACCGGCTGATCGGGTATGCCAACAGCATTTCCCATGATGACATGACGGCACACAGTCCCGGTGTCGTGCTGCTCAAAGAAATTATCGCGAGAGCCTGCATGGACCCCGGCCTCCATTGCCTGGACCTTGGCCTTGGCGATGAACGCTACAAGCGGTCCTGGAGCGAGACGGTCGCGCTTTTCGACAGCTACACGCCCCTGACGCTCAAGGGCCGGCTGGCATTTTTCGCTTTCAGCAAGAAGCAAGCCCTGAAAGCGCGAATCCGAAAATCAGAGACCCTCTGGCCACTCGTGCGCAAGATGCGCGCCCTGAAGGCACGTGTGCTGTCCGGCTAAGGCTCACGTGTCCTCTCTGCGGATCGGTTGCAAGGACGATACAGGCGAGCCCTAAGCCGCCCGGCCCGATCCGCGGCGTTTTTTGTTGCCCTGAGCAATCACCTCGACTGCTGCGCCCGTGTTGCGGGCCAGAAGACGGGCGGCGCTCTTCAGCTCATGATCGTAGCTCGCATCGCCGGACATCAACAGGACACGATCGGCCCTGCGCAGAAGGTTTGCGCTCGCAAGCGACCCATCAATGGCTCCAAGATCGACCACAACGGCATCATAGGTGTCGGCGATGGCGTCAACCGCCATCTGGAAGCGTTCACCGCTGGCCATCTGATCATCGATCGGCTGCGTGCCCGCTTCAATGATATGCGCGGGAGAACCGGCATCGCGATAAACCACCTTGGAAAAGACAACGTCGCCAGCGACAAGGTCGGAGAAGCCTTCTGCTGCTTCCGGCGTCTCGATCTCCGGAAACACTTCGAGAAGAAGCACGCCCTCACCTTCTTCCGCAGCGCGGCGCGCCATCTCGAAGGCCCGGTTGTGCGACACGGCGGGATCGTCGACGCTCAGCACGACGATGACGCCCTCAACGGCAAGAGCTGCCGGGCTGTCTTCGGGAGCGGCAGCCAGGGCAGCATCAATCTTGCTCGCACGCTCATACTGTTGATCGGCGCGATCAGGCTGACTGTCGCGCTTGTATTCGCGAGCGCGTCCAGCAGGTTTGGCAAGGTCCACAGCGCGTTCCAGCAAGGTCTTGTTGCGGCTTGTCTCCCTGACCGCCTTTTCCTTGGGTTCGGCGGCAACAGCCGGCTGCGGCTCAACTTCAGGCTCAGCTTCGAATTCGGCGTGTCTCGCGTCGTCCGCCATCTCCTGAACATACCGGGCAGCCGCCTGCTTTTCATCGCCATAGGAAAAACTCGCAGTCATCGCCACGCCTTGGGCAGAGGCGGCGGAAGGCCAGTTGCCATAGTGCGCCCCACTTTCCGGCAGTGTCGGCTCCTGCGGCTGGCGCAGCGTCGTCGCATCATAGGCAACCGGATAGAGCACGTTGCCCGACAGAAACTCGCGCATGATCACGAAGGTGCAGCCGATCACAAAAGTCGCCAGCGCGGCGATGATCGTGATGGCGATCACCTTCGGCGCGTAGGGTTCAATCGGAACAGCCGCCCGGGAAATGATCCGCGCATCCGCAGGCAGGGCCTGCGCTCTCAGCCTGGTGTCGGCGTCGCGGAAACTGTTGATCAACTGATCCAGCTGCCGCGCCTTGGCATTTGCTTCGCGCTCCAGCTCCGCCAGGCGCACCTGATCAGAATTGGTCTGGGCCGCAGCGACCTTGAGTTCACCAAGACGTCCTTTCAGAGCCTCGGCCTGCTGGTTCGCCACCTTGGCATCATTCTCAAGGCCGACGAGTACCTTGCGCGCTTCTTCGCGGATGAGCCGGTTATAATCAGCCAACTGCGACTGCAGCGCCTTCAATTGCGGATGGTTCGGCAGCAAGGTGATGGACAGTTCTGCGATGTTCGACTGGATCGCCACCTGCCGTTCGCGCAGCCTCTGAATCAGGAGAGAGTCCAGAACGTCACTCGCTGTTTCGAGCGAACCACCGGATTTCAGAAGGTCCCGGATCAGGTCCGCCTTTGCCTGGGACTCCGCCTTGTCGGCCTGCGCCTGCGAGTAGCTGCTGCTGATCTGCGCCAATTGCTGCTGGTTCAGCGTCAGATTGTCGGTTCCCATCAGAAGGTCGGCATGGGCACGAAAATCCTCGACCGCCTTGCGCGCGGCCTGAACTTCCGCTTTCAGGCTTTCGATCTGGGGCTCCAGAGATGTGGTCGCAAATTCAGTGGTCTTGCGCTTCGCGCTGGACTGAAGGGAAATATACTCGTCAAGAATTGTGTTGGCGACAGCCGCTGCCAGTTCCGGATCCTGAGCGGAAAAATCGACGGCAATGACGCGCGAACCTTCCAGTCGGTATATGTCGAGATTTTCGAAGAAGACCTTCAGCACCCGTTCTTCGGGAGAAATGCGAGCCGGGTCACGAGAAATTCCAAGCATCACGAGTGCGTCGCTAACGATACTGCCGCCGCCGTTAGCCTTGAATTCGGCAATGAACGCAAGATCAAGGCGCTTGGCAACCCGCCGCGCCAGATCGGCCGATTTCAGAAGCTGCACCTGGCTGGCAATGCCTTCGTTGTCGAGAACCGCCCGCTCCTCTTCAACACCGCGTGTGGTGCCGGGATAATCGGAGTCCTTGCTCTCAATCAGAACCCTTGCCTCGCCCTTGTATTTGGACGGTACGAACTGAAGGACAAGGAAGACACTTGCAGCAACGATAAAAACCAGAGGCAGCAGCCAGCGCAATGCGCTGCCGATTGCTCTCAGCAGGCCAGCAAGGTCAAGGGCCATGTCATCATCTTGTACCGCGTTGCGGGTCGAACTCATTTCAAAACTCCAGAACGAACCCGACAACTATGACGAATTAGGGTAAGCGATCGGTTAAGCTCGTTTCCGGCACGACGAAAGCTGCGTTAATTTTTGTCTCGTCAATTTTGACAGGGCTTGCAGGCCATCCAAAATCTCTTCACCGAGCATTAACCATGACTTGCGATGGTGCGAATGACCTTTAGGAGAGTCGTGAATGCCCATCAGACTGTTTCTTGTTCTGGCGATGTGCGCCAGCATGGTGGCTTGCAGTGGCTACAAGCGCCCGCCAACCGCGTTTCATGAAACGCTGACACAACCCTATCGCCTGGACTCCAGCGACAGGCTGCGGATCATCGTGTTCGGTCAGGACGATCTCTCCAACACCTATGTTATTGACCAGGCAGGCTATATCTCCTTTCCACTGGTCGGCAACGTAGCCGCACGCGGCAAGACACAACAGGAACTGTCAGCCGAACTTGGACGCAAGTTGCGCCAGGGCTACCTGCGTGATCCGGACGTTTCTGTCGAGGTGGATACCTACCGCCCGGTCTTCGTCATGGGCGAGGTGCAAAACGCAGGCCAGTACTCCTATGTGGCCGGCATGACCGTGCAGAATGCCATAGCGACCGCAGGTGGGTTCTCGACCCGGGCACAACAGCAAGATGTTGACATCACCCGGCAGATCAATGGTGAAATCCTAAACGGCCGTGTGCCTATTTCGGACCCCTTACGGCCCGGAGACACGATTTACGTCCGCGAGCGCTATTTCTGATCCTGTCCCTGGGTTAACCGGGGACTCATCTCCCTTGTCTAATGTGCAGGCATTCAGCTTCACGGGTTCAAAAAGAAACCTGGAGGCTGCAACAGGGAGCCTGCACCATGACCAAGGATCCGCTCCGGATCATCCACTGCGTACGCTCGCCGATTGGCGGCATATTCAGGCACATCAAGGACCTTGCGACCAGCCAGGCAGCGGCCGGTCATGAAGTCGGCCTGATTTGTGACAGCACGTCCGGCAGTGACTACGACAACGCCATTGTGGATGACCTGCGCCCGCAGCTTTCGCTCGGCGTCGCAAGATTTCCGATGCAACGTCAGCTGACGCTTCAGGACCTGCGTGCGACACGTGACCTTTACAGGCATGTTCGCAGCCTCAAGCCCGACGTCCTTCACGGTCACGGCGCCAAGGGCGGAGCCTATGTGCGGACCATCGGAACGTTGCTGCGCTTTCAGGGCCAGGAAGTCACCCGGATCTACTGCCCGCATGGCGGCAGCCTCCACTACGATCCGAACCGGCTCGAAGGACGCGTCTATCACACCATAGAGCGTGTCCTGTCACGTTTGACGGACGGTCTGATCTTTGTGTCCGACTATGAATATGCCGCGTTTGAAACCAAGGTCGGTCATCCGCAAGCGCCGGCCCGGGTCGTCTACAACGGCCTTCAGCCCAGCGAATTTTCTCCGGTGACGGAGAACGAGGACGCTGCCGATTTTCTTTACATCGGCATGCTTCGCGACTTGAAGGGGACCGACCTCTTCATTGACGCGCTTCACAACATCAAGCTGAAGACCGGCAGAGCGCCGACAGCGCATATTGTCGGCGAGGGTCCGGACGAAGACCGTTATCGCAAGATGGTCGAGACGCTTGGCCTCAGCGATACAGTCACCTTCCACGGCGCATTGCCGGCCCGTGAGGCCTTCCGCATGGCGAAGTGTGTTGTGGTGCCGTCGCGCGCCGAGGCCATGCCCTATATCATTCTGGAAACGGTTGCCGCACAGAGGCCACTGATCGCCACCCGCGTCGGTGGCATTCCGGAGATCTTTGGCCGCTATGCCTCGCGTTTGATCGAACCGGGCCATATCGACAAGCTGACCACCGCCATGGAACGGGCGATGGCCAACCCGGAAGCGATGCAGGCCGCCGCTGCCGAGCAGCGCAGCTGCCTGGCCGAAACTTTCTCCATCGACCTGATGAGCGATCGCATTACGACGCTCTACCAGCAGGTCCGTGGACAATTGCCGACCGACAAACCCATTTCAGCACCTGCCGCCAGCGTTGCATCAACGTCATCGGCCCAATCCGTTTATGCCAGATCGAGCAACAGATAATGAAAAACCTGGCGCCAGAAGCCGATAGTCCTTCAGAGCCGAACTCCACCTTCCGGTCCGCTCCTGACCTCAGGAGCAGATTGACCAGCGGCCTGCGCCGCGCCGACGCTGAGCCAGCCACGCCAACCACTCATAATGCCAATTCGGCGCCGTCCGGGCCCTCTATACAATCACCGGCAAGCGGTGGTCTTTCGAACGAGGCGCAGGAAATTGCCGAATCCCTGCATGACGACGGCGTCTCGGTGCCGGTCCTGACGGGAACCGTTCGCCTGGTGGACATGGCGCTGATCGCCGCCACCGGCGTCATCGCAGCCATGACTGATGCGGGAGCGACGCAGCTTGGCGTTGTCCATGGCATTGCCGTTGCGATCGCCATGCTGTTCTCCCTCGCCTTCTTTCAGGCCTCCGACGCCTATCAGGTGTCGATCATGCGCCGTGGCCTGTCCCAGATCGGCCGGATCGGCGCTGGCTGGACGCTCGTCTTTGCCATGATCTTTCTCATTCAGATGACAACCGGCCTCGGCTCCGGCCTGTCCCAGAACTGGATCGGGGCATGGTTCGTGCTGGGCATGACCGGGCTCGTCTGTGCCCGTCTGGTGGTCTATCGCATCGTCCGCCACTGGATGGAAAACGGCCGCCTGGAGCGGCGCGCCATCATCGTGGGCGGCGGCACGGCAGCAGCCGACCTGATCCATGAACTGGAATCCCAATCCGACAATGATATCCGCATTTGCGGTATCTTCGATGACCGTGCCAACGACCGCTCCCCGCCGGTCGTGGCCGGTTATCCGAAGCTTGGCAACATCTCGGCCCTGGTGGAATTCTCGCGCCTTGCGCGGATCGACATGTTGATCGTCTGCATTCCGCTCAGGGCCGAACAGCGCGTCTTGCAGCTGCTGCGCCGGCTCTGGGTGCTGCCCGTCGACATTCGCCTGTCGGCCCATACGGACAAGATCCGCTTTAGAAATCGCGGCGCATCCTTCATCGGCACGGTTCCCTTCGTTGACGTGGTGGAAAAGCCGATCACCGATTGGGACATGGTCGCCAAGCGCGTGTTCGACGTCGTGTTTGCGAGCCTGGCGCTCATCACCCTGTTTCCGGTCATGATCGTGGCTGCGATCGCCATCAAGCTGGACAGCAAGGGGCCTGTGCTCTTCCGCCAGAAGCGCTACGGCTTCAACAACGAGATCATCGATGTTTTGAAGTTCCGCTCCATGTACACGGAAATGGCCGATCCGGACGCCAAGTCGGTTGTCACCCGGAACGACAGCCGGGTCACCCGGGTCGGCCGCTTCATCCGCAAGAGCTCCATCGATGAATTGCCTCAGCTGTTCAACGTTCTGCGGGGTGACCTGTCTCTCGTCGGTCCGCGCCCTCATGCGGTCAACGCCCATACGGACAATCACACCTGGGACGAAGTGGTCGATGGCTATTTTGCCCGCCACAAGGTGAAGCCCGGCGTGACCGGATGGGCCCAGATCAACGGCTGGCGCGGCGAAGTCGACCGGCCGACGAAAATCCAGAAGCGGGTCGAATGCGATGTCTACTACATCGAGAACTGGTCGATCCTGTTTGACCTGAAGATCCTCTTCATGACTCCCTTCAGCCTGTTCAACACAGAGAACGCCTATTGAGCATGGGGACCGCAGACCCCCGGACGTTTGGCACCGTCCGGCCACGGCTTCCGGTGCGCGCAAGCAGCATCGGTGACGGAGCCCTGTGGCTGGCCGCCTTTCTGTCCGGGTTCGTGATCCGCGAACCTGCCCCTTACGAACTCTACATGGTCGGCCTGACAGTCGTCTGGCTCGGGTTCGGTCTGAAGCTGCGGCGCGAGTTCGGTCCGCTGATCGTCTGCATGATGCTCTACATCACCGGTGGCATTGCCGCGATCCCGCTTGCGCGGGAGATGGACGATGCCATCATCTACATTGCGGTGTCCGGCTTTCTGGCGATCACCGCGATCTTTTATGCCGCCATTCTGGCGGAACGGCCAGAGCGTTATCAGCTGATCGAAAAGGGCTATCTGGCCAGTGCCGTGCTCGTGTCGCTGTTCGGCATCGCCGGCTATTTTCATCTGTTTCCGGGCGCGGATTTCTTCACGCTTTATGACCGGGCGCGTGGCACCTTTCAGGACCCGAACGTCTTCGGCCCGTTCCTGGCCCTGCCCACGGTCATCCTGATCCAGCGGCTTTTGACGCAGCCCTTGCGCGTGTCCCTCACCTATCTGCCCGCGCTCGCGATCCTGGTGCTGGCGATCTTTCTCAGCTTTTCGCGCGGGGCCTGGGTGGTGCTCGCGGCAGCCTCGATGATCGTCTACCTTCTGGCGCTGATCACCGAGCAAAAGGCCGTCCGCCGGCTGCGCCTTCTGGCGCTCGGAGCTCTCGGCATCGTCGCGCTCATTGCGCTCCTAGGCGTCGCCCTGTCCATTGACAGCGTTGCGGAAATGTTCGAGCAGCGCGCGCGTCTCGTGCAGGATTATGACGGCGCGCGTCTTGGCCGCTTTGCCCGCTACTCCCTCGGCTTCCAGCTGGTGATGGAACATCCGCTCGGCCTGGGGGCGCTGGAGTTCAACAAGTATTTTCCCGAGGATGAGCACAATGTCTATCTGAAGGGGTTCACCACCTATGGCTGGCTTGGCGGCACGGTCTATCTGCTGCTGGTCGGCTGGACGCTCGCCCGCCTGACGCCGCTGCTGTTCAAGGCCCGCGACTGGACCCCCTTCGTCCATTGCCTCTTTGCCATTCTGGTGGCTCATGTGATCCTGTCGATCATCATCGATACGGACCATTGGCGGCACATGTACATGCTGTACGGCCTCGCCTGGGGCCTGATTGCGGCCGACAGGCTCGAGCGGCCACGCGGCCTGCACTTCTCGCGCACAAGAACTGTGGACCAAGCCGCATGAAGCGCCTTGCGCTGAGGCAACGAACCGGTTACGTAGGTCCCGTTCGGGCAGTAGCGCAGCCTGGTAGCGCACTTCACTGGGGGTGAAGGGGTCGTCGGTTCAAATCCGGCCTGCCCGACCAACAAAATCAATGACTTAGGTCATTTCAGTAAAGTGCTCCTTGGTTCACATGAACAGGAAGCCAATGCGGGGTTAGCCATGCCTGTTCTGCTAACTGATATATGCCCGCCTATTTCATAGTTCTCTTGAAAAAATCAGAATTAACCGTCTGAGGCATTTAGACGACGGCTTCGTAAATTTGGGCAATGCAGGCTGGCAACCTAGTGCAAATATGAAAATTAATGCCGCAAACCATTGCCAAGCATGACCTATCAGCTACCTTGCTATTTCTTGCAGCTGCACTACGTTTGAAGATGTAGGTCCGCAAAATTGGACATAGTTCGACTGTTGCATTTTCACACTTTCGTCGGGATTGCATCCTATGATAGAGACCTTAACTACGGAAGCATCACTCACTAGCGACTACTAGGACATACGTTCAAAACTCATTTTGGAATGAGTGCGTTATTGTTTTAGTAGGAAATGCATGCGAAGTAATATGTGTAAAAATAGGAGTGCATCAATGGCTACGCCAGTTCAAACAGCAGCCTCAATGACCGGGCGCGTTCCGATGCAAGATCGTGAGTTCCCGAAAGAGGCGTTCGACTACGACGCCGAAGTTACCAAGGAAGCGATCGACCAGATCAAAGAAAAAGCTGCGACTACAATCAACTCGGAAGAGTGGGAAATTATTGACGGCTTTCGCTAGATGACTGTTCCCAGCTGGGTTGCGCAACAGCCTTCAGCATTTGACATCGTTGCATGCTACTTCCCTGAAAAAGACGTGACGGACGGAGGCGAGATTTTTAAACTTCGTCCGGCACTTGTTTTGAAGGTTCTTAAAGGAAAGAACACTGGCAGCATCGCATGCGAAGTAGCCTACGGCACGAAGAATCTTAAGTTCGTTCAGCGCAAAAATCGAGACGTTATCATACAAAATGCTGCTGACTTGACCATAATTGGTTTGGCAATGGCCACGCGATTTGATCTCGACAACACCCTCATCTTGCCATGGTCAGAAAAGTTCTTTGGTTGCTGGACTGGTTACCAGCATCCGAAAATAGGACAGCTCACAGAAAAGTACGTTAAAGACTATGCCTACACAATGATGCTACGTCAGGGCATTAACGACTAGTTCACTTTAGAAAATTAATTAATATTATTGAGATAGAAGTAATCTGCTCGATTACGTCCTTGATCGGCTCACTGCAGATCATTTTTGATTTTCCCCAATCCTGTAAATTTCGCCCGAAAAGTTACCTTTCCGCAATAGCGCGAACTCCAGCAGGCGTGTTCTTGCGATCTGGGAAGATGTGGCAGTTCAGGAACAGTCACATCGCCTAATTTTGCCCGGGATCTCGATCCATTTTATGCCGCTTTGAAATCGGCGCTCCTGACAGTCGGCATTTAATCGCATCGCCGTTAGAAATTCCCACACCTCACCCACCCCCGTTGCAGACACCAACTGAGCGGGTGTTTTGGCCTATGCCACGATAGGCAAAGTTCTGTTTCAAACGCGGAAATCGTTAAGCAGAAGGCACGAAAAAGGCCACCACTCGGTCGGAGCGATGGCCTGTCGTCTTTGCGCCCGACAATTTACCTGCCGGTGATCCAGGGCGCGGCGATCAGGATGGCCAGCGCCAGCATCTGCATGGCGATGAATGGCAGGAGCGACCGGAAGATGGTTCCAAGCGATATGTCCGGAGGCGCGACGCTCTTCAGATAGAAGGCCGCGGGCCCAAATGGCGGCGACAGGAAAGACACCTGCATGTTCATGCAAAAGAGCACGCCAAACCAGACCGGGTCGTAGCCAAGCTGCGTGATGATCGGCACGAAGATGGGCATGGTCAGAAGGGCAATGCCGACCCAGTCCAGGAACATGCCGAGGACGAACAGGATCAGCATCATGAACAGCAATATGATGGTCGGATCGTCCGAGATGCCGGTGATCAGCGCCGAAACGAACTTGATCCCGCCCATCAGGTTGAACACGCCAACCAGGGCACTGGCTCCGATCCCGATCCACACGATCATGCCGACGGTCTGAAGGGTCTGCAGCGCTGACCCTTTCAGCAGGCCGAGCGAGAATTCGCCGCGCAAGATGGTGGACACAAGCACGCCGGCGACGCCAACCGCCGAGGCTTCGGTGATGCTTGCCACGCCGCCATAGATCGAACCAAGGACACCGGCCACCACCAGCAGCGGCAGGAACAGCCCCTTCAGGAGCCGAATCTTTTCACCTGTCGAAACAGGCTCTTCATCGGGAATGGGGGCAATGGCCGGGTTCAGGTAGGCCCGGATCAGCACATAGGCCACATAAAAGCCGGCCAGCATGAGGCCGGGGATAAAGGCGGCGGTGAAGAGATCGCCGACCGAGACGTTGGCGGTCAGACCGTAGATGATGAGCACGATGGATGGTGGCACCATCGTGCCGAGCGCACCACCTGCGCAGACAACGCCGATCGCCAGCTTCTTGTCATAGCCAAGCCGGAGCATCTGCGGCAGCGCGACCAGCCCGAGCAGAACGACTTCCCCGCCGATGATGCCGCTCATCGCCGCCAGAATGACAGCCACCACGATGGTCTGAATGGCGACACCGCCGCGCAGGCGCCCGCCGAGCAGTTTCATCGCGTCAAAGAGATCGCGCGCGATGCCCGATCGGTCCAGGATGGCCGCCATCAGAACGAACATGGGAACCGATACAAAGACAAAGGACGAAACGAAGGTGTAGACCCGGCTCGTGATCAACGGGACGACCATCGGCCCAAACCAGCCAAGGGCGAACACCAGGGCAACGAGCAGCGTCACGAACGCAAGCGGAATGCCCGAGACCAGCAGCCCCAGGAGCATCACGAACATCAACAGGGTACCGCTCTCGATCCCGAGCGATTGAAAAGATCCGAAAATGTCAGTCACCGGCGCCCCCGCGCATAGTTATAGGCAAGGATCAGAAACTGGACGGCCATGACCGCCAGAACGGCCAGGAGAAAAATCTTGATCGCACCGGGATAGACCGGGTCCCAGGCACTGCCGGACCGCTCCAGGCGAAAGCTGCCATCGGGCCGAAATGCGGCCCTGAGAACCATAGTCCACGCCGCCCATGAAAAAATAGCGCTCGCACCGGCGCAAACCAGCGAAATCACGATGTCGAGAAGTCTGCGCAGACGCCTGGGCAAAACGTCATAGATCAGAACGACCCGAATGTGCCTGTCACGCGCCGTGCAGTAGAGCCCGCCGTAGATGAAGGCCGTGCCGCACAGAAAGATCGTTGTCTCATGCGCCCAGATGGTCGGCGCATTGAACAGGTAGCGCAGCAGCACTTCATTGATGAGAATGACCATCGACAGGACGATTCCGATGGCGAACACGATGCCACCCCGGTCGATCCACCGGCCAAGCATCCCGGCCTCGGCAATGGCACCGGGGTCTTCTTTTTCGATTGCGTGAGCGTCTTCCAGGTCCGACACCAGATCCCTCCTTCCAATAAAAACGGGCGCCAGGGGCGCCCGTTCTCATTAAACCATGCAGATCACTGCATCAGGCCGTTTTCCTTGAGATAGCTGGTCAGGACGTCATAGACGCGCTGCGCGTTCTCGGAGCGGGCAGCCACTTTCTCCCATTCGCCCTTGGCGATGGTGCGGAACTTGGCACGTTCTTCAGGTGCCCAGTCGATCACGGTCACTTCACCGCCTGCCTTGGCTTCCTCGACCGCCTTCATGTCGCGTTCTGCCAGCGCTGCGACCTGGCTGCGGGAAAACTCGGCGACACTCTCGGTCAGCGCCGTCTGCAGGTCAGCCGGCAGCGCGTCCCACTTGGCCTTGCTCATGGAAATTTCGACCAATGGCATGGAGTGGAAGCCGGGATACACGGGAAAAGGCGCAACGCCATGCATGCCCTGGGCATGGTTGGTCGAAAACACTGTGTAATCGGCCGCATCGATCACGCCCTTGTCGAGCGCCGTGAAGACTTCAGACCCCGGCAGGTTGACCGGAGCAGCACCAGCCGCCGCGAAGACCTGCTGAACGAGGCCTTCCGGTGCGCGCATCTTCAGGCCTTTCAGGTCATCGACGCCATTGAGCTGAACCTTGGAAACAAACGCTTCGAGGCCAGGTGTTGTCGCACCGATGAAGTGCAATCCATAGGGCTCAAGAAGCTCGTTCATGAGTTCCTTGCCGCCGCCGTTGTCCATGAAGGCGAACATCTCGTCAGGAGACGACCAGGCGCCAACCGGATTGGCAACGAGACCAAATGCCGGGTCCTTGCCGGAAAAGTAGGATGTGTCGGTGATATGGCCGTCGAGAATGCCGGCGACGATCGCATCCTGCGTTTCGTTGTGCGCCACGATCGATTCCACAGGCAAAAGCTCTATGGCGACACGCCCGCCGGTCTTGTCGCTTACGCTTTCAGCCCAGCCTTGCTGAAGCTGAAAATTCGGATTTCCGGCGGGGTCAGATGACTGAAAACGGAACTCGAAGTCCGCGGCCAGCGCAGAAGAGGCAATGGCCCCGATAGCGACTGTCGCCAAAGCGATTTTGGAAAATTTCTTCAACATGCTTTTCCTCCCAGGTTGTGCTGCATTGTCCGGAAACTGTCAGACAATGCTTTGTGCGGGCGCACCGATGCGCCGCAATTCATCAAGTGCCGCGACGACCACTTCGTCGATTGGCACGTTAATCTCGAGTGCAATGCCGCTTTCATCGTTTTCAAGCGGCTCCAGAATGCCCAGCTGACTGTCCAGCAACCCAGCTCCAACGAAATGGCTTGTGCGCGCCTCAAGCCGTTCGGCGATCAGCGCCCGGGGACCGGCCAGGTGCAGAAAGACGCTGTTTCCGAGCTGATCACGGATACGATCCCGGTAGACGCGCCGAAGACAGGAGCACGCGACAACAGCGCCACCTGTCGACTGAACCTGCCGCTTTGCAGCCGCGGAAACTGCATCGAGCCAGGGCAGCCGGTCAGCGTCGGTCAACGGCAGGTCCCGAGACATTTTGCGCCGGTTCTCATCGCTGTGGAAGTCGTCAGCCTCCACCATCGCAACGCCGAGCGCATCGGCCAGCCGGCGTGCCAGCAGGCTTTTCCCCACGCCGCAGACCCCCATCACGATGACAGGCCTTGCAGCGACGGGTGTTGAGGCGCGCTCCCCTGTCTCCCGATGATCCATTTTTGTCGTTGCCCTTGTTTCTTCCGGGCACATACAAAATGACAGCGCTAACATTTGTCAAATGATTAGTTTTCATCTATGTTCAAAAAGCATGATGATTTAGTGTCAAACTACTGATTTTAAGGGATAATTTGAAAGCAAACTTATCAGACGTCGCCAAGGAAGCCGGTGTTAGCGCCATAACAGTGTCGCGCGCACTGCGCCATCCGGACAAAGTGTCAAAGAAGACGCTGGACAAGATCATGTCCGTCGTCGACCGGCTCGGCTATATCCCCGACCCTGCGGCACGGGCGCTTGCAGTCGGCAAGACCAACGTCATTGGCGTCGTCGTTCCCTCGGTCACCAACAACGTCTTTTCAGACGTCATGCGCGGTATCTTCGAGACATCAGAAGGCACGAAATGGCAGATCCAGCTTGGCAATTCGCGCTATTCCCCGCTGGAAGAAGAACGGCTCGTACGAACCTTCCTGAGCCAGAAACCGGCTGGCCTCATCCTGTCCGGGCTTGAGCAGTCGGATGCGACCTCAAAACTCCTGATGAATGCCGATTGCCGGATTGTCCAGATCATGGAATGCGGTCCCGCCCCCTACGACATGATGATCGGTTTTTCCCATATCGAGGCCTCGAGGGTTGCGACCCGGCACCTTCTCGACAGGGGATACAAAAAACCCGGTTACATTGCAGCGCGGCTTGATCCGCGCAGCCAGAGGCGGCTGCAAGGCTTCGAGGAAGTCACCACTGCCGCAGAGCTCTACGACCGGGCGCGGATCGTGACGACCCCGCGGCCCTCGACCGTGACGCTCGGCTGCGAACTCACCGCAGACCTCTTGTCCAAGGCACCGGATACCGACGCGATCCTCTGCAACAATGATGACCTGGCGCTCGGCGCGCTGTTCGAGTGCCAGCGACGCGGCTTGAACATCCCGAACGAGATTGGGATCTGCGGTTTCAACGACCTTGAGATGATGGCCGTGGCAAACCCTGGAATTTCCAGCGTGCACACCCACCGCCTTCAGATTGGGCAGCAGGCCATGAGCATGATGGATGCGGCCCTGACCGGCTCCGGGCCCGATCCGAGCGTCATTGACGTCGGCTTTGACATGATTGCGCGCCAAAGCACCAACCGCGCCGCCAGATAGCGCGTATGCACAAAGCGTCTTCATCGTGATCGAGCCCAATCATTCGGCTCTACGCCAGAACGAGCAACCGTCGTGTGATCTGTCGCCGCCAGTCAGCTCTGGTGAGCAAGGCGTTTCAAATCCGCTTTTCTCAAGACTTTCAATTCGCTAGGCTGGCACCTTGGCAGATGGATTCAATCCGGTCTGCCAGAGTGCTCTTGCCAGTTCCGGACCAGTCATGCCCCTCGCCTTCGATCCGCTTTCACCCGCCTTTGCACGGAATCCCTATCCGTTTTATGCAGCTTTGCGAGAGACTCCCGGGCTGACGTATTTCGAGGATTTCGACATATGGCTGGCGGCACGCTTCGAGGACGTGGGCGAGATCGCCCTGCATCCGGCGATGGTTCGCTCGCTGGAGGGGCTTGTCAGTCCGGAGGAAATCGCTGAGCAGAAACGGGCAGGCAATTGGCATGACATGCCGAACCACTCCCGCTTTGTACAATTCTCCCTGCTCGACAGCGACGGCGAAGTGCATGACCGGCTGCGCAAGCAGGTGTTCAAGCTGTTCACGCCCAAAATGGTCAACACGCTGCGGGGCGAAATCCAGACCTATGTGGATGGCCTGATCGACAGTTTGAGCGACCGGACGGAGATCGACTTCGTCGAGGATCTGGCCGCCCATGTGCCCGGCCACATCATCGGCCGGGTGCTTGGGGTTCCTGATGCCGATTGTCCGCAGCTCCGGGTCTGGTCCGAGAACATCGTCCAGTTCTTCGACATCGACCGGTCGGACGCGCGCAAGGAGCTGGCCGAGCGCAACACCACCGAGTTCTTTCAGTATCTGCAAGGCCTCAAGGCGGAGCGCCTGAAAACCCCGAAAGACGATCTGATATCGGCAATGATCGTTGCCGAACAGGCCGGGCTCATGAATGAGGACGAGTTCTTCTCCACCGCCATGCTGATCCTCATGGCAGGTCACGGCTCAACCATCGATGTTCTGGGCAGCGGCTTGCATGCGCTGCTGAAATTCCCGGACGAGATGCAGCGTCTGCGAGCAGACCCTGGCCTGATGAAGACTGCGGTGCAGGAGATGTTCCGATATGAAAGCCCCCTGCCTTTTTTTCATCGCTACGCAACGGAAGAGGTTCAGATCGCGGGACAGAGCTTTCCGGCCGGCACGAAGTTCGGCGTGCTCTATGGTTCTGCAAACCGGGATCCGGCCCAGTTTCCGGATGCCGGTCGCTTTGACGTCGCCCGCACGCCCAACTGGCACATTGCCTTTGGCCGCGGCGCGCACTTCTGTCTTGGCAACCACCTGGCTCGGCTCGACATGGACATCATCTTTTCATCGCTTTTGAAGCGGTTCTCGTCAATCGAGCTGTGTGACCCGGATCCGGTTTACAAATCAGGCCTCTCCGTCAGGGGGCCTGCGTCTCTGGAAATTCGCTGGCAAGCCGGGTGAAGAGCGATATTGTAGTGTCACGTTGCAGCGTCATGGTCTCGCGACGCCATGATCTGGCGCTGACTTTCCCGTCCCCATTTCCAGGAGTTTTCATGCACCGCCTTTCCCTCACCTGCCTGATCGCATTCGGCGCAACGCTCGGCGCGTCCGGGTTTGCCAACGCCGACACCCAGGTTCACCTCGGGCCACGGCCGCTCTACCTGGTGGATCAGATGCAAGACGGCGCGTTGAAGGACAAGCTTCTGGCATGCGCTGCCACCCCGGCGGCAAGGACCGATTTTTCCATCGGCCACCGCGGCGCTGCGCTACAATTTCCCGAACATACGGCGGAAGGCTATGTGGCCGCAGCGCGGATGGGGGCCGGTATCATCGAATGCGACGTGACCTTCACCAAGGACAAGGAGCTGGTGTGCCGCCATGCGCAGAATGATCTGCACACGTCGACCAACATCCTCGCAACAGATCTGGCAGACAAGTGCACGCAGGGCTTCACGCCGGCCGGCAATGGTTCGGACGCGGCGGCGGAGTGTAGGACCAGCGACCTGACACTCGCCGAATTCATGTCGCTCAAGGGCAAGATGGATGGCCGCGACAAGTCCGCGGAGACCGTTGAAGACTACATGGGCGCCACTGCAGGCTGGCGCACGGACCTTTATGCGCCCACGGGCACGCTGATGACACATGCCCAATCGATCGAGCTGATCAAGGCCCAGGGCGGCAAATTCACGCCGGAGCTGAAGTCTCCCGCGGTGGAAATGCCCTTCAGCGGTTTCTCGCAGGCCGACTACGCCCAGAAGATGATCGATGAGTACAAGGCAGCCGGTGTTTCCCCGGAAGATGTCTGGCCCCAGTCGTTCAATCTGGACGACGTGCGTTACTGGATTGAACATGAGCCGGAGTTCGGAAAACAGGCGGTCTACCTTGATGGCCGCTACGGCCGGAACGGGATCGACCCGAGCAATGCGGAAAGCTTCAAGCCCTCTATGGAAGAGCTGAAAAACATGGGCGTCAATTACCTCGCGCCGCCCATCTGGATGATGCTCGCTCTTGACGAAAACAAGAAGATCGTGCCGTCCGTTTATGCCCGCGCAGCCAAAGAGGCTGGTCTCAAGCTGATTGCCTGGACGCTCGAGCGGTCCGGTCCACTTGCATCAGGGGGCGGCTGGTATTTCCAGACGGTCAAGGATGTGATCGACAGCGACGGAAAGCTCTATGAAGTTCTCAACGTTCTGTCGGAAGATGTTGGTGTTGAAGGCGTTTTCTCTGACTGGCCTGCCACAGTGACCTATTACGCCAACTGCATGGGCAAGTAGAAACGCATCAGGCGGCTGCCCGCTGGGCAGCTGCCTCTTTTCTAACGCGCCTGATCCAGGATGCGTTTGCACTCAAGCAATTCAAACAGAGTGGACTGAAGGCGGCGGACGTCGTCCTTGGACATGGCGTCCGGCGCGTCCGCTGCCTGATGACCGGCTTCCTTTTCAGACCGGAAGCGATCCATGAAGCGTGTGGATCCGGGTGTTTTTTCAGCGACTTTGCGTACACTGGTTTCCGGCAGCACGTCGCGCGGCGTGACCTCCTGCGGCACGGTGTCAACGGCCTCTGGCTCCGGTGGTGTTTCCACCACTTTCGGCTTTGAGGTCGCCTGTTGGGTCGCGGGAACCGGCAACGCATCTTCTCGCCAGATCTGCATGACGAAACGGGGGCCCTGCTCTTTCAGGATCCGCTGCACACCCTTGATGGTGTAACCTTCACCGTACAGAAGATGGCGAATACCGCGGAGCAGTTCAACGTCATCGGGACGATAGTAGCGCCGACCGCCACCTCGTTTGAGTGGCTTGATCTGGGTAAAACGCGTTTCCCAGAATCTGAGGACATGTTGCGGAAGATCCAGATCATCCGCAACTTCGCTGATGGTCCGGAACGCATCCGGGCTTTTGTCCTGATTGGTCATGTTCGCTGGATCACAAGAGGAAAGTCCGGCTGCGAGGCCCGCTCAACCGATCAGGAGTCCTGGCCGGTCAGTGCGTCGTTGATCCGTTGCTTCAGCACATTGCTGGGCTTGAAGACCATGACGCGGCGCGGAGAAATCGGCACTTCTTCGCCGGTTTTCGGGTTTCGCCCGATCCGTTCGCCCTTGGACCTTACGACAAAGGATCCGAAGGAAGACAATTTGACGGACTCTCCCGTCAAAAGGCATTCCGAGATTTCCGAAAGAACCCGCTCGACCAATTCAGACGACTCCGTGCGTGACAGACCGACCTTTTGATAGACCGCTTCACACAAATCGGCGCGCGTGATAGTTCTGCTGCCCATGACCACTCCCCGGCGAAGCCAACGATCTGGCTGATTTTGCTATAGAACTTACCGTATCCGGTTACGCTATTGCCTCACGGCAAACTGGTCAACAGGGACTCTGCAGTTCAGCCGAAAAACACCTAGTCTTTTCGATCTAGCAGCACGCCCTCACCAGCGCAGGAGAGCCGATCCCCAGGTAAAGCCGCCGCCCATGGCTTCAAGAAGGATGATGTCCCCTTCCTTCACCCGGCCGTCGCGCACTGCCGTGTCCAGCGCGAGCGGAATCGAGGCAGCCGACGTGTTGCCGTGGAGCTGAACCGTGGTGACCACCTTCTCCGGTGCAATGCCGAGCTTCTTGGCACTGGCGTCGATGATCCGCTTGTTGGCCTGGTGGGGGATGAACCAGGTCAGGTCGTCCGAGGACAGGCCGGTCGCCTTGTAAGCATCCTCGATCACGTCGGTGATCATGCCGACGGCATGTTTGAACACCTCACGGCCTTCCATGCGCAGGTGGCCCGTCGTCTGGGTGGCCGATGGGCCGCCGTCAACGTAGAGCTTTTCCTTGTGCTGCCCGTCCGAGCGCAGGTGCGACGTCAGGATACCCCGGTCGGCGATGGTTCCCTCGCCTTCCCGAGCTTCGAGAACCACAGCCCCCGCGCCATCGCCGAAGAGGACGCAAGTGGTGCGATCTTCCCAATTGAGAATGCGGGAGAATGTTTCTGCACCAATTACGAGCGCCCGCTTTGCCATGCCGGTGCGCAGATATGCGTCGGCGGTGGCCAGCGCATAGACGAAACCGGAGCAAACCGCTTGGACATCAAAGGCAAAGCCATGATGGATGCCAAGACGATGCTGCACGGTGACGGCACTGGCGGGAAAAGTATTATCGGGCGTGGCAGTCGCCAGAATAATGAGATCAATGTCCTGTGCATCGACGCCTGCGCTCTCCAGCGCAGCCGTGGCCGCATTGAACGCCAGATCCGAGGTTACCTCGCCTTCGGCGGCAATGTGGCGCTGCTTGATTCCTGTCCGCTGGACGATCCACTCGTCCGAGGTATCGACCGTCTTTGCCAGGTCGTCATTGGTCAAACACTTGGCTGGCAGGTAGCTGCCGGTTCCAAGAACGGTCGAACGGATCACGCTCACAAATCACCTTCCGGGGTAGTCGCGGCGTCGGCGAAGCGGCCGCGATGATAATGCACAAGGTCCTGAGCGATCTTGTCGGTCAGGCCATTTCGAACCATGTCATAAGCCAGATCAATGGCTGCTGCATAGCCTTCCGCGTCTGTTCCACCGTGGCTTTTGATCACAATGCCATTGAGCCCGAGAAACACGCCACCATTGACCTTGCGTGGATCCATCTTCTCACGCAGCCGGTCAAAGGCGCTCTTGGCGAAGATGTAACCGATCTTGGACATGAATGTGCGGCCCATGGCAGAGCGCAAGTAACCACCAATCTGCTTGGCGGTGCCTTCTGCGGTTTTCAGCGCGATGTTTCCGGCAAAGCCCTCGGTCACGACCACATCCACGGTGCCCTGACCGATGTCGTTGCCTTCAACAAACCCGGCGTAGGACAGCGAGCGCAGCGGCGTTTCGCGCAAGAGGCGCCCGGCAGTACGGACCTCTTCCAGGCCCTTCACCTCTTCAACGCCGATGTTCAAAAGACCGACGGAGGGTTTTTCAACGCTGAACAGCGCGCGCGCCATGGCTCCGCCCAGAATCGCAAAGTCGATCAACTGCTGGGCATCCGCGCCGATGGTCGCGCCGACATCCAGCACGACGGACTCGCCCCGGGCGGTCGGCCAGATCGCAGCGATGGCCGGACGCTCAATGTTGGCCATCGTGCGCAGGCAGAACTTTGACATGGCCATCAGGGCGCCAGTGTTACCGGCAGAGACAGCAACAGCCGACTCGCCTGTTTTCACAGCCTCAATCGCCCGCCACATGCTGGAACGCCAACGCCCCTGGCGCAGCGCCTGGCTCGGCTTGGCATCCATGGCCACCGACACGTCGCAGTGCTGGAATGTAGAAGCATCGCGCACGCGCGGATACTTTTCCAGAAGCGGAAGGACCACTTTCTCGTTGCCATACAGCAGGAAACGGATATCCGGATGACGGACAAGCGCGATCTCGGCGCCCGGAATCACGACTTCCGCGCCGTTGTCACCGCCCATTACATCGAGGGAAATTGGAATGGTTTTCGCCATAGCCGGTCTTTTGAAGTGCTTTCCTTGGTCGGCCAGACTGCGACTATCTTGGCACAGGACCTGAGCTCCACCGCATCTTTCGGAGCCCCTAAACGTTGGAGAACATAACGCTTTCCAGCAGTGAAACAACCACTTTCAAGCCGTCATCCTGAGGTTTTAGGCCTCAGGTTCGTCCTTCAGCTTTGCCAGAGCCGCGAATGGAGATGGCGCCGGTTCATCCTCTTCCGGCTCATCCGTCTCGATGGCTTCGAACTCGGCACCGGGCTTGCGCGGAAATGCATCGACATTCAACGCCAGCTGCTCGCAGACCACAGCTCCCAGATCAAGCACCCCATCGACCATCACATCTGGCGGATCCAGGGTCTCCAGCTCGATTTCGATCTCCCCTTCTTCGTTCAGATCGCGGGGGCGTCTTGGGCGGCTGGACACCGGCTCAAAGGTCCGGTCGATTTCGTCGAAGAGCTCCTCAATGAAAGGCTCGAGCGTCACAACGCAGGTGCGCTGCAAGCTGCCCTTCAACGTTCCGGTGACGCGCACCCCGGCCTTGCGCCATGGCTTGAGGCGAAGGTCTGCCGTCAATGTTTCAATGCCGTCGAGCTCATAGGCCTTTGCGATCCTCAGACGCTCCGCCTCGTTGGGCTCGAGCACTACCTGGCGCTCCTCATTGCCCAGACGGTCGCACGCGATCTTGTGCGAATAGGGGTAGGTCTCAGTTGCCATTTTCTTTTTCCTTGTCGGCAAACGGGGCCGGATCCGGGAACGTCAGGCCGCCGGAGATGATGGCCTCCGGCGTCTGGTCTTTCAGGTTTGCCGCAGCCGCGATCAGATAGCTTGCCAGCGCCTTTTCAGAGCCCTTGCTGTCCGTATCGGGATAGATGTTGCGCGTCAAAGCCTCGGCCAGACCATCGACATCACCCTCTTCGATGGCAGGCATATAGGCATCAGCACGGCCATAAAAAGCCTCTCCCAGCGCCTTGATCTTTTTTGGCACACGCACATCGGACACGCCCATCTCGCGCAAGCTTGCGTCCATGTCGTTGAAGAATATGTCGAAGACCCTTTGCGCGAAGTCCGAAATTTCCTTGCTTTCGCCGCGCAACCGGCCGAACAAAAGCACCGCATGGACAACGATCATGTCGAAACGTCCATCGACCGTGTCGGGAACGGCCATACGCTCATAGAAGGGAAGTTGCCGCGCTTGAGCCACGATCTGTGAATAGACCTTGAGCTCTGCGTCGTGCTTTTTGCGGCGGAAGAGGCCGAAGAGCATGGTGATCTCCATGATAACTGGTGTTGCCATGTGCCCTATCCCACGATAGGGACTTTGCCAAGAAACGATTGTTGACACCGGCCGTAGTGACGGCCCTACAGGAAGACCCGCATGAATATCAAGGCGCATGCCGTTCTCATCCCGCTTCTTGTCGCCCTGCCGCTCGGCGGATGCTTCACGCAGACCTACACCCATGGCCACGTCATATCCAACGACATGCTGTCCCAGGTCCAGGTTGGCTCCTCCAAGGAACAGGTGGAGATCGTTCTCGGCTCGCCCTCGACGACATCGAGCCTCAGCGGCGACGCCTATTACTATATTTCGCAGGTCACCGAGACGACGGCCTTTCTTGCGCCAGACATCGTCGAGCAGCGCGTGGTCGCGGTTTATTTCGATGAAGACGGTTATGTGCGCGATCTGGCCAACTACGGCCTGCAGGATGGCAAGGTCATCGACTTCATCTCGCGCAAGACACGCACAGGCGGATCGGACTATGGCTTCCTGACCCAGATCCTGCGCGGTGCTGCCAGCCCGGGTATTGGCCTTTAAGGCAAACACATCTTCGAATGCGAAAGCCCCGGCAGACCTGCCGGGGCTTTCTTTTTTGGAGTGATGACGGCGATCAGTGTGCCAGAACCGCCAGCAGCAAGAGCGCAACGATGTTGGTGATCTTGATCATCGGGTTCACTGCCGGCCCTGCAGTGTCCTTGTAGGGATCGCCAACCGTATCGCCCGTAACAGACGCCTTGTGCGCCTCCGAGCCTTTCTGGTGGGTGACGCCGTCCTTGTCGGTAAAACCATCCTCAAAGGACTTCTTGGCGTTGTCCCAGGCCCCGCCGCCAGCCGTCATGGAGATGGCGACGAAAAGGCCCGTGACGATCACTCCGAGCAGCATCGCACCGACCGCCGCGAAGGCCTCGGACGGCGTTGCAACGGCACGCACAACAAAGAAGACGAACAGGGGCGAGAGAACCGGCAGCAGCGAGGGAATGATCATTTCCTTGATCGCCGCCTTGGTCAGCATGTCTACGGCGCGGCCGTAGTCAGGCTTTTCCGTGCCCTGCATGATGCCCGGCTTTTCCTTGAACTGGCGACGCACCTCCTCGACCACTGCGCCAGCTGCCCGGCCGACTGCTGTCATGGAGATGCCGCCAAACAGATAGGGCAGCAGACCGCCAAACAGCAGACCGGCAACCACATAGGGGTTCGACAGGGTGAAGAGCGTGTCGACGTTGATGCCTTCGAAAATCGACCCCGGCTTTGCCGTGGAGGCAAAGAAGCGCAGATCTTCTGTATAGGCGGCAAAGAGCACCAGCGCACCAAGGCCCGCAGACCCGATGGCATAGCCCTTGGTGACGGCCTTGGTGGTGTTGCCAACCGCATCGAGCGCATCCGTCGTGGAACGCACTTCGGCTGGCAGGTCCGCCATTTCCGCAATCCCGCCGGCATTGTCCGTAACCGGACCGAAGGCATCAAGCGCGACCACCATTCCCGCCAGGGCCAACATGGTCGTCACCGCAATGGCGATGCCGAACAGCCCGGCCAGAGCATAGGCCACCAGGATGCCTGCGATGATGATCAGTGCCGGCAATGCGGTCGCTTCCAGCGACACGGCCAGTCCCTGGATCACGTTGGTGCCGTGACCGGTGACGGAGGCCTGGGCGATGGACCGCACGGGGCGATATTCCGTACCCGTGTAATATTCCGTCACCCAGATGATCAGTCCGGTCACCAGAAGGCCGACAATGCCACAATAGAAAAGATCCATCGCGGTGAAGCTGACGCCTCTTGCCGTCGTGTAGACCGTGCCTGCACCGAGCCAGCTCAACGTGACAATCAAGAGCGCGACGGCAGACAGCACCGCAGTGGCGATGAAGCCCTTGTAGAGCGCTCCCATGATCGAGTTATTGCTGCCGAGCTTGACGAAGAAGGTGCCGATGATCGAGGTCACGACACAGGCCGCGCCAATCACCATGGGCAGGAGCATCAGCTGTTCAGCGACGGGCCCGGTGAAGAAGATCGACGCCAGAACCATGGTCGCGACCAGGGTCACGGCGTAGGTCTCGAACAGATCCGCCGCCATGCCGGCACAATCTCCCACGTTGTCACCGACGTTGTCGGCGATGGTGGCCGGGTTGCGCGGATCGTCTTCGGGAATGCCAGCCTCGACCTTGCCGACGAGATCGCCGCCGACATCCGCACCCTTGGTGAAAATGCCGCCGCCCAGTCGGGCGAAGATAGAGATGAGTGAGGCGCCGAAGCCAAGCGCAACGAGGGCGTCAATGACAACCCGGTCCGTGGCTGCATAGCCCATGGGTCCGGTGAGAAGGGCGTAATAGACCGCAACGCCCAGAAGCGCGAGACCGGCCACAAGAAGCCCGGTGACGGCACCCGACTTGAAGGCAATCTCGAGACCAGCAGCCAGCGACTGACTGGCGGCCTGGGCCGTGCGCACATTGGCACGCACCGAAACCATCATGCCGATGAAACCGGCCAGGCCCGAGAGAACCGCTCCGATCAGAAAGCCGATGGCGGCCGTGCCGGACAGCAACAGCCAGGCCAAAACAAAAACGACCGCCCCGACGATGGCGATCGTTGTGTACTGGCGTGTCAGATAGGCCTGAGCCCCTTCCTGAATTGCGCCGGCTATTTCGCGCATGCGCTCCGATCCGGCATCGGCAGCCATGACCGACTGGATGGCCCAGCCCCCGTAAGCAATGGACAAGAGCCCACAGACAATGATGACGACTAACTCGCTCATAATTCCTCCCAGAAATGTCGCGAGCCCGATGTCTGCTGGTTTGTTCTTGTCTTTCGATCCGGCTCGCCCTTGACCGAACCGGCAAGACCGGTCCGTCAACACGGGAACTACGATAGCAGCAATAATCCAAGTGCCGTCAAGTTACTCGTTGAATTAACTTAAAACTGACCCTTGGTCATTTTGAGACGCGACGCAGCAATTTACTGAAGCGCACTGCAGCATTCACTTTTCTTTTCTTGCGCCGCAACAAGCATTTGACCATCAGGCGGCGTTGTTCCGCCGTTCATGGGTCAAAAGCCAGCCAAGCAAAACCAGACAGAGCAAAACGAAGGGAAACACCAACCAGTTGACCGTCGACCAGCCGAAGACATCCAGCAGCTGGCCGGAGGAGAAGGAGGCAAAGGCGACAAAGCCGAAGACCAGGAAGTCATTTGTGGCCTGCACCATATTGCGCTCCTCGGGCTGATAGGTATCGGTCAGCATAGCCGTCGCGCCGATGAAGCCGAAGTTCCATCCGAGGCCGAGCAGAATCAGCGCACTCCAGAAATGCGCCAGCTCGATGCCCATCAGCGCCACGATGGCGCAGGCGGCCAGCATGGCGAGACCTATGGCAACGATGCGCTCCTTGCCGAAGCGGGCGATCAGGCTGCCTGTGAAGAAGCTCGGGCCGAACATGGCCAGAACGTGCCACTGGATGCCAAGCGCTGCGTCGGTCTCCGACAGACCGCAGGCAATCATCGCCAGCGGTGTTGCGGTCATCACCAGGCTCATCAGCGCGTAGGATGTGACGCCGCAGGCAGCGGACACGATGAAGCGCGGCTGCGCCATGATCTGGCCGAGCGGCCGACCGCCGCGCGGCGTGCCCTTGACGTGTACGGGCTTCGGGATCTTCAGGAAGGAAACCAGAACGAGCGAAATCAGAGCGAGGCCGGACTGGGCCACATAAGTGCCGGCAAAGAGGATCGGATCAAAGGCGTCCTTGGTCCAGATCACGGTCTGGGGCCCGACAATGCCGGCCAAGACGCCGCCGGCCATGACCCAGGAAATCGCCTTGGGCTTGAAGGCTTCGCTGGCGGTGTCGGCGGCGGCAAAACGGTATTGCTGGGCAAAGGCATTGGCAAAGCCGGTCAGGCCTGCCCCCAGCGAAAACAGCAGAAAATCCTCGATGAAGATGGCAAAGGCAGCCAGAAGACCGGCGACGCAGGCCATCAGGCAGGCGCCCATGAACCCCGCCCGGCGCCCGAAGCGGCGCATGATCATGCCCGCCGGCAAGGTGCCCAGCGCCGTGCCCAGCACCATTACGGACACCGGTACGGTCGCCAGCGACTTGTTCTCCTCCAGCAGCATGTAGCCGATCAGGGATCCGGTGATGATGACGATCGACGCGGAGGCCGCGCCCACGGCCTGGGCCATGGCAAGCAACAGCGCATTGCGCCGGGCCAGGCGGTCATCGACAGCGGCGGAAGCAGAAACAGACATGAGAAATCCGGAGTTCACACGGCCCGGGGACCCGGACCGATTCATAGGACGCACGATAGCGCCCCTCTCCTTACACCAGCTTTGCCCCTGAGGCAGCAATTGATTGGCGGGAGGGGGAAACGGGAGCGAGGCCGAACTGGATGGGCGGTTTGGGCCGAAGGCAGACTGGCTGGTCTGGATGCCGTGAACAAAGAATGTGGACATTCTTGTGCAGCGGACATGTAGTCACTTCCGGCCCGAAGCCACCATCAACCGGCCGTCCTGATTCTGCAGCGTGGACAGTCGAAGGAGACATTCGTTGCGATTGCGAAGTCCAATGCCGTAAGACGGCGGCAATGCTGTAGTTGAATTCATTTCCAAACTGTCTATTGCTGAGAGCTCAGCCTTGGCTTCTGCCAAAGCAGCGTCGGTTTCCAGACGGATAAGACTGCCTTGACAGACAATCCGCAAATGCCAATCGCTGAGATGTCGAGGGCAAGTCGGCCTGTTTGCAACATGGTCCGTAAAGCTCCACTTCCACACTCTATATTTGCTCTAATAAATCCTCGCAAAATCATGAATTTCAGGAAATTTATCACTGTCAAAGGAGAATTGCGTGGACAATTCTTGTACTTGGCCCGTAGTGATTAAGCATAATATCTACCAACTCGCTTTTAAATTTTCTCGCCAATTCCGTCATCTTTTCAAACTCAGGGGTCTGCATTCCCTCATCGCCATCAAGATTTAGCTTGGACCGAAAGTTGGAATCGTCAAGACTACTTAAGAACTGGCCATACAACAATTTAGCGGAAGAAAATTCGTCGGATAGAATGCCCTCAAGGCGGCCGATACCCTGTTGGGAAAAAAGTTCGACGAGTCGCTCTCTTTTTTCGTTCGGAGGCAAATCAGAAGCTTCCGCAACCGCGACCATACCCGCAAAGCAAAGAAGCATTCTCGACATGCGCAACTTCGCCAAGCGCAGTGCACGCGGCTTCTTCCCTCCCGACGTTTTGTGCTCAAAATCTATGCAAATTGTACGCCAGTAACGAATAATATCGTTGAGCAAGTACAACGCCAACTTGTCCTGATCTAAGCTATCCGCAACATATTGAGAAATCAGCTTAACACGTAGCTCTTCAAAAGCCTTCTGGTTGAAAATCCATTCACCCTCAAGGAGAAACAGCATTCGCCTTGTTAGCGTTTTATTCGTGTCGTTATCGCCACCGATGGGGCTAAGCAGCTTATCTGCGTTTAAGGCCCCCTCAAAAACGCCACCACTCGCTGGCATCTTAAGACCTTTTCCTTCTAATACGCTGCGAAACTCACTTTCCTCAGCAGATAAGTCCACTTCCTGTGTACTTTCGGGGACAGTAGACAGAAAAAAGTGATCAATATCAGAGCCGCTAGTGTATTCGCGCCGCGCAACACTTCCGTTCACACCGATGATAACGTCTTGCCGCTCCCCAAATATATCAAGAGCGGCATTGCGCATTACTTCCAGTTGAACTTCCGCGAAGTCGGCGCACTTCTCAAAAATGTTCGGTTTCATAACTTCGCATAAGATTCCCAATTACACTCCTCCCAGGAGCTCACCAAGAGAAACTGTCCAACTTTTCTTTTTGTGTTTGTAGCGTAAGGTCATATCGGCCAATGAGGTCAAATCCACAGTTTCATCGACATAATATCGGCGTCTGCGTGCTTGGACTTCAGCATTGAGCCACTTGGTTGGAAGTCTAGTTCGCAAGCTTCCGGTATCATGAGCGGCAAGGCTGATTAGACGAAAAAGCTCGGGGTGCTTCTTTCGAAGCTGGCGCTCATCCATATAGAAGTCTAAAGTATCCATTTTGGCAAGGTTTGTTCGCGTCCAAGCTTGAGCAACAGTGTCCATTACTAATCCTGTTGGTGAGTTGATAAGCAAGGCATACACGTTATGCTTCAGCTTCCAGAACTCATCGAAGTCAGCTTTTGGTAGCTTGGATTGTCCGGATTGAGCCCACCTTTCAACAACCGACAAGGCAGTGCCAAATGCAGGTCGGCGACCAACAATAGCGCGACAGCGCGTAATCCCCTCTAGAGTATCCAGGTTTATTTTCCCAGAGAAAAGGTAGCCGTAAGATCCATCGTGCTTGCCATCGATCAAGTTAATAATTTCCTCAGGATCAAGCCTGTGGGACTTGAGGATCTCCCAAATTTCTTTCCCGAGTATACTATCACCTACAACAATACTTTTTGTTGCTCGGTGATGATCGATACCAAGTGCATCTTCGAAAACAGGCTCAAGTGTGTGCGAAAGAGGCCCATGACCAATATCATGTAGTAAGCTTGCACTGAGAAGCTTCAACCGGTCCACTTGTGGAATTTCGGCACTCAGCGCAAACTTCTGAGCAAGTAGCGCAACACCAACAGAATGTTCTAGCCTATTATGTTTGCGGCGATGAGGCTCTTTCCCATTACCTCTTCGGAGATGATCAATCGCGCCCAGAAATCCAATATTTCCAAGCCGCTGCATTGATTTAGTAGATAGGAGTTCGTTTGCTAGCGGATCAAGCAATTGATGTTGATCGTCAGACCTGAGGGTGTAACTAGGGATTTCATCATCCAACAGTTCGCACTGAACCGCTCCTGAACGAAACACATCGGCATCGCGGTCACAGCGTCTTTGTGGACAATCGAACAAGTCTGATCCTCTAAAGTGGTTGTGTCGGGGATACCCGATTCAGTTTATCACAAGCGTAGTTTGCAATTGCTGTATCGGCTAGAGTCTGGCCGCATCCGTCTTATCAACACAATAATCGTTGTGCGATATGAGTTGGGCCAATTCGCTTCAGGACTCGGCGATTTGCCCGCGATTGGAAGCGATTGTCTTGACCCGAGAGCTACGCGTACACTTTTCCTCGCTCTAGTCAACCTACCTACCAACTCCGTTTGCCTCCTTCACACAATCGCTCGGTGTGAAAATTTGCGCCGGTGATGACGGTTCCCTGCCGATGGATTTCTGCCTACGCAAAAGGAGAGCGCAGAAAGCTGCGGCCCTAGCTGTAACATGGCTATACCACGCCAACCTTGATTACTGTGTTTGGGTTACCTCCAGATCTTCTCAGCAGTTAACTGGGACGTCAGCTCAGGGCCGAGATCGCTGACGCAATCAGGGCCGACGAATGTCAGCAAAACGCAATCGGTGTCTGCTAACCGCCAGTCCCCTCCCGCCCCCCTTTTGGTCATTCATTCCAACCGCAGCAAACGTCCGCTTCCCGCCCTCTATTGACCTTTGCACGTCGCGCGACCAACGGCAGCTTTGGAGGTTGGGCAGAAATCCGGTGAACGTCCGTCTTGGGGCCGCACGACAGTCTTCGATTGGACAGACAGTGAAGGTGCCTCAGTGGCAAGCCGAGCAGAGGCCCGGGCCAGCTGGACGAGCTGTTTGCCCCCGCAGCCCCTCCCCTCCGCCGTCATCCGCGAGGGCCCCATTGGCACCCGACCCGTTGGTTCAGGGGCACGGCGGTTGCTGAAGGGCATCGGCGCGTTCGCCACTTTCTCCCGGGTTGCGAGGTGGATTGGATCCCCGCACCAGACGGGGATGACGGCCTGTGTGTGGGGGGAGAAACTCCGGTGCCTTGTTACTGTGCCCGCGTCCTTCACGCACGCGTCGTTCCAGGCGACAGACACGCCGCGAAACGCGGGTCCGGCATAACGAAGCATGGGTGGAAACGCTGCATGGACCCTCGTGACAAGCCCGAGAATGACTGGCGATGGCCGGGATCTCCGTGCGCGTCACGATGAGGGCTGCGGACGGGCAGCTGGACCACGTCGCTTAAAAGTGCCGAAATCCGGGAAACCGGTCGAGCGGGAGCGGACCGTCAGGGCCTTGAAGATGCACTTCTCCGCTGCCGGATCCAACCTTGCCGATGCGCGTCACCGGACAGCCGGCAGCTGCGGCATCTGCCTCGAAGGCGCTGGCCCTGTCTTCCGGCACGGCAGTCAGGATTTCATAGTCATCGCCGCCGTTGAGGCAGGCGTGAAACATCTGTTCGTCCGCCCTCGCAATGGCCGCCAACGCCGCAGACAGGGGCACGGCCGCCATGTCCAGAACAAGATCGACGCCGGACGCCCGGGCAAGATGCGCCGCATCTGCCAGCAGACCATCGGAAATATCCATGGCAGCACTGGCGCTTGCCCGAACGGCGCCTGTGAGCTTCACCCTTGGCTGGGGCAGCAGGTAGCGGTCGAGGATATGACGGTGATCGCTATCGGCAAGGCCCAAACGGTGCGCAAAGCCCGGATCAAGCCGCGCCTTCAGACCGGCGGCAGCATCGCCTATGGTTCCCGAGACGTAGACACGATCGCCCGCCTCAGCACCGTTGCGGCGGACGGCCGAGCCGACGGGCGTTTCGCCAATGGCCGTCACTGAAATCTGCAGGCCGTCTCCGGTGCGGATGGTATCTCCGCCCAAAAGGACCACGTTGAAAGCCGATTGATCACCGGACAGCCCGCAGCAGAAACGCTCCAGCCAGTCTTCCTGCCAGTCGTCGGGCAATCCAAGGCCGAGCAGATAGGCCGTCGGGACGGCGCCCTTGGCGGCCAGATCCGACAGGTTGACCCTGAGCGCCTTGGCGGCGATGGCCTCGGGTGGATCGTCTGCAAAGAAATGAACGTTGGCGGCCAGCAAGTCCTTGGTCAGGACCAGCTCGTGACACTCTTGGGGCGTATAGACCGCGGCATCGTCGGTGAGGCCGAGGCTGCCCGGATCGCTGGCCAGCGGCGCCAGATGGCGCTTGATCAGCTCAAACTCGCCGGACCGTCGATCGGCACCGGGTTGCTCTGGTCCCGCCTCGTTCGGCCGGTCACCGGCCATGGTCACGCCTCGCCGGTGCCAGCCTCGCCCGGCTGCTCGCCCGACTGCTCGTCTGACTGCACATCTGGCGCCACGAACTCGCTGTTGCGCAAGTCGTGGGCAAGCCGGTCCAGAACGCCATTTACGAGACCCGGCTCATCTTCCTGAAAGAACGCCTTGGCGACATCGATGTATTCGGAAATGATCACCCGAGCCGGCACATCCTTGCGCCGTAGCAGCTCAAATCCGCCGGAGCGCAGGATGGCGCGCAACAGGCTGTCGATGCGCTTCAGCGGCCAGCCTTCGCTCAAGGCCGTGTGAATGAAGGGATCGAGGAACTTCTGATCCGACACGACACCCTTGACGATGTCCTTGAACCACTGTTCGTCCGCATCGCGGTATTGCTCGCCGTCCAGCTCCTTGCCGAGACGGAACGCAGTGAATTCGCTCACCACGTCGGAGAGCGGCGCACCGCCCACATCCATCTGATAGAGGGCCTGCACAGCCGCAAGACGGGCAACGCCGCGCTTGTTCGCCGGGCGTGGGCCGTCGTCTTTCGGTTTTGAGTCCGTATGGGGCTTCGATTGCTCGACCTTGTCGGTCATATTGTTAAACTCCGAGCCGTTCGCGCAGGGCGATCATGGCCAAGGCTGCTTCAGCCGCCGCGCCGCCCTTGTTCTTTTCACTGACCTTTGCCCGTGCCCAGGCCTGGGCATCGTTTTCGACAGTCAGGATGCCGTTGCCGATCGCCAGATCCGCATCGACCATCAGATCCATGATGACCCGAGCCGATTCATTGGCAACAATATCATAGTGAGAGGTCTCCCCGCGGATCACTGCGCCCAAAAGCACAAATCCATCATAGAGCTCACCATCGTTTTCCATGGCAGTCATGGCCATCGAAAGGGCTGCCGGAATTTCCAGAACTCCAGGCACCGGGATGCGCTCGTAGGTTCCCCCTGCTGCCTCGATCGCCTGGATCGCGCCTTCGGCGAGGGCGTCTGCAAGATCGTCATAGAAACGGGCTTCGATGATCAGGATCTTCGGTGCTGAGGCCATGGGTCCATTCGTCTTTCTTGAGGGTCGCGACAGGAACCATGCCCGTGCGAATTTGTCCACCCCGTTCCCTGCCCCGGCGGGCTATCGCTGGGGAGAAAAACAAGGTCTGGTAAACGCGAGCCGCTCTGGCCGGCTGCGCCAGTCGCTGCCTTCAGTTACGCCTCGCGCGTGAATTCCGCAAGACGTGCTGCATAACGGGCCATCATGTCGACTTCAAGATTCACCAGATCCCCCTCCTGCCGCTCCCCCCATGTGGTGACGGCGAGCGTGTGCGGGATCAGGAAAACGGAGAACAGCAGCCCTTCGGCCTCATTGACGGTCAGGGAGGTCCCGTCGAGACAGACCGAGCCTTTTCTGGCGATGAAAGGTGCGGCATCCCGGGAGGCTTCAAACTGGAAGTATACGCTGTCTTCGTGATCGGTCCGCTTGGTGATCCTCGCAGTGCCGTCAACATGGCCGAGTACCAGATGACCGCCCAGTTCCGTGCCCATGGCGAGGGAACGTTCCAGATTCAACTTCTGACCGACGGCCCATTGGCTTGCTGTTGTCAGGGCAAGGGTCTCTGCCGCTGATTCGACCTCGAACCAGTTGCTCCCGTCCGTGCCGTGGCCCTTGGCCGTTACCGTGTGACAAGGACCGCCACAGGCAATGGATGCGCCCAGGTCGATGCCATCTGGATCATAAACAGTCTGGATGCGGGTTCTGATCCCTGCCGGAATCTTCTCGACTGACAGGATCTCGCCAAGGTCGGTGACAATACCGGTGAACATGTCAGGCCCCACTTCCAGTTTCAGCTTCGATTTCAAGTTCAGGCACGTTTGCGCAAATAGAGATAGGTATCACCATTCAAACGGCCGCTGTCGATGCGTTGATATCTGGTATCGGACAGCACCGCTTCAAGGTCAAGACCGTGCAGGGCCGGTATGCCGCCCGCGCCGACCTCAACCGCTCCGGTCACCACACACATGTCATCAACACATTCTGCGCTCAGGAAGGCGCTGGCGATGCGCGAGCCACCCTCGATCATCAACCGCGTGACGCCGCGCGTTCCAAGTGCGCGCAGGGCTACAGACGGTGTGATGCGGCCATCTTCCAAGGGAACACGCACGATCAGCACGCCCTCATTTGCCAAGGCCTTGATCCGCTCGGGATCGGCGTCGTTGCCTGCAATCAGCCAGACCGGTACATCAGCAGCTGTCTGAACCAGTTTTGAGTTCACAGGCAGCTTCGCTGCAGCGTCCAGAACCACCCGAACCGGTGACTGGTCTGCCATGCCTGGCAGGCGGCAAGTCAGCTGCGGGTCATCAGCCAGGGCGGTGCCGATGCCCACGAGTATCGCGTCGTGCGAGGCGCGAAACCCATGAACGTGCCGCATGGACAAGGGGCATGAAATCCTGATCTGACCGGCGCCGGGACGGCCTATGAACCCATCCTGCGAGACCGCCAGTTTCAAGAACACATGCGGGCGCTGTTCCGTGATCCGCAAGGAAAAGCCATTGTGAAGGTCTTCACAGGCCTTCGACTCGACGCTAACGAGCACCTCGACACCAGCTTCTTGCAACATGGTGATGCCCCTGCCCGCGACCCGCGGATTGGGATCGCGCATTCCAATCACCACACGGGCGATGCCAGCCTTGATCAAGGCACTGGAACAGGGCGGCGTGCGACCGAAATGGGAACAGGGTTCGAGCGTTACATAGCAGGTCGCGCCGCGCGCGCGCTCGCCAGCCTGGCGCAGGGCATTCACTTCCGCATGTGCACTCCCCGGCCGGGAGGTAACACCACGGCCGACAAGCACATCGTCGCCGTTGTCATCCTGAGCGACAATGATCGCGCCCACGGACGGATTGGGCCAGACGCGCCCAAGGCCACGGCGCGCGAGACGCACCGCCGCCAGCATGAAACGGCTATCCTGTTCGGCAATGGTCGTCATGAGTTGCGTGTCACCCTCTGGCTGGACGATTGAGGCATGAGCGCACCTTGCGGGCGCCCCTCCTACAGATCGACCAGAGGCTGGCCATCCGGTCCACTCAATTCATCGAGAAGTGCCTCAAAATCCTTGGCTTCCCGGAAATTCTTGTAGACCGATGCAAAGCGTACATAAGCCACATCATCGATGCCCTTCAGGCCTTCCATGACATGATTTCCAATACTCTCGGCAGTGACATCGCTTTCACCGGAACTTTCCAGCTGACGGACGATACCACTGACCATCCGCTCGATCCGCTCGGGCTCGACAGGCCTCTTGCGCACGGCGATAGAGACCGAGCGCATGAGCTTTTCACGATCAAACGGCACGCGACGTCCCGACCGCTTCAGCACCATGAGCTCGCGCAGCTGCACGCGCTCGAAGGTGGTGAAGCGTCCGGCACAGGTGTTGCAAACCCTGCGCCGGCGAATGGCCGTGTTGTCCTCGGTCGGACGGGAGTCCTTGACCTGGGTTTCATCACCGCCGCAATAGGGACACCGCATGCTGTTCTCCGTTAGGCGGCCAAATCAGGCCGGGTAGATCGGGAAGCGAGCCGTCAGGGCCTCGACCTTCGCCTTCACCGCAGCTTCGACAGCAGCATTGCCATCTTCGCTGTTTGCAGCTTTCAGGCCATCGAGAACTTCCGTAATCAACAGACCGACTTCGCGGAACTCGGCAATGCCGAAGCCGCGGGTCGTTGCTGCTGGTGTTCCAAGACGGATGCCCGAGGTGATCATAGGCTTCTGCGGATCGTTCGGGACACCGTTCTTGTTACAGGTGATGGCTGCCCGGCCAAGGCTGTTTTCAGTGTCGCGACCGGTCAGCATCTTGGGACGCAGATCAACCAGCATCAAATGGGTGTCTGTACCGCCGGATACAATCTCGACGCCACCTTCACGCAGGGTTTCGGCCAGCACCTGGGCATTGGCACGCACGGATTTGACGTAGTCCTTGAAGCCTGGTGCCAGCGCCTCGCCGAAGGCCACGGCCTTTGCAGCGACGACATGCATGAGCGGGCCACCCTGCAAGCCTGGGAAAACCGCAGAGTTGATCTTCTTGGCGATCGCCTCGTCATTGGTCAGAACCATGCCGCCGCGCGGACCGCGCAGCGTCTTGTGGGTGGTCGTGGTCGCAACATCTGCGTGAGGGAACGGGCTCGGATGTTCTCCTGCGGCCACAAGACCGGCAAAATGCGCCATGTCGACCATCAGGAACGCACCGACTTCGTCCGCAACTTCGCGAAACTTGGCGAAATCGATCTGACGGGAATAGGCAGAGCCACCGGCAATGATCAGCTTCGGCTTGTGCTCACGCGCCAGCTCGGCCATCGCGTCATAATCGATCAGGCCCGTGTCGAGATCCAGACCGTACTGGATTGCGTTGAACCATTTGCCGGACATGTTCGGACGAGCACCATGGGTCAGGTGACCACCTGCATCCAGGCTCATGCCCAGAATGGTATCGCCAGGCTTGATCAGCGCCAGAAAGACAGACTGGTTTGCCTGACTGCCCGAGCTCGGCTGAACGTTTGCGAAATCGCATCCAAACAGCTTTTTGGCACGGTCAATGGCCAGATCCTCGGCGATGTCGACGAACTCGCAGCCGCCGTAGTAGCGCTTTCCCGGATAGCCTTCGGCGTATTTGTTGGTAAGAACCGAGCCTTGCGCGTCCAGAACAGCCCGCGACACAATGTTTTCAGATGCAATGAGCTCGATCTCATGCTGCTGACGACCGAGTTCCTTTTCAATCGAACCGAACAGCTCGGGATCGCTCTCGGCAAGCGGGCGCGTGAAGAAATCGGAGAAAGAAGACTGGCTGGTCGCGGAATCTGTCAAAGACATCGCACCTTCCTTTTCAGCTGGAGCTCGACAAGTGGGGCACTATGCCCTGCAGCGCGACATCGGCATCACCTGCCTGCCGCATTCTGTTGGCGTCGGAACTACCATAGAGACGGCAGCGATCCAAGAGCCACGCCGACGCAGGCCCTCATAAAACCGACACCCTTCCGGCGAAACACATTTGGGGATCTTACCCGCGTCAGACGATGCGACCACGCGCCGACGATGGCGCAGCTGGCGGCGCTTCACGCTCTATCCTGCGCAACAGTTTGCGAACAGCGAGATTCTTGAGATCGGCCGACGCGGCCTTGGACGGGCCGATGACCACCACTTCGATGCCCGTCGACGCATCAATCGCCGTCACCTTGACCTGTTGGCCGACGGGATGAAACTCGATGTATATTTCGCCTGGAACGGGACCTTGGCGGCTCATGGATGCAGACTCATTCCGCGGTGAGATAGCTCGGAACCATGACAAAGACATGCCCGGCCGGACTTGGCAAGCCCTGCCCCAAGTCCTGCCCCAAGTCCGGGACCGGTCCAGACAACGGTTCGATCAGAGACGCGCCTGGAAACCGGCAATGTCATCCGGTGCGGAATACAGACCATCGCGGTTGTAGATATCATCGCGGAACTGGATGACACCGTCCGCCGTCGACCAGGCAGTGATGTAGGTCAGATAGAGCGGAATGCTCGACTTGAGCCGCACATCCTCGCGCTCGCCCACGCGGATCATCTCGTCAACCCGTGAACGGTTCCAGTCCGGCGTGGTGGACTGCAAAAGCCAGGTCACGAGCTCCTTGACGTTCTGCACGCGTACGCAACCGGATGAGTGGAAGCGGTAATCACTGCCAAACAGTGATTTCGAAGGCGTATCATGCAGATAGACTTGGTGCTGGTTGTGGAAGTTGATTCGGACGCTACCGAGAGAGTTGATCTCGCCCGGCTCCTGACGGAACTGATATTTTATCGCTTCTTCCGTGTTCCAGTCGATCTGCTGCCAGCTGAGCTCATTGCCCTTCCAGTCGAAGATCCGGATCTTGTTCTTGGCCAGATACTGAGGATCTTCCTTCATCTTCGGGATCAGGTCCTTGCGGATGATCGAGACTGGGACGGTCCAGTAGGGGTTAAAGTTCAGTTCGTAGATCTTGCTGTTGAGGATCGGTGTCTGGCGGTCAATCTTGCCAACCACTGCGTTGTGGCGCGAGCGGACGTGGCCGTTTTCAACGGCTTCGATCTCGGCGGCAGGTATGTTGACCATCACGTAACGGTCGCCGAGGAACCCTGACATGGCACGCAAGCGTATCAGGTTGGTCTCAAGCTGGCGCAGACGCACTTCTGCGGGGACATTGAGCGCTGTCACAGTGGATTTGCCCAAAACACCGTCAGGAATCAGACCGTGGCGCATCTGAAAACGGCGCAGCCCTGCGTCGACGTAGGAATCGAACGTGTTGGAAAGGCCGGCGGTCTGTTCGAGATCGCCAGAGGCCATCAGACGCTTGCGCAGTTCAAGAACGCGCGCATCCTTTGCGCCGATACGCAGCGGGCGCTTGCCGACATCGCTGACCCGGCCCCAGCCGCCCAGCTGCACAATCCGTGAATAATGGTCGATGGCAACGGAGATGTAATTTGCCGTTTCGGGTGAAAGCGTCGGGTTCGACGACTTCATCGCCTGCAGCGATTCCATCGTCGCATCGAAACGATCTTCCCACTCAACACGCTGCTGATGCTGGCGCAGAGCCTGAAGAGGCGATTCTGCCTGGGCAACGGATGCAGCTCCGAGGCCGATGATCATCGAAGACAGCATGGTGCCACAGACGGCGAACCTGCCGAGGCTGCCCTTTCCGCCAAAACGCGCGGCTTTTGCCACAGCAGAGCGCAGCAGTTCGGGACGGAAATCAAAAGATCGGCCAAGATTCATCATCGTGCACATCACCAGTCGAAATTCGAAGCTAGGAACTTATGTGCTGCCTAGCATTATCTTGCTTAACAAAATGGCGTCAAAAAAGGCCAGCTGGGCACATCATCTTCGCACAATCCGCTTAACCAAGCCATTTCAATGTGTCCAGATCATGTCGCAGTGCCACAATTGAGCTCTGACGAAACGCATCCGCAGGCAAATTTTGGTCAAGCGGGCGATTTCCATCCCACCCGGCACAAGGCTGATGGCAGAACGAGGAACGCCGTCCCAGTTTACCCGGAACGGCGTTTCTCGTCATCTGGATCTGTCGCTAAATTTTAGAGACGATACAAGATCTGGTCGGTCCAGAAGCGTTCCAGACGGCGGAGAGACTTGTTCAAGGAAACAAAGTCTTCCGGTCCGATCTCGCCCACCTGCTCCACCGACAGCATGTGACGCTCGTAAAGATCGTTGACGATCCTTGCGACTTCCTGGCCCTTGTCGGTCAGGGAGACACGGACCGAACGGCGGTCCATGCGCGAACGCTGATGGTGAATGTAACCGGTCTCGACCAGTTTCTTCAGATTGTAGGATACGTTTGACCCCAGGTAATAGCCGCGTGTCCGCAGCTCGCCTGCCGTCAGTTCGGCGTCGCCGATGTTGAATAGGAGCAGAGCCTGCACGCTGTTCACATCGGACCGGCCCATACGGTCAAACTCATCCTTGATAACATCGAGGAGTCGACGATGCAGCCGCTCAACGAGCGTCAGCGCTTCCAGGTAGAGCGGTTTGATTTCCGTCTCCCCTTCGCCCTGTACCACTGCATCGACTGCCCTTGTTGCGGTGATCATATGTTTGCGCCTCTATATACCTGTCACTCGGTGGATATTTTTCCCACCTTGATCATCACAGTACACAGACGCTTCTAAAATCCGCTTAAGAGACACGCTGAATCAGAAGTTAAATGTTTTCAGGCGTTTGTCCAAAGGCTTGAAACATTTGATTCATGATGTTCCGCGCAGGTATTTCACTATACCAGAGAAGTCGACACCCTCACCGCCCGAGTTGCAGAAGAGGGAGTAAAGCGCGGCAGCCTGCGCGCCGAGCGGTGTCGCGGCTCCAGAAGAATGCGCCGCGTCCTGGGCCAGCTTCAGATCCTTGAGCATCATTTCAGCCGCAAAGCCGGGCTGGTAATCCCGGTTCGCGGGTGAGGATGGCAATGGTCCCGGGACGGGACAATAGGACGTCAACGCCCAGCACTGGCCCGAAGCGGTTGAGGAAATGTCGAAAAGTTTCTGCGGATCGAGACCAAGTCGTTCAGCAAGGACGAAGGCTTCGCTGACGCCAATCATCGAAATGCCGAGGATCATGTTGTTGCAGATCTTGGCGGCCTGCCCCGTTCCCGCGTCGCCAGCATGAACAATCGTCTTGCCCATGATGTCCAGAAACGGCTTGGCGGCAGCAAATGCATATTCGGGTCCGCCGACCATGAAGGTAAGAGTTCCTGCCGTCGCACCGCCGACGCCGCCGGACACGGGCGCGTCGACCATCGGCATGTCCTTGTCAGCGGCTGCGGCCGCGACAACGCGGGCGCTGTCGACATCGATTGTGGAGCTGTCGATCAAGAGCGTACCGGGACGTGCGTTGTCGAGGATGCCGCCTTCGCCCTGATAGATCTTGCGCACATGGGCGCCGGCGGGAAGCATGGTGACAATCACATCGGCGCCTTCGGCAAGATCGGCAAGGCTCTCGGCACGGCTTCCACCTGCGGCCTCGAGCGCAGCCAGTGCTGCCTCGGACAGATCAAAGCCGCAGACCTTGTGGCCCGCCTTGACCAGGTTGGCAGCCATGGGGCCGCCCATATTGCCAAGTCCGATGAAACCGATGTTCGTTGCCATGTTTTCCTCCCGATGGCGAATGACTGAAAACCCGGCTCAAGGGCCAGGACGAAAATGATTCTGACGCCCCCCCTGCTAATTGGTGCGGTTTTCACGCTCCATCAGGTACATGAGCAGGAGATAGATGGCGATCGTCAGAATGTAGAACGAGATCTCATAAGGTCGGCGCCCATAGATATCGGAAAAGAGGGAATGCATCACGATCTGGCTCATGGCGCGAAAGAGCCACATCACCGTCCCCCATGACACAGCCAGCCAAAGGCCCGTCGCCGCCACAAGATCGAGCACGGCGAAAAAGACGGTTGCCGCCTGCCACTCGATCGGCATGTCCCAGAACCACAGGCCGCGCCAGGGCACAAAGCCGACGATGCGCGCCCAGTGGATGATGCCCCCCCCGACCAGAAGCAGCGCAATGCCTCTGAGATACCAGATCAGGACCGTGCTCCACGGCGGGCGCGTTTGTATAAGGTCCTGGAAGCTGGTGATCATGGCCGGATCCGATCAGGTCAGTGGAAGGTCGCCTGTTGTGGGCTCTTCGAAATACGCCTGCAGAGCGGCGCTGTCTACCTGATCCAACTGATCAGGTTGCCATTTTGGCGCATGATCCTTGTCCACAAGCACAGCCCGAACCCCTTCAAAGAAGTCATGACCCTGAAGAACCTCGCTGACAATGCGGTACTCGAGTTTCATGCAGCCGTTAAAGTCCAGGGAAGCACCACGGCGCATCTGCTCAAAGGCAAGATGCACGCTGGTCGGAGACTTAGAACGGATGGCAGCGGCGGTCTTTGCCGCGAATTCCTCACCCGAAGCGTCAAGCTGCTCCATAATTGCGTGCACCGAGTCGGCAGAAAAGGCCGATTCGATCAGATCTGCATGTTTCATCAATTCAGAGACGCCAGGGTCGACGGCATATGCCTTGATTGCTGCATCGACGTCGTCACTCGTTTCAAGCGCCTTCAAAAGCGCCCCGACGCTGTCGCGTTGAATACAGTGGGTCAGGACACCGGTCTGACAAGCGTCAGCCTGCTTCAGGCGCCCGGCACTCATGGCGCAATAGGTGCCGGTGAAGCGTGGCATGCGCGGCAGAAAGAATGTGCCTCCAACGTCCGGGAAGAAACCGATGCCGGTCTCCGGCATGGCGAACATCGTGAATTCGGTGCCGACGCGATGACTTCCATGAGCAGAAAGACCGACACCACCGCCCATGACGATGCCGTCAATCAGTGAGATGTAGGGCTTGGGGAATGCCTTGATCTGCGCGTTCAGCAGATACTCATCGCGAAAGAACTCTGGAAGACCAGCCTCTCCTGCAAGCTTCATGTCGTAGATCTTGCGGATGTCTCCGCCGGCACAAAAGGCTTTTTCCCCTGCTCCGGCCAGGCTCACATGGCGCACGCTGTCATCGTCGGCCCATTCCGTCAGCTTTGCCGACAGTGCGGTAACCATCGGGTGGTTGAGTGCATTGAGCGCCTTGGGGCGATTGAGCGTCACAACGCCGGCAAAGCCGCGCTGTTCGAAGAGAATGTCGTCAGTCAAGGGCGTGGCCTCCTGGTGATCCGAATTTTCATCAATGTAGTGAGCCCAATCAGTCTGCCAGAAGCTGGCGGGCGATAATGACGCGCATGATTTCGTTTGTGCCCTCCAGAATCTGATGCACGCGGACGTCGCGCAAGTAGCGTTCGATCGGATAATCGCGCAGATAGCCATATCCGCCGTGAAGCTGCAGCGCTTCGTTGACCACCTTGAAGCCGGTATCAGTCGCCAAACGCTTCGCCATGGCCGCCATCTTGGTGGCATCCACAGCCTTCCCGTCGACAAGGCCGGCGGCCTTGTGGAGCAGCAACCGTGCAGCCTCGAGCTCGGTCGCCATGTCCGCGAGGCGGAACTGCAAGGCCTGAAACTCTGCCAGGGCCTTGCCGAATTGCTTGCGCTCCTTCAGATAGGCTGTCGAACGATCGAGACAGGTCTGGGCGGCGCCAAGCGAACAGGCACCGATGTTGATGCGGCCGCCGTCGAGACCTGCCATGGCGATCTTGAAGCCTTCACCTTCAGCACCAAGCCGGTTTGCCTTGGGTACGCGGCAGTCCTGAAAGTTGACTTGGGCAGTTGGCTGGCTCTTCCAGCCGAGCTTTACCTCCTGCGCCCCGAAGGACAAGCCGGGCGTATCCTTGTCGACCACGACACAGCTGATGCCCTTGGGCCCTGCTCCGCCCGTCCGCACCATGGTGACGTAAACATCGCTGACGCCACCGCCGGAAATGAACGCCTTGGAGCCATTCAAGACATAGTGATCGCCGTCATCGCGCGCCGATGTCCTGAGGCTGGCCGCGTCCGACCCGGATCCCGGCTCGGTCAGGCAGTAGCTGGCGAACCTTGTCATGGAGCACAGATCTGGCAGGTAGGCTTGGCGCAGCTCTTGCGAGCCATAGGTGTCGATCATCCAGGCGCCCATATTGTGAATGGAGATATAGGCGGCCGTCGATGTGCAGCCCTTTGCCAGTTCCTCGAATATGATCGCCGCGTCCGTGCGCGTCAGGGACGACCCACCAACGTCCTCGCGCACGTAGATGCCGCCAAATCCAAGAGACGCCGCCTGACGAAGGGTCTCCTCGGGGAAATACGCCTTTTCATCCCACTCTCGGGCATAGGGTTCCATTTCGTCGCGCGCAAAGGCCGAAGCCATGTCGCGAAACGCACGCTGATCCTCACTGAGGGAAAAATCCACGGCTAGTCCTCCCATGAATGGACCCGCGTTGGCCGCAAGATCCGAAATCCTCCTACTACAAGCGATTAAGCTGTTTTGACGTAAACGTCAAACAGATCAAAAAATCCAAATATATCAGTATCTTTATTTATACCCTTCAACTCGCAACACCTGGAAGAGGCGGTTTGCAGCAGACCTTGGCCATATTACCTCTCTTTGGATTCAGGAGAGTTCCAGCAACGCTCAAAAGCCTCCCGCCCCTGTCAATTTCAACGATTTATATTATTATTTACAACTTTCACTCGCAAATTGTGTTGGAGTTTCGTCACGCCATTTGGCATACGCGCTGACGCCTCGTTGCGGAGCAAAAAATGAAAAATACAAATCGCACGGATGCGACAATATCCCGGCTAAAAGCCGGGTTTCTGGACCTCTCTGGGCGTTTTGAACAGAATGCATACTTTATCGCAGCTCACAGAAGCTTGGCACTGTCGCTGCCCCTGATCATGCTCGGGGCCATCGCCCTGCTGCTGAGGAACCCACCGTTTCCCCAATTCGGTTTCCTCAAGAGTCCTCACTTCGCGACCTTTTGCAATGCTCTGATCGACAGTAGTTTTGGCATCGCGGCACTGGTGGTACTGATCGGCTTCTCGATCACCCTGGCGAACCTTCAACCGCGCAAGCCGGGGCAATTGCGCGCAAACTCTGCGTTGACGGCGATGGTCGTTGTGGCCTGCTTTTTCGTGATAGTCGCACCGGACGGTGACGCTGGGTTCGTTGAAGTCCTGTCCGTTCGCAACAACATTCTCACCGCGCTGGCAACCTCTGCCCTGGCGAGTTGGTTGCTGTTCAGGCTGTCGCAGATCCGCGCCCTTCGCCTGCCTGTCGGCGCCTTCGGGCATGATCCACTTATCGGCGATGTGTTTCTGCTGATGCCGGCCGCCATGGCGACAATCGTGATTTTCTGCATCGCCAAGATGTTATTGATGATCAGCATTGTACCCGGACTCGAGGCCTTGTTCGCAAGCTTTCTGGCGTCCATTCCGGCAACCTCAGACGACCAGTTGATCTTTTCGCTGCTCTATGAGTTCTCCGTCCAGGTGCTTTGGTTTTTCGGCCTTCACGGACCCAACATCCTTTCCCCTGTGCATGAAGTCGTTTTCGACCAGGCCGCTGCGGCAAACTCTCTGGCCGCGCGCGCGGGGACGCCGCCGCCCTATATTCTGACCGCGCAGTTCTTTGACTTCTTCACCCGCATGGGCGGCTCAGGAAGCACCCTTTGCCTCATTCTCGCGTTGGTGATCGCAGGAAGAACGGCTACGAGCCGAAAGTTCGCTTTCATCGCCCTGGTACCGGCCCTGTTCAACGTCAACGAGCCGTTGATGTACGGGATCCCTCTTGTACTCAATCCGCTCTATGTCATCCCCCTGATCACGACACCTTTGGTCCAGGCCATCACCGCCTTTACTGCAATCGACCTGGAACTTGTGCCCCGCATAACCAAATTTGCCACGTGGACGACACCGGTCTTTGCCAGTGGCTACCTGGTCACAGGCTCCATCGCGGGCGCATTGCTGCAGGTCTTCAGTTTGGTGATTGGAACCTTGATCTACATGCCCTTCGTTCGTCTATCGGAGCAAGCCGGAATGATGCGGCAGCTCAAGCTTCTGCAATCATTGCAAAAGCAATCTGAAGCTCAGAACGCTCCATTTCCTGGCGCCCACCTTCTGGACATGCATGGCCCCGAAGGGCGACTGGCCACGACATTGGCCCGTGATCTCGACGAAGCACTGAAGAGCTCCGAGCAGCTGTTTCTTGAGTATCAGCCGCAAATCAATGTCAAGAACCGCGAGGTTTCGGGTACGGAAGCCTTGCTGCGGTGGGAGCACCCGTCTCTTGGCCGGATTGCGCCGCCCCTGATCATCGCATTGGCCGAAGAAAGCGGGCATCTGGACGAGCTCGGCTTCCATATCCTGCGGCAAGCTTGCGCGAAACGCGCCGAGTGGAGCCACTGGCTTGCAGAGGAATGCACACTCGCCGTCAATGTCTCGCCACGCCAGCTCAGCAACCCTGACTTCTGCGAGAAGGCGCTCGGCATCATTCGGGAAAGTGGCCTGACACCCCGGCAGGTCGAACTGGAGATCACCGAAACCAGCGCCTTGCTCCCGGACAAACGCGCTGTGCTGACGCTTCATGAGCTTCGGATCGCTGGCGTCAGGATCGCCCTGGATGACTTCGGCATGGGGCACACATCGATCCACTATCTCAAGGAATTGCCTCTCGACACGATCAAGATCGACCGGTCGCTGACGAATGTTGCCCTGAACAAAGCAAACGAGTTGATCGTCAAGAGCATTCTGGAACTTGGCGTATCCATGAACATCTCGGTCATGGTGGAAGGCATCGAGGAAGAGGAACAGCTTGAGAGATTCATGTCGCTCGGCTGCACGGTCTTTCAAGGCTACTTCTTCAGCAAGCCGATGCCAGCTTTCGCATTTCCGTCTTTTGCCCAGTCGCTTTACATGGAAGACGCCAAGGCGACCAAGAGTGCACCGGCCTGAGACCCGAGCGATTTCTGCATCGCTTGCATCGGGCTGCAAGCCTGGCGAACAGCAATGCTTGAGCCCGGCTCACTTGACTTCGATGGCCCCCTCGCGCCATTGAGGTCGTAAGGTCGCGCGGAACAAGCGTTCTCGCCATGCACTCGTCCAGCTAGGAACACACATATGTCTTCGTCTTCCCGCCGCCCGTCGATCACATCCGAAACCATGGATGAGATCCTTGGTGGTCGCCGCATGCGCCGCAACAGGGGCACAGACTGGAGCCGACGGCTGGTGCGTGAAACGGTATTGACGGTTCATGACCTCATCTGGCCGATCTTTGTGGTCGAGGGCACGGGTGTGCGTCAGCCAGTGGCCTCCATGCCCGGTGTCGAGCGCCTGTCTGTAGACGAGGTCGTCAAGGACGCGGTGAAAGCAGAGAGTCTTGGCATTCCGGTCCTCGCGCTCTTCCCCTACACGGAGGATGCGCTTCGCGACACGCATGGAAGCGAGGCCCTGAATCCGCAGAACCTTGTCTGCCGCGCTTGCCGGGAGATCAAGAAACTCGGGTTGAACATCGGCCTGATGACGGATGTCGCACTGGACCCCTACACCAGCCACGGGCACGACGGGCTTCTGGACGGAGAAACCATCCTCAACGACGAGACGGTTGACCAGCTCTGCCGCCAGGCCCTGAACCAGGTCGAGGCAGGATCCGACATCATCGGGCCTTCAGACATGATGGACGGCCGAGTGGCGGCCATTCGCGGTTCGCTCGACAACGCTGGCCTGCGGCACACCCAGATCATGGCCTATACCGCCAAATACGCGTCTGCCTTCTACGGCCCGTTTCGGGATGCGATCGGAACCAACGCCACCCTGATCGGCGACAAGCGCACCTACCAGATGGATTGCGGTAATACGGATGAAGCAATCCGCGAAGCCGAACTGGACATCTCCGAGGGCGCGGACATGATCATGGTGAAACCGGGACTGCCTTATCTGGACATCGTCTGCCGCCTCAAGGAAAGCTTCCGGATGCCGACCTATGCCTATCAGGTATCAGGTGAATTCGCGATGATCGAAGCAGCCAGCGCCAACGGCTGGATCGATGGAGAGCGTGCGATGCTAGAAAGCCTGATGGCTTTCAAACGCGCAGGTGCCGACGGCATCCTCACCTATTTCGCACCGCGGGTGGCAAAGCTGCTGACTGAACGCACATGAGTGATGCTTTTTCCCATTCCGATCCGGCGCAAGTCACGATCGACGGCATCCGCAAGGCGGCTGATCTCATCAGCGGCGCGGTCCTCAAGACGCCCTGCCTGCCCGCTCCGCGCCTGTCGCGACTGACCGGCGCCGATGTCTATGTGAAATACGAGAACATGCAGGTCACCGGCGCCTTCAAGGAACGCGGGGCGCTGGTCAAGCTTTCCAGTCTGAGCGAGGCCGAGCGCAAACGTGGCGTGATCGCAGTTTCCGCCGGAAACCACGCCCAAGGGGTTGCCTATCATGCCGGGAGACTGGGCATACCGGCGACGATCGTCATGCCGGCCCTTACCCCTTTTGTGAAAATCTCCGCGACACGCGACTATGGCGCGGAGGTGGTTCTGATCGGCAACACGCTTGCGGAAGCCAAGGCCGAGGCAGACAGGCTCGCCGATGAAAAGAATCTCGTCTGGGTACATCCATACGATGATGCCCACGTCATTCACGGTCAGGGCACCATCGCCCTCGAAATGCTCGAAGCCCAGCCGGATCTCGACACGCTCGTCATTCCGGTCGGAGGCGGTGGACTGATCTCCGGCATGGCCGTCGCGGCAAAGGCAATCAAGCCAGGCATTGAAGTCGTGGGCGTGGAAACCGTCCTCTATCCAGGCATGTGGGGCGCCATGCACGGCAAGGACGTTCGGTGCGAGGGCGCGACAATCGCTGAAGGTATTGCCGTGCGCGATATCGGTCTGCTGACCACCGAGGTGGTCAAACAGACAGTCGACGAGATCATCCTTGCCAAGGAAAGCACGATCGAGCAGGCTATCAACGCTTACCTGACGCTCCTGCGAACCATTGCCGAAGGCGCCGGTGCAGCCGGGCTTGCCGGAATGCTGACTGACCCTGATCGCTTTGCCGGCAAGCGTGTTGGCCTAGTGCTGTGCGGTGGCAACATTGACCCTCGTCTCTTGTCAAAAATCGTGGTCAGGGAGCTGGCACGCGATGGACGGCTGGTCTCCATTCGCATCGACACGCCGGACCGTCCCGGCGTCCTGGGCGAGATCGCTACCACCATCGGAGACATGCAGGGCAATGTGGTCGACGTTGCCCATCATCGGCTGTTCCTGAACGTTCCGGCCAAGGGCGCAACCCTTGACGTTACCTTTGAGGCGTTTGACAGACCTCATGGCGAGGAAATCGTCACTGCCCTTCGGCAGCGTGGATTTACGGTCCGTCACCTTGAAATCGGCGAGCGGATGGACTGACGAAGAGCAGCCTCCGATTTGCAATTTGCCGGGAACACCCCCAGATCAAGGGTTGAATACAAACGGAGACCTGCACATGTCCGCCGACTTTTCCAATGCCGACGAACGCCGCGATGCCTTTGACCCGCTTGTGCAGCCCGAATTGTTCGAGGGTGTGCGAACCCGCCGGATCTTTGCATTCCTGATCGATGCGATCGCCGTTGCGATCCTGTTCCTGCCCGCAGCTGTGCTGGTTTTCTTTCTTGGCATTTTCACGCTTGGCCTTGGCTGGCTGTTGTTTGCAGTGCTCAGCCCGCTCCTGCCTATCGCCTACACGGCCTTTACACTTGGCGGACGAAATGCGGCAACGCCGGGAATGCGCGCGATGGGGCTTGAGATGCGCCTGTGGTATGGCGCGCGTCCCTACCCGCTGCTGGCGGCCGTCCACGTCATCCTTTTCTGGTTTTCCATATCGCTTTTGACACCCCTGATCTTGCTGATTTCACTGTTCTCGGATCGCAAACGGCTGCTGCATGACATTGTGCTGGGCACACTTGTGATGAATTCCGAGGCTTTGCGCCGCTAAACCGCTCCGACGGGTATGAGATTTCACATTCGCTGGTGAACAAGCGAGTTGGTTCTTTCACTTGCGGTCACCGATGCTCTAAGCTGCTGACCTTGGGCTTCGGCCAGGATCGCAACGGGCTGGTGAATGCTGGTAATTGATTTCCCCATGGCACTGACCTTTCTGGTCCTGGTGTCCACGGTCGTTCTTTATGCAACCGAGCGCTACGCCATAGAGGTCATCGCGCTCGGGTCGGTTGTCGCCTTCATGGCGATTTTTACGATTTTTCCAGTCGAGGTGGACGGAACGCCGATCGTTCCGGCTGATTTTCTCGTCGGCTTTTCAAACTCGGCGCTCATAACGGTGATCTGTCTTTTGATCATTGGCCAGGGCCTGTTTCAGACCGACGCGCTTGAATATCCCGCCAAGGTAATTGTGCGCTGGAGCCGTGGTCGGTCGCATATGGCGACCGTGCCGGTTCTGCTGGCAGTGGCCGTCCTGAGCGCCTTTTTGAACAATACACCCGTCGTCGTCATGTTCCTGCCGATCCTGAGCGCGGTTGCCGCGACGATGGGACAGTCGTCTTCCCGTGTTCTGATGCCGCTTTCCTTCATCGCGATTCTTGGTGGCATGACCACATTGATCGGGTCGTCCACGAACCTTCTGGTCGCCAATTTCGCGGCCCAGACATCAGATATCAGGCTGAGTTTTTTCAGCTTCACTGCCATCGGCCTGCTCATGGCAGGCACGGGCGCCATCTATGTGCTGTTCCTCATGCCGCGCCTGCTCAAGCCGCGCAAGACAATGGCTGACGAAATCCAGGGAGCCTCCGGCAAGCAGTTCATCGCCCAGATCAACATCACCTACGGACACCCGCTTGTGGGTGTCGAGTCCGTTTCAGGCATGTTTCCAGCGCTCAAGGACATGACTGTCCGACTGGTCCAGCGCGGCGAGAAGCCCCTGCTGCCGCCCTTTGAGAATGTGGTTCTCTCACCTGGTGACACGGTGATTGTTGCCGCGACCAGGACAGCCCTTGCTAATGCCCTTTCAAGGCGTCAGCCCCTGCTTGACACGGAAACCACAGGCCAGACAGACAATAGCGAAGCCGCAGGCACACCACCAGGATCCATGACCTTGTCCGAAGTGGTCATCGCTCCTGCATCACGGTTGATGGGGCGTACTTTGCTCCAGTCCGGTTTCCACGCGGAAACCGGCTGTGTGGTCATGGGTATCCAGCGCCGGAGCCGCATGCCGCGAATGGCCATGAACGACATGCGACTGGAAGCCGGCGATGTTCTTCTGGTCGCCGCGAGTGCAGAGCAGATCGCGCGGCTCCGTGGCAACCGTGACGTCCTCCTGCTCGACTGGTCGACCGCGGAGGTCCCACGCCGTGTCTATGCCCCACGCGCCCTGGCCATTTTCGGCGTTGTCGTCGCTCTGGCCGCTTTCGGCCTTGTGCCGATAGTCGCAGCCGCAACCGCTGGCACATTTGCCATGGTCGCGTCGGGGTGTTTGAACATCCGGCAAGCGATGCGGGCCATCGACAGCCGGATCTTCATGCTGGTCGGAGCCTCGCTCGCCGGTGCCGTTGCGCTTCAGGCAACGGGTGGAGCCAGCTTCATCGCAACCGGCCTGGTCGCGTTGCTCGAGGGGAGCTCCCCGTCCGTGATGCTCTCCGCCCTATTTCTGATTGTCATGATTTTGACCAATTTCCTGTCAAACAATGCGGCTGCAGTACTGTTTACGCCGATCGCCGTTGATATTGCCAATCAAACAGGACAATCGCCGGAAGCATTTATTGTCTGTCTGATCTTTGCGGCAAACTGTTCCTTTGCCACGCCGATCGGATACCAGACAAACCTGATCGTCATGGGTCCGGGCCACTATCGTTTCTCGGACTTTCTGAGGGCCGGCACGCCTCTGGCGATCCTCTTGTGGCTGACCTTCTCACTGGTCGCGCCATGGTATTACGAGCTTTAGGCCGCCCTTGGGAGAGTAACGAGGACACGTGACGCGCCACCCGACGGACCATCCTCAGTTTTACCTGACCGCTCCGGCGCCCTGCCCCTATCTGGACGGGAAACAGGAACGGAAGGTGTTCACGCACCTGATCGGACAGCACGCCCCTTCACTCAATGACGTCCTTACCCACGGCGGTTTCCGGCGCAGCCAGAATATCGCCTACCGGCCAGCTTGCGAAAATTGCCGCGCCTGTATCTCTGTGCGCGTTCGCGTTGACGACTTCGAATGGACCAAATCCCTCAAGCGCCAATGGAAGCTGGGCAAGGATGTTGTCGGCGCACGGCTGCCGCCTGCCCCCTCGGCCGAGCAATATGACCTGTTCCGCTCCTATCTGACCGAGCGCCACGAAGATGGCGGCATGACGGAGATGAGCGTCCTGGACTATGCGATGATGGTGGAAGACACGCATGTCGAGACCATGGTCCTGGAATACCGCAAAACCGGCCCGGACAGCTTTATCACCGGCGTTGGCGAGGGACCGCTTCTGGGTGTCGCCCTGACCGATCAGCTCGCTGATGGCCTTTCGATGGTCTATTCCTTCTACGATCCGGAAGTGACCGGCGTAGGCCTCGGAACCTACATGATACTTGACCACATACAGCGAGCCCGGCGCTTGGGCCTGCCCTATGTCTATCTGGGGTACTGGGTCGAGGGATCGCCCAAGATGGCCTACAAGGCGCGTTTTCAACCACAGGAACACCTGGGTCCTGAAGGTTGGGCGCTTTCAACCGGCGAATAAAACCAGTGACCGCGCCGTGTCACATCGCGCGAAGCGGCAGTTTCTAGGCTTCAGGCAGGAATTCTCGAATGTCTGAAAAAACGGACCGGAACATTTCGGTCGTCAGTCGGCCGGTATTCGTGTTGTAGCGCGAGCAGTGATAGCTGTCGAACATCACCAGATTGCGAACACCCAGCTCATGGCGTGCACCGTGGCCGAAAGCAAAGCTTGCCCGGCGCAGTTCCATCGCGGACAGGAAGGTCTCATGCGCAATACGGCCCAGGGCAAGGACTGCGCGAATGCTGGGATTGTCATCAAGAGTAGACAGGAGAAACGGACGGCAGGCCTTGATCTCCGCGCCCGTCGGCTTGTTCTGCGGAGGCAGGCAGCGCACCGCGTTGGTAATCATCGCATCGCGCAGCCGAAGGCCGTCATCCTGCCGGGCCTCGTATTGACCGGTCGCGAAGCCGAAATCGAGCATCGTCTCATAGAGAAGATCACCGGCGTAATCGCCGGTGAAGGGCCGGCCGGTGCAATTCGCACCGCGCATGCCCGGCGCCAGGCCCACGATCAGAAGACGCGGATCTGGCGACGTGAAAGAGGGGACGGGTGCGTTGAACCAATCAGGGTGCTGCGCGTTCATCTCCTCGCGAAAGGCGACCAGTCGCGAGCAAAGGCCGCAATCAAGCGGCGGATCGGTGGGCACCGTCCCCAACATCACATCAGATCTCAGTAGTCGTCATCTTCATCGTCGATGTCATCCGCGACGGGTGCAGGACGGACAGGGCGTTCGGACGGATCGCGGCCAATCTTGTTGGCAAGTGTCGACAGGTCGATGAAGTGATCAGCCTGGCGGCGCAGATCATCGGCAATCATCGGCGGCTGCGTCTTGAGGGTCGACACAACACTGACCTTGCGGCCGCGGCGCTGAAGTGCCTCAACAAGATAGCGGAAGTCACCGTCGCCGGAGAACAGGACCACGTGATCAACCGTTTCGACGATCTGCATCGCATCAACAGCCAGTTCAATGTCCATGTTGCCCTTGACCTTCCGGCGGCCGGAAGAATCGACAAATTCCTTCACGGGCTTGGTGATGACCTTGTAGCCATTATAATCAAGCCAATCGATCAGCGGACGGATCGAAGAATATTCCTGATCTTCGATAAGCGCGGTGTAATAATAGGCGCGCAGCAAATATGCCTGCCCCTGAAATTCTCTTAAAAGCCGCTTGTAATCAATATCAAACCCGATCGCTTTCGCAGTCGAATACAGGTTTGCACCATCAATAAATAAAGCAACTTTTTCTCGTGCATCAAACATTATCGAGGGAACCTTTCTTGGTCTTATTGTTGTAGAGCCTCCCGGAGCAGCGATCAGAAAGGCGCATGCTTCTGCGCCTCGTGACCCACTATCACGCTGCATATAGTTCCGGCTGAGCCTGTTGACGACCCTCTAGCCTTGCTTTTTCTTTACCCGTCCGGTCGCAAACTTATTTTTGTTGCTGACCGATGTCTTTGCCCTACACTATCTACATCTGCTCAAGCAATCATTAAAGAGCCTGCAAGAAAGGGTTCTGCAAGGTTTTCGCCAGCAAAATGGATATCAAGCGCCTGCGACCTTTCTCGGGGGTTGCTTTCGCAAAGCCTGAACAGTATACGCTGGTCAATCAGGATCCCCAAACTATGGAGACGTCGTATGGCGCGCGTGACCGTCGAGGACTGCATCGACAAGGTCGAGAATCGTTTTGAGCTTGTGCTTCTGGCCGCTCATCGCGCTCGCATGATCTCGAGCGGTTCGCCGCTGACGCTGGATCGGGACAACGACAAGAACCCCGTTGTCGCCCTCCGTGAGATTGCCGAGCAGACCGTAAGCCCGGAAGACATGAAGGAAGACTTGATTCACTCCCTTCAGAAGTACGTCGAAGTCGACGAGCCGGAAGCAGAAGCTGTGCCGCTCGTGCCATCGAGCGCACCTCAGCCGACGACACAGGTCAATGCCGTGGACGATAGCGCCGTCGAATTCGACCGCATGTCCGAGGAAGACCTGCTACGCGGTCTCGAAGGTCTTGTTCCGCCGGAACGTTCGGACGATATTTGATCGCATTGATTGCGACACTCCAGGTGGCCGACTTCGGCCACCTGTTAAAACGGAGCGGCTCCGCTCCATGTGTTTCCCCGGCTATCATGTGAGTCGGTTTCGGCCATGATGCGCCAATATGAACTCGTAGAACGGGTTACCCGATACAATCCCGACGCGGACGAAGGTCTTTTGAACAAGGCCTATGTTTACGCGATGCAGAAGCATGGCCCGCAAACGCGTGCCTCTGGCGACCCCTATTTTTCCCATCCGCTCGAAGTTGCCGCGATCCTGACCGATTTGCATCTGGATGACGCGACCATTGCCGTCGCTCTCCTGCATGACACCATCGAGGATACCGACGCAACGCGGACGGAAATCGATACGCTGTTCGGCGAGGAAATCGGCAAGCTCGTGGACGGTCTGACCAAGATCAAGCGCCTTGATCTTGTCTCGCGAAAGGCCAAGCAGGCCGAAAACTTCCGCAAGCTGCTCCTCGCGATCGCTGACGATGTCCGGGTTCTGTTGGTCAAGTTGGCCGACCGCCTGCACAACATGCGCACGCTCTACCACATGCCCGAGCACAAGCGTGGACGCATCGCCGAAGAGACGATGGAAATCTATGCACCGCTGGCTGGGCGCATGGGCATGCATGACATGCGCGAAGAGCTTGAGGACATCGCCTTCAAGACGCTCAATCCGGATGCCTATGAGACGATTTCCGAGCGGCTTGCCGAGCAACGGGAAGACAATGCCGAGCTGATCCTCGAGATCGAACAGACGCTGACCGAGCGGCTCGCCGAAAGAGGCATGGCGGCGGTGGTCAAGGGCCGTGAAAAGCGGCCTTATTCGATCTTCCGCAAGATGCAGCAGAAGTCGCTCGGCTTTGAGCAGCTTTCAGACATCTACGGCTTTCGCGTGACGGTCGGAACACTGGAGGCCTGCTATCGGGTTCTCGGGGTCATTCACACAACCTGGCCAACGGTTCCAGGTCGCTTCAAAGACTATATCTCGACGCCGAAACAGAACGATTATCGCTCAATCCATACGACCATTGTCGGACCATCGCGCCAACGTGTCGAACTGCAAATCCGGACGATCACGATGGACCGCGTGGCGGAACTGGGCATCGCCGCCCATGCGCTCTACAAGGATGGAGAGACGGGCGGCCGCAACATTGCTCGCCATACCGAGGACTGCCGCGCCTACGAATGGCTGCGCCGCACGATCGATTTGCTCGCCGAAGGGGATACGCCGGAAGAGTTCCTGGAAAACACCAAGCTTGAACTCTTCCACGACCAGGTTTTCTGCTTCACTCCGAAAGGTCGTCTTATCGCCCTGCCCCGCGGTGCCACGCCGATCGATTTCGCCTACGCCGTCCATACCGGCATCGGCAACACCTGTGTCGGCTGCAAGCTGAATGGCAAGATCATGCCGTTGGTGACCGAGCTGCGCAATGGCGACGAAGTCGAGATCATCCGCTCAAAGGCACAGACCCCTCCCCCCGCCTGGGAAGCTATTGCGATCACCGGCAAGGCACGCGCGGCAATCCGCCGGGCCACTCGGGAATCCGTTCGCACACAATACGGTGCATTGGGCGAACATATTCTGAAACGCGCTTTCGCGCGCGCCGACAAAAGCTATTCCGAAGAGCTTCTCGAAACGGCACTTACCGAGCTCAACCAGGCCAGCACCGCAGACCTGCTGGCAGCTGTCGGCCGCGGCGATGTCAGCGCTCACCTGGTCCTCAAGTCCGCCCATCCCGATTATCAGGACGACAGGGCTGCCCAGGCCAGCCCCATGCCGGAAGAAGGCTGGTTCGGCCTGGAAAAGGGAGCGGGTCTCAAATTCCGCATTCCCGCCAATGAGCTAGACGACGCCGTCAAGGATCACGTAGCCAAGAACAATGACCCCTATGGGCCTGCCCTGCCGATCCGTGGGCTTTCGGGCGACATTCCGGTCAGCTTCGCACCAAATGGCGGCGCAGTGCCAGGCGACCGCATTGTCGGCATCTTGACAGCATCCGAAGGGCTCACGATCTATCCGATACAATCGCCTGCGCTGAAAGAATTTGATGATCAGAGCGAACGTTGGGTCGACGTTCGGTGGGATATCGATGTAGACAATCCCGAACGTTTCCCCGCAAGGCTTTCGATTTCGGCCGTCAACGAACCGGGTTCACTTGCATCCATCGCGCAAACGATTGGCGAAAACAGCGGGAATATCGATAATGTGAAAATGGTGCGCAAAGCACCAGACTTTCACCAGATGATCATTGATCTCGAGGTATGGGATCTGAAACACCTGAACCGGATCATCAACCAGCTCCGGTCAAGGGCCACAGTCTCCGGCGTTACGCGGGTGAACGGCTGAGGCAGGCAACCGGAGAGGAGCAGCCACAATCATGACGCGCGACGAAGTTCTGCAACAGTTTCGGGAAGCTGGTGCCATCATGGAAGGCCATTTCATCCTGTCATCCGGTCTTCGCAGCCCGACCTTTCTGCAAAAGGCACGCGTTTTCATGTATCCGGATCGAACGGAGATCCTCTGCAAGGCATTGGCCGAGAAGATCAAGACCTCCGATCTCGGCCAGATCGACTATATTATTTCTCCGGCAATGGGCGGGATCATTCCGGGCTATGAAACAGCCCGCCACATGGGCGTCCCGGCCATGTGGGTCGAGCGCGAGGGCGGTGAATTCCGGCTTCGCCGATTCGAGCTGCCCAAGGGCGCGCGCGTGATTGTGGTTGAGGATATCGTTTCAACAGGCCTTTCCAGCCGGGAAACAGTTACATCACTTAAAGACCTTGGCGCGAATGTGCTCGCTGTTGCCTGCCTGATAGACAGATCTGCAGGCGAAGCCGATGCGGGTGTCCCAATCATCGCCCTGGCGGACTACAAGGTTCCAGCCTACGAGGCCGACAAGCTGCCGCCCGAACTTGCGGCAATCCCGCCTGTGAAACCGGGAAGCCGCGGCCTCGCCTGACGGGCGGAGCGAGCAACTTTACACTGACGAGAAAGTAGCCGCAGACCAGATGCTGTTCCGACGTCGAAAAATTCCCACGAGAATCGAACGCCTGCGGGTTGCCGTCTGGCCTCGTCACAGCTGGGTTCGCTCGACGCGCTATTACGGCAAACGGGTTCTCAGGTTGACAGCCACGCCGCATGCCATCGCCATCGGCTTTGCGGCGGGTGCTTTTGCCTCCTTCACTCCGCTGATCGGCTTTCACTTTCTCTTGTCTTTCGCACTTGCATACGTTCTTCGCGGGAACCTGATCGCAGCAGCTCTCGGCACTTCTGTTGGCAATCCGCTGACTTTCCCGTTGATCTGGGCCTCAACGTTCAAGCTCGGCGGCTGGATCTTGAGAGGCAAAGCGCCAGCTCCAGGACATGTGGAAATTCACGAGCAATTTCAGGCCCGCCTTTTGACCAAATCGGTGGATATGCTTTTGCCAATGCTCAAGCCCATGCTGGCCGGCGCGATACCACTTGGACTGATTGTAGGAACGATCAGCTATTTCATCGTCTTCAAGAGTGTCGAGGTCTATCAGACGCGCCGTCGGCATTCCCTGGCGCGCAAACGCGGATTGCTCTCTGACGACATGAACAGCGACATTGGCGAATAGGCACGCACTTTTCTTCAAGAGAAACGGAACCGCCCCATGATCCTCGGCATTGGTAGCGACCTGATAGACATTCGGCGGATCGAGAAGACGCTGAGCCGCTTCGGTGAACGCTTTACAAACCGGGTCTTTACCGACGTTGAGCGGGCCAAATCCGACAGGCGTGCCGAACGTGCTGCGTCCTACGCCAAACGGTTTGCAGCCAAGGAAGCCTGTTCAAAGGCGCTCGGAACCGGGCTGAGAATGGGTATTGCCTGGCGCGAAATGGGGGTGGTCAATCTCCCCTCGGGCAAGCCAACGGTCGCATTGACAGGCGGTGCGGCTGAGCGCCTGGTCGCGATGACACCCGAAAGTTTCATTGCACGTGTGGACCTGACAATCACGGATGATTTTCCGCTGGCGCAGGCCTTTGTCGTGATCACCGCATGGCCGGCCGACTGGCCTGAGGCGCCGAACCCGGACTGACCACGATGCCGCAGCGCATTGCCACTGCCGTTGCAAGCAGATAAGAGTTTCGCGGGGCAATGTTCAAGCCACTTCAGTTTGCGGCGGTTCTGCCGGCAAGCTTCAGCCAAGGGACGACAAAAGCGTGACGGACACCAAGACGGACAAGGACGGCGGTCTCTACGAAACGGTCAAGATCATCGTACAGGCGCTGTTACTGGCCCTGATCGTGCGGACCTTTTTGTTCCAGCCATTTAACATTCCTTCCGGTTCGATGAAGGATACCTTGCTGATCGGCGACTATCTCTTTGTCTCCAAGTTCAGCTACGGTTATTCGCGCTATTCGTTCCCCCTTGGTCTCGGGCCGTTTTCGGGCAGGATCATGGGGTCGGAGCCCGAGCGCGGCGATGTGGTGGTCTTCAAATTGCCGAAAGACAACTCCACTGACTACATCAAGCGCGTCATCGGCCTGCCCGGAGACCGGGTTCAGGTGATTGACGGTGTCGTCCACATCAACGACCAGCCTGTGGAACGCGAACAGATCGACGACTACATCGAAGATACTGGCTTCGGCGTCCAGCGCGTGGCGCGGTACCGCGAAACTCTGCCCAACGGTGTAACCTATGACACGCTTGATCTTACCAGCCGTGGCACGTTGGACAATACCCGGGTCCATGAAGTGCCCGAAGGCCACTATTTCATGATGGGCGACAACCGGGACAACTCCACCGACAGTCGGGTGTTGTCAGCGGTTGGTTATGTGCCGTTCGAAAACCTTGTCGGACGCGCCGAAATCCTGTTCTTCTCCGTGAAGGATGGCGAACCGGCCTGGATGGTGTGGAAATGGCCATGGACCGTGCGTTGGGACCGAATTTTCAAGACGCTCTGACGCGAAAAAACAAACGCCAAGGACACCGCCATGCCGCGCGATGATACCGGCAAAGCCATGATCGAGCTGAAAAAGCGCCTGGGCCATGTCTTTGCGGACGACAAGCTTTTGACGGTTGCACTCACCCACGCAAGCGCGCTCGATCCGTCTGAAAGTGTAGCGGGCAGCTATCAGCGTCTGGAATTTCTAGGTGACCGCGTCCTCGGGCTCGCTGTCGCGACGATGCTCAACGAGCATTTTCCAGATGCCGATGAAGGTGAGCTGGCACGACGCTTCAACCATATGGTCAAGCGCGAAACTTGCGCCGAAATAGCTGCCGAACTGCGCATTGGCGAAGCCATGCGGATCGGTCACAGCGAAGCCCAGACAGGTGGACGCAAAAAGGCCGCTCTTCTGGCCGATATCTGCGAAGCCGTGATCGCGGCCATCTATCTCGACGGCGGGTTCGAAGCGGCTGAACGTTTCATCCAGCGTCTTTGGGAGCCTCGTATGCTAACCTGGAGCGGTCCCTTGCGCGATGCGAAGACCACGCTTCAGGAATGGGCCCAGTCGCGAGGGCTGCCTACCCCGCGCTATGACGTCATCAGCCGCGACGGTCCGGACCATGCGCCGCGATTTATCGTCGGAGTAACGGTCCAGGGACTTGCCCAGGGCAGCGGCAAGGGCGGGTCGAAGCGAATTGCAGAACAAAGTGCGGCGGAAGCCGTTTTGCGCCGGGAAGGCGTCTGGAACGAATAGGATTGGTCTTGAACCAGAACAACGACAACAGTAACGGCGACTTCGACGAAGGTCATGACGACGATCTGCCGCAAAAGGCGCCCAGATTCGACATTCCCCTCCCCGATCCGGACGTCGCGCCCATGCCCGACGACACGCGAGCGGGGTTCATTGCCCTGATCGGCGCGCCGAATGCCGGCAAGTCGACGCTGATTAATCAGCTTGTCGGAACAAAGGTTTCGATCGTAACGCACAAGGTGCAAACGACTCGGGCCATCGTGCGCGGTGTCGCCATGCACGGCAAGTCGCAGCTTGTGCTGGTCGACACGCCAGGCATCTTTCAACCCAAGCGGCGTCTTGACCGCGCCATGGTCGATACGGCGTGGGGCGGCGCGCGTGATGCGGATGCCATCGCCCTTCTCATTGATGCTCGCAAAGGCATCGACGAAGAGGTCGAGGCGATCATGAAACGCCTTGAAGGCATCAAGACGCCGAAGGTGCTGATCCTCAACAAGATCGATGTCGCGAAACGTGAGAAGCTGCTCAAGGTCGCCCAGGCGGCCAATGACATCATCCGCTTCGATGAGACCTTCATGGTGTCGGCCCTGAATGGTGACGGTGCAGAAACCGTTCTGGACTATTTCGCCAATCAGGTCCCCGAAGGGCCCTGGCTTTACCCGGAAGACCAGCCTTCCGACCTGCCGCTTCGCATTCTCGCAGCCGAGATCACACGCGAAAAGCTATTCGAACGGCTGCATCAGGAACTGCCCTACATTTCGACCGTCGAAACCGAGAAGTGGGAAACCAAAAAGAATGGTTCAGCCCGGATCGAGCAGACCATCTACGTAGAGCGTGACAGCCAGAAAAGCATCGTCCTTGGTCATCGGGGCCAGACGATCAAACAAATTTCGCAGGCGGCGCGTCACGAGATCTCTGAAATTATCGAAGCGCCTGCGCACCTGTTTCTTTTCGTCAAGGTGCGCGAGAATTGGGCCGACGACCCGGAACGCTATCGCGAGATGGGGCTGGAGTTTCCCAAATAGCACCGAGCCTCGCACGAAAGTTGCGTGTTTATGAGGCGCCAATGCTTGTCCTCGGCTAAGGTTACATCATGGAATGGACCGGAACCGGCATCGTGCTGGGCGCACGCAAACATGGCGAAGTCGACGTCATCCTTGAGGTAATCACCCAGGAGCGCGGCCGGCACCTCGGGCTTGTGCGCGGCGGTCGTTCGAGAAAGCATCAACCGGTCCTGCAGCCGGGCAACTCAGTTCAATTGACCTGGCGTGCCCGCCTTCCTGCGCATCTGGGAACTTTTTCCGCCGAACTCGTGCAGCCACGCGCAGCGTCATTGATGGGCTCATCACTCGGGCTCAACGCGGTTCAGCACCTGGCGACACTGGTTCGGCTTTTTCCAGAGCGCGACGCGCACCCTAATTTATATGACGCGCTCGAGCTGGTTCTGGACCACCTGGATCGTCCAGAGATCGCCGGCCCGCTTCTTGTCCGGTTTGAACTCGAACTCCTCAACGAGCTCGGCTTCGGCCTCGACCTCACCTCCTGCGCGGCGACCGGACGACAGGACGATTTGGCCTATGTCTCGCCCAAATCCTCTCGAGCTGTCAGCCGAGATGCAGGCCGCCCCTATCATGACAAGCTTTTGCCTCTGCCCGCCTTTCTGGTTGAAGGGCAACGCCAGCAGGGCAGTGAAATCAGTTTCACGGACATTGCCGAAGGGTTTCGGCTGACATCCTTCTTTCTTGAACGTGTCCGGCAGGCATCGCAAAATAATCCGTCGACCAAGCCACCGATCGACCTGCGAGCCCCCTTGCTCACGGCGCTGGAAAAACAATATCGCCAGAACCAGCCTTGGAATTTCATTGACTAGTCATGCAAAAAGGGGCTCAAGGCCCCTTCTCGCATTGATGTATTTCATGGAAGCCTTAGCGACCGACAGGTCGTTCGATGCTGCCGTTGCCATAGATTTTACGGTACCCTTCGCGGCTCTTGGGGCCCTTGCTTCCAGCAACCGGGGCATCAATCGGGCTTTGTCCGACCTTGAGCAGGCGACCTGAGCGATCCGTACCGATGTTGATGAAACCCGGGTTGGACTTTTGATGACTGGCGCCGGCGACCGGAGCATCAATTGAAGCGCCTGGTTTCAAGAAGATCAGATCGCCCTGGCTGCGAGCCAGCGAGGTAAAGCCGGCACCTTGTGCAAAAACGCTTGCGGGAAGAACGACGATGGCTGCTGCGAATGCTGCGGACCGAAGAATGAACTTGCGGGTCATGGACTTGCTACTGTTTTTCGATGTTTCGATCACCGACCCTTGCCGGTAAACAGGAGATGGGATTGGGCTCAATCACCTTCAAAACACATGAGTGTTGTCGCTGCGTGATATCGATCAGGCCCGAAGGGGAACGGCCGCCGCATCCTCGCCCTGGGCAAGGAAGTCTTGCACATCCTTGCTCGCGATTGGCCGGGAATAGTAATAGCCCTGAACCATGGATGCACCGAGGCTCTTGACCACGTTGAGCTCTTCTTCTGTTTCCACCCCCTCGACAATACAGCCAATGCCCATGTCGCGGCTGAGGTTCAACAACGACTTGACGATGCCATAGCCAGCCGATCCGGTGCAGATGTCACTCACGAACGAGCGGTCGATCTTGATCTTGTCGAGCGGAAAGCTGTGGAGGTGCTTCAGACTGGAATAGCCGGTACCGAAATCATCCAGGGCGATACGAACACCGATGGCCTTGAGCGCAGCAATGACGCGCATGACATGCTCGAAGTCCTGGATCATCGCGGTTTCGGTGAGCTCAAAATCGATCCTCTTTGGATCGAAACCGCTCTTGCGGATCTGATCCACAAGATGCGAGGCATGCTGTAGCGTCGCGACATTCTTGGCCGACAGGTTGAAACAGAGACGAATGTGCTCAGGCCAAGCCTTCGCTTCCGCTAGCGCTTTTTGCAACAGGATCTCTGTGAGCCGGTCGATAAAGCCACACCGTTCCGCCACGCCGATGAACACATCAGGTACGATTTCACCCAGAATCGGATGCTTCCATCTGGCCAGCGCTTCAAAGGCCAGAACCTCGTTGCTTTCAATCTGAACAATTGGCTGGAACGCGACCGATATTTCATCGCAAAAGCTGGACGCGTAAAAGCCGCGTTCAATTTCGCGCGTCCGCAGGATTTCCTGCCTGTGTTCGTCCCCAAACAGGAGAACCAGTCCGCCCTTTGCCCTTTTGGCCTGGTAGAGTGTGTAGTCGGCCATTTCGTACAGCTTGTTGGCAGACGTTTCGCCTTCAGGCCGCCTGGCAAATCCGACCGAGCCGCGAATGCCTAGCACCGTCTCCTCAAAGGTAAATGGCTCACTCAGGGCATCACAGACACGCTGACCGAGATCAAGCAAGAGTTCATCGTCATAGTCGCTTTGGATCATGATGCCGAACTCGTCTCCCCCCAGCCGCGACAGGAAAATATCGTCATCAGAAATCGCCACGAGCCGGCTTCCTACTTCCTTCAGCAGCAAATCCCCAACCCTGTGACCATAGATGTCATTGACCGACTTGAAGCCATCAAGATCCAGCAACCCAACCGCGAGCGGCCCCTCCCGACCCGCTTCGTTCTGCAAAACCTCTTCCAGCCTTGCAAAGAAACTTCGGCGGTTCGGCAGGCCTGTCAGACTGTCCAGATTGGCCAGTCGGTGGTTTTCGTCGCTGAGTTTCTGCGTTTCCTCCTGACGTTGAACCAGCTCTTTCTGCTGTTTCAACAGCACCTTGCGGGAAACGATCAGGGCCTCAAAATCCTTGTAGTTGATCCACAAGATGGCAAGCATGGCCATGGAAACCAGGAAGACATTGAGCGACTTGGCAGCAAATACAGAATTTCCCGAGATCAAGACGATTGCGATGAACGCCCCATTGGCAATCAATGTCACGCTGAATGCGGCGGAGCGCACATGCATCAGGCAGAAGATGCAGCCAACGACGGTAATGCCGATGAAAAAAGCAACATGGCTCTGGGCGAATGGGTCGCCATAGGGAAACAGCAGCAGCCCCCAAAGACTGAAGCAGACCGCCAGGACCGAACCGAGCGTGAAAGTGCGCCTCAGGGCTTTGGCCGCAGCCTTAGGGCTTGGCTCATGATTGCGCGATTGCCACCAATAGACCGTTCGGACTCCCGCCACGATGGTCAGCCCGACAGGCACATAGATGGTCAGATAGACGGGAGCCGTCTCGAAAAAAGTCGTAACCAATGCCCAAGCGTTGACCACGACCAAGAAATAGAGAAGCGGAATTTGACGGGAGTTCGCCCGATGCTGCGCCAGAACAAGATCGTCGTTCAGCCTTGCCCGCCTGAAAAGTCTGATAAAATCAAACGTCTTCACCTGAAATCCAATCTACCCAAATCAATCGATCCAAAATCAGCACCTGCCGCAGGCCCTCACCTGCTGTTTCCAGAACCCTTCCGATTCGCATTCTTACCTAACGGCATTTACAACGACTTAATCCGAGCTTTCCGCATCGTCAAAGAATACATTGTCTTGTGACGATGATTAATTCTGCTTTGACGAAATAAACCCAAAGCTGTTTTGCAGAGTCACCTCAACCCTTAACATCTATTGGAGCACATATTTCTCGCCTCGCTCAATGGTGCAAAACGGTGAAAAACTGCCAATTTCAAGCGCATATCCCCTCCAACAGATTGTACGGAAGGTCCAGACCGGCTACCTGAGTATTCATGGGTAATGAGCTGATTCCGCCGGATGGCGTTGAAGGAATTGATCTTCGCGAAGCGCTGGAAGAGCGCTACCTCGCCTATGCGCTTTCCACCATCATGCACCGGGCGCTTCCGGACGTGCGCGATGGGCTCAAACCCGTGCATCGCCGACTTCTCTACGCCATGCGGCTCCTGAAGCTTGACCCGGGCTCCGGCTTCAAGAAATGCGCGCGTGTCGTCGGTGATGTGATCGGTAAGTACCATCCCCATGGCGACCAGGCGGTCTATGATGCCCTTGTGCGTCTGGCTCAGGATTTCGCACAGCGCTACCCTTTGATCGAGGGTCAGGGCAACTTCGGCAATGTCGACGGCGATGGCGCAGCCGCCATGCGTTACACAGAAGCGCGCATGACGGACACCGCCAAGCGCCTGCTTGCCGGACTGGACGAGGACGCCGTCGATTTCCGGGAAACCTACGATGGCGAGGACAAGGAGCCCATCGTTCTGCCAGCCGGTTTCCCGAACCTGCTGGCCAACGGCTCCTCCGGCATCGCTGTCGGCATGGCGACCTCGATCCCGCCGCATAACGCTTATGAATTGTGCCAGGCGTCGCAGCACCTGATCAAGAACCCGAACTGCGAGGCTGAGGAGCTTCTGCAATTCATCAAGGGTCCGGACTTTCCGACCGGCGGTTTGTTGGTGACCGATCAAGGGGCGACACGCGAGGCCTATCTGACCGGCCGCGGCAGTTTCCGCGTCAGGTCACGATGGGAGCGCGAGGAGCTGGACCGTGGGCAATGGCAGATCGTTGTCACGGAGATCCCATATCAGGTTCAAAAGTCGCGCCTGATCGAAAAAATCGCCGAGCTGTTGATCGCCAAGAAGCTGCCGCTTCTCGATGACATTCGCGATGAAAGTGCGGAAGACGTCCGCGTTGTTCTCGTGCCCAGGTCGCGGAACGTCGACCCGGCGATCTTGATGGAGTCGCTGTTCAAGCTGACCGACCTTGAAAACCGGTTCTCGCTGAACATGAATGTCCTGTCCCAGGGCAAGGTTCCCATGGTTATGGGCGTCAAGCAGGTTTTGCGTGAGTGGCTCGACCACCGCAAGGAAGTGCTGGTACGCCGATCAGAACACCGCCTTGCGCAGATCAATCACAGGCTCGAAGTTCTCGAAGGCTACCTCGTTGCCTATCTGAACCTTGATGAAGTGATCCGCATCATTCGCGAGGAAGATGATGCCAAGGGCACATTGATCAAGACGTTTGAGCTGACCGATGTTCAGGCTGAAGCCATCTTGAACATGCGACTGCGGTCCTTGCGCAAGCTTGAAGAACTCGAGATCCGCAAGGAACACGACAAGCTTTCCGAGGAAAAAGACGGACTGATCAAGCTGCTTGGATCGGATGCCCGCCAGTGGACCAGCATCAGCAAGGAAATTGGCGAGATTTCCAAGGCCTACGGCCCCGAAACCGAGATCGGCAAACGCCGGACCGGATTTGCGGATGCACCGGAGCATGACATCGTCGACATTCAACAGGCGATGATTGAAAAAGAGCCGATCACGGTGATCGTTTCGGAAAAAGGCTGGATCCGTGCCCTGAAGGGACATCAGGCAGAGCTTGGCAATCTGTCCTTCAAACAAGGCGACAAGTTGAAACTGTCGTTCCATGCCGAGACAACAGACAAGATCCTGCTCTTTTCTACCGGCGGCAAGTTCTTCACGCTTGGCGCCGACCGGCTACCGGGCGGGCGTGGGCACGGTGAACCGATCCGCCTCATGGTCGAAATGGACGAAGCCCAGGACATTATCAGCGCCTTCGTTCACAAACCGGGACGCAAACTTCTCTTGGCCAGCAACGAGGCGCGCGGCTTTGTGGTTATGGAAGATGACCTGATTGCCAACACCCGAAAGGGAAAACAGGTTCTGAACCTCACCACGCCGGCCGAGGCAACGCTGTGTGTCGAGGCCAGTGGCGATCAGGTGGCTGTCATCGGTCAGAACCGCAAGCTGCTGATCTTCCCGCTATCTCAGATCACTCAGATGACGCGCGGCCGCGGTGTGCGCCTGCAAAGATACCGTGACGGAGACCTGTCTGATATTCGCACCTTCAAGGGCGATGATGGTCTGACCTGGATGGATGCTTCCGGACGTAGCTTCAACCGCTCTCTGGAGGAATTGGCTGAATGGTGCGGTGAACGCGGCCAGGCCGGACGCCTGCCTCCGTCTGGCTTCCCGAGATCCAACAAATTCGGAACGCCAAGCCTCTAAAAAGCGCCAGAGAGTGCTGCCACGGCGTGTCCATGAGGCTTCTGCGTGGAATTTCCCTCGACGTAGCCACCTGGCCAAGTCATCCTGATGGAAAGAGATTCCATTTCGTCGGGGGAGCAAATGATCGGCAGTTTTGCCTTTAATACCAGCGCCAGGATCTTGTTCGAGAATGGCGCCGCCTCGCGGATCAGCACTTCTGGCGCGCCTTTTCTGGGCTCCCGCCCTTTCATCATTACCGACAAGGGCATCATAGCTGCCGGTCTACTGGAGGCGACGATTGCCGACCTTTGCGAAGGGGGCCATTCCTTAGAGCTTTTCACCGCGGTGACGGCCGATCCGGCGCTTGCACTTGTTGACCAGGCCGTGGAGGCCGCGCGGCATCACGGAGCGACTTCGATCATCGGTTTTGGCGGCGGGTCGTCGCTGGACGTTGCCAAGCTCGTGGCGCTGCTTCTCGGCAGTGATGAAGACCTGAACGAAGCCTGGGGAGTTGGCAACGCAAAAGGACCCCGCCTGCCACTCATTCTCGTTCCGACAACGGCAGGGACCGGATCCGAGGTCACGCCAATTTCGATTATCACGGTGGAAGACGACGAGAAACGTGGTGTTGTCTCGCCCGTTATCCTGCCCGACCTTGCCGTTCTTGATCCCCAGCTCACCATTGGGCTCCCCGCGCATGTCTCGGCGGCAACGGGTATAGACGCCATGGTTCACGCAATCGAGGCCTATAGTTCCACCAGTGACAACAACAACCCTGTTTCCAAGGCACTTGCTGTCGAGGCACTGAAGCTTCTCGGTGCGAACATTGAAACCGCGGTGTTCGAACCACGCAACGAGGCCGCCCGCGGCGCGATGTTGCTCGGCTCCATGCTCGCAGGAATGGCTTTTGCCAATTCCCCGGTCGCAGCAGTTCACGCCCTCGCCTACCCGATCGGCGGCACTTTTCATGTGGCCCATGGACTGTCCAACGCTCTGATTTTGCCGCATGTCCTCCGCTTCAATGCGGTCAAGGCTGCAGAAGTCTACTCCGAGCTCGCACCACGCGTCTTTCCGGAGCTTGCCATGCTGAACGACAAGCAGGACCGCGCAGCGGCTTTCGCTGATGAACTAGGGCGTATGACCGAACGGCTAGGCCTGCAGACAACGCTTAGAGAAGTCGGCATCCGTTCTGAGGACTTGCCGAAGATGGCAAGAGACGCGATGAAGCAAACGCGGCTCTTGATCAACAATCCGCGGCCACTTTCGGAGGCGGATGCCCTGGCGATTTACGAGGCCGCTCTTTGAGTGCCCGACCCATACCTACCGCCAGAAACGAGTTTGCCGTTTTTCGTCAAATAGACACACGCTGGATGGATGTGGATATCTACGGGCACGTCAACAACGTGCAGTATCTGAGCTTCTTCGATACAGCTGTAAACAGTTGGTATGTCGAGAAGGGTTTGATCGATCCAGCGCGTTCGAACAACATTTTCCTGGTTGTCGAGACAGGGTGCCATTACTTCGCAGAACTGAAATTTCCCGAGACGATCGACGCAGGCATCAGGTCTTTGAAAATCGGTTCATCGTCAGTGATTTACGAGATTGCCCTGTTCAAGGAAAACGAAACGGAAGCAGCAGCTCAAGGACGCTTCGTTCATGTGCTCGTTGACCGGGAAACCCGCCGACCCATCCGCATCCCCGACGATATTCGCAAGGTTTTGGAAGAACTCGGCGCACCAGCTTAACGAGCGAGCAAAGGGTGAGCTACCTGCGTTACAATCCACATATTACCCACAGGCTACGCACAGGTTATCCGTAGTTCTTCATGATCCTGGATTTCTCACGGTCCCAGTCCCGTTTTTTCTCGGTTTCACGCTTGTCGTGGACCTTCTTACCGCGTGCCAGAGCGATCTCCAGCTTCGCTCTGCCCTGCTCGTTGAAATAGAGCTTGAGCGGAACGATGGTCTTGCCTTCCTTCTGCACGGCACCGGCAAACTTGCCGATCTCACGCTTGTGCAGCAAGAGCTTTCTCGGGCGACGCGGTTCATGGTTGAACCGGTTTCCCTGGAGATATTCGGGAATGTAGACGTTGTAGATCCAGATCTCACCGTTGTGCTCGGCCGCGTAGGATTCGCCGATGTTAGCCTTGCCCGTGCGCAAGGATTTCACCTCGGTTCCCTTCAGCTCGATACCGGCTTCAACGGTGTCTTCAATCTCGAAATTGAAACGGGCCTTCCTGTTGTCGGAGATGATCGTCCGACCGGGAGGACCTCCGCGTTTGGGGGCCATCTTCTTGTCCTTGTAACTTGGAACCCGGCGCTTTCGCCGGGTTCGGTTGCCTTTTGAGGCTCTCTAGTTGATCAATCCGGCATGCACCAGGGCGGAGCGGATCGCGACCTGCGTCTCCTCAGACACGGGCACCAGCGGCAAACGAACAGTGTTGTCCAGCTTGCCAAGCAGCGACAGTGCATATTTGGCACCGGTCGGATTCGGCTCTATGAACAGCGCCTGATGCAGTGGCGCCAACCGGTCCTGGATTGAGAGCGCGGTTGCGTAGTCGCCGGCCTGGCATGCAGCCTGGAACTCTGAACACAGTTTCGGTGCGACATTCGCCGTTACCGAGATGCAACCGGTTCCACCATGCGCATTGAAACCAAGCGCGGTGATATCTTCACCGGAAAGCTGAACAAAGTCAGGACCACACAGGCGGCGCTGCTGGCTTGCCTTTGCAAGGTTCGCGGTCGCATCTTTTACACCGGCAATGTTTTTGCAGGTCTTGAAGAGCTCGGCCATTGTCTCCGGGCTCATGTCGATGGCGGAGCGACCCGGGATGTTATAGATATAGATCGGAATTCCGACCGCCTCATCAATCGCTCGGAAATGCGCCTTCAAACCTGCCTGGTTGGGCTTGTTGTAATAGGGCGTGACGATCAGCAGCGCGTCTGCACCCGCCTTCTCGGCAAAATTCGCAAGGTCAATCGCTTCGGCAGTATTGTTTGATCCGGCACCAGCCATCACTGGAACGCGGCCGCCAGCGGCCTCGATGCAAAGCTCGACCAGCCGCTTGTGCTCATCATGGCTGAGCGTCGGGCTTTCACCGGTCGTGCCCACAGGCACCAAGCCGTTGCTGCCCTGTTTTATCTGCCAATCGACAAAGTCCTGAAACCGTTTCTCATCAAGCGCCCCGTCCTTGAACGGCGTAATCAGCGCTGGAATCGATCCCTTGAACATTTCGGTTTCCTCTATCGGTTTGGCAGTCAACATCAGGCCGCGCCTGAACGGATCGGCACCATAGTCGCCTGCCGGTTTTGGGGCAATGCCCAAACCCTTTAGCCCGCTGAGTATCTTGCGTTTTTACTTCATCAGTGGCTTTGCGGATCTGGCTATCTGGCCAGAGCTCTCCTACCATTTGTTCAAATGGAAGAATGCTGGAGGAAAACAGGCCATGGAGAACAACCACACCACCCCGACTGCGCCGATTGCCGAACGGGTGATGTGCGCGGAGCCGGTCACCTTCCACTGGAAAAGCCATGACGGGCTGACACTACATGGCGTCGATTGGCAGCCGGACCCTTCAGTCGCGGTAGACCTTCCGCCGCTCCTGTGTCTTCCGGGACTGTCCCGCAACACAAAGGATTTTCGCGAAATCGCCCGGTTCCTTCAGCGCCAGGGACTGAGGGTCATCGCCCTTGATTACCGGGGGCGCGGGCAAAGCGACTGGGACCCGGAATGGCACAACTACGCAATCCCGATCGAGGGCCATGACATTGATGCCGCCATCAATCACCTGGATCTGAAACGCTTCTCGATCCTCGGCACCTCCCGCGGCGGTATTCATGCCATGGCAATGGCCGAGAGATTTGGCCCCGATCGGATTGCTGCGATCGCGCTCAACGACATCGGTCCTCATATCAAGATGAAGGCCATCCATCGGATCGCCGCGACGCTCGGCAAAACCATGAGCTTTCCCAGCAAGGCCGTCTGCGGCGAAAGGTTGAAGAGCCTTCTTGGTCAGCAGTTTCCCAAGCTGTCGCGCGACAACTGGATCCATCTCGCCGAGCAACTCGGCGCGGAAACACCCGGTGATTTCAGGCTGGAATATGATCCAGCGCTCGGCAAGACATTGGCCCTAAACGACGAAGCTGCGTCGATTCCGGACCTTTGGCCCTTGTTCGAGACAATCGTGCCAATACCCATGCTCGTTTTGCGCGGTGAGCATTCTGATCTTCTGAGCAAAGAAACCTGTCAGAAGATGACCGAAATGCACCCCGGCACCGAGTGCCTGACGGTCCCCGACGAGGGCCATGCCCCGCTGCTGTGGGATGAGCCGACACAGAGCCGGATTCTTCATTTTCTCGCAAGGCACTCTTAGGCGGCCTTTTCGAAGCGCCGCTGTTCCCGAAGATTTTCCGGAAGCTGCCCACGCCAAAAATAATCAAAAGAAATCAGACTGAAAAAGCAAAAAGCCCGGCGTTGCCGCCGGGCTTCTCTTCAATCCTAGGAAAGGATCGAATTAGAACGTGCGCTGTACGCGGAAACCAGCGAGGATCTCGTCCTGGTCGCCAGCACCGTCAACGTCGGTGTTCGCGTAGCCCATGTCAACGCCGAGAGCGAGACCGGAAACCGGTGTCCAGCTAACGGAACCGTCGATTGCCCAACGCGTCACGTCAACTGTGGAGTTGCCAAGGTCAATGCTCATGTAAGAACCGTCAAGAGCGAGGCCAACGGTCGACGTTGCCTGGTGGTAAACACCACCGGACAGGGAGTAACCGGTGGAGGTGTCGCCGTTTGCAGCCGCGTCATAAATAGACACGCCGTTGTAAGCGGCCGTAGCACCCGTCGCAGCACCGATGTAAGCCAGAGCGCCATCAGCATACTGAGCCTGGAACGCAATGTTGGAACCGGAAGCGAGCATCGGCAGGTCGATGATTACACCACCACCGATGGCCCAACCAACAGCACCGTCGTTAGCTGCAACTGCCGGGCGAACGTTGTGCAGAGCACCCATGACCTGTGCAGAACCCCAACCCTGGTCAACGCGCAGGTTTGCGACGAGATCAGGAATCTTGTGGCCAGCGTAGGAACCAACTTCGCGCAGCGAACCGTCTTCGAGAGACAGGGTTGCGGAGAAGCCGTTGCCGAATGCAGCGGTGTAAGCGAGAACGTTGGAAGTGTTGTCCGACCAGTTACGACCGACGACGCCCATGAACGCCTGACCGGTGAAGTAATCGAAGAACGAAGTAACGTGACCGAAGGTCAGACCGCCCCACTGGATGTAAGCGGAACCGAGAGAGAAGCTTTCGCCGCCGTTCGTGTTCGTGCCGTAGATTTCAGTGAAGGTGCGCAGCAGACCGAATTCGGTGTTGGTGCGGCTGTCGAGGTACAGGTAACCACGAGCGAAGAAGGAAGTGTCGTTCGCAGAACGATCGTCCCAGTCGCCGTTGTCGCCGAAGTTGTTAGCTGTGTACTGAACACGAACACGGCCGCCAACGCGCAGGCAAGTTTCGGTGCCTGGGATGTAGTAGAAGCGAGCGCCGTAAGCGTCACAAACGCGAACGTAGTCAACTGGCTCCGGAGCAACCGGAAGATCGGCAGCCTGGGCGCCGGTGGCAGCAGCTGCAGCAGCAGCGCCGAGCATAAGGCTCTTAAAGTTCATTTCTGACCTCCAAATCAGTCATGTTAATGACGACTTGCCTCACTGAGGCTGGGCATCTGCCGCTAGTCATCTAATCCCCGCGAAAATCTCTGGAGATGCTCTGACCCGAATGTTGGATATCCGGAAGTGCAAACCAGTGCGGCCCGAAAGCCGCTCGCAAAATGACCATACGCATCGAGATTGGAGTCGCAACAACGAAAAGCCGAACAGACCCGCCACGGCTTTGTTTCAAATTCCGGTGTTGCGTGAATGACACAGATTTGGCGGTCGCAGTAAGGTTTCGTTAGGAAAGAAGACCCGCCTAAAGCGAAAATCACCGCATTTTCAGTTATCAACGCGCTCCCAACGATCACATAGCCCCTGCCCGCGACGCGATCTGATTCCCCCTTTTAAACGGGGACAGCCCGGCAGGGTGGAATCTGCCGGGCTGCATGACTGACCGGAGATCAGAAGATCAACTGGCCAGGATTTTTATGATCCTGAGATTAGAACGTGCGCTGAACGCGGAAACCAGCAAGGATTTCGTCCTGATCAGCATCGTCGACTTCGGTGTTCGCGTAACCAACATCAACACCCAGTGCGAGACCGGAAACAGGCTCCCACTGAACGGAGCCGTCGATTGCGTAGCGTGTCACGTCGGTCTCATCGCCAAGCTCGAGATCCATGTAGGAGCCATCAAGCGCAAGACCAATGGTCGATGTTGCCTGGTGGTAGACACCGCCGCCGATGGAGAAACCGGTGGACGTGTCGCCATCAGCTGCATAGTCGGAATAATCCGAATCCGCGCCGATGTAGGCCAGCGCGCCATCAACATAGACCGCCTGGAATGCGATGTTGGAACCGGAGGACAGCATCGGCAGGTCGATGGTCACACCGCCACCGATTGCCCAGCCCAGAGAACCATCGATCGATGCATCCAGGGGACGAACGTTGTGGAGAGCACCCATAAGCTGAGCGGAGCCCCAACCCTGATCAACGCGCAGGTTGGCGACCAAGTCGGGCACCTTTTGACCGGCATAATCGCCGTTTTCGCGGAAGTTGCTGTCCTCGAGAGACACTGTCGCGGAGAAGCCGTTGCCGAATGCAGCGGTGTAGGCTGCGAGGTTCACGGTGGTGTCAGACCAGTTACGACCAACAACGCCGATGAAAGACTGACCGGTGAAGTAGTCAAAGAAGGAGGTCGCGTGACCGAAAGTGAGACCACCCCACTGAACGTAGGCTTTTCCGAGAGAGAAGCTTTCGCCGCCGTCGGAATTGGTGCCGTAGATCTCAGTGAAGGTGCGCAGCAGACCGAATTCGGTGTTCGTGCGGCTGTCGAGGTACAGATAACCACGAGCGAAGAATGTGGAATCGTCGGATGTGCGATCACCCCAGGCGCCGTCGTCAGCGAAGTTGTTGGCAACATACTGAACACGAACACGGCCACCTACACGCAGGCAAGTTTCGGTGCCCGGGATGTAATAGAAGCGCGAACCGTAAGCGTCACAGACGCGGACGTAGTCGACGGGCTCCGGAGCGACCGGAAGGTCGGCAGCCTGGGCGCCGGTGGTGGCAGCAGCTGCGGCGGCAGCGCCGAGCATAAGGCTCTTAAAGTTCATTTCTGACCTCATAGATCTCTTCTGGTCCAGCAAGCCGCTTATCGGCAAGCTTCGCCAATTCGTAATTCACGCGGCCCATACATTACTTTTTGTAATGCCCAAATTTACAGGGCCTGCCGTTCACGAATTGAAAAAACCACAGCGGGTCTCGATCACGCAAGGCAGATTATAATTACACTGCTCTGTTTAGTTTTTGTGTGATATTTTTACAATACATTGTTTTTCCAGTTTATTTCATGTACATCAAGAATTTTATCGAGCGTCACTGGAACAAATTGAACGAGGTCACCGTTCATTTCACTTTCACAATCAGAAAACCTTTGGACTTCAGAGAGTATCTCCCTTTAGAGAAATTAGATATTTTTGTTATTTAAAATTACACTATATCGTTTACTCATCACTTTTTTCGTGAGCAAATTACACTCATCAGTATAGTCTGGATTTAAGGTGTTTATCTTCACTTTCAAGAGATGAAATAGGTCTCTTGAAAACACCGAATTCGAGCCTGAAAAGACAAGGCCAACAGCTTCAAAACGGAAGTTTCCGAACAACAATTGAAGAAGTCTCGAATCGACCAACGCAGCGAAGGGAGAGCTTTTCCCGCCCTTGAGCCCTATAGGCCCATCATTTGGGCGTATCGTTGCGGATGAATCGGCGCACAAGACATGCCGAAAGCAGGCGGGAATAGAGGGGCCCTCTCTGCAACGCCAGGGAGCACGCTCTAGCGGATGAACAGATCGACAGAGTCGCTGAGACCCGCTGAATCGACGACGGTTATGCTCGTCGCACCCGGGCCTTCGGGCTCAAACGACAATTGGGAGGCAAAGCTTCTTGCCGACATCGGCTGGCCGTCGACGAACCAGCTAAAGGGCCGCGTCCCACCCTGAAGCTTGACGACAAGTGGCAGGCCCTGCCGCCCTTCCCCCAGTCCGAGATCGATCGTGCCAGACTGGGGCGGGTAGCTGATTTCCAACGAGTGGGCCGCGCCGGCCGCCGGTTTGTGCACTCTCGCAGCACGCAATGGCAAAGGCAGATCGGCGGCCGCCATCTTCAGGGTCCCGCGTGGTGCAGCAGGAAGTGGATCAGGGGCCTTCTTCAGCCTTTGAAAGGCTTCGAACAACAGCGGAACGGCAGATCCGGCGCCGGTCATTCCCGGCATTGGCGTTCCGTCAGCACGTCCAACCCAGACGCCAACAACATGCCGGCCATCGTAGCCAATCGCCCAGGCATCCCGATAGCCATAAGCGGTGCCGGTCTTGTAGGCGATCTGGCTCGCGCCGGCGGCGCGGGGCTGCGGCAACCCGGTAAGCACATCGCCAACATGCCATGCAGCGACGTCTTCCAATATCCGGCGTGACCTTGGGTGGCCGCTTCTAGATGCCTCCAGGTGCAGTGAAATCGAATGGCCACCATTTCCAAGCGCGCCAAAAAGGTGGGTCAGGTCCCACAGACTCATTCCTAGACCACCAAGGCCGATGGCAAGTCCGGGAGCATCCGCGCCGCCAATGACGACCCCTGCCCCGCTTCTCTTGATTCTTGCCACCAGCTTTGCTGGGCCCACGGCTTCGAGCAGCTGGATCGCAGGGGTATTCAAGGAGAGCTGCAAGGCCTCTCGGACACTGACCCGTCCCTGATAGGCCAAATCAAAGTTGGTGGGCTTGTAACCACCAATATCGATGGGACGGTCGTCAATTGTGCTTTCGGGATGCGCAATGCCGTCTTCGAACGCCAGTCCATAGATGAACGGCTTGAGCGTTGATCCCGGCGAGCGGATGGCACGGGTCATGTCAATGTGCCCCAGTCGCGCTTCATCCATCAGATTCGGAGACCCGACGCTCGCCAATACCTCCCCGCTCCGATGATCCGCGACAAGGAGCGCTGCAGAGACCTTTGGGCCCATAGCATCTATGCGTTGATCAATCAGAGTTTCCAGTGCCTGTTGAAGAGACGCATCCAGGGTCAGGTGATGGATAGTTTCGGCTTCTTTCGAGGCGACAACTGCCCTAGCGGCATGTGCTGCGAGGAAAGGCATAGAGCGCCGTTTGACCTGCACATTCTCAACGCGTGCCGCTTCAGCATCATCCTCAGACAACACACCGGCAATAACTGCACGGTCCAGCACACGATCGCGCGCGGCCTGCGCTGCCGATTCAAACCTGTCCGGTCTCCGTGCCTCCGGTGATTGCGGCAAAGCAACGAGCAGTGCCGCCTCCGCAGGTGTCAAACGTCGTGGTTCCTTGCCGAACCAGGTCAATGCCGCAGCCCGTATGCCCTCCAGATTTCCACCGAAGGGCGCGCGAAGCGCATAAAGCTCGAGGATGTCCTCCTTGGAAAGATCTGATTCCAGCCTTAGTGCGGCGAGGATCTGATGGTATTTGGCCGAGAGGCTACGCGTCGGTCGTTCTCGCAGCAGGCGCGCAGTCTGCATTGTGAGGGTCGACGCGCCCGAGACGACATGGCCGGAGGACAGCAGCTGATAAGCTGCACGAACCATGGCCCTGACATCGATCCCGCGATGCTGATCAAATCGACGATCCTCATAGGCTTTGAGCATCTTCCAATAGAGAGGATCGACGTCATGAACGGTGACGGGTAAGCGCCATTTCTCGTCCGGTGTGGTGAAGGCGCGCAAAAGCTGCCCATTGCGATCAAGAACGGTCTTTGAGATCGTCAGGTCGGCTGGGCTCAAGCTCGAAGGCAGGGCGCGGTAGTCCAGATAGACCTTGCCCGCACCGGTCAAGACAGCAGCGCTGAAGACAGCCAGACCGATGGCAGAAAACCGCCACCGCTTTTTGGTTTCTTTACGCAATCCCTTCACGTCTGCTTACCGAACCGGTCCAAGCACCGCCAGGCGCCCTGTGCTGGTGATTGCGCGGCGCTCCGGCCGATACATGTCCTCGACGGACGCCGGCGGATGCGCATAATTGCCCGGTGTCACGGCCCGGGCGAGATACGCAAAATTCAATTCCGACCCGCCAGTGCGCGTCTGATCGACGGAAACCTCGAACCTGTCACCGTGGAACTGGGCGTGCTCGGGTTGATCAACGGTCTTCAGCCATTGAAGAGCGCCGATATCGCCGGAACGGACCAACCGTAGATTATCAATGACAAGGCCCGCTGGAATACGGTCAACCACCATCAGGCGTCCCGGCGTGTCGGTCAGGGCGCGAACAGTGACGACCACGGCGAGGCGCGTGCCGACCGGAACCGCCCCGGGATCAACCAGGTTGCCATCCAGATCAAACATCCGACGTTCAATGACATAGTCCGTACCACCGGCGGGTTCTGGCAACAGAGGTTGGCCGGACACCGAAACCAGCAGTTCAGTGCCCTCGCCACCCCGGTTTTCAATGCGGCGTATTTCGCGTTCAAGCGTCAGGCCGGAGAATGACCAGACAAGCCGACCGGGCGTCTCCTCACCATCGACCGCAATTTTTGTGGCCGCTGCCTGCTCGTTGAGCTCGCGTGCAGCCATCAGGAGCCAGGCCATGTCCTGCGTAGAATAATAGGAGCGGCTTTCCTGAGCAGCCTTCACAAATTCACTGGCACGAGACTGGTCCGGGCTGTTGGCGCCTGATGCCGAAACATAGGTCAGAACACCAGCACCGTCGCGCAGTGCAGATCCATAGTCAGCCCGGTATCCGCTCCTGGAACGTTCGCCCAGCGCCAAGGTTGCCGCTCTGAAACCTTCCTCGGCACGTTTCGCCTCTCCATAGAGAGCCAGACTTGCGGCAAGTTGAGCCTTGGCAAGCGGCGTTGAGAAGGAGCCAAGCTTGGCGTCCAGATAATACCTGAGATCCCCCATGGATGCCCGGCTGTTGCGGGCCAGAACGTAGAGGCCATAGGCGATTTCCTCACCGCCTTCGGTGAAATCGGAGGCATAGGCCAGACGATTCTCAAGGTTGTCCAGGGCCGTTTCGAAGGCCAGTTCAGGCACATGATAGCCTTCTTCGCGCGCGCGGGTGAGGAAGTCGACCACATAGGCGTCGAGCCAGGGGTCATAGCTGCTGTAGCTGTTCCAGAGCCCAAAGGATCCGTCAGATGACTGGTTTGCCAGAACCCGCTGGATCGCTTTGACGACCCGCTCCCGGATCTCGGGATCATCCCCAAGGCCAGCGGCAGTTGCGACCTGGTTCAGATAAAGCAAAGGCAAGGCCCGGCTGGTTGTTTGTTCCGTGCAGCCATAGGGATAGCGGTCGAGGGCATCCAGAAGACCGGCCACATCGATACGTGCCGCGCCTCCCGCCGTCACCTTGACCGACACGGTTTCGGGCCGCAGCCCTTCAAAGCTGCCAGCATCAAGAGAAAGGCTCGCCCCGCCGGAAAGAGAGAAGCTGGACCTGCGAACCACATCTGGTTGGGTATCGCGAACATCCAATCGCATTCGTTTGACCACCTCCGTGCCGTCGGGGGCTGCCAAAGCTGCGATGATCGTCGCGCTGCCTTGCTCATCAAATGCGGAGACCGGCACGCGAACAAGGGTTTTCTCGCTGACACCAAGCTTCAGCTGACGCACGTGAGGTCCCTCGCGATCCAGACCTGCCGGCCCTTCCGCCGACAGGGTCAGATCATAGACACCAGCCGGACCCTCGACATTGTCGATCTCAAGCTGTAGCCGAGAAACATCGCCTGGTGCCAGGAAGCCAGGCAGGCTCGCCGTCAACACCATCGGTGCGCGGATCTCTACGTCCTGAGATGCGTGACCAACGCCCTCCTTTGTCCAGGCGACCGCCATCAACCGTAGCGTTCCATTGAATTCAGGTATCTCGAAACGCACAGCCGCCTTGCCCTCGCTATTTAGCGAGACGAGACCGGAAAACAGCGCCAGCGGCTCTTCATCCGGAGGCGGCGCTTCAAGGCGCATGGCCATGGCATCACCACCGGAGCGAACCTTGCCACGAACACCAAACGTGCGGTCGATGAGCTGGCCGTAAAGATCGCGCATTTCCGCACCCAACCGCCGCTGGCCGAAATACCAGTCCTCTGGTGCTGGTGGCTCAAACCCGGTCAGGTTGAGGATGCCGAGATCGACGCCGGCGAGCGTCACAAATGCCTGGGTGCCGGCAGCAAGTCCCGCCACCTCGATGGGCACTTCCAGGGTCGTGGACGGACGCAGGGTCGAAGTCGCGGACAGGCTGATATCAAGATCGCGTTCCCCCGGCTCGACCTTGAGCCAGGAAAGCCCGACCGACCGAGACGGCATGCGGTTGTTTTTAAGGTCCATGGGACGATAAAGGCTCGCGGTCACATAGGCCCCTGCCCCCCATTCTTCCGTCACCGGCAGGCCAATTTCTGCCTCACCACCTTCTACTTCGATCGTCCGTGAGTTCAGCAAGCCGCCTGAGACGACGTTCACCACGGCGATTCCATCCATTTGGGACGTCAGGCGCAGGGTTGCCGTTTCGCCGGGACTGTAACTTTTCTTATCGAGACCAACATCGAGATAGTCGGGCGTCTCGGATGTGGCATCGGCAGTGTACCAGCCCGCCGAGAATTCGACGCTGGTTGCCGTCGCCTGAGGTCCGCCGGACTGAACTTCAAGCCGGTATCGGCCCCACTCCACGGGCAAAGACAGGCTTCCGGCCTGTCTGACTTGTATCGACAAGTCGCCGTTTGCCACGCGCTTGGTCGTGGTGATCGGCTCATAGTTCCACGAGCCATCGGTTCGGTACCATTGATAGCGCCGTTCGATGCGCGAGAGCGTCCAGGAAAGGTCTTCGGCGGCGCGTGGCGCACCGTCCTCACCGAGCAGAATCACGTTGAAAGACGCCGGACCGCCTTCGTCGACGCCGCCATCAAACAGAGGCTTGATGCCAATCTTTTCGCCGTCCTGGGCAACCGGCAAATTCAACCTGCGCTCGACATAACGACCGCCGGTCTCCACCAGTCTCGCCACAAGCTCGCCCTTATAGAGGCCTGTAATGCCAGCAATTTCCGGCAAATTCACGCCGAAGGACAAGGCGCCATTGGCGTTGGTCTTCAGCCCGGACGGCAGCGTTTCGCGTGTCGGATAGGAAATATCGTCGGCAAGACCAAAGATGTACCCCGGCTGACTGGAGAGCTTCCGGGTTGGCGTCACGATGATGTCGCCTTCCATGGTCTGGCCGCTCGCCGGGGAGCCATAAAGGAACCTTGCCTCGACGGACACCGGTGTTGCTGCGCTGCGGCTGAAGGACTCGGCGCTGGTTTCCAGGTCGAAATCCACACGTTCAGGCTGATAATCTTCGACCAGGAACGTGGACTGGGACAATGCATCCCCCTTGGGATCCACAAACACCTTCCAGGACCAGACACCCTGTTGTGCCCCTGCAGCCAGGTTGAAGTCCTGCAAATGACCACCGAGGCCGGCGTCCTGCACCAGGTAGCGGGAATGCTCGACGCCATCGGGACGATCGAGGACAAAGGTCAGAGGCAGGCCTTCCTGAGCCACAGCTTTGGACGTGCGGACCAGCGCTTGGGCGTGCACAGTTTCGCCAGCCTTGTAGATCCCCCTATCCGTCCAGGCGAAGACATCAAGAGGTCCCGGCGCAGCACGCCCTTCGACGCCACGGTCGCTCAGGTCGAAAGCAGGCTTTCTCAGATCCAGGAAGGAATAATCCCCTGCCTGCGTTTCAGCGACAACCAAGCTGGGCGCCATACCACCACGTCCTCGTCCAAGCCCGGGCGCAAAGCGGCCAAAACCGTCGTCGTCCGTGGTGACCTCGCCGAGGATTTCGTTGTTGACCGCAAGAAGCTTGAGCGACACGCCGTCGACGGCTTCGGCAGTGTTGAGCGAACGAACATTTACAGCGATGCCGTCATTCCCGCTCAAGGAGGAAAGGCCCAAATCGGACACAATGAACCACTGCGTTGCGAGTGGACCCCACTTGTTTTGCGTATCGAGCTTGGAACGAGCCGTCATTGCATAGACGCCCGGCTTGATATCGAGACCGATCTCGTTCAGCGGCACAGCCGTGGTGATGTCCCTGTTGAGGCTGTTTTCCGTTTCGACCGTTCCCGACCAGACTTTCTCGCCCAGATCATCCGTCAGTTGTTCGGCCTGATAGCTTCCCAATTGGCGGAGGAATTTGCCGTCACGCACGACACTTGCCAATGCACGGTCGCCGACGCGGAAGATCTCTGTGGCGACTTCGCTCGTGTTCACCGACACGATCGGGATCGTCGGCTCGCCACCGGCGGGCAAAACATAGGCGCGGCCGATGAACTGAACGGATGGCGCGCGATCGCGGACGTAGATGTTGAGGTCTACCGATTTCTCAAGAACCTCGCCGTCTGCCGCGGGCAAACCGCTTCTCACGCTCAGGCGGTATCTTTCGCCATGGGTAACGCCATCGACGCAGACCTGCGCCCCGTCGGCCTCAACAGATGTCGTTCCCTGGCCGGTGACGGAGACATAGGGCGAGAAATCGGTGTTACGCGGCAATGAAGACGAGAAGACCACACAGATGCGCGGCGCGGCGGCGTCGGCTGCCACTGTGTGATTGAGAATCCGGAAGCCGTGTTCTGCGACCATCTGATCGTAGCGGCGGCGAAGACCGGGATTTTCATCCAACGCAAGAGCGGCACGCAAGGCCTTGATCGCCGGCTTCCACTGCTGGCGCGCAGCAAGAGACGATCCTATCAGGTCGAGGGAACGCGCGCATTCAATTGCACTTATGGAGCGCAGATAGGCGTTGATGGACGAGGATGTCGCATTTTCCTGTTTGCGCTGACGCTCCTGCCAATCCTTAGGGCTCTGCATCAGCTGGGCCATGGCAAGCCCCTGCCAGGCCTCAAGATCGCCAGGTTCCAAAGCAATAAGCGCTCCGAAATCAGCCTCTGCGACAGCTCCGTCCTTGTTGAGTATTTTCTGACGTGCCTCGCGGCGCAGCTGATCTGCTGTCAAACTGGTCGTGATAGGGCTTTGCTGCAAACGGGCAGAATATGTCTCAGCCGTTTCAAGCAGACTACGATCCAGAAAACCTAGATCTGCCTTGCGGTCGGCCTGTTGGTCTTCCCGTGGCTGCTCGACAGAAACGACCCTGCCCGCAATCGCTCCGACGAAGCTCTGCAACTGACCGAAGTCTGACTTCAAAAAGCACCATCCGGCCGAGGTGTTGTAGGTAAAGGCGCGGCACATGTTGTCGGCAAGACACGCGGCCTCACAGCCTGACAGGTCAACATCCTTGACGGTCCGGTAGTCGCCGCCAAAGAAGTCGGCATCTTCGATTGTGACGATACGCCTTTCTTGCGCGTGAACCGGCACCGCAAGCGTCAAAGCTGCGAAAGCACCAATCGCAAAGTACTGGGGCAACAGTGACCTAAACCGCCGACCACCGACCTTCGCGGCTTCCAAGACATACCGAAACGACATAACCACCTCCCCCCTGGGGCATCGACAAACCTGCGGATGGGTAACGGTACACGCGATCATGACGTTGCCAAGGCAGAAATCAAAAACTGTCGGGCAGAAGCCGCGACGTCCATCGCCGTTCCAGCAGCTGAAACGTCTTCCCGACCGCCCAAAATTCGACGGAGGTGGACTGAAACCGAACAATCACGATCCCGACCGAAAACATCCTGCGCCGTAATATTGACCGTGACAACAGCTTATCCCAAACGCAGTCTTTACGAGCGCAGCTGGATCAGATCCTTATCGTCGCAACACCCATTCAATCTGGAGGTCTGTCATGAAACTCGTGTCCTTGGGACGCACCGGCATCAAGGTGTCCGAACTTTGCTTCGGCACCATGTCTTTCGGCGGCGACGCGGACGAGACCGCAGCTGCCGCTCTTTATGGCGCCTGCCGGGATGCAGGTATCAATTTTTTCGACTGCGCGGATATCTACTCAGATGGCGCGGCGGAAGAAATCCTGGGACGGCAAATCGCTCACGAACGCGATGAGCTCGTGATTACATCCAAGGTCTGGGGTCAGACCGGGAAAGACGCCAATTCAGGCGGAACAAACCGGCGCCATGTCGCGAGGGCGATCGACGCTAGCCTTAAGCGGCTTGGAACAGATCGTCTGGATGTCTATTTCGTTCATCGTTTTGACGATGCAACACCTTTGGAAGAGACGTTGCGCGGGCTGGAGGACGTCGTCCGCTCGGGCAAAGTTCTCTACCTGCGTGCAAGCAACTATGCCGCCTGGCAGATTGCAAAGGCGCTCGGCATTAGCGCAAAGGAAGGCTGGGCGCGATTTGATGTGCTCCAGCCGATGTACAATCTGGTCAAACGCCAGGCAGAGACCGAGATCCTGCCACTGGCCCAGTCAGAGAATCTGGGCGTGATTTCGTACAGTCCCGTGGGAGGCGGGCTGCTTTCGGGCAAATACCGACCAGGCTTAAAGCCCGATGGCAGTCGGCTTGCCGAGAACGCCATGTATGCTGCACGCTACGGCGAAGAGTGGGTCTATGAGACGGCAGAGAGTTTCACGCTGTTTGCCGAGAAGATGGGCGTCCATCCAGTATCCCTCGCAGTTGCCTGGGTTGGCGGGCACGAGGGGATCACGGCGCCGATCATCGGCGCACGGCATACGGAGCAGCTCAGGCCTTCGTTGCAATCGATCGACATCGACATGACCGAAGAGCTTCGCAGCGAGATTTCAGCTTTGTCCCGCACGCCGCCGCCCGCGACCGACCGGCTGGAACAGCGATAACCTGAAACGATATGCTGTCCCGGTTTTCTAGTCGGGGCAGCTTACCGCCACTTTCAAGAAACGGTGCTTATTGACCACCTAGCTTGTTGTAGACTGTCCAGCCAGGGCGGCCTGTGACCGGAAGACCGTAGCGCGCTTCCGCCTTTTTGATGCCCGCACGGGTGGCGGGGCCTACCTTGCCGTCGGGCTCGCCGACATCGAAGCCATTGCGATTGAGCAACTTCTGCAGCTCCAGCCGCTGTGCCCGCGATAATCCCGGATCATTGGTCGGCCAAGGCGTCTTGAACGGCTCACCGCCAGACACGAGCTGCGATAGAAGCGCAATCGCAAGACCATAGGACGTCGAAGCGTTGTAGGAACGCAGCGCCTTGAAATTGCGGGTGACGAGAAACGCCGGTCCGTTCGCCCCGGCAGGCCGTATCAGGGCGGTGTCCTGCTTGCTCTTGAAGCTGCTGCCGTCGATGTTCCTGAGACCGCGTTTCGTCCAGGTGCTCATGGATGCGTATTTCTTGCGCCCCGACGGACCCGAGTAGCCTTTGGGCACTTTCACCTCGAAGCCCCAGAGACGGCTGTTGCGCCAACCCGCGTTTTTCAGGAAGTTGGCCGTCGATGCAAGCGCATCCGGAACGGAGTTGACGAGGTCTTTTCGGCCATCTCCGTCAAAATCTACAGCAAGACTGATGTAGGTCGAAGGCATGAATTGGGTCTGGCCGAACGCGCCAGCCCATGATCCGCGAAAATCGCTGTGGGGCACGTCACCGCGCGAGGCGATCTGCAGGGTCTTGATCAGCTCGCCGCGGAAGTATTTTGAGCGACGTCCACCGGCGCAGGCCAGATTTGCCAGCGCATGTGGCGTATAGAAATCGCCGCGGAACTGGCCATAGTCGCTCTCGATGCCCCAAACGGCCAAAACGACGTGACGGTCAACGCCGAAGCGTTTTTCGACCGACGACAGCGTGGAACGATGTTTCTTCAGAAGTTTCTTGCCGTCGGCGATCCGCTGCGGATCCACCAGAAACGCCATATAGTCCCAGATCTGGGTCTTGTGCTCCGGCTGCGAGGTCGAGAAGCGGATGACTTTCTCATCGTAGGCAACGCCCGAGAGCATCTGGTTGGCGATCTGGGGCCGAACCCCGGATTTCACCGCCTGAGCCTTCAAGCCGGTCACGCAACTGTCGATCGATGCGGCTTGCGCCGAGGGGCCACCAGAAAGAGCCAATAGTCCTGATATCAGTCCGGAAAGACATGTGCCTTTCCGGATCAAAGCCGACATTTCAAATCGCATTTCCAGCCCCGCAGCTCGCCGAATCGATGCCAGACACGCTGACGATCTATCGAGTCTGAATTAGGGCAAGAACGTTTATTTTCCCTCGATCAGCTTGCGACGCAGCCAGCTCGAGCTCTGATCCATCACGATCACCACGAGGATCGTCAGAATGATGATGTAGCTGGTGTTCTCCCAGTCGCGGGAGGTCTTCATGGTTTCGACCAGCATGAGGCCGATACCGCCTGCGCCAAGCGCCCCAATCACGGTGGCTGAACGGGTGTTGGATTCCAGATAGTAGAGCACCTGAGACACAAAGACCGGAAGGATCTGCGGGATCACGCCGAAGCGGTAGCGTTGCAGCTGGTTAGCACCTGTCGCCCGAACCCCCTCGACTTGCTTGTTGTCGATGTTTTCAAGCGCCTCGGAGAACAGTTTGCCGAGGGAGCCCGTGTCGGTGAAGGCGATTGCCAATGCACCGGTCAGAGGGCCAAGGCCGAAAGCCCGGATGAAAATCAGCGACCAGATCAACATGTCGATGCCGCGCAAAAAATCGAACAGTCGGCGCGTACCAAAGCGCAAGAAGACAGAGGGCGTAAAGTTCCGGGCGGCCAGAAAGGCAAGCGGAAGGCCGAATGCGGCGGCCGTTATGGTTCCGAGCACGGCCATCATGATCGTTTCCAGGAGCGCAAGGAAGATCTCGCCGTGCTGCCAGTCCGGATTGTCCAGGAACTCATGCACGATGTGCCAGAGATTTGGGTAGTCCGGATCCATGCGGTCGGCGCTGAGTGCCAATGCATAGAGCTGGCTGAAGGACATGCCATAAAGGTCGGAGTTGAAGGAGAACCAGAAGTTTTCCCAACCACCGAAGAAGTTATGCACCTCGATCTTGGTGCGGGTCACCTGCACACGCCGGTCAAGCGTCGGGCGCGCATCAAGCTTCTTGGGGTTTGTCTTCAGCCAGTCCGGCTGATCTCCTGGCGGCACCGTGATGTCGACCCCGGAATTGGTCGCCGTCGCAGTGATGACACCGTAGCCAGGAACAGTGAAGGTCATGGTCTTGCCGACGATCTCGACGAGATAGCCCTCGCCCAGATCCACAACCGAATTGTTTCCGTCTACCTGGACCCAATCGGGGTAGTTGGTGTCATCATAGGCTGCCCGACGCTCGCCCTCGATGGCGACCTCGAGTTGATCCCGACGGATGTTCTTGGTGACGTGCACCTTGTAGGCGACGGAGTCTGTCGCAAGGATAGCGGCTCTCTCCGGCTGCGCCTTGGACAAGAGCCCCGCGACATCGAAGGCGAACCATGTGTAGATCAGGTAGCCAAGGATGACCAACGGAACAAAGATCGTGAACAGGGTTCTGTTGCGAACCTTTGCCCGGACCAGATCAGGCGTGACAACCGGCTCAAGGGTATCGGTGGACATGGACTTTTCCCTTAGTGAGCTCGGCCGGAGCCGACCAGCTTGCCACGGAGGTAGGACGAGGCCTGATCGATCAGCATGATGGTGAGAAAAAGCAGCACGAAGATCGCAGCGGTTTCATCTCCAGCCCCCTGCCCCCAGCCAATGGTGCGTCGAAGCTCCTGTCCGATGCCGCCGGCACCGACGAAACCGAGAATGGCCGACGCACGCACATTGATTTCCAGGCGCAGCAGGAAATAGCTCAGGTAGTTGGGCGCAACTTGCGGCAGCACCGCATAGCGGATGCGTTGCAGCCAGCTGGCACCACAGGCGCTCAAGCCCTCGATCGGCTTGCGATCTATATTCTCGTTGACCTCGGAGAACAGCTTGCCAAGTGCACCCGCAGTGTGAAATGCGACGGCGATCATGGCCGGGACCGGGCTCGATCCGAGGACGAAGATCAAAAACAATGCGATGATGAGTTCGGGGAATGCGCGCATGATATCCATCATACGACGTACGACCGGGATCAGCGGCCCCCAACTGTCGACGTTGCGGGTTGATGCCATTGCCAGCACAAGCGCCATTGCGCCGCCAAGCAAAGTGGCAACTGCCGCGATATTCAATGTTTCCAGCATCGCTGGCACATATTGAATGATCAGGCCGAAGAACGCTGGTCCGGCGTTCCAGGCCTCAAGGACAATTTCACCGGGGTAATCAAAGAATTTCGAGAGCCCCTGAAGGAAGCCGCCGGAGTTCATTTCGTTTGATTTCGAAAATCCGGAAACCAGAACGGCAACGACCAGCAAAAGTCCCATGAGGGAGTAAAGCTGGCGACGTTTGCGTAAGGAGAGGATTTCCTGCTCCAAAGCGGCGACGGCCATGTCGAAAGTCCTTAAAAGAAGTCCAAAGAAAACGCGGGCCAACTTGCGGCCCGCGTTCCTGTTTCAAAGAACGATTAGTTCTTGTTCTTTGCCTTACGTGCTTCAACGATGTTGACGTAGGCTTCGTGAGTGATCGGCATGAAGCCCTTGGTCTCACCTGCTGCGATGTTGTAGGCACAATCAGGGTCAATGGAGTTCAAGGAGGCAATCAGGCCGGTCATCTTGATCTTGACGTCTTCCGGCAGCTTCTTGGACAGAACAATCGGGCCTTCCGGGATGACCGGAGACTGCCAGATCTGCTGCAGTTCGGTCATGTCGACCAGACCAGCATCAGATGCCTTGCGCAGGGCGCCGGAGTTGTAGCCGTCTTCCCATTCGCCAAGGCCGTCAGCCCAGGTCACGCCAGCATCGATGTCGCCGTTGGAAACCGCAACGATGGTCTGCTCATGACCACCGGTGAACTTCACGTCGCCGAAGTATTCGCCCGGCTTCATGGAGTAGCCTTCCTGCGGGATGGCGATGGACGGGATCAGGTAACCGGATGTGGAGTTCGGATCACCGAAGCCGAAAACCTTGCCCTTCATGTCGTCAAGCGAGTTGATCTCGCTGTCGACGCGCGCAAAACCGATGGAGTAGTAGCCGTAGCCGCCATCGACGTTGACCTTGACGAGAACCGGATCAACAGCTTCCGGGTCGGTCAGGTGAACCTTGGCGTAGGAAGAAGCGCCAAGCCATGCAAGGTCAAGGTTGCCGCCGAGCAGGCCTTCGATCACGCCGTTGTAGTCGGCAGGAGCAAAGAGCTTGACCGGAACGCCGAGAAGGTCAGCGGTCTTTTCTTCGAGGCACTCGTAAGCGCGCAGGCGGTCAGAGGCGTTTTCGCCACCGAGGATGCCGATGCGGAATTCGGTGATGTTGTCTGCAGCAACTGCGGAGGTTGCGTTCAGGGCAAGCATGCTAACCGCAGCAAGGGCGGCAAACTTAGAAACGAGGTTCATCTGGGGCACTCCCAAAGAGATGGATACTGATGACGATTGAAAGGAGCCGGGTCTAAACCACGGCCGCAGCTGCCGGCGTCATCGCACCGGCAGGATCTGTTTTCCGAACGCTTGCGTCCGGTGTATCGATGGCGGTCGATGTCGCCGCTTCGTTGAAACTTTCGTCGGCGCCGTAAATCTCGCGAGCCACTTCGGTGGTCAGCAGCTCCGGCTCTCCATCGAACACAACCTTGCCGTCGCGCATTCCGATGACGCGGTCGCAATAGGTGCGCGCAGTATCGAGCGTGTGGAGGTTGCAGATCACGACCTTGTTGTCGCGCTCATGGATCTCCCGCAGAGCGTCCATGACGATCTTGGCGTTCATCGGATCGAGGGATGCGATCGGCTCATCGGCCAGAACCATGTGCGGATCCTGCATGAGAGCACGGGCAATGGCGACGCGCTGCTGCTGTCCGCCGGACAGTTCTTCTGCCCGCTTGGTCGCTTCCTGGACAATTCCCAGGCGATCAAGCGCTGCGAGCGCCGTGTTCACATCATCGGCGCTGAAGATGTTGAACATGCTCTTGAGCGTCGACTGAGCGTTCAACCGGCCGAGCATGACATTGGTGACGACATCAAGGCGCGGGACGAGGTTGAACTGCTGGAAGACCATTGCGCAATCGCGCTGCCAGCGACGCATCATCGCGCCCTTGAGGCTCAGAATATCCTCGCCTTTGAAAATGATGCGGCCGGATGTCGCCGGTGTCAGGCGATTGATCATCCGCAGAAGCGTGGACTTGCCCGCCCCGGACCGCCCGATGATGCCGACCATCTGCGGCTTGTCGATAGTGAAGCTGACCCGGTCAACCGCTGTGCGGGTGCCAAAGTCCTTTGTGACGCTTTCGAAGTGGATCACCCGGAGGCCCTGTCGCTGAATTAGAATTTCCAGCTGCGACAAGAGCCACGACTATATTACAGAGAAATGACAACAGCTCTCTGCTGACTTGAAGTTTTGACAACTAATAAATGACAGTTCAGTGACATCAAAAAATCATTTACACATATCTCATTCATATTTCTTAATATAATAACGTTCTCCACCAAACAAATCTCATCCCTCCCACTTCACAAAAGGCGACTATCGACCCCAAAAATGAAAGTTCATCAAAACATCATCAAACTGTCAAAGTATTTAACTCCGTCGCAGCGTAATCACCGCAGGTTATTTCATTCCTGCAAGGTGACAAATGCCCGGCCCAACCGACAAATCCGCCCTCACGTCTGCCCCGAACATTCATCCTGATGCAATCGTACTGGACTCCGAACTCGGCGTCTGGACCGAAGTCGGCGCTCATACAGAGATGCGCCAGAGCCAGATGGGCGACTATTCCTATATTGTACAGGGCGGTGATGTGGTCTGGTCGACCATCGGCAGGTTCTGCTCCATCGCCCGAAATGTGCGGTTGAATCCAGGCAATCACCCCACATGGCGCGCTTCGCAGCATCATTTCAGCTATCGCGCTGCAGCCTATGATCTTGGTGACAACGACGACAGTTTCTTCGAATGGCGGAAAAAGGACTGGGTGACACTGGGCCATGATGTGTGGATCGGCCACGGGGCAACGGTGCTTGCCGGTGTTACCGTAGGAACCGGCGCCATCGTGGCTGCCGGCGCAGTTGTCTCCAAAGATGTTGAACCCTACACAATCGTTGGCGGCGTTGCTGCGAAGGAAATCAAACGCCGTTTTTCGGCAGAACAGAGCGACGCTCTTCAGGCAATCGCCTGGTGGGACTGGGACCACTTTATTCTCAAAGCCAGGCTTCCTGACTTCAGAGTTCTGTCCATCGACGCCTTTATCGAGAAATACAGATAGCAAAGCGTCTCGGCAGCACTGATCAGACCATCGGCATCGCGCCCTGCGTGCACCGCAGCCTAAGCTCTCGCTCACAAGTCCGTGAGCAAGCGTTGATGAACAGCGCCAAGAGATAGCATTAACCCAACGGCAAGGCTAAAAGTCTAGGATTGAATGAGTTTAATTGCGTCTACTTTTTAATACCGAACCATTGGGGACTTAGGATGGGTAAGGGAATTTTCGCGATCTGCGCGGCGCTGATCATGTTTGCAACCAGCGCAGCTTTCGCCGCGCCAGGTGGTCAGTTTTTTGACCCAGACAGCAAAAAATGGGTAAGCTACGGTCCATCCTATGGCGGAAAGTCGCCAATTCGGAGAAAGAAAGTCAGATACAGTGGTCCCTATAGCCCGGGCACCATTGTGGTCGATACCGAAGAGCGCCGCCTCTATCACGTTCTGCCTGGTGGCAAGGCCATGAAATATGGCATTGGCGTTGGCAAGGACGGTTTTCAGTGGTCTGGCACGCACCGGATCACCCGCAAGGCGGAATGGCCGGGCTGGACACCTCCGCCACAGATGCGTGCTCGTGAACGCGCCAAAGGCCGGATCCTGCCGGCACACATGAAGGGTGGTCCAAACAACCCGCTGGGCGCACGCGCGCTCTACATCGGCTCGACCCTCTACCGCGTACATGGCACCAATGAACCGTGGACAATCGGCAGCGCCGTGTCTTCCGGCTGCATTCGCCTTGCAAACGAAGACATCATCCACCTGCACAAGAACGTCAGCGTTGGATCGAAGATCATCGTCAAACGCTGATCGTTCTTTTGAGCTCAGTCGAAAAGCCGGCCTTGTGCCGGCTTTTTGCATTCTAAGCCCTTCCTCAGACCACTGGCATCTCGCTCCTTTCTCTGGCTAAATAAGAAAAAAGGAGAGCCAGATGCCTTGCTGGGAATTTTGGAGGTCAAGGGGGTGTCAGCCATCTGCAACATCAGACAAACACTCGACGGCCAGGTCCAAATTCCTGTGTCTGGCTCTGTCGTTATGCTTGCTAACGGCGGTTCAATCACGTCCTGCGACAGCTGAAATGCCTGTAGCAGATCCCTTGACCGAACGCGGACTGGCCCTTTCCAAACTCCATTGCGCTCGCTGCCATATCGTCAGCGAGTCGGATCGCTTCGCCGGCACATCCTCGACGCCGTCTTTCAAGACCATGATCGAATTCCTGAAGGATTGGGAAGAGCGCTTCGGCAGTTTCATGGCGCGGAACCCGCATCCTGCCCACATCCGGCTGGACGGTGACGACCCTCGGCCCGAACACCTGCCGGCCACCATTCGCGAGGTACTTCTTTCACTCGATGATATCGAAGCGATCCTCGCCTATGTGGATCGAATGGCGATCGATTTGGGAAGGAAGCAGCCTGAAGACTGAGGCTGCCTCCAGATCCCGCTCGGCCACGAAAGCGCTTCAGCGTTCGCGTGAAAGGCCTTTTTCTTCCAATTCCTTAAGGTACCCGCCCCAGTGCTTGTCCTTTTCGTTGGCAAGCGCGAGAAAGTAGTCCCAGGTGAAGATACCGGTGTTGTGCATGTCGTCGAAATGGATGCGGACGGCATAGTTTCCGACCGGTTCGATCTTCATGATGCCGACATGCGACTTGCCCGGCACCGTCTTTTTCTGAGAAGGTCCATGTCCCTGGACCTCTGCCGACGGCGAACATACGCGCAAGTATTCCGCACTGTATTCATGGGTTTCCCCCGTATCGAAGGATACGAGCAATGTCTGCTTGTCGTTCTTCAGGCGCAGTTCCGTCGGCCAGGCTTTCTGTTCGCTCACGTGCTGTGTCTCCGGTGCTTTGCGCGGACGATAAGCGCGTCACAGCAAAGATCAAGCCGCGTCTTCGTTTGCCCGCTTTACCGACTGGTAGCCCTCCAGTGCAGCATCACGGGCCTTGAAGTGATCCACAATGGGCCTGGGATACGTGTTTCCCAACCGGACACCGGCCTTTACAAGGGCCGCCCCCGGCGCATCGAAAGGAGCATTGAGATATGTCGTATCGAGCTCTTTCAGCTCCGGCACCCATTTACGCACATAGTCACCCTCCGGGTCGAACTTCGCGCCCTGGGTCATGGGATTGAAAATCCGAAAATAAGGCGCGGCATCGGCTCCGCTGCCCGCCACCCATTGCCAGCTCGCCGCGTTGTTGGCCAGATCAGCATCCAGCAAAGTATCGCGGAACCATGCCTCGCCATGGCGCCAATCAAGACGCAAGTGTTTGATCAGAAAGCTGGCGACGATCATGCGCACCCGATTGTGCATGTAACCGGTGTGCCAAAGCTCGCGCATGCCGGCGTCGACAATCGGGTATCCGGTCTGGCCGGTCTGCCAGGCCCTGAGGTCTTCTTCACTCTCCCGCCATGGATAGGCATCGAATCCCGGCTTCCAGTTCGCGTGCGGGATCGTCGGGAAATGGTAGAGCAAGTGATAGGCAAACTCGCGCCAGCCAATCTCGCTGAGAAATTTCGAAGCATCCTTGTCGAGGTTTTCCGCTTTCTCCGCTGCAACAAGCGTTTCCTGCCGAATCTGGCTTGGCGAAATCTCGCCGAAATGAAGGTGAGGCGACAATCTGGAAACATTCGGCAGATCGGGCCGATTGCGCAGTTCGCCGTAACCTTTCAGATCCCTGTCAAGAAAGGCGTTCAAGCGATCTCGCGCACCCTTTTCGCCCGGTACCCAAAGCTCATCCCAACCTTCGGCCCAGTTCGGTTGCTCTGGCAAAAGCTTCAGCTCGTCAAGCGAGCTTTCAGCGTCGAAGGAGGCCAATTCAAGCTTCTCAGGTCCTGGGAGAGGCGTCGAAAAGATCTTCTGTTGGGCCGCACGCCAGAAGGGCGAATAGACCTTGAAAGGACCGCCGGCCTTTGTTTCCAACTCCCAGGGTTCGAACAGAAGAGACGCCTTGAAACTGCGGACATTGACACCTGCCTCTTTCAAGCTCGCCTTGATTTCACTGTCTCTCTCGATGGCTTGAGGTTCATAGCACCGATTCCAGTGCACTGCCTCAGCGCCGGTCCGTTCGACCAAGGCAGGCAGCGCGACCCTCGCATCACCGCGCAGGATCAGAAGATCGCCCAGATCCTGCGCCAATGATTTCAGGCTGTGGTGGAGCCACCAACGGCTCGCACCACCAAGTGGATGTGTCTCCCCGCTTGATGCCGGGTCCTCCAGAATAAACACCGGAAGAACTTTCCCCTGCGCGGCGGCTTCGCTCAAGGCAGGATTGTCGGAGAGGCGAAGGTCCTGACGGAACCAGACGATGGTGATCATGAGCCATTCTTTGTGAGCGTTTTCAAAGCTTACGCAAGTGCCGGGTTTCAGATCACTGAAAATATCGCTTGGCTGCAAGCCCCCGGATCACCTAGGCAGGGATCAAGGCCTTGATCGTCTCGCGCAACTTGCCAAAATGTTCATCCCACCCCCGGTCAAGGGCAGTCAGAAGAGACAGGGCCGCCTCTCCGGCCGCAACCTCAACGCCTTCATGGCTCAAGGACAGCCGCGTCCCGCCCGCTGTTTCTTCCAGTTCCCAGATCACTTTCGTCATGGCACCATTCAACGGCTTGACTGTAAACGACCAGACGAGACGGCTGACCGGATCCATTTCCAGGACAGTCCCCCAGCAGAGTTTTTCGCCATTGTCCCGGTCAAGCAGGGCGTAGTCCTCACCTTGCACAAGATCAGAACTGGCCGGGTGAAACCACTTCTCCAACTTGCTCTTCTGGGTAAGGAAAGCCCAGACAGTTTCAGGAGGGGCGGCAAAAAATACGGTTTTTACAATCGTCGTACCAGTCATTCCTGTTCTCCCGTTTCACTTTCGATGGCCGTTTTAAAGCTGGCGAGGCGCTCATCCCAGAACTGGTCGAAATAGCCGAGCCACTCGATGGCACTTTTCAATCCGGCAGGTTGAAGCTCGTGAATTCGCTCGCGGCCCTCCGCACGGCTGGTGATCAGCAACCCTTCCTCAAGCATCACCAGATGTTTCTTCACGGCGGCGCGGGTCATGTCGAAATGACCCGCGATTTCACCAAGCGTCATGCTGTCCTTCTTCAAAAACATCAAGATTTGCCGCCTGGTCGGATCAGCCAGAGCGCGGAAGGTTTGCTGCGAACCGAGGTTCATTGGCCTCTCCCCTCCGCGAGCTGTAGCCCCCAAGACCTTTCATCCAATGACATCGCTCTATTCCCCCCACTCAAAATGATACCAAAAAGTATCGTATTTAAATGATACCCGCAAGTATCATTTATTTTCCGGAGAATTTCAGGAAGCCGGGAAGAAAACGGATCAAAAAAGGCGGAGTGAAGCCGGGTCAAAAATCTTTGTCCCTTCCGGATATTGCGCTTGATCCAAATTGCATTAGGTTAGTTTCAAGTGCCGAAAAGGCATCCGGCCGGACGCGCGGCGGGACTTAGGGAGAGATGAATGTCGGGTGGTACGACGGACCGTTCAATGTCCACTTCAACGCCCATCGATCTGGGCAATACCCCCAGGGAAAAGCCGATGATGATCGACCCGTTTGGGCGCGCTGTATCCTACCTCAGAGTTTCGGTGACCGACCGCTGCGACTTCCGCTGTGTCTATTGCATGGCCGAAGACATGACGTTTCTGCCCAAGCGCGAGGTTCTCTCGCTTGAAGAACTCGACCGCCTTTGCACCGCCTTCATTGAAAAAGGTGTTCGCAAACTGCGTTTGACGGGTGGTGAGCCGCTGGTCCGTAAGAACATCATGAGCCTGATCCGGGGCCTGTCGCGTCATATCGACAGCGGCGACCTTGAGGAACTGACGATCACAACCAACGGGTCCCAGCTTGCAAAATTGTCGCCTGAGCTGCGCGATTGCGGCGTGAAGCGGGTCAACGTTTCCATGGACACTTTGGACGCGGATCGTTTCAAGGCCATCACCCGCTGGGGGGATCTCGGCAAGGTCATGGAGGGTATCCAGACCGCGAAAGACGCGGGCCTCGACATCAAAATCAACATGGTCGCTCTAAAGGGTGTCAACGAGCACGAGATCATTCCGATGATGGAATGGTGCCATGCCAACGGCCATGACCTGACCCTGATCGAGACGATGCCTCTGGGCGAGATCGACGGGGACCGGACGGATCAGTATCTGCCACTTTCGCTTGTTCGTGCGCGCATGTCCGATGCCTTTACGATGGAAGACATTCCCTACAAGACTGGTGGCCCTGCCCGCTATATGGCGGTGAAGGAAACAGGTGGCCGCATCGGCTTCATCACCCCGATGACCCATAATTTCTGCGAAAGCTGTAACCGGGTCCGCGTGACCTGCACGGGCCAGCTCTACATGTGCCTCGGCCAGGATGACATGGCCGACTTGCGGGCGCCGCTTAGAGCTTCGGAAGGGAATGAGCTCCTGAGCGCGGCCATTGATGAAGCCATCGGCCGCAAGCCAAAGGGACATGATTTCATCATCGACCGACGCACCAAGCAACCTGCCGTCACACGGCACATGAGCGTGACCGGCGGCTAGCACCATGGGTGACGAGCAGGATACCAGCTCGCAGTCGGCATCGCCCTTGGCTGACAAAGGAAGCAGGGTCGCCGCTTTTGCGATCGCCATGTCTTGTCTTGCGTTGATGGTCTGGCTTGGCCGCGAGAATGTCCCCTTCGTTCGCGACACCATAGCAATGGTCACGGGCAATGAACCGGAAGCGCAAACGTCAGGCAATCCAGAACTTGATGCCTGCCTCGCCAAACGTGTCGGAGATATCGACCAACTGCTTGCAGAGGGGATGATCAAGGACAGCCAGTACCCGTCTTTCAAGCGCCGCGCGACGTCCTATTGCGAAACACAGTTTCCAGCCGGTGGCTAGAATCTAACACTCTTTAATCCGTCGAGAAGCTCATGCGACGACGGATCGAAACCTTCTGAGGCGGGATGTCCTGCTTTGCGCTGTCCTCAGAGGTCTCATCTACCACCTGATCCTCGGTGTGGTCAGGCATCGGCAACTCTTCCCCCGGCCCAAGTCCTTCGACCGGCGTCAGCTCATCTTCTTCCTCTGGACAAATATGCTGTCTGGCGTCAGCGTCGGCCTCAAGACCCAGCGTATCAGCCGAAGCGAGGCGTTGGCGCGCATCCGCAAGTCTGGCTGACTTCTCCTCCATTTCCGCCGCCACTTCCTCGGCTTTATCGGCGTAACCCTTCCCGACTTTCCAGGCGCTCTGGAAATGTTCGAGAGCGCCCTCGGCAACTCTGAAGTCCTCATCATAGTCATTGAGACCATCGACCACAGCGAGAACAGGATTGCTGCGCCAGAGTTTGCGAAGGGCAGCGTTCTTGAGTTCAGTTGGAACACCCTTCTTCATGAAGACGGTGAAATCGGATTCATAGACAAGGCTGTCCAAATCAACAGCTTCGGCGGCCTCACGATTTGCGACCAGTTCAGGATCCTCCTGCATGTCTGGCGCAGTCGCGCCGTCTTGAGGATCCAAGATCGCCGGTTCGCCAACTTCATTTGAGGCTGTTTCGACATCTTCCGCTTCGCCCCGCTTACGCCGGGACCAGCGCTGAAGAAAGCCCTCGCTCTCGGAGGTCTCACGTGTCATTGCGTGACGTCCCCTCGCGCCGTCCGCCGGGCTCAAAGATCGGCACCTTGCCGAATTTCAACTCCTCGCCGGAATGAGGCACGCGCTTTCTCTTCCTGAATTTTTCCGGGTCAGGCATCTGCTTCAGATAATCGACCATCCAATGCAGAATTTCCGTTGGGACTGGAAGGCGCTCGACCACACCTTCACCGGAATCGAGTGCGCCCATGGCCTCATACGGATCTGCGGTAACACCACGGACCTTGAAGGGGACCGACTCACTGTCAGCGTCGTCCAGCATCACCCAAAGCGCAGGGGCTTCGGTCTCAATGTTGGCATCATAAGCCTCTCCCATGCGCCGGTGCAGGGTCAGGGCAACCGGACCGTAGGTGAAGACACGCGTGTCGCCATCCGGTTCAGCTTCCTGCCATGTTCCGTCACCGCCAGCATCAGACAGAATGGCGACTGGCAGCCAAGTATGATCAATCCAGGCATGCCGGCTCTTTCGCTGTTCCAGAACGATGCAGACCTGACGTGTGATCTCGACTTCCAAGGCATATTCTCCCGATCTCGCAAGTCATTTTAGGCCATTTGTGGCCTCGGGCAAACCTTTGAAAAGGCGAGGATCAATTGCCGTGGGGGGCAAGAGTTTCACGGCAGTTCGACCTTGCAAATGATGCCACCACCTATAAACTTGGAATGATTATAAAAAACGGGGTTACTCCCACCGGAGATCGTCGATGCCAGCTTCCCAGGTGCCTGCCAGCAAAGGCCGCATCCTCGTCTGCAACTGTTTCAAGACAATGGCGCTCGATGACACAGCCCAAGCTCTCGGCGAGCGCCTTGCTGCCCCTGTTTGCAGTCAGTTGTGCCGCGATGAGATCAACGTATTTGAGACAGCACTCGAGGGTGACGGCCCGCTGACCGTGGCCTGCACCCAGGAAGCGCCGCTCTTTCGCGAGATTGCCGAAGAAGCTGGCACTGAAGATCGGACTCGCTTCGTCAACATCCGGGAAACAGCGGGCTGGACAACAGATGCCGTCGACCCGACACCAAAGATCCTCGCTCTTCTGAAGGATGCAGATAACGCCTCGGCTGCAAGGCCGACGCCGGTCAAAACCATTGCATCCGATGGTCTGTGCCTGGTCTACGGCGCCGGGCAAGCCGCGCTGGATGCCGCTTTGGCGCTGGAGGACAGCCTTTCGGTGACATTGGTTCTCACGTCGAGCGACGATGTGGTTCTGCCCTCCGTGCTGCCGTTTCCGATTTTTCGCGGGAAAATTAAGACGCTCAAAGGCTCGCTCGGAGCCTTTGACGTCGTGCTCAACGGCTATGCGCCGATGCTCCCCTCCTCACGGCGCACGCCCGAATTTCTGATGCCACGCGACGGGGCAAAATCAAGCTGCGCGCTGGTCGTCGATCTCAGCGGCGAGATCGCTTCGATTACCGCGCCGCAAAAGCGCGATGGCTATCTCCGCGCGGATCCCGCGGATCCACTTGCCGTCGCGCGCATCTTGCGGGACGCGGGCGACCTGGTCGGAGAGTTCGAGAAACCACTTTATGTTGCCTATGATGCTGACATTTGCGCCCACAGCCACGCAGGCAAGACCGGTTGCTCCAACTGCCTCGACGCCTGTCCTGCGGGCGCGATCCAGTCGACGGGCGAGAAGGTCGCAATCGACGCTGGCATCTGCGGCGGATGCGGCAGCTGCGCAGCCAGCTGTCCGACCGGCGCCATCAACTATCAGTATCCCCATCGCGAAGACCTACTTGGGCGCGTTCAAGGCCTACTGATCGGCTATCAAGAGGTAGGCGGAAGTGCACCTGTGCTTCTCGTTCATGACAGCGACCATGGCGCAGACGTCATTGGTGCTCTGGCCCGTTTTTCGGACGGCTTGCCGGGCAATGTCCTACCCATGGGTATTCATGCGGTCACAGGCTTCGGCCATGAGGCGATGGTTGCAGCGTTTCTTGCCGGGGCTGAACGGATCGTGTTCCTAAGCGATCCCGCCAACCGGGATGAGATGCTGCCGCTGGAAAACGAGGCCGAGCTTGCCCGTGCCCTTGTCACTGGCATGGGACACACTTCCGAGAACAGGATCGCGATTGTCTGCGATAGCGATCCGGACAAGCTCGCCGAGGCGCTGTCTGATGGCTCCTATGCCGGGCCGTTGATCTCAGCCCCGCGGCGGATCGCTGCAGTGGGCGGCAAACGGGATGTTGCCCGCCTGGCCATCACAACGCTCCACAGTGCATCGCCAGAAGCACCGGCTCTTCTTTCCTTGCCGGAGCAAGCTCCTTATGGCCGGATCGCCATTGACCGCGACGGCTGCACACTCTGCCTAAGTTGTGTTTCGGCTTGTCCGGCAGGTGCGCTTTCCGACAACCCAGACCGCCCTCAGGTCAGCTTCATTGAATCAGCCTGCGTCCAATGCGGCTTGTGTCAGACCACCTGCCCGGAAAACGTCATTTCGCTCGAGGCACGGTTCAACACGGAAGCTTCGGCCATGCAGCCAATGGTTCTGCATTCGGAAGAACCTGCGACCTGCACCTCTTGCGGCAAGGCCTTCGGTACCAAGTCCACCATCGAGCGGATCAAAAGCCAGCTGGCAGGCAAACACCACATGTTCCGTTCGGACGCTCAGGTCAATCTGATCGAAATGTGCGACGACTGCCGTATCAACGCGCAGTGGAACATGGAGGACAGCCTGCTACGGACGACCAGCCCGCGCCCACGTCTCCGCACCACGGATGACTATCTGGAGGCTCAGGAAAGCGGTCTTTCGGTTGAGGACTTCCTCAAGGAGCACTAGAGCTCCAACCCGAACACACAAAAAGGCGATGCTCAGAAATGGCATCGCCTTTTTTCTTAGTCCGGAGACGGAGGTGTCAGGCGCGGCGTTCCAACGCGATGGCAGCAAAGACGCAGCTGTAGGCTCCGACGGTTCCCAAAGCCATCACCGTCACCATCGGCCAGATAGACGCGGGCCACATGGCGTCGGACAAAAGCCAGGCGACAAGAGCACTGGTGAAGGCACCCAATCCGATCTGAAGACTGCCGCTCAGGCCTGACGCCGCGCCAGCAAGCTCCGGCTTCACACTGACCGCGCCAGAAACGGCGCTTGGCAGGCAGATGCCGTTGCCCAGACCGATCATGAACATAGGGAGAAACAACGCGAGCGGATGCGCCAGACCAAACCCGGCATCAATGATCAATGCGACGATGGCAATCGCCGGCAGCGCTGAGCCGACCACCACCATCTTCAACACGCCGACGCGTGCAGCGAACCGCCCAGAAATGCCATTTCCGACGATGTAGCCTACCGCCACGAACATGAAGTAGAGCCCCATCTCGGCGGGACCCATGCCGAACTTTTGGGCGGCAATAAAAGGCGCGCCGCCCAGGTAGGCGAAATAGACGGATGACGTGAACATGGCTGTCAACGCATAGGCCCAGAACAGCTTGTGACGGCCAAGGCTGCGATAGTTGCGCCAAAGTCCCGATAGCCCCCCGCTGGAGGTCCTTTTGTGATTCGTCTCATGAAGGTTGAACAAGGACGCAACAAGAACGACTACACCGAGCCCGACCATCAGGTAGAATCCCCCCTGCCACCCGTAGCTTTCGTCCAGCAGCCCGCCGAACACCGGACCGAGCATTGGACCGACGGTCATGCCCATCGTCACGTAGCCAATCATGCTGGCTGCCTTGTCGCGCTCATAAAGGTCGCGAACGATGGCACGGCCCAAAGAAAGGCCGGCGCAGCCGCCAATCGCCTGCACGACACGTGCGAGGATCAAGATCTCTATGGTCGGAGCCAACAGGCAGAGAACGCTTCCGACCACATAAAGCGCCATCCCGGCCAGAATGACGGGGCGCCGACCATAGCGATCCGACAAGGGCCCCAGGAAGATCTGCGCCAAGGCAACTGCGGCAAAATACACCGACATTGTCAGCTGGACCGTCGCCGTGGTGGTGTCGAATGCCTCGACCATGCCGGCAAGAGATGGGAGGAATATATTCATAGAAACGGGCGCGACCGTCGAAATCGCGATCAAAATCGCAAGTGACGGGACCCGTCTCGGGGCCGTTTCATATGCTGTCGATGTCTTGGTTGTCATGCGGCGGACGCAGGCCCCTCGCGGAAGGATGGATTGTGGACAATAAGAGGCGCATCCGGCGAAAACAAGCTCACCGGATGAGAAGAAAGATGTTGATTTGACTATCCGCCTGACAGACGCCTTTCGCGCCAGAAGCTGTAGATGCCAGTCAGAATGATGATCGTTGTTCCGATGATTGTCATGGCATCGGGAACCTCGCCCCAGACGATGAACCCAATTGCCAGCGCCCATAAAACCGCCGAGTAACGAAAGGGAGCGACTACGGAAATATCGCCGGAGCGCATGGCCAGAATGATGAAGATATAGCCGAAGAGGATAAACCCGGCAGCGCCGGACAAACTCAGATAATCCTGAAGGACCATCGGCTGCCAACCCTCTGACACCGAGAGCCCAGCCCCCATGATCGTTACGCCCACAGCCGTCATGAGACTGACGCCATAGGTCGGGATTTTCTCCGGCATCTGCCGGGTAGAGAGATCGCGCACTGCCATGAACATGACGCCAGCCAGCGCAACGAGCGCCCATGCGTCGAAGCCTTCGAACCCGGGTCGGATGATGAGCATCACACCTGTCAGGCCGACGCCAATTGCCGTCCAGCGCCGCCAGCCAACGGGCGCCTTGAGGAAGATGGCCGCAGCGGCGGTCACGACCAAGGGAAGCGCCTGAAGAATTGACGTGGCATTGGCGATAGGCATCCGCATCAAGGCGGTCAGATACAGGAGCGTCGCACAGACCTCGGCGAGGGTTCTGAGAAGAACCATCGGATGGATGAGAAACCGCGCCGAGCGGAACACACCTGTGACCTTACAGACGACCGCCAACAGAACGATACAGATCGCACCCCGCACGAAAATCATCTGCCCGAGATGCAAATGATCAGATGAAAATTTCACCAGGGTGTCGTTGAGCAGGAAAGCAGCATTCGCCACGAGCATCGCACCGATTGCAGGCCCGTTGTCCCGACTTTCCAAAACAGCTCTCCATGAAAAGCGAACAGGAGCATGCCCATTCACCAACCCTGCTTAGACCCTGGTGATCAACCGTGCAATGCCGGTTTCCTCGAAAGGCAATCTAGCTTCCCGACGCCAACGGCAGGTTCACCAGAAGGTTCTGCGGCTTCATCCGGATCTTGTTTTCACGGCTCATGGCGAGACCAAGCCAGACCGGCTTGCCGCGCAGATCCGACCGCATGTCGGTTCGATTCTCGAAGTCCATTCTGAACAGGCAAAGAATGCGCATATTGTCCGCCTCGGAAATACCTTCCTCATTGTAGAGCGCGTTGAGGATCCCCGTTGCATCTGCATCCAGGCCAATGTGCCAGGACCATTGCTCGTCACGAATCTTTTGAACCGGCTGGATGCGGACATCGACACCAGTAAAATGGCGGATCCAGTCCTCCAGAACACGCGCAAAAGCGTCCGGTCCAGGTTGCGTAAAGCGAAAGTCGAGCGCTGTATCAAATCGGTCGGAGCGATCCCAGTAGATCTCGCCATTTTCCTCGCCGATCACATCGAGCGCGACCTCTCGCATGGGCGTGCCCGCCTCCATGAGGAGTGCGCCCAGGCCACCGAGGCCGCCTGTTTCAGACATCATCTCGACGATCTCGGCGTCGGCGATGGTGACGGTGCCTTCGTTCAGGCTCACCATCTGCTCGCGAAAGAAGAGCTCTGCGGCACGCAGACGGACGGGGTCCTGACAATTGCGCAAAATATTGCGCAAGATCAGATGAACCAACTGGTCGATGAAGACCGGCGGTACGGAAATGGTCTGCGCCTTGAAAAGCGCGGCATATGCCGCCTCAACGGTCTTGTGCTTCAACAGATGATCGCGGAACGCCAGAACCACCCGGTAGTTGTCTGCTGTATCCTGATCAACCATCGGTGCGAGATCGCTGTCGCTCACCTCGGTGAACGGATCGGTCATGAGCTGCTCGAAAAGCCGGTGCTCGACCTCACAGGATTCTTCCACCGGATGGATCTCCGGCCGGGTCAGATAGGCACGCACAAGGTCAGGTGTGACACGCAGCCAGCCGTTGCCTTCCCGTTCAACGAGGTGATATCCGGCAGACTTCCAAAATGGCCGCATCAGGGCTCCTCCACCACGTCCCAGACCAGCGCGTGCGGCTTTTCTCCGGGAGGGGTCACAATATGAAAACGTTCATTGATGAGACCGTCGTCGCCGATTTCACGTTTCAAGGCAAGCAGGGTGTCAAGCGCCGCACCTTCGGCAAGCTCGCGGCCGAAGGCGACTTCTTCGCGCGCGGCCGCCAGCGCTGCCTCTTCGCCAGGGGCACCAAACTGGTCCAGAAGATACTCCGCCAGCAGCCCTTCGCAGCTGACAACATCATCCTCAGTCGCCTCAGCAACACTGACGACGGTTGAAAACCCGAAAGAGCCAAGCGCGAGGAAGCCACTTACGAACGCTTGCCTTTCCTTGCCTGCGATCGCGGCGGGATCACCGTAGCGACCGAGTGAAAAGACAAAACTGCCCGGAATGGCCCATTCGTTTTCTCGCGCGGCCAGCGGAAAGACATGGCTGTCAGAGGCGTCGAAACGGATCGCACGCAGCAGTCGCGGCATGGCTATGGTCTCCTGGTTGAAAGTCAGCCCGCGTGCTTGTCGTTTTGACCAACGACAGGCTGGGCGCACCCTGCGGATGAGAGGTGATCGACTGCTTCGAAAACCCTCGCGTCTTCGCCGACTTTCAGCAACAGATTGCCGTAATTGTCCAGGCCCATAAAGTTGCCGATGACAGGTGTCTCGCCATCCAGAATCGATACGGTCTTTCGGTAGCCATCGCAGCGAAACAGCCAGGCTTCATGCACAGGCTTGAAACCATCGCTTTCCCAACGGTGAACCCATGTCAGAAAATGACGGGCAAGGGATTCAAGAGCTGGCACAGCTTCCACCTCCACGCCCCCCTCGTCCCAAAGGGTTGTCGCAGCAACGTCCTCTCCGGGCTCAGCATCCGAGGTTGGTTTCAAACCAATTTCCAGACCAACCACCATCCAGTCAGGCGCACCGTTTTCGTCATCACCGTCGCTGACGATCATCTGCGCAGTGCCCAGGCGTGCCCTGTTGGCATTGATCGCAACGGGCCAATTCCAGGAGATGCCCATTTCAGGTGGACAGATCGCGCCGAGCGCGTCCGCAGCCGAGACCATCAGCACGAAGAGCATTTCCTGTACCCGGCTGCGCTGCACATCCGGTTCGAGCACAATTGCAAAGGCAATTGCTTCCGTGTCGCACGACCAGAAGAGGTCGCCCGCCTCCCCTTCCCCACTTCCGGCAGCCGCTACTGCAGCTTTAAATGGATCAAGCGGCGGCAAAACCGGATGGCCACTCAACAGGGGTGGCAGCGACGGATTGAAATTCAGCGGCTCGTTCATGGATAGGTACTCTGAAACATCTCAAGCCGCATCAGTCGAGCTCAATCTTGCCTTTCACTTCATGAACGAAGTCGGTGCCATCAATTGTCACCGTGACTTTGGCGTCCAGAGCGCCGGAAGACAGCTCAGACTTGCGAACATAGTCTTCCAGAGCTTGCTGTGAGGTCACGCCAACCTGCTTGAGGAACTTGCGCATGGACATGTTGAATGTGTCGTTGTTCATCGAAGGGTCTTTCATTGACGGATGGCAAAAGCCTGCACTGATGACGACGTTAAGAGCACATCAATCACAGTTTCCGCGGGTTACAAGTCGTTGACATTCTGATTCAACCAGCTTCCAGATTGAATCAGAACTGTGTCTTAAAACATTGTGATTATTGCTTATTCATGAGCGCCTGAGCGATGACCCATGCCTGGATCCAGTCGGACTGCGTCATTCTTGTGGCTGGTATTGACGCTGACGGCTGAATAATCGAGTTGCTTGGTCAACACGAACCAGGCTCCCAAGCTGATCAGAGACATGGCGCAAACGCCAAAAACAAATGCCTTCATTGGGCTTTTTCTCCCGTAGGGGTGAGCGGACTTTCGGGATCTGTCGCGCGTTTCAGGAAGGCCACCAGCGCATCGCGGTCTTCGACCGATTTAAGCCGCTGGATTGGCATTTTCGATCCTGGCGTGATCACATCCGGACCGTAGTCGAAAAGGTCCGAGATCGTGTTCTCGTCCCAAATGAAGTCAGCGGACAAAAGAGCCGGTGAATAGGCATAGCCTGGCAAGGTGCCTGCCCCGCGCCCAAAGACGCCGTAGAGCGTTGGGCCTGCCCTATTTCCTCCGTCCGGGGTCAGAGTATGACAGACAGAACACTTGCGAGCGAATTGAAGTTCGCCTGGGTCGTCGGTATCAGACACTTGAAAACGGCGTGGAAAATCTACCTCGATCGGCTCGAAGGGCTTGCGTGGCGCGACTTGCCAGAGATGCACTTCATCATCGAGGCCCGCGTAAAACAGCGCGTGTCCAGATGACGAAAACGCCAGCCCCCAAACCGGACCATAAGGATTTTGAAATTCCTCCAGAAGCTCCCAGGTTCCGGTATCGAACACTCGGATGACACCATCTCCGCCACCACTGGCCGCCCGGTTGCCGTCCTGAGAGATCGCAAGAGACAGGACTGGCCGGCTATGTGCCGGAAGGACCTTTGTTTCCGCAGCGGTTTCGATATCAAGCACGCCAACCTTGCCATCGGTGACACCGAAGAGAAGGCTTCGTCCATCGGGCAATTCTTTTAGCGCATTGACGCCCCAACCGAGATTGACCAGTTCCCGTTCGAAACCACCGCTTGCGAGATCAAATTGACGGATACCGCCGTCATAAGAAGCCGTGAACACCTTCTCACCGCTTGTCGAAAAGACGACGGAATTCACATTGCCCCGATGCGCATCGAGCGTTGCGACAAGACCTGGGTCGTCGGCATCAAGATCGTAGACCCGCGCTTCATTCTCCCAGGATGCGATCGCAACATGGCGCCCGGTTGGAGAGACCGCGAGGCTGAGCACCTTCTCGCCGCGGCCGGGAAAGCGGTTGCGGATGGCGCCCGTCGCAAGATCCCAGACGATCACGTCACTGTCGTCGGCCACAGTGACCGCCCTGTTGCGAGGAAGAAACGCTGCGTCATTGACCGCGGCGTTGTGGCCAGTCAGCCGCAGAGGATCTGAAAGCTTGCCGTGCGCGTCGGGCTCCTGCCAGAGTAACGCCGTGTAGTCAAAGGACGTCGATAGAAGACGGTCGCCGCCTCGCTCCAGAACAACCGACTTCACCGGACCACCGTGGCCGACCAACCGCTCGGGCCAGTCCTCCGCCGCAGGCACCGCGGTCGCGAGAAACCCGGCGACCGGCAGTGCCAAAACACCAGCTGCGATGCTCCACGACACCCGGTTCATTGAGTGTCCTACTCGGCAGGTTGCGGCGCAGGTCCGCCGCCGGGAGCGTCATGAATGTCATCCAGGTTTTCTTCGACCCAGAGAGAATGGTGCTCCTTGGCCCAGTTCAGGTCCACCTCACCCGACCCCATCGCGTCAAAGGCACGTTCCATTCCGACCGTCCCAATGTAGATGTGTCCAAAGATCACGCAGATCATGAAGATCGCCATGATCGAATGCCAAAGGCTGTTGAGCTGCTGCTCCTGCAAGATAGTAAGCGCCGTCGGAAGCTCAGTGCCCAAGACCATGTTTATCTTGCCGAAGGTGCCGGCAAAGAAGTGTGTGGTGAAAGGGAACATAAGCGCCCAGCCCGAGATAGACAGCGATACGCCCCCGACAATCACCAGCCAGAAAAGAATCTTCTGCCCCGCGTTGAACTTCCTGGCTGGCGGATGCAGCTTCGAAGAGAACATGCCGCCTGCCTGAAGAAGCCACTTGATATCCGTACGGTCAGGCAGATTGTGCTTCACCCACATGACCAGGATCATCACCAGCCCTGCCATAAAGGCGAAGGCCAGATAGTTGTGCAGGTACTTTCCCATCTGGGTGATGAAGCCGAAGGCCCCGTCACCGATAAGCGGCTTCAACACGTAGCGACCATAAAGAATATTCAACCCGGTCAGGCCGAGAATGACGAAAGACACAGCCAGCATCCAATGGCCTAGCCGTTCCACTTCACGGAACCTCGTGATCGTCTTGTCTGATGGACCGTTTTCAATGCGGATCCGGCCGCGGATAGCGTAGAAAAGACCAAGGATGACGATCGTGCCAAGCAACGCCCAGCTGGCGTAGAGCGATAGAGGGCCATTGCGAAGTGAGCGCCAGGCCTCGCCCTCGGACTGAATCAGGGTGCCTGCCTTCTTGTCCGGGATCGACACATTTCCATTCACGCCTTCGCGCACGGCGCGCCAATAGTCGGACTGGGAGTTCACGCCCAAAGTGTCGCCGGGAACAGCGCCGCCGACCAGGTTCTGTTGATCGACGGGATCTTGCCTCAAGGACTGCGCCAGCGAATGCCCCGGCAGCAACACGACGCATGTCAACAGAAGGCCAAGCAGGACAAACGCGCTCAAGATCGTCCGCATCGCTGTTGTCATCCTGTTCCCGTTCATAGGATCCTCCTGGGTCAATTCATGTCTGCTGTCATGCAGTGATCCGACCTTTTCCAGCTGGATGCCGCCTGCCCCTTTGAAAACGGAACTGCGGCTGGGGTCGAACCTTCCTTGAAATCATCAACCGGCACGCAGCCGATCAAAATTGCTGCTTCATGCCTCGCGCGCGAAGCTCGCGGCGTTGATCTTCTGTCAGTGCATGGTCCTGTCGGCCGTGATAGACGCCCTTTTCCAGCGTGATCACACGGTTTTCTTCAGATTCCCGGCAGCCAGTCAGGGCGGTGAGGCCCAGCAGAGAGATGGCCAAGGCCAGTTTTGCAGACCGTCTGGTCAATTCACAGCTCATCGACGCTTTCCTGCAGTTTCATGGCGAAAGAACGGAGACAGCTGGTGAGCCGCCTCCGTCCCTGTTCGTTTCAATGCACAGAAGAAGCGGAACCTAGAAGTTTCCGGCCTTCTGATCATATGCAGTGCCCCAGCCCCAGGCGCCGGAGCCAAAGCCACGAGCGACCACGCGCTCGCGGTAGATCGCGGAGACAACGTCACCGTCACCAGCCAGCAGAGCCTTGGTTGAGCACATTTCCGCACAAAGCGGCAATTTGCCTTCGGCCAGACGGTTGCGACCGTATTTCTGGAACTCGGCAGCCGAATTATCTTCTTCCGGGCCACCGGCACAGAAGGTGCACTTGTCCATCTTGCCGCGAGAGCCGAAGTTTCCGACCTGCGGATACTGCGGCGCGCCGAAGGGGCAGGCATAGAAGCAATATCCGCACCCGATGCAGAGGTCCTTGGAGTGCAGCACCACGCCCTCATCGGACTGATAGAAGCAATCCACCGGACAGACCGCCGTACACGGCGCATCCGAACAATGCATGCAAGCGACTGAGATCGAGCGCTCACCCGGCTTGCCGTCATTGATCGTGACAACACGGCGGCGGTTGATGCCCCAAGGCACCTCGTTCTCGTTCTTACAAGCGGTAACGCAGGCGTTGCACTCGATGCAGCGTTCAGCGTCACAGAGGAATTTCATACGTGCCATGTGTCTTCCCTCCCTTAGGCTGCGCGCTCAATGCGGCACAGAGTGGCCTTGGTTTCCTGCATCTGGGTCACGCTGTCGTAACCGTAAGTCTGAGCAGTGTTGGTTGCTTCACCGAGGACGTAAGGATCTGAGCCCTTCGGATACTTGGAGCGCTGGTCCTCGCCCTGGTAGTGCCCACCGAAGTGGAACGGCATGAAGGTCACACCGCGGCCAACGCGTTGCGTGGTCATGGCCATGACCTTGACCTTGCCGCCTTCAGGGCCGTGCACCCAGACCATCTCGCCATCACGAATACCGAGGTCATTCGCATCAGCAGGGTTGATCTCGATGAACATGTCCTGCTGCAGCTCAGCGAGCCATGGGTTGGACCGGGTCTCATCACCGCCGCCCTCGTATTCGACCAGACGGCCGGAGGTGAGGATCATCGGGAAGTCCTTGGAGAAGTCATTCTCCTGGATCGACTTGTAGGCCGTGGGGAGGCGCCAGAAGGTCTTGTCCTCATAGGTAGCATACTTGTCGAGAAGATCCCGGCGATTGGTATAAAGCGGCTCGCGATGGACCGGGACCGGATCCGGGAAGGTCCAGACGACGGCGCGGGCCTTGGCGTTGCCGTAGGGTGCGCAGCCATGCTTGATCGCCACGCGCTGGATGCCGCCGGAAAGGTCGGTTTTCCAATTGGTCTTGTCGCCAGCAACTGCTTCGATGGAGGCGCGTTCCTCGTCCGTCAGATCACCATCCCAGCCAAGGCTCTTGAGCATCGCCATGGTGAACTCGGGATAGCCGTCCTGGATCTCGGAATCGACCGGCCAGGAATCTTCAGCCAGCAGATTGTCCCCATCCCGCTCGACACCGAAGCGCGCACGGAACGGCATGCCGCCCTCAGCGACCGGCAACGACGGATCATAGAGGTTCGCAGAGCCTGGATGGCCCATCTCGGCTGTACCCCAGCACGGCCACGGCATTCCGTAGAAATCTCCGTCGCACGGACCGCCGAGCGCACGAAGCGTCGTGCGGTCGAAAGTGTGCTGGTTCTCCATGTGGAGCTTCATCCGCTCCGGTGACTGACCAGTGTAGCCGATTGTCCACATACCCTTGTTGAATTCGCGGGTGACGTCTTCAATCAGCGGCTCCTCGCCATTGACTTCGATGTTCTTGAACATCTCGTCGGCGAAACCGAGCTTCTTGGCCAATTTGTACATGATGGTGTGGTCAGGCAGGCTCTCGAACAGAGGCTCAACCACCTTCTCACGCCACTGCAGCGACCGGTTGGACGCCGTAACCGAGCCAGACGTCTCGAACTGGGTCGTCGCTGGCAGTAGATAGACGCCATCCTTGCGATCAGACAGAACGGCCGACATGGTCGGATAAGGATCGATCACGACCAGCGTGTCGAGCTTTTCCATCGCCACTTTCATGTCCGGAAGACGGGTCTGTGAGTTCGGGGCATGTCCCCAGAACACCATGACCTTGGTGTTTGCCGGCTGCTGCAGCTTGTCTTCATCCTCAAGGACACCATCAATCCAGCGGGACACGGGAATGCCCTTCTGGTTGATCATGGCAACATCCTTGCCATCAGCGCCTTTCATGGTGTTGAAGCGACCGCGAATATAGTCGTTTTCAACATCCCAAACGCGTGACCAGTGCGCCCATGCGCCATCGGACAGGCCATAGTATCCAGGTAGCGTATCGGCGAGAACACCAAGATCCGTCGCCCCCTGAACGTTGTCGTGACCGCGGAAGATGTTGGTGCCGCCGCCAGCCTTGCCCATGTTGCCCAGGGCAAGCTGCAATACACAGTAGGCCCGGGTGTTGTTGTTGCCGTTGGTGTGCTGAGTACCACCCATGCACCAAATCACGGTGCCGGGACGATTGTTGGCAAGTGTCTTTGCAACGCGCTTCATCTGAGAGCCTGGAACGCCCGTAACACGTTCAACTTCTTCAGGATCCCAGTTCGCGACCTCGGCCCTGATCTGATCCATGCCCCAGACACGCTGGCGGATGAATTCCTTGTCTTCCCAGCCATTTTCAAAAATGTGCCAGAGAATGCCCCAAACCAGCGCCACGTCTGAACCAGGACGGAAGCGAACATATTCGGTTGCATGTGCCGCGGTGCGCGTGAAGCGCGGGTCACAGACGATCAGAGGAGCGTTGTTTTCTTCCTTTGCCTTCAGCACATGCAGCAGGGAGACAGGATGTGCTTCGGCGGGATTACCACCGATGATGAAGATGGCGCGGGAATTGTGAATATCGTTGTAGGAGTTGGTCATCGCTCCGTAGCCCCAGGTGTTGGCAACACCTGCAACCGTCGTGGAGTGACAAATACGAGCCTGGTGGTCGACGTTGTTCGTGCCGAAGAAGGCAGCGAACTTGCGCATCAGATAGGCTTGCTCGTTGTTATGCTTTGCGGAGCCGAGCCAGTAGACGCTGTCAGGACCTTCTTCATCGCGGACCTGAAGCATCTTGTCGCCAAGTTCTTCAATCGCCTGATCCCAGGAGATGCGCTCCCATTTCCCGCCAACCAGTTTGGTCGGGTACTTGAGGCGGCGCTCGCCATGAGCATGTTCACGTACCGAAGCGCCCTTGGCGCAATGGGAGCCGAGATTGAACGGGCTGTCAAAACCAGGTTCCTGGCCGACCCACACACCATCCTTGACCTCGGCCAAGACCGTGCAGCCGACAGAGCAATGAGTACAGACCGACTTCTTGATGTCGACCTTGCCAACAGTTGCTGCCTGGGCCTGCGCTTTTTGAACCATGCCGCCGGAGGCAGCTGTAACGGCGGCAAGACCGCCAGCCGCCACGCCAGAGCGCCGCAGAAAGGTCCTGCGATCCATTGTCGCCGAGCTGAAATCAGCAAAGGCGGAGGACAAACGGCCGCGCCGCGCGACCCCACTTGTCTTTTTCCTGAGCATTTTCGTTTCTCCCTCAAACGGGACAGCACAGGTGTTACCCTGCCGGTCCCGGGCGAGCCGCTTCATCGCGTCTGAAGCAGCCAGCCAATTGCTTTAAAAGCGTGCGGTTTCGTAGACTTTCTTGACGTGATCGGTTTCCCGGTATCCGGATCCTGCGTCCGCGTCCGCCGCTACAACCTCTGCGCCACCAGTAACGACAGATGCACCACTTGCGAGGGTGCCGAGACCGGCAAGCTTAAGGAAATTGCGCCGATCAGCGGTATCCTTTGTTTTTTTGTCCGTCATCGTTTCTCTCCAGCTCTCTGATTTTCCGCCGTCCAGCCTCTCCAGACCATGGACAGCGACATCCAGCTTCCCGGCGCCGCAACGCGCCGCTTTCCGACTTACTCTGTCATGGCGAAAGCGTCGGCCTCCACCGCCATGAAAACACGTCCAAGCGCCCCGACGGCCGCGTAGAACGCGTCGGTGTCAGTTGCGCTGAGATCCTTGAAAAAGTGCCCGGCCCAGGACCCGATGTGTTCAACGAAAAACTGCCGTTGTTCATCAAGTGTCGCCACCTGGCCAAAGTCGCCCGAAATGAGGCCTTCCATCATCTGCATGAGGGCTGCGATGTGATCCTCGGGCTCGGAAACACCTTCAGAGCGCTCAATTCCATAGCGAGACATGGTGGCGCGAAGGTCAGCCAACGGCTTCTCGTGCAAGAAGCCGGTAAGATAATAAGATCCGTAGGGGACAAATTCGCCGCGACCGAGACCGATAAAAAGATCTTCATAGGCACGCAGCAGTTTTTCGGCAGTCGTAGTCTCCGCTGCAGTCGAAAGTCCGGCGAGCGCCTGACCAACAGGCGTATCGTCTGCCTGGAGGCCACGAATAGCCTGCAGATCTTCCTCCGTCGGCGCCGCCTGCAGCATCCGACCGATGAAGCCATATAGGATAGCACGATCCACGTCTTCAGACGCAATATCGGCTTGAACCGACGTCACCTGTGACATCCAAAATTTCTCCCTCAGTGACGAATGATTGCTCTGAATGACAACAGTCGCAAATGAAATCATTTTTGCATCGCAGCATTAAATGCAAATTCTTGTTATCAGAACTAAATTTTCTCTACCCAAGTAATTATGATCACAAAAAACATCAAAAAGACATTTCAAGCCTCACTGAGGCAACCAGGGAAGCGTATTCTGATTTGAAACGACGTTGATAAGTCAGGCGACTCAACACCGAGAGAAGATCGCCGAGCGTGAACGCAAAATGATCGAGATACCGACTTTGCCTGAGCCGCCTTCGTGAAAGATCATACATATCAATATTTTGAGCGTCACCACCTCAAGCTGAAAGTTCCCCTACGCAACTTTAACAATGCATCAATCCGGGCATCTCGAAATGGTTTATCGCTCCGTTTCGGCCATGAATTTTGCAGCGCACAACAAAACTCAAAGCGAAAGACCTTTTCGTCAGCAGCAAAGCTGTACGCAAAGGTCATAAAAAAACCGACCCTGACAACGGGTCGGTTCAAGGATGATCTCGTCGACGGATGTGAGACGGATCAACAGCCGCACATCTGACGAGAGCTTCCAGTTTGGGCGTTATTCCATCACGATATTGGGGGCAGCTCGCGTGCCTTCGCCTTCATAGCGAGCGATTTCCTCCATGACCCGTGATGCGATTTCCCGGTAGACCGCTGTGTGAGCACCGTCGGGGTCAGAGACGACCACCGGCGTGCCTGCGTCCGAGGTTTCACGGATCTGCATGTCCAAGGGGACTTCTCCAAGGAAAGGCACACCAAGCTTTTCAGCTTCGGCCCTGGCACCGCCATGACCAAAAATATCATGCCGACTGCCACAATCAGGACAGAGAAAATAGCTCATGTTTTCAACAATTCCGAGGACCGGGACGTCGACCCGGCGGAACATGTTGAGCCCCTTGCGGGCATCGATGAGTGCCAGATCCTGAGGCGTCGAGACGATCACTGCGCCAGCCAGCGGCACTTGCTGAGCCATGGTGAGCTGCGCATCTCCCGTGCCCGGCGGCATGTCGACAACAAGAACATCGAGTTCGCCCCATGCAACTTCCCGCAACATCTGGGTCAGGGCGGAAATCACCATAGGGCCGCGCCAGATCATCGGAGTTTCTTCTTCGACCATGAACCCCATGGACATGACCTTGATGCCATACCCTTCCAGCGGCTTCAGAATTCGACCAGAGACCGGTTCCGGCCGGCCCGTAACATTAAACAGCCGCGGAACGGATGGACCGTAGATATCAGCGTCCAGCACCCCAACCTTCAGGCCGTTGGCTTGAAGACCGAGCGCTAGGTTGGCCGTGGTCGTCGACTTGCCGACGCCACCCTTGCCCGAAGCGACTGCGATGATTGTCTTGACGCCTGGCACGCCTGGCTTCTGACCGGTCTGTTCCGAGGCCTGGCTCTTCGCTCTCGCCTGCATGGGCGGGGGAACGTCTCCGGCCTGCGCCTTGCTTGGCGCCGGTCGAACAGGAGCTGCCGGAGCTGAGCCGGAGCTCCCGGCGGCCTTTTCCGCGGTCAGCGCGACCATTGCCGCCTCTACACCGTCGATTTCCTTGACGACCTTCTCTGCCGCTTGGCGCAGGGGTTCCAGTTGCTGGGCACGTTCGGCCGGCACGGTGATTGAGAAAGCCACGCGGCCGTCTGATACAAAAACATCCGAGACCAGACCAAGTGACACAAGATCCCCCTCAAGATCCGGTCCCTTGACCTTGGACAATCGGTCCAGCACGGCTTCCTTGATCGCTTCGCTCATTGAAAATTCCTGATTTCGCATCCCTGGGTCGGGCAAATCACCCGGCGGATGTGCTTAACGTAGTCATGCTTGGTCCGGCGTCAATGTAACCGGACACACAACGTGCCGTGCACCGTTGGACCAGCAGGACGCCACAATGCCCCTTCCAGGGAAAATCACCTTTGCATGGTGTCGCATCAACCGTTAGGTCTTTTGGAACCTCATATCCTGGCCTGTGTTATACGCATTGGCCTCACCTCAATCAGCAAGAGTGGTTCCAATGACAAGCATTCTGATCACTGGTGCCAATCGCGGAATTGGCCTGGAACTCGCCAGAGCAGCCGTCGACAAGGGTTGGTTGGTTCATGCTTCAGTTCGAACACAGGCGCAGGCTGAAGAATTGTCCATGTCGCTGCCCGACGTGAAAACAATGGTCTTTGACGTGACTGACCGGGAGGCAATTGCAAAGGCGGCTGCCGGATTGACTGCTCCGATCGACGTTGTGATCAACAATGCAGGCGTCATCGGACCGGACAGACAGTCCCCTTTGAACATGGATTTCGAAGGCTTTGCCCAAACCCTTGCGATCAACACGCTTGCTCCGCTTGCGATCGCCCAGGCGTTCTTGCCTCATCTGCGCCAGTCGGAACACGCCAAGATCCTGACGGTCTCCAGTCAAATGGCCTGGATGGGCTATGCCAAGTCAGATCGGATTGCCTATCGCGCCTCAAAAGCTGCGGTGAACAAGGTCATGCAAGGTCTTGCGACCGACCTTGAAGCCGAGAAAATCGCCGTTTGCCTGATTGATCCGGGCTGGGTGAAGACTGATATGGGCGGTGCGGAAGCCGATAACGATGCGGGAGATGTTGCCAAAGGCATTTTGAAGATCGCGGAGGACCTCGAGATTTCAAAGACAGGCGCATTCTTCAAGTGGACGGGCGAAGAGCGGCCGTTCTAGTCTCGACGCCAGTTGCAAGATTCGTTTTCAAAGGCTCCCCCAATGTGCTGGCCCGATCCCTTTTGCACCCAAGGCAATTTCGTAAGCCTGGTTCCTCTGAGTCTGGAGCATGCGGAGGATCTTGCCGCCGCAGCCGCTGACGGGGATGTCCACAAGCTCTGGTATACGAGCGTGCCAGCACCCAAGGCCGTTCCGGCGGAGATCGAGCGAAGGCTGGGCCTTCGAAAAGAAGGCTCGATGCTGCCTTTCGCCATTTTGGGCAAGTCCAGCGGCAAGGCCGTCGGCATGACAACTTACATGAACATCGACGCGCTCAACCGACGCGTCGAAATCGGCTCAACCTGGTATCGCAAGGCCGTGCAGCGCTCACCCTTCAACACTGAGTGCAAGTTACTCCTGCTGCGACACGCATTTGAAGAACTGAACTGTATCGCCGTCGAGTTCCGGACCCACTTCATGAATCGGCAGAGCCGGACCGCAATAGAACGCCTTGGCGCAAAGCTCGACGGCATCTTGCGATCCCACCAGCAGATGGAAGATGGATCCCTGCGCGACACGGCGGTCTATTCGATCATCGCCAGCGAGTGGCTTGCCGTGAAAGCAAACCTTGCCTGGCAGCTGGAAAAACCACGCAGCTAGCACTTTCCGATGCTCCGCTGACTTTATTGTTGTTTTTTCCATTCGCAGATCTTGCGATTGGGTCAATTTTCAAGTTAATATCAAATCAATCCCGCCCAATATCCAAATTATACTATTGGATTCAGACTATTTTCATTCCCAAGCGACAGCGTTTCCTTTCGAGATAATTTTGACTTCACAGCAGTCAAAAGCTCATCGCAAGAAAGGGTAACAAGATGCAGGATCTTTTCTATCTTTGCTACAAGAGCGAGATGTCGGACACACAGGACCGAGCGGCTGCGGACACCCAGGTCGCCAATATCCTGGATGCGGCACGTCGGCATAATTCCGCAGCACGCGTGACCGGCTGTCTTCTCTTTACCCACGACTACTTTTTTCAGATCCTCGAAGGTTCGGAAAAGGACGTCAAAACCACCTTTGCCCGTATCAGCAAGGACACGCGGCACAAGAATATCGAGGTGCTGAGCCAGGGCGAGCTCGACATGCGCCGGTTCCCTGAATCGTGGATGGGCTTTTCGGAACACGCCGTTTCGGAAGAAGCGCTGTTCGGAGAGATCGGAGAGGCCATCGCCGACGCGGACGGCAACCTCACCTACTCGGAAGCGATGGTGGTGTTGAGCAACATTGCCCACCTGATGGATCCATCCAGCGACCAAAGGGCGACGGCCACCGGCTGAAGCCGCGTCAAATCGTGGTTGCGACGCTTCGCACGCCGGTTAAGCCCTTGCGCTCTATTCCACGGCTCTCATAATCTGGTGGAGTAATCCACCGGAGTCGTTTCTTGACCGACAGCTACCTTCTGCGCCCGGAGCCTGAAGCCGAAGGCCTTTCCACATCCGTGCAAGGGATCGATCAGGACGGGAAACCTGTGACTACGCGTGTGGTCAGTGAAAAGGCGCTCACGCTCTTTCTCAATTCCCAGGAAGTCGTCACGATGATGACCATCGGCGACCATCCGGACTTGCTCGCCGTTGGTTATCTGAAAAACCAGAATATGCTGCAGGCGGATGACGCCATTACCGGCATCGACTACGATGATGACCTTGAAGTGGTCGTGGTCCGGACGGAACGCGAGACCAACTACGAGGAAAAGCTGAAGAAGAAGGTGCGCACCTCCGGCTGCGCCCAAGGAACGGTCTTCGGCGATGTAATGGATAGTTTTGAGGGCATTGAGCTGCCGCAATCAGTCGAGCTCAGGACCTCCTGGCTATACGCCCTGACCAAGACCATCAACACCACGCCTTCACTCTACCTGGAGGCTGGCGCAATCCACGGCTGCGTGCTCTGCCAGGGAGACAAACCCCTCGTTTACATGGAAGACGTCGGTCGCCACAACGCTGTCGACAAGATCGCTGGCTGGATGACGCTCAACCAGGTGACGCCCGCTGACAAGATCTTCTACACCACGGGCCGGCTGACCTCTGAGATGGTGATCAAGACGGTCATGATGGGCATTCCGATCCTTGTTTCGCGTTCAGGCTTCACGGCCTGGGGCGTCGACCTGGCAAAAAAGGCTGGTTTGACGCTCATCGGGCGCGCACGTGGCAAGCGATTTGTCGCCCTAGCGGGGCAGGACCGCATAACTTTCGATATGGCGCCGGAAGCCGCTGATGAGGAACCCGCCGACGTGCGTCGCAAGGGCGCCTTCAGCCATGGCTGAGGCAGACAGCCGCCAGATACAGCGCCCGCAGGCTCATGGAACTTGAAGACACAATGACATTACAACCGTCTCATCCGATTTCTTCGAACAAGGTTCTGGCCTGCGTGCTTGCCGGGGGGCAGTCGCGCCGGATGGGCGGCGGCGACAAGACCTTGCTGGAGATTGGCGAAAAACCAATGCTGGCGCGGGTGCTGGACCGTCTGCGGCCTCAGTGCGAAAAGATCATTCTCAATGCCAATGGCGATGCAACGCGGTTTGCCGCATACGAGCTGCCGGTTGTTCCCGATACGATCGGCGACTACGCGGGCCCCCTCGCCGGCATTCTGGCGGGACTGACCCATGCGCGCACGCATATGCCTGAGGTGACCCACGTGGTGTCAGTGGCAGGCGACACGCCATTTTTTCCAACGGACCTGGCAAACCGGCTTTGTGCCGCCGTAACGTTTGACCGCCCTGTGATCGCGCTTGCGACATCCAAACACAAGCTGCACCCGGTCTTTGGCCTTTGGCCCGTCGAGCTAGCTGATGATCTGACAAGCTGGCTTGCCGCCGGCGAAAGCGGCAAGGTGCTGGCATGGGTTGATCGTCACGACAGCGTCGAAGTTGACTTCGCCGACGATCCGGTCACCGGTCTTGATCCGTTTTTCAATGCAAACCGACCCGAAGACATCGCTACCGCACATAGAGCGCTTGAAAGAAATTCTGCATGAGCAACAATCGTGTCTTCGGCGTCACCGGGTGGAAAAACTCCGGCAAGACGCAGCTTGTCGTGCGATTGGTGGAAGAATTCACGCGGCGCGGCTTCAAGGTTTCAACCGTCAAACACGCCCACCACAACTTCGACATCGACCGTCAAGGAGCGGACAGCTACCGGCACCGCGAGGCTGGGGCGAGCGAGGTCGCATTGGTATCGGGCCGCCGCTGGGCGCTGATGCATGAGTTGCGCAGCGAGGACGAGCCGCCACTCGATGCGATCCTTGACCGCCTGGCGCCATGCGATCTGGTGATCATCGAAGGTTACAAACGGGAGAATCATCCCAAGATCGAAGCAAGGCGCCGGGAGAGCAAGAATTCCGAACCGCTGTCAGAAGGTGATCCGGCGATTGTGGCCATCGCAAGCGATCACGCTATTTCTGATCAAAGACTTCCGGTCTTCGACCTTGATGACATTTCATCGATTGCCGACTTCATCGCTACGGTGAGCGAATTGAAAGAGACAAATGACTGACAAAGGCAAACTGCTGGACGACTGCTTCCTGCACGACCGTGACAGGCTTCGCCATCACGAAGCCCTCAAAATCTTGCGTGAACGACTGTCTGCCGTTGCTGGCACCACCCGAATTCCGCTCGAGGAGACATGCGGCCGAATTCTGGCGGAAGAGATTGTTGCGAACCGTGATGTGCCACAGGCAGACAATTCGGCGGTCGATGGCTATGCCTTTCGCTTCTCTGACCATGATCCAGCGGGCGGCTTCTTCCGCCTCGAACAACGGATTGCGGCGGGCCATCCGAGCGCAATCGAGATCGGCCCTTGGGGCGCGGCGCGCATTTTCACTGGCGCCATCATGCCACCCGGCTGTGATACGGTTGTCATGCAGGAAGACTGCGAGCTTCATGACCAGGACGGCCAGTCTTTCGTTATCGTCCCGGCCGGGCTCAAGCAGGGCGCCAATTGCAGAAAAGCAGGAGAAGATGTCGCCGCCGGAACAGTGTTGTTGCGCCCCGGACATCTTATCAGGCCCCAGGACGTAGCTGCCATTGCCTCCACGGGAAAGGCGCAGTTGCTGGTTTACGAGAAACTCAAGATCGGGCTCTTGTCGACGGGTGACGAGATCCGGAGACCAGGCACGGACCTGAAATCCGGTGAAGTCTATGACTCCAACCATTTCCTGTTGCGGTCGCTTACCCAGACATTGCCGGTGGAAATTGAAGATCTTGGCGTTCTGAAGGATGATGCCGCATTCATCGAAGAAACGCTTTCTGCAGCAAGTGAGCGCTGCGACGTCCTGCTGACAACCGGCGGTGCGAGTCGCGGCGAGGAAGACCACATTCTCAGGACGCTCGACCGGCTTGGAAAGCGGCACATGTGGCAACTCGCGATCAAGCCGGGACGTCCGATGATGTTCGGCCAGATCGGGCCCTGCGTCTTCCTGGGCCTTCCCGGCAATCCGGTCGCCGCGATGGTATGTTTTCTGTTGTATGCGCGGCCGGTTCTAAGCGTTCTTGGCGGTGGTCCTTTTTTGGAAGCCCGGCGCTTTCAGGTACCGGCTGATTTCTCAGTGCCACGGAAGAAAACAGACAGAAGAGAGTTCTACCGCGGCATTCTGGCCAGCGATGACACGGGCAAAACCATCGCACGCAAGTTCGAACGCGATGGTTCAGGACTGATCACAGGTCTGCGTGAAGCCGACGGGCTTATTGAAATACCGGAAGATGCGGCGTCGGTAGCGCGGGGCAGCCTCGTGGACTTCCTGCCCTTCTGACGTCAAACAACCTAGACTTCTTCGGCCGCTATGATCCAGGTCTCATCAAGGGCCGCCTTCTGCCATTCCTGCCAGGCTGGCAGCACCCTCATCCTCTGCATATAGGCTTGTGCGACCGGGTCGTTTGTCGCTTCATAGGTTGTAAGGCGGCTCACGACGGGCGCGTACATCGCGTCGGCCATGGTGAAGTCACCGAAGAGAAACGGGCCACCTGACGTTTCGAGACAGTCGTTCCAGAGACCAACAACGCGGTCAATGTCCTTTTGGACCGACACGCTGATCGCAAGTGACCCGGCCGGCCGGTGGAAGTTCATTGGAAATGCGGAACGCATCGCCGCGAAGCCGGAGTGCATTTCTGCTGAAGCGGCACGGACACGAGCCCTCGCAAATCTATCCGCAGGCAAGAGCCCCGCGTCGGGATAGATCTCGGCGATATACTCAATAATCGCCAGAGACTCCCAGACCGTCAGCTCGCCATCCTTGAGAACCGGCACCTTGACGGTCGGCGAAAAGGTCTTGAAGGCCGGATTGCCATTTTCGAACTCAAACGGGACAAGCGTTTCGCGAAACGGGATGTCGTTTTGTCTGAGAGCCAGCCAGGGCCGGAACGACCAGGATGAATAGTTCTTGTTTCCGATAAACAGCTCAAGATCGGGCATCAGGCTTCTCCTTCTGGGCGGGCGAGCCAACCGGCAAAATCTGTCCGATGGACCGCTTTTGCCTGTCTAAGTCGAGTACCGACGAGCGTCCAATTCAATAAAATCATGTTTTTTATGAGTGTTTTCGATCGGCATCATTGGCATCGCCTTGCTTGCATCTCAGGTTCAAGCTGAATGCGTGTTTTGAAAGGCAGGATTTGCAATGACTTCTACCGGGCCGATCTCGTCCGCCGTTGCCCTCCCCCAAACCAAGCAAGAATCTTCCGGAGCGAATACCGATCACAACCGCAGTCAGCCAGCAGATCCACGCACTCGAGCGGCATCCCGGAGCACGTATGCTTAACCGGACACCGGGTGATTGCCGGCAACGGAAGCGGGAGAGCGGTACGGAATTCTTGCAGGAGATATCCTCGAACGAGCAGCCGACGCCGATCAGTCGGCACGTCGTTTCGATGATGAGATGACTGGTTTCCTTATCTAACAGGGAGCCGTCAAGAGCCGCTGATCCGACCTGCGCCCTACAAAAATCTTTTTAGATGCAAGATCTTACTCGCGTGCCTTTCATAAATGCGAGTTGTCCACAAAAGTGACCGCGAGTTTCCGCAAGGGTTCGCAATCTGCACACGAAAACAGGGCCTTAACTCACGTTTTTTTGCAGTCACGCTTGAATTTTGGGCGGAAGTGTATGGAATAGGGGGATCGGGTAAAGAATGGCGTTTTGAAGCCACATCAGCCCTCAACAGGTAGCAGGGGATTTTTACATGCGTATCAAGCATTTGGCAGCGGCGACCGCTCTCGTCTTGGCCGCGGTCGGCGGCGCGGAAGCAAAAGACTGGTCCAAGGTCCGTATCGGAACAGAAGGTGCCTATCCTCCTTTCAACTCGCTAACCGCCGACGGTAAGCTGGTCGGCTTCGACATCGACATTGCCGATGCACTTTGCGAGGAAATGAAGGTCGAATGCGAATTCGTCGTTCAGGACTGGGATGGCATGATCCCGGCACTTCAGGCTGGCAAGTTCGATGCCGTGATCGCCTCCATGTCGATCACCGAAGAGCGCCTGCAAAAGGTCGACTTCACCAACAAATACTACAATACGGGCCCAGCGATCGCCGTCCCAAAAGACAGCAAGCTCACCGGCACCACCGATGAAGAACTGAAGGGCGTGCTTCTTGGTGCTCAGTCCTCGACAACGCATTCCAACTATGCGGAAGAGAAGTTCCCTTCCGCCGATCTCAAACTCTATCCGACACCGGATGAGTACAAGCTCGACGTTGCCAGCGGCCGCGTCGACGCCGTGATTGATGATGTTGTTGTGCTCTCTGACTGGCTCAAGAGCGATGATGGCGCCTGCTGCAAGCTTCTCGGTGCCCTGACGCCGGATCCGGAAATCAACGGCATTGGTGCCGGCATCGCAATCCGCAAGGAAGACGGTGACCTGAAGGCCAAATTCAACACGGCCATCGAAGGCGTCATCGCCAGCGGCAAATACAAGGAAATCAACGACAAGCACTTTGATTTCGACGTCTACGGCGGTTAACACCGGCCTCGGTATTGATCTTGGGCGCGGCGGCACTCGGCTGCTGCGTCCATGGTCCCGCTGAAACAACACCTGCAGAGGCATCGCCAGGCGCATGAACGAGGCTTTGACGCTCATATCCTTTGGCGACGCCGGTTGGGGTGATGAAATCGCCCGAGGCGTGTTCATTACGATCACGCTGGCGCTGGCCACGCTGCCCTTCGGCCTCTGCCTCGGTTTCTTTCTGGCACTTGCGAAGAAGTCCGACGACCCATCCATGCGGATGGCGGCAAACATCTACACCACGATCTTTCGCGGCCTGCCTGAACTCCTCACGCTCTTTCTGGTTTATTACGGCGTTCAGATCGGCATTCAGCAGCTGGTGAAGTTCGCCGGGTTTGACCTCTATATCGAGCTCAATTCGTTTGTGGCGGGCATGGTCGCTCTTGCGCTGGTCTTCTCCTCCTATGCATCCGAAGCCTTTCTCTCTGCCTTTCGCGGGATACCACAGGGCCAATATGAAGGCGGCTATGCGCTCGGTCTTTCGCGCGGCCGTACAATGCGGCTCATCGTGCTGCCACAGCTCATCCGCCTCGCCCTTCCAGCGCTTGGGAACCTCTGGCTGATCTTGCTGAAGGAAACCGCCCTCGTCTCCGTGATCGGCCTGGCAGACCTGGTGCGACAGGCGGGCATTGCGGCGAGAGTTACCAAGGAACCCTTTCTCTTCTTCGGCATTGCCTGCCTGATCTACCTAATGTTGGCGATGATCTCGTCTTTCGGGCTGGTTCGCATCGAGCGCTGGTCCAAACGTGGTGAGGCCGCCCGATGAGTTCGCTTGCACAGTCCATAGCCCCTCGCCCAGCGCCAGCACAGCCCGCACGCGCCTGGAGCGCGACGCGCATCGTCGGTCACGTCCTGATGGCCATGTGGATCATCGCAGGCGCATGTCTTGTCTATTACCTGGCCTCGAATATCTTCAGCCCCTTCGTGCTAAAGTACTGGGGCAAATACCTCGACGGCTTCATCATCACGCTTCAGATCGTCTTTGTCTCGCTTGGGCTTGGCGCCGCACTCTCCGTCCCGATCGCGCTCGCCCGGTCATCTAAAACGGCGCTCTTTCGCTGGCCTGCCTACGGTTATGTGTATTTCTTTCGCGGCACACCGCTGCTCGCCCAGACATTCCTGATCTACTACGGCGCAGGCTCATTCCGCGCAGAGCTGACAGACGTTGGCCTGTGGTGGTTCTTCCGCGACGCATGGTACTGCATCATTTTCGCCTTCACGCTCAACACGTCTGCTTATCAGGCCGAAATTTTGCGGGGGGCCGTCGAGAATGTGTCAAAGGGACAGTGGGAAGGTGGCCGCGCCCTTGGCCTGACAAAACCGGTGATTTTCTTCAAGATCATCCTGCCGCAGGCCCTTATGGTCGCGCTTCGGCCCTATGGAAATGAGATCATCCTGATGATCAAGGGCTCCGCAATCGCTTCCATCGTCACAATCTACGACCTGATGGGTGAAACCCGGCGCGCCTTTTCGCGCTCCTATGATTTCCAGGCCTATATCTGGGCCGCGGTCTTTTACCTGATCGCCGTAGAGACCCTGAGGCGCATCTGGGATCGCCTGGAAGCCCGACTGACCCGGCACCTGAAACGCTGACAAGGCTCTTCAGGTCCTCTATTTCTCTGCACCCTTCCCTGACCTTCAAGGATCCCGGCCATGGTGAAAACCGATCTTCATACGGACAGCCTGCTCGCGCATGGCGGCGGGGGATTCGACGCAGCAACCGGAGCTGTCGTTCCTCCGCTCCAGACGGCCACAACCTTCGTGCGGGACGAAAACTATGATCTGGTCAGCGGCGACCATCTCTACAGCCGCGACGACAATGACCTGTTTCGCAAGACGGAAGGCCTGATCGCCCACCTCGAAGGTGCCGCAGACAGTCGGCTATTTGCCTCGGGCATGGCGGCTATTGCCGCGATCATGCGCACGGTCAAGCCTGGAGGAACCATCCTGCTCCAGTCGGAGATCTACTGGGGCACCACCCTTTTCTTCCGCAAGAATTGCGAGCGAACAAACATCGCCCTGATCGAAGTGGATGCGACCGACCTTTCGGCTCTGAAGGACACCATCGAAACGGCGCAGCCTGACCTGATTTTTATCGAAGTTCCAAGCAATCCCTTCCTGGCCGTGGTGGACATTGCTGCCGTTTCCAAGCTCGCCCAACTGACCGGCTCCACTGTCTGTGTCGATGCAACCGCTGCAACGCCGCTGATCATGAAGCCCCTTTCCCTGGGCGCTGATCTGGTGGTGCACTCGGCCACCAAGGCGCTCAACGGTCATTCGGACGTTCTTGGCGGTGTGGTCTCGACCGCATTGCCGGACTGCGAGGCGTGGCAGTTCATTTGCGCAGAACGCCATGACGCCGGTGCGGTGATGGGATCTTTCGAGGCCTGGCTGCTTCTTCGCGGCCTGCGCACTCTGTCGCTTCGGGTTGAACGCATGAACGCCAACGCCCAGGCTTTGGCCGAACATTTTGCCGGCCATCCGAAGGTCTCTGAGGTGCTGTACCCGGGCCTTGAGACACACAAGGCACATAAGCTCGCCAGCAGCCAAATGAGTGGCGGCTACGGTTCACTCATGTCCTTTATCTTGAAGGGATCTCGCAAGGATGCCCTCAAGGTAACGGGCGCACTAAAGCTGTTTCAGAGGGCAACGTCTCTCGGCGGCGTCGAAAGTCTCGTGGAACATCGAGAAACCATCGAGGGACCAGGCTCAGGCATTCCTGACACACTGTTGCGGCTTTCGATCGGGATCGAACACATCGACGATCTGATCGGAGACCTGGAGCAGGCTCTCAATGCCGTTTAGCCGGTTGAGGCTCCGCAACAAGCTTCAGCCTCGCGCGCGCGCTGTTTGATCCATGATATGAAGGCCTTGAGTGGCGGGCGCGGAATCCCGGGTCTCCTAACAAGGTAGTAGCCAGACGCCTCAGACCTCAAATCCTCGAACAACACACGCAATGTACCGGCCTGGATGTCATTCTCGACGAACACCCTCGCTGTCGCGGAAATACCATCTCCGCGGCGCAGTCCATCCAGAACCATATAGCCCGGCAAATGGGTGATATTCAGCTTTGTGCGCGGAACCACGCCTTGTCCTTCGAGCCAGATCGACAACTCATTGGTACCCAACTCCTGCAACCAGGGAAAATCCTGAATATCCGAGGGATCTTTTATTTCCCTGTCTCCCAAGAGCTTGTTCGCGCCGACAACGACGTAGTTCGAGGCAAGCAGCTGTTCACTTTTCAACCCCGGCCAATCGCCACTCCCAAAGCGGATTGCGAGATCCACGCCACCGGGAGCAAATTCGACCACATCGCTCGTCGGGTTGAGCATAAGCTCGACATTCGGGTTTTCCTGCCGGAAGTCGGAAATCCGCGGCATCAGCCAACTCACAGCAAATGACGGGGTCATCGTTATATTGAGTGGCCGTTCCTCATCGTTGCGTCGCAAGTCCTCTACCGTTTCATAGATCCCTGCAAACGCATCCCGCAGTCCCGCCGCCAGATGTTCGCCATCCGATGTGAGGCCAAGCCCCCGCCCCTCGCGCACAACCAGCTGCGTTCCAAGGTGCCCCTCCAATCCCCGCACCTGTTGGCTGACGGCGGCATGGGTGACATTGAGTTCACGCCCAGCTGAGGAAAAGCTCTTTTTCTCTGCCACAGCAGAAAACGCTCTCAAGGCACTCAGTGAAGGCAGTCGACGCCAATCCATATGTAAATCCAACTTACATTTTAAAATTTTTGCTGACTCGCATCAAAACAGTGAAAACGCGATATTTCAAGCATCAACGCACTGGAGGAATGTAAGTCATGCTAAACATATACGCATCATCACTGCTAACCGCGAGCCGGTTCACCCCATTCACAAGGCCAACCGGCACCTTGACTGATGGGCTTGCAAAAAAGACGCAGACGCCGTCCATTAAGCTCATCAAGCGGTATCGCCCACGGTTCTGGATCTGATCAGCTTGCCTGAAGGATCCCGGCAGAAACCTGAGCGAAAGACCGATCTGACTGACAGGCCCGGCCACTAGCCGGGCCTTTCCTTGAAAGCGGAGGGAGCCAGGGAACATGGCAAAAGTTGCATTCATTGGACTTGGAGTGATGGGTTATCCGATGGCAGGGTACCTCAAGACCAAGGGCGGACACGACGTCACCGTCTACAATCGCACCACTGCCAAGGCGGAAAAGTGGGCTGCGGAGTATGGCGGTTCTTTTGCCAAGACGCCGAAAGAAGCCGCTGAAGGTTGTGATTTCGTTTTTGCCTGCGTCGGCAACGACGCGGATCTCAGGTCCGTGACCACTGGCGAAAACGGCGCTTTTCATGGCCTCAAGGAGGGGGCTATCTTCATCGACAACACCACCGCTTCTGCAGAAGTTGCGCGCGAGCTTTATGCGGCCGCGAAAGAGCGCGGATGCGGCTTCATCGACGCACCTGTGTCCGGTGGCCAGGCTGGTGCTGAAAACGGCGCCCTGACCGTTATGTGCGGCGGCGATGCGGACGCCTTTGAAAAGGCCCAACCAGTCATCGAGTGCTTTGCGAAGTTTGTCGGACTGATGGGCGAAAGCGGCGCAGGTCAACTGACCAAGATGTGCAACCAGATCTGCATCGCAGGCCTGGTGCAGGGTCTTTCGGAAGCTGTTCATTTTGCCAAGAAGGCCGGACTTGATGTTCCAAGCGTCATTTCGGCGATCAAGGGCGGCGCCGCCCAGTCCTGGCAGATGGAAAACCGCTGGGAAACCATGAACGCTGGGCAGTTCGAATTCGGCTTTGCCGTCGACTGGATGCGCAAGGACCTGGGGATCTGCCTCAATACTGCCAATGACACCGGCGCGCGGCTGCCGGTCACCGCACTGGTCGATCAGTTCTACGCGGAGGTTCAGGCCATGGGTGGAAATCGCTGGGACACATCCAGCCTGATCGCCCGCCTGGAAAACGCCGACAAGAAATAGTCCGACATCATCCAGTCCCAGGATTTTGCAGCCGGCTACTCGTCGGCTGCTTCCTTCACAATGCCTTCCAGCAGCATATTGACTTCGCCGATGGCTTTTTTCGAGGCCTCGGAACCGGTTTCAGCGAGCTGGCGAAATCCTACCATCACCGTTCCAGGATCGCTGACCGCCTCATAAGCGAAGACTGCGTATGGGCAATAGGCAATGTTCGCGATGTCAGCCTCCATCACCTTGCGCGACAGGTTGGCGGAGCAGAAAAGCATGGCTTCAGCGTTGGCGTAGAGATCCTTCGCGCCGCCGACATCATCCTTGGTGCGCGCCAGCATCTCACCGATGTGTGACTTGTGATCAATCACAAGCCCACGATTGACGATCGCAGATTCCAGATCGAACCGCACATCCTCAAAGTCTCCGGTCACCTGGTAGACGGTGACGCCCTCCGGCCCGGACCATTGTGCCATATCGGCCGACGACGCTCCGACCGGCATGGCAAGCGCCAAGCCGGATGCAACCAAGGCTGTCTTGAACAAACCATTCATCACTGTTCCTCCCGTGTGAAATGACGGCTTCACAATAGTGGAAACATTGCCATTCGGCTTGAGACATCTCAAATATCATATGCTTTTAGTCGCAGCTTGATCCGCCTTAATCCCCTCTGGGTTTTTCCTTGGGCACATAGGCCAGCGGCAACTCCGTTGTGTACTTGATCTGCTCCATCGCAAAGGTCGTCGACACATCCGTGATGTCGATCTTGGCAATCAGCTTCTTGTAGAAAGCATCATAGGCCTCAATGTCCGGCACGCAGACGCGCAGGAGATAATCCACCTGCCCAGCCATGCGGTAGAATTCGACGACCTCAGGAAACTCGCCAATAACATCAGCGAATTTCTTGAGCCAATCCTCAGAGTGCTGGCTTGTGGTGATCCCGACAAAGGCGGTCACCTTTGCATTCACCTTCGCAGGATCGAGCAAGGCGACACGCGCCGTAATCACGCCCTCCTCCTCCATCTTCTGAATCCGCCGCCAACAAGGCGTTGTCGACAGACCAACCCGGCGGCCGATCTCGGCGACTGGAACGGTGCAATCCTCCTGCAGGATGGAGAGGATACGGCGGTCGATACGATCAATCATTGCTCTGACACTCCAGATCCGTCAGGCCGTTTGGACAAAAACAGGCCGGATTCAGTTTCCCAGGCGGCGGACCCACCTTGGAATGAATTTCCAATTCGAGTCCCCTCAGTGGAATTTGAGATTTTTCTTCTAACACCAGGCAGCTTTACGCTTGATGAACCCCATCTAGAGTGCCAATTCCATCATCACAAGAGAATTTTTTTCCAAACCCATCACACATTGGAGAGATCCGGATGCTTGGAAGCCTCAAATCCCTTTCCGGCCCGCTTGCCGGTTTCATCGCAGCGATGACGGTTCTTGCAGCCCCCGCGTCAGCGGCACCTGAAGTGACCCCGCTTGTGTCAACCGAATGGCTTGCATCGAACCTGGACAACGACGAGATCGTCATCATCGACACCCGCTCGAAGATCTCCAAGTCCGGCAAGGATGACTACCTCAAAGGCCATATCCCGGGGGCCGTCTGGTCTGAGTATCCGGGCTATTGGCGGACCGAGCGGAATGGTGTTGTCGGCGTCCTGCCGTCCGTTGAGAAGCTGGAAGCTGCCCTTTCCGAGCTGGGTGTTTCCGAAGACAAGGCTCTCGTTATCATTCCCGCCGGTTCCTCAAGCCTCGAATTCGGCTCGGCCGCACGAATCTTCTGGACCATGAAGTATCTCGGCCACGACGCAGTCGCGATCCTCGACGGCGGACATGCAACCTGGGTTGCAGAAGGCCGCGAACTTGAGACAGGCAACGTCACTCCCGAAGGTGACCTGTTCGTCGCTGACGTCCGCGATGAGCTTCTGGTGTCCACGAACGAAGTCGTTGAAGCCATGGGCACGGACACTGTACTTCTGGACGGCCGTCCTGCGGCACAGTTCTCCGGCAAGCAGAAACACGGCAAGGCGACCCGCTTCGGGCACATTCCCGGTGCAGTGAACTTCGACCAGGACCAGTTCTACAACAAAGGCTCGAACCGCCTGAAGGACAAGGCCGAGCTCGCCTCGCTGTTGCCCGCAAGCCTGAAGGACAGCTCAGCCAAGGTGGTCTCCTACTGCAACACCGGGCACTGGGCCGCCACCAACTGGTTTGTACTGACGCAGGTACTCGGACAGGAAAATGTCACGCTCTATGATGACAGCATGGTCGGATGGAGCCGCGACGAGAGCCTGCCGATCGAGGCGACTGCAAAGCCGGAACAGCCAGCCAAGCAGGTCAAGACCAACTGAGTTCCGGTTCCTGTCAAAGGACCTTCGACTTAGCCTGACTGATCGCCCGGTTCACAAGAGCCGGGCGATTTTTTGTTGCAGCACCGGAAGTAGCTCGCTTTCGAACCACGCATTTTTCTTCAGCCAGCTATTGTTGCGCCAGGAGGGATGGGGCATCGGCACCACCGCAGGCTGACGGTCTGGGCCCAGGTATTCTCGCCAGCTCTCCACGGTCTCGGTCAGGTTTTTCTTCTTGTCCCGGCCAAGATGGTAGGCCTGTGCGTATTGGCCAATGACGAGGATCAGCTCAATTTGCGGCATGGCTGCAAAGATCCTGTCATGCCAGTGCGCGCGGCATTCACGGCGCGGCGGAAGGTCGCCGCCCCTGCTGTCCAGACCGGGAAAGCACAGCCCCATGGGAACGATCGAGATTTTTGCGGCGTCGTAGAAAGTATCAGAATCGACGCCCATCCACTGACGCAGCCGGTCGCCGGAGGGATCAGTGAAAGGCCGTCCGCTTTTGTGGACCTTCGTTCCTGGCGCCTGACCGCAGATGCAAATTCGAGCTTGGTCAGAGAGCTGAATGACGGGCCGGGGCTCGTGAGGAAGCGGCCCGACAAATGGCTGTTCAACGCAAATACGGCAGGCAGAAATCTCCTTCTTCAGATCTCCCAGCTCATCCTTTGCCATTGCTGTGCCATGCACCGGCTTCTCCCAACCCTCAGTCATCGCTTACGTTTCGTTTACCACATACCTGAGGGCGATCTTAAGAAATCGTGAGTCAGATATGTCAAACGACGAACTACCGATCAAGCTTTTGAAAAGAGTGTTCAGACGGACATGGGATACGAGGCCCGCACCATCCGCGACGAGAAGACCGCGATCAACCGAAGACGGGCGATGCGTCGGCGCGAGGTTGCACGGACGGTCCGGGACGTGCGTACGCGTATCGGGTCCAACGATAGCCTGCCCAATGACTTCGAGCTCGAAAGACAGCATCTTTTTGCGGACACGCGATTGAATTCGGCCTTTGCCGTCCCCATGCTTGCCCTGATCGTTGCCGCCATTTCGTCGCTCTGGATCCATCCTGCGCTCGTTGGCTTCTGGTTCATCCTGAATTTTTGCATGCATCTTCTGGCGATCGGAACGTGCCGGGCGTACGAGCAGGCACCTTCTGCCAGTCGTCAGGAGAAACCATGGCTGCGGCGCTTCACGCTGAGCGACCTGCTTTACGGCAGCAGCTGGGCCCTGTTCTTTCTCTTGCCGAAGCAGAACCAGACGGGCGACGGATTTCTTGTCTTCCAGTTTGCCACGATGCTGATCGTGGTCGCGATCACGACCATGCAATCGGCCACCCTGCCCCGTGCCTTGCTGGCGGGCACACTCCCGGTCTCACTGACGGTCACGGCGACTTTTTTGAAGCAGCCAGAACCGATCCACTACACGCTCGCGGCGATGGCGGTCGGTGCTCAGGGCTTTTTCTTCATTCTGGGCAATCAGCTCCTGAAGAACGCAAATACGATGCTCGAATACCGGGCCGAGAAAGATCACCTGATCGCGGAACTGGAAACAGCCAACGCGTTGTCAGACGAATCCAGACGCCGGGCGGAAGAGGCAAACCTCGCCAAGTCTCGTTTTTTGGCCACCATGAGCCACGAACTGCGCACGCCGCTGAACGCCATTCTGGGATTTTCAGAGGTGATGAAAGACGAAGTCCTCGGCCCGATGCAGAATGCCAACTACAAAAGCTACGCTGCTGACATCCACCATTCGGGCGCACATCTTCTTAACCTGATCAACGAGATCCTCGACCTGTCACGGATCGAGGCCGGGCGTCATGAATTGCAGGAAGAAGCGATCTACATCGACGCCCTCGTGGAAGAATGCTGCAAGATGATGCAGATCCGGGCCAAGGCCAAGGACATCTGCATTCAGGAAAGCCATACCGGCGACCTTCCGCGGATCTGGGGTGATGAACGCGCCCTGCGCCAGGTTATCTTGAACCTCTTGTCAAATGCGGTGAAATTCACCCCGGTCAATGGAACGGTCCAGATCACGCTGGGACGCACGGAGGACGGCGGCCAGTTTGTGTCCATCAAGGACAATGGCCCGGGCATTCCCGAAGCAGAAATACCCGTTGTGCTGCAAGCCTTCGGACAGGGCGCCGTCGCGATCCAAAGCGCGGAGCCGGGAACCGGTCTCGGTCTCTCGATCGTTCAGGCGCTTGTCACGATGCATGGTGGGCACTTCGACCTACGGTCCAAGTTGCGCGAAGGCACCGAAGTGATCTTCACCCTGCCCAAATCTCGGGTGATGGAGAGCATGCCGGCCTATGAAACTCCGGCCGACCGGAACGCCCAGCGCCGCCGTCGCGCCTGACGCACCACCTTGCAGTTTAGCCGTCCTTAGAGGCGACACCTGCATCAGAAAACGTCGCCATACCGGAGTGCATTTCAGCCGCAGCCTTGACGATACCGGTTGCAACGGCTGCGCCCGATCCTTCACCGAGCCGCATCCCGAAATCCAACAGAGCCGACTTTTCCATCAGATCCAGCGTGCGACGGTGAGCGGCTTCTGCCGACACATGCGCAAAAAGACAATGATCCAGCCCGCTCGGATCCATCGCATAAACCACCGCTGCCGCTGCGGTCGTGACAAAGCCATCGATGATCACAGGCACGCGCTGGAGGCGTGCGGCAATGATGAGGCCGACCATGGCCGCGATTTCACGCCCACCGACACGCCGCAGAATTTCCAGAGGATCTTTCTCGCCGTTTAACCGAGCAACCGCGGTTTCAACAGCGGCGCGCTTGCGTGCAAGGCCCTCATCGTCGACGCCAGTTCCGCGACCAATCCAATCTTCCGCCGATCCACCGAAGAGCCCGTTGAGGACAGCTGCAGCGACCGTCGTGTTCCCAATCCCCATCTCGCCCAGGCAAATCAGGTCGATGCCACCCGCCAAAGCCTCCATGCCGTAAGCCATGGTCGCAGCACAATGGGCCTCGTCCATCGCATCTTCCTCGGTAATGGACGGCGTCGGCATTTCGACGGCAAGGTCGAACACCTTCAGACCGACGTCATTTGACCGGCAGATCTGATTGATCGCGGCCCCGCCGGCAGCGAAATTCTCCACCATCTGACGATTGACTGAGCTTGGAAAGGCAGAGACGCCCTTGTCTGCAACGCCGTGAGCTGTTACGAAAATGGCAACCAGCGGACGTGTCACCTTTGGCTTTTCATTGCCCGACCAGGCTGCCAGCCACTCGGCAATTTCCTCGAGCCGCCCCAGCGAACCTGCCGGCTTCGTCAGCTGAGCGTCGCGCGCCCGGACCGCCGCCAGTGCGCCTTCGTCCGGCCCCGGCATGGATTGCACCAGATTGCGGATGTCGTCGAACGGCAGGGCAGATTCAGAAAGGGACATGGGGGCGTTGCTCCGGAGCTAGCCTGTTGGGGCCTGTTGTAAGCCTATTGTCGTCGGTCTCAGGTCTTGGTTCCACGGTTGCGCCGATCTATAACGGCCACCGGACAAAAAACAAGGTTGGGATACGTCATGGACAGGCAAGAGGACCGGCACAGGCTTGATCTGCGCCTCGCCCTGGCAGACCTGGTCGCAGACACAGCCGCATGCGTCCGTTTTTTTTCACGTCTGCCCGTGCCCAAACTCTGCGACACCGATGACCCGGCCCGTCTGCCGGATTTTTCCCAAATCTCCAGGGCGATCCCACTTGCCGGCGTCGCGATCGCCATGCCAGCGAGCCTTCTCCTTCTGCTTCTCGGGTTGAGCCAACTGCCCACACTGGCCTCCGGCCTTCTCGTTGTTGGCACCCTCGCCATGGTCACCGGAGCCCTTCATGAGGACGGGTTAGCGGATGTCGCCGACGGTTTCTTTGGCGGACATACGCGGGAAAGACGCCTCGAGATCATGAAGGACAGCCGGATCGGCGCCTTCGGCGCGATCGCGCTCATCGTGTCCCTAGGCCTGAAAACGGTACTGATCGCGTCCCTTCTTGACCGTTACACGCCACTGGAGGCCATGGTGATCCTTCTCGGCACAGAGAGCCTCGGCCGGACGCTTATCGTCTGGCAGTGGACGACCTTGCCTGCAGCACGTCCAGACGGACTTGCACACCGCTTTGGCGTTCCAACATCACAAACGCTCAAACAGTCATGCATCTTTGGCACGGTATGTCTGTTGCCGGTCCTCGCGGTTTTACCCCTTTCATCGTTTGCCCTCGGGTTGTTCCAGGCGGCCCTCGCCGCGCATGGCATCGGCAAGTTTGCAAAGGCCAGGATTGGCGGTTTCAGCGGAGATGTGCTCGGCGCAATTCAACAGATCGGCACTTTAGCCTTTCTCGCAGGTTGCCTGGCGATCACGTAAGCTCAATTCACGAAACCGTTGCGAGCACCCGGAAAGACTGGCATTGATGCACGAGTGGATCGCGCAGGATATGGCCGCGCATCGGGAGACCATGTTGAGCGCGTACTCTGACCAGACAAATGCCGGAACCCTGACCGGAGCTCAGTCATCGACCAGCAGAAAGTTGCTGGCCTGGGTTTTTGTCACCATCAGCTGCATCTTTCTGGTTTCCTGCGGCTCACGGCCTGAAAGCGGTGCGCTCGCCATCAGCACGGCGAAGGCCCCGGGCGCCGTTGACCATGAAATCCTGATCTATACCACACGCGAGAAGGACGACCGCCCCAACACCTATTTCAACGGTGAACGCGGTGAAGGTCTCAGTTATGCCAAGGCCACGATTTCAGTCCCTCCCGCGCCGGCCCACAAGCCCGGGCAGATCGAATGGCCATCTGCACTGCCCGGAGATCCGGAAAAGGAGTTCACGGCCCGCTCCGCGTCCTACATCGCTGACAAAGCCGCCATGCGCAGGGAGCTTGATGCAAAGCTGATGCAGCTGCCGAAGGGAAAGCGTGACGTTTTCCTTTTCATCCATGGCTACAACACCATGTTCGCCGAGGGGCTCTACAGGTTCACCCAATTTGTCCATGATTCGGACTATCCGGGTGTACCCGTGCTGTTCACCTGGGCGTCACGCGGTCAGCTTACCGACTATGTTTATGATCTGAACAGCGCGCTCGTTGCCCGCACAGCGCTTGAGGAAACAATTCGCGACCTTGCCAACAGCAAGGCGGAGCGGATTGTGATTTTGGCTCATTCCATGGGCAACTGGCTGCTCATGGAAACTGCACGGCAAGCCCCGGCAGCTGACCTGAAACGTCTGAGTTCCAAGATCGAACAAGTGGTGCTGGCTGCTCCGGACATTGATATCGACGTTTTCAAGGACCAGCTGCGAGCGCTCAGCAAAAAGGCCAGGCCGAGAAAACCGCTCATCATTCTGGTCTCCGAGGACGACCGCGCCCTGGGTATCTCTCGCAGGATCGCAGGGGGAAAAGCCCGTGTCGGCTCCTATGACAATGAGGCAGAGCTGGCGGAGCTTGGCGCGATTGTCGTTGACCTGACCAAGGTCGAGGGAACCGATTCCACGAACCATTCCAAGTTCGCCCAAATTGCGGCGCTCAGCCCGGAACTCAGGGCGGTGCTCCAACAACGGGACCTCAACACCTACAACCCACTTGAGCCGAACCAGATTGGACAAGCAGGCCAAGACCTCGGCACCTTCGTTGCGAGTACAGCGCAGATCGCGATCACCCTGCCTGTGGCTGTGCTGACTGCTCCGATCACTCTTGCAACTGGAGGGCGCTAGCTACTTTTGCGGGCGTCACGCTCTGGCAGATGACCTCCTCAGCGCCTATATCCTCGAGCATGAAATCACCTTGCACCAAGATTTGCCAGATCGACAGAACCAACGGCCTTTGCCTGGGCTGCTATCGCACGCTTGACGAGATCGCTGGTTGGGGCCGCATGTCTGATGCAGAGCGCGAAGCCATACTCCTCGACCTGGACGGACGCCGAGCAACTCGGCCTGAAGCACTTGTCCAGGTGAGCGACTAATGCGCGGCGTCCGAGGCATTTTGATAGGCGTTTTGATTGCGGTCATGGCGGGTGCAGGGCTCTATGCGCTTGGAGGCTTTTCCGGCGACCCCGAAAATCTCGATTTTGATCAGACCGGCCCGCGGATCGTCACACTCTCAGTCCTGGCCTTTGTCTTTGTTGCAAGCCTTGTTTTCGGCCAGCCGCGAGTTCGTGACATTGTGCAAGGCGTGTTCTTCTGGGGTGGCTTACTGGCCCTTCTCGTCGTTGGGTACACCTTTCGGGCCGACTTGATACAGGGTGGCTACCGTGTACTCGGAGCACTTGCGCCTGGCCTTGCCGTGCCGCAAGATGACGGCACGATCCTTGTTGTCCGCGACGCCAGCGGGCATTTTTCCCTGGAAGCGGATACCAACGGCGCCAAGACACGCTTTCTGCTCGACACAGGCGCCAGCGCGGTCGTGCTGACGCGCGAAGATGCCGCCCGTGCCGGCTACAGTGATTCAGAGCTAAACTTTTCGGTGCCGGTTCAGACAGCCAATGGCGGCGCACTCGTGGCTCCGGTCAGGATCCGGACGCTTTCCGTGGGTAATCTCATGCTGAAAGATGTGCGAGCCTTCGTCGCGCGCAAGGGAGCGCTGGACACAAGCCTCTTCGGCATGACCGCGCTAAATCGCTTGTCCAGCTGGCGGATCGAGGGAGACCGGCTGGTGCTGACGCCCTGACCTTCAATAGCCGTTGAGGCTAAGCAGGAAGCGCAATGCTACCACCAGCAGGAAGCAACCGAAGAAGATCTCCATTTTCCGCCTCGGCAGAGCGTGGGCGATCTTAACACCAAAGGGCGCAGCAAAGGTTGTTACCGGAATAATCAGGGCGACACCGAGCAAATTGACGTAGCCAGCCGAGAACGGCGGAAGATTTTCAGCGCCCCACCCTGCCCAGATCAAACCGATGGTCCCGGGTATCGAAATCATCAATCCGGTACCGGATGACGTCGCCACAGCCTGGTGGATCGAGCGGCCGTAGAGCGTCATGAAGGTGTTGTTCATGACGCCGCCACCGATGCCCATCAGCGTCGAGAAGAAACCAATGGCCAGACCGCAAATTGGCCGGATCGGCGATCCGGGAATGTCGCTACCAAGGCGCCAATGAGGTTTATCCAGAAGCATACGCGTTCCAAGAACCAAAACGATCACGGCAAAAATCCCCTTGAGGGCGTCGCCGGAGACATAGGCTGCAAGGAGCGATGCACCAATCACGCCAAGCGGCAGCGGGATAAGCCAGGATTTCAGGAGTTCCAGATCCGCCGCTCCACGCTTCTTGTGGGCCATGAAGGATCGCATGGAGGTCGGCACAATGATCCCGAGTGACGTGGCCACCGAGATGTGCATTCGAACGCTCTCATCAACGCCCAGCACAGTCAGAAACTGGTAGAGCACGGGCACGAGCACAGCGCCTCCGCCGATGCCGAACATTCCTGCAAGAAACCCTGCGATCAGGCCCGAACCGACAAGAGCGAGCGCCAGACCGACGTACTCCATGATCTGGCCGTCACCGGAAATTGCACTGAAATCCATGGGGTTTTGCCTTGAAGAGAAAAATTAGTTTCAGACGAGCATAACGTAAGCCGATTCCCGCGGACAATCACTTGGACGAAACGAGAAAGATGTTTCGCCGCCTTCGAGCTCAGGCTCAGGTGCCGTTTCAGGCAGCTGTGTCAGCTCGCAAGTCGCCGTCATTGGTGTTGTCGCGAGGACGCACAGCCGAAAGTGCCTGTTCAACCACGTCCAGACCGGCCTCCGACTTGATCGCCTCAACCGTCAGGATCCTGCGCCAGGACCTTGCGCCCGGTCGCCCGTGGAACAGGCCGAGCATGTGACGCGTCATGCGCGCAAGCTTCACGCCTTGTTTCATTTGCTCTTCGAGGTAGGGCATATAGGCCTCGACAGCCTGCCACGGCGAGATATCCTCGCACATCTCACCATAAATCCGGCGATCGACCTCCCCCATGAGCTGGGGTGTATGGTAGGCCGCACGGCCGAGCATCACGCCGTCAAGGTCAGGCAGGAAGGCTTCGGCTTCATCAAGCGTTGCAATGCCACCGTTGACACCGATGAAGCGACCTGGAAAGCGCTGCTTGAGACGGCGAACGCGGTCGTAGTCGAGCGGCGGAATATCCCGGTTCTCCTTCGGACTCAGGCCTTTCAGCCATGCCTTTCGCGCATGCACCCACAACGCATCAGCGCTGGCGGCGAATACGGCATCCGCCATCGCGTCGAGCGCAAGCTCCGGGTCCTGCTCATCAACACCGATGCGGCATTTGACAGTCACGGGAATCTCGACGACCGCCTTCATGGCCGAAACGCACTCAGCAACCAGTTCAGGTTCCTGCATCAAGCAGGCACCAAAACTCCCCGACTGAACGCGGTCGGACGGACAGCCGACATTGATGTTGACCTCGTCATAACCGTAGTCCTCGACGATCTTGGCAGAGGTGGCCATATCTTCGGGGTCAGAACCGCCAAGCTGAAACGCGACCGGATGCTCTAGATCGGAAAAGCCCAGCAAATGCTCCCGGTCACCATGAATGACCGCGCCGGTCGTCACCATCTCTGTGTAGAGCAACGCATTGCGGCTCAGTTGCCGGTGCAGTGCCCGGCAATGGCGATCAGTCCAGTCCATCATCGGTGCGACGGCGAAGCGTGGCTGATGGCCGGTATAAAGGCGGTTTTTGGTCGTCATGAGCGGCTGCATATCACTCCCCTGCCATTTTCGCAAAGGCAAGACCTGCATGGCACGTCAGGAGTTTAACCGCTCATCGAACCTGCCCGAGCCTCACTCAGCCTCGGTCTCGAAATAATTTGCATTGGTGGCCGAGATTCGCTCGATCGTGGCATCAAGCCGGGAAAGGTGGATCATGCCCGCCTCAACCGCCTTCTCTTCATCGCCGCTGGTCACCGCTGCAACGATGGCCCTGTGATCTTCAACCAGCTGAGGCATCCTGTCTTCTTTGGCGAGACCCAACATGCAGAGGCGGTCGACCTTGGCTTTCTCCGCCCTGATGACATCGAATGCGAAATCCACTTTTGCGATTTCGCACAGCAGTTTGTGAAATTCATAGTCGAGAGCGCCGAATGCCTCGTAGTCCTGCTCAGCGAGCATCTTGCGCTGGTCAGCAAGGCATTTCTCCAGCAAGGCCGTTCCGCTGTCATCACAGAGCCGCGCTGCGCGCCGGAAGACTTCTGCCTCAACAGCAGCGCGAACGAAGCGCGATTTTTCAATCTCCCGCGACGAAAATCGCTTTACCTCAGTCGCCCGTTGCGGCCTGATCAACAAAAGGTTGAGGTTTTCCAATCGGCTGAAGGCATCGCGAACCGGCTGCCGGGACACACCAAATTTCGCAGCAATATCTGCTTCGGAAATCCTGTCGCCAGGCCTCAAACGCATGGAGGTGATGTCATCGTAGAGGTCATTGAAAATCTCATCGACACTGGTTCGCCGCCCGCCAGCCTGGTTTTCCTGCGTCATGAACACCTCTTCCGTGGACCTGCTTGATAGCCACGTCCTGTCGAAAACACCATCGCCTCAGGCCACACAGCCAAATGTGTAACAGTGAAATCCCTTTATAAAATTTATACTAGTATTCCAGATAGGCGACTAGTATACTAGCTTTAAATACAAAACGCTTGCGCGTTGGAGGGAAAGCAGAAATTTGGACAGCTTGAATGCAGCGAGCCCCCTTGCAATGAGCTGCACTCACTTTAGCGTGTATTTCTTCTTTTCTCACAACTGTGGAATCTGACGATAATTTCCAAAACTGATCAACGCCAGCGTCTACTGGCCGATTGTCATTTAAATGAAGGAAAACCCATGAAACTCAAAGGCAAAACCGCAATTGTGACTGGTGCTGGCCGTGATATCGGACGCGCTTGTGCTCTGAAGCTGGCGGAAGAAGGCGCGAACGTCGCGCTCAACTACTTTTCTAGCAGCAAGGGTGCCGATGCAGCCGTTGAAGAAATCAAGGCCAAGGGCGGCAACGCCTTTGCACTTCAGGGCGACCTGAACCAGCAATCCGATGTGGACGCTCTTGTCGGCAAAACGGTTGAGACGTTTGGAGCTGTGAACGTCCTGGTCAACAACACTGGCGGCCTGATCGAGCGCGTCAAGATCGCCGACATGTCCCTTGAGCATTGGCAGGCGGTCATGGGCCTGAACCTGACAAGCACCTTCCGGATGATCAAGGCTTGTTTGCCTCACCTCACAGAAGGCGCCATCGTCAACCTTGCCAGCCAGGCAGGCCGCGACGGCGGTGGCGGCGGGGCAGTCGCTTATGCGACCTCAAAGGGCGCCATGATGACCCTGACACGTGGCCTTGCGAAGGAACTGGGTCCGAACATTCGCGTCAACGCCCTTTGCCCGGGCATGATCGACACGGACTTCCACAACATCTTCACCAAGGATGAAGTGCGCCGGAATGTCGAAGCTGCTACGCCGGTGAAGCGTCAGGGCACACCGGAAGACATTGCCAACCTTGTGGCCTTCCTTGCCTGTGAAGACTCAGCCTTCATCACTGGCGCAAACGTCGACATCAACGGCGGCATGCTCTTCAGCTGATGTGATCGCATCGCTCTGCACCAGTTGCCGAGTTGCCCCGGAGTGCCTGGCGCTCCGGGGTTTTTTGTCTTTAAATCCACTCGCGCAAATCATGATCTTCACGCCTACTTGGCAAGCTGCTCCCGCTGAATGCAGCGGCGGCATCGGCAGGGCTTAGCGGTTCCGAGTAGAGGAAGCCTTGAGCCACATGGGCGCCCTTCTCCATCACGAACTCGGCCTGCTCATCGGTTTCGACCCCCTCGACCACAATGGTCTTGCCCAGGCCAACTGCCAGATCGATCACGCCCGCGAAGAGACGCCTGGTCTGTTCGTCCAGCTCAAGGTCCACGACAAACGACCTGTCGATCTTGATTTCCTCGAATTGCAGACGGCGGAGATAGGACAACGAGGAGTATCCAGTTCCGAAATCGTCCAGCGCGGCTCTAACCCCCTTCGCCCGGAGAACTCCCAGCACGTCGTGAACCTCGCCCCAGTTCTCCATGAGAACTGTCTCGGTGACCTCCAGCGTGAGCTGATCGCCAGGCAGACCCGTTTCAAGCAGAATATCCAGAATCTCTTCTGCAAGCCCTGCCCCCTTGAACGTGAGAGCACTCACATTGGTGGAGATCCGCACCGGCCGCGCGCTCCGTCTTCCAAACTCAACGGCAAAGGAAGCAGCACCGCGCAAGATCTGGAGATCAACCTGCCGGACAAGCCCATTTTCCTCGGCGACCGGGATAAACTGATCTGGACACACCACAAGATCATACCATTTCCAACGCGCCAGAGCCTCGAACCCGTGAATCTCACCGCTACCCAAGTCGATTTGCGGCTGAAAAACCGGATAGATTTCACCTTGTTCAATCGCAATAGGAAGAGCCGACGAGAGCGCCGCGCGTTTCCACATGTTGTCTTTCAGCTCACGATCAAAACTGCGGTAGCGCCCCTTGCCTGCGCGCTTCGCTGCATAAAGGGCTGTATCGGCCGCTTTCAACAAAGCTGATGCATCGCCCCCGGTCATCTCACCCAATGCCGCGACACCAACAGAACAGCGGCCCTGGATCGACAACCCTTCATGAGAGTGTGGTGCTGCCATGCTCTGCACGATTTTCTCACCCAACTGATCCGGATGGGTGAGCTCTGCGTGCATGCGCACAAGAACTGCGAATTCATCGCCACCGAATCTTGCGACCAATCCAGCCTCTTCATGCACGAGAGCTGACAGGCGCTGCCCGACCCCGGTCAAAAGAGCATCACCGGCATCGTGTCCCATCGTATCATTGACCGACTTGAAGTCATCGAGGTCGATCAGCGCGACAAAGACGTCCTCACTCTTTCCGCTGGCGCAAGCCTCGACCTCGGCGTCCAGACGGTCGCGAAACATTGTTCGATTGGAAAGACCGGTCAGGGCATCGTGGGAACTGAGAAAATTGGAAAATGCCTCAGCTTCCCGCTTGTCTCTTTCTGCCCTGACCTGCCCCTCCAGACTCGTAACAACTCGGTTCATGCGCCGCCGCTCGCGGCGCGCAACAAGACCGCCACCCAAAAACGCCAAAACACCGGCACTCACTGCATAAGTCAGGTTGTTGTAGGTCGCCGATGTGAGATCGCTCTCGACGACATAGGCTCCCATGACGTCACCAAGTTTGTATTCAGGACTGCGCAACTCCTTGTTGTGGCAACTCACACAGTCCGGGTTTGAGGCGACCGAGGGGAAAATCGTGCGACCCACGAAACGACCGTTCTCAAAAAGACTCTCCTCAATGACGGAATAATCGCCATCATCAGCAATTTCCTTGATCGCGGCTCGGACGCGGGGATCGTTTTCGACTGTGCGAAGCTCCAGCCCCGGCGTGCCAGGCATGCGCATAGTCACGCTAATTTCCTGGCGTTCCTGTATGCTCTCGACGAACTCTGCAAGGTTCTCGATGCCCCGACGACGAAACGAGGCGGGAACTACATTGTGTTCGTTGCGCTCGGCCGCAAACGTGCTCGTAAACGCATCGGTCGCCTCCACAAGACGGGTGCGATCGTTTGCCTGGGAGCGGATGAGTTCAGCTGTCAGAATGAAAAAGAAGCCAGAGGCAACAACCAATGCTCCGAGAAGAACTACGAAGACTGGCCCAAAGGAGAAACCGGCCCTGGTTTCTTCAAATCCCTTCATAATCACCGTTTTCCGAACACTTTAAAGCATCAACACACCACCAATAACATCTTAAAATTAACGCAAGGTATTTGAAGTATTTCTACATATCAAAATTTACTACACTCATTATACTAGATAAAAATAGCAATATAATATAATAAAAATCCAACACTCCACTTCTGGCCCAACATCTCAGTCTCTCACCCGATTGGCGGCAAGCGTCTGGTGACTGGCTGAGCCTTGACGACGGCTGTACTGGTTTCAGACTTCTCCGAGACCTTGTCGAGGATCTCATCCAGCTCTTCCATGGATCGAACGTGGAGGCGTGCGATGAAACAATCCTCTCCCGTGACCTTGTCACACTCGGTGATCTGGGGAATATCCTGCAGCATCTTTTGCACAACATGCAAAGTGCCAGGCAGCGGACGGACCCGCACCATCGTCTGAAACAGATAGCCGACAGCCCTGGGGTCGACATCTATGGTGAAGCCACGGATCACCCCGCCCTCTTCCAGCCGACGCAAGCGATCCGACACGCTTGGTGACGACAGCCCAACGCGGCTTGCAAGCTCCTTCAGGGGCAGCCGTGCGTCCCCCAAGAGTTCTTCCAATAGTTGGCGATCAATATCGTCGATCTTCATTTATTAGGCCTCTCGATTAATTCACCTCATGATGGCAGGCAAAAATTAAATACCACCTTCCACACCACATGGAAAACACTCCTGTCATCCCAGATGCTTGTTGCAGTTGAAACAGGAGCGGATGATATGGAAACTCAAAACCTTCGAGGTGGCGCCGAAATGACCGCCGCCATGCTCATTTCCGGCACCATCGGATGGTTCGTCCTTCAATCGGGAGAACCTGCGCTGCAGGTAGTGTTCTGGCGGTGCAGCTTTGGGGCGCTGGCCCTTCTCGTCGCCTGCTGGGCGCTCGGGCTCTTTCGCAGCAGCAAGCTGACACTGGGTCTATTTACCTGGACCGCTCTGGGCGGCGTCGCAATCGTCCTCAATTGGGCATTGCTCTTTGCTTCCTTTTCAAAAGCCAGCATTGCCGTATCAACGGTCGTCTACAACACACAACCCTTCATGTTGACAGCAATCGCCATGATCGCTTTCGGCGAGCGTCCAGGCCTTCGCAAACTGGGCTGGTTGGCGATCGCTTTTGTCGGTGTCGTGATGATCATCAGCACAAGGCCCGGCAGCAACTACATTGGTGCCGACTATGGCCTGGGCATCGCGCTCGCTCTCGGTGCCGCCGCTCTTTATGCGGCAGCGGCGGCCATCGCGAAAAAGCTGAAAGGCGTACCTCCCCATTTGATCGCCCTTATCCAGGTCAGCGTTGGGGTTCTTATGCTGGCGCCCTTCATGTCATTTGCGGAGCTGCCGCAGACAGCGAGCGCCTGGGCCAGCCTCGCCACGCTCGGAGTGCTCCACACGGGGGTGATGTATGTTCTGCTATACGGTGCGATCCAGAAGCTGCCGACGACAATGGTGGCAGCCCTCTCCTATGTCTATCCGATAGCTGCGATTGCCGTTGACTTCATGGCCTTCGGCACCGCCCTGCAGCCCATCCAGTTCCTTGGCTCGGCCGCAATCATACTCGCCGCTGCGGGCGTCTCTATGGGCTGGCCGTTGCTGCCCCAGCTAACACGAAGGCCGCTCCAAGCTGGGGAGTAGGTCTGCGGTTTGTCGGTGAGGCTTGACCTACTTCACCGACAGGCACGTGCAAGCAGCTCTCGAGAAAACAGTGTTGGAAACGCTTCCGTGAGAGGATTGAGTGGCATCCGTGACGCCTCTGCACCCCATTACAATCATGCTCGCGCCCAACTTTTCCTGCGTAGACAGTATATTCTCCGCCGGGGAGCCAACACTGATCGGTGCCACTTCTGCCTCTACGCCCCGCCTTGCAACCTTGGCTTTGGCCTCTTCAAGGATCTTCTCCCCAATCAGGCGTAACACGGCCTCGGGAGCCGGCTGATTGGTTTTGGTGGCAACCAGTTTCAGCTGTTCCTTTAATTTTGGCGGGAAGGTCCTGGCGACCGAAAGCCCGAGAAGATCGGCAGCTCCCTTGCCATCGGCCAGAATATGAAGAAGCACGATCCGCCCATCGTATTTTTCCGCCAGATCGCAAGCGATGCTAATGGCCTTGCTCGCATGATCCGATCCATCCACCGGCACCAAAATGGTGTGCATGACCTAACCTTTTCCCAAATAGCCTGACTCTGCCACAAGCCTATCCCAGAAACTTCTGACAATTCCCATAACATCATCGCATCCAACAAGAATGGCGCGGTCGTTTCCGGCCGCGCCATTCCGTAATCAACTGGTTTGAGAGGATCAGGCAGCCTCGGCAGAGGCATTTTCCTTGATACCATTCAGGAAGGAACCGACCTGCTCGCGCAACTCGCGCGCCTCGCTTTCAAGACTACGGGATGCATTGAACACCATGTCAGCGGCCTCGTTGGTGACGCTTGCAGCATCGGAGACCCCGGCAATGTTCGCCGACACCTCTTGCGTACCGGAAGCGGCCTGCTGAATGTTGCTGGCAATCTCCTGGGTAGCCGCACCCTGTTCTTCAACAGCGGCAGTGATGCTGGAGGTGATATCGTTGATCTTGCCGACAGTGTCAGTGATCGCCGCGATTGCATCTACCGCCTGACTGGTCTCACCCTGGATGCTGGAGATCTGGCTCGAGATCTCTTCCGTGGCCTTGGACGTCTGGGTCGCAAGCTCTTTAACCTCGGCAGCAACAACCGCAAAGCCCTTACCGGCTTCACCGGCGCGGGCGGCCTCGATCGTTGCGTTCAGGGCCAGAAGGTTGGTCTGTTCGGCAATAGCCTGAATGAGCGTGACAACTTCGCCGATCTTGCCGGCAGCTGCGGACAGCCCCTGAATGCGGTGGTTTGTCTCCGCGGCCTGAGAAGCGGCCTGCGAGGCGATTTCGCTGGAAGAGCTGACCTGACGGCCGATCTCGGTCACAGAAGCAGCAAGCTCTTCTGCAGCTGCTGCAACAGTCTCGGTATTTGCCGATGCGCTGGCCGCTGCACCCTTGACCGCGTCGCTCTGTGAGGTGGTCTGCTGAGCGCCGGCGTTCAGGCTTGTGGAAGCCGACTGAAGGCTTTCAACCGAACCTGTGATCGTTTCCAGAAGGCCGCTGACTTTCACGTCGAAGCTGGAGGAGAGACCCTGAATATTACGCGAGCGCTGAATGTCCAGCTCCTGCCGTTCGCTGTGCTGAGCTTCAAGTTCACGGCGAGCATTTGCGTTGGCAACGAAGGTCTCCATGGCTTCAGCCATTTCGCCGATCTCATCACCTCGGCTTGCACCTTCAATGGCGATATCTGTATCGCCGTCTGCGAGCTTCTTCATGCTCTGTGTCAGCGTCTTCAAAGGACCGGCCATGTTCCGGATCGCTGCGGTCGCGATGAACGCGACGACGAGGCCACCAACCAGAAGGAAACCGAGGAGTTCCAGCGCCTGTGACCAGAACGCGGCGGCAACATCATCAACATAGATGCCAGTTGCAACGACCCAGCCCCATGGCTGGAAAGGAGCCGACCAGCTGGCTTTGGGCAGGAGTGCTTCCTCGCCCTTGCGGTTCCACATGTAGCTGACGACGCCGCCGCCAGCCTTTGCAGTCTCGATCATTTCGCGGACATGGAACTTGCCAGTCTTGTCTTTCGAGTCCCAGGCGTTGTTGCCCTCGGTCGCCTTGTTGCTGCTGACAAGGCGGTCGCCCTTTTCATCGAAAACAAACGCATAATTGCTGCCGTCATAGCGAATTGCGCGAATAACATCCCGCGCTTGCGTCTGCGCCTGCTCACGTGTGAGCTCGCCTGCTTTTTCCAATTCATGGAAGTAGGTGGCGACCGAGTTGGTCACCTCAACGATGGTCTCCGTCTTGGCAATCCTCTCTGCATAGAGAACCGAACGCATGGACAGGAGTTCGTAGCCGACGAGAGCCAGGGTGAAGACCGCCAGACTGATGACTGGGATCCAGATTTTGATGCTGATGCGAAAACGGTCGAGATTCATTTGACTTTGCCCGAATTGAAACCACTGAGTGCAGTTTGCAGCGCACAAATTAAGCAATACTGAAGATCGCGAGATTGTTTTCCGCTCTTTTCAAACTTCAATGTCATCTTCTTAGCCATTGAAATAAATATGATTTCCCAGATCTATAAAACCTGAATTTCCACGCGAATTCACAGAGCGGTACTTACGTGGCCGTATCGATGCCTTATGCAAAACCCATCCCCAAAAACGTGTGATCCTCAGCTGCATATCGCGACCATGACTGTCGCTTTCGAGGCATCTGCAAACGCTGTTGGCGTTTTGGATCTAATTGCTGTGACCGGCTGCAGCTGCACCGGCAAAAAGTGGGGTATTTGGACCTGCCCTAACGGCCAGCAGGTTTCGGCGGCGGCGATTCGATGAAGCCAAGCGCAGCTTCTGCCTGAGTTGCATCGACCTCTTTCATTTGCGCGTGTGCCTGTCTCGCCAAAGCCAGATCACCGCCCCATACACCTGACTGGATCGCGATGCGCAAAGCCCGTGGATCTTGCTGCGCATTTTCCAGAACAAACCAGGCGTGTGGCAGCATTGCCTCGTACCGACCGGCCAACTGCATCGAGGTCAAAAGCGAAAGCCGTGCGTTGAGAGAATTCGGAACCTGGTCAACGGCGGCCTGATGCAATGTTATGGCTTCTTCTGAAGCACCCGCTATGCCCAGCAACCGGCCTGCCTCCAGATATTGCCCCTGATTTCGCGACAGGTGGCAGGTTTCACTGATCCGCTCCACCAAGTCGGCCTTGATCTCAGATGAAGAGCGCGCCGTTGCTTGTTCCATCGCTTCGGAACAAAGCGCGAGCGCACGGCCCAGCGCACCATGAACAGCAAGTGCATCAGGCATGTCGCGGCCTGCCAGAAGAGCGAGGACATCCGTTGCCGGCAGGGCCTCAAAACGGCCTTCGCCACCACCTGCCGCGATACCGACCAGCGTGCCTTTGCCGTCAACAAGCGCGCCGCCGCTGACACCGGGCTGCATCTGGCTTGTGACATGGAACCTTCCCAGGTCCGCGCGCCCCGCCGGCGGGAGAATGACTTCGCCTGGCGCAAAGACGCGCACTTGCCGCCGGGCGATATCAGCGCCAACCGCATGCAAGGGGCCTTGGACAGTCATGTCTTTGGAGGGGAAGAGAATTGCGCCATCTTCCGGCAGGCCATCCACCCTGATCAGGGCAAGATCTCCGCGATAGGAAGACGGGATGACCTCACCCTTCAAAGGACCTGATGGTGTGAAGGCAACAACCGTGGTTCGGTCCGCCACAACATGGCGGTTGGTGACCAGAAGATCCGTATCGATGCGGGTTGCACTTGCCAGAGGATCAAAGCTCTCAACGGGGAAGACCGCCTGGCGCGTCCTGCAAATCGCGAGGGCATAGGGACAGTCTGGCAGTCCGACGTCGCTGCGGTCCTGCCGAGCACCCTCAGGCACTTGATCTGAAAATTGTAGATCGAACGAAAACCGCTGGCCGTCGCGCAGGACGGTCACGCTGGCACGTTCCCCATGTCGCACCAAAGCCAGAGCGGAAATCGCATCTCGTGGTGATCGGATTGCGCGTTCATTCAAGGCAAGGATCAAATCCCCCACCTTCAAACCAGATTTTTGCGCGGGGCCACCAGACGCAAGAGAGGCAACCTTAGCACCAGCGTGGAACTCAAGTTCAGCGCGAGAGGGATTTTCCAATCCCCAACCTGCCGAGACATAGGAAACCTTCCCCGTGTCACTCAACTCGGCGACAACCCGAGCGAGCAGCGCATTGGAGACGGCAAAATTGACACCAATGTTGGTCTCTGCTCTTGAGGCGAAAATTGCAGAGACCATGCCCATCAGCCGCCCCTGCCCGTCGACGAGAGCCCCGCCGGAACTTCCGGGATTGGCTGCCGCATCTGTCTGAATGAAATCCTCGACCGCATTAAAGCCGGCATTGGAGACATGACGCGCCGAGACAACACCACAGGTGACCGAGAGACCAAGACCATAGGCATTCGAGATCACGCAGGCCCGGCTAGCGAGCGAAGGATGCAGCGCCGTTTCCAGCAAAGGCAGATTCTCTGGGACTTTCAGCAATGCAATGTCACTGGCTTCATCGTGTCCAATCAGGTCCGCTGGTAAAATCCGCCCGTCGGCCAGACGCACATCGATGCGTTCGGCCGGCTCGATCACATGAAAAGCGGTCGCGACGAGGCCATTTTCACCGACCACAACACCCGAGCCCTCAGGCGCAGCGCCAGGCGGCGTCCCCCCTCCGCCTTGCGCTTTCCCGGGCCAGACCGGCAGAACGGAGACCACAGACGCAAGAGCGCCGTCCAGGAAGGGCTGCGAAGCGGCTGGAGTTACACCAAGACAAAGACCAAGCGCATATGCGGTAAACAACAATATGGCCTTGCGCGTCATCTGCGGGTCTCCTGCTCTGACTTCCGGCGCGATCTTAGCGCGAAACAAGCTTGAAGCGAACTTACCTTCAGAAGCCAGAAAGGCCCGAGCAAAAGCCCGGGCCTCTCCAGCACGTCTGGCATCTGTCAGATGGATGACAATGCCCGGTTCACGCTTACCAGCTGAATTGCTTCGCCATTGTCAGCTTGAATGTCCGCCCCTTGCCATCGTCACCGGATAGGTTGGCTCTATAACGCTTGTCGAAGATATTCTCGACCGACGCACGAAGCACCCAGTCTTCGAACCTGCCTTCGTCCGGCGTCCAGTTGGCAAAGATATCGTGCACCGCGTAGCCTGCGAACGGACCTTCACTCGTCGCGCCCGAGACGATGCTCTCGGCGAATGTACCCCGCCAACCAAAGTCGAGATTATAATCAGGAAGGCGCGCCCCGAGCGTTGCACCCAAGGTCGTCGCCGGGATCGTGCTCAAGTTCTCGCCTGTCTCAGTGTCCTCGCCAAATATGCGGCTAAACGACATGCTGGCGAAAGCGTATTTGGATTCGTAGGCGCCTTCGATTTCAACACCCAGGATTTTGGCCTTATCGACATTGACATAATAAGGGACGGTCGATGTCTGACCCGTGTAGGTGTTGGAGGTGATCAGATTGTCGAGGATGTTGTAAAAGCCGGTTGTCTTGATCTGAAGACCGTCATTTTCAGCCAGCAGATCGTTGAATGACACCGCAAAACCAGCTTCAAAGTTATTCGAGGTTTCCTTCTCCAGATCAAGGCTGACACCGCGCGAGATCGGCCAGCCGCGCCCTGGTCCGGACGTCGAGAAGATCTCGTCCAGTGTCGGCATACGCTCGGTGTGAGCGATGGAACCAAAGACGGACAGGGTATCGTTGAACTTGTACAGAGCTGCGATCTTGGGAGAGAAGGCAACGTCAGACGAAGATGATGCGCCGGAGATCGCGGAGTCCGGATCAATGTTGACGACATCAACACGGACGCCCGGAATAAGTGTCAGACGATCGTTCCAGACAAACTCATTCTGGGCGAAGAAGCCGAACTTCGTATCTGTGCCTTCGGGGTGAAAGTCGATTGCGCCGCTTGTGGCGTCCGCTGTTCTCTGCTGATAGCTGAGCTGGCCACCAAGTGTCAGGAAGTTCTCAAACCCATCGCCTGACGTTTCAAACGTGTTGTCAATCTTGGCAGAGTAGGTCCGGTAGCCATACTCTGCATCATCATAGAGCTGCGAGGTGGATGTTGCAGCGTTCGACGAATCTGATTGCGTGACACTGGTATCTGAGAACGACAGGTTGACGTTCAAATCCAGCCAGGGATTGTCGCTCGCCGGATTTTCGTAGGCGAGTACGACCGTCTGATCAGTGACTTCCCGGTCGATGGTTCCAAACCCTAGAGAACCGGTCTGGGAATACTCGGTATCATCCGCGTCGCTTTGCCAGCGAGAATAAGACAGGCGAAGAGCCTGTTCGTTGGCTTCACCGAATCTGTGGGTGATCTTACCGAGGCCAGAGAAGGAGACAAACTCCGATCCTTTGATCGTCTCGCCTGAACCGGTGACGTAGTTCTGCTGACTGCGGACATTTCCGTTCACCAGGACAGAGGTCTGATCATTGAACGCGAATGCACCCGTCAACGAGCCCAGAATGCCGGCCACATTCGAGTTGTATTCGGTCTTGAGCTGAACAGCGCCCTTCTCGCCAGGCTCGAGATAGTCTTCTGCGTCCTTGGTGGTGAAATTGATCACCCCGCCAAGCGCGCCAGCACCATATAGCGTCGACGATGCCGGCCCCCGGAGCACTTCGACACGCTTGTAGAGTTCCGGTTCGCCGAAGAACGAGCCAACGCGGTACTGTTCATGGAACTTCACCGCGCCATCAACGGTGACAATGATCTTGGATTCGTCCGCCGCCGCAAGTCCGCCGATCCCCCGGATATTGAAGGACTGGCCAATCACCCTGTCACTCCCGATCATCGTCACTCCAGGGACCTGATCGAAAAGTTCTGCAATCGTTGCCGCTTGTTTCTCGTCGATTGCTTCCTGGTCGAGAACAGTTACCGCTTGGGGTGTGTCGATCGCAACTTTGTCATGCCCTGTACCGACGACAAGCTGATTCAGCAGCGTAGTGGCCTGAGCCACCTCGGTCTCTGAGGCATCCTGTGCGCCCGCGATGGTCGCAGTTCCGATTGTTCCAATGACGGTGCCGGCAAGCAGCCTCGCCATGCGCGCATGATATGACATACGACAAGTCCTTAGTGTCTAGCGATGAAGTGAGAGGCGTGTGCTGGCGCGCAAGGCGTTCGCCGTCGCAAGCTGGCAGCGGGACAACCCGCAGACGGTCTATGGCTTATTCAGCCTGTCGCCTAACCTGATATTTATACTCATGAATTAAAAAACATGACTACATTAGTCAAGTTATTTTCGTGACGGACAAATTGCTGCCACTTTGCAGCGATCTGACCCCGGCTGACGGACATCAGAAATCGCACGACATAAACGGAAACAGACTGTGGCAGACCTTACGTTTTCAGATATTTGTAAAATCAATTTTTAAAACAGATACTTCCCGCCTCGCAAAACTCTTGTCGCACCGCATCATTTCAGTTAGCCCTAGCGGCCAAGGATGGAGTCGACTGGTTCAGAGAGAGAAATCTGCGAGAGGGGTGCTCAGCCCCTCTCGTGCGGGCCGGTCACGCCACTTCGAGAATCGATTTTCAGGAGAAGACCATGACCGCCAAAAAGGTGCCAAACGTTACCTTCCGCACCCGCGTTCGCGATGAAAGCATCGACGGCCCGAACCCCTTCCGTTGGGAAAACAAGACTTCTTCCGACTATTTCGCTGGCAAGAATGTTGTCCTCTTCTCCCTTCCCGGCGCTTTCACGCCGACCTGCTCAACCTTCCAGCTTCCTGACTTCGAAAAGCTCCACGAAGAATTCCAGGCCGAAGGCATTGATGAGATCTACTGCATTTCGGTCAATGACGCCTTCGTCATGAACGCCTGGGCCAAGGCTCAGGGTGTCGACAAGGTCAAGGTCATCCCGGATGGTTCCGGTGAGTTCACCCGCAAGATGGGCATGCTGGTTGCCAAGGACAATCTCGGCTTTGGCATGCGCTCCTGGCGCTATGGAGCCATCATCAACGACGGCACGATCGAACAGTGGTTCGAGGAAGAAGGCTTCTCGGACAACTGTGAAAGCGATCCCTACGGCGTATCTTCGCCGCAGAACATTCTTGAGAAACTGCGGTCGTCGAAAATCCAGGCCGCCTGATTTCAAGCTTCCGTCCGATGGAAGCAATGAAGCCCGTGGAGCTGCTGCTCCACGGGCTTCTTTTTTGCTCTCTCTCAACTTGAGTGAACGAACACCTCAAGCACTGCGATCGAGTTTCCGCTCCTCATCATCCTCGCGCATTTCCAGCCACATGGCGTTCAGGACTGCGAGGCAGACTGCCAATGGCATGCCGAGGATCCAGGCGAAGTACCACATTTCTCAATTCTCCTCAGTAAGCCGTATCATGGTCGCGTTCGATGGTTTCCTCGTCCACCTTGCCCCACAGGACCTTGTAGACCCATGCCGTGTAGATCAGGATCAACGGCAGGAAAATCGCGGTCGCAACAAGCATGTTGAACAAGGTCGCATGGCTTGATGATGCATCCCAGACCGTCAGGCTCGCCTCCGGCTGGATAGAGCTTGGCAGAATAAAGGGGAACATCGACAGCCCGACCGTCGATATGATCCCGATGACCGCAGCCTTTGAACAGAGGAACGTCAGCCCCTCAAACCGGGTTTGAAGACCGGCAAGCGCACCCAAAGTGCCCAGAAAGCCAAGCGCTGGTGCAATCATCATCCAGGGATGCCGGGCATAGTTTGCCATCCAGGCGCTGCCTTCAACGATTGCCTGCTTGGCCAGCGGATTGGCCTGCATATTCGGGTCAACCTCACTGGTGATGCGGAATCCTTCGACGTAACCGGTCGCAACCAGCCAGCCCCCGAGCGCAAAAAGCACGAGGGAGACAATTGCCGCCACAGACCCGCACCGCCTGCCGCGAACAGCCACGACGCCCCCAGCCCGCATACCTAGCCAGGCACCACCGTGCATGACCAGCATGCTCACGGACAGAAGCCCGCACAGAAGAGAGAACGGAGAGAAAAGACCGAAGAAAGACCCCTCGTAGGTCATCCGCAGGTCCTGATCGAGACTGTAAGGCACGCCGAGAAGAACGTTTCCGACGGCCACCCCAAAGACGAGTGCCGGCACAAAGGAACCGGTGAAGAGCGCCCAATCCCAGGCAGTGCGCCAGGCGGGATCGGGGCGTTTGGAGCGATACTTGAAGGCAACCGGTCGCAGGATCATGGCCGCCAGAACGATGAACATCGCCAGATAGAAGCCGGAGAAACTGATCGCATAAAGCGGTGGCCAAGCGGCAAAAATCGCACCGCCGCCCAAGATGAACCAGACCTGATTGCCTTCCCAGGTGGCGCCTATGGTGTTGATCGCAATACGCCGTTCCACGTCACTTTCGGCAACGAAGGGCAGCAAGGTCCCAACGCCCATATCGAAGCCATCCGTCACAGCGAACGCAATCAGAATAATGCCCAGAAGCGCCCACCAGAGCACCTTGAGAACCGAGTAGTCGATGAGTTCGTAGAGGATCATGAAACTACTCCGCTGCCATTGGAATTGGGGACGCGGCCTCGGCCGGGGAATGCTCGGGCAGTTCGCCGTCATCCGGTCCTTTCCGGATGTATTTGAGCATCAGGGCAACCTCGACCACGAGAAGCACCGTGTAGAGCAGGATAAAGCCTGCCAGCGTGAGCAGTACTTCGGTCACGGACAGGTTTGAAACCGCCTGAGCCGTTGGCAACATGCCCTCAATGATCCAGGGTTGCCGACCATACTCAGCAATGATCCAGCCCATCTCGCAGGCAATCCAGGGTAGCGGGATCGCCAGCACTGCGATCTGCAACAGCCAGCGCTGGTTGCGTCGCAGATGATCCAGTTTCCCGGAGGACGCGAGGTAGAAAAACACGCCCGTCAGCAAAATGAAGAAGAAGCCGCAGGCAACCATGATGCGGAAGGCATAGAACATGGGCCAGACATTCGGCACCGCGGACCAGGCAGCTTCATCGATTTCTTCGTTGGTCGCATTCAACGGATCGTCCGAAAAGGGAAGCAGCAGATAGGCATAGCCCAGATTGTGCTGATTGACCTGAAAGGTTTCACGCACCTCCTGATCGACATCGCCGTTGGTTGAGCGGATCTTTTGCAAGGCATCCCAGGCAATCACACCCTGACGGATGCGGTCCTTGGAGGATTCGACCAGTTCCTTGATCCCAGGAATTTCCTCCGTCAGGGACCTGGTCGCGATCAGACCCATGACATAGGGAACTTCAATCGCAAAGGAATTGTCTCGCTTTGCCATGTCCGGAAAGGCAATCAGGTTGAAAGAGGCGGGAGCCGGTTCGGTCTCCCACATGGCTTCGATTGTAGCCAGTTTCATTTTCTGATTGAGGTTTGCCTCATAGCCGCTTTCATCGCCGAGCACGACAACGGAAAGAGCAGAAGCAAAGCCAAAGGCAGACGCGATGGCGATGGAGCGGCGTGCGATCGCGACATGCCGACCTTTCAGCATGTACCAGGACGAAATTCCGAGCATGAAGATCGCCGCAGTGACGTATCCCGCAGAAACCGTATGAACGAATTTCGCCTGGGCCACCGGATTGAACAACACATCGAAGAAGCTCGTGACCTCCATGCGCATCGTATCGGGGTTGAATTCCGACCCGATCGGATGCTGCATCCAGCCATTGGCGATCAGGATCCAGAGCGCAGAAAAGTTCGTTCCGATCGCAACAGCCCAGGTCGCTGCCAAATGCTGACGCTTTGAAAGCCGATCCCAGCCGAAGAAGAAAAGGCCGACGAAGGTGGCTTCCATGAAGAATGCCATCAAGCCTTCAATGGCGAGTGGTGCGCCGAAGACATCGCCAACATACTGGCTGAAATAGGCCCAGTTCATGCCGAACTGGAACTCCATCGTCAGGCCGGTTGCGACACCCAGAACAAAGTTGATCCCAAAGAGCGTGCCCCAGAACTTGACCATCCGTTTCCAGATCTCACGACCGGTCATCACATAGACCGTTTCCATTGTCGCCAGGAGAATCGACAAGCCAATCGTCAGGGGAACAAAAAGAAAATGGTAGAGAGCCGTCATGGCAAATTGCAACCTGGACAGGCTGACAACATCGAGTTCCATCGCGTCACCTTTCGTCATTCGGCTCCGTAAGATGACGGTGCCGAGAATCAGGGTAATCCCTTAAGAGCGCAAAGGCTATTCCAAGCTGTTTAGACTTCTATGATCGCCGGACGGTTGTGGGACCATTGGGCGCAAAGGGACTCAGCGTAGGCTCATTTTCACAAACCCGCAAGCCCCGGTCTATCGCCGGTGCGCCGCCGTCGCCATAGGCTGGTCTGCGGCATCCAGCCTCAGGATTCGTCCTGCCCGATCGATCTCTGCCTGTTTGTGGGCAATCATCAGCACGGCGGCGTTGCCGCGAAAGCGCTGAAAACCGTCAAGAACCTGGGCTGCGGTGACGTCATCCAGGCCTTCAGTCAATTCGTCGAGAATGAAAAGATCAGGCTGCGTCAGATACGCACGGGCGAGACCGAGGCGCCTCTGTTCGCCGCCGGACAGGCCGACTCCGCCCTCTCCGAGCATGGCGCCAAGTCCATCCTCGTTGTCCGAGATACGATCTTTGAGCGCCGCGACGTCCAAAGCTTGCCAGAGCTCGCTGTCGCTCGCCTGCGGGTTCGCGATCCTCAGGTTGGCCGCTACCGAATCATGAAACAGGTAGGGCTTTTGTCCCAAAACAGTAATGCGACGTCGCAGTTCCTCTTCGCCAATCGCATCAAGTCTCTGCCCTCCGAGCAGTATGCTGCCGCCATCCGGGCCTAGCAACGCAGAGGCGAGCGCGGAAACAGTGGACTTTCCGCAACCGCTCCTACCCACAAGAGCCAACCATTCGCCCGGGGCGATCTCAAAGGACAGGTCCCTCAGGATCTGACGCTCTGCAGTCGGATAGCCAAACGAGACACCCTCAAAGGCCAGCACCGGCTGATCTGGGCTCCGCGGGCTTTCATCCAACGCACTTTGGGTCGCTGAGCCCTGAGACGTAGAGCCTGCTCCGTTCCATTCAACACCTTCAACCGCCCTTCGCGCAGCCAGCCGAGTGCGATCCAGTTTGGAAAGACCGGGGATGATCATCGACACGACTTCGGGCAATCCGAGCACCACCAGAAGGACGGCGACTGCGACAGCGATGGTTATCCCGCCTTCGCCAACGATCCAGATGCTAGCGGCAAGCGTCAAAGCAAGCGCAACCTGACCCGCAAATCCGGAACATGCCCCAAGAAGACTGCTTCGCGCCTCGATCGCTTCTTCGGCGTCGGCGAGACGGTCCTCGGCAGACCGGATTGTGCCTGCAGTGGCTTCCAAACCGCCATAGACTGCGAGGTCGCGGCGGCCTGCAACAAGATCCACAGTACGAAGGCGCAAGGCATCAAGTGCGGCTTCCTGGCGGCGGGCATCCAGCTGCTTCCTGCGCGTTATCAGATGCAGGCAGAGACCGGCTACAAACACCAAAAAAACGACGGGCCCGATGGCAAGGACCAAGTTGACGGACACGACCCATACGATCGACAGAAGTCCGACAGTACCTGCCAAGATGCCGGGAACCACAAGACGCAGATAGACCGCGTCCAGAGCCGTTATGTCAGAAGTCAGCCGGTTGAGCGCCGCGCCACTGCGTGGTTTCGCGCCATTTCCTGCGCGTTGCGCTTGGCCCTCAAAAATCCTGCAGCGAAGATCCGTCAGGAATCGGAATGTCGCATCATGCGTGAGCAGTCTCTCGCCATAACGCCCTGCGGTTCTTGCAATTGCGAGCCCCCTGATTGCTGCACTTGGCAGAAAGATGTTCAAGAAAGCACCGGTCATCCCTGCAAGCGCTGCCGCCGTGATGAACCAGCCAGCAACACCCAAAAGCGCAATGCCGGCAATGGCAGGAATGAGCGCAACAAGGATTCCACCGGCAAACGCCGTGCGGTGATGGCTCCATTGCCATTTGATCAGCTTCAGGAGACCGTTCACGCTTCGACCTCCTCGCCGATCTTTTCGCAAAGGCGAATATGCCTGGCAGTGATGCCCAACAGTTTGGGGTCATGGGTGGCGATCAACAATGTACGCCCATGAGACATCGCTTTGAGGCCCTCGATCACATCACGCGCAGTCTCACCGTCAAGACCGGCGGTCGGCTCGTCGGCAAGAATGATGGTCGGTGCCTTGCGTATCGCCGCCCGAGCCAGACCAATTCGCCGGATCTCCCCCACTGAAAGGCCGAAACCGTCCTCACCGATCACTGTGCCCAGTCCGCGTGGCAACCGCTCGACCAGATCAACGGCACCGGCCAGCGCGAGCGCTCGCCACATGTCTTCATCACTGGCGTCAGGCTCAGCCTTCCGCAAATTTGCTCTCACGCTGCCCTGAAACAGGCGCGGTGCCTGACCGACCCAGGCAAGAGACTGGCGCCACCCCATCAGATCCATCTGCGCAAGATCGCGCCCACCGACCAGAATTCTCCCCTCACCGAGGTCATGTAGGCCCAGGAGACAATCAATTATCGTGGTCTTGCCGGAGCCGCTTGGCCCAAGCAGCAAAGCAGCTTCTCCAGCCGCCACCTCAAGATCCATTGAATCCAGGACACGACGCCCGCCAAGGCTGAGGCTGACGCCGTCGAAACGGATCGGAACGGTTGATCGCATGCGCGAGCGGTTCAGGGTTTCACAGGTGGTTCGGGACGGATCAGAAACCGGCAGAACTTCAGAGTTTGCCCTAATGTTCCGATCCAGCTCGGACAAGGCCTCGGTTGCGGCCAGTCCGGCCGCCCGATCGTGATAGGCGGCGGCATAGGCCCTCAGCGGCGCAAAATAGTCTGGAGCCAGTAGAAGAATGAAGAGGCCGGAGGTATAGCCAAGCGGTGCGCCCCAAGTTCCGATTTTGACATCGCCAAGCAGCGAGAACCCGACATAAACAGCAACGAAGGCGATGCCGAGAGCGCTGAACAATTCCAAGACAGTCGAGGACAGAAAGGCAATCCTCAGCACCTTCATGGTGCCGATGCGAAAGGCCTCACCGACGGCGCGAATCTGGTCCTTCGTCCGTCCGACCGCCCCAAAAAGCCGCAGGGTTTCGAGACCCCGCACGCGGTCAAGAAGAAACCCGCTCATCCGGGTCAGCTCCGCCTGTTGGCCTTCGCTGGCAGACTTCGCTTTCAGGCCAATCAAGGCCATGAACACCGGAATCAACGGGCCAGTCACAAGCAGAATGATGGCCGCGAGCCAGCTCACCGCTGCCGTGGCGAGGATGATGCCCAGCGGAACCAGCGAAACACGTATCTTTTGCGGATAAAAATTCGACAGATAGGGTCCGAGAGCGTCGACCTGATCCCCGACATGGGCCGCAACGGCACCGGCGGACGGCAATGTGCTTGCCGGGGATGCCCCGGAGATGGCTGCGAGCAAGGCGCCGCGGACCCTGCTCTTCACAGTGCGCGCCGTCTGCCGCGCCCGTTTGCTTGCCTGCACGTTCAAGAGCATGCGCAAAGCAGCCAGCAAGACGAAAATCGCAAGAAAAGAGATGAGCCCCCATGAGGAACTACCAGCGTGATTTTCTTGTGGAGCAACGAAGCTGGAAACCACCGACGATACAAGCCAAGCCTGCGCGATCCAGAGAAGATCCGACAGGGCGAACAACCGGCCAGCACTCTTTAGTCGGCGCGCTTCCTGCTCGCCAAGCGCCGCAAGGCCCTTTTCCTTGTCGCCTAACTCGTCTTCTACCTTGGACGTCACTCGCGCCTGGTTCAGATCAGTCGCAGACATCAACGCCCCGACGATCACGACAGGCAGGGTCGTCTTTGACAGGCATCACAAGCGATATATGCGTCCAAGCAGGCGCCATTCTCTCCCCAACTCTCGTTTTAAAACAGAGCAGTATCTTTTTTCGAACCTATCAGTTTGAAGACACTTGGGCCAAGAACACCCGGCTCCTCCCTGCCCTTCTTCAAACCCTGACGCCCCTTCACCAAACCGCTGCTTAAAGACCGCGCCGCTCAAGATCGCCTAGAAGGTCGTTTTAGGGCGATTTCCTGCAAAAAACCAGTTGTCCATTCTGTGACAAATCGCGTTCACAACGGCTATGCCATTGCGCCACATCAAAGCGAAAGCAACAAGTGATCTCCGTTTGGCTTAAGAAAATCGAATTCTGCAGCCAACCGCCACACGACCGTCACTTACTTTGGATTGCAGCAAGGAAAAATCCGACAAAAACTCCGTTTCCCAACGTAAACTCCGCATAAGTCAGTAGGTAATGCGATTTGAACAAGTCACTGAAATAAAAAGAATAATTATATTCGTGTCATTTTCGCCAAGCTGTAAATTTTTTACGAATGAATACGCTGAAAAAAACAAATGCAATTTAACGCGATTTATGGTTGTAATGGTTCATTGTAGTGAATTGATGTTTTGAATTTTTTTGGATGGCATCGGCCGCAATTTTTCGAGCGGTTTTATGGTCTCCATCTTACCTTGCAATGAGGTACCCGTAATCAACTTAAAAGCCGGCAACCTACACCGGCTTTTTTTTAGACATTTCGTATCCCCCAATTTTTTAGGGGCGCCGTTTCAAGCCAAAAAACCTTGTGTTCCTGAGCAAATGCAAAAGGGCGACCAGGCGGCCGCCCTCTGTATTTTCAACGATTTGATGCTGGTTACTTCATGGTCGGGATGGAGAACTCCGCCCCTTCCTTGATTCCGGACGGCCAGCGGGCTGTCACAGTCTTGGTACGGGTGTAGAACTTGAACCCGTCCGGACCATGCTGGTTCAGATCACCAAAGCCGGACTTCTTCCAGCCGCCGAAGGTGTGGTAGGCGAGCGGCACGGGGATCGGCACGTTGATACCGACCATGCCGATGTTGACCCGTGCTGCGAAATCGCGCGCGGTGTCGCCGTCGCGTGTGTAGATCGCGGTGCCATTGCCATATTCATGATCCATGGCGAGGCCAAGAGCTTCTTGATAGGTCTGGGCACGGACCACCGACAGGACAGGACCGAAGATCTCGGTCTTGTAGATATCCATGTCCTTGGTGACCTTGTCGAACAGGCAACCGCCCATGAAGAACCCGTCTTCATAGCCCTGCATGGAGAAGCCGCGACCGTCGACCACCAGATCGGCGCCTTCCTTGACGCCTTGATCGACCAGTCCCTTGACGCGGGTCAGCGCTTCCCTGGTGACGAGCGGACCGAAGTCAACATCATCGCCCGCAGTATAAGGGCCAACTTTCAATGCTTCGATCTTCGGTGCCAGCTTGGCAACAAGCGCATCAGCAGTGGCGTCGCCAACCGGAACCGCAACGGAGACGGCCATGCAGCGCTCTCCAGCTGCACCATAACCGGCACCGATCAGGGCGTCGGCCGCCTGATCCATATCAGCGTCCGGCATGATGATCATGTGGTTCTTGGCGCCGCCGAAGCACTGGGCGCGCTTGCCGTTGGCTGTTGCGCGGGAATAGACGTATTGCGCGATTGGTGTCGAACCAACAAAGCCGACCGCCTGAATGACTTCGTGATCGAGGATCGCATCCACCGCGCCCTTGTCGCCATTGACAACGTTGAGCAGACCGGCCGGAAGACCCGCTTCGATCATCAGTTCGGCAAGCATGATCGGCACGGACGGATCGCGCTCGGACGGCTTCAGAATGAAAGCATTGCCGGCAGCAAGCGCCGGGCAGAACTTCCACATCGGAATCATGGCCGGGAAGTTGAATGGCGTGATGCCCGCGACGACGCCGAGCGGCTGGCGCATGGAGTACATGTCGATGCCAGGACCTGCGCCTTCGGTGTATTCACCCTTCAGGAGATGCGGAGCGCCGATGCAGAATTCGGCGACTTCGAGACCACGGATCACATCGCCCTTCGCATCCGGCAACGTTTTACCGTGTTCGCGCGACAGAGCTTCGGCCAGCTTGTCCATGTCACGGTTGAGAAGCTCAACGAACTTCATCATCACGCGGGCACGGCGCTGCGGATTGGTCGCGGCCCATGCCGGCTGCGCAGCAGCGGCATTTGCGACGGCAGCGTCGAGTTCGGCATCTGTCGCCAGCGCAACCTTGGCCTGAACTTCGCCCGTCGCCGGATTGAAAACGTCGGCAAAGCGTCCGGATGTGCCTTCGACGTGCTTGCCGCCGATGAAATGACCAATTGTCTGCATGGGGTTTCTCCCTGAAACTTGTCGGGTCGATTGCGACCTGAGTGTACGTGGATCTTTCTTGCCTTTTATTTTTGTCGTAAACAAGCAGATGAAATCCGCATCCATTGTGCAAAATTCAAAGCAAGCTTGCATTGCTCACACAGGCTCAACTCTGCCATGAACTGGGACGACATTCGCATTTTTCTCGCGGTTTCGCGCGCCGGGCAGATCCTGGCGGCCGCAAAACGCCTTGGGCTCAATCATGCAACAGTCGCCCGTCGGCTCACAGCTTTGGAAACAGCGCTGGAAACACGATTGTTCGATCGCTCGACCAACGGCTGTTTCCTCACAGAGGCCGGGTCCCGTTTCCTGGACAGCGCCGAGAAGATGGAAGCGGAAATGATGTCGGCCCGCGCCGACCTTGGTGGAGACTCGCTGGAAATCAGTGGCACAGTGCGGATCGGCGCGCCCGACGGCTTCGGGGTCGCCTACCTGGCACCGCGCCTTGCGACGCTGACCCGCGCCCACCCCGGCCTGACAGTCCAGCTTGTTCCCGTGCCGCGATCGTTTTCCCTGTCCCGGCGCGAGGCGGACATTGCCATCACCATAGATCGGCCGGAACATGGTCGGCTGATTGCCGCCAAGCTGGTCGATTACTCTCTCGGCCTGTACGCATCCAGGGACTACATTGCCCAAAAAGGGACGCCGGCCACGGTGGCTCAGCTCACATCGCATGACCTCGTCGGCTACGTCGAAGACCTGGTCTATTCCCCAGCCCTCAACTACGCCGCAGAAGTCACAAGAGACTGGCCGGCGCGCTTCGAAGTCGCCTCTGCGCTTGGACAGACAGAGGCTGTCAGAGCGGGAGCCGGGATCGGCATCCTGCACGCCTTCATCGCAAGGAACGACCAGACCTTCGTGCCGGTCCTGCCCGAAATCAAACTCACCCGTGCCTATTGGACGGTCCAGCATGAGAGCACAAAGCCCTTGCGCCATGTAGCTCTGGCCCTCGATTTCGTACGTAAGACAGTCGCCAAGGACCGGGCAATGTTTGGATAGTCGAGCCAGTCGGATGATCGACGGCTAGAGGACTTCCCCCTCACCGCTGAAACCCGTCCGCTGGCCGGATCAGATCCGGCTCGCCGAAATTCAGGATGATGTTCAGCCTTTGAGAGGCAGCCGCGTCACCGGTCAAATTCGGGTCTTCAGGTGCCACAGACAGGCGCACGCCGCGATCGGTCATCTCAAGCGCTTCGAAGTCCGATATCGCCTGTAAAAAGCGTTCGGGCACGGCCCAGCTGTAGCGATCAGACAATGCCCCGATTACGGCACGGACCGTTGCCTCGCCATATTTCATCTGGCGGGGATCCTCGACATTCAGCTTGAGCCGCAAATAGTCGACCCGGTCCTCCGCGCCTCCACGCAAAAGGAAGAACAGGGTCGCCGGTCCGAAATCAACACTTGGCGTGGTCAGGGGAACCACGTCGGAAACACATTGCCAACGCCCCTGCCGAAACGGCGCCCTGGTCCAGCCGCCGTTCGGCAATCCGATCTCAGTGAGCTCTGCGCAGAGTTCTTCCGGCTTTCCGAGAAATGTCAGCTTCAGACGGGCCGGCACCTGAATATCCGGCGCGATCAGACTGTCTTGAGTATCTGGGGGAAAGCCGGCGAGCGGATCCGGCGCGGGGGCGACGGCATCCGAATCGGGCGACTGAACCAGCTGCGAGCTGGACAGAATAGCAATAGCTGCAAGCCCCAATAGCATCAGAGGCAGAGCCATCAGCAGAACCCTGGCCCAGTCAGTTTGCCGCGGCAACCCTTCACCTGAAACCGAGCCGACTGCTTGCGGCGTTTTCCGGCGCGCTCCCGCAGGCACCTCATCGCCCCAGGTGATCGCGGCGCGTCTTGAACGCTGAGCCGGTGCGGTTGGTTTATTTCTTCGGCCTACTCTCATCATTTGTCTGTCCGGGACTGCTCAACATGTGTTTTGCCATAGGCCCGGCCCGGCGTATATGGATCAACGCAACCTGATCCCTAGATTTTCCGCTCTTCAAAAACGGCGTACACTTGATCCCTCGCAGCGCTGACGGTTACATGATCCGACTTCCGGGGAGGTAGCATGATGACTAACGAATTGCCTTCAGACAGCCAGCAGCTTAGGCGGGCCATCATCGGGACCGCACGTGACTTGCCCGCCAGGGGACTGACAAGGGGGACGTCCGGTAATGTCAGTGCGCGCACCAACACGGGATTTCTGATCACGCCCTCCGGCGTTCCCTACAATGATCTTAAAGAAAATCTGATTGTGGCGATGGATCTTGACGGCGGCTACACCGGCGAGATCCTGCCGTCTTCCGAATGGCGCATGCATCTGGACATTTACCGGAATCGCGACGAGGCCGCTGCCGTGGTCCACTGCCACTCCCCACGGGCAACAGCCCTTTCCTGCCTGCGCCTCGGCATTCCGGCTTTTCACTACATGGTGGCACTGGCGGGCGGCGACCGGATTGACTGCGCGTCCTACGCCACTTTCGGAACAAGCGCGCTTTCAAAGGCCATGCTGCCGGCCCTTGAGGGCCGCACTGCTTGTCTTCTGGCCAATCACGGGCAGATCGCGTTCGGCCCGACCCTCGCCAAGGCCCTTGGCACCGCAGAGGGCGTTGAAGATCTGGCCGATCAATACCTCTCTGCTCTAATCGTCGGCGATCCGGTCATTCTCGGCGAGGATGAAATGAGCGAGATTCTGCGCAAGTTCAAGAACTACGGCAAACAGGTGAGCAACCAGGACCCGGATGCCGGGACGGCCTTCGAAATGCCGATCAAAAGAGGATAAATCATGAGGCTCGGCATTGACTGGGGCGGCACCAAGATGGAGATCATTGCGCTGGATACCAATGGTGCCGAGGTCTATCGGCAGCGGGTTCCTACACCGCGTGATGACTACGACGGCTGCATCGAGGCAGTGGCATCACTCGTCAGCGGAGCTGAAGCTGCAACGGGAGAGACCGGCACACTCGGGCTCGGCATCCCGGGGTCGATTTCCCCCGCGAGCGGCCTGGTCAAGAACGCCAATTCCACCTGGATGAACGGTCGGCCCCTGGACCGCGACCTTGAAGCACGGTTGGGACGTCAGGTTCGCATTCAAAACGACGCCAATTGCCTTGCGGTCTCGGAAGCGACCGACGGCGCAGGTGCAGATTGCCACTTCGTCCATGCCGTCATCATAGGCACAGGCTCGGGCTCGGGGATTGCCATCGACGGCAAGGCGCACCGGGGCGCGAACGGCATCGGCGGCGAATGGGGGGCCATCCCTGTGCCCTGGATGACATCTGAGGAATTTCCCGGGCCCAGTAACTGGTTGGGTCATCCCGGAGCGATTGATCACTGGTGCTCAGGTACAGGTTTTCAGGCAGACTACCTCGAGCGATCCGGCAAGGCGCTCAAGGGCCACGAAATCATGGCTCTCAAGCGCAGTGGCGATCCTGTTGCAGGCGCGACCTATGAGGCCTACGCCAGCCGCCTCGCCCGTGCGCTCGCCATGGCCGCCAACCTGATGGATCCGGACTGTTTCGTGCTTGGTGGTGGAATGTCGAATGTGGACGAGCTCTACGACGACCTCCTGCCCCTGATGCAGCCCTACATCATGTCAGATGTCTATGAGGTCCCAATCCGCAAAGCCAAACACGGCGACAGCTCCGGCGTCAGAGGCGCAGCGTGGCTCTGGTGAGGGTTTGATCTAAAAGAAGCTTCAAAAGCAAGCAGGACTAGGCTACGCAGTTCTGCGTTCCTACTTAGGTTCGCCACGACGCAACGCGCGTGACTTCGTGACGCCCTACGCAACAGTTTTCGGGAAATGTAATGACAATCAAACGCACAATTGGTGAAAGGTCGCCCTTATTCCAAAAGTTGCTATTCTCATACCGAAAGCGTTTCCAACCGGCAGTTATCAGAATGGAACATGGCATTCGCCTCGCCGTGCCCAATAGCCTTCCAGAGGAAATGCGCAAGTCGCTTTATAAAGAACAGCATGAGTTGCCTGAATTGGAGCTAATTCTCGCTTGTCTCGAGCCTGGTGACAAGGTTCTTGAAATCGGATCTGGCGTTGGAATGATCGCGACAACTTGCGCCAGCATCTGTGGTGCGGAGAACGTGACTTGCTATGAACCCAACCCGAGTACGAGAGACGTCATCCAACGGAATTTCGACCTCAATGGCCTAGAGGTCGATCTCAGATCGCGCGCCCTTGCGACGCAAAAGGGAACAATTGATTTCTATTTTAGCGACAACATCGTTTCCTCAAGCCTCATTGACCAGGATTTTGGCGGCAAAACCGAGGTTGCGTGCGATGATATCCGTGACGTGATCGAAGAGCTTCAGCCCACCGCAATTGTCATGGATGTTGAAGGAGCGGAAATAGATCTGCTTCCCACAGCGACACTATCTGGCGTGAGCAAGATACTGGTCGAGATGCATCCCGGCATTGTCGGTCCAGAAAAGGTTGAAGAGCTTCATGCATGCCTGGAACGGCAGGGCCTGCATTACCGCCGCGATCTTTGTCGTAGCAAAGTTGCCTACTTCGAACGCTGAGCGGACGCAGGATCCGATGCCAGCCATTGCTTCAAAGGTGCGCTCGTCCTCATAAGTCCCGCGTCTTCAAGATCGGATACTGAAGAAAATCTGACCGACTTCGAATAAAGCGCACCTTTCGAGACGATTTCGTCCATATGCTCTACATAGTGCCGGTAATGACCGGAATTGTTCGCATGCTGCGCTCTTTTTGTTGCCTCGATCGTGCGTTCGGCGAAATCATCCAGATACTTAAAATGTAGCAAGGCGACCCAATCATCGGCCATATTCAACACTTGATTGAGCCGATGGACTCCACCCGCAAAGCGAAATTCAGAGCACCACAAAAGCAAGGGCATCTTTCCCATCGATGCTGAGTCCTTGGGCCAACTGGCTTTCAAGAACTTCCGCGCAAGTCTTTGCAAAAACCTGGGCCTGCTACCCGCATTGGGCGCAAACATGAACTGCTCCAACCAGACATCAAACTTGGAAGGTTTTCGCTTGCCATGAACTGGAAAGAGACGCTCTCTCGCTCCGCCATACAGTTGAAACGGTGGCGTTGGGAAATTCCGTTCGGTGTATTTGCTGAGTGGCAAAAGCCTGTAGCCCACCCGATCGAAATACGAACAAAGAGAAAGAAATGGTGTGCCCGAACTGTATTGAACACCACTAAGAGGTGCCTCCGGATACATGTCGACCATTGTCGAAAAAACGCCCTGAACACCTTGTTTGCGCCAAAATGAGGTCAGCGCCGTAAGAGGCTTTTCGGGCCAGCCGGGATAGACCATCAGCTCATCAACGTCGGGAAACATCACCCAGTGCCCCTGCAGATACTGGTCGGCAATCAAGTGGCGCCAATGTGATTTGAATTCCTTATATGATCTTGACGAAGGAAACCTCACGACATCCAGCTGCGCATCAAGGTATTCCGCACTGCCATCTGTGGAGCCATTGTCGATAACCAAAAACAGGCTCACCCCGGCTTTCCGATGATGATCCAGAAAATGTGGAAACCGAAGAAGTTCGTTGTAAGCCAACACAACCGCGGTGATGCTTCCCGCCGCGATCAGGATATCAGGAATCTCCTGAATATCAAAGGCGTCAAGGAACTCTGGGGTAGAACCTGTATCTGTAGTGGCTTGCAACTTTGTCTCCAGATCGCTTCAGCGTGGCGCAAATTTCACTCTGCCATGTTGCTGTCCAACAATCTCATGATACAGCACGGGTATAGCGCAGCCGCTTTGTGATCGTTGTAATGGGACCAGTCAAACGAGATGTGTGGTTTTTTTGGAATATTACGACCGGGCGGACTGACATCAAATGACGCGACCTGCGCAAGAAGCATGGGGGAGCGATTATCGCACCGTGGCCCGGATGACCAAGGCCTATGGCAAGACGCCGCCGCTGGTGTCTTGCTCGGGCACCAGCGCCTTTCTATCGTTGACTTGAGCCCGGCTGGCGCGCAGCCGATGCGCTCACACTCTGGGCGCTACGTGATCGCCTATAACGGCGAGATCTACAATCATGCAGACCTGCGCCATCGTCTGGAAGATTGCGGGCAGGCTCCCGATTGGTCCGGGACATCTGACACCGAGGTCCTGCTCGCCGCCATTGAAACTTGGGGGCTGAAGGCCGTGCTTAAGCTTGCCAAGGGCATGTTCGCACTCGCCCTTTGGGACAGGCACGATCGCCGGATGTCTCTCGCCAGAGATCCAATAGGCGAAAAACCGCTTTATGTTTCTCGATTGCGTGACGGGGCCTTTGCCTTTGCGTCCGAGCTCAAGGCACTTACCGCCCATCCCGCGTTCGAGCATGTGATCGACCCCAAGGCCCTCAGTCAGCTTTTGCGGGTCGGCTATATTCCTGTTCCGCTTTCGCTTTACGCCGGTACAGAGAAGCTGGCCCCGGGAACGATTACAAGTTTCGGCCTTGGAAATCCTGCAACGACCGAAGAAAAATCAGAGCTGTACTATAGCCTTCAAAGTGAGGCCGAAGAGGCCAGAAGAGACCGGTTTTCGGGAACGCATTCGGAAGCTACCAACCACCTTGAAACTCTGCTAAAACAATCTGTGAGGCAGCAGATGATCGCGGATGTGCCAGTTGGCTGTTTCTTGTCAGGTGGCATCGACAGCTCAACCATTTCCGCCATCATGCAATCCTTGGGAAGTGCGCCGGTAGAGACTTTTAGCCTTGGCTTTCAAGAAGCAGACATGAATGAAGCCGACTTTGCTCGCTCCATTGCTGCACACTTGGGCGTCAGTCACAATGAGGTCGTTTTGTCGGCCACCGACGCTCTGAATCTATTACCTCAAATGCCATCAGTCTATGATGAGCCATTCTGCGACGACTCGATGCTTCCGACGTTCCTGCTTTGTCAATTTGCAAAGCAAAAAGTGACAGTCAGTCTGTCAGGAGACGGCGGTGACGAGCTATTTGCAGGATATTCGCGATACTTTTCATTTCAAGACGATTGGGATCAAAAAAAATCAGGTACGTTGTCGGGGAAAGAAGGATCAACGGGCGCAAATCTTCTTCGGAATCACTTTTTTGACCGCCTTCTGAAAACTGGGATATCGAACCTCGCCGGAATGGATCTGGCGGCTCGGCGCCTTTCGATGGACCAGAAGATCGCGGGACGCACAAACATGCGTCCCTTGGAGGCATATGAAGCTGCGAGCGCATTCGCGGCAAGGCCGGATGCCTTTGTTGTTGGCGCAGTCGCGCAATGTGACCCGCTTTTGAGTGATATCGAGGATCATCCGGACTGGACACTGATCGAGAAGATGACAACTTACGATCTGTCGCGCTACTTCCCAGACGATATCCTAGTCAAAGTCGACAGAGCTGCTATGGCCAATAGCCTCGAAACTCGCTTGCCACTTCTTGACCGCGACATCATTCGCTTCTCTCTTTCCCTGCCCGAGGAAATACAGCTTGCAGGTGGCAACCCCAAGAGCGTCCTGAAGTCCGTTCTGGGACGCTATGTCCCGCAGCACCTTTGGAACCGGCCCAAAAAGGGCTTTGGCATTCCTGTGGTGGACTGGCTCAACGGCCCCATGCGCGAGATGGCTGATGATCTACTGAGCGTCGAAACATTAGATCGCGTCGGAGTTCTTGACACCAACGCAGCTTCTTCCCTCTGGCAGCGTTTTCGCTCGGGACGATCACGCAGATCAAACCTCGTTTGGTCCTTACTGATGGTGCAATTGTTTTTGACGTCCAACAAGTAAAGCACGCTAAAAGCATCTCAATCAAAGACCGCTCATTGATGCCAAATGCCAATGCCGGTAGGAACCAGCGCTGCAAGGACATAAGAAAAGAAATTGAGTATCGCCGCGATGGATGATTGCCGAAATGACAATGGGTTTCTCAACAGCATCCTAGCAGTGGGAGCCTGTATTGCGTGTTTCCGAGGACTCACCTGGGTTTTCGGCCGGCTTGATGCCTGGGGCATATGGACACTCCAGGCTCTACCACTCGTGGCCCTACTTCTCGCCCTCCTGATGCGCCATATCCATGCCGGTGAGGTTGCTAGGCCATTCCGACTGCTCGTAGCAGGGCTTGCATTAATACTCGGCACTTACGGCCTGTTGTCTTCGTTGACCTACCCTACTGGCATTTCAACAGCATCAGACACACTTCTCGTATGGTTCTCGATTGCGGCATACGGACAGTTTGGCTGCGCGGTACTCTCAATTTTCCGGCCATCATTTGCCATCGTGCCAGCTGTATTCGTGCTCGCCACAAAGGATGCTGCAAATCGACTGTTCGACCTCCACATGTCGAACACAGACTACATTGCGCTGGTCGACCTTGCCATCTATGGCTTCGCGGCATTGTTGGCCTACAGAGCCCTTGAACTCCAAACACTTTCTCCAAAAATCGCAGAGCGTGTAAAGCGCCATGGTCTCAATAGCTGGACGCTGACAGCATTCCTAACATCAGTAGCCATTCACTTCGCGAATTATTTCTATTCTGCAATAGCCAAGATCATGCTGGAAGGCGGGCCCTTCCTTTGGGTCGCAAGCAACCCAACTGAAGTCCTTGCCTACAATGCATGGTACTCTGGATTTTTGCCGCTGGCACATTGGGAGACCATATCCATCGCGGTTCTGACTGGCCTTGCGTTTTTACGCCCTCTATCCAATGTGCTGCTGTTTGTCGGTCAGCTGGCGTCGATTGGTTGCCTGTGGCGTCGTTGGTCCATGATCGCGATTACACTTTTCTATGACCTCACCCACGTAACGATCTTTTTGGTTTCCGGCATATTCTTCTGGAAATGGATCTTGCTGAACCTTCTCCTCGTCGCTGCCATGCGACAGGTGCCGAAATCTGTTTTTCGTGCACCGTTGTTGATCGTCAATTCCCTGGTACTTCTTTGCAGCCCGTTGATATTCAATATTGTCTGGCTCGGCTGGTATGACACTCCAGCCCTCACACGCAACGTCATCGTTGCCGTGCTTGAAGACGGTCGTGAACTGGAGGTTCCGTCAAATTACTTCGGCACCATCTCTTTGATGATGGCCCAGCACGATCTGGGGCGCCCAATGGCAGGGCACTTTCCAACGGAAACATGGGGGTCCACCAAAACCTCTGACATCCTGCTTCCTGCCCTCAAGGGTTGCGACCTCGCACCAGATGAGGGCTGGCATCTAAGAGCCCGATTCAAAAGTTTATGAGACCTGACAATAGGTTGCGAGCCTGCGTGTCATGACCCTGATGCTGGCGATGGTGACCCATGCGGTGGCACTTTCGACGGATTTTTCCCAGTCCTTTGCCAGCCTGCGGCATCGCCC
>NZ_JBDWYP010000093.1:0-157083 GCF_039982295.1 Roseibium sp.
CCCTTTCCAGATCCCCGAGGGGAAATAATTTAACGCGAATAGAATTCGACGACCAGGTTCGGTTCCATCTGCACCGGATACGGCACATCGGCGAAAGCCGGAACACGAGAGAAGGACGCGGTCATCTTGCTGTGATCGACGTCCAGGTAATCAGGAACGTCGCGTTCAGGAGACTGAACAGCTTCCAGAACCAGAGCAAGCTGCCTGGACTTTTCGCGGATTTCGACAACATCGCCCGGACGAACACGGTAGGACGGGATGTTCACCCGCTTGCCGTTGACCTTGACGTGGCCGTGGTTACAGAACTGACGAGCAGCAAAAACAGTCGGAACGAACTTCGCGCGATAGATGATCGCGTCGAGGCGGCGCTCCAGAAGGCCGATCAGGTTCTCGGACGTATCGCCGCGCAGACGGGACGCTTCATCGTAAACCTTGCGGAACTGCTTCTCGGAAATGTCGCCGTAGTAGCCCTTGAGCTTCTGCTTGGCGCGCAGCTGCACACCAAAGTCGGACATTTTGCCCTTGCGGCGCTGACCATGCTGGCCAGGACCATATTCACGCTTGTTGACCGGGCTCTTGGCACGGCCCCAAATGTTCTCGCCCATACGACGGTCGAGTTTATGCTTTACGCTGTGGCGCTTTGACATCGCGGTTTCCTTTGTATAACGCGTTGTTTTTCTTCAAGGAAACGCGCCCTCCTTTATCTTTCGGAAAACCGGAAGATCGACAGGGTTTCAACTAGACGGCGCCGGCTGAAAACCCACGGGTGCGTGATACCTGCAAAAGTCTCCTTCTGCAGATCGCGCGGTACTACCGAACACTGACGCGAATGTCAATTACCAGCAGGGAATGAGCGACAGGCACATAAAATAGCAATGACATAAAATTGCTCCTATAAATTGCAATACCGCATTGAACTTCGAAAATATGCGTCTTTTTCGCGCAACCCTGCCGTTTCTGGAATTGTTCCAAGGGATCAAAAATGCAACCAAAAGGACTTAATGCGTGAATCAATGCATTTATTAGGGAAAATTTAATTGTGATTTTTCACTATGAGAATCTAAATTCACGTTAAGTAATTTCTGGGACCGCATACCACTATCCCTTTAGACTGCTCGCGCCTGGATCCCATCCGGAGATCGTCAATGGAAACAACTCATCGGAAGATGGATGAGGTCGGTGAATATTATCTCGCCGGCGAAAACGAATATGTCACGCGGGTCCTCGACACCGTTCACTATGCCTTTCAGCCCATCGTCGACTTCGACACCGGCGTGGTCTATGGCCACGAGGCGTTGATCAGGAATGTTGATCCGTTGGGCTTTTCGAGCCCGGCAGACCTGCTCGACCATGCAGCGCAGCACAGCTACCTGGCTAACCTAGAGCCGCAGCTATTGATGATGGCGCTGGAGCACCACCGGAAATTTCAGAAGGCCTGCGGCTCCAGACTTTTTTTTAATCTTGATGGACGTGGTCTGGGGCTTGCCGAAGATCCCCGTATGGATCTCACCGCCACCGTCAGGGCCGGAGGCCACGACCCCAGCCAGATCTGCCTCGAACTGTCCGAAAGCCATCAGGACAACCAATCCGGTCTTTCGGACCATATTTTGAAGAACCTGCGACGCGACGGTTTCATGCTCGGGCTCGACCACTTCGGGCGAGGCTTTTCCGAACTGCGCCTGATTCATGACCTCGGACCGCAATACATCAAGATCGACCATTTTTTCCTGAAGGGCATCGACAAGGATCCAAGGCAGAAGCTCTTCGTGACCACTGTCGCAAACCTCGCCCATGTCCTTGGCGCCCGCGTGATTGCAGGCGGCGTGGAGACGGAAGACGAGTTCAAGGCCTGCAGGGATGCCGGATGTGACCTTGTTCAGGGCTACTATGTCGCCCGACCCTTCGCCGACAAATCCCAGACGCGCCTGTTCTACGAACACATTCGAACCGATGTGACGCAAGACAAAAAGACGGAGGAAGAGCGCAAGATCAAGGAAGGGATTCAGAAACTGCCTGCGGTCTCTTCAGACGCCTCCATCGGCGAACTCGTGGACCGTTTCATCGCGGATCAGAACCTCCGCCTTCTGCCGGTGCTCGACACAAACAGCGAGCCGCGCGGCCTGATTCACGAACGCGACCTGAAGGCCTATCTCTACGCCGCAGGCTTCGCCGATGAAGGCCACAAGCTCGCGCTCGACCTGCCGCTCCACAATTTCATTTGCCCCTGCCCGATCGCGGAAATCTACTCGGACATCGACACGCTGCTGGTGACCTTTGCCTCGTCGCTCAGCTCGGACGGCATCATCATCACCGAAGACTTCCGCTATGCCGGTTTCCTCTCCGCAACCTCTCTCCTGAAAATCCTGCAGGACAAGCGGCTGGAAGAGGCGCAGGATCAGAACCCGCTCACGGGTCTTCCCGGCAATGGTGCCATCCGCCGTTACATCGACAAGGCCGCCCATACCCGCTCCGCGGCGCGCCATTTTTGCTATTTCGACTTCGACAATTTCAAGCCCTTCAACGACACCTACGGCTACCCACAGGGAGACAGGGTGATCACCCTGTTCAGCGAGCTGTTGCAGCGGCACATCGGCGGCATCGGTACATTTTGCGGGCACATCGGCGGCGACGACTTCTTCGCAGGCGTCATGATCGGCGAACAAGAGGAAATCGCAGAGCGATTGCTGAAATTGAAACGCGCATTCAAGTCGGACGTCGAGAGTTTCTATGCACCGGAGCACCGCAAGCAGGGTTATATCCAGGCTTCAGACCGCTACGGCGCGGCACGAACCTTCGCGCTGATGGAGTGTTCGGTTTCAATGATCACCGTGGCATCGGACACCGGCCTTTCGGTCGACCGCATCAACACTGAAATCGCCAGTCTCAAAGGCGCGGCGAAACGCTCCGACAACGGCTTTGCCCTCAAGACCCTCACCGCCTGACCTCATCGCCTCCCTCTGCAGGCAGACCCGCCAGCTACAAGAATTCCGTCACTCAGACCAGAAGACCGAAACCCGCCATCAACTGACAGCTGGCAGCGCTGCATTCGCCTGACGTGAAGATCGCAGTGTCCGGCGTATCCCGGTCCCGCTCGCGAGCCACATCCGACACCACGCGGGCCAATTGCCGGGCGATCGCTTCAGCCGGATCGATCCAATCCACAGGCCAGGGCGCAATCTCCCGGAAGCGATTGACCAAAAAGGGATAATGCGTGCAAGCGAGCACCACGATGTCTGTACGTCTTGCACCGTCTTCCAGGAAACAGTCCTGAATTTCCGCAAGCAGAGCTGCGTCGTCAATGTCTTCGCCGCGCAGATGTTCTTCAGACATCCCCGCAAGCCTGTCCGAGCCAACCAGACGCACGTGACAGTCCCGCGCATGGGTGTCGATGAGGTCGCGGGTATAGGCCCGGCGCACCGTGCCGGGCGTGGCCAATACGGAGATCAGGCCGGATCGCGTTCGCCGTGCCGCCGGCTTGATTGCCGGAACAGTGCCGACAAAAACCGGGTCCGGGAACGCCTCCCTCAGCGCCTCGCCCGCCAGCGTGAACGCCGTGTTGCAGGCGATGACAATGGCCTTGGGATCATGAGCCTCGATCAAGGCCCCGACCAGACCGATCAACCGTGCGGTCAGCGGATCCTCGTCCCATGCACCATAGGGAAAGCCCGCGTCATCAACCACATAGACCAGTCTTTCGAATGGCAGCTTGAAGCGCACTTCGCGCAACACCGTCAGGCCGCCCACGCCGGAATCAAGGATCAGGATCGGGCGGCTGTCGCTCATGTCAGCTGTCGTCCCCGGCGGTTTCGTCGTCGCGGCTCTCGTCAGGCCGCGGCCGTGTGCGCCGTTTTTCAAGCGCCGCCACGACGCCGCGCATGGCCCGCACTTCCTGATCGGTCAGCTGCGCCTTCTGGAAAATATTGCGCAGGGTGCGCACCATATGCGGTCGCCGTTCGGGCGGACGGAAGAAGGTAACATTGTCCAGCGCGCTTTCGATGTGCTCGAAGAAACGCACCACATCTTCCTTGGCCGCCGGCGGATTTTCCTCTTCGCTCAGGCGGAACGGCAGCGCGCCCTGCGTGGCCGTCTTGCGCCATTCATAAGCGCAGACCAGAACGGCCTGGGCGATGTTGAGCGAGGCAAATTCCGGATCCACCGGCAGGGTCACGATCTCGTCGGCCAGCGCCACTTCGTCGTTGTTCAGCCCCCAGCGCTCGCGGCCAAACAGATAGCCGGTGCCGAGCGACGAAGCGCCAAGCTCCGTCAGTTTCACCGCCGCCTCATCCGGCCCGCGCACAGGCTTGGGCACTTCGCGCGAGCGCGCCGTGGTCGCAAAGACAAAGCTCAGATCCGCAATCGCGGCCTCGACACTGTCGAACACCTGCACCTTGTCGATGACATGATCAGCTCGGCTTGCCGCCGCCCGTGCCTTGTCGCTCGGCCAGCCGTCCCGCGGGTTGACGATGCGAAGGTCCGTCAGGCCGAAGTTGGCCATCGCTCGCGCCGCCGTGCCGATGTTCTCGCCAAGCTGCGGCTCACACAGGATGACGGCTGGTGGGCGCACATCCACCCTGCGCGCTTCATCGCGAATATTTGCATTTCTGGTCATGGCCAGCGATTTAGCCGATCATCCGATTTTTGGAAAGAGGCAGCACCAAAAGCCCAGCTCGCATGCCCTGTATTTCCGCTGAAAACAGCAACCGTCGCCCCACTCAAAAGAAGTGTGCGGATTAGGTCAGACGCAAACTCACCGACAAGATCTCCGCACCGCCAAACCCACGGCCGTCATCCCATGGCTTGACCATGGGATCCACGCCGTTCCCTCACCTCACGCACAGGCCTCCCGAGAAGACCCGCCACGGCATGGATTGCCGGATCAAGTCCGGCAATGACAGTGGAGGGGAAGGAGAACCGTCCGGAACCATCAAGAGCTGTGTGGGGAAGAGCCAAACGTCAACTCGCCAATAAAACACGCAACGCCACCACACCCTCAGCCGTCATCCCATGGCTCGACCATGGGATCCATGCCGTTCCCTCGCCTCACGCACAGGCCTCCCGAGAAGCGCCATCACGGCATGGATTGCCGGATCAAGTCCGGCAATGACGGCGGAGAACTGAAGCGAATGAAGAAAGCAAGGAAGGCTTCTGCGTTTCAGTACGTTTACAGACTCACCGGCATGGCCGGAGGTGGAAGGACATGGCTGCTTTATTTTGCGGAATCCAGATCAAACTGATCCACAATATGGGCCAGCCAGCGCCGCAGTTCTGGAAACCCTGCAGCGAACTGCAGGATTGCACCTGCGTGGTCTCTAAAAAGGAGTGCGAACTGCTGCACAGCGATCAGCTGCGGATCTCCGCCGACTTGTGCCAATGCAGCAACACCTCCAAACACGCCCAACGCGGGAACACCTTTGTGGATCAAAAAACGCCCGCAGCCCAACAGCAATGTACGGGTCAAGGCATAGGCAGAGTAAGCCACTCTTCCGGTCGGCCAACCGGCTTGGATAACAACGTCTTCGGTAAATTCAATGAACTCTCGCGTCTCGGCCTCGACAGTGTCGCGTAGGCGGCGAAAGGCCGACAGAATCTCCAGAACCGGTCGCCGAAGACTCTCTGACAGTTCGCCATTGCGGCGCATCCTGTCAGCACGCTCAGTGAGCAACCGCCCCAATTCAAATCCAAGGATGAAACCAGAGTGATCGGTCAAGAGAGATGCCAGTTTCCCAGCAATTTCCGGTTCCAGCGGCTCGCTTAGAGTTCGATCAATGTCCTGTTTCGAGTATGCTTCTGCAAGGCCATCAAGGTCGTTTCCTTCAGACCAAACGTTCGGAACCTCCAGCTGCACAAGAGGAACGTCCACCGATTTCAAATACGCTGTAACGACTTTGTCGAGCTCAGGATATTGGTTCTGGAGAGGCGTTAGCGATGCGTGCAAATCCCTCGCTTTTTTCCGAACAAGTTCATGCAGGCTGCGCTGCAACTCATCCGAACGCTCATCTGCCTTTGGAAGCTTCCCCGTGAGAACAAGCACGCCATCCTGCACATCAGCCCTTTGACCGGGTTCGCCCTTCGGCTCCTCGGGCGGCTCATACTCCTCAATCAGCTCCCTGATCCGCGCGTTGACGGCAGCTGGGCCTTCCTCCCAGAGCTCTTCCGGAAGGGTCACCCGCGCCACTTCCAGATCCGGATTGGCCGGGCGGCCCTGAAGCCGGTCGTCGTACCAGTCGGTCCAAACGTCCCAACCTTCGTCCCGTGCCAGCAAAGCTTCCCGCAGGCGGTTCCACGACCTCGCAATCTCGTGAGGTGTTCCCTGGTCATGCCAAAGCGGCGTGCCGGCGAGAGAGGCGACACTCCGGCCGGCCTTGATATGCAGTTGGTCGGAAAGGACGGCGGCTGTGGCGGCGGCCGCGAAGACGGCGAAGGCGGCGGCGGCGACGGTGTTGGCAGCGGCAGTCGCGTTGATGGCCTCCCTTGCGAAAGCGGAGTAAGCTGCGTAGGCGGCATCGGTAGCGGCGGCGTTGGTAGAAGCTCTAGCTGCGGCTCTGGCGGAGGCGGCGGCATTGGTCGCAGCATTTGATTTCAAAAGCGCTCTGCTCTGGGCCGGTCCATTGCTCGCGGCCCAGAGCAGAGCCGTAGCGCGAAAGGTCGGCAAAATAACAGCGGACTCAACATTCCTAGTCCGCTTGAGGGCACCGGATAGAAGCGGCAGAACCCGCAGTGCGGCCCGCGCGGCAATCACAACAGACACCTCACGTGGCTGGGTTTTCAGCCACGCTTCCACTTCATCGCGATTGAATTTTATGTCCGCCATATTGCCCCTTGATCCCAGAACAGACTGGCCGGAGCGATTTGAAATTGCAACGATAAGTGGTGCTTGTTCCGGTAAAAGATCTCCGCGTCGCCACACCCTCAGCCGTCATCCCATGGCTTGACCATGGGATCCACGCCGTTCCCTCGCCTCACGCACAGGCCTCCCGAGAAGCGCCGTCACGGCATGGATTGCCGGATCAAGTCCGGCAATGACGGTGGAGGGGAAGGAAAGGTCCATTGAGACCGACAGCCTGTTGCTAAAGCTGCTTGTAGAACACGGTCGTCGCGTCGAGGTCGCCATGGGGCGAGCGGGCATAGGCGGGGATGGTGCCGACGCGGGTGTAGCCGCATTTGGGGTAAAGCCCTTCGGCGACATCGCCGGTGACCGTGTCCAGAACCAGAAGCGTTCGATCCAGAGAGATCGCCAAGCCATCGAGAGCGGTGAGCAGCTGTTTCGCCAGGCCCTTGCGGCGGGCGTCCGGATGCACCAGGAGCTTGGCGACCTCCGCCCGGTGGCGGCCATTGTCCTGTCCCGCCAGCTCCAGCATCACCGTGCCGACAATGCGGCCTTCCAGCCGTGCGACGAGCAAGAACCGCTCTCCGCTTTCGATGCCTGGGAGCCGCGAGGCCCAGAAGGCTTCGGCCTGGTCCTGCGAAAACGGCAGGACGAAACCGACTCCGGCACCATCGGCGACGCAGGCGTGCAGAACCGCGCCAAGATCCGGCAATTCTGATTTGGCGTCCGAGGCCGTCAAAAGCGCCAGGGGAGTTTCGGGAACAAAAGACGTCATGGTGTCACCACGCAAAGGAGATAGCGCGCAGGATCGGGCCCGGGCGCATGATAACTGTTGGCACTGTTCAGCTTGAAACGCAGGCAGTCACCGGCGGACAAGCGGTGGATCACATCGCCGCCTGCGCCTTCCGCACTGCCGGCGAGTTTCACCTCGAGAGTGCCGCTTTGAAGCCAAAGATGATGTTCCAGATCCGGGATCGGCGTGTCCGCATAAGAGACCCTTGCGCCGGCAGGCAATTCGCCCAAGATCATCGCGCCCCGATAGCCGGGACGTGCAGGCGACAGGCTGCGGCGGTGGAAGCCTGTTTGCGGATCGGTCCAGAGCGTCTGGTCATCATGGACGACAAGATCCGCTCCCCGGTCTTCGGCCTGGGCAAAGAGAACCGCCATGGGCAAGTGGAACGCCTTGCACAGGCGGCCCAGGACGGCGGCGGTCGGGCTGGTTTCGCCGCGCTCGATCCGCGACAGGCTGGCCCGGCTGACGCCGGACTGTTCGGCCATCTCGTCCAGGGACCAGCCGCGCTGCTGCCGCAATCCGGTCAGCCGCGCGGCAAGCCGCATGTCGAGAGTGTTTGTTTCAATCTGCCCATTTCTCATATTGGGGAATTAATCCCATTTACGAGACAAGCACAAGTCCAAAATCCACTTACACTCTAGACTTACACTCTAGACATGGGAGAAGACCGCACTGGCATTGACCCCGCCAAAACCGAAGCCATTGGTCAGGATATGATCCACGGGCCGTTCGATGGCCTGTCCGGGAATCAGTTCAAAGCGCTCGATTGCCTCGTCCGGATGATCCAGATTGCGCGAAGGCGGCAGAAGGCCTGTCTCCAGCGCCTTGACGCAGGCGATGGCCTCTACAGCGCCAGCCGCGCCCAGAAGATGCCCGAACATGGACTTGCTGGACGAAACACCGAGATCCTTGCCCCGCCCTTCAAACAGCGTGGTCAGCGCGGCGATTTCGGCCGCATCGCCAACAGGCGTCGAGGTGGAGTGTGCGTTGACGTAACCGATGTCGTCGGGTGTCAGCCCGGCCATGGCCAGCGCCAGCTTCATCGCCCTGAGCCCGCCCTCGCCGTCCGGAGAGGAGGAGGTCACGTGGTAGGCATCCGCCGACGTGCCATAGCCGGAGACTTCTGCCAGGATCCGCGCCCCGCGCGCCTTGGCATGTGCCTCGGTTTCCAGCACGAGGATGCCGGCGCCCTCGCCCATCACGAAACCGTCGCGCGCCTGGTCGAACGGCCGCGAGGCATTCGCCGGATCATCGTTGAATTTGGTGGACATGGCACGCGCGGCGGAAAAGCCTGCAAGCGACACCGGATCGAGACAGGCTTCCGCGCCGCCGGCAACCATCACATCCGCCTCGCCATTGCGCAGGATCCGCACCGCATCGCCTATTGCCTGAAGGCTGGCGGCACAGGCCGTCACCGGCGCCCCGAGAGGACCGCGCAGCCCGTGCCGGATCGACACCTGCCCGCTTGCCAGATTGGCCAGGAAAGAGGGCACCAGGAACGGCGACACCCGGCGCGGCCCGCGTTCCGCCACATGCCGCGCCGCCGCCGTCATGGCCGGAAAGCCCCCAACGCCCGTGGCAATGATGGTGCCGGAGCGGATCTTGTCGTGATCGCTCTCAGGCGCCCACCCCGCCTGCGCCAGCGCTTCTTCGGCCGCTGCGATGGCAAAGTGGATGAAGCGGTCCATACGCTTCTGCTCGCGTGGCTCGATATAAAGATCCGGATCAAAACCGGCCGGATCCTCGCTCTTGTCCGGCACTTCACCCGCCACCTTGCAGGCAAGCTGCTCCGCATCAAACCGGGTGATCGCACGAATTCCGTTCCGCCCCTCGCTCAGGCGCTCCCAGAACGTCTCCACGCCAACGCCCAAGGGCGACACCACGCCCATTCCCGTCACGACAATCTTGTTCACCGGAAAACTCCTTGTGTATATACACGATATTAGACGGAAACACCTGCTTCCTGCCCGTTTTTGCGTCTTAACTCACGTTCAAGCCACTTTTTCAGGCCTCAGCCTGATCGACCTCTGCGAGACGCTGCAGCACGCGCACCGTCTCCAGGAATTCGGCCTGCCCAAGCTCTTGCGCCAACTCTGCCTGGGCTTTGCGCCAGATCGGCAGGCAAGTGTCCACCAGCGCATCCCCGCGCTCGGTCAGCACGTGGCACCGGCCATTGCCTTTTTCAAGCCGCTCGCCCCGGATCAGCCCCTGCTTTTCCAGAAGCGCCAGATTGCGCACGAGCGTTGTTCGCTCCATGCCGAGCCCATCGGCAAGTTCGCTTGTTGTCTTGCCCGCGCCGTTGATCACCGCCCCCATGACCGAAAACTGGACTGCGGTCAGGCCATAAGGCCGTGCCAGCCGGTCATATCGACGCGATACGGCACGCGCAGCCCGGCGGGCGTTCATCAACATGCAAAGCGTAAAATCATCCGTCATGTTTCCTGATAGATGTGTAGATACACGAAAGTCAATATGCGCGGTCGTTCAAATGCCATCGATCGGGTGCTATCGCATAAGTCGCAACCACGTTATCGTGACACCTGATACAGACATCGGGGAGGCCAACATGGCAGGCGACACACAGCAGACGGCCCAGTCCGTCCTGGACAAGATCGAAGACAATTGGATTTGGTTCCTGGCGCTCGGGATCGCTCTCCTGATCGGCGGGATGATCCTGATTGCAGCGCCTCACGCTTCATCCGTGGCAGTGACGCTGTTGATCGCGGCGGTGCTCGTTGTCGGCGGCGCGCTGCAGATCTACCAGGCCTTCAAGAGCAAGGATGGCAACCGCTACCTCTGGAGCCTGATCACCGGCATCATCGCCGTCATCGGCGGCATCGTCATTTACGCGAACCCGCTGGCCGGCACCTTTGCGCTGACCCTAGTCATCGCCGCAGTCTTCATTGCGCAAGGCATCAGCCAGCTGCTCTTCGCCTACCGCCTGCGCCCGAACCAGGGCTGGGGCTGGATTGGCTTTGCGGGCCTGATGTCGCTTCTCGCCGGCCTCATGATCTGGCTGGAACTGCCCTCTTCCGCGGCCTGGGCGCTCGGGCTTGTTGCCGGCATTTCGGTAATCTTCAACGGCTGGAGCTACATCGCGGTGGCCCTGGCCGCCAAGTCGATGAAATCGAATTAGGCAAACCGCCGTTTGCCTGCCCGCAGATGAGGCTGTCTGCGGGCAGACGTTTTGTGTATGATCGCGCTCTGATGTTTCACCGTTAGCGCTCGCTGGAGCGTTCCAAGAGGCTTTGCCGCAATGACATCCGTTGTTGGTCGCAATCACGGATTGCCCCATGCCAAGGCCCAATGGTGGTGGCCGCCTCCCCGTTTCATGTAACCGCCCGGCCTGCTGGCCGGATCCCTATGACATGAAACTGGATATTCCTGATGATGACTGCAACCTTGCACGGCAACGCCCGTGCGATCGACATTGCGTGGCCGGACGGCAGCGCAACGACCTTCCCTGCCATCTTCCTGCGCGACAGCTGCCCGAGCGGTTTCCACCCGCAAACCCTCGAGCGGCAATTCGACCTGACCAGCGTTCCCCTCGACATCGAGATCGGCGAAGCCAGCGTCGACGACGGCAACCTCGTCCTACGCTGGAAGTCCGAGGATCACACCAGCCGCTTTGATGCCAACTGGCTCGCCGCCAACAAGCCGGGCAAACCCTTGTCTGATCCTGCCGATGTCACGCCGACCCTGTGGCGCGGCGACCTGACCAAGGCCGAGCTTCCACGCGCCAGCGCTTCGGATCTTCTGTCGGATGACGCCGCGCTTCTGGGCTTCCTCGTCGCAACCAAACGCACGGGTCTCGCCATCGTCGATGGCATGGCCGACGACGTCGACGCCGGCATGACCGTTGCCCGCCGGATCGGCTTCCTGCGCGAGACCAACTTCGGCGTCACCTTTGAGGTTCAGTCCAAGCCGAACCCCAACAACCTGGCCTATACGTCCCATGCCCTGCCGCTGCACACGGACCTGCCAAACCAGGAACTGGCGCCGGGCTTCCAGTTTCTGCACTGCCTTGCCAATGAGGCCGAAGGCGGCGGATCGACCTTCTGTGACGGCTTTGCCATTGCCGAAGATCTCAAGGCCAGCGACCCGGAAGCCTTCAGGCTCCTGAACACCATCCCGATCCCCTTCCGGTTCCAGGATCAGGACTACGACCTGCGCAGCCGTCACCTGACCATCGAGACAAATCATCTCGGCCAGGTCCGCGAGCTCAGGTTCAATGCGCATATCGCCGCGACCCTGGATCTCGAGGCAGACGTCATGGCGGCCTATTACGCCGCCTACCGCAAGCTGATGCAGATGACCCGCTCCGATGACTACGTCATGACCACCCGGCTGGAGGGCGGCGAGATGGTGATCTTCGACAACCGCAGGGCCCTTCATGGCCGTGCCGCTTTCGATCCATCCACAGGCTTCCGCCACCTGCGCGGCTGCTACGTGGACCGCGGCGAATTCGACAGCCGCATTCGGGTTCTCTCGCGCTAGGCGGGACAACGGCAGCGCCTGGGCTCTTCCACCCAGACGCGAAAATCAATGCTGGCGGGCCATGACCTCGCTCCTTCTGTTGGCGATTGCAGCCAGCTTTGATAGGGTCCGCCAGCATTCACCGGTTACCCCTCAATGAAGGGGCTGGAAATTGATTGCGTACAATTGTATACACCGCCGGAAGCCCGAACCGTGGAGGACGGTCGAACGCTTGCGCGCATTGCCTGCCGCAACGTCTGAGCGCCCTTCCGACGATTGATCAAGCCTTAGGAAGCTCAAAGACATGGCCGACATCATCTACACCAAGGTCGACGAAGCGCCGGAACTCGCAAGCGCCTCGTTCCTGCCGATCATCCGCGCCTTCACCAAGGAAGCCGGTATCTCCATCGGCACGAAAGACATCTCCCTGGCCGGCCGCATTCTGGCGAATTTCTCCCAGTATCTGACCGAAAGCCAGAAGCAGTCCGACGACCTGGCCGAACTTGGTCAGCTGGTGAAAGAACCGCAAGCCAATGTCATCAAGCTGCCGAACATTTCCGCTTCGCAGCCGCAGCTGAATGCGGCCATCAAGGAATTGCAGGCCCAGGGCTACAAGATCCCGTCCTACCCGGAGAGCCCGGCGACCGATGAGGAAAAGGCGATCAAGGCAAGCTACGACGCCATCAAGGGGTCTGCCGTGAACCCGGTTCTGCGCGAAGGCAATTCCGACCGCCGCGCACCCAAGGCCGTCAAGGAATACGCCAAGAAAAACCCGCATTCGATGGGCGAATGGGTGTCTTCTTCCAAGACCCACGTCTCCACCATGGGACAGAACGACTTCGCATCCAACGAGAAGTCGGTGACGCTCGCGGCAGCCTCCGCAGGCACTGCCAAGATCGAGTTTGTTGCCAAGGACGGCGCCGTCACGGTTCTCAAGAACGACTATCCGTTGGACGAAGGTGATGTTGTCGACGCCACCTTCATGAGCATGAAGGCCCTGCGCACCTTCCTGGAAGCCGAAATTGCCGATGCAAAAGCCAAGGGTGTGCTGTTCTCCGTCCACCTCAAGGCCACGATGATGAAGGTCTCCGACCCGATCATCTTTGGTCAGGTTGTTTCCGTCTTCCTCAAGGACTTCTTTGCCAAGCACGGCAATGCCCTGGAAGCGATTGGTGTGAATCCGGATCTCGGCATTGCCGATCTGGAAGCGAAAATCGCCACACTACCGGCTGAAAAGGCTGGCGAGATCGAAGCCGATCTCAAGGCGGCCCTGGACAACGGCCCGGCCATGTACATGGTCAACTCGGACAAGGGTCTGACCAACCTCCACGTTTCTTCCGACGTCATCATTGATGCCTCCATGCCTGCTCTCATCCGCGCAGGCGGCAAGGGCTGGGGTCCGGACGGCAAGGAAGCCGACACCAAATGCGTCATTCCGGACAGCTCCTACGCGGGTGTCTATGACGCGGTCGTCGAATTCTGCAAGAAAAACGGCGCACTCGACCCATCCAAGATGGGCACCGTCCCCAACGTTGGCCTGATGGCTCAAAAGGCCGAGGAATACGGTTCCCATCCCCAGACATTCAAGGCACCTGCTGACGGCACCATGCGCCTCGTCGATGCAGCCGGCACGACCTTGATCGAACATGAAGTCGAAGGCGGCGACATCTGGCGCGCCTGCCGCACCAAGGACGCTCCGATCCGCGACTGGGTCAAGCTCGGCGTCACACGCGCACGTCTTTCCGGCATGCCCGGCGTTTTCTGGCTCAACGAAAACCGTGCCCATGACGCGGAGCTGATCAAGAAGGTCAACGCCTATCTGCCAGAGCATGATACATCCGGTCTCGACCTGAAGATCATGGCTCCGACGGAGGCGGCCCGCTACACCACGGAGCGAATCGCCCGCGGCGAAGATACGATCTCCATCACCGGCAACGTGCTGCGCGATTATCTCACCGATCTCTACCCGATCCTGGAAGTCGGCACCTCGGCGAAGATGCTCTCCATCGTGCCGCTGATGAACGGCGGTGGCCTGTTCGAAACCGGCGCCGGCGGCTCTGCTCCAAAGCATGTCCAGCAGCTTCAGGAAGAGAATTACCTGCGCTGGGATTCTCTGGGTGAGTTCTGCGCGCTGGGCGCTTCCCTCGAACATCTCAGCCAGGCCCGTGACAACGCCAAGGCTGCCGTCCTGGCCGAAACGCTGGATCTGGCAACCGAAAAGCTTCTGGATGAAGGCAAGTCCCCGAGCCGCCGCGTCGGTGGTCTCGATAACCGCGGCAGTCATTTCTACATCGCGCTTTACTGGGCGCAAGGACTGGCGGCCCAGGACAAGGACGCGGAGCTGAAGGCGCATTTCACACCGATCGCCGAAGCACTGACGGCCAACGAAGACAAGATCGTTGGTGAACTCAACGCCGTCCAGGGCAGCCCGGCCGACACCGGCGGCTATTACCATGCCCCGGCAGACAAGGTCGCGACCGTCATGCGCCCAAGCGCAACGCTGAACGCCATCATCGGCTAAGGCATTCTTGACGTCGAAATCTGAAAAGGGCGGTCTTCGGACCGCCCTTTTTTGTTTGTGCTTCGAACGAAAGGCTCCCCTGCCCTACAGTCCCTTTACAACGCCTTTTCAAAGAAGAAGTCCGGATAAGGATCCTCGTTGAACCGGTCGATCTCGGTCCAGCCAGACGTTTGGTAGAGTTTAACAGCCTCGGGCAGCCTGGAGTTCGTATCCAGGCGCAGAAGCGTGATGCCAAGTTCGCGCGCGCGCGTCTCGACTTCCGCCATAAGCCGTTTTGCCATGCCGAGCCCGCGCGCAGCCGGTGATACCCAAAGGCGCTTGATTTCCGCATAGCCCTTGTCCGTGCCTTTCAAGCCGGCACAGCCAATCGGCAGCCTATCCGACAGACACAGGATAAAGCCACCGCGGGGCGCGAGCATATCTTTGACCTCGGGGTCTGCCGAGAGCGTCACGTCAAAACCGAGGTCAAGCCGACGGTTCAATTCCGCATAATATTCTTCCAGGCAGTAGACACATTCAGGATCACGTGGATCGCGATCCTCAAACTGCCACCTCTGCCGGCCAAGCGCGGAAGCGATCAGGTCCATCGCTTCGAGCAGCGCCCTGGGGTTCGAGTGACCTGCAAGGAGACCTGCCGCCCGTTCATCTGACAGCCGCTCATACTCGGAAAACGCGGCCCTGCCAGCATCAGTCAGCCTCACCTGCCGCTTGCGGCCGTCCTGTTTGTCAGAAGACACGTCAATCAGCCCCTCCTCCTCCAGGGATCGAAGCAGGCGGCTCATCAATCCTGAATCAAGGCCCAGATAGCTGCGCACGTCGGCAACATCGCAGCGCCCCTGGCCAATGGCATTGAGCACCCGAGCAGCGCCAAGTGGTCGGCCAAGTCCGAGAAAAGAAGTGTCGAGCGCGCCGACCTCAGAGGTCACGGCACGGCTGAAACGGCGGAAGCGGGAAATATCGGTCAACATATTATCTGACTTAAGTCAGGTATATATCTTCTGTCAATAGCGCTGCCGCAGACGGCCCGACGCGCCGTGCAACTCCTCTTTGCTTTCCCTGCGCAGGCAGGGATCCAGTAAACGCCGAGGGTGCTGCATGAGTCATTAGGTCCCGGCTTAAAGGATCCCGGATCTTCGCTCCGCTTGTCCGGGAAGGCATGGAGACAGAGGCAATGCCGAACCACACTCGCTTGCGTCTTCGTTGGGCTTGTCCCGAGGATCCACTCTTTCTGTATCTTTGGCGAACCTTCCTGGATTGCCGGGACAAGCCCGACAATGACGACGGAGAGTGTGTTTTCAGCTGCAAGGTCTCGCTTCAATCCGGGACGTCATCCCCGCCTTGTGCGGGGATCCATTGGTGCCCGAAACGCTGAAACCAAAGCGGAGAGAACGCGACGATTTTCCAGCACCAAGCCGTTCGGCCAGCACAAAACTCGCCGCAGGATATCTCCCCGGCGTTTGGGCTGGTCTCGGTCTCCCGTCAAAACGGGATGGCAGGCGCTCCGGACTTGCCGGGAGCGGTTGGGAAATTGGGATGTGCAAGGCCGTCACGCCTGCCCAAGTTCCGTGTCCCAAATGACTGAACGTGCGCCTTTCTCTTTTCTGCGCGCCGGAAGTAGAGCGTCCTCCGGTTTGCCAGATACGAGACGCGCCCGAGACAAGCGGCGTCACTCCCCGCCGCAAACCCAGGCTGCCAGTCACCGGACGAAGGCACGGTCCGTTACACCAGCCCGCATCCTCGAAACCCGGTCCCCACCACCGCGAACGGACGGTCCATCAGCGGCCCCGTGATGGCAGGAACACCATGGATGATACGACAGGTTCCGGGGATGAGGATAAGTTTCGGTTATCCTCATCAAGGACGTATTTTTTCAATGCTTTAGGAAATGCCTATCCCCACCCGAATGAGGGATAAGGTCTGTTCAACGCTCCGCCGTCATTGCAGGACCTGATCCTGCAATCCATGCCGTTTCGTGTCTCCAGATCGAAGTGGTCCTGTGAAGCAAGGTCACGGCATGGATGCCATGGTCAAGCCATGGCATGACGGAGGGGAGAAGAGAGGCTTTGTCTTGGCTCTGATGTCACTCGGGAGGAGAGCGCGCGTGGTGGCAAAAAGCAAACGGCGAAAGGGCCCACCACACCCACTGCCGTCATCCTCGGGCGTGTCCCGAGGATCCATAGCGCGGGCCTCTTCCCCTCGGCTCTTTGAGATTGTCGGAACAAGCCCGATAATGACGAACGCAGGGACTGTTCCCAGACGCATTGGAACCAACTTTAGCCACCTCTTCCCTCCCCATTTCCCAGCGTTTCTGCTAAAGCTCACCTGTGACTGTTGCATCGCAGCAAGGATGATTGTATACGGACGCACACAATCATATCCGCACTTGGAAAGAGGCCCCACCCATGGCGAAGATCAAGGTAGCGAACCCGGTCGTCGAACTCGACGGCGACGAGATGACCCGCATCATCTGGCAGTTCATCAAGGACAAGCTGATCCACCCCTATCTGGACATCGACCTTGAGTATTATGACCTGTCGATCCAGAAGCGCGACGAGACCGACGACCAGATCACCGTGGACGCGGCCGAGGCGATCAAGAAGCATGGCGTTGGCGTTAAATGCGCGACGATCACGCCGGACGAAGCCCGTGTCGAGGAGTTCGGCCTCAAGCGCATGTACCGCTCTCCCAACGGCACAATCCGCAACATTCTGGGTGGCGTGATCTTCCGTGAGCCGATCATCATGCAAAACGTCCCGCGCCTGGTTCCGGGCTGGACCCAGCCAATCATCGTCGGCCGTCACGCCTTTGGTGATCAGTACCGCGCCACCGACTTTCTCTTTCCGGGAAAGGGCAAGCTGTCGCTCAAGTTCGTCGGTGAAGACGGCGAGACCATCGAACGCGAGGTCTTCGACGCCCCCTCCTCCGGTGTTGCCATGGCCATGTACAATCTGGACGAATCGATCCGCGACTTCGCACGGGCCTCCCTGAACTATGCCCTGCAGCGCGGCGTGCCCTGCTACCTGTCGACCAAGAACACCATCCTGAAAGCCTATGACGGTCGCTTCAAGGACCTGTTCCAGGAGATCTTCGACGCGGAGTTCAAGGACGCGTATGCAGAGAAGGAAATCTGGTACGAGCACCGCCTGATCGACGACATGGTCGCCAGCGCGCTCAAATGGTCCGGCGGCTACGTCTGGGCCTGCAAGAACTATGATGGTGACGTTCAGTCAGACATCGTGGCCCAGGGCTTCGGGTCACTCGGCCTGATGACGTCAGTCCTGATGAGCCCGGACGGCAAGACCGTGGAAGCGGAAGCGGCCCACGGCACAGTCACCCGCCATTATCGCCAGCACGAGAAGGGCGAAAGCACCTCGACCAATTCCATTGCCTCGATCTTCGCCTGGACGCGGGGCCTCGCCCACCGGGCCAAGCTGGATGAGAATGCAGAACTGGCGGCCTTTGCCGAGACGCTGGAAAAGGTCTGCATCGACACGGTCGAAAGCGGCTTCATGACCAAGGATCTGGCGCTGCTCGTCGGCCCGGATCAGGGCTGGCTGACGACCACCCAGTTCCTCGACAAGATCGACGAGAACCTGCAAAAGGCCATGGCAGCATAAGGCCGCAACGCCTTGAGATGACGTCATCCAGAAAGGCGGCTGAAGGGCCGCCTTTTCATTGCGTAGGGCGCCATCGCAACTTGACAGGATGTTCAGATACGTGATCCCTTGATAAATAAGCATTTTTTGAAACTTTAAGAGTTTTAGCCATATGTTCCGTGCTGTTCTTGCTGCGCTTGCCTACCTATTGCCTGTTCTTGTTTTACCCGCCCTTGCCGACCCGCTGCCCGCCATGTGGCAAGTGGAGCGCGAGCGCTATCAGGCGCTTTACAAGGCCGCCTGCGGCGGCGATCAGGCCGCCTACAACAAGCTGAAGAAAGCGGCGGAAGTCGACCGCTCGCCGGCGGCGATGAACTCGCTCCGGATCACCCACTACGTCAAGAAATGCGGCTATGGAGATGGGGAAAGCGACTACACCCGCAAGCTCCTGATGGAGTCCGCCGAGCTCGGATACCCGATCGCCCAGTCCAATCTTGGCGTCGCCCGTCTGAAGGGGATAAATGGTTTCGAACGGGATCCGGAAGCCGGCGTAAGGCTGATGGAGCAGGCCGCCCGTGGCGGTTTTGGCGGGGCAGCCGGTTATCTGGCACTTGAATACACCAGGGGAGAGTTTCTCGAGCAGGATCTCGACCGGGCCGAAACGCTGCTCCAAGTGGCAAGACAGGAAGATGTCGCCGAGAAGGACATCAAGTCCTACGAAAAGGCCCTCGCCACAGAGCGCCAGGCGCAGGAAAAAGCGCTCGCCACCCGGAAGGACAGGCCGGTCTATGCTGGCCTTGCTGTTTCCGTCGATGATGCCGCCTTCGGCTGGTCCTACGACCAGGACAGCCAGGAAGCCGCCCAGCAGCGTGCCCTTGCCGAATGCCGCGAGCGCAATGGCGCCAATTGCGCGCCGAAACTCATCCTGGAAGGCCGGGGCTGCGCCGGCTACGCCTATGAACAGGGCGGTTCGCCCTATGGCTGGGGCGTCAACCGCGACCAGGCCGCGGCCCAGTCCCGGGCCGCACAGGAATGCCGCTCGCGCAACGGCGGCGAGGCTTGCGGCGGCGGCAAGGGCTGGATCTGCAACACCCGCTCCGATCGCGACCTTACCGTCGTCTATGAGGCGGAAAACGTCAGCGGTGCGCCGCAGGCCGTCGCGTCAGGGGATACGTGTGCTCTCGTGCTTTCACAGCGGTGCCCGAACTGGTATGGCGATCAAATAGTCGGCCTGGAACCAGCCAAGTCGGTCCAGGTCTTTAACTACACATCGACAATCTCGTTTCCCGGCTGCGGCCAGAAAATCGATGACGAGACCATGATCTTTCATCTCGAAGGCAATCGCCTGGACGCGGACGGAGACATCCATAAGAAGCTCGATGGCAAGCTTCAGGCCGAGTTCAAGAAAAGGCTTCTAGACTATCGCGCCAAAGTGCAGACCAAATATCCGCAGTGCCGCGGCTATAAGCCCTACGTCAAAGTTTTGCGGGTAAAGAATGTCGAGGATTTTCAAGATCGCGTGATGGAATCCTGCACATCGGATCTTGCCTATCTACGCAAAAACCCGCATCCGAAAAGCAAGGGATGGCGCAAGCTGTGTATCGACTAGGTCGATGACAGTTTCAGCAGTCGTATAGGCGTTTGCATGCAAGAACTATGATGGTGACGTCCAGTCCGACATCGCCGGCCAGGGCTTTGGCTCGCTCGGCCTGATGAGCCCGGACCAGAGCTGGCTGACGACCACGCAGTTCCTCGACAAGATCCACGAGAACCTCCAGAAGGCGATGGCGGCATAAGGCCGCAACGCCTTGAGATGACGTCATCCAGAAAGGCGGCTGAAGGGCCGCCTTTCTTGCGTTTACAGCCTTTGCAAGCAGAGCCATGCGCCAATGCGGCATCAGAAACCAGCCGCCCGATGCCAAAATGCCGCGCCGCCCGCGATTGCGCTGGCCGTCATGCTGCCTATCTTGAGCCGGTCACGCCGAACAGGCTGATACGAGATTGAAGGCAGCCAGATGATCGCTTGCTTCTGATCACGGTTGTCGCATGGAAGCGGGAAACACACATGGAAACTCAACGCACATGGAAGCCTCTTTCTCCGGTCCAGACCGGCCTGCGCGGCAGATGCCCGCGGTGCGGTGAAGGTCATCTCTTCGATGGTTTCCTGACCCTGAAACCCAAATGCGAAGTCTGCGATCTGGACTACAGCTTTGCTGACCCTGCCGACGGACCTGCGTTCTTCATCATCTGCTTCGGCTGCATTCCCGCTGTCGCCTTCGCGATCTGGCTGGAAGTTGCACATACCGCCCCTTACTGGGTGCATCTGGTGACGACCTTGCCGCTGATCCTGCTCACTTGCATTCCGCCGCTGCGCCCCCTGAAGGGCTGGCTGGTCGCGAGTCAGTTCTTTTACAAGGCTCAGGAAGGTCGCCTGGACACCTCCGGATGAGACGGTGAGGATGGCTGAAAAGCGCAAACTTAATGCGTCAGAGGCATTCTGAAACCATCTGGAAACAATCAGACTTTCACAGACTTGAATTTCCGAATTCCGGAAATCAAAGCTTCTTTACTTGATCAAATTTGAGGGTCATCCCCGTCGGCAGTTCCAACAAGTTTCTGCCGATCATGAAGAACCTCTACACCGCCGCCCGGACCTTCCGGAAGATCAGAAAGAAGACCCGTTTCATCGCGGAACATATAAGCCAGATCGAAAGAGACGGCTTCGATGAGCCGATCGTGGTTGTGGGATATCCGAAATCCGGCAACACGTGGCTGACGCGCCTGATCGCCGACACCCTCAATTGCCCCTCAAAGGGCTATGCCGGGATAGCCAACAACCACGATATCGCCTTGGAGGGCGAGGACCGGACCTCCAATCGTTTCCTGCTCAAATCCCATCATGTGCACGCCACCTGGGACCGGGTCAGGCACCCGCGCGTCAAGATGATCAGCATTGTCCGCGACCCGCGCGATGTCGCAGCCTCCGGGGCGCATTATCACTTCCGCAATCAGCCCGGCGCGGCTGCCGACATGGTCTCCCTGATGACAACGGAGCGCCATGGTCATTACTGGAACCGGCGCAGCTGGGCCGGCTATGTGGATGATTTTCTGGCCGCCGGCATTCCGCTCATCCGCTATGAGGACCTTCTCGCAAACACGGAAGCCTCACTCGCACGTCTTCTGGAAGAAGCCGGACTCGATTTCGATCCGGAAAGACTGGCGCGGGCAGTGGAAAATCAGAGCTTCGACAAGGCTCGTGCCCGCTACTTCGAGGCCGGCAACGCGGACAGGATCCGCCATATGCGTTCCGGCCGTGTCGGCAGTCATGCCGATGAACTGCCACCACAAGAGATTTCACGGCTAAGCCGTGCCCTTGCCCCGACCATGGTCGATCTCGGCTACCTGCGTTGAGCCTGAAAGGCGGCGTTCCACGCGTGAGACGTTTAGCCCGTTGATTTGTCTGGTGAAGGCTCTTCACCTGTTGACGTGTCTTCCTCGACGAAGAGATCCGGCTCCTCGGCGCCGCCATCGCTGCCGTCGGCGACCACATCGGCCATGGCCAGCTCCTCGCTGACCAGATCGCCAAGGGACTGGACCGCCTCTTCGCCGCGCCGCTCCGCCTCCTGCAGGATCCTGGTGGCCAACTCCGGGTTCTTCTCCATCATCTGCTGCAGCGCATGGGCTTCAAGCACCAGCAACTCGCAGTCATGAAAGGCCCTGATGGTTGCCGTGCGCGGCCGCTGATGGATCAGCGCCAGCTCGCCGAAGAAGTCACCCGTATCCAGGTAGATGATCTTGTCCTTGAGCGCGATTTCCGCCGTCCCCTCGGAGATGAAGAACATCCTGTCCGCAACGTCCCCCTTTTCCGCAATGACATGGCCGGCACGGACCTTCTGCGCCTGGAGCAGTCGGGCCACTTCAGCAATCTCCGCAGCCTTCAGATCCTCGAACAGCGGCACCCGCGCCACCATTGACCAGGTGACAACAAAGTCCCGGCTGTGGATCTCCCGCGCGAAGGCGGAGGCGATGATACCAACGGGCAGAGCAATCAGGCCGTAGCCGAGCAGCATGAAAAATCCGCCGATGGTCTTGCCGAGGCCAGTGATCGGCACGACGTCGCCATAGCCAACCGTGGTGACCGTCGCAATCGCCCACCAGATCGCATGGGGTATGCTTTGAAATTTGTCCGGCTGCGCGTCCTGTTCGATCAGGTACATAACCGTCGCCGCCAACAAGATGACGCCGGAGACGATCAGCGTCGCACCCATCAGCGCCCAGCGTTCACTGGCGATCGCCTGAAGAAGCGACCGGATCGCCGGCGAATAGCGTGCAAGCTTGAGAAAACGCAGCAGGCGCAGGATCACCACCACCGTGAAGGCATGATGCGGCAGCATGAACACGAGGATCAGGGGCAAGGCCGCGATCAGATCGACAATCGCATCCAGATGCAGGGCATATCTCACCCGCGCACCAAACGAGCCATAGCGCCGCAGCGGCGGATGGAGGTCGGCGACATAGAGGCGTGCGCAATATTCCAGAATGAAAAGCGCACCAGATCCCATCTGGATATAGGTCAGAAGCCCGCCATACCCGGCGCGAACCGCCGGCAGCGTCTCGATCACCGCAAGCGTTACGTTGACAACGATCAACCCGACAAGGAAATGACGGATAGCCCTGGCAGCGCCCCTGGCCTGCCCCGTGTCCTCCAGAAGGTCATAGAGGGTCGTTTTCAGCGTCTTTCTTGCCGTCACCCAGCCGCACCTTTTTCGCTTCGCGTCGACCGCCATCCTTACAAGAACCCCGCCCCCCTGCAAAGCGGGCCATTGTTCAGCAATGGAAGGCGGAGACGAAAAAGGCGGAGCACTGCCCCGCCTTCATGCCGCAATATCGCTGGTTCAAAGACCGACGAGATGGGCTTCGATAGCCGAGATCGCCGCTTCCGCCTTTGCGCCCTCAGGGCCGCCAGCCTGTGCCATGTCCGGCCGACCGCCGCCGCCGCGACCGCCAAGGGCCTCCGAGCCGATCCGCACCAGATCAACCGCGTTGACCTTTTCGGTCAGATCCTTGGTGACCGCCGTCACGATGGCAGCCTTGCCATCATCGGCGACGCTGATCAGCACGACAACGCCAGTGCCAAGCTTGGTCTTGGCGTCATCCGCCAGGCCCTTCAGGTCCTTCGGATTGATGCCATCCACAACCCGCGCCATGAGCTGGAAGGCTCCGGCGGTCTTGACTGGCGCTTCACCGCCCTCACCGCCGCCGCCCATGGCCAGCTTCTTTTTGGCGTCCGCCAGTTCCTTTTCGAGGCGCTTGCGCTCCTCGACCAACTGGGCCACCCGGTTCGGCACGTCTGCTGCGCCAACTTTCAAGAGCCCGGCCAGCGCACGCATGCGCTTGTCCTGCTCATCGAGATAGGCCCGGGCCGCCGCGCCGGTCAGCGCCTCGATCCGGCGGACACCAGCAGCAACGGCACCCTCGGCAACGAGCGTGACGAGGCCGATGTCACCGGTCCGCCGCACATGGGTGCCGCCGCACAGTTCCACGGAGTAGGCCTTGCCCGCCTTGTCGCCATGGAGCGCTGTGCCCATGGTCACAACCCGTACTTCCTCACCATACTTCTCGCCAAAGAGCGCCATGGCGCCGCTTTCAATTGCATCGTCGACGGCCATCAGACGCGTCTCGACGGGCGCGTTCTGCAGGACGATTTCATTGGCAAAGCCTTCAACCACCGCAAGCTCATCATCGCTCATGGGCTTGGGATGAGAAAAATCGAACCGCAGCCGCTCGGACGTGACCAGAGATCCCTTCTGCGCCACATGGGTTCCCAGAACCTCACGAAGCGCCTCATGCACCAGGTGGGTGGCCGAATGGTTCGAGCGCACCGCGCCCCGGCGCGCATGATCAACACTCAGCTCCAGAGGCTGATCGAGTGTCAGGGTGCCTTCATCAACCGTGACGGCGTGCACGAAGAGACCATCAGCCTTCTTCTGAACATCCGTGACGCTGACCTTGATGCCAGAAGCGGACATCACGCCCGTGTCGCCGATCTGACCGCCGGATTCGCCATAGAACGGCGTCTGGTTCAGGATGACAAAACCGCGGCCACCCGTCGCAAGCGTCTTGACCTCTTTACCATCGGCGACAAGGCCGAGAACCACACCTTCAGCCTTTTCGGTTTCATAGCCGAGGAATTCGGTCGCGCCGAATTTTTCCTTCAGACCGAACCAGATCGTATCGGTTGCCGTGCCGCCGGAGCCGGACCAGTTGGCCCGTGCTTCGGCCTTCTGGCGCGCCATCGCCGCGTCAAACGCGTCGGTGTCGACCTGAATGCCGCGCGGACGCAGGGCATCCTGGGTCAGATCCAGCGGGAAACCATAGGTGTCATAGAGCTTGAAGGCTGTCTCGCCATCCAGCTGACCGCCCTCGCCCAGGTCGGACGTTGCCGACTCAAGCAGGCCCATGCCGCGATCGAGGGTCTTGCCGAAGCGTTTTTCCTCGAGCGTCAGCGTCTCCGTGATCAGCGCTTCTGCGCGCCCAAGCTCCGGATAGGCCTGGCCCATCTCGCGGATCAGGGTCGGGATCAACTTGAAGAGCACCGGATCCTTGGCGCCCAGCAGATGGGCATGGCGCATGCCACGGCGCATGATCCGGCGCAGCACATAACCACGCCCCTCGTTGGACGGCAGGACGCCGTCGGCGATCAGGAAGGCTGTCGAGCGCAGGTGATCGGCGATCACCCGGTGGCTGGCCAGCGCGTCGCCCTCTGCCTCAACGCCAGTGACATTGACTGATGCGCCAATGATCGCCTTGAAGAGATCGATGTCGTAGTTGTTGTGAACGCCCTGAAGGATCGCCGCCAGGCGCTCCAGTCCCATGCCCGTATCGATGGACGGCCGCGGCAGATCGAGGCGCGCATCCGCCGTCTGCTCGTACTGCATGAAGACCAGGTTCCAGATCTCGATAAAACGATCACCGTCTTCGTCCGGGCTGCCCGGAGGCCCACCTGCAACGTGATCACCGTGATCGTAAAAGATCTCCGAACAGGGCCCGCAAGGTCCAGTGTCTCCCATGGTCCAGAAGTTGTCGCTGGTCGGGATGCGGATGATGCGATCATCGGACAGACCCGCGATCTTCTTCCACAGGACTGCGGCATCTTCATCTTCGGAGTAGACCGTGACCAGGAGCTTTTCCGCCGGCAAACCGTATTCCCGGGTGATCAGCGTCCAGGCAAGTTCAATGGCCCGTTCCTTGAAATAGTCGCCAAAGGAGAAATTGCCGAGCATTTCAAAAAACGTGTGATGGCGGGCCGTATAGCCCACATTATCCAGATCGTTGTGCTTGCCGCCGGCGCGTACAACTTTCTGCGCCGTGACGGCACGCGAATAGTCGCGGCTCTCAAGACCGGTGAAGACGTTCTTGAACTGGTTCATACCCGCGTTCGCGAACATCAGGGTCGGATCATTGCGCGGGACGAGTGGACCAGATTCAACAATCTGGTGATCGTTCTTGCCAAAATAGTCCAGAAACGCGGATCTGATTTCATTCACGCCGGTCATGCGGTGTCTCGCCTCGGTCCTGCCTGTCCGTTTGATCAGGCCAATATCTTTTGGGCCGGGTCTCCATAGCGTCCCCCGGTCGAACCAGCCTTTTAGCTTTCCGGTCCGTGGCTGTCCAGAACGCCGGGCGGCGCAAACGTCCGGTTTCTTCAAGCTGTTGCTCTGGTGAAACGTGGATATCGGACGGACGAGCGCCAAAACCAAAAACCCCTCCGCACCTGGAGCGCGAAGGGGTTGAATTCATGTTCGCCTGTCACGTTCGCCCGTCACGCGCGAACGCGGCGGTCCGGGGTCAGTCCTCGTCGTCGCCCTTGCCACCTTCGGGATCAATGATCGCCTCGGCAATCAGACCCGCATTCTGACGGATTGCCAGTTCGATCTCATCGGCCACTTCCGGATTGTCGCGCAGGAACTGTTTGGAGTTCTCACGTCCCTGCCCCAGCCGCTGGCTGTTGTAGGAGAACCAGGCACCGGATTTCTCGACGATGTTGCCCTTGACGCCAAGATCGATCAGCTCGCCCATCTTGGAAACGCCTTCCCCGTAGATGATGTCGAACTCAACCTGGCGGAACGGAGGCGCAAGCTTGTTCTTGACCACCTTGACCCGTGTCTGGTTGCCCACGACCTCGTCCTTGTCCTTGATGGCGCCGATCCGGCGGATATCGAGACGGACCGAGGCATAGAACTTCAGGGCGTTGCCGCCAGTCGTTGTTTCGGGAGACCCGAACATCACACCGATCTTCATGCGGATCTGGTTGATGAAGATGACCATGCAGTTCGACTTGGAAATTGACGCGGTCAGCTTGCGCAGCGCCTGGCTCATGAGGCGGGCCTGCAGGCCCGGCAGGCTGTCGCCCATTTCACCTTCAAGCTCGGCTTTCGGCGTCAGCGCCGCGACGGAGTCGATCACCAGAACATCAATCGCGCCAGAGCGCACCAGCGTGTCGGCAATTTCCAGTGCCTGCTCACCCGCATCAGGCTGCGAAATCAGAAGGTCATCGATGTTGACGCCCAATTTGCGCGCATAGATCGGATCAAGCGCGTGCTCGGCGTCAACAAAGGCACAGATGCCGCCCACCTTCTGGGCTTCTGCCACCGTGTGCAGCGCCAACGTCGTCTTGCCCGACGACTCCGGTCCGTAAACCTCAACGATACGGCCGCGCGGCAGACCGCCGATTCCAAGGGCGATATCCAACCCGAGGGACCCGGTGGACACGGACTGGACCTCAACGGCCTGTCCCTGACCCATCTTCATGATGGAGCCCTTACCGAAGGCCCGTTCAATTTGCGATAGCGCTGCGTCCAGCGCCTTGCTCTTATCCATCTGGCTGCTTTCTACGAGACGAAGTGTACTTTGCGACATGGCTCTCGCTCCTTATTCCACGATGGAACCGCCGTTTCAAACTGAGCTTTTGTACCTTTTTTGTTCTCATTTGGCAAGTCCGGCAAGAACATTGTTATTTATGGTTGTTTTTCAATATGTTCGATAAATGTTCTCATCACGGGAACAGAAAACTTACGTAAGGTAATATTTGAGTGCCGAAAAGTTATACCCAGAATCACTGCGTTTCGAACGGCGATCTTGTGCTGCCACAACCGCGCTGCTAGGCCCTTTGAGCGTCTCAATGACCCCAACATCCCGCTGACCGCCACTTGGCCGCAAAGACAGACCATGTACTCCGACCGCTCTCAAGCTTCGCCTCCGCGCCCCATTGCCTGCTTCGGCGCAGTCCACTGGGACATCATCGCCCATGCGGATCGGCCAATCCTCCGCGACACGTCAACACCGGCGCACCTGGACCAGAAGCCCGGCGGCGTTGCGACCAACGTTGCGCGCGTGCTGGCAAGGCTCGGCGTACCGGCAACGCTCGTCGGCGTCACCGGCGCCGATCCCGCGGCGGCCTCCATCCGTGCGCAGCTGGAGCGCGACGGGGTTGAACCTCGCCTTCTTGAGCGGTCCGGACAGGCGACCGGACAATATCTGGCCCTGCATGATCCGGACGGAGGCCTCACAGCTGCCTGTATCGATGACAAGGTGCTCACCAGCGCGTCCCCGGACTTCTTCATCGAGACGGCACATCAGATGCCGGACGATGCCCTGTGGTTTTTCGACGCCAACCTGCCGGTCGCTGTCCTGGAAGAGCTTACCATTTTAGCCCCCAGGGCCGCCCTGGTTGCAGACGCTGTTTCCGTTGCAAAGGCGCATCGCCTCGAGGGAATTCTTTCCAAACTGGAGCTGCTACTGCTCAACCACGCTGAAGCCGCAGCCCTCCTGAATGCTCCCCCAGACACGCCCGCGCAGAACCTTTCGGCAGATCTCCTGAACCGGGGTGTCCGTGCAGTCGTCATTACGTCAGGGGGCGAACCGCTACACATGCGTTCGGCTGGCCGGGTCCTTGACCTGACGCCGCCGCCAGCGTCCGTTGTCGATGTCACGGGCGCCGGTGATGCTCTGATTGCCGGAACCCTGGCAGGTCTCGCCCGTGAATACGCGCTCGACGTCAGCCTCCAGTTCGGCCAAAAGGCGGCCGTTGAGACCCTGCAAGCCTCGGGCGCGGTCGCAGACACTTTAACCTGGTCCGCGATCTGTTCCGACTGACCCCTTCCCCGGTCTTCCTTCAGATCCTATAAGACCGTCAGATACGCGTTCCTCCATTTTCAGAAAGATTGCCCGTGACCGCGAACCACCTCATCGCCCCGACTGCGGAAGTGCGCCAGGCCCTCGCCGACGGCAAGCCCGTCGTTGCGCTGGAATCCACCATCATCACCCATGGCATGCCATTTCCCGACAACGTCGAAACCGCCCGTCAGGTTGAGGCGGACATTCGCGCGGAAGGCGCCATCCCCGCGACCATCGCCGTTCTGGACGGCAAGATCCGTGTTGGCCTTGATGACGATGACCTTGACCGACTGGCCAAGGCCGACGACGTGATGAAGTGTTCCCGCGCCGACCTTTCCTTTGCCGTTTCCAGCGGCCGTCCCGGCTCGACCACGGTCGCTGCCACCATGATGGCGGCCGAGGCCGCAGGGATCTCGGTCTTTGCAACTGGCGGCATCGGCGGCGTCCACAAGGGCGCAGAAGAAACCTTCGACGTATCAGCCGATCTCGATGAGCTTGGCAGAACGCCTGTTCTTGTGGTCTGTGCCGGCGCGAAAGCCCTTCTCGACATCCCAAAGACCCTTGAGGTTCTTGAAACACGCGGTGTCCCGGTGATTGCCTATGGTACGGACGAGTTACCCGCTTTCTGGTCCCGAGGCAGTGGCTTGAGCGCTCCATATCGCCTGGACACGCCCGAGGAAATTGCGCGCCTTCTCAAGGTGCGAGCCGAATTTGGCGGGCATGGCGGCGTGCTCATCGCCAACCCCGTGCCTGAAGACAGCGAAATCCCCCAGGACGAGATGGCAGGTCATATCGCAACCGCCATTGATCAGGCCAACCGGGACAACATCAAGGGCAAGGACGTGACACCCTATGTGCTTGGCGCCATTCTGGATCTGACCGGCGGCCGCTCCCTCGTCACCAACATTGCCCTGGTGCGCAACAACGCAAGACTTGCTGCAAAAATCGCCGTCGCGGCCTCTCAGGGCTGATCTGCGACAGTGAGCGGGCAGGCTTGCAGTCCTGTCAAAAATGCAGAGGCGTTCAAGGCACTGCGAGGACGCAGTGTCACAATGGGGTAACAGGTGTGCGGGATTGACGGTTAAGGTTTCGCAAGCCGTTGACTCCATGGCGTCACCCTGCCCTAGATGACGCACTGCGGAATAGATGGACGGGCATGGCTCGGCTGTGAGAGATTAACGCAGACCAAAAGCGGGAGATTATGTCGATGGCGGAAGCGACAGAACAGGACACAACCGGCGCCGTAGTGGCGGCACCGGCAACGAGCATCAGCCCCTTGCAATACCTTGATCGTGCGCTTGGAAAGCTGCGCGACCTGGGTATTTCAGCCGACACCGAAACTGATGCGCCGATCAATGCCCTTCTGGAGCAGATCTCGGACTTGTCGCCCGACAAGGTTCTGATCATCACCCGCACGCTCGGCCAGGCCTCCCATTTCAACGAAGTCGTGCGTTCCCAGGTCCAGCAGATGGACATCGGTGAGCGCTATGAAGAGATCACGGACGCATTCAACTCGATCCGCGACGATGCCAAGGCGCTGGTCGATCAGCTTGCCGACGGCAAGATCTCCTTCACAGAAGGCCTCGCCAACAAGTGGCGCGACATTCGCCGAGGCACGATTTCCGACCGTTTCGACGACATTCGCGGTACCTACAAGGAAGTCGCCAGAGCCACGAAGGACCAGATCGAGCGCGAACAGACGATCCTCGATTCCTACCGCGACTTCCGCGGCGCCCTGAAGCAGGCTGAGGTTCAGGCTCTCGAAATTCTCAACATCGCAACCAGCAAGCTTGATGCGTCCAAGGCGGCTCTTGAAGCCTCTTCCAACGATGTCGCCGCTTATGCTGGAGATGATCCTGCCGCAAAGGCACGGCTCGAGCTGGCACGCGACGAACGCCTGCGCGAAATGCAGGACGAGGAAAAGCGCTATCAGATCTCCAAGGATCTCTCCGACAACCTGACCATCGGCTACAACACGTCTGAAATCATCATGGCGCGCCTGATGCAGACGACCAATGCCAAGGAACGGGTCTATGCCCAGTCCGTCAGCTTCTTCTCGACCAATGAATCGGTTCTGACGGCGCTCAACGCGTCTTTCACCGGACTTCAGGGATTGCATGAATCCACCGAGACGCTGAACGCCATGAAAGAAGGCGTCAACAAGAGCCTCGAAACGCTTGCCGAAATCGGCGACGCGGTTCAGACAGAAGCTCTCAAGGCGGGCTACGGACCGACGGTTCAGGCCGCCTCTGTCAAGAAACTCGTGGACTCAGTCGTGAACTTCCAGGTTCACTCACGTGAGATCATCAACGAGATGCGCGACATGTCGACCAAGAACTCCGAGGAAATCCGGACCGCGGTCGAGGATGGCAAGCGTCGTCTTGCCAAACTTGCCGCTGAAGGCAATGCCCTTCAGAGCTGACGAGATCGACCGCCTGGCAGGCCGCCGGGCGGTCCACTTGTTCCCGATCGCATGTGAGGCCGACTTCACGCAGGCGTTCGGGAAAGGTCCACTGTTTCGATTGAATGTAAGTGCTCTAGCGGAGACGACGCTTGATGGCGGAAAAGGCAGACGCCCCGCTCGATGATCTGATGATGGCGATGGATGTGGTGGACACGCTCCGCCATGACGATGCCGTCGTGATGAAGGAGCTCGGCGCCGAAGATCGCGACGCCGGGATGATCGAGCGCCTGCGGGAAATATACTCTGCTCAGGGCATCGATGTCCCGGATCACATTCTCAAGGCTGGCGTCGAGGGTCTGAAAGAAGACCGTTTCGTCTACAATCCGCCAGCGTCCGGATTCTCGCGTTTCCTCGCCCTTGCCTATGTCAGTCGCCTGACCTGGTCAAAGTGGCTGGCCATTGTGCTGGTGGTTCTGGTCATTGCAGGAGCTGGCTGGCAATTCCTCGTGGTCGCGCCAAGGGAGCGGGCCGCAGAAGCGCTGCAGGTGGAGCTTGCCGAAGGACTGCCGAACCGTCTGTCGGTCCTCGCCGAGCGTGTTGCGGGCCTCACGGACAATTCTGACCTGCTCGCCGAGGCCGACAGGCTGAAAACCGACGGCATTACGGCCGCCAGCGATGGCAAGGTCGAGGCCGCGCGCAAGGCTGCCAGCGATCTGGACAGGCTGGTTGCTGATCTGTCAGCTGTCTTCGAAGTGCGCATTGTTTCGCGCGCCGGAACCCCGACCGGCGTCACCCGCATCCCGGACGTCAATCGCAACGTCAACAACTACTATCTGGTGGTCGAAGCCATAAATCCGGACGGCAAGGCCATTGCAAGGCCCATCCTCTCAGAAGAAAACGGCGAGACCAGCAACGTCACGATCTGGGCCCAGCGCGTCAGCAAGGCCGCCTTCGACGCGGTGCGCCGCGACAAGGAGAACGACGGCATCGTCCAGAAAACCCTGATCGGCGAGAAACGCCGCGGCGAGCGCGAAATAGACTGGGCCAGCGGTGTCCAGGAAGGGGCAATTACCCAATGGTAGGACGGGCATCAAAGCGGCAGCGGGAGGCCGAGACATCATGCTGACCGGACGCCAGACGCTCTCAAGCATCGAACAGGCTACCGCTGATCTGCGCCGCGAGGAAACCGACCTCAGCAGCCGGATCGAGCGCGCAACACGCTCCTTGACGGATCTGCAAACCCAGCAAAGCGATGCCTACAAGGAACTGGCACGGTTTCGGCTCGACAACCATGCAGCAGAGACCTTTGACGAACGCAGGGACGCTGCCGCGCGCGAAGCACGCCGCCTGATGGAAAAGCGCACCCAGGACTACAAGGTTCTTGCCGATCAGCTGCGCGAAAAGGAAACCGCGCATACACAGAGCGTCAAACGTCGCGACTCTCTTGCTGACGAAGCACAAGCAACCGCCAGCCGCATGGATGGGCTTCTTGAGGAAGTCGACAACCTTCTCGAAAAGGACCCTACTTTTCTCGCCCAGCGTGAGCGCGCAGAACAGGCGGCAAAGACCGCGCAGGCCGCCGCCACCAAGGCACAGACCTCGCTTCAGGATCGCGAAGACAAGGGCAAGGCCTACGAAGACGATAGGCTCTTCATGTATCTCTGGGAGCGCGGCTTCGGCACGCCGGACTATGACAAGCGAGGCATCGTGCGTGCGCTCGATCGCTGGGTCGCGGGCCTGATCCGCTATCAGGACGCCCGCGCCAATTACGCCATGCTGACCAGCATCCCTGAGCGTATGGCCCGTCACGCGGAACGCTGCGAAGAACTGGCAGCCCGGGAAGACGAAAAACTGGCCGAGCTGAGCAGGGACGCACTGACAAGCACGGCCGGAGAGGATCTTGCGGCAAAGATCGACAGCCTCGGCAAGGAGATCGAGCAGCTTGACGGCGAACTCGATGCACAGGAACGCTCCATCGAAACCCTGAACGAGGCCCTTCAGGCCTTTGCCGACGGCGAGGACGACGGCTTAAACAAGGCCGAAGATCAACTCTCCCAGTCTCTGAAGGCCGACGACCTGCGCGATCTGTGGCGCGAGGCCCTGAACACCCCTTCTCCGGAAGATGAAAAGATCATTCGCCGCATCGAGGACCAGCGGGAGCGAACCGAGGCCCTTCATCGCGAGATCCGCCAGGATCGCCAGCTTCTGCGCGACATTGCCCGTCGCCGGACCGAATTGTCTCAGGTGACCCAGAAATTCCGGCGCAGCGGCTATGACACTTGGGATTCCACCTTCTCCGACAACAACCTGACCACGGTTCTGTTGGGCGAGCTGGTCAAGGGCGCCATCACAGGCGCCGATTATTGGGCACGTGCCAAGAAATCGCACAAGCGCCGCAAGCCGCGCGGTGGCCGGGTGGGCTTTCCGAAGGGCTCCGGCCTGCCACGCTCCATGGGGGGTGGGCTCGGCGGGGGCTTCAGCGGCGGCGGGTTTGGCGGCGGCAGCTCATCGGGCGGCGGATCGTCAGGTGGCGGTTTCAGCTCAGGCGGTAGTTTTGGCGGCGGCGGTTTCAAGACCGGCGACACCTTCTGAGGCCTGCAGACATGATTGACCCAAAGCTCTACCAGACCATGGCCGTCTACAACGGCTGGATGACCGACAAACTCTATGACACCTGCGCCCAGGTGAGCGATGACGAGCGAAAGGCGGACAAGGGCGCGTTCTTCAAGTCGATCCATTCGACGCTGAACCACATCCTTTTTGCCGATCGTGCCTGGATGACCCGCTTTTCAAGCAAAGTCTACGAACACAAGGGCATGGGCGTCGACATCTATTCAGACTTCGAGGATCTCCGCACGGCCCATCTGGTGATGGCTGGAGATATCGAAGCCTGGGCCAGCGAACTTGATCCCGACTGGCTTGCACGCGACCTGACCTGGATCAGCAGCGACGGCACGCGCACCACCACACGCCCTGGCTGGGTGCTCGTCACGCACATGTTCAATCATCAGACCCATCACCGCGGCCAGATCGGCACCCTGCTCTCCCAGATGGGGCACGATATCGGCGTCACCGATCTGCCTTTCATGCCGGCCTTTTCAGCGGATTGACCAGACACCAGCGCGGGCAATGCAACCTTTTCTTAATCATGTTGTTGACTAGGTTGTTCCCTATCGAACACCATGACAAGCCAAGTCGAAGGATAGCGCCATGCGCAAGCTCACTACCCTAGCCCTTCTGTTGGCCCTGGCGGCCTGTCAGAGTTCTCCACGGCGTCCCGCTGCACCTGAGCAGCCGACCCTGGACGTACCGGCAGGCGCGCAGAGTGTCACGATCGCAGCTTCTCCGGCGGCCGTGCGAGCAGCGCTTGTTTCCAGCGCAACGGAAAAAGGCACCACTGTCATCCAGGATGAGGCCAACATGGTGGTCATGGAACGGACGATGGCGGGCGCGAACCCGGCGCTCGACGCAGAATTCGGCCCTTCGGACAATGGCATCAGGGTTGTACGGATCCGCGTCCGTTTCACTGGTGCTCCCTGCCAGACACTTGCTGTTCAGGACCTTGCCGTTCTCAACAATGCACGAACTGCACTTGAACAGAGCTTCGTCCTGCCCGGCAATCCGAACACCATGCAAAGCCTTCGGGGCCTGAAGTCCCGGGCCGAACAGGGCAGCACCTGCCCGCCCGTGTAACCGGGTGGTCTGGGCGACAATCGCATTGAAAGAGAAGCTGGTGGTGTCTTGAACCACCAGCCCGCCAGTCAACTGCCTTCCTGGATCAACGCTGCCGTATCCAATCGGAGAAGTCCGCTCCAGCCGGTAATTGCTGAGCGACTTTCGAGATTTGTGCCGCGGACCTGCGCGTTTCCATTGTCCCGTCTCCGCCCAGAACGCCAAGGCTGTCCATATATTCGGGCAAATGACCAGACATGACCACGCGCCAGTCCAATGGCAGGTCCGGCTGCAAGATCTTGGCAAGCTGATAAACGACGGTCGTACAGTTGGCGCTCAACGTGTTGTAGAATTTCGGGCGGTCTTCCAGTTCCAGGGCCAGCTCGACAAAGGACAGGAACATCGTCCGGCGTTGTTCAGGCGAAAGCTCGACCGGGTAAACGCTGACGTCTTCCTTGCGGTAGTTGGTTCGCAGCTTGACGATATCCCGTTCCGTCGCACCGATCAGCACCAGTTCGAATTGACGAAAGAACCCGCCAATCTCGTTGAAGCTTTCATTGGCCTCACGGCGGATCTCTGCAGAGAACACAATGTGGTCGCCGCCCGAAAAGCCAAAGCTGACCAGCAGATGCGCGATATCCGGACTGTCCCAGACTGACGTGATCATGTCGACTGTTTCAAGCTTCGACAGGTCATAGCTACGGGTGATCCAGCGTGGATCCGCATCGTCGGCAGAAGTCCAGTTGAAATCCCTGATATCGGAGAGCATCACCTGGTCTCCTGCCACGCGTGCCTTTACACCGCGCGAGACATCGATGGCCCAGTCCCGATCCTGTTGAGGCGTAATCGTTTGATACCAGCCAGCAACGATGAGACCTGACGCCAGGAGTGCGAGCCAGGACAAACGACGAGAGCGAAACCTCAGCCAAACGGTTCCAAGGACTGCCGCCGCCAGCGCTGCAAGTGCCACCCATAAGACAGCCCCATCCAGATGAAACCGCAGGGCCGTGACGGTCCAGGCGGTTCCCCCCGGCACGGACAATGCAAAGCAGACATCAAACAGGATTTTCAGAAATCGGGACACCTTGCGCTCCAGTCGTGCGTTCACGGACTGCCGGACTACATCATTTGCAGGGCCGATCGTTCGTTGTTCGCTATCAGACACCGCGCAAAGCGCAATCACCAGCGCCGAAAGACACCAAACCTTATGCGGCTTCAAGTTCTTTCAGCAGCGCCCTGAAGGTCTTTCGGGCAGTGCCCGGGTGGCGGATCTTCTTGACAGCCTTCAGGTTGGACAGGTCGTTGTCGACGACGATCAGGCCAACCATGCCCCATTCATAGTGGGGAAGGCAGATGTGACCGTAGATTCCCGGCACGTCGAATGTCACCCGCAACCGTTCATCCAGCGCGCCATTCCAGGGGCTGGCACCATCGGGGATCATGCCTCGCTTGGATGCGGAATTATGTCCCTCGTCCGTGGGAACAAAGGTCACGCTGTCACCGACGTTGACGTGCAGGATTGACGGCTCAAACACGTTCGGCGTCTGGCCGTCACCGCAATTGGCATTCAGCATCAAGACCGCATGCTCCCCTCCCTCCAGTGCAGGAAGAGGGCAGGCAGCTGCCGCAGAGCTTCCGGCCAGAGCGCCCATGGAGAGGATGAAATTACGACGTGTAAGCATGGACAAGAAGGTTCTCCCTTGGGCCGGTGGTGATCTCGATGTCCACGCCATAGGTCCTGGAAATCGCGGGCGAGCGCAAAACCTCTTCCGGCTTCCCCTGCGCAAGGATGCGCCCTTCCCCCAGAAGGATCAGGCTGTCGGCGTAGCGCGCCGCAAGATTCAGATCATGGAGCGCAACCATGCCAACGGCCTGCCGCTCGGCAACTGCTCTCTTGATCTGGGTCAGGACATCGAGCTGGTGACGCAGATCGAGAGCTGACGTCGGCTCATCGAACAGATAGACATCTGACTTGCGGATGAGCGCCTGGGCGGCCGACACCATCTGCGATTGTCCGCCAGACAGTTCGCTGACATAGGCCTGCGCCAAATGGCCAATGCCTGCATCCTCCAATGCCTGGCCAACGGAGAACATGTCATCTTCGGAGACACGCCAGCCCTTGAGCTGCTTGTGCGCCATCATCATCACGTCGAACACCGTCAACGCCGCATTGGCCGCGAAGAATTGCGGCATGAAGCAAACCTTCTTCAACCGCTCCCGGGTCGAAAGCCGCGCCAGGTCGATATCGGCGATATGAACCTTGCCGGCAGAAGGCGCGAGCAGGCCGGCGATCAAACGGAACAATGTCGATTTGCCAGCCGCATTCGGTCCGATCAGAACCGTGAGCTTGCCGCGTTCAATCGGGTCAAAATTCACGTCCGACAGGACCTGACGCCGACCATAGGAAAAGCAGAGCCCCTGTGCACTCAAGCCGGTCATTGCCAGTGCCTCTTGCGCTGTCCAAGGATAAGCAGGATGAAGAACGGAATGCCGATGAGCGACGTGATCATGCCGATCGGATAGATGAGCCCCGGGGTGATTGCCTTCGAGGCGATCGACGTCCCTGACAGGATCAGTGCGCCGCACAGAGCTGACAGCGGCAAAAATCCACGCTGATCTTCACCGACAATCATTCGGGCAATATGAGGGCCAACCAATCCGACAAAGGCGATTGCCCCGACGAACGATACGGCAACGGCTGCAAGCAGCGAGACCCCGCCAAGCACTGTCAGTCGAAGAAGGCCGACATTCACACCAAGGGCTGCCGCCTTGTCTTCTCCCATGCGCAAGGCGGTCAATGCCCAGGACTGGTGCAGGAAAAAGGGCAGAATGACGCCAAGCACCCCCGCGCAAATCGCAACCTTCTCCCAGGTGGCACGCGAGAGCGAGCCGAGTTGCCAGAAAATCAACTGCGCCAGCTGCATCTCGGAGGCACCATATTGCAGAAACGCAAGCAGCGCGTTGAAGGTGAACAACATGGCGATGCCGACCAGGATCATCGCTTCAGGCGACACACCGCGCAAACGGGTAAAGAGAAACAGCGCGCAGGACGTGCCCAGCGCAAAGACGAAGGCATTCATTGTCACGAACAAACCGCCAACGCCTGGAACGACCGACCAGCCGAGTACGATTGCGAGCGCAGCTCCAAAGCTTGCAGCCGACGAAAGCCCGAGCGTGAAGGGATCGGCGAGCGGATTGTTGAGGATCGTCTGCATCTCGGCGCCGGCCACACCAAGCATCGCCCCAACCAGAACCGCCATCAAAGCCACGGGCAGGCGCAGCTTCCAGATGATGACATCCTCCTTGGGAGTCGCGATTGAGGGGTCCAGGATCACCTGGAGGGCACGGCCGAAACTCAGGTTCGCAGGGCCCGTGATGATATCGAAAATCACCAGGGCTGCCAGGCACGCGATCGCGCCCAGAACAAGAAGAAGCCGTCGGCCCGAACGCAGCCGATAGGCCCGCACAAGAGCACCGGCATTCGGGCTCCGGGTTAGGTCAGACATGATCAAAAATCCGGAAATAAGGAGGTCCGCAGCCCTGTGGCCACGGACCATTGTCTGGCTATTCAGCCGCCTGTGCGGACATCCAGAAGGTGCCCTTGGCGTCAAACGGCAGGAAACGTTCATGCAGTTCGACGAACGTCGCCCAGGGGTCCAGATCCTCGAAATCATCAGGATGGAACCATTTCGCCAGCTGCTGAATGGCCACGAAGTGGTAAGGCGAATTGTAGAACTGATGGAAGATGACGTGGTAATTGCCAGCTTTCACCGCTTCCAGATCCGCAAACCCGGCCCGGCTCGCGAGCGCATCGATGCGCGCCTCGTTGGGTCCTGTTTCCGCATCATAGCCCAGCAGCACGGAAGTCACCTCAGGACGCGCTTCCGACCAGTTGGCACCGGTCGCAACGACATGTGCCGGATTGGCTTCGATAATACCTTCCAGGCTCAACGTAACCGAATAGGCATTCGCCAGAGACGATGCATAGTTGGTGCCACCGGCAAGCTCGACGAAGCGGCCATAGTTGTAGGGGCCGAACGACCAGCAACAGAAGTCGACCTGCCAACCAGCCGCGTTTTCAACGACAACCAACGGACGTTCCTCGGCCGGGATGGTATCGATGATATTGGTGACCTTCCGCATTTGGGAAATGTAGAAGTCGATAAATTCCGCAGCGCGCTTTTCCTCGCCGAAGATACGGCCAAGCATCAGCAGTGACGGCACGACATTTTCGGTCGCATTCCGACGGAAATCGACAAAGGCAACCTGAACGCCAGCTGCCCCGAGCTTCTCCATCAGACCGGTCTCTTCGGCCTTGAACAGGCTGCCTGATTCCAGAAGCACAAGATCCGCTTCCGATTCGAGAACAGCCTCGATGCTGAAATCACCGGCATAAGGGTTGCCGAAGTTGATCAGTCGGGCGGTATCTTCAGGAAAGGCGCTTTCAAACTGGCGGAAGCCATCAGGATCATAAAGGATCAGGTCGTTGTTCCAGCCAACGATTTTCTCGAAGGGATTGCCCTCGATCAACGGCGTAATGCCGTACATCATCCGGCCTTCGCCCAGGATGATCTTGTCCGGCATTTCCTGAAGGGTGACTTCTCGGCCTGCAATATCTGTGAAGGTCAAAGCTTCCGCTTGAGCATTGGTGGCTGACACGATCAAGGTCGCGCTGGCTGCAAGTGCGCCAAGGAAGCCGCTAATTTTCGTCGCTAGGGACATAACGGTCTCCGATTGGATTGTCTGCCCTAGCGTCCTACCCCATGCTTAGAGAGAAGCCAAGAAATATATGAATATAAAACTCATGTATTAAGAGACCTCTTGAAACTCCGTGCCGTCCGCGCAGTTTCCTAGCTGTTCAGCACTTCCTTGACGGTCGTCGCCAGCTGCTTGAGCGTGAAGGGCTTGGGCAGGAAGAAGAACTTCTCGTTTTCCGGAAGGTTTTCCTCAAACGCGTCTTCAGCATAGCCCGAGACGAAGATGATCTTGAGATCCGGCTGTGTCTTGCGCAATTCGACAAGAAGTGTCGGCCCGTCCATTTCCGGCATCACCACATCGGAAACCACCAGATCAATCTTGCCGTCGACTTCTTCCATCACCTCGAGCGCTTCCGTGCCCGTGCCTGCTTCAAAGACAGTGTAGCCACGAGATGCCAGCGCACGCGCACCAAAGGCACGTACCGCCTCTTCATCTTCGACGAGAAGAATGGAGGCTGACCCGGTCAGATCCGCGACCTTCTCCTGCTCCGGCTTCGCCTCGACAACGGGTTCTTCGACGAAGGCCGGGATATGACGCGGCAGGAACAGGCGGAACGTCGTACCGGCATCAATCTCGCTAGTACAGAAGATGAAGCCGCCAGTCTGCTTGACGATACCGTAAACCGTTGACAAGCCGAGACCAGTTCCCTTTCCGACTTCCTTGGTCGAGAAGAACGGGTCGAAGATCTTTTCCATGATCTCGGGCGGCATGCCGTGACCAGTGTCCGTCACTTCGATCAGCGTATACTCGCCCGGCGGCATGCCGCGCGTATTTTCGAATTGCGTCGAGGCCGACTCGCCCACGTTCGATGTGCGGATGGTCAGTTTGCCGCCATCAGCCATTGCATCGCCAGCATTCACCGCCAGATTGACGATGACCTGCTCGAGCTGATTGAGATCGGCCATCACCGGCCAGAGATCTCGGCCATGGATGACCTTCAGCTCGACCTTTTCGCCAAGCAGGCGATCAAGCAGAATGGAAAGGTCGGCCAAAACATCATTGAGTTCAAGCTGTTGCGGCCGCAAGGTCTGACGGCGAGAGAACGCAAGAAGCTGCCGGACAAGACCAGCCGCGCGGTTGGCGTTCTGCTTGATGTTCATGATGTCCTGGAAAGACGGATCCGTCGGACGATGGCTGGCGAGCAGCAGGTCGGAGAAACCGATGATCGCAGTCAAGACGTTGTTGAAGTCATGCGCGACACCGCCGGCCAGCTGACCGATGGCCTGCATCTTCTGGCTTTGGGCGAACTGGGCCTCAAGCGCCCGCTGCTTTGTGCTGTCGAGCGCATAGACGATCGCGGCCTCGCCATCTCCTTCACCTTCCTGCACGGCAGACACATAGAAGGTGGCCGAGCGCGGATCATTGCCGTCATTCAGCGGAATGTCGATGGGCGCGATCTCGCCAATGCCATGACTGGCGGCCGTCAGTGCCTTGCCCAGATCCTCACGCCCGCTTTCGGCAACGTAGTTTTCCAGCTTCGGCGGTTCACCACTCAGATCAACCGCGCCGAACAGCCTCAGGAACGGAGCATTGGTGCGCAGCACCCTTCCTTCCGTGTCCAGCGAGGCAATCGCAATCGGTGTGTTGTTGAAGAAGCGCGCAAAGCGAACTTCTGCAGCGCGCAGGGCTTCCGATGCTTCCTCGCCACGAGAGCGGTTGAGAACCAGCGTGCGGCTGTCGCCCGCCTGGCCATTGTCGCCAAAGGGAACTCTGTGCAGGAGACGCACCGGAAAGCTGCGGCCGTTGCGCGCCACGAAATCAAGATCGAAGGTCTCGCTTTTGACTTCGCCCGCCTGGCCCTTGACCGAGCGTATCAACTCGGTGCCGTCACCACGCACAATCTCACCAAGATCAAGTTCGCCTGCCATGAATTGCGCAAGGTCATAGCCAAGCCAGTCAGCAAGCGTCGCGTTGAGATAAACAATGCGTCCTTCCCCGTCACAGGAGAAGAACCCGGCAGGCGCATGGTCGAGGAAGTTGATGACCCTCTGCAGTTCCTGGAAGGAATTTTCCTGTTCTGCGCGATCGCGGGTGATGTCCGCCAGTTGCCAAACGGCAAGACGGCGGCCTGTGCCCCCCTCCTTGCGCGGCAGCAAGAGCGGGCGGATTGAGACGCGGTACCAATGCGGACTGCCTTCGCTGCGGCCAAGCGGCATGGGCATGCGGATTTCTTCCTGGGCCCTGAGGCCGTCGCGCATCGCCTGAGACAGTCGGAAAATAGCATCAGCCGCGTCAGGATCACTTGAGAACACACGCTCCATGACCCGGATATCGGCTGCGTTTTCCGCCCCTGTCAGATCCGCATAGGCCTGGTTGGCATAGACAAGCCGCCCTTCGGCGTCGGTGATCAGCGCACCATCATCAAGGGAATTCAGAAAAGCCGAGGCAATCGGGTTGCCTGACCGGCCAGTGCCGAAACGCAAAAAGCCGATCGCCCCCGCAAACAGGCAAAACACGCCCACCACGGCAAGAATGCCGAGAAGCGCCAGAACGAAAGGCTGAGACTGGGTCTTGCCCACGATGGCAAACCCTGCCGCCGCAGCAACCAAGGCAACGGCCAGGGCGATCAGCAGCCCGATATTGCCGCCCCGTTCAGGCCGGTCGATCATCGGCTCGCTCGGTGCGCCGTCCAGATCATTCATTCCCAAAACTCCCTGGCTCGAATCAGATCGCCGAGCCTCGTCCCAGCATTCTGTGCAATGCCCGGAAATTCAACCAATCCACGCCTATTTCGAGCGCCATCCAGAGCGTTTCCGCATTTTAAAGACAAAGCCGATCACTTCCGCGACCGCCTTGAAGTGTTCTTCGGGCACTTCCTGATCAATTTCGACACTGGCATAAAGCGCACGAGCGAGCGGCGGATTCTCGATCACCGGGATTTCATGCCCCTTGGCCACTTCCCTGATCTTCAGGGCAACCGCATCGATGCCCTTGGCCAGACAGGTCGGAGCACCCATTCCATCTTCATATTTCAAGGCCACCGCATAGTGCGTCGGGTTGGTGACCACGACGGTCGCCTGCGGCACCGCTGCCATCATGCGCTTGCGGCTGCGCTCCATGCGCAACTGCCTGATCTTGCCCTTGACGTGCGGATCACCCTCGGTCTGCTTGTATTCTTCCTTCACTTCCTGAAGGGACATCTTCTGCTTTTCGAACCACTTGTGGCGCTGGTAGAGAAAATCCGCGCCCGCGACAAGGGTCATCACGGCTAGGATCGCCGCGAGAAGCTGGAGCACCAACACCCGCGCTTCCTCAAGCAGGATCACCGTTTCTGCAAAAATGATGGTGTCGGCTTCATCCCGGTGCGGCCAGAGCACCAGAACCATGATGGTGCCCACCGTCGCGATCTTCGCCACGCCCTTTGCAAAGTTGACCAGGCTCTCGGAAGAAAACAGGCGTTTGAATCCGGACAGGGGCGAGATCTTCGACAACTTCGGCTTGATGGTCTCTGCCGTAAAGACCATCTGGTGCTGCACCATGTTGCCCGCCACAGCCATTCCCACCAGGGCAAGCAGGGGAAGCCCCACGATCAGCGCGAGCGACTGCCCCGTGTCACGCCACAACGCCCGCAGCGCATATCCATCCATCGGAATCTGATGAGCGTGTTCCAGATAGCCACGAAGCAATCCTGAAAGCGACGCGGCAACGGTCGGCGCGAAGATGGCAATGACCATCGCGCTCCCGGCCAATGTGAACCAAGTGCTGACTTCCTGAGATTTCGGTACGTCCCCCTTGTCATGCGCATCTTTCAAGCGCTTTTGGGTGGGGTCCTCGGTTTTCTCCGAATCATCGGAACCTTCTGCCATGGAGCTCTCCTAGCCCAGCGTCAGCTTGCCGACGGCCTGCTCGAAGTGACTCATGTAGAAAGTCATCATCGTCGTGAGCAGCACAAGCAAGAGCCCCAACCCGATCGCGATGTTCACGGGCATGGCAATGAAGAAGATCTGCATCTGCGGCATCAGCTTGTTGAGCAAGCCGAGGCCGAAATAGAACACGATGCCGACCACAATGAACGGCGCACTCATGCGCACCGAGATGGAAAACACATCCGCGACGGTTTGCGTCACCATCGCAGCGAGATCAGAAATCGGCAGTGCACCGCCGGGCGGAAACATCACGAAACTGTCGTGCATGGCCGCAATGATCAGGTAGTGGGTATCCGTCACGAAAATCAGCGTGATGCCGAGGATCGACAGATAGTTGGACACCAATGCACCTTGCTGTCCGGAGTTGGTCACATCCGTACCAAGGGCCATTGCAAGGCTCGACTGGCTGGCGATGATCACGCCGGCCGTCTGCAATGCAAAGGTAATCATCTTCGCGCATAGGCCGATCACGAAACCAAGCAGCAACTCGCTTCCCATCAACAACAGCAGACGCGGAAAGTCATCCATCAGGCTCGCGGGATAGGTCGTGGACCCGACCGGGTAAAGCGCCAGCGTCAGCATCAAGGCGAGAATCAGACGGACCCGCATGGGCACGGACGTCTCGCCCAATGCAGGCATGAGCATCAGCATGGTGCCGATGCGCGCGAACATGAGCATGAAGATCGCGCCAATCTCGGGCAGGAAGTCAAGCTGCAGTGTCATGCCGCCCCTTCCCTGTCGTTGGCCGATCGCTGGCGCGGGTCATGAGCGCCCCGATCACGCGGGGGTTTGCAGGATCAACTCGCCGATCCTCGCCGTGAAACTCGCCAGGAGTTGGCCCATGAAGGGCATCGTGATCAAAAGCGTCACGAAAATTGCGAGGATCTTCGGGACGAAAACCAGCGTCATTTCCTGGATCTGCGTCAGCGCCTGAAACAGCGCAATCACGACGCCAACCACGAGCCCGACAACCATGGTCGGGCCAGCCACGAGGATCATCGTCCAGACGCCCTCTCGGGCGATATCAAGTACCTCGCCGCCAGTCATGCGCAGCCTTTCGCGGTCAGGATCAGATCGGCATCCGCATGATCTCTTCATAGGCGGAGATCACCCGATCGCGAACGGAGACCATGGTTTCCAGGGCCATTTCGGTTTCAGCGACCGCAGTCACCACATCGACAACATCTGTGCGGCCCTCGATGAGACCGATCGACTTGCTATCCATGTCACGGCCCTTGTCGACAACGCTCTCGACGGCTTCCTGAACCATCTGGCCGAAGTCAACGCTTTCCGGTCCCGCGGGCATGTCGCCCGGCGACGCTGCCTGCTGCGCGAGTTTCGCGGCCATCTGATAGGCATTGTTTGCAACCGATGGAGTAGACATGATGCCCTCGCCCTTGTTGGAGTTTTACGTCGGACCGGACCTCATGGGTCCGCCAGCCGAATGGCTATCAGGCCCTCAGGATGTCGATTGTCTTCTGCACCATGCGGCGCGTCGCCTCGATAACGTTCAGGTTCGCCTCGTAGGACCGCTGCGCCTCGCGCATGTCGACGGTCTCGACCAGAGTGTTGACGTTCGGCGCCTTCACGTAGCCCTTTTCATCCGCAGCCGGGTGGCCAGGCTCATAGCGCACTTCAAAAGGCGTTGTGTCTTCCGAAAGCTTGCCAAGCTGAACCATCTCGCCGCCGACTTCCTTGTCGAAGTGGCTCTTGAAGGTCGCAATCTTGCGCCGGTAGGGATCCTCGCCCGGCGTCCGCCCCGTACTGTCCGCATTGGCAACGTTTTCCGCGATGATCCGCATGCGGCCGTTCTGGGCCTTGAGGCCCGACGCCGAAACAAACAAAGACTTGATGAGATCCATTTTAGTTCTCCTGACAGCTCAAGCAGCGACCCGCGAGCCGATGGTCATGCGGACTTCGAAAGGGCGGTTCTGATCAGGCCGAGGCTCTTGGAATAGAGCGTCGAGGCCGCCTGGAAATCCATCTGGTTTTCGGTGACCTTCATCATCTGCTCCTCGAGCACCACGTTGTTGCCACTCGGGGTGGTTTCAAACATGTTCTGCTTGTCCAGCTTGCCCTTGGAGCTGGCAGAAATCGTGCCGCTGATGTGCCCGGCCTTGGTCACCTCAGCCTCAATGCCGAAACTGCTTGCGCCGATATGGTCGGAAAACGCATAGGACTTCAGTTCCTTGGCGCGATATTTCGGTGTATCCGCATTGGCAATGTTCTCCGCCAGAACACCCTGACGGGTTTGATGCCACTGCATCTTGGACTTCAAGGCCTGGAACACAGGCAGGTCTGTCAGAGCCATGCGATTCACCATTCATTAACGATCTAGGCAAACATTGCCGATCTAAAGGTTAACGAATAGTTAACGCCGTATGAGCCGCACAAGGAACCACCAGCAGAAATCGGTGGATGAGGCCTTCGCATTTTGCAATTCGCAATGTTTGCCCACTCGTTAGCAGGCAGTTTTTTCCCACTTCTGTTAACTTTGCCAGATTGAAGGATTCGCGCCAGCTGCTCCACATGGAATTGCCCTAACGGAGTGTAACGAACCGGAAGCCGCGTTGAAGAGACGCAGTTTCAGCAAGGAGTTCGGGTGTCGGCGCGACGTGCGGAATAAAAAGGCGCCGCCCTGCTCGTGCAGGTCGAGATGTCCGGGCCGCGAACACATGTGCGGGCATTAAACGAGGTAGGCATGTACACTTGGATTGCAGAGACATTTGGCGTCTCGGACGGTTTGGCCAGAGGCCTTGCCTTCGCCATTTCTCTTGGCATCGTTCTGATTCTTATCGCACTTTTCGTCATGATTTTGAAACGGCTTACGGGCACCCGACTTGCCAACGGCCGCAATCGCCAGCCGCGCATCGCTGTCATGGACGCCACCAACATCGACACGAGAAGACGTCTTCTCCTGATCCGTCGCGACAACGTGGAACATCTGATTCTGGTCGGCGGCCCAACTGACGTTGTGGTTGAACAGAACATCATCAAGACCGCACCACTCACCGCAGGTGGGCCACGGCCTCAGGCCTCGGGCCAGGTGATTGCCCCCACAGCCTCCGGATATACCAGCGCGGCAACCGGCAGCGATGTACCACTTGCCGATCCGGCACAATCTGCCGCCCCTGTCGATATCGCTCATGCTGCGTTGCGCGCAAGCCATCCCGAGCGCCCGGCCGCACCGGCACGAGCAAACAAGGCTGCGCAAGCCGCGCCGACGCCGCCGGTCGGCATGACCCGTCCCGAAAGCCCGAGGTCGCAGGCTGCACCGAAAGCAGCGTCGGAGAACAAGGCACAGAGGAATGTCCGGGGAGAAGCGCCGGTCAATCCGGCCAGGTCACTTTTGAAGGCGGCAGCTGCGGGAAAGCTGACAACAGGCTTTGGTGCAAAAAGAACTACGCCTGAAGCCGAGCAATCTCAACGCACCGCCCCCGCTAATCCACCACGCCCGGCACCGGCGCCTCTTCCAACTCCCCGCCCGGCTGCCGGGAGTGGCTCCAGCTCGGAAGGCACTCCGACGAGTCAGCAGCAGCCAAGCGGCCTCGGCACCCCTGCCCTGAGAGCAGCGCTTGCACCCGGTCGGCCCGTTTCGCCACCATCCTCCGGACCGGCGGCACGTGCCAAGACCGCGATCGTGCCACCGGTAGCTCCGCCGGTGGAGCCCCAGCCAGCTGTCGAAAGCCCCCCCGCCGAGCCCACGGATAAGGCAAAGCAAGCGCCTGAAGTTCCGGTGCCGCCCGCAACTTCCGAAGTGACTGCAGCAATCAAGCCGGAGCCCCCGGCGGACACGCCGACCGAGCAGCCTCCGGCGAACAGTGAACCGAAAAACAATGGTCAGGATATCGAAAAACCGTCCGAGCCCGAACCAATAACGAGTGCAGACACCTCAACATCCGAGGAAGAAAACAAGGCACCAGCATCGCAGTCATCCAACCCCATCGAGGACGAGATGGCCAAGCTTCTCGACGAAATTCACGGACCACAAAAACTATGACCCCAACTATCGGCCGCCAAGCTTCGCGGCTGAACCTTTGCGCGGCAGCCGGCCTGGGGACCTTTCTTGTTCTCCTGGCCGGTCCTGCTTTGGCGCAGGAGATAACCGTCGGCTTTGGCGAGGACGCAAGTCTCACCGAGCGCGCCGTCCAGCTCGTCGCGCTTCTGACCATCCTGAGCCTGGCACCATCGATCCTGGTCATGGTGACAAGCTTCACAAGGATCGTGGTGGTTCTCTCGCTCCTGCGCTCGGCTATTGGCTTGCAAACCGCGCCGCCCAATATGGTGATGGTCTCCCTGGCACTGTTTCTGAGTGCCTTCATCATGGCTCCCACGCTCCAGACCGCTTACAACGAGGCTGTCGAACCCTTGGTCGACGGAACGATCGAGTTCGAACAGGCTTATGAACGCGCCGCCGATCCCTTCCGCACTTTCATGCTGTCCCAGGTCCGGGAGAAAGACCTTGCGCTGTTTCAGGAGCTGTCTGGCGGAGACACGCCAGAGAGCCCGGAGGATCTGGCCATGAGCACGCTTGTGCCTGCCTTCATGATCAGTGAACTTCGGCGCGCCTTCGAGATCGGCTTCCTGCTCTACCTGCCGTTTTTGATCATCGACCTCGTGATCGCTTCTGTGCTGATGTCCATGGGTATGATGATGCTGCCACCAGTCGTCATCTCGCTACCGTTCAAGCTGATTTTCTTTGTGCTTGTCGATGGCTGGAACATGGTCGCCGGCAGTCTGGTCAAGAGTTTCGGCGCGGGATAGCCGCGCCCCCAGACCAGTCGCGAACGTGTCATCGGGAAAGCGGTGTTGCCTGAGAGTGTACGATTGATGGGCCGAGCAAGCCCGCCGCAAACCGGGTCATTTAGCGAAAAAGACTAGCCCGCATCCGTTGCGGTCTGTCCTTCCGTTGCCGCCTGGTCAGGCGAGCGATCCGGTGTCATGTATTGGCGCCGATATTCTTCCATGAATGTCTCGAGTTCATCAGTACCGGCAAGCCGGTTGGCGACCTCGAGGAATTCGACGCCCTGGGCTTCAATCGGACGCGTTACGACCTCAAACGCGAGAGCCTCGGGACTGTCCGTCATCTTCGCCAGATATTTGTTCTGCAACCGGTTCAGGCTGAGCTGGTCACCAGCAAGCGAGTAGGCAATCCCTGCACGCAGGATATCGCGGCGCTCAAGCGGGTCGAGCGGGATATTGTCAGACCACCGTGACCCGTGCATTGCCTCCAGCTGCTCGCCCGCATCGCGCCAGCTTTGCGCTGCCCAGAAGGTGTCTGCGCGCAGGCGGTCAACGTCACTTCCGCGCATGTTGCGGACAAGTTCCAGAGCAAGATCCGGCCGCCCACTGGCCGTCAAGGCGCGCGCCTCGACAATGTTTCGCTGGCGCTCAAGCGTCGATGGCAGGCTGGCCTGACGCGTCTGGTTCAAAACCCTGAGCGCCTGCTCGGGTTTGCGATCGATAAGATAGATAGCCCCGAGATCTGCTGCAATCTGCGCTCTCGCCGCCCCCTTCAGGCGATTGTCCACTTGGTGACGCAGCAGCTCGGCAGCCTGGTCCAGAAGATCCACCTCGACCAGTTTCTTGGCCAGTCCCCGAACCATCTCATCGCCTAGACGGCCAATCGGTGTCATCTCACGGAAGTCATAGTAGAGCGACAACGCCTTCACAGTTGGCATCTCGTCGGCCTTGCCATCAAGGAAGAGCGAGGCAAAAAGGCCGTTCATCTCTTCTTGCAGCAAGCGCGTCGTATCGGCTTCCGGGTCGGCCTGAACAGCCGATTTCATGGATTCAAAGGCTTCCCGGTAGTTGCCTGTCTCGGCGTGAAGCTGCGAGAGGAACCGAAGCGTGCGAAGTTCGATCTCATCACCCCGCCAGGATGTCGCCAGCGCCGCCAATTGATCGATCGCCTCCTCGATGCTCATCTCGCCGTCGCGATAGCGAATGCGCAGGGCGCGATACTCCGCCTCAGCGGCCCGGGGACGGTCATCCGACTTCGCCACCAGATCAAAGGCGGTCAATGCTTCCTGCGAACGGCCAGAGGCGTCAGCGACCCGTCCGCGCAGAATATCATAGCGCGCCGCCTGGGATTTGGAGACTTCACTTGGTTCAATCTCGGCCAGAATACTGTTGGCCACGCCAAAGTCATTCGCCTCAACCATCGCGTGGGCCGCAGCGAGATTAAATTCTGCCTGAATTGCCTTTGGATAGTTGCCAATCACGGCACGCCCGCGTGGCATCGCAATTCGGGCCGCTGTCCAGTTACCAAGTGCAACATCAACTATCGTTTGCCAAACGGCACCATCGGGACTGTTCTTAAGTTCGGGCCGGTTCAGGTGTGTGTAGGCCTCATCCGGGCGATCTGCGAGCGTATAGGCCGCTCCCATCATCAGATTGTAGGAACTGTCCTCCGCGAGTGCCGGCTCTTCTTCGACGGCCAGCTGCATCAGGCCCAGGGATTCCTGCGCAAACTGATGCGCGAGGTAAAACCGCGCCAGATCCATGAGCTGCTTGCGGCGTTTGCCAGCTGGAGCGTTGGACAGGTCCTTCTGAAGCTTGTTCAGTCGCTCGCGATAAGTGGCCGGACCCTTGGTGGCCAGAGACACGAACTCGACATAACCGGGCTCGTTCGGATCAACGATTGAATTGAATGCGCCTGTCCCGCCTCGCAGATGTCGACTGGAAAGCGACAACCCGCCCACCTTCTCGATGATGACGTCATCACCAAGGATTTCCATGGTGACACCATCAGACTTCAGCGCCATCGCAATGCCCTGCGCAGAACTGAGGGCGTCGAGATCAACGAACCGCTGCTGCTTCAACAGGCCACGTGGGGGACCGAAACCGGTCACCAGTGCGATCTTGTCGCCGACGAAAGGGTCGGTGATCTCGCGGATATTCTGCGGATCCTTGTAGAGCACGCGCAAGACCGAGCCGCCATCGCCGCGCACATTGCGTTCAAGGCGCAGCGGCACTGACGGCTCCAGAATCATGTCCCCGATTACCAGGCTCCAGGAATTGCCGTCTAGCCCGACAGTCGCAAGCACCGGATCATTGAGGTCGAGACGCAGAACCTGGTAGCCATCACGCTCTTCCACCTGGATGTTCTCTGCCGTTTCGGCAAGGGCAGACACCATTCCGCGCGTATCGATCGTGGCGCCTGTGTCAAACACCATCCATATGCTGTCATTGCGTCGGAAAACGGCACTGGAGACCGGCTCAAGAAACGGAAAGACGATCCGCACCGTATTGCCGATACGACGTGCTTCGGCGGACACGAAGTTGCGGATCTCTTTGGCAAAGTCGGCAGGCGGCTGCTCCGGTGAATTCTGGATCTGGCCAAGCTCGGCACCGCCCTGGGCACGCCACGCCTCTTCACCGCCCGTCGCATCCTCCAAAACCATCGCAGGTGGCAGGGACGTGTCCGATGCAGGCAAGACCTGCTGTACTTCAACCGGCTCGGCCTCAACCGGCGCCAGTGCAGGCGCCGGGGCGGGCATCGGTACTTCAGCTGCAGGCTGCGTCGTCCGGATCACCGGCTGGGCCTCTTCCATCGACCCAACGAGCGGCATCGCTGCCCCACCGACATCCCCGGGCAGTTCTGTCGGGGAAATCGTCGAAGTCAGCTCTAATCCATCGGCTGTGGCAACCGGAAGCGGTTCTACGGACAATTCAGGTGCAGGGACTGCAGCCACGACGTCCGAGGGCGCCATGATTTCGGCAGCCTCGGCAACTGCGTCCTCGATTTCCTCCAGCACTTCACGTGCCTCAGTCTCGGCAACTTGAGCGTCCGCCGTCGCGACCGCGTCAGACGCCTTCGTCGTCGCCGGTTTTGGCCTCGGAACGTACACGGCAATTTCGGTGTCCGCAGGCTCTTCGGCGGCCTGCGCCACCTCTACGGATTGCTCTTCAGCAACCACCGGCTCGGACCTGGCCTCCTGCTCGGCCGGCGCGACGGCTGCGGGTTCAGGCTGAACCTCGACCGCAGGCTGCGGTTGTGTCGGGGCCGCCGCGGGAGCTGCAGGCGCGCTGCCATCAAAGGGAATCATGCCGAAGGCAGCCGCCTCGTCGGACATCTGTGGCACGTCTGCTTCTGGGGCCGGGGTGGACACGTTGACGGATTGAGGTGCAGCTGCATCGCCAGGCCCGGCAGCGGCCTCAGGCCCGGTGTTACGAACCCCCGGCGCCGTGATCATGTTTTTACGTGTTCCGCCCTGGGTCGTGTTCAGCTCTTCATTGATCTGCTGATTGGCCGGGTCGACCGGTTCCTTGTTCTCGGGCGTAATGTCGACGACATAAGTCTGGTTTTCACGAAACGCCCGAATATCGACCGATGGCTCGATACGCATCAGGAACTTCAGCTTGCCCTTGTCCAGGAAAGACGTCGCATCCACCACGCCTTGCGGCATATGGGCACGCAATTCAGAGATATCCAGCTGAGCCGGATGATTGAACGTCAGCTTGACAATGTCGTCTTCGCGCACGAATGCGGTATCAAATCGGATTGACCAGTCAAACACGAGCCGTGTGAAGGTCGGATGTTCACCGATATGCAGATCCACTGAAGGACCTTCTTTTGCCTTCAGCCGCGCCTGCTCCAGCGCCCGGACCTTGCGCATGGCCTCTTCGGCCCGTTTTGCCAGTTCCCGAACCACATCGTCCGGCAAGCCGGGCGGAAGCCCCTGCCAGTTTGCCGGCAGAATGTCGACGAAGAGTTTCTCCCCGGCCTCAAGCGTGTTGATCTTGAACTGACCCTTGAGCGCAAACCGTATGGCACTCCCATCCGGATCGCGGCGGGCGATCGTGATGTAGTCGCCAAGATCCAATGGCACATCATCGACGTCAATATCGATCGGGTCCTCGAAGGAAATGCGCAGGACGCCGCCAGTAACCACCGCATCATAGTGCGGAAGCAAGGTCCGGTCGGAAAATGTCAGCACCATGCGACCGTAACCGGGCGATGGAAGGACCTTGAACTGAACGGGTTCAAGTGTTTGCGAAAGGACTGGAGCGACGAAGGAAGGACAGGCGAGCAGACACAGAAAGGCAAAGGCACCGCACAGCAACTTGTGCACGGTGGCAAGCAGAAAGGCCTCGCCCTTCGTTTCCTGTTGCCCAGAGTGCTTCAGCACAATTGTCGTCCTTTGGATGCCGCCTAACGCTTTACCTTTAGTTATGCGGTCTTAACGCGTCCTTACACTGCTTGGTTAAATGCAGGCATATCGGTCAGTTTGAGCGGATTTTCGGTAGATCTCCGGAGGCCTCCTGCGGAGCGGGCTGTGGGTCGGAAGCCCCGCTGGCAATGGCAACAGTCAGCTTCTCGGCAGCCTCTGGCGACATCTTGCTCAAGACATCGGCCATCTTCCTCGGCTTCATCTGTCGGACGACCTTGAGCAGGATCGGCAGGGAGAGGCGATCGAAGATCCGGGCTGCGTCCTTGGGCTTCATGCTTTCATACATGGTAACAAGGCCGGCGATCTCGCTCTCTTCCTGCTTGCGCTTCTCCTCGACAACGCCCTCAATCCGTTGTTCCAGCTGCTTGAGCTCATCGACCCGTTTCTGGATGCGTTCTTCAGTCGCCTGCAGAAGCTTCTCCCTGAGGTCCAGCTGCCCTTCCTGTTTCTCAAGCGTTTGCCGGCGTTTTCCGAGGCTTTCGAGAACGGCTCGTTCAGCAGCGGAACCACCGATTTCCAGAGTGTCCGGCAATGGCGGCGGTCCGTCCGTGGCCGGGCTTGCTTCCTCTGCAGGAGCAATCTCGCCTTCGGCTGCGGGCGGCATGTCTTCTGCAGCTGTTTCAGCGGGTGTTTCCTGCGCCACCGCAGACTTGATCGGCGCAACTCCGACACTGCTGTCCATCACAAGCCCAAGCAGCTTCAGCGCCAAAAGGGCGCTGGCTGAAATGGCTAACAATGGCAGCAGGCGGAGGTTCATGCAGCTGCGCCTCCGGAACGCTTGCGGAACTGCTCCAGCCTGGCCGTTGCCTCGGCTGCCGCACTTCTGATGTCATCCGTCCGGCCAGACCGGCGCTGGGAACCGCCTGCACCAGGCTGCGCGGCCGGAGCCGCTGGCGGGTGCACCCCATATTGAGCGGGAACTGGCGTATAGCCTTGCGGAGGCTGTTGCGGCACATAACCGCCCTGAGGATACGGAGCAGGTGCAGGATCCGGATGCCCGTATCCAGCGTGCGGTGTTTGATAGGCATCACGCTCGACTGTAGCAGCCCGCGCAGCTTCGGCAATCTGGCTGATCCGCGTGAAGATCTTCTCCCCTTCCGCAACCTGACCAACCAGTGCAGCAGACATCTGCTCGGCCGCGACCAAACGGCTGCCCAGGGTCTTGTCCGCTTCCGATGCCGTCGCCTTCAGGCCAAGAATGGCCCGTTCGGCAATCTCGGTCGCTGTCATCAGCTCGGAGATCGTCGCCCGAAGAGTTTCCTCATCGGCCCGCAAGCGCTGCAGGCGGCGGTTCAAGGTGAAGCAATATCCGATCGTAACCAGCAGAAGAACGGCGACCAGACCTTCGATAATCATTCCGACGGGCAAAGGGCTCATTGTGCATCCATTTCATTTTGCATGGCCCGCTCAAAAGCAGCCAGGGTCATTTTCGGTTTGCGCAGGTTCTTGGCGACACGAATGGCGATCGAATCCTCGACCTTGCCGAGCGTGCCCTCGGTCAACGGGATGTTGCCGCATTTTATCAAGACTGGGTCCGACGGGTCGACGTCGAAAATCAATGTTTGCCCAACATCCAGACTCAAAACCCGCCCAAGTGGCAGGTGAGTTTCGTAAAGCACGGCATCCACCTCTACTTCCGCAGCGTGAATCTCCGATGCCAGGTGACCTTCCCAGGTCGCGTCACGGCCGAACTTCTCGCCCATGAACATCTGGAGCAGCAGATCGCGAATCGGCTCCAGCGTCGCATAGGGCATCATGATCTCGACGGTGCCGCCGCGATCTTCCATATCGATCCGCAACTCGACGAGAATGGCCGCATTTGCAGGACGGGAAATAGCCGCAAAACGCGGATTGGTTTCCAGTCGCTCCAGATTGAAATGCACCGGGCTCAAAGGTGCGAACGCCTGCTCCGCGTCCTGAAGGATCAGCGAAACCATCTGCTGCACCAACCCGGTTTCAATCGTCGTGTAGGGTCGACCCTCGACACGCACCGCTGTGGTTCCGCGCCCACCGCCCAACAGCACATCGATGATCGAGTAGATCAGGCTTGATTCAACCGTGATCAGGCCAAATCCATCCCACTCTTCAGCCTTGAAGACACCCAGAATAGCAGGCAGGGGAATGGAGTTGAGATAGTCGCCAAACCGCACTGAACTGATGGAATCCAGAGAGACTTCAACATTGTCCGAGGTGAAATTGCGCAGGGAAGTAGTCGTCAGACGAACGAGTCTGTCAAACACGATTTCCAGCATCGGCAGGCGTTCGTAGGACACCATTGCCGAGTTGATAAGTGCGCGAATTCCGCTCTGGTCGCCCGCAATCGTGTCGTCGATGTTGAAGCCAAGGAGGTTATCGATCTCCTCCTGGTTCAGAACACGGTCGGCGCCCCGGGTGGCATTTTCAAGGTCAGGCTCGCTGTCATCGATCATTGCAGCCCATTGGGCCGCCATGTCATCCGAAGTACCGGCGCCCTGCTCTTCGAGCGCAGCTCCCCAGGCCGCCGCCAGGTCATCGCCTTCGTCGTCGCCCGCACCTTGCTCTGCCAGGGCAGCGCCCCAGGCATCGGCCATGTCTTCTTCGGTTAGATCGTCGTCGTCAGCCATTTCGCACCATCAGGAGCCTGCACTTACTGGACGAGAATTTCCTTGAACAGGACACCCTCGACCCGTGCCGGGTAGACAGAAAGATTGATGCGTCTGAGCAGTTCTTCCTTCAGACGAAACAGACCGGCAGACCCTTCTAGGTCCGCGGGGCGAAGCTCTCGCAGGTAAATCTGGAAAGCATCAAGAATACGCGGCAGGAAAGGCGAGATCTGATCGACCATTGCCCGATCCTGAACTTCGAGAGCAATGCGCACCTTGAGGTAGGTGGTGCGTCCGTCGGTCGCCAAATTCACGGTCATTTCCGGCAGATCGTAAAACACCACCGGCTTCTGCTCTTCCACGACGGGCTGTTCGCCATCCACGGTCGGTGTCGGCGCATCGCCGCCCGCGAGAAAGAAATAGGCACCAGCCCCTGCCCCTATGAGAACAACGGCACCAATACCTCCAAAGAGGATCAGCTTCTTCTTTCCGCCCCCACCTTCGGCTTCGCCGTCTGTTTCGTCGTCGGCAGCAGCATCTTCGTCCGCCATCAAGCACTCCGATTTGCCCGCAACGCTTCACGCGCGCATATAGTTTCTAAAGCCCTTAATGGTTAACGAATGGTTACCAAATCGTTAACAAGCCTAACCCGGCAGAAATTACCAAGTGGTTAATATCTGCCGGAAACTCTTGCCTGATGCACTCGGCAATTTTCTCTTTTACCCAGTTTTTTCAATGATTTATTTTCTGGCACGGCATGTGCAAACAAGGTCTCGAGCCAGCGGTCTGGGGAGATTGCCGGCTCATCGGGGAGCAAAGGGATTTGTTAACATGGAGAATGCACAGCTCATAACCCTGTCTCGTCAGATGTCCCTGAGGAATCAGATGGACCTCGTCGCCAACAACATGGCGAACCTGACGACAACGGGTTACAAGACCCAGCGCATGGTCTTTGAGGAAGTCTTGATGCCCCTGGCTGAGGCGACCGAATTCATGCAGGGCGACAAGAATCTGTCCTATGTGCAGGACTACGGTGCAGGCCTGAACCTTCTTCAGGGAAGTGTCCGGCTGACTGGAAACGATTTCGACGTAGCGATCGATGGCGACGGCTGGTTCGCGGTGCAAAATGAAGATGGCACCGAAGCCTATACGCGCAACGGTGCATTTCACATCGCACCGACGGGCCAGCTGACGACGGCGGACGGCAAACCGGTCCTGACGGACGGCGGCCCGATCAGCTTCACCACCGAGGACGGCAAGGTCGATATTGCCGAAGACGGCACGATCGTGTCCGAACTGGGAATTCGCGGCAACATTCGCATTGTCGACTTCGACGATGCGGAAGACCTCAAGGCACTCGGCGAAAACCTCTACACCCATGAGGAGCCGCTCCCTGCAGAAAACCCAAGGGTCATTCAGGGCGCGCTCGAGCAATCGAACGTGCGTGGCGTGATCGAGATCGCCCACATGGTTCGCATTACCCGCGCCTATGAAACCGTTTCAAAACTGATGGCGGACACGGATGACCTGCGCAAACAGGCCATCCAGACACTCGGCCGACTTGAAGCCTGATCGCACCGAAGGACACGATAAATGAAAGCACTCCATATCGCTGCGACCGGCATGAAAGCCCAGGAGCTGAATGTCGAGGTCATCTCGAACAACGTCGCCAACATGCGCACGACCGGCTACAAGAAACAGCGCGCCGACTTCCAGGATCTTCTCTATCAAAACCTGCGCCGCATGGGCGCTGAGACCTCAACCACGGGCACCATCGTCCCGACCGGTGTCCAGATCGGCTCTGGTGTAAAGACTGCGGCAACCGCGCGGATCATGACCCAGGGCACGCTGGAGGCGACTGGCAAGGAGCTTGATGTCGCAATTCGTGGCGAAGGATTCTTCCAGATCCAGCTTCCCGATGGCAACACCGGCTACACTCGTGACGGCTCGTTCGAGCGCGACGCCAACGGCACGATCGTGACCATCGATGGTTACACCGTGGATCCCGGCATCGACATTCCGGAAGATTCAAGAGACATCACGATCTCGTCTGACGGGACGGTTCAGGTGATCGACGGCAACGGCGCGACCAACAATCTCGGCCAGATCCAGCTCGCCCGCTTTGTCAACAAATCGGGCCTCGAAGCTATCGGCGACAACCTCTACCTCGAGACGGACGCCAGTGGCGCACCCCAGATCGACAATCCTGGTACGGACGGTTATGGCGACCTTCAGCAGAGCTACCTGGAAATGGCAAATGTAGACGCCGTTACCGAGATTGCCGACCTGATTTCCGCCCAGCGCGCATATGAGATGAACTCAAGGATCATCCAGGCCGCTGACGAAATGTACTCCACCACAACCAACATCCGGTAAGGAGACAGCGCCATGAAACGCCTTCTAGTCCTTGCCGGACTTGCACTTGCAGCATTGGCTGCACCTGCCTGTGCCCAGAGCGATCTTCGGCCGGTCCTGCGGTCCGAGGTCTCGACCCTCGATCAGATCGTCACCGTTGGCGACTTCTACACCTCTGCCGGCGAGTTCGCGCAGGTTCCCCTGTTCAGATCTCCGGACCTTGGAACATCAGGCAACGTACCGGCAGAAACCGTCGCGCGCCGCGCACGTGCCGCTGGCCTGGTCACCGCCGGCACCGATGGTCTGAATGAAGTCGTGGTTCATCGGCGTGCTGATGTCTATGACCTCGAGCGCCTCAAGGACCTGGCCAGCAGAACACTCGCACAGCGGGATGCGAGCCTCGCCCCCCGGGACCTTGAGATCACCTTCTACCGCGCCCCTTCCCAGATACAGGCAAACCCGTCCTCACAGGAGCCGGTTGTGGTTGACCGTGTCCTGTGGTCACGCACCGACGGACGGTTCACGCTTTATCTTAGTGTCGATGGCGCCCGGGGAAGGTCCAGTTTTCAGCTGACCGGTTTCGCCCGCGAGATGATGGAAGTGGTTGCTCTCGCCCGGCCACTGAACCGCGGTGGTATCCTGAAAGCAGCTGACCTCACCACAGTCCGCCTGCCGCGCCTGCAAGTACCTTCCAATGCGCTGATCTCGAGCGAAGACATCGCAGGACTTGCTGCCCGCGGCAATCTTCGCGCCAACAGCCCGTTGACGCGGAACGACTTCGAACGGCCGGTTATCATCGCCAGGGGCGAGAAGGTCACCGTGAACTTCGAAATCCCGGGCATGAAACTGACAACACGCGGCCAGGCAATCGACAGCGGCGCCAAGGGTGATGTGATCGACATCATGAACCTGGACTCCCGGCGGATTGTGCCGGCCATCGTCACCTCTCGCGGACACGTGCGCATCGCACGCTCCAATCCGATCGTCGCCAGCCTTGATGGGGGCAATCAATGAGCACTCTGAAGTCCGGAAAATTTCTTCTTCTCGGCATTGCCGTGGCAAGTCTTTCTGCCGGCTGCGGCGCACCTGACCGTCTGTCCCAGGTTGGACAGCAACCCGCCTTGAACGCCATTCAGGATCCGACAACAACTGCAGGCTACCGCCCCGTTCAGATGCCGATGCCTGAACCGCAGAAGGCGCATTACAACGCCAACTCCCTCTGGCGATCGGGCAACAGGGCCTTCTTTGAGGACCAGCGCGCCAAACAGATCGGCGATATTCTGACCGTTGTCGTAACCATCTCCGACAAGGCGGAGTTTGACAACACCACCGAACGATCCAGATCGGACAGCAGCTCCAACGGCGTCGGCGGCGCATTGGGCACAGCGATCGACACCATCTTCATGCCTGCCGGCGTTGCCGCCAGCGACATCGCATCGGTCGACAGCAGCTCAAACTTCTCCGGCGAAGGCAGTGTGGACAGGGAAGAAACCCTGGAGACAAGCGTTGCTGCCGTTGTTCTGCAGGTTCTTCCCAACGGCAATCTCGTGATCGAAGGACGCCAGGAAGTGCGCGTCAACTTCGAGGTTCGTGAACTGGTCGTTGCCGGTATCGTCCGTCCGGAAGACATAAGCTCGGACAACACCATTGCCAGCGAGAAAATTGCCGAGGCGCGTATTGGTTACGGCGGGCGTGGCCAGATCACCGATGTCCAGCAACCGCGCTACGGCAGTCAGGTCCTCGACATCATGCTCCCCTTCTGATGCGCGGTTGACAAGCGCTATCAGTCAAGCTCCCCCGGCGGTCGATCATGGTGTTCTAGAAGCCATACTCGATCGCTGACAACGGGCACGGTATCTCGCTCCCCGAGTGCCGTGCCCGTTTTCATTTTCAGAACATGATCCGACAGCTGTCGCAGGAACGGACATTTCTCCAGCCACAAAAAAGCCCTCCCGAAATTCGGAAGGGCTTTTTCAATTCAAAGCTGTTCCGCCTGGCTCAATCGTCGCGGTAGACTTTCTCGCGGCGCTCGTGCGCTTCCTGCGCTTCAATCGACAGCGTCGCAATCGGGCGCGCTTCAAGTCGTCGGAGAGCAATCGGCTCTCCAGTCTCTTCGCAGTAGCCATAGCTTCCGTCAGAGATCCGCTCCAGCGCGGCATCAATCTTGGAAATCAGCTTGCGTTGCCGGTCTCGGGCACGCAGCTCAATTGATCGGTCTGTCTCAGAAGAAGCGCGGTCAGCGAAGTCAGGATGGTTCTGACTTTCTTCCTGCAGGATCACAAGGGTCTCCTTGCTCTCCCTTAGAATGTCGTCTTTCCAGGCAAGCAGCTTGTTCTTGAAGTACTCACGCTGCCTGTCATTCATAAACGGCTCGTCTTCGGTGGGTCGATATTCAGACTCAAGTTCAACCGTCATAGATAGCTCCGGATTCCCGTTAGGCCGCGGGCAATATATCTCCGAGACCCTGAACCGACAACGGTCGTTTTGTTAAAAATGATGTTACAAAAAACATAGTTAATTCAATTACTTGCAATTTTTCGCAGTTTTTCAGGCCTCTTCCGCTGTTGCAAGGCCACCTGCTAGTCCGTGAATCGGCCAAGTTTTGCCAATTCGACTTTGACACGCAATTCGATCTCGCGAAGCACCGAATCCACCTCCTCATCGCCGCTCTCGACATGGTTGCCAACTTCATGAGCGAGCGCTTCCAGGCGGTCCTCCGAAATCAGCCCACCAAGCAGATCGGTTTTTATGGATTCAAGCCCGTCCAGAAGCGAATGGCCATGACGGGCGGCTTTGCGGCGACGTTCAGGATCCTCGCCGACCTCCTGAAGCGCCAGGAGAGCATCCATGCCCTGAACGCCCATCGCGCTGGTGGTCGCGGCGGTCGGGCTGCTATCGTCCCCCATCTCCGGTGTGAAAGCATCGCCAGCGGACCCGCTGCGTTTTTTCGCCCCCCGGCCCTGCACGCCAGAAACTGGTTTTTGTCCGGTAATTCGCATGGTGTGTCCGCTCCGTTGGCACCGGCCTCATTCCCGAGTGCGCACCGCCGAGTGTCAGAATCTTCCCTGAAGGGTAAATGAATCCGAGCACGGTCGGCAATATTTGCCGCCAACTTCGCACCATTCATTTTTCCCAACTCCAGCCGAAAACTGAAAAATGGCAGAAATACTGAAAATTTCCGTCACTTCGGCGTCTTGGCAGAGTTTGGCACATCTCTCGCATTATGAGAGCCAGAAAACATCGGCAGCATTTTGCCGGTTCCACAAACGCCCTGGATACAGGTAGATCGCATGACCAATGGCATTTTCTTCAGGTTCTTCGCTGTCGTGCTCTGCATGACGCTCCTGACGACTGCTGCCCTGTCCGCGTCCCGCATCAAGGACATTGCAGACTTCGAGGGAATTCGTGAAAACCAGTTGATCGGATACGGCCTTGTTGTTGGCCTGAACGGAACCGGTGACGGACTAAGAAATGCTCCCTTCACCAGACAGAGCCTGCAAGCAATGCTGGAACGTCTTGGTGTAAACACCCGCGACGTCGATCTGAACACAAACACGGTCGCAGCCGTGATGGTAACGGCAAACCTGCCGCCCTTTTCCACACAGGGAACACGCATCGACGTTTCTGTCAGCGCACTCGGCAACGCTGCCTCCCTTCAGGGCGGAACGTTGTTGGTCACGCCGCTCGTGGGCGCAGACGGCGAAGTCTATGCAATCGCTCAGGGCTCGGTCGCCATAGGCGGCTTTTCCGCTCAGGCAGATGCCGCGTCTGTGGTCCGAGGTGTTCCCACAGCCGGGCGCATCGCAAATGGCGGCCTGGTTGAGCGTGAAGTCGAATTCAAACTCGCCTCCTTGACGACGCTGCGCCTGGCGCTGCGCAATCCGGATCTCACCACGTCTCGCCGCATCGCACTTTCGATCAACGAGCTGATCGGCATGCCAACGGCCGAACCTCTCGATCCAGGCACCGTGCGTATTGACCTGCCACGCGAGTATGACGGCAACATCGTGGATCTGCTGACCGACATCGAGCAGCTCATTGTGGAACCAGATCTCGCTGCGCGTGTCGTGATCGACGAAAATTCCGGCATCATCGTCATGGGCCAGGACGTCAAGGTCTCCATGGTGGCTGTCGCACAGGGCAATCTGACCGTCACCATCGCCGAGACACCTGAGGTTTCTCAGCCCCTGCCCTTCGCCAACGGTCAGACTGCAATCGTTCCCCGATCGGAACTCTTCGTCAACGACGATCCCGACGCCAAACTGGCGATCGTTCCCGAAGCGGTAACACTTAAGCAACTTGTCGACGGTCTGAATGCCCTTGGTATCGGCCCGCGCGACATGATCTCTATCCTTCAGGCAATCAAGGCATCCGGTGCCCTGCAAGCTGACATCGAGGTGCTTTGATAATGTTCAACCCAGCTCAATCCGTTTCCGCACAGGCAAATCCGATTGATGCGCTTGCCGGCGTGGACAGGTCGAACAAGAGCGCTGTTCGTGATGCCTCCGAGAAATATGAATCCGTCTTCCTGAAGAACATGCTCGAAGCCATGTTCACCGGCCTTGAAGAAGGCGGAACCTGGGGAAGTGGCAACGGCGCCGAGGCCTGGCGCGGAATGATGATCGACGAATACGCAAAATCCGTCTCGGATGCCGGCGGCATTGGCCTTGCCGACACCATCGAACGGCAACTGTTGGAACTCCAGGAGAACTCGCAATGACCGTGCATACGGAAACCCAGAACATGCCGTTCTCGCTTGAGCGTCCGACCAGCCCTACTGAAGCGAACCTGTTTTGCTCGACCTTGAGCAGCACAATGGAAACGCTGCTGGCGCTGATAGAAAACGAGACGGACCTGGTCAGAGGTGGCAAACTGAAGGAAGCCGGTACGCTGCAGCCTGAAAAAGCCCGGCTGATCCACGAATACACTCGCGGCATGATGTGCGCCAAGGAACATGCCGTTGCACTTGGCAACATGGCTCCGGCGTCGGCGCAGAACCTGAAGCGGCAACACGCCGAATTCCAGCCGGTACTCAGGATAAACCTTGCTGTCCTGTCAACCGCGCGCGAGGTCGCGAGCAGCGTTGTCTCGAGCGTTGCAAAGGCCGTCGGCGCGCAGCAGAGAAGCACGACATATGGACCAGGTGGCGCGTCTGCTTCCGGCCCGAGAGCAGCAAGCGGAATAGCGATCAATCAATCGCTTTGAGGCTTGTGGCCTGAGCCCGCCTTGAGCAACGCTCTTCGCATGCAGAACCTCGAAAGCCGTAGCGTCATGCTACGGCTTCTTGCTGTCAGGTTTGCCGCAAGGTCAATTTTGAAGTATTATTTGCCTAACTTGCTTCTTGCACATGCCATTGATCTAAAAAACGAATCAGTCAGCAAGTGCAGTTATCTAAAATTATAACCGTTCCGTTAACGTCGGATTCATTCCCTTACGTTACCCTCAACTCTCATCGGGTATTGTTTTTCGTAACCCGGAGGGAAAGACGATGGAATCGGCACTCGTCCGGCCACCCTTGCCGTCTTATACGGCGATCACGCCGGAAGCCCGCGCCCCAGAGCGCATTGAACCTGCAGCTAAGACTGAACTGCCCGCAAGCAGCACGGTCAACCCATCCGCCGACGCGAATGATGCGCGACGCACAGCTGACAACAAGCGCAGTCAAGAGCTACAAACTCAAGCTCAACAACTTGATCGACGAAATGTTCGCGATCCGGAAAGCGACAGCCTGATCTACATCGCGACAGACAGCGATACAGGTGAAGTGGTCCAGCAGGTTCCCAGTGAAACCTTGCGCCGTCTTCGCGCATACGCAAAGACGATTTCAGATCAGGCCAACGAAGCCCGATCGCAGAACATCGCCAAGACCGCCTGAGCAGTCACCCGAAGGCAGACCACACGCCTTACCCCGTAAGCGGCGCTGAGAACCACCCAGGATCAAGCGCCGCATGACACATCCGCCACGCTTTGCGTGAGCGGATTTTTTGTGTTTCGACCCCACACACAACACCATGGTAAATGAAAGTAAAAAACCACACAGCCACAAACATATAACAAATATATTTAGCATTAACCAAATAAATTAACTCTACAAATTCACGCATATTTAAACTTAAAATCCAGTAACCTAGTTAATTAGGATTCGATACAATTTTTACCGGCAGAGTTCGCATGTCGTTCAGGAAGAATGACTAGGGAAAACAGAAGGAACTCTGTAATGGGTGGTATTACTCTTTCAAGCGCAGTGCGCACTAACTTGAACTCTCTTCAGGCTACTTCTGAGCTGATGAGCTCGGTTCAGGAAAAACTTTCAACGGGCAAGAAGGTCAACTCGGCTCTCGACAACCCGAACTCTTTCTTCACCGCAAAGGGCCTGGAAAACCGCGCGAGCGATCTGTCCACCCTGCTCGACGACATGGGCCAGTCGGTCCAGACGCTCAAAGCAGCGGACAAGGGGATCGAGGCGATTTCCGATCTGGTTGATTCCGCAAAAGCGAAAGCGAACCAGGCACAGCAAACCTCCAGCCAGTCAGAACGTGCTCAATATGCCTCAGAGTACAATGAGCTGATGACCCAGATAGAGGACATCGCGAAGGACAGTGGTTACGGTGGCAAAAACCTCCTTGGCGGCACCGGTAACGATCTCTCGGTGACCTTCAACGAAGACGGCTCTTCCAGCCTGGGCATTTCGTCGGTGGACTACACTGACACGTCATCGTCCACTGGCCTGAACCTGTCGGACCTGACAGAGGCAACCAGCGGGACAGCGACACTCACCGTCACTGGAACTGCCGGAACCACGCTGGACTCCACGGCAAACTTCGCGACTGGTGACGTGATCACTCTCACTGACGCCAACGGCACCGAAGTCGCGTCCCTGGAGATCGAGGCCGACACCACGATCGAAGATCTGGAAGCCCTTTATGACGATGTTGACGGCGCAAGCGCTGCTTTCGCCTCCAACACGCTGACGGTAACATCTGATTTCAAGCTGACAACAGCATCTTCGGATGCGACGCCCGCCAACTTCACGACCGACGGTACAGACTCGGGCTTTGCGACGGATTCAGATATCGATGCAGCGCTTTCCAAACTGAAAGGCGCTCAGGACACCCTGCGCTCGCAGGCATCCACATTCGGTACCAACCTGTCGATCGTGGAAGGTCGCCAGGACTTCACCAACGCCATCATCAACACGTTGGAAGAAGGCGCCGGCAAACTGACGCTGGCCGATACCAACGAGGAAGGCGCGAACCTGCTGGCTCTTCAAACCCAGCAGACCCTCGCCTCGACCTCACTCTCGCTGGCGGCTCAGGCAGACCAAAACGTTCTGCGCCTCTTCTAAGGCGAAGCCAACAAAAACAAGTAGATGGCGGGGAATAGCCCGCCATTTATTTATTCATGTTCACTTATACTTAAGGTTAGATTGTTGCTAACCATGTTTCTTAACGTCTGTTTACGATTGGAGATGCCATTTTTTCCGCGTCGAACCCAGGAAGGGTTCCGTATCGCGTAATCCTAGAAAGGATCAGAAAATGGCTGATAGCATCAATCTTTCGAGCGCGGTTCGCTCAAACCTCAATGCCCTCCAGGCAACTTCAAACATGATGACCTCGGTTCAGGAGAAACTCTCCACCGGCAAAAAGGTCAATTCGGCACTCGACAATCCAAATTCCTTCTTTACTGCGAAGGGACTGGAAAATCGTGCAAATGACCTGTCTTCCCTTTTGGATGACATGGGTCAGTCCGTTCAGACGTTGAAGGCCGCCGACAAAGGTATCGAGGCGATCAGCGACCTCGTCGATGCAGCCAAGGCGAAAGCAAACCAGGCGTCCCAGACCTCTAGCCAGACCGAACGTTCTCAGTATGCCGAAGAGTACAATGAACTTCTGACGCAGATTGAAGACATCGCAAAGGACAGCGGTTACAAGGGCAAGAACCTTCTCGGTGGTACCGGTAACGATCTCTCCGTGACCTTCAACGAAGACGGCTCTTCCAGCCTGGGAATTTCGTCGGTCGACTACACAGACAGCTCTAGCTCCACAGGGCTTAACCTGTCTGATCTTGCGACCTCCTCAAGCGGCACAGCAACACTCGCTGTTACCGGCACTGCCGGAACCACTCTGGACTCCACGGCCAACTTCGCGACTGGCGACGTGATCACCCTCACCGATGCCAATGGCACTGAAGTTGCGTCCCTGGAAATCGAAGATGACACCACCATCTCCGATCTGGAAGCTCTCTACGATGATGTAGACGGCGCGAGTGCCGAGTTTGCCTCAAACACCCTGACAGTTACGTCTGAATTCCAGCTGACCACGTCCTCATCGGATGCAACACCTGCTGACTTCACGACGAACGGAACAGATTCTGGCTTTGCGTCAGACACTGATATCGATGCAGCGCTTTCCAAACTGAAAAGCGCTCAGGACACCCTGCGCTCGCAGGCGTCCACATTCGGTACCAACCTGTCCATCGTTCAGAACCGTCAGGATTTCACCAATTCCATGATCAACACTTTGGAAGAAGGTGCTGGCAAACTGACATTGGCTGACACAAACGAAGAAGGCGCGAACCTGCTGGCTCTTCAGACCCAGCAATCCCTCGCCTCAACGTCCCTGTCTCTGGCTGCTCAGGCCGACCAGAACGTTCTGCGTCTCTTCTAAGAAACGCAAGACGTCGAGAACTAGAACGGCGGGCACTCACCCGCCGTTTTCTTTAATTGAAACAGATTGTTAAGGTTAACTGACGCTAACCACGTTTCTTCACACAACGTTTTCCTGAACAAACCATTTCTAGAACGCGAGACCCAGGAAGGGTCGTTGTTAAAGCTTAGTCCTAGAAAGGAATAAACATGGCCGATATCACTCTCTCCAGTGCCGTTCGCTCGAACCTCAATGCACTGCAGGCCACTTCCGACCTCATGAGCTCGGTTCAGGAAAAACTCTCAACGGGCAAGAAGGTCAACTCGGCTCTCGACAACCCGAACTCTTTCTTCACCGCAAAGGGCCTGGAAAACCGCGCAAGCGATCTCTCCTCCCTGCTTGACGACATGGGCCAGTCGGTCCAGACGCTGCAGGCGGCGGACAAGGGGATCACAGCGATCTCTGATCTGGTTGATGCAGCAAAAGCGAAGGCGAACCAGGCTGCTCAAACATCCAGCCAATCCGAGCGCGCTCAATATGCCTCAGAGTACAATGAGCTCCTGACGCAGATTGAAGACATTGCAAAAGACAGTGGCTACAAGGGCAAGAACCTCCTTGGCGGCACCGGCAACGATCTCTCGGTGACCTTCAACGAAGATGGCTCTTCCAGCCTGAGCATCTCTGCCGTTGACTATACTGATGCGTCATCTTCCACTGGCCTGAACCTGTCGGATCTGACAGAGGCGACCAGCGGGACAGCGACACTCGCCGTCACTGGAACTGCCGGAACCACGCTGGACTCCACGGCAAACTTCTCCACCGGTGACGTGATCACCCTCACCGATGCCAACGGTACCGAAGTCGCGTCCCTGGAGATCGAGGCCGACACCACGATCGGTGATCTGGAAGATCTTTATGACGATGTTGACGGCGCAAGCGCTGCTTTCGCCTCCAACACACTGACTGTGACATCAGACTTCAAGCTGACAACAGCATCTTCGGATACGACGCCTGCTGATTTCACGACTGACGGCACCGATTCCGGCTTTGCGACGGATTCAGATATCGACGCAGCGCTTTCCAAACTGAAAGGCGCTCAGGACACCCTGCGCTCGCAGGCATCCACATTCGGTACCAACCTGTCGATCGTGGAAAGCCGTCAGAGCTTCACCAACGACATCATCAACACGTTGGAAGAAGGTGCTGGCATGCTGACGCTGGCAGACACCAACGAGGAAGGCGCGAACCTGTTGGCTCTTCAGACCCAGCAATCCCTCGCTTCAACCTCCCTGTCTCTGGCATCCCAGGCAGACCAGAACGTTCTGCGTCTCTTCTAAGACACTCAGACATCAACGACGTGAACGGCGGGCCCAAGCGGCCCGCCGTTTTTTTTGCCTTGGCGAAGCCCCCTTTCCCCACGAAAAGCTATCCCGCCCAAGACGTTAACCAGTCATTAACCCTAAAAGTGCGACTGATTAACCATTGATTAGGGTTAACAGAAGATGATCCTAGTCAAGCCGCTCAGGACGAGCGGATCAAATTTTGGGACCCAGGAAAGGGAACACAAGTGGACGATATCACCCTCTCCGCCGGAGTACGGCAGAACCTCCTCACACTTCAGTCAACCGCGGACATGATGTCCGGTGTCCAGAACAAGCTGGCAACCGGCCTGAAGGTGAACTCGGCTCTCGACAATCCAAATTCCTTCTTCACCGCATCGGGTCTAAATTCCCGCGCGAGTGACCTCAGCAATCTTCTGGAAGACATGGGGCAGTCGCTGCAGACGATCAAGGCAGCTGACGAAGGTATTTCGACAATCACCGACCTGGTCGAATCCGCCAAGGCGAAAGCCAATCAGGCGCTTCAGACCCAGAGCCAGTACGAGCGCGCAAAATTCGCTGCCCAGTACAACAATCTGCTCGAGCAGATTGAAGACGTTGCCAAGGACTCTTCCTATAAAGGCAAGAACCTTCTTGCCGGCGACGGCAACGATCTCACAACGATCTTCAATGAGGACGCAACCTCGAAATTGAAAATCGGCGCCGTTGATTACACAGACGCAGCCTTGTCAACCGGCCTTAACTTGTCTGATCTCGTCGAAGGTCAAGGCGGCGCAACCTCTTTCCAGCTCGAAGGCGGCGAAGCTACATTTGTTCTCACCGACGGCACAACAACGCTGAATTCAAGCTCTCTTTTGAGCGACTCTACAGCCTTCAACGTCGGCAACAACATCAGCCTCCACGACGGGACAACGGCTTCTGCCCAAATTTCAGGATCTACGGTAACCGTAGCCTCGGATACGACGGTACAGGACCTCATCAACCAAATTGAGGATACGGCCGGCGTGAGCGCCGAATTTGATGAGGCAACCGGCACGCTGACAATTGTCTCAAACGACGACCTGAGCTTGCGCAATGACGGCGCTGGAACCGGCTCCGGCACCGCTACCCTGTCAACGCTCAATGCAACCAAGTTTACGGCATTGACCACCAATTTGTCGGATTCGGGCTCCTATAAGGTCGGAGACACGCTCACACTAACTGACGGTAACAATTTCGAACTGGGTTCACTCGAAATTGAAGAAGACACGAGCATCGATGATCTGACCAATTTCATCGACGATTTCGCTGGTGTAAGCGCCACCTTTAATACGACCACCGGCAAACTGGCACTGCTGAGTGAAACTGACTTGTATCTCACGAGCGACAACGCTGACTTCAACGCATCCGCATTTACTGCAGATACTGATGGTGTCACCATCGCAGCTCTAACTGACAGCGGGTTCGCAACTGACAACGACATCAACCGCGTCGTCGACAAGCTGAACAATGCGCTTGAAAACCTGCGTTCTCAAGCATCCGAATTTGGTACCAATCTCTCGACCGTGGAAATTCGGCAGGACTACACCAAGTCGATGGTCAACACGCTGGTTGAAGGTGCGGGGTTACTGACCCTGGCCGACACCAACGAAGAAGGCGCGAACCTTCTGGCTCTTCAGACACGCCAGCAGCTCGCCTCAACGTCCCTCTCCTTCGCTTCTCAGGCGGATCAGACGGTACTTTCCCTCTTCTAAGAAGAATCAGGCGAAAGCACGACTCACAAGCTGACAATCGGAAACGGCGGGGCCTTGCCTCGCCGTTTTCGGCGTTTTTCGCCTAAGAGCCCAAATTAGCTTCAAATTTTTCCCTTTATTTCCAGATAGTTAAAAGAAAGTTTTTGGTAACTCCTCCTACCAAACCATTAACAGGTGCACTGGCGGTTAACTTTCCATTTACACTTCGCTCCAATCACCTTCAGCCGAAGGTATTGGAAACGTAAGCCTTTCGACTAAGGCGCCTGTAAATGATGTGGTGACCCCAAATGAGCGATATTGTCCTTTCTAGTGCCGTTCGGGAAAACTTGCTCTCCTTGAAAAGCACGGCCAAGCTGCAATCGACGACGCAAAACCGGCTGGCAACCGGATTGAAAGTCAATTCCGCGCTAGACAACCCAAATTCGTTCTTTACAGCGTCCGGCTTGAATGACCGAGCGAGCGACCTTTCCAATCTCCTCGATAATATGGGCCAGGCAGTCCAAACGATCCGCGCCGCAGATGACGGCCTCACCGGCATCACAAGGCTTGTTGAGTCCGCCAAGGCAATCGCCAACCAGGCGCTTCAGACCCAAAGCGAATACCAGCGCAAGACCTACACCGAGCAATACAACGACATTCTCGAGCAAATCGAGGATCTCGCACGTGACTCCGATTACAAGGGCAAGAACCTTCTCGCTGGTCTTGGCAATGAACTCCAGGTGATCTTCAATGAAGACAGCACCTCAAACCTCACAGTTGATCCGGTAGATTTCACCGACACCACGCTTTCGACGGGCCTAGCGCTTTCAGATCTCGAGAACGGTGCTGGCGCGACCTCGTCCTTTACGGTTGCAAGCGGGTCAACAACTCTCGATTTGACGGGGCTCCAGGCGTCTTCGAAGCTTTCCGATCTGACAGACTGGGTTGATGGCAATATCATATCTGTCTCGGATGGTACCACCACCACTACATTCACCGTTGGATCAGGCGCAGGTGAAATCGAGACGGTTCAAGATTACGTCAATGCTCTCAACGGCGTTCAGGGCATTAAGGCGTCTTTCGATGAAACCACTGATCAAATTACGATAGACTCTGGCCTTAACCCAGCAAACACACTTTCAATTTCCAAGGACGCAACGTCTGGCGGCACCGCGACCAACGGCGGCGTAGGCGCCGGCACGACCACTCTTACAACCTCGGTCATGACAGCTGCCGCTACTTTGACGTCTTCCGGTGGTTTTGAAGTTGACGATGTTCTCTACATTACCGATGGAAATGGTTTCGAAGCGGCTTCCATCGAGATCGATGACGACACAACTGTCAGCGACCTCGTCAGCCTGATCAAGTCAGTCAAGGGTCTCGATGCGAATTTTGCATCCGGCAGCATTTCCATGGAAGGCGATGTTTCATGGTCGATCACGAGCAGCAACCAAGACTTCAACATCGATGAATTCGCGACGACGGACGGTACCGTCAACCTGACAGCCACCGACTCCGGCTTCAAGGACGACACCGACATCGAGCGTGTTCTGCAGGCGATTAACTCGGCCCTGGATGAACTGCGCTCTGCGGCCGGAGAGCTTGGAACGAGCCTGTCCACCGTCGAGATCAGGACGAGTTTCACCGAAGAGCTTATCAATACGCTTGAGGTCGGAGCCGGCGCGCTGACAATCGCTGACATGAACGAAGAAGGCGCCAACATGCTTGCCCTTCAGACACGTCAACAGCTGTCTTCGACCGCGCTCTCTCTCGCGAACCAGGCCGAACAGAGCGTGCTTAGTCTTTTCGGTTAAAAACAGCAGAAAATTCGTTAAGGTTTCTGGTCTGCGCGTTAACTGTTGCGCAATGTTGCTCCCGGATACTTTTGAGGTGGAGGTCAAGGAATGGCGCTCAAGGTCGAGCTTAAACCGGGTGAGCGGATTATCATCGGCGATTCAATCATCACCAATGACAATCAAAGAACCCGTCTGTTTATCGAAGGCCAGGCGCCAATCTTGCGTGAGAAGGACATTCTCACGCCAGCCACAGCGGATACACCTGCAAAACGCGTCTATCTGGCCGTCCAGCTGATGTATCTTTCAAGTGAAGTGGACAGAATTCAGGACAACTACTTCACTCTTGTAAATGATATCGTAAAGGCTGCACCGAGTACAATTCCATACGTCACGCGAATTAGTAACTCGATAATAACCGGTGCCTTTTATAAAGCCCTGAAAGAAGCACGTAAGCTCATCGAGTACGAGAGGACGCTGATCGGCCATGTACAAACAGGCAGCGCAGGCTTACCAGAAGACGAGTCAGGTGGCAGTGTCACCGAGGGAGCTGGAAGCAACCCTTCTGATGAAGGCGGCAGCGCGACTTCAGTTGATCAAGGATGAATGGGAAGAAAGCTCCTTCGCCGAAAAGGACGAGGCGCTCGCCTACAACAGGAAGCTATGGACAATCCTGGTAACCTCAGCCACGAGTGCCGAGAGCCAGCTACCCCAGGATATCAAGAACAATTTGGCATCTCTTGGCGTGTTTGTGTTCAAACACACAATGGCGATAATGATCGAACCCGTTCCGGAAAAGCTGGGCACTCTGATTTCCATAAACCGCAACATAGCGGAAGGTCTTCGGGCACAGGCCGAGTAGGAACAAACCGCTAGATGACAAAAAGACCGGCACCTTCTTGGAAGATGCCGGTCTTTTTCATTTGCGAATTCGACTACAGGCTTCCTGCCAAGGCCTTAGAGGTAGTCGACGATGCTCAGATTATAAACGATCGACGACGCCCTGTAGGACGCCTCTATGTTGGTCTGAAGCTGAAGGATTTCCGCTGCCAGAAGCTCGTTGTCGACACCTTCAATCTCACCGATCGTCGTCAGGTAGCTGGACCTCATCTGGTCATGCCGATCATCCGCGCTCTCGACCGCACGATGAGCGATGGAAATTTCCGTCGAAATATCAACGATTCCGGACTGATCCGCAGTATCCGGCTCCAAAACCGCGCGCAGCTCTGTTGCGAGTGCGGAGTGATACAGTTTGTCATTGTCCGTTCCTGCAGAGAAATCCGCGCTTACAAAGGTCGCAAGCGCCTTCATCAAGTCCGTCAGCCCCTGCTCATTCGCGCGCGCACCATAGTTGACCGTTAAATTTGTATCGATAACGGCGCTCTTGTCTTCGCGCGCATTCGTCGTTGCCGAATTTTCGCCGGTGTACCAAGCGACTGTCGTGGAACCGCCCGCCGTCAGGGCTGTGGCCGTATCATATGGCGGACCATCGATCCGCATGGGCTCTACGCCACCAAAGGTATCGAAGAAATTGTCGGCCGCCCAATCGTCCGACAAGGCCTTGAGGTTTGTTTGTGCTTCTTCTTCAAGCGCCTCGGAAATTGCTGTCCGAAGGTTCTCCGCCGTTTCCTCCAGATCTGCGCCGATGGCAAAGGCGCCCTCACCGCCAGTAGATGTCGCTTCGAGCTCGATCGTGAAGGTATCGGTGTGGTCTGGTGGCAAGGTGAATTCGACGGCAATCGTCTCGCCCAATGTCGGCTGTCCGGTAAATTGAACATCGAAGGTGTCAGGATCTCCACCGCCTGGGCCGGTGATCGCAACGTTGCTCAAGCTTGACGTGACTGTGGAGATGTCAAAGCCGAAGTCGTGTGCACCGTCTTCCGAAATCGTGAAGGTCGAATCCGTTGGCACACCAGCTGCGTAGTTTGTCGTCAATGCCGAGATATCTAGACGGCCGTTTTCATTGACCCCTAGATTGGCCTGCGAAAATTCATCCATCACCGTCTTGAGACCGTCGAGCCCATCAGCACCTTCCAGAATGTCCTGAATGGCCGCCACCGGGTTGGAGTAGGCATCGCTGCCGCCGTATAGGTAATGACCTGCAACTTCCGTGTTCAACAGGTTGGCGACTTCAAAAAGCAGCACCTCGGCAGTGGCCTGGGATTGCGTCTGCCCATCGGACTGCAGAACGAATTCATTGGGATCGAGAGCCGATTTCGCATCCCGGCGTATCTCTTCCAGACGTTCGAGCGTCAGGTTCAATGTCTCGATATGGAGGCTCGCGCTGACAATGGTCTCTTTATAGGAGTCGATCTGTCCGACCTTCTGCGTAAGTTCCAGATCGAGCAGGCGGTTGTTACCGATCCCCCCAAAGGTTGTCGAAACCTTGCCGGTTGCAAGCTGAGTGGTCTTTTCCGTCAGCGTTTTGCTCAGGCTCGTGACCTGTTTGGTCATATAGGACCGGGATGTGGAAATCGTATCAACGGCCATATTGCACCTACACTGTATTCAGAAGGACGTCGAAGAGCTCATTCACGGCCTGCATAACTCTTGCGTTGGCCGAATAAGCATTTTCCAACTCGATCAGAAACGCCATCTCCGAATCGACATTGACCGAGTAGCTTTCCTCGTAGCGAACCGCGAGATTTGTCGTCAGGGTTTCTTTGGCCTGAGCATAAGTCGCCGCATCGCTTGCCTGGTTGCCCTGATAGGCAACCACCTGGTTCACATAGGTCATCAGCGTTCCTTCATAAGGCGTCGCTGCATTGCCAATGCCTGCATCCGGATCAAACGTCGTTCCCGCTTGAGTCAGTTGCTCAAGCAGATATTCTGCCCGCGAGGAATCGTTGGGTGAATTCGTTTCCGGTGTTGTCTCGTAGTAGACCAACAGCGAACTATCCGTCGTGAGAGACGAGTTCACCGCGATGGATTGAGCGAAACCAACACGTTGCCCACCGTCTTCCAGGGCATCGGTAAAGAGTTCCTTGCCATCTCTTTGGTCAACAAAGATCGAAAGTCCCAGCCCCTGATCCGTATCTGCAGTCGGCGTCACGCTCGCAGTCAAGCTTGAGACCGAAGCCGGAGCCCCGACATCTCCCAGGACCTGCAGGTTTCCTGAGCCATCGTCAGATACCTGGAGATCTGTGGCAGCCAAAGCCGCAATCATCTGCGTCACATAGGTTGCCGGTGTCCCACTCGAGATGTCGATGCCATAAACCGTGTCATCGGCCCGCGCTGTCGCGCTGTCATCCAATGGCAGAAGCGTCGCATCGTCTACTGCGACAAACGTAACGTTCTGGGTATCCCCGGCAGAGTCCTTATAGGTCAGGGAAACCGTATTTCCCGCCTGAAGAGCAGAGACATCCAGCACGAACCCTTCATCGGCACCGACGGTGGTCTCAACGCCTTCAACAGGAACGTTCGACATGGCGAGAGACAGTTCAGCTGCAATGGTGTCCAGCTGACTTTGCGCCTGAACCAACACCTCGTCCCGAACCTCGGCAAGCGCAACCAGTGACCCTGATTCCGAACCAGAGATAAGATCGAACGTGGTGCCGCCGGGCGTGGTGACCAGAACGGTGTTGCCCGGCTCACCAGGCTGAAAGTAGTTGGTCGGCGAGAAAGACAGAACTGAAGCCTGGTTGTTCGCCAGAAGCTGCTGTCCGGTGTGGGACTTGATCTGCAGCATTCCATTGCTTTCTTCGGTCACCTCAATATCGAGATAACCGGAAAGCTGTTCGACGTAGCGGTCGCGTTGGTCCAAAAGGTCCGCCACCGAGTTGTTGGCAACCCTCGCCTCCTGGATCTTCTCGTCAATATCCTGAATGCTCTGAAGGAGCTCGTTGACATCCTCGGTCTGACCGATAAGCAGGGTGTCAGCGTTCTCCCTAAGCTCGTTGATCGACTCGTAGGAACTGTTGAGCTGACGCGCGAGATTGTCTGCTGCGGCGACAACCTCCTGCTGAGCAGCATAACTGCTCGGATCATTTACCAGAGATGACAATGCTGAAGAGAAGTCCGTCATCAAAGCATTGAGGCCGGAACCGTCGTCGATTGTGCCGAACAGATCATCCAGGCGCGTGGTGAACGTCGAGATCTGAGACGCATAGTTGGTCTCGGAAAGTGATGCAAAGTAAGAGGACTGGATGCTCTCATCCACCGAGCGCTTCACTTCGCTCGACAAAATCCCCGATACATTGCCCTGCCCATCGAAGAAAACATTGGCCTCGACGGACTTGGTTGAGTAGCCAGCGGTGTCGGCGTTGGCGATGTTCGACGCGGTAACATCTATCTGCTTTTGATTGTAGGTAAGGCCGAAAAGAGCCGTGTTCAGAGCGGATGTCAGTCCCATGGCTTTGCCTCCTACACTCTTAAACCATCAAGGAAGTTCGGCGGAGCGGCTGGCTCCGCCGATTTGAAATGGGTTACCGAACCATATTCAGAGCGCTGTCGAGCATTTCATCCGCAGAAGTTACGATCTTGGAGTTCGCGGAATAGGCCTGCTGGGTCACGATCAGCTTAGAGAACTCAGATGCGATATCGGCATTGGAAAGTTCAAGCGCGTTCGAGATAATCGAGCCGCCAGCGGTGAGATCAGGTTCACCTGATGTTGGTGTCGCGGCAAAGGCAGCACCATTAACACGCTCGAGCGCTTGTTCGGCATCGAATGTCGCGAGCGGGATCTCGTAAAGACTGCGCGTTTGGCTATTGGAATAGCTTGCGTTGATACGCCCGGACTCATCAATGGAAATGCCTACGATCTCTCCAGCAGCATACCCATCCTGATCAAGCGTTACGGAGCTCGCCACACCATTTGGATCAGAATATTGGGTGAGCGAACCGCTCGAGAATGCCACTTCAACGTTGGAGGTTGTCACGTCGCCAACCGTCAAACTTGCAATATCAAATCCGTCAGAGGTCGCGTTGACCGTACCGATTGAGCCTGCTGTGAGACCGGACATATCTCCTGAACCGTCAAAGGTAACTTGGCCGACCTGAAGCCAAGCTGGGTCATTTCCGCCACTACTAACGTAGTAGTTCCAAGTATCTTCTACAGGAACACCCGCGTCCGCATTAACCGTTTTACCCCAACGCACCTCCACATTAAGAGCTGTACCATTCTCATTGTAGATCGTGGTCGACCCACCGGAAATGGTTCCGTCAAGGAATGCATCTTCGTTAGCTGCAGTCACATCCCCAGTACCGACGGTCCCAGTATCGAGCAACGCGGTCGCAGGATCGGATCCATCGTAGTCGTTCGTCTCAGGAACAGTTGGGAGGTTCGCCTGATAATCGATCAAGGTAGTCGCCTCGGCCGGGATCGGCTGATCATCAATTTCAATGACGCCCGGGGTATCACCAACCGCATTGCCCGTATCTGCATCCAGCTCAAAGCCCATCAGGTAGTAGCCTGAGCTATTCACCATGAAGCCATCTTCGTCGATCTCGAAATCGCCAGCGCGCGTATAGTAATTAGTGTCGGCGAATGTGGTTTGACCATCAACGACATCGCCGGCAGAGGTGACAACAAAGTAGCCCTCACCATTGACCGCCATATAGGTGTCTACATCATTGGCAGAAATATCACCCTGCACGGTGTTCGTTGCGCGCGAGGTTGAGTAAGTGGTTCCAGAGACCTGATCCGCTTGCACAGCACCTCCGCCGGACACCAGATCGGAGAAGGTCGTATCCAACCGCTTGTAACCGGTCGTCTGCGAGTTTGCGACGTTACCGGAAATATTCTCAAGAGCGGTTGCCTGAGCCGCCAGGCCGGAAACCGCCGAGTTAATAGCCCCGTAAATACCCATGTTACTTCCTCTTCAGGTCCGGGCAGACGCCCACAAATTGATTGCTGGAGAGATCGCAAGGGACATGCCAACTGCCAGGCGAAGTTTTTTATCCATATCTTTCAATGACTTATATTTTATCTATAGAAATAGACGGAAGAGCAAGCGCGGCAGAAAGAGACCAGCAGGCAAAAGATTCCTGCCACATCAGGCAAATCCGATCCCCTCCAGGGTCAAATCAGCGCCCGAACCTTCGCCGCTACGACCTTCTTGCACCGCAGAACGCCCGCCCCTAAGGTCCACGCAAAGAAGAAGGAATGGATGCTCACATGCGCTTTGAAGGCACCGAGGACTATATTGCCACCGAAGATCTCAGGATTGCCGTCAATGCGGCCGTCGCTCTCGAGCGGCCTCTTTTGGTCAAGGGCGAACCGGGAACCGGCAAGACCATCCTCGCCGAGCAGATTGCCGCCGCGCTGAAAGCACCCCTGATCGAGTGGCATGTAAAATCCACGACCAAGGCACAGCAGGGCCTTTATGAATATGATGCGGTGTCTCGCCTGCGTGACAGCCAGCTTGGCGACGAGCGGGTCAAGGACATCAACAATTACATTCGCAAAGGCAAACTCTGGGAAGCCTTCACGGCACCGGAGCGCCCTGTCCTGCTGATCGACGAAATCGACAAGGCCGACATTGAATTCCCCAACGACCTGTTGCTGGAACTCGATCGGATGCAGTTCCACGTTTACGAGACAGGTGAGACCGTCAAGGCGATCAGGCGTCCGGTCGTGATCATCACCTCAAACAACGAAAAGGACCTGCCGGATGCATTCCTGCGCCGCTGTTTCTTTCACTTCATCAAATTTCCCGACAAGGAAACGATGGCCGAGATCGTGGAGGTTCACTTTCCCGGGCTCAAACAGCGCCTGCTATCAGAAGCCCTGAACCTCTTCTATGAAGTACGCGATGTTCCAGGTCTCAAGAAAAAGCCCTCGACGTCAGAACTGATCGACTGGATCAAGCTGCTCGTGAACGAGGATGTGGATGCCCAGACACTGCGCATGGACGACAAGAAGAATCTGATCCCACCTCTGCATGGCGCGTTGTTGAAAAACGAACAGGACGTCCATCTGTTTGAGAGACTTGCCTTCATGACACGCCGTGAACGACAATAACGTTCGATTCTGGGATCGGAGATCGGCAGATGAGCAAAGGCAGTTCCTTCGACAGCCTCCCTTGGCGCACTCTCATTTTGTACCTGTCCTGCCTGTTCGCGGTCGTTCCTGCGAAGGCCCAAACCCCGGACACCCAACAACAAGTGGGCTGGGTCAGCGATGTCCTGGGCATGCGCCATTTCAATGGCCTGCGCTGCCCGGACATGGTCGGCAGCCTTTTTCGCACCAAGGTTCTGGCCGCAGATGCAGATAGAATGGCAGGCTGCGTCTATTCGGGCAGAGACGGGTTCCGGGCAATTTTGCGCCAGCATCTGTCGGGCACCGGTGCCAGTTCTGCCGCCGATTTCCTAAGAGCCTATAAAGCGTCGGGTTTTACTCAGGTCTCTCTGTCGGGCGTCGCTGCTGGCGGCATTTCCTTCAAGACCCGGGACTGGACACCAACGACCCTATGCGAAACCCTTTGGCGGTTTTCCGGCAGAAATGCTGATTTCACCCTTTGGATGGCCTATGCCCTGCCAACACAGGAGGGCGACGTCGGCCCGGCAATCGATGCCTTCACGGAAATCCTCAATCGACAAAACTGAGGCTTTCGAGGGCTCTGCCCAAAAAACATGTGTCTTTGTTGATCTGACCCACTTCAATGATGTGGCGATTTTGTTCCAGGGCCCTTGAGAGACGATCGGAGTTCCCGTGCTGCAACTTTTCCTGCTCCGCCATGCGAAATCCGATTGGGGAAATCCTGAACTGAAGGATTTTGACCGTCCCCTCAGCAGCCGGGGCCGGGGAGCTGCCCGCACCATGGGCGCCTATATGGAGAAGAACCAGCTTCAGCCGGATCTCATCCTCTGCTCTTCATCCCAAAGAACCCGCGAAACCCTCGCCAAGCTTCTGCCCCATCTTCGTCGTCAGACTGAGATTCGCCTCCTGAACTCTCTCTATGACGAAAGCGAGGACAGCTATCTTCCGATCATCCGGGCCAGGGGCGGGAACGCTGGAAGCTTGATGGTCATTGGCCACAACCCGGCAACGGAACAGACCGCCCATGCGTTGTTTGCCAAAGGCGACAACGCCCTAAAGGCGGATATGGAGTTGAAGTATCCCTCCGGAGCCCTGACGGTCTACAATTGCCCCGTAACTGACTGGACGTCTCTGGAAATTGGAACCGCTCGGCTGGAGCAATTCATCAAGCCACGCAGCCTGCAAGCGGAAACCTCTTGATTGCTAATTTGGGGTGTACTCCCTACATGAGCGTCAGGAGATCAACGCTTGATTAGAATACTTGATATTGCTGACGAAGCCCGGCTGACGCTCGCCAACCTAGCCGACACGGCAAGCGATCTCGCCGTCCCGAACCTTCGTCTTGGCGTCACAGGCCTGGCGCGCGCAGGCAAAACCGTGTTCATCACGGCATTGGTTCACAATCTCATTCATGGCGGACGCCTGCCTGTGTTCAATGCCGCCGCCGGGGGCAGGCTTACACGCGCGTTTCTCCAGCCCCAACCTGACGATGCTGTTCCAAGGTTCGACTATGAGTCTCATGTTGCGGCGCTGCTTGAAGAACGCCTCTGGCCCCAGTCGACACGCCAGGTCTCGGAACTTCGACTGACTATTGAATACGAAAGCGCATCCTACCTGGCGCGCAGGCTCGGCCCCGGCAAACTTAACATAGATCTGATCGACTACCCCGGTGAATGGCTCCTGGACCTACCGCTGTTGAAGCGCTCCTATGCGGAGTTTTCCGTCGAGGCACTCAAGCGCGCACGCGCAGCTAACCGTGGCGAAATCGCCGCGCCATTCCTGGCCGAGCTATCCGGCATCGATCCGGATGGGCCGGAAACCGAAACAAGTGCCCAAGCACTTTCAGAAACCTTCAAGACCTACCTGGCGGCCTGCCGACAGGATAGTCATGCACTGTCCATGTTGCCGCCCGGCCGGTTCCTCATGCCCGGTGACCTGGACGGCTCTCCTGCGCTGACATTCGCGCCGCTCGACATTCCGTTCGATGCTGCCCCCGCCCGCACAGGCACCTTCAGAGCCATGATGGAGCGTCGATATGAGGCCTATAAGACCCATGTTATTCGCCCCTTCTTCAGAGATCATTTTGCACGGCTTGATCGCCAGATCGTTCTGGTCGATGTCCTCCATGCGCTGAATGCCGGCCCAGATGCATTGACTGATCTTCAGGTCGCGTTGGGCGAAGTCATGACCTCATTTCGGCCGGGAAGAAAGTCCTGGCTGGCGTCGATTGTAAGTCGCCGGATCGACAGGATCCTCTTCGCAGCAACAAAGGCCGATCACCTGCACAGGGAAGACCACGACCGGCTGGAGGCAATCCTGAGAAAGCTCGTTGCAAAGGGCATGGAGCACGCACAGTACAAGGGCGCAGAAGTGGATGTCCTTGCGCTGGCCGCCGTGCGCGCGACCCGCGAAGCCACAGTCAAACATGGCGGCCAGGAGCTGCCCGCTATCTTGGGAACGCCACTCCCAGGCGAAGGCGTAGACGGTACGCGATATGACGGAAAGTCGGAAATCGCCATGTTTCCCGGGGACTTGCCCGAAGATCCTGAATCAGTCTTTCAGACAGTTGAATCAATATCTCCAAACTCAGTTGAAGTTGATTCTTCACTTCAATTCCTCAGGTTTCGCCCACCACGTCTGGACCGCACAGCCGAAGGCATGAAGCTCTCGCTGCCCCACATCCGCCTCGACCGGGCCATCGAATTTCTGATCGGAGATCGTCTACGATGACCGACCATCCCAATGACCAGCGGGCCTCCAACTCCCCGTCCCGCCCGGCAAGAAAGCCAGCTGCCTTTTCTCTGGATGACGAGCGTGTTCGCTACGCTGACGAAGATCCCGATGAGGTTCTGAGCGCAGAAGCTCTGATCTCCATGGCAGCCGATGACGAGACCATTCCGCGCCTGCCCGCTGAGACGAGCAAACCCTCCAAGAGCTTCTCATTCGGCAAGTGGATCGCGATCGGATTGGGTGGCCTTGTCAGCCTTTCAGTTGGCCTCGCCATAGACAATCTGATCCGTGACCTGTTCGCCCGCACAGACTGGCTGGGCTGGACTGCGACCGGCCTCGCGGCCGTCGCCGTCCTCGGGCTCCTTGGTCTCGCCCTGAGAGAGTTTCTTGGCATCTTGCGGGTCGGCAAGATCGATCACTTGCGCGACGCTCTCACGGATGCGGCAGAGGCAGATGATGCCAAGGCTGCCCAAGCTGGTCTCAAGGACCTGATCGCCCTTTACGAAGGCCGACCTGAAACCGCCCGCGGCCGCAGGGCACTCGCCGGTCACATGCGCGAAGTGATCGATGGCCGGGATCTGGTGATCCTCGCCGAGCGCGATCTGCTCGCCCCCCTCGATCTGGAAGCACGCCGCATTGTCATGAACAGCGCCAAGCGAGTGTCCGTGGTCACCGCGGTCAGCCCCCGGGCACTTGTCGATCTTCTCGCGGTGCTTTTCGAGAACATCCGCACCATACGCCGCCTGTCGGCTCTCTATGGCGGTCGTCCGGGCACCCTCGGCTTCTTTCGCCTCACCCGCCAGGTTGTCACCCACCTTGCGCTGACCGGCGGGATGGCAGCTGGAGACAGCCTGACATCACAGGTGCTGGGCCACGGCTTGGCGGCGCGTCTGTCAGCCCGCCTTGGTGAAGGTGTCATCAACGGCCTTCTCACGGCGCGCATCGGCATCGCCGCCATCGCCGTCTGCCGTCCAGCTCCTTTTGTCGCAACCAAGGGACCGAGCGTGACTGACTTCATGGGCGAACTGGTTCAGCGGGCGGAAAAAGAGGACATGGCCAAGTAGGCAGGGCGAAAACTGTCCTCTCGACACTCCATCTTCGTCTCGCTACCTTCCCATTCATGTTCATCACATTCTTCACCGAGCTGAAATCTGCCGGCATTCCCGTCTCCCTGCGCGAGTATCTTGCGCTCATGGAAGCACTGGAACAGGACCTGGCTGAGCGACGGGTAGAGGACTTTTATTATCTCGCCCGCACAGTCCTGGTGAAAGACGAGAGCAATCTGGATCGGTTTGACCGGGTCTTCGGCCATGTCTTCAAAGGCCTCGATCTTCTCAGTGAGGCACCCGCTGGTGACATCCCGGAAGACTGGCTTCGCAAGCTCGCCGAAAAACACCTGAGCGATGAGGAAAAGGCGCAGATTGAAGCCATGGGCGGTTTCGAAAAGCTGATGGAAACGCTGCGCGAACGTCTGAAGGAACAGGAAAAGCGCCACCAGGGCGGCAACAAGTGGATCGGAACGGCGGGCACCTCGCCCTTCGGTGCCTATGGTTACAATCCCGAAGGCATACGCATCGGCCAGAAGGAGAGCCGGTACCGGCGGGCGGTAAAGGTATGGGACAAGCGCGAGTTCAAGGACCTCGACGACACCCTCGCGCTCGGCACGCGCAACATTCAGGTCGCGCTGAAGCGCCTGCGCAATTTCGCTCGCACCGGCGCTGCCGAAGAACTGGACCTGGATGACACCATCCGCGCAACAGCGCACAAGGGCATGCTCGATGTAAAGATGCGACCCGAGCGGCGCAATGCGGTCAAAGTCCTGCTGTTCTTCGACATCGGCGGCTCCATGGACGACCACATCCGGGTTTGCGAAGAGCTGTTCTCAGCGGCTCGCACCGAATTCAAGGTCATGGAGCACTTCTATTTCCACAACTGCCTTTACGAATATGTCTGGAAGGAAAACCGCCGCCGCCACGCCGAACGCATCGACACCATGGACGTGCTGCATAAATACCCCGCCGACTACAAGGTCATCTTCGTCGGCGACGCCTCGATGAGCCCCTATGAGATCGCCTATGCCGGCGGGTCCGTCGAGCATTGGAATGAGGAACCGGGCTCCGCCTGGATTGAACGCGTCACAAGCCTCTACAAGAGCGCCGTTTGGCTCAATCCAGTCCGACCGGAGCATTGGGGCTACAGCCACTCCATCAAGATGATGAACGAGCTCATGGAAAAGCGCATGTTCCCTCTGACTGTCGAGGGATTGAGCGAGGCCATGAAGGAGCTGGCCCGCTAGCCGCGGACGGCCATGAATGCAAATCCCGGCCTGAGCCTCAGGCCGGGAGTTCATGCATCAATTCTAGAACTGCTGCATCAGCGCAGAACCATGACGGCACAAGGTGCATGGCGCACAATGTGGGCTGCGTTCGAACCAATGAAATAGGTCGACAGCCCCGGCTTGTGGCTGGTCATCAGAATCAGGTCGCAGCCTGAACTCTCAGCCTCTTCCAGAACTTCATGGTAGACCGAGCCGACACGGACCTGACTGTCGATCACGTCGCCAGCGAGTTCCAACTTGGCTGCAATTGCATCCAGGTTGTTCCGCGTTTCCGTGAATTCGCGGTCCTGAAAACCTTCCGGCAGCTGGCTTGCGACAAAGGTCTGCACCTCGGGACAGACCGCAACGAGATGAATTTTTGCGCCATAATCCCTGGCAAATCGGACAGCCTTTTCGACGGCAGGTTCGGCAAAGGCAGGTTCGGCGGGATCGATCGGCACCAGTATTTTCTTGAACATGTGTCGCTCCTTGTTCGTTTCGCAGCCGATGCTGGCCTCAAGGGAAACGACCTGCCATGAGCCAAATCAATTGGCTGGTGCTCAGGTAAAATATCGTCCTGGCGTCACGCCGAAGGCCTTCTTGAAGGTTGCAACAAATGCACTTGGCCCCTCGTAGCCAAGCCGGTGCGACACCTCTGAGACACCCGCCCCTTCCGAAAGCATTTCCAGTGCCCGGAAAAGCTTCACCTGCCTGCACCATGTGCGATAGCTGAGACCGGTTTCCGATTTCATCCGCCGTTCAAAGGATCTGACAGATGTGGCGCAGGCCTCGGCTGCCACCGTCAACGGCGGGATATCAGCCGGACAGCGAACAATCCGATCACAAACTGCCCTGAGACGTGTTTCCGTTGGCATCGGCAACTGGAGCGGCGCCGCCGGCAAGACCTTAAGCTGATCCAGAATGACAGCGGCGATGCGGGCAGCCGGTCCCTCCTGCGTCTCATCACGTCCAAAAGACATGAACTCCAGGATCAGCTCACGCAGCAACTGAGTCACTTGAATGACTTGTGGCCTACCCGGCAAAGTGCTGGAAGCCTCCTGCGAAACATATAGAAACCGGATTTCCGTCTCCGACAGATAACGGGCATGGTGCGCCACCTTGGGAGGGATCCAGAGTGCCCGCTCCGGAGGAGCATGAAAGGTCCCGAGCTCCGTGTCCACCGCCGCAGCGCCATGGACAACGTGGAACAATTGCCCCTCTTCGTGGGAGTGCCAGTGATTTTCCGTGCCACGAACCTGCGTGCGCGCAAAACCGGTCATGACATGGCCAGACGTTCTGCCAGGCATCTCAAACAAATCCGGATGGATAACCATGACGGCGGCCCTAAAATTGGCGTGTGAAAGACAATTCCTGACAAAACAACGCTAACACGCAAGAATACGAGTGCGCTAGAAGGGGCCAACTTTTCTTGTGGCTTCGTGGTCTCTCGGCGTCTGAGACCACCGTCGCCTCCCCCTGGAGCATCAACCCGATGAGTTACTTCACTCACAGCGCCAATCCAGCGACCCAGACCGGCTGGCGTTCGCCCGCGGTGCTGCTGATGATCATGGCCGGTGCCATGCAGCTCTCATTTGCTGCGTGGTGGAACCTGATGAACAATTTCGCGGTTCAGGAACTTTCCTTCACCGGACGGGAAATCGGCATCCAGCAGTCAATCCGCGAAATTCCGGGTTTCCTGAGCTTTGCCGCGATCTATTTCCTTCTTGTCATGCGTGAGCAGACACTCGCCTATATCTCTCTGGCTCTGCTTGGGATTGGCGTTGCTGCGACAGGCTATTTCCCAACGGCAATGGGATTCTACATCACGACCTTCGTGATGTCGGTCGGCTTCCACTACTACGAGACCATGAACCAGTCCCTGTCCCTGCAGTGGCTGCCCAAAGCCACGGCCGCCGCCTCCATGGGCAAGATCATCTCGGTCGGCGCCTTTGCACAGCTTATCGCCTACGGTCTCATTTTCGCAGGTTGGAAAACCTTTGACCTTTCGTTCACAACCGTCTTCCTGATTGCCGGCAGTCTGACAATCGCCGTTCTGGCCTTCGTGATCTTCGCTTTCCCGAACTTCCGGGAGGGCGTCCCCCAGCACAAGAAACTCATCTTGAGAAAGCGCTACTGGCTCTACTACGCGCTGACCTTTATGGCTGGCGCTCGGCGTCAGATCTTCACGGTCTTTGCAGGTTTTTTGATGGTAGAGCGTTTCGACTATCACGTTCACGAAGTCGCCGGACTGTTCCTGCTCAATGGCGCCTTCAACATGATCCTGGCGCCAAAGATCGGCAGCCTCATTGTCCGTTTCGGCGAACGCAAGGCCCTGATCGTCGAATATGTCGGCCTGATCATCGTCTTTGTCAGCTATGCCTTTGTGACCAATGCGACGGTAGCAGCCAGTCTCTACGTGATTGACCATGCCTTTTTCGCCATTGCCATTGCGATCAAGACATACTTCCAAAAGATCGCAGACCCGGCAGATATCGCGCCAACCGCAGGTGTTGCCTTCACCATCAACCACATCGCCGCCGTGGCCATCCCGGTCATCTTCGGCCTCGTCTGGCTGGTCTCGCCCGCGGCCGTTTTCCTCGCCGGCGCCGGCATGGCGGTCATCAGCCTGATCCTATCAAGTCTGATTCCATCCAATCCGGACGCGGGACGTGAAGTGGACTTCTGGTATCGACGGCCTCTGCCGCAAGCGGCCGAGTGACAGCCCGGCACAAACAAAAAAGCCCGCGCGATGCTCGCTGCGGGCTTTTAAAACCGTGGTCCGAAACCAACTGACAATCACCAATACCTCTCCCGCATCGGCTGAACGTCAGATCGGCAATATCAGATCAGGCCTGCCGTTCCGGCACATGAACGACCAAACCGTCCAGGTCGTCGCTGATCTTTACCTGGCATGACAGGCGGGACGTTGGCTTCACATCATAGGCGAAGTCCAGCATGTCCTCTTCCATCGCCTCTGGCTGACCGACTTTCTCGGCCCAGGCTTCATCGACATAGACATGGCAGGTCGCGCAGGCACATGCTCCGCCGCATTCGGCCTCGATCCCGGGGATCATGTTCTTGATGGCATTTTCCATGACAGTGGAGCCGCTTGGCGCATCCACGTCGGCCCGAGTGCCGTCGGCTGAAACAAAGGTTATTTTTGGCATGATCCGCGTCTGATCAGATGAAAGGAAGTACGTCCTTTCGACATAACGGTTCCCCGCAAAAGGTCAAGAACAGACAATGAGCACAATAGCCGCAGGGCGCTCATTTCAGGTGCGCTCACAAGGGCTCATCACGCTGGTCAAAGGTCTTGAACGAGAGCTATTTAGCCGCCCAAAAGATCTTCGATGTAGCTGTTTGCGTCAGCGACTGCCTGGTCGAGGCTGATCAGGGTCGGATCATGGTCTGCTGCCAGCTCCGCCTCGATCGCCTCACAGACGAGAGCGACCTGCAGTGCACCAACGGCCCGCGCAGATCCTTTCAACGTATGAATGAGGTCACTGCGCAAGGCAGGCGTCATCTCACTGCTGATCCGCGACATCATGGAACGCGATTGCGCCTTGAACATGCGCAGAACTTCACGTTCCAGATCCCGGTTGCCAAGTGTGTTGCCCGCCAGAGCGACCAGATCGATCGGAGGTGTCGTGTCCGGGCGGCTTTCCGGCCGCGCCAAAGATGCAATTGCCATCTCTTCTATTCCCCGCATGAGCTGCGACAAGGAGCGGTCCGCCTCCCCCAGCGAACCGATACTGAAGATGGAAGTGTGCGCCTTAAGGACAAACGAGCCGTTAAGACGGAAAACTCCCTGACAACGCTGCGCCTTCGAATGCGCGATGTCCCCAATAAAATGAATTAATGGTTAATGCAGAAAGCTGCATTTTAGCAATTGGCCGCCACTCCACGGAAAAGATTGGCGCCGGACCGGCAAAAGTCCGCGCTCGCCATGCCGAAAGTTTGGTTAAGAACGCTTGGCGGTCTTGGGCGAGCCTGCAGCCTTTGCACCGGCGGCGGTCAGCCTGCAGACCAGCCAGTCAGGCTTGATTGGATTGGAAAACCAAGGCTCTGCCCATCCTGCGGCGACACAGCTGCGGATCGTCCGCACAGAAATTTGCCGCCCTTCATCGTCAAAAAGAGGCAATTTTCCACCTGCCTGATCGAGGCCTCTTTGCAACCATCGCTTTTGCGCAGCGGTTGGTACCGCTTTCTTTTCTGATCCGTCTGAACCCGTCATTTGACCACCCGGCACGGGGGGCTCGCCTTCGCATTTGCCATTATCAGGCTCCTGTACGTCCTTAAAAGGATTGCTGTTTGTTGTTCGTTAGGAGAGAGTGTGCCATTAGGTAATGAGATGCGGCAAGGTAGGGAAAAGGCTCTTTAGCGAAATCGCTTGGAGCTGGTCAGCGGCGGCCCCCTTCCGAGCCAGGCCACGAGAAGCATCGAACCCAATTTGCGTGCGGCGCTTCTCAAGGCCAGTGCATTCGAAAGGCGACCCTTTACGGTTGCTTGTCGGATAGTAATGAGTACGGAACTGAGGCGACCCAATCATGGCGAATCCCCCAAAGGTGAAAGATCCTGCGGAAGCGGCACTGTCCGCTGTCGAAGAAGCCCTCAAGCTTGACTTCGGTGGCCCCGAAGCGAGCAGCGAGACTGGTGACAGTGCGCCGAGAGCCTCGGCAAGTGACCGGGCGACGTCGACGCGCCCTGCTCCTTCGCAAGGCGCTGAGGCCAAGCCTAATCGCGAGGAAAGCACTCCGAACCGCCGGCGAGGCCGAGGTGGAAGGCCACCAGCAGCCAATGATGACCGGCGCAACATCGGCGGGTTGATCTTTTCCCTGCAGCGCCGTCCCTCATCTGCACCATTTTGGGGCGCGCTCGTTCTGTCCGTGGTTTGGGGTCTTGTTGGCACAAGCCTCACCCTTTCCTCTTTCGGTGATCAGCTTTCCGGCATCACGGATCTGAACACACTGTCCAATTCGCCTGCCCTGATCCTCGCTGCCGTCGCCATCCTCGTTCCCATCGCGTTCTTCTGGGTCATGGCAATGATGATCTGGCGTGCACAGGAAATGCGCATCGTCGCACGCGGCATGACCGAGGTCGCCCTGCGTCTTGCAGAGCCTGAGGACATGGCCAAGGAATCCATTCTCTCCGTCGGACAGGCCATTCGCCGCGAAGTCTCGGCAATGGGCGACGGCATCGAACGCGCCATTGCGCGCGCCAGCGAGCTGGAAGTTCTCGTCCACAACGAGGTCTCTTCTCTCGAACGATCCTACAACGACAATGAGCTGAAGATCCGCTCTCTCATTGAAGAGCTCGTAAGTCAGCGCGAGTCCATCGTGATGAATGCCGACCGCGTTCGCGAGACCATCTCTGGCGCACACGAGAGCTTCGCAGCGCAACTGACCAACACATCGAGCGAATTTGGCTCGTCTGTCGACTCCGCGACAGAACGCATGGTTGAAGCGGTCAATTCACGTGTCAGCGAACTGACCTCAACCGTCGACAACCGCATCGAGACGCTCAGCAGCAGTCTGTCATCTTCCGGCAATGAGCTTGTTGAAGCCCTGACCGTTCGCGCGGATGATTATGTTGTTCGTCTCACGACCACCGGCAACGAGCTTGTCGACAATCTGTCGAAGAGCGGCACGGACATGTGGGAGACCCTGTCTGCACGCGGCAACGAAGTGAACGAGCGCTTCGAAGCTACGGCCAACTCCTTCGTAGAAACACTTTCCGCACGCGGCACCGAGATCAACGAGACCCTTTCGAACTCCTCGAATACGGTTGTCGATACCCTCAACCAGAAGGCCGAAGAGTTCCGCACATCTCTGGAAACCACTGGCGCAACTGTCGGCGACACGATCAGCCAGCGCGGCGAAGAGATCAACGCGAACCTGTCGCTAACCAGCGGCCGCCTGATCGATACGGTGACCGCACGCACCGAGGAGCTGATCGGCACGGTAGACACCCGCGTCACCAGCCTCGATGAATCTCTTTCCGCAACCGGCAACCGCGTGGTCGAGAGCATCTCCGAGCGTGGTCAGGATGTCACCAACACGATCTCCGTGAAGGGCGCCGAGATCGTCGAGACCCTGTCCGAACGCAGCACGGAAGTTGCCGAAATCCTCCGTGGCACCGGCGAATCCATCGTTGTCGACCTGTCCCTGCGCGGCGGCGAAATCGCTTCCAAGCTGGACGAGACGGCCGGATCTCTCACCGAGACCATCACGGTCCGTGGCGGCGAACTGGCAGACAAGCTCGACACCATCTCCGAGCGCATCTACACGGCCATCTCCGTGAACGGCTCCGAGCTGGATGAACGTCTGGCTGCACGCGGCAACGAAATGGCCGCGATCATGGAACAGCAGACCCTCGGCTTCCGGGAGTCTCTCGAGAGCGTTTCCTCCGAGATTTCGGCAAGCCTCGGCTACCAGACCTCGGAATTGACCCAGAAGCTGGCAGACACCGGAACATCCCTGGCCGAATTGATCGGAACGCGCGGCGATCGGGTCACTCAGGACATCAGCGCTGCTGGCAGCCTGTTCTCTGAAACTCTCGAGGTTCGTGGCCAGGTTCTTCAGGAGGGACTGGCAGCACGCCTCAACGAACTGGACAGCATCGTCACCGACCGTGGTGGCCAGCTTGTTGAATCCTTCGACACCAAGACTTTGCTGCTGTCGGAGTCGCTGGATTCCCGCATTTCCACGCTGGATAGCACCTTTGCCGCCCGCATCGACAACATGGATGCTTCCCTTGGCAGCCGGATCAACACGCTTGATCTGACCCTCGATCAACGCACCGCGACATTCGAGGCAGCTCTCGAAACCCGCACGACGTTGCTCTCCGACGCCATCGAGCAGCGCACATCGGGCATCACCGAAGCGCTTGAGGAAAAAACCCGGAACATCTCCGAAATCCTTGCAGATCGGTCCGATGCCATCACGGTTCAGCTCGGCGAACGGGTTGAGGCTGCCGGCACCACCCTTGCTGATCGCGCCGAGGAAATCGGCAAGAACCTCAGCGAACGGGTTGACGTTGCCGCCAGCTCAATGGCCGACAAGGCAGATCACCTGGCAACAACCATGACGGCCGGCACCGACCGGATCGACGAAACCCTGGACAATCGCGCACGCCAAATCAGCGAAACCCTGATCAGCCGCACGCGCGAAATCGCCAATGCCTTCGTCGAGGGCCAGGACGAGATGACCTCCGCCCTGGACAACCGTCTGGCAGAGGCAGGAACAGTGCTCGCGCGTCAGAGCGAGCAACTGACAGACTCACTTTCCGAGCGTATCGCCGAGATCAATGTCTCGCTTGGCGCCAAGGTCTTTGAAGTCGCTGAAACCCTCGACACGCGCGCCAGCCAGCTGGAAACAGTTCTCAACGAGCGCTTGGAAAGCATCTCCGGCACCCTGAGCGGGGAAAGCGAAAAAGCGCGCGACATCCTCACGGGCGTGATCGCCGAGGCTGGCGGCACCCTGTCGTCGGAAAGCACCCGTATGCGGGACATGGTCAAGGAAGCGGTCGAACAGGCCGTTACCACCCTTGCCGAAGAGCGCACACGGACTGTCGACCTTGTATCCGGATCCGTCACTGACGCGACCACCAAGCTTTCGGGCGAAGGTGAACGCATGCGCCAGATCGTTCTTGGCTCTGTTGGTGAAGCACGCGGTGTACTGGTTGGCGAAAGCCAGAAGGCTGCTGACGCAATCACAGCCGCCATGGAACAGGCCTCTGGCTCCATATCCGGCGAAAGCTCGAAGATCCGCGAACTTGTTCTCTCTGCCGTTGCCGATGCAGCACGCTCGATGGCGGCCGAAAGCGAGAATGCCCGCGCACTTTACGTCGGCACACTTGCTGAATTCTCCGGTTCACTCACCGGCGAAAGCGAGAAGGTTCGTACAGATCTTTCGCGCACGATTGCTGAGATCTCGGGCAACCTCGCCGCCGAAAGCGAGCAGGCCCGCCTCACCCTTGGCAAGACGCTCGAAGAGATCCGTGGCCAGATGTCGGGCGAAGCCGACGTCGTACGCGCCCGGGTTCACAACGCAGTCAACGAAGCGGCCGAACTCCTTGCGACCCGCGGCAACGCAGTCGCAAGTGAGCTTCTCGAAAAGGCAACAACCTTGAACGAAGCCTTCGGCGCGCAGTCTGGTGAGCTGGCCAAATTGATCGGAACTGATGGCAATGAACTGATTGCTGCCATCGAACACCGCGCAACCGATCTGACAGGCCGCGTTTCCGAAGTTCACAAGGCAATCCTCGAGGCCATCACGGTCAAGGGTCGTGAAGTCAGCGACAACTTTGCCCATAACGGACTGGAAGCCACACGCTCCCTCGTTGAAGCGGGGGATCGTATCATCGCCACCCTCAACGAGCGCAGTGAACATGCCACCAGCATTCTCGTCGACACCAACCGTCGCCTGGAAGCTGATGTCACGACCATTCTCGAAAAGCTGAATGCCTCCAACACGACGCTGCAGGATGTCGTCACGACTGCAGGAGCCAACCTCAATGAGGTGGAAATTAACCTGGGCCGTCGTGCAGGCGAGTTCCGCTCAGCTGTCGACCGCGCAGTTGCTGAGACAACGGTTTCCACCAATGTCATCGGCGATCAGGTCGATGCCCTGCGTACGGTCACAGAGACCACGCTTGCGGATATCCAGTCCCTGACCGCTCGCTTTGGCGATCAGGCCGGCGAACTCTCCGCTGCAGCACGGCATCTTGAGGATACCAACCGTTCGGTCGAAGGACGTGTCGCAGACCGAAAGACCGCTATCGAGGAGGTTGCAGATACGCTGCTCGCCAAGACAGAAGCTGTCGACAGCCTCATGCGTGCCTTCACCAGCACCCTGTCGGAAACGCTGGAAACAGCTGACGACAAGGCGCGCGATGCGGCCCGCATGCTCAGCGCCGCCGCAGAGGCAGCCACCAGCCAGGTTACCGAGCAGTTCGAATCCATGCGCCTGACCGCCGGCATGGAAGGCCAGAAGGCACGCGACGCGATCCGCTCCGCCCAGGACGACATCATGTCGGAAATGTCCCGGACAGTGTCGGACGCTTCCGATCGGTTCAACGAGGCGGCAACCCGCATGCGCGACGTTGCCCGCGACGTCCATCGCGAGCTGGAAGCAACGCGCAACGAGCTGAAGCAGGGCGTTCTCAATCTGCCGGAAGAAGCGGAGGAATCGACCTCCGCACTGCGCAAGGTCGTCAATGAACAGATCCGTGCGCTGACCGAGCTGTCAGACATCGTTGCCAAGCAGTCGAACGCACTGGACATCTCACGGCCGCAGGAACGCGCTGCACCGGCACAGGCGTCCGCGGCATCTGCTCCGAGCTACAATGCTCCCGCAACGCCTGCGCCTCAGCGGGCCTCTGAGCCACGCCCGGCACCTGCACAGCGGGCTCCGGCTCAGACCCGCCGGCAGGCACCAACAGCGGAAACATCGGATGCCGGAAGCAAGGGCTGGGTCTCTGACCTTTTGCGCCGCGCCTCCCGCGATGAAGAACAGGGCGATGGAGATCCGTCACGCTCTCCCCTTCATACGGTGGAAAGCCTGAACTCTCTGTCAGTCGACATTGCTCGGGCGATCGATCACGAGACCTTTGTGGATCTGTGGGATCGCTACAAGCGCGGTGAAAGCCATGTGTTCACCCGCCGTCTCTACACCTTGCAGGGGCAGCAGACCTTTGACGAGATCCGTCAAAAGTATGCACGGGATCCCGAGTTCCGTTCGGCCGTTGAACGCTACGTCGCAGACTTCGAGCAACTCCTGTCGCAAGTCTCGCGTAACGATCGTGACAACATGCTTGGACAGACCTATCTGAGCTCGGACACCGGCAAGGTCTACACGATGCTGGCCCACGCAAGCGGGCGTCTCGACTAAGCGGGACAGACCAAAACCAAATTGAAAAGGCGGGCCATGTGCCCGCCTTTTTTGTGCCCTCATGCCTGCGTAGGACAATCTGGAAGCCGCTGACCGGGACCAATGCGATGAGTGCGTTTCAAGATTGTCTTGACCGCGAGCAACTGGAAGCGCCAATCACGGGCACACTTCTCGCAGTGGTCTTACACTTGTTCGTTGCCGCGCTTCTTCTGATTTTAGAACGCCATAGACAGACGTCACCGCCGCCCGTTGCCTCCCTGGAGGTTGAACTCATTGACCGCGGCTCTCTCCCGTCCGAAGCCCCTACCGTGACTGCACTCCCCCTAGAAGCTGCACCAGAAGATGTGTTGCCAGGGGTTGAGCCGGCTCCCCAGCCCCACGCCCCTATCGCACAGCGCCAGAATTATCCTTTGACAAACAACACTCCAGATGACTTGACCCATGCAAGACGGTTTTATGCCCAAGCACTTCTGGCCTCACCTCGAGGAGAACAGGCCAGATCGGTGCTGCGCCAAAGCACATCTGACGAACAGATGGTCCAGGTTTGCAACAGCGAAGCAATCGAACAGGTGGCGGTCCTGGACCCAGGCCAGTTGCCGGACAAGGTCATCGCCTATGCTCGTGAAGAAATCTCGCTGAACGGCCAGGACGTCGAGGCACCCGGCGCTGCCATCAGAAGAACCGGACGCTGGTACGAGCTGCACTACAATTGCCGGATCATGCTTGAAGGTTGGGAAATTCAATCCTTCGCCTACGCCGTTGGCGATGAAATTCCGCGCTGGCGTTGGGAAGCCCTCAATCTGCCCTACGATTGAAACCCCACTTGGCAAGCATCTCGTCAGGTAAAATGGCAGTTCACCAACCCCAATAAAGACATGGGTTCCTGGGTTGTTTCGAACGGTTTCCGTTCACAACCGGCGTCATTTCAAGATCTCCCTTGACCAGGGAAGGCATCCGGCAAATTCTGAAGAGCAATTCAATCGATTCAGCAAGCCTAACGAAGCACATGACCACGCAGACCTCTTCGCCAGCCGTCGGCCTGGGCATCGCCTTTCTCGGCTTTGCCTTCTACGCATCCCATGACGCCATCACCAAGCATTTGGGCGCCGAATACTCCGTCTTTCAGATCATCTTTTTCGCGATGCTTTTTGCATTTGTGCCCATGTCCATCATGATGCTCGCAGATCGCAAGACAGACAATTTCCGCCCGGCACACCCTTTTCTGGTTCTGTCACGCTCGGCGTTGAGCATCGTCGCGCTCTCTTGCGGATTTTACGCCTTCACCGTGCTGCCGCTCGCTGAGGTCTATTCCCTGCTCTTCGCAGCCCCTCTGCTGATTACGGTCTTCTCGATTCCGATCCTCGGCGAAGTGGTACGGCTGCAAAGATGGGCAGCCGTTGTCGTCGGCCTTGTCGGGGTTCTGATTGTCCTGAGGCCTGGCACAACGGACCTCACCCTTGGCCATGCAGCTGCCGTTACCTCCGCTTGTGCCAGTGCACTTGCCTCGGTGGTCGTGCGCAAGATCGGCAGCGCCGAGCGGTCAGCCGTCCTGATCCTCTATCCGATGCTGCTGTCCATGCTGGTCATGGGCGCCACTCTGCCCGGCGTCTACCGACCCATGGAACTGACTGATCTCATGCTGATGGCAGGTCTTGGATTTCTCTCTGTCCTTGCCCAACTCTGCATCATTGCCGGTTACCGGGCAGCACCTGCCGCAGTCATTGCACCCATGCAGTACAGCCAGATCTTGTGGGCAACTGTCTTCGGCTTTTTCTTCTTTCAGGAGCGCCCGGATTTTTACGTCGGTGTCGGCTCGTCGGTCATTATCGGATCTGGCATTTTCGTGGTCTGGCGTGAAAGCAGGTCGAACGTTTCGGTCAAAAGTCCGGTGCTGCGCGCCTTCGCAACACGCTTTGCCGTCGCCCCGAACCCGCCAAGGAAATAGGCCGACAAACGACCTTCAAACTGCGACACGGGCAGGAATGTGCCCGTCAGACCTTTTGCAGGATCCACTTGGCCATATCGGAAAACACTTCGTCCGCAGCCGAGTTGAGCGCCTTGACGGCCTGATCGACGCTTGAACCGCCTGACAGGGTTTCTGCACGAAACACCTGTGTCGCTACGGCACGGCCGTTGCGGTCATTGACCAGCTTGGCGGCAATCTCCACGACGCCGCGATTTGCGCCATCGATTTTCAGCTCAAAAGAGCGAATTTCGGTCTGCAGCTGATAATCAATCAGCAGGCCATCCCCAGGGAAACCGACACCACGCAAACGCCCGGTGCCCTGCAAGGTTTCAACAATCTTGGACTGCACCACGTTCGGAAGCGCATCTGCCCAGGCCGCTTGCGGATAGTAGCTGTAGACAGGGCCGGCGTTGACGACCGCAATATAGTTGCTGTCCAGCGCCTTCAGCGCACGCGGGCGCGGCACGAGGATCTGGGAGCCGCGCGCACGACCAGAGGCCTCGGGCAAGGTCGCTGCGCTCAAGCCGTAAAGGGCAGAAGGCGCATTGCCGGCACATCCTGCAAGCAGGACGCCGCCGCCCAGTAGCGCCAAAACCTGACGCCTGTCTGGCGCATCACTACGCTTTACCATCTTCGCCCCGCCCCTACTCTTGGCACTCTTCCTCGCCACCGGTTCAATACCGCCATCAATCAGCGCCGCCGCCCACCTTTGTAGGTCGGCACCTCGTCGCCGCCGAAGATGATCCGGTTTGGACTGCGGTCAAAATTCTCGACTGCGCGCTGAATGGAGACCAATGTTCGATTGATCTGCGACATCGCAGCCGCAAAATCCGAAGACCCCTGATTGGCAAACTTGGACAAGCCACCCGCAATCGAATCTGCCCGGCTTTCAAACGCGCTGGCCACCTTGCGAATGGAGGTCGCCGCTTTGGTCGCTTCCGCGATCAGGCCCTCTCCATCGCCTTCAACCATTGTACCAACCTGGTCGACGATGCTTTGCACGCGCACTGATGTCGCATTGAGCGTCGCAGTCATCTCCCTGGCATCAGAAATGATCTGATCGACATCAGGTGTTCGCTTCTGCAGATCGGCCGTCATTTTCTCAACGTTTTGTGCAGCAGTACGTGCCGAGACGATCATCTGGTCGATGCTGTCCTTCTGACCGGACAGTCCTCCGGTCACTGTCTCGACCGATCCGACGATGCTGGAGACCTTCTGAGGATCAACTGCCCTCAATATGCCATCAGCTCCCTTGAGCATCTGTGTGAACTGCTCGGCAGCAACACGAACGTCGTCGACAAGAGCGATAATCCTGTCGTCCTCTTCGCGCACGGTTGCTGAAACCTGTTCGAAGTTCTGAATGGTCAAATTCGTCGCCGCGATGATCTCGTTGATCTGGCTTTCCTGCGCCTTGATGTTGGCGACAATGCTTGATGCATTATCAACGACGCTGCCGACCTTTTCAGGATCAACCTTCGCGACGATCGCATCAACTTTGGCCAATGACGTGTTCAGATCTCGCGTGAGCGTATCCACCGAAGTAACCACGCTGGCCACCGTCGCAGGATCAACCGCCGCCGCGATCTCGACACCACGAGCCATGAGCGTATCGACCTTGCCCATCACATCGCGGCTGCTGGTCAGAACGCCGCCGATATCGGCATTATGCTCGCGAATGGTGTCCGACACCTGCGCCAGGTTCTCCATCGTCGTCGTCGAGGCAACAATGACCGCATCCAGCTGAGGCGTGCGCTTTTCAAGCATTGCACCAAGCGCCCCGGCCCCTTTTGCGACCTTGTCGACATCCGCCGGATCGATGGCCTGAACAAGTTTCTGGACATCAGAGAGACCCGAATTCAATCCGGCGGTGAATGTCTGCACCTCGTTCATGGCAGACTGTGCGTCGCTCATGATAGAATCGATGCCATCGCCGGCCTGGCCGAGGCTCGCACTGAATTTTTCAAGATCGGAGACAATCGCGGTGACCTTGTCGGAGGGGACTGCGGCGAGGATCCGCTCGCCCTCGACAACAAGCCCTTCCATGCGCGTGGACAGCTTTGAAACCGCGTCGCTCACACTCGCCATGCTGGCCATGAAATCGGAAATACCGTCGGAATTGGACGCCAGAGCCCCTGAAAACGTCTCGATGTTCTGAACCGTTTTCCCGATGGCAGGTCCGTTTTCTTTCAAAAGCTCATCAATCGTCGACATTGTCGATTCTGCTTTTGTCAGCACGTCCCGGGCACCGCCGACGATGTCGTCAAACAGCGACCGTTCCGCCTTGATGGTCGGAATCTCATCCGAATCGTGATGAAGCAACAGTGGTGCGTCGAGGCTGCCGCCGTTGAGGTCCACATAGGCGACGCCGGTCAAGCCGGTAAAATTCAACGTCGCAACCGTGTCGTCGCGAAGTGGTGTTGTCGGCTTCACGCGTACGGTCGCGACAACGACCTTTGGATTGTCCGGGTCGAAATCCAGAGAACTGACGTCCCCGACCTTGATTCCGTTGAAGAGCACCTGTCCACCGACCGGAAGACCGGTCACAGGAGCTGGAAAGACAATCTTAAGAAAGACGTTTTCGCGGGATTCTGCCGTTGCGGCCAGCCAATAGACGAAGCCGAACGCACTCACCAGCGTCGCCATCATAAAGGCGCCGATGATTATGTAGTTCGCGCGCGTTTCCATTCGTCAGCCTTTAAAAGCGGCGCAGGGCACGTTCACCCCGGAAATAGGACATCACCCAAGGGTGCTCATTCTTCATCATTTCATCAATGGTACCGATGACCAAAACCCTCTTCTCACCCAGCACTGCGATCCTGTCACAGATGGAATGAAGACTGTCGAGATCATGGGTCACCATGTAGACCGTCAGCCCGAGCGTTTCGCTCAAATTGGCAATCAACTTGTCAAAGGCCGCCGCCCCAATCGGATCGAGACCCGACGTCGGCTCATCCAGAAACACCAAATCAGGATCGAGTGCAAGGGCGCGCGCCAAGCTGGCACGTTTTACCATACCGCCCGACAATTCAGACGGAAATTTGTCAGCCGCATCTTGGGGCAACCCGACAAGTTCAAGCTTCAAACCGGCCAACTCGTCCATCAAACGCGGCGACAGACCCAGATGCTCCCGCATGGGAACCTGAATGTTCTGTTTGACCGTCAGAGACGAGAACAGCGCACCTTGCTGGAACAGCACGCCCCATCGTCGTTCCACGGTCTTCCGCTCCTGCTCGCTTGCCTTTGCAAGGTCATAGCCGAACACCTTGATCGTACCCTTGCGTTTGGGCGTCAAACCAAGAATTGCCCGCATCAAAACGGATTTGCCCGTTCCCGAACCGCCGACGAAACCAAGAATTTCGCCTTTTCGAACATCCAGATCCAGATCCTGGAGAATGATCTTGGGGCCAAACCCCACAGTTACGTCACGCGCGGACAGAAGAATGTCGCCATCGGGCTCCTTGGCGTGCTCCTTGGCGCGCACCTCACGAGCCCTTTGATCTTCGGCAAACTGTTCACTCATTTGATGCGTCAGATCCCGATGGAGGCAAAGAAAATGGCAAAAAGACCGTCGACCACGATAACCAGAAAAATCGCCTTCACAACCGACATGGTCGTATGACGTCCGAGAGAATCAGACGAACCCGCGACCTTGAGACCTTCCACACACGCAATCAGCCCGACGATCAGTGCCATAAACGGCGCTTTCACGAGACCCACCATCAGCGTTTCCATCGTGATTGCTTCGTGCAGCCGCGCAAGAAACGCCGCAGGCGGAATGTCCAGATAGGCCCAGGAGACAAGTCCGGAACCAAGCAGCGATGCGAGATCAGAGACGAAGGTCAAGACCGGCAGGGCCAGCATCAAGGCAAGGATGCGCGGCAGAACCAGCACCTCGGTGACACTGAGACCAATCACATGCAAAGCGTCGATTTCCTCGCGCATGCGCATGGCGCCGATTTCCGCGGTAAAGGCTGAACCGGACCGTCCAGCAACCATGATCGCAGTCAGGATCACTCCGATTTCGCGCAGCACAAGAATACCTGCAAGATCGACGACATAAAGGTCAGCTCCAAACTGCCTCAGATAAAAGCCGCCCTGCTGGGACACGATCGCGCCAATCAGGAAGCTCATCAAGGCAACGATCGGAACAGCACCGATACACGATTTGTCGAACTGGACCGCAACCGAAATTCCGCGAAGACGCTTGGGCTGGAAGACCACCGTTGCAATGACCATCCCGAGCGAACCCAGGATGTGCAGCATGGCAAGCGCATCCAGCCAGATGCCTTCCATCTGCCGGCCGGTGTTCTCTAGGAAACCGAAGATCGAGAACTTCTGCTTTTCCGGCGTCCAGCGCGGCGGGTGATGTTGATCCAACTCATCGAAAAGCGATTTGCGCTTCTCATCCAGGCCGGAAATCTCCACTCGCCGACCGTCAAACTCAAGAGACCCGCGTAGCCTGTGAACGAGCCAGGCACCGGAGGTATCGATGTTTTCGATCCGACCTGCATCAATGCAGGTGAGCTTTTCCTTTGAAAATTGCAGACTCGCCAGAATCACTTCGGCCGCCGAAAGGGTGTTGATAGCCCAATCGCCGGTAAGCTCAATCCGTTGAACCCCTTCATCCGTAACGACTTTACCGCCGGGAGGAGTATTTTTCTCCAAGAATGCCATTCCGGACGATCCAACCCCTTGCCGCTCGCTTCCACTCCCTCGTATACCTTGCGAAGGAGTTCATCGTCCAGCCGCCTCCCCGGCCGGATCTCACCTGGAGCCCAATTCATGAAAATCGAACATCCCTACCTCATGTTCCTCGGTGATGTGCCCGATGCACTCGCAGCAAAGACTGCGACCGGCGTCGTCGACTGGCGCAAGGACTGGTGCACTGGACAGCTGCGTTTACCGGGCTGCGCCGCCGATACGGGCTTGCCGGACATTTCCGTCGCAGAGGCAAAAGAGAAGGGTACCAGAACGATGGTCGTCGGGGCCGTAAACGCTGGCGGCCAGTTGCCCGAACATTGGGTCGCCTCGATCGTTGAAGCACTCAACGCCGGGCTGGACGTGGCCAGCGGTCTGCATGTGCGCCTCGGCAGCATCCCCGAGATCAAGGAAGCGGCCGATCGGAACCGCTGTCAGCTTTTCGATGTGCGCCAGAACACCGAGACTTTCGCGACCGGCAAAGGAACCAAGCGTTCCGGCAAGCGCATCCTCGCCGTGGGCACCGACTGCTCGGTGGGCAAGAAATACACTGCCCTTGCCATGGACAAGGCCATGAACGACCGTGGATACAAGAGCAGCTTCTGCGCAACCGGTCAGACAGGTGTCTTGATCTCGGGCCGCGGCGTTGCTCTCGATGCGGTAATCGCAGACTTCATTTCCGGCGCAGCTGAATGGATCTCACCGGAAACAGCGGAAGACCAGTGGCAGATCATTGAAGGCCAGGGCTCGCTCTTCCATCCCTCCTTCGCAGGTGTCACTCTCGGCTTGCTGCACGGTTCACAGCCAGACGGCTTCATTGTCTGTCACGAACCCACCCGTACAACGATGCGCGGCGTGCCCGCGCCCCTCCCAACTATCCAGCAGGTCATCGACCTGACGGTCCAGTGCGGGCAGCTGACCAACCCGGATATCCGCTGCATCGGCATCGCAGTCAACACATCTGCGCTCGGCGAAGAAGAAGCTAAAGCCTATCTCGCCAAGATCTCTGAGGACCACAACGGTCTGCCGGCAACCGACCCGGTCCGCTTCGGCATGGAAAACGTGGTCGACCACGTTGCATCCGAATTTGGTGCACCATGACCCGGTCACTCGACATTCGAACCGAACGCTTCGAAATGGCAGGAGGTGGCTTTGCCATCTCCCGTGGCCGCCGCACCCATGCCGAGGTGCTTGTGGTCACCCTGCGCGAGGGCGAGACAACCGCACATGGCGAGTGCGTTCCCTATGCGCGTTACGGCGAAAGCCTTGAAAGCGTCAGCGAGCAAATCCTCGCCGTAAAGGCTCAGCTGGAAGACGGCATCGACCGTATGGCGCTCCAATCCGCCATGCCCGCAGGCGCTGCGCGCAATGCCGTCGACTGCGCCCTGTGGGACCTTGAGGCCAAAAGTTCTGGAAGATCGGCAGCCGAGATTGCCGGGCTGCCGCCACTCAAGCCAGTCACCACCGCATACACCTTGAGCGTGGAGACGCCGGAGAAAATGGCCGAGGCAGCCGCAAAGGCGTCACATCGACCGCTTTTGAAGGTCAAGCTCAAGGGAGTTGGTGACGATGAGCGGATCGCTGCCGTGCGCTCAAACGCTCCTGACTCGACCCTCATCGTCGATGCCAACGAAGCCTGGGACGAAAGCTGTTTCGAGGTCAATATGGCAGCCTGTCAGGCCGCAGGTGTTGCACTGATCGAGCAGCCGCTGCCAGCCGGCAAGGATGACATGCTGGCCGAAATCGAGCGTCCGGTCACGATCTGCGCTGATGAAAGTCTTCACACCAGCAAGGATCTCGAAGGCCTCCGCAATCGCTATGACGCCGTCAACATCAAGTTGGACAAGGCCGGCGGCGTCACCGAAGCGCTCCTGATGGAGGAGAAGGCGAGAGCACTCGGCTTCAAGGTCATGATCGGCTGCATGGTCGGCACCTCGCTCGCCATGGCCCCCGCGACGCTGGTGGCCCAGACGGCAGACTTTGTCGATCTCGACGGCCCTCTTCTTCTGGCCAAGGACCGCGAGACGGGCCTCCGCTTCGAGGGCAGCACCATGTATCCGCCAGGTACTGAACTTTGGGGCTAATCCCAAGAGCAAATCAGTCCGCAGGCGAAGCCTCGCCTGCGGACAATTTTTTGGCCATGAACGGGTGCAGCAACGCAAGACCTAACGTTGCAACCATCGACATCCCAGCCATTGCCCAAAACGGATATGCCGGGTCTAATTCAAAGAGCGGACCACAGATCGCCAGGCCAAGCGCCGTTAGGATACCGTTTGATGCGGCCAGGAACCCCTGACCGGTCGCGCCCCATTTCGGCGGAACCAGACGCGATAGAAACGCAACGGAGCCAAGGTGCGCCGCGCCGAAACTCAGTCCATGCATCAACTGAAGCGCCGCCATCGTGACGAAATTGTCGGCCAGAGGAAACAACAGCCACCGAAAAATTCCGCCGACGGCACCGACAAGCAAGAAGGTCAAGGGCCCGAAACTCAAGCCGAGACGCCCGGCAACGAAAAAGAGCGCGATTTCGGCAAGCACGCCGATGGACCACAACAAACCGATGGCAAACTCCGAGATGCCAGCCTGAAGCCAGAACAAGGTCCCAAAGCCATAAAAGGCGGCGTGACTGCCCTGGAGCAATCCAATCACGCCCAGAACACCCAGGAACCAGGGCGACCAAAAAAGCTTCGGGCGCTGATTTTGCCGAGGTTCACCATTGTCCTCATCACGTCCCTGACGTGGCAGCGAGATCGCAACGAAGCCGGTGGAGATAACGCCGAGAACGGTGCCCATAACGATAAGCTGCGAGTTGCCCATGCCCGCAAGCCATCCGCCGAAGACATTGGCCACCACGAAACCAACCGATCCCCATAGCCGCATGCGGCCATAATCCGCCCCATGATTACGCACCACATCGAGGGCATAGGCGTCACTGAGCGGAACGATCGGCGACCAGAAGATCATGAGCCCCATCACCGCGATCAGGGCGGTGACCATACCACTGCTGAAAATGAAGAATCCGAGGAACGCCGCACCCGCCATAGAGTAGGCAAAGATCGATAAGCGCCGCCGTCCGCTATGATCTGACAGGCCTGTCATGACAGGATTGGCGGCGATACGCACAATTGTTCCTGCACTAAGGATGTAGCCAATTTCTGCAACTGTCAGTCCGCGATCTTCCAGAACAAGCGGGAAAAACGGCAGAAACAAGCCAAACCCAAGGAAGTGGCTGGCAAATAGGCCGCCGACGCGTGCCGAAAGGCTCGCTGCGGGTAAAGACATTTTTCTGATCCGGACTTAGCTGACCTAAAGGGATGTTAACGATTTGCCCCCTAGGCTTTTTTGGAAAGTCGTCTGAGTTACGGCAATTCGTGATCAAATGGCAAGCCGAGATAGTCAACATATGCAAACAGCAGAAGAACTTGACGAGCCAGCCCCGATCGGGGAAGCCGAATATGAGACGCTAGAACAGACCCTTCTGGAATCCGATCGCGGACGGAGGTTTCTTGCCGAGTTCCTGCGACGCAAGAAGACCCCCGAGACCAAGGAAATCCTGACGGCGATTCAGCGTCTAGAAGCGACGATGACGCGCCAGAAGAAGGTTCCGGACTTTGATCAGATCCGCCTTGATATCGGCGAAATGCATGACGCAATCGAGCGGACCAAGAACGAGATCGCGAACATCAAGACGGAAGGCGCGGACTCCAACCGCTTCGTCGATGCATCGCATGAACTCGACCTGATCGTCAGCCAGACCGAAGGTGCGACCCAGACCATCCTTGAGGCTGCCGAGCAGATTCAGGAAGAGGCGTGGAAACTGCGCGAAGCCGGCGCCAGCGACGAAACCTGCGACGAGATCGACGCGAAAGCCACTGAAATCTTCATGGCTTGCTCCTTCCAGGATCTGACAGGCCAGAGAACGACGAAGGTGGTTCAGGTTCTGCGCTATCTGGAAAGCCGCATCAACCTGATGATCAACATCTGGGGCATCGAAGAGATGGAAGGCGACCCCAATGCGGGCCCGGTCGATTCCCGTCCAGATTCCCATTTGCTCAACGGCCCTCAGGACGAGGGTAAAGGCGTCTCGCAGACCAACGTCGACGATATGTTTGCCGGCAACGACAGCGCTCCGGAGGGCGACGAGACACCGGTAACAGCGGACACGATGAGCTTCGACAAGATTGAAACTGAAGCGGAAGACGTGGCGGCCGAAAGCGCAGAAGCCAGTGAAGCCGATGTCGATGCGATCATGGCTGCTGCCGGTGAAGATGCAGGCCAGCCCATGGACTCTGATGCCATCGACGCAATGTTCGATCAGCCTGAGACCGAAGACAGCGCTGAGGCCGATGTCGCTGAAGCCGTCGCCGAAGCTGAAGACATTCCACCGGTCGAAGAAGATGCCAGCGCTGAACTCGACGAGGCAGCAGTCGACCAGCTGTTCGATGCCGAAATGACGGAAGCTGTGGCGGATGACGACTGGGAGAAGACCGAAGCCGAGACAGAGCTCGATGAGGCAAACGACCCCCTCACCCAGCTGAGTGAAGCCGAGCGCCAGGCTCTCTTCAACTAAGCTGCATCAAAGACACGTTCAAAAAAGGCGCCCACTCTGGCGCCTTTTCTGTTTTGAGAAGACAATGAGCCAGCACTAAAGCGCGAGTGCTCGCTGAAGCATTGCAGGATCGATGTTTCCGCCGGTCAGCACGACAGCGACGATACGACCTTTGACATCGAGTTTTCCGGACAAGATTGCTGCCAGCGCAACCGCGCCACCAGGCTCGACCACAATCTTGAGCTCGCGAAAAGCAAAGGCGACGGCCTGCAATGCCTCGTCGTCGCTGACGACAAGGCCATCACGCGCCAGCTCCTTGAGGATCGGAAAAGGAACTTCGCCGGGCGACGGCGTCAGGATCGCGTCGCAGACGGATCCACCGAGCTGGCTATTCGTCTCGATGTTCCCCGAAGCCAGTGAGCGGGCGTAGTCATCAAAACCGGCCGGCTCCACGGTATGAAAATCGCAGTCCGGCAAATCGTTTTGCAGCGCAAGGGCGATACCGCTAGCCAGACCGCCACCGCCCGTGCAAGCCAGAACAGCCTCAGGCAACTGGCCTGTCACCTTTGACTGCTGCGCGATTTCCAGACCAACGGTCGCCTGCCCCGCGATCACACCTGGGTCATTGTAGGGATGAACAAAGGTTGCGCCGGTCCGCTCGCAAATCTCCGCGGCAATTGCATCGCGATCGTCCTTGCCCCTGTTGAAGGTCACGACCTCGGCACCAAAATCGCGGGTGCGCTGCAATTTGATCTCAGGCGCATCAGCGGGCATGACGATTGTGGCGCTCGTGCCGAGAATCCGGGCTGCCTCAGCCACCCCTTGGGCGTGGTTTCCAGATGAACACGCCACCACACCCCTTGCCCGATCTTCAGGCGCGATCAGGCTGAGGCGATTGAACGCGCCGCGAAACTTGAAAGACCCTGTTAGCTGCAGGCATTCGGGTTTGATCAGGACAGTGCCACCAACGGCCTCATCAAGTGCAGGAGAGCGCAGCAATGGCGTCTCGACAGCAAACTGCTGCAGCCGGCCCCGAGCAGCGTCGATGTCCTCGCGTGTAACCATCATGGCCAATGCGACCTTTCATCAATGTCAGATTTCAGTCTGGAAGGGAAAACTCGACAGCATGCGCCGCCGAGACCAAGCGTGACCTTAGACCGAACATTGTGACAGGTTAAGTACCGAAAATCGAATTTTCTGCTGGGCGGCTTTCAGGCGACTTTAGCGGACATTCTCGCGGAATGGGCAGCTTCTGCGTTTTCAAGAAACTGCCGCGCGCTTGCAGCCCAGGTGTAGTTCAGCGCAACCTGGCGGCAATGATCAGCAGGAATATCGAGCGCTGCAAGCGCCGCCTCCCCGAGGTTTTCAGACAAGACACCCGCACCTGTTTCCCCGATGACATCGAGCGGCCCCATCACGGGAAATGCCGCGACCGGCACTCCGCAGGCCAAAGCTTCCAGCAGCACATTGCCGAATGTGTCGGTCAGGGACGGAAAAACAAACACATCAGCGGAGGCATAGTGCGCGGCAAGGTCTTCTCCAACCTTTGCCCCCGTGAAATGCACATCCGGGTACTTGCGTTTGAGGCTTTCCAGCTGCGGACCATCGCCAACGACAACCTTGCTGCCTGGCAGGTCCAGTTCGAGAAAGGCCTCGATGTTCTTCTCAACGGCAACCCGGCCAACATTCATGAAAATGGGACGCGGGAGATCTGCGGGCAAGACAGATCCTGCGACTGGATGGAAAAGCTTCTCATCAACACCGCGTGACCAGCGCTGGAGGTTTGTGAACCCCCTTGCGTGAAGATCTTCCTCGAGCGATCTCGTTGCCACCATGCAGCCTTGGCCAGAGTTGTGGAAGCGGCGCAGCCAGCCATAGGACCAGGACAGCGGGATAGGCAAGCGAGCGGAGACATACTCCGGGAAACGCGTGTGATAGCTGGTCGTAAACGGTTCATTCCGCTTGCGCGCGATGGACGCAGCCATCAGGCCAAGTGGACCCTCCGTTGCGATATGGAGATGGTCGCAACCATGGGCATCGATCCGGCGGCGCACCATGCCCTTGTAAGCAAGCGAAAGCCGAATTTCAGGATATGTCGGACACGGCAGCGTTCGGAAATCAGCAGGAGAGAGAAATTCAACACGTACGCCGATCTTCTGAAGCTCTTCTGCGGTGCGCTCGAGCGAACGCACGACGCCGTTGATTTGAGGATGCCATGCATCCGTGACGATCAAGATCGAGCTCATGCGGCGACCGAATGTTCCTTCACCGGCACCACCTCTGCTGCCGTTGTCGGCTTGACCCATCGGATCACCTCGAATGTACCATCGTGATGTTCAGCGACCGCAGTACAGCTCTCTACCCAGTCGCCAGTATTGATGTAGTGAATACCATTCATTTCCTGATCAGCCGCATGGTGGATGTGGCCGCAGATCACACCGTCAACACCCTGCCGCCGCGCTTCGTCGGACAAGGTCTCTTCGAAACGGCCGATGAAGCTGACGGCGTTTTTGACCTTGAGCTTGGCCCAGGCAGAAAGAGACCAATACGTCAGGCCGAGCCGGCGACGCAGGACGTTCACCCAGGTATTGAGACCAAGGGCGGTCGTGTAGGCCTTGTCGCCAAAGAAGGCGAGCCACTTGGCGTGGCGGATGACGACGTCAAACTGATCGCCGTGGATCACAAGATACCGGCGGCCGTCCGCGCTTTCGTGGACAATGCTGTCAGTGACTTCGACACCGCCAAAATGCGTCCCGAGAAAGCCTCTCAGGAATTCATCGTGATTGCCCGGGATATAGATGACGCGCGCACCCTTCCGGCCTTTACGGAGGATCTTCTGCACAACGTCATTATGTGCCTGGGGCCAGTACCAAGCCCGCCTCAGGCGCCATCCATCCACAATATCGCCGACGAGATAAACAGTCTCGGCATCGTTGGACTTCAAGAAGTCAAGCAACATATCCGCCTGGCACCCTCGTGTGCCAAGATGAATGTCTGAGATGAACAGGGCCCGGTAGTGCCGCGACTCCGATGGCTGCGCCATTGGCTTCACTCCAATCATTTAATTGGGGCGCTTTAGACGCGATTCAGGTTGCACAATTATGACAGCGCGCCAATTCACCAAAATTCCCCTAGGTAAGATGAATAATAAAACCCGGTTTGGAGCCCGCTCACCGGCCCGATAGCCATGCCGACGCACTTGCATGTCCTGCGGTGCCAGACGTATGACAAGGGCGAACGAAGCGTCCAAGAGACGCTTCCTTTCCATTTTCAGGGAGACTGATCCAATGGATCTTGGCATATCAGGCCGGAAGGCTATCGTCTGCGCATCGAGCCGGGGCCTCGGCAAGGGCTGCGCCATGGCACTCGCGGAAGCTGGTTGCGATGTCGTTCTCAATGGACGCAGCGAAGCCGCGCTGAATGCGACAGCTGAGGAGATTCGCACCAAATTCGACGTGAAGGTCACAGCCGTGGCGGCAGATGTTTCCACCGCCGAAGGGCAAAAAGCACTCCTGGCGGCGTGCCCGAAACCAGACATTCTGATCAACAACAACGGAGGTCCGCCCCGCAAGGACTACAGCACGCTCGACCGCGACGCGATGGTCTCAGGCGTCATTCAGAACATGGTCACGCCGATCGAACTGGTGCAGGCAGTTATCGACAACATGTGTGATCAGGGCTTCGGACGGATCGTCAACATCACGTCCATGTCCGTCCGCATGCCGATTGAAGGGCTCGACCTGTCTTCAGGCGCTCGTGCAGGACTGACGGCGTTTCTTGCGGGTGTCAGCCGACAGGTCGCTGGCAAGGGCGTCACCATCAACAACATCCTGCCCGGCAAAATGGATACGGACCGTCTACGCGGCGGCTTTGAACGCGCTGTCGAACAAAGCGGCAAAACCATGGATGAAATCCGTACGGTACAAGCAGCCGAGATCCCCGCCAAACGCTTTGGCAATCCCGAAGAGTTCGGCCAGACCTGCGCTTTCCTTTGCTCCGTTCACGCCGGCTACATCACCGGACAGAACGTCCTCCTCGATGGCGGTCTCTATCCCGGAGCTTTCTAGGAACACGCATACCAACAATAAAAAGCCCGGCACGCCATGAGCGCCGGGCTTTTTGGTTTTCACTGTCTCTCAGTTCTTAGAACGTATAACGCAACGAAGCAGAGAAAATATCTACAGAGGAATCGACAGAACCGACCAGGCTACCCTTGGTGGCCGAGTAGTCCTGGTGACCCGGAACGATTTCGATGTCCGTGTCGGTACCGAAGATATGCGTGTAACCGATATCCAGGGAAAGATGGTCGTTGTAGTTGTAGGATCCACCTGCGCTGACCCAGATACGGTCATTGTCCGGGAGCCGAGCCGACCGGATCTCCGTCGAAATCGGCGACCACTCGTAGGCCGCACCGGCGCGGAGCGTGATCTTGTCGTTGAAATCGTATTCACCGCCAACAGACAGGAAATAGCCATCGTCATAGTTGAACGGAAGTGTCGTCAGCTGTGCGCTGTTCAGGTCAAGAATAACCTTGGGCGCTTCCAGCCGGCTCCAGTTGGTCCATTCAAAGGTTCCGAGGAGGCGGAAATTGTCGGTGATCCGCTGCTTCGCCGAGAGGGTGACCATCTCGGGCGTAATGAGCTTGGTCTTGATGCCATATGTGCCAGCGGGAAGGCCGCCGCTTGCAACCGGCAGCGAAACCGTACCGCCGAGGTCATGAGCAACCGATGACCGGAAGCCCAAACCGATTTCCGTTCCAGCAAGCGGCTTCAACGTCACACCTGCCGTAAAGCCGACGCCCATGCTAGTGCCCTGCAGCGCACTTGTCCCCGAAGACAGGTTGGGAGCGGCAGCCGAATTGGTGAGCCGCACATCAATGTACTGGACCTGCGCCCCGACAGCGACCGAAACCATTTCATTCAACTTGAAGCCGACGATCGGATTCGCATTGATTGAGAAAACCTTTGAGGACCGATTGTAGCCAGCGCCGGACCAATCGCCATCTTTTGGCTTCGTCGACAGCCCATATGGAGCGTTGATACCCAGGCCAATAAACGTTGTGTCACTGAGCTTGTAGGCTGTGTAGGTCGCCCCGATCCATGCATCTGAAGCGATATCCCCGGTGGACACTCCGACAGGCGTGCCAGCAACGGTGTTCGTTCCATCGATATCTGCCTGCGGCACAATAAAGCTGTTATGCGCCTCGAAGGTGAGACCGTCCTTCGCGCCGGTTATTGTCGCCGGGTTCCAGAAGACGGACGAGATAGAAGGACCTGTCGTACCGTTACCGGCAAAGGACATGCCCTGATAGTAAGAGCTCTGCTCACGCAGAGCGAAGCCACCTGCAAATGCAGAACCGGCGACCAGCGACGCAGCGATAGCTGTCGACGCAAAGAGAGTTGTTTTGTTCGTTGCCCACGACATTTTTGTTGCTCCCTAACTCCCCCTCCCACGGAGGATTTCCAAACATGTCTCGAGTTTTGCGATGTTCAGAGTTCAGATCAACAGGCATGTTACGTTTACGTAACGACATGCCTTTTTATGTTGCGATGCAATATGAAGGATTGATGAAGAGGCCTACGGACACTTATGGCAATGCCTATTTCTACTTACGCTCGAAACCGTCGGCATTTACCATTAGGTTGACGCAACTCATAACATTTGCCCAATTAATAGGCAGTATTTCTCCGCGATTTATCCACCTCACTTTCCACGGAAAAGTTGCAGAAAGGCCACAATCCTGCTGGGTATTTCTCGGGCCGGAAACACTCGAGACTCAGAAATGAAAGGAGCTCTTTGTCCGAAAAGCAGCGTCTTCGCTTGGAGAGCCACCGTCAGGAGTGGTAAAATCAGCTGGAAATGCGCTGACAGCCGCCGGAGATTTTCCGGCGGCAACAAGTAGAGGATCAGGCGTCACCATCGCGCGCTGTGAGAAACCGGCGAACAGCAACTTCACTCCAGGGCGACAGTCGGGCTTTGGTCGCTACGAAGCTGGCATGAATCCGGCCACTCAACGGATCCTTCGCAGCAAACTCTTCCAGAACCTCGACCGAGGTCGACCGCAAAGCATCAAGAACCTCATCCGGGTAGAATTTGATCACGACGCCATCGTTTTCCTGCAGGGCCTGAAGGCTCGCGGCATTCTCCCACTCGCTTTCGGCAAGTGCCCTGCCGTTTTCAGCCCGGCAGGCTTCAAGCACGATGGCCCTGAGATCTTCCGGAAGGCCCTCAAGAGCTGTCTTGTTGAAGAGCGCTTCGCCAGTTCCGTTGGGTTCATGGAAACCCGGCGCATAATAGGACTTGGTCACTTTCTGGAAACCCATGGCCCGGTCGCTCCAGGGGCCGAGAAATTCGGTAGCGTCAAGAACCCCGGTCTGCAGGGCCTGATAAAGTTCACCCGGCGGCAGACTGACGGGCGTCGCGCCGAGCCTGCGCATGACTTCACCGCCGAGGCCGGGCATACGGATCTTCAAACCCTTCAGATCCGCAAGGCCGTTGATGTCGCGCTTGTACCAGCCGCCCATCTGGACCCCGGTGTTTCCCGCCATAACCGGCTTGATGTTGAAAGGCGCATAAAGCTCATCCCAAAGAGCCTGACCGCCTCCCTGTTCGATCCAGGTGATGTGTTCCTGAGGCAGGAGACCAAAGGGGATTGCCGTAAAGAAGACAGCAGCGGGCGCCTTTCCCTGCCAGAAGAAAGAGGCTGTGTGCCCCATATGCGCAGTCGCTGACGACACTGCATCAAAAACCCCAAGGGCTGGCACCAGCTCGCCCGCAGCATAGAGGCGCACACGCATGCGGCCACCAGACATCAAACCGATCCGGTCGCAAATCCGCTGAGCAGTCACGCCCGGGCCTGGAAGGTTCTTCGGCCAGGAGGTTACCATCTTCCATTCGATGGTCGCGCCACCCTCATCTGCCAGCGCAGGAGACGCCAATGCACCACCTGCGGCCCCGATGGCCAGCCCAAGCGCCGTTCTGCGCGAAAGGTTTGAGGTGTGAGACTTGCCGCTCATTTTACGATCTCCAGAATGCATGAAAGTGATGGACCGGCCCGTGGCCCGCGCCGATGTTCAGCTGGTCGGCGGACGAGATCGCTGCGCTGACATAGGCCTTCGCTTGAGAGACCGCCTCGACGAGCCCGAGACCTCGAGCCAAGCCGGCCGCAATGGCCGACGAAAGCGTGCAGCCAGTACCGTGGGTATTCGACGTCTCTATTCGCGGTGCGCGAAACCATTGCGTGACGTCTTCGCTCATCAGCAGATCCGCGCTTTCCGCCCCCGTGCCGTGACCACCTTTGACAAGGACGGCCTTGGCGCCAGCCGCCAGAAGGCGTTCAGCCTGATTGGCCATGTCAGCTTCACTTTCAGCAATGTCGGATCTAAGCATCCGCGCAGCCTCGTGCAGGTTCGGCGTGATGAGATCCGCGCTTGGCACCAGCCGCTCCATCAACACCTCAACCGCTTCATCCGCAAGCAGAGGATCACCTGAGGCCGCCACCATGACCGGGTCCAGGACAATTGGACCGGTCTGATGTGCGGCAAGGCCATCGACGACTGTGTTGATCACTTCCGGTCGCGACAACATGCCGATCTTTGTTGCGTTGACGGAAAGATCGGAAAAAACCGCATCCATCTGTGCGCGAATGAAGTTGGGTGGAATCTCCTGGATGTCAGTCACGCCCAGCGTATTTTGCGCTGTAAGGGCTGTCAGGACACTCGCGCCATAGACGCCATTTGCAGAAAAGCTCTTCAGATCGGCCTGGATCCCGGCACCACCGCCAGAATCCGAACCAGCGATCGTGACGGCAATCGCAGTCATGCGCGCGCCCCTTCTCTTTGTTCGATGATATTCAATCGTTTGGAAACGTCTTGCCCATCCAGCATGTAGAGCGCGTCCAGAAGCGCAGGCACCAGCGAGCCCGGACCACTTGCGCGTTCGGCTGCGATCTCGCCAGCAATATTGAAAACCGAAACACCGATTGCAGCGGCTATGACCGGATCGGGCTCGACCGCAAGAAACGCTGCCATGACGGCACCGCCAGCACATCCTGTCGCTGTCACCCGAGCCAAAAGCGGATTACCGTTGCCAAGTCGGATTGTACGGCCGCTTGCGCCAATCTGGTCTTCGGCACCGGTCATCGCAAGGATGGTCGCGGTGTCGCCAAGCGCTTTAAACGGTTCGCGGGAGGGAAACAACGCCGTCATTTCCTCCCGATTGGCCCGCAAGAGCGTCGGCCTCTCGGTCAGAAGATCCCGTGCGAAAGCACATCGAATTTCAGAGCGGTTGACAAACACCGGATCGAGAACGATCGGGCGCTTTGCGTCCTGTGCAGCACCAAGAGCGTTGGGGATTGCAACCCGCCTTGTCTCGTCGAGCGTTCCCAGATTGATCAACAGGGCATCCGCGCTCGACGCAAAACCGGCAACTTCCTCTGGAGCAATCGTCATCGACGGGACGGCGCCCAACGCCAGCAGGACATTTGCCGTGAAGGATTGCGCGACCGCATTTGTGATGCAGTGGATGCGCGGAGTTACACGCCTCAAAACTTCTAGGGTTTCGGCGATACGGTCACTCGTAAGGGAGGAGGTCTCAGCGTTCAACGAACCCCTCCCCGTAAAACGTTAGGAAGACAGGTCATTGGTCCAGACGAAATTGATAGGGTCGAAGCCTTGAACATACTCATCTCAAATCCCTCCGCCGGTATGAGCCGGATCAGGTTCAAGGAGTTGGCCGCTCGCCTCTCAGCCTGATCCGTAACGCCAGGCACCCCCATGAGATGGTGAGAGAGCTAACAAGTCATCAGATCGATTGCAAGCCCTCGCGCCGAGCATCAGGAATGCAGCCGGAATTGACTGCCACGGCCAAATCGGTCATGCCGAAGGCAACGGACACTTTCTGGAGCTCGTCATGACGCCCTTCTTCGTAATGATCAAATGCAAACTCGGTGAAACCTACAAGGTGGCCAATGCCATCGCGGATGCAGAGATCGCATCGGAGATCTACTCCACGAGCGGCGACTACGACCTTCTCGTCAAATTCTACGTCGAAGATGGTGCCGACATCGGCCACTTCGTCAACGAGAAGGTACACCCGGTAGCCGGGATCCAGGATACCAAGACGGTCATCACCTTCAAGGCATTCTAGGTTTTCCGCATGCGCTCTCGCACCATCACGCCCTTGACGGCGTGGAGGCGCGCCGGTTCTTCGTCCGGTCCAGTCCCAGCCTGTGTTCGCGATAGATGACGAACACACCGGCAGCGATCACGATTGCGGCTCCCGCCAGCACCTCCGGCACGGGAACTTCCGCAAAAAGGAAATAGCCCAACGCGACCGCCCAGATCATGTTTGCATAGTCGAAAGGGGCAATGGTTGACGCGTCTGCAAAGCGATAGCTCTGGGTCAGCAGGATCTGCCCGACACCTCCCGACAAGCCGACGACCAGCAGCAGTCCGAAGGTCTCAAGGTCCGGCATCACCCAAGCCTGAGACGGAATAAGCCATCCGAGCGGGATGGTTGCCAGCGACAATACGGTTGCCGATCCCGAGAACCAGGTCACAATTGTAGAAGTGCGCTCGCTTTCGCAAAGCTTGCGAACGAAAATCATTGCCGTAGCTGCGAAGAGCGCAGCCATGGCCCCACACATTGCGCCGATTGTCTGACTGTCGCCGAACTCCCCTTCGCCCAGGTGCGGAGACAGAATGATCAAGATGCCGAGCAAGCCGACCCCGACAGCTGACCAGCGATAGACACGGACCTGTTCGCCTAACACAGCCCACGCAAGAACAACCACGATGAGCGGCGTCGCAAAGCCGATCGCCGTGGCATCCGGCAGCGGCAACAGGGAAAACGACGTGAAGGCAAAGATCATGGCCGCAATGCCAACGGCAGAGCGCCCCATGTGACTGAGCGGTCGGCTTGTTCGAAAGGCAATGACAAGCTCGCCTCTGAACGCGACCATGATCAGAACAGGCCACATTCCGAAGAAATTGCGTGCAAATACAATCTCGCCGATCGGGATGGTCTCAGAGGCGACCTTGAGCGCCACCACCATGATCGAAAAGACCAGGGTGGATGCCAACTTCAGTGAGATTCCAAGGAGAGGGGCAACACGTGTAAGACCCGCCGATGCAGGAGCGTCCGAAGACTTCGAGGCTGCGCTGGAGAGCGCCATAAGTCACATCCAAAAGGGTCCGACGCGAGATCAATGAGGCAGAGCGGGGCGTCGGGCCCGTAGAGCCACTCTGTCTTTCAAATCTGATGGCCGAGCTGGCAATGAGCAGTCAGCGAGGATGGAACCTGAATTCTGGGCAGACTGCCGCAGCAAACCACCAGGGAAAATCCGGAGGGAAATCGGCAAGCAGTTGTCTGCACACCAGATCACAATCAGGATAGCCAAGGCCTGCGCGCGGTGCAATGTGCGCCGTGATCATCACCGAACTTTGAAATCTTCCCGGTTCTACACAGCTTTCCGCGAAAAAGTGAAGTTTTGCCGACTTGGGGCCATGGTCCTTGCGCCTATATTTACGCAGGCTTTGCAAGTGCAAATGACGAATCGAAAGGATGAGCCCGCATGTTTCGTTCCTTCTTCCAGAATCCAAAGTGGTTCTTGTGGGCATACATCGGCTCTGTGCTGATCCTCGGAGTGACCTGGTACAAGGTGCAGCTCGACGTTCAAATCAATGAATGGTTCGGCAGCTTCTACGATATTGTCCAGAAATCCCTCAGCGAACCGGGCAGCATCACATTTCCCGAATATATGGCGGAAATGATGACTTTCTTCCGCATCGCAGGGATCTACATCATCATTGCGGTGATCCTGGATTTCTTCATCAAGCACTTCATTTTCCGTTGGCGAACGGCGATGAACAACTACTACATGGGCCACTGGCAGGTGGTGCGGCACATAGAGGGCGCCTCCCAACGCGTTCAAGAAGACACCATGCGCTTTGCGCGCATCATGGAGGGGCTCGGCGTTTCCTTCATGCGTTCGATCATGACCCTGATCGCGTTTTTGCCATTGCTCTGGACCTTGTCGGAAAATGTCACCGAGTTGCCCTGGATCGGAGCTGTTTCGCACTCGCTGGTTTACGTTGCCATTCTGTCGGCGGCTTCGGGAACAGTGCTGCTGGCGGCAGTCGGTTTCAAACTGCCCGGCCTCGAATTCCAGAACCAGAAGGTCGAAGCGGCCTATCGCAAGGAACTCGTCTATGGCGAGGACAATGAGGAACGTGCGGATCCACCCTCGGTCGCCGAACTGTTCGGCAATGTGCGGAAGAACTACTTTCGCCTCTACTTCCACTATCTCTATTTCGATGTTGCGCGCTGGTCTTACCTGCAGGCGACTGTTCTCGTCCCCTATATCGCACTCGGTCCCACGATCATCAGCGGCGCCATCACGCTTGGCGTAATGCAGCAGATTGTTCGCGCCTTTGGCCGCGTGGAAAGCTCGTTCCAGTATCTCGTCAACGCCTGGACCACCATTGTTGAGCTGATATCGGTCTACAAACGTTTGCGTGCGTTCGAAAGCCACATCTGGGAATTCGAGAAGAACGGCGGCCAGCCAGTTGAAATGACCGCAGACTAGCACTGTCCAGGTCTATGCAGGCGTCACCGCCAGATCCGCGTCGGAAAGATCGGTTTTTTCCTCGCGGCTCGCGGCATTAATAAGCGCAATACACTCTTCGAGACGCAGCGGCTTTCCAAAAAGATAGCCCTGCACGGACTGACAGCCCTCCTGGAGCAGGAAGGACAATTGATCCTCCGTTTCAACACCTTCGGCCAGGACCGGGATTTGCAGGCTGGTTCCAAGCAGTATTGTCGATTTGACGATAGCGGCGGACTGTTTGTTCGCGGTCAAACTCATGATGAACTCGCGATCGATCTTGATCTTGTCAAACGGGAAATTCTGCAGGGTCGACAATGATGAATAACCTGTGCCGAAGTCATCCATTGCCACACTGACGCCGAGCTTCTTGAGGTCGAGAACGACCTCGAGCGCATGAGCCTGATCGGCGATCAGTCCACTCTCCGTCAGTTCTATCTCGAGTCGGGCCGGCGCCAGGTTGGTTCGCGCCAGGACAGCCGCAACCTGCTGCGAGAGTGTTGTCTGCGCGATCTGAAGTGCCGAAACGTTGACGGCGACAGAATATTGCTCAGGCCAGGCGGCCGCCGCAGAGCAGGCCTCTTCCAGAACCCAGGCCCCGATGTCGAGGATCAGGCCTGTTTCTTCGGCAATGGGAATAAATTCGTTCGGCGACAACAGTCCGCGCTCGGGATGGTTCCAGCGCACCAGAGCCTCGAAGCCATTCAGGCCACGGGTCCGGGTGTCGTTCTGCGGCTGGTAATAAAGCTCAAGCTCGCCGTTCTGGATAGCCGACTTGAGATCAAGCGCGATTGAGGCACGCGAGCGGCTTCGTTCTTCCATTCCCTTGCAATAGAAAGCCAGTCTGTCGCCGCCATCGGTCTTCGCGCTATAGGCAGCCAAATCGGCCCTCGTCAGCAACTCATCGGCAGACAGACCGTCACGGGGAGCACAGGAGATACCAACACTGCCGCCGATCTTTACCAACTGGTTTTGCCAATCGAACGGGTGAGCGATCTCGCTGCGCAACCTGTTTGCAAAGGGTAGGATTTCCGTTTCATCGGTTACACCTGACTTGTAGGCGACAAATTCATCGCCGCCGATCCGTGCCAAAAATTCCCCCTCCCCAAGCTGCAACTTCAGTCTCCTGCCCAGATAGGCCAGAAACGCGTCACCGGCACCATGCCCGTGAAGGTCATTCACATCCTTGAAGCGATCGAGATCGATTGCCAGGACCGCCAACATGCTACTGTCCTGAGCATTCAAGAGTTGCTCTTCCAACTGGTGCCGGAGATAGGTGCGGTTCGGCAATTGGGTCAGCGGATCATGCATCGCCAGGTGCTGATAGGTCGCCGTCGCCTCGGCCATATTCCGCGTGTCGATCACAAAAGCACTGGCCACCGTGGCGATGATCACCAACGTCACGCCAACGACCGCGGCCAGCATGACGTCATCCGACAATGCCTGCGCCGGGATCGATACCCCGGAAAGCGGCACAACCGTGATAGCCGTCATCCCGGTGAAATGCATCAGCACGATCGCCAGGATCATGACCGACGCAGCCTGGGCAATACCGGATATTCCCTTGCCGGTATGCGCGAGAACGAGGGCAGCGGCCCCCAACCCTGCCCCAAGCACCACAGACCAGACGACAAAGGATGTGTCCCACTTGATAATGCCTGTGACCCAATAGGCTTCCATCCCAAGGTAGTGCATCACGGCAATGCCCATTCCGAACACGCCCCCTCCGGCCAGCGGAAAAAAGATCGACTTGCCCTGGGAGGCCAACAGAAAGGCCAAGCCGCTGGTCAAGATTGCGCTGCCAAGTGAAATGAGGGTGAGCGTCGGTTCAAAGGTTCTGCCGAGCGGAACGATATAGCCCAGCATCGCGGAAAAATGCGTCGTCCAGATCGTTGCACCACCGACAAGCGCGACGAGAAACAGCCATAGGTAGCGCTTGCTTCCCTGGCTTGACCTGAGCCGCGAATAGAGATTGACGGTGAGAAATGCACCCAGAATGCAAACAAGCGCGGCAAGCAACGTAAAGCGAGCTTCATGCGCAACAGCGATGCAGGAAAGTACCAAGAACATTTGGAGAGCGTCCTGTCGAAATGAGAGAAATTACCGACGTCCCTCCCTTGATCGCCGGCACCTCACTACACGCAACGGTATACTCAGCTTCCTAAAACTTCGTATCCAGACTATGGATAATTACGTATATACGCACGCGCTAGAGCAATCTCGACCGAACATATCACTTGGTAAAAGCCTGGGACCTCTGCGCTTGGATCGCTTCCCATACCCGAGATGGGGTCGCCGGCATGTCGACGTGATCCACACCGGCGCCGTCGCGCAGCGCCTTCTGGACGGCGTTCATGATGGACGCGCAGCCGCCGATGGTGCCTGCCTCCCCCGCTCCCTTGATGCCCATCGCATTGGTGGTCGAGGGGATGTTGCGGGTCTGGAAGTTGAAGTCTGGCAGGTCTTCGGCCCGGATCAACTGATAGTCCAGAAGTGATGCAGTCAGCAGCTGACCTTCCTCGTCGTACACCGTGCGTTCGCACAAGGCCTGGCTGATCGCCTGCGCCGTTCCACCCTGAACCTGTCCTTCCAGGAGGATCGGATTCACGGTGACGCCGAAGTCATCGACAATCACATAGTTTTCGACCGAAACGTTGCCGGTTTCCGGATCAATTTCAACTTCGGCAATATGGGTACCGTTGGGATAGGTCGCTTCGACCTGTTTGACTTCTTTCTGGCCAAACAGTTTTTGGGGCGCATTGGCGGCAACCTCGGCCAAACTGACCTGTCGGTCCGTTCCGACAACCCGAACATCACCGCCAACAAGCTCCAGGTCCTCGAGCCCCACCTCGAGTTGCTCCGCCGCCCGGTCCTTGATCTTCTTCACCAGTGCTTTGGATGCTTCATTCACGGAAGGAAGGCCAAGCGGAATGGACCGGGAACCGCCGGTCCCACCACCCTTGCGCACGCGGTCCGTATCGCCCTGAATGACTTCGATCTTTTCAAGATCCAGTCCAAGTTGTTCTGCAATGACCTGACCATAGGATGTGGCGTGTCCCTGGCCGTTGGTCTGCGTTCCGATCAAAAGCGTTACGGTTCCGTTGCCGTTGAGCTCCACAGTGGCTTCCTCGCCGCCCGGGAAAGCACAGGCCTCGATATAGGAACACATGCCGATGCCGCGGAACTTGCCGTCCTCCGCACTCGCCTTTTGCCGCGCCTCGAACCCGGACCAGTCAGCCTCTTTCATGGCCTTGTCCATGTGACCGGCAAAGTCACCCGTGTCATAGAGCCGGCCCGTCTGGGTGGTGTAGGGCAGGTTCTCTGCTGCGACAAAATTCCGGCGCCGTATTTCCGCCGACCCGAGTCCAGTCTCAACGCCCGCTTTTTCGATCAGTCGCTCGATCAGATAGGCCGCTTCTGGCCGCCCAGCCCCGCGATAGGCGTCTGTCGGCACAGTGTTCTCATAGACACCGGTTGCCGTCACCCAAAGCGCTGGCACGTCGTAAAGGCCGGTCGACATGGATGTGCCGACAAAAGGAATGAAAGGCGCATACTGGTGAAGATAAGCGCCCATTGAGGCCAGAACATCGATCTTAAGACCAACAATTTTCGCATCTTTGTCGAGCGCCAACTCGGCGTTCGTCACGTTGTCACGGCCGTGGGCATCCGTGACGAAATGATCCATCCGCTCGCCCATCCACTTGACGGGTTTTCCAAGGCGCTGCGCAGCCGTCAGGCAGAGCGGATACTCCCGGTACGTGAACATCTTTGTGCCAAAGCCGCCACCAACTTCAGGAGTGACGATACGCAGCTTGTCCTCATCAATTCCGAGGATGTCATTGCAGATCACGCTGCGCATGCCGTGACCGCCCTGGGTGCCGGCCGTCAGGGTGTAACGTTCCTGCTCTGGATCAAATTCTGCAACACACCCGCGCGGCTCCATGTAATTGGCAACCAGGCGATTGTTGATCAGCTTGATGGACACCACGCGGTCAGCCGTTTCGAATGCCGCAGCACATTTGTCTTCATCGCCATGGCACAGAACAAACGCCTTGTTCGATCCGTATTCCGGCCAGACCAGCGGCGCATCGTCCTGAAGTGAAGCTTCAATTCCGACCGTGACTTCAAGTGGCTGGTAATCCACCTCGATCAGTTCGGCTGCCGATTTCGCGGTATTCACATCGTCAGCAACAATGAATGCGATCGCATCGCCGACATAGCGAACCGTGTCGCAACACAGCACAGGCTGTGGCGGGCAGGCATGGGACGTACCGTCGACCTGTTTCATCACCGCCTTGGTCGGCATTGGTTTCAGGTCGGATATGTCCTCTGCTGTCAGGACCATTGCGACGCCAGGAAACGCGCGCGCCTCTTCCACGCCACTCAACGAGATTTTCGCATGGGCCATGGCAGACCGCAGGACGTGCGCGTGAAGTGCCCCGGTCGGCGCATAGTCATCCGTATAGATACCCTGACCGGTAATCAGCTTGGCATCTTCCTTACGGCGCACAGGCGCGCCAATACCGAATTTGGCCGGAATCATCTGGTCCATGATGATGGCATCCTGCTACTCTGATTGGAGGGCAACGCTTTGCGCGAAGCAAGGCGGAACGGCGTCGTTTCGATGTCCATCAAGAATAGTGACGGAGACAGCTAACCGCCAGTGTCTCAGAAGATTTTTGACTTTCCTGGAAAGATTGCAGGATCGACTCATTGGACATCGCCCCAAGGCGAGGCATTAAAAAACGGTCCTACGGGAGCTGTGAACAGCCAGATGTCACAGGCTGAACGACGCCCCCCATGTTATGAGTTCTCGCTATTTTGCGGGTTCAATCTTCAGGTCAATCTCTGCATACCATTCAGCCAGGTTGCGAATGTCCTCGTTGCTCAGATCGGCTGCGACTGCCGACATGATTTCATGACTACGCTTTCCGGTTCTGAAGGCCTTCAGCTGCGTATCGATATACATCACCGTTTCACCCGCAAGATTTGGGGCATCTTCGAGCTCTGACAGGCCCAGCGCACCGTGACAGGCAACGCAAGCTTCCGGCGCTGCGTCTTCGGAGACGCCTTGTGGCAGTGACGCAAGCGCTATCTGACTGGCGTACCATGCTGCCAAATCCGCAATCTGTTGATCCGTCAGGGATTTGGCCACGACACTCATCATTTCATGAGTGCGGGTTCCATCGCGAAACGCCTTCAGCTGATGAATGAGGTAGGGCGCTCGTTCGCCGCCAATGTGAGGTGCTATCGGTATCCGGGCGTAGCCGTCCACACCATGGCAGGTTCGGCACATGCCGGCTGCCTTTCGTCCGGCAGCCGGGTCACCGATAATTTCCTCGTTAGCCAACGCGTGACTTGCGAACGCCTGGGCGAGGAAGACCCCGCCCAGAACACATGCACGTCGAAAAAGCATCAGTTGCCCTCATACCAGATGCGGTAGATCGCGCCGGCAAGGTCATCGGACACCAAAATGGATCCGTCACGCAACTGCGCGACATCCACCGGGCGGCCAAGATACTCATCATTTTCGTCGATCCATCCCTCGGCGAAGCTTTCTGTGGTGGCATTGCCCTCATCATCAACGAAGGTAACCATCACGCGTGCCCCGACCGGCGTGGTCCGGTTCCAGGATCCATGCTGGGCGGAGAAGATGGCGTTCTTGTATTTCGCCGGGAACATTTTGCCGCTGTAGAAGCTCATCCCAAGATCGGCAGCGTGAGCAACCTGGTCGGCAGCGGGCATGACGACCTCCACCGGCACTTCTTCATCCTTGTATTCGTTGGTGCGGGTGTCGCCGCCGCCATACCAGGGGAAACCAAAGTGTTGGCCCATCGCGGTCTGGCGGTTGATCTCGCCTGGAGGAATGTCATCTCCCATGCCATCCACCTGATTGTCGGTGAACCAGAGTTCTCCGGTCTCCGGATGGAAGTCATGCCCGACCGAGTTCCGGATACCGTAGGTATAGACTTCTCGGTTGGTTCCATCGGTGTTCAGCCGGATCATCCCTCCAATGCCGGTCTCGTTGTAGAGGTCCAGCTTTTCAGGCGGCGGGACGTTGAAGGGTTGGCCGAGCGAGATATAGATCTTGCCATCCGGTCCGATCTTGCAGACGCGGGCCGTGTGATTGTAGCTCTCCTCCGACTGCGGAATCAGATCCCCCTGCTTGATCACATTGAAGGCAGCCACGTCAGGACTTTCATAGAAAAACTCGGCGGCCGGATAGACCAGAAGCCGGTTCTGCTCAGCAATGTAGAGAAATCCGTCCTTGGAGAAACAGGGACCATTCGGGATCGCGAATTTGAGCGAAGGTGCGAAGTCCTTCACTTCATCGGCCACCCGGTCCTTGTTCCGGTCCGTTACCGCCCAGACCTTGTCCTTGCGGGTGCCGACGAAAGTGACAATGCCTTGCGGGCCAACGGCCATGTGCCGGGCGTCAGGAACGATCGCATAAAGCCCGATCTTGAACCCGTCCGGCAAGGATATCCGCTCAAGGGTCTTCTTGATGCCGTCGGCATACTCGCCCTTCTGCTCGATGTAGGTGAACTCGGTGACGCCCGTGGGCTGAAAGTTGGACAGTTTTTCCAGATTGTCAGGCACCGGTGCCTGAGCACTGGCCACGGATACCCCAGTCATGAGGCTCGCCGCTATGACTATGCTTCTCTTCATAATTTCCTCCCATTTACGTCTTCAGACGTGCGTTTGGGGCGGCCTCACGAGAGACCACCCCTATTGAAGCAAACGCAATGCAGCCGGCTGCTAGAGATTGCCTTTGCTCAATTCCGATGCGATCCGGTCCGCCTGCCGGATCGCCAATGCCACAATGGTCAAGGTCGGGTTCTCGGCCGCCCCGGTCGTGAACTGGCTGCCGTCGGAAACGAAAAGGTTCGCGACGTCATGGGTCTGCCCCCACCGATTGACCACGCCGTCACGAGCCTTTTCCGACATCCGGTTGGTACCCAGGTTATGCGTCGATGGATAAGGCGGCGTCGGGAATGTCCGCGTTGCTCCAACCGCGTCATAAAGGGCCATGCCGCGCTCATAGGCGTGTTTGCGCATGGCGATATCGTTGGGGTGATCATCGAAATGGACGTTGGGCGCCGCCAGCCCATACTGATCCTTGGCGTCATGGTTCAACGTAATGCGGTTTGTCTCTTGCGGCATGTCCTCGCCGACAATCCAGAGACCCGCCATGTTTTCGTAGGAATCAAGCGCCGTCGTGAACTCGCGTCCCCATCCTCCGGGATCCAGGAAGGCAGCCATGAACGGCAAGCCCAGCGCCAGGGTTTCCAACTCGTAACCTCCGACAAACCCGCGCGAAGGATCGTATTTGGCTTCATCCTGGACGATGCCGGCCATGGTTGTGCCACGCCACATGCGCACCGGCTTGTCAAAGACCGCATAGACCGAACCGGTCATGTGCCGCATGTAGTTGCGTCCCACCTGCCCGGACGAGTTTGCAAGTCCATCAGGGAACATGGCGGATGCAGAGTTCAGGAGCAGCCGTGGGCTTTCAATTGAATTGCCTGCCACGCAAACGACACGAGCCTTCTGCAGATGCTGATTGCCGTCTTTGTCGGCATACAAAACGCCAGTGACCTTACCCGCAGCATTATGCTCGATCTTCAGGACATGAGCATGGTCGCGCACCTCAAGGTGTCCTGTCTCCTCACCGCGAGGAATGTCCGTATAGGCGGCCGACCATTTCGCCCCCCATTTACACCCTTGAAAACAGAACCCGGTCTGCTGACAGGCCAAACGGTCGTCGTAATCGCCGCTGTTGATTGCCATACGACCGGTGTGAACCTGCTCGTACCCGAGAGCTTTGGCTCCAGCTTCGAAGACCTTGTAGTTGCTATTGCCAGGCAAGCCTGCCCGGTCGCCCGTGCGGGTGACGCCCAGCTTTGTTTCGGCCTTTTCGTACCAGGGCTCCATCTCTGTGAGGTCGATGGGCCAATCGAGCAGATTTGCGCCTTGAACATCGCCATAGGTCGTCTTTGTCTTGAATTCATGCGCCTGAAAACGAAGCGATGCCCCCGCCCAATGGGTTGTCGTGCCGCCAACGGCCTTGACGATCCAGGCTGGCAAACCGGAAAAATCTTTCGCAACACGCCAATCGCCGGACGTTGTCCGCTTGTCCAGCCAGGCTAGCTGACCGAAGCTTTCCCACTCATCGTTGATATAGTCTTCCGGCAGGTAACGCCCGCCAGCCTCCAGAGCCACCACGCTCACGCCCTTTTGGGCCAGTTCATTGGACAAGACGCCGCCACCGGCGCCGGTGCCGATGACAACCACTACCGTGTCATCATTCAGGTCAAATGGTGCTGCCATGATCCGTGCCCCTAGATCCAGTTGATGTCGTCAAAGCCGCGGTCGATGTAGCCACCCTTGGAGTAGCTCTCGCCCTCATAGCCGAAGAGTGGCCAAACGGCTTTCTGGTTGTAGAGACCAGTCACAAGCCCCCCCCGGATGGTCTGAAAGAACGGGCTTGCCTCCATCCCTCGAAGAATATTGACCCGGTCGCGTTCCCAGCCGGCATCAATGTAACTGCCAAATCCCCGTCCTTGTGCAGCACTGTTGAGCGCGGCAATTCCCTCCTCGATCATCGCCGCCTGATCTGCATTGTCGTAGGCCTTGACCGCTGCCGCATAGTAGTCGTCGGCAACATGGTCATGCGGATAGATGTCGCGGGCCATCTGGATCAAAGTGGCCATTGTTTGCGGCGACACGTGGCTGACCTCCATCGCCCAGGCCCCCGACACACCGGCGACCAGGCCAGGGCCAATCAGAAGCGCCGCGGTGACGGCCGAACTACGCGTCAGCAATTCCCGACGCGTCATGCCGCGTCGTTCCATTGTCTTTGTCATTTCCTCTCCTCCCATCGGCAATCGCGTCAGGTGTAGCGGCCGTACCTCTGCAAAACCTCGATCTGATAACCGTCGGGGTCCTGAACAAAGAAAAACCGGGCCAGCAGGACGCCATCCCTCTCAAACTCGACAATTTTCCTAGGTGAAAATCCGGCTGCCTCGAAACGGGCATGTTCGCGGTCCAGGTCATCGACACAAAAGGCCATGTGACCATAACCATCTCCCAGGTCATACGGCTCGGTACGATCCTTGTTGATGGTCAGTTCCACTTCAAAGTCAGCGGAATTATTTTTCATGTAAACGAGTGTAAAACTGTCGAAATCAAGTCGGTCTGCGACATCTAGACCGAATGCTTCCTTGTAAAAGGAAACAGACCGCGCCTCATCCAGCACGCGAAACATCGCATGAATAGCTTTTGCCAACGCATCCTCCTATTTGGCCGTCTTTGCGACCATGAGGAAAGAGTGCGAGGTTTCTTAAACTTGCTGGTAGTATTAAAGTACTACACTGAAATTTTCTTCAAAATCGTCATTCCGCCGCGATCGTTTCAACATGCCCGAGTGTACGACGCGTGCGGATAAGGCAGGCGCAACGCAGCAGCGATGTAAAATTGCGGGCCTCGCCGCGAAGCTGCAGCACTTCCGAGTGCAGTCTGGACACAAACGCCGGCGTGGTGACACCTTCGCTCGCTGCAATCTCATCGACGATCTGCCAGAATGAGCGCTCAAGGCGAATGCTCGTGCTCTGCCCGTTCAGCCGAAGGCGCCTTGTCTCCGGCTCATAGTCAGCGGGATCCTGTCCTGCGAAAATCTCACACATGCCTAACCTCCCGATTTTTATAATTGGGACAGCAATGATGTGCTCACCGGTATGAAACGCAAGTCCATGCAGGACAAGGGAGGCGCATGTTGCCGCCGCATCGGCAATGGGACCGCAAAAATCTGCGGACTTTCAATCATCCGACACGCTTTTATGGAACATCACCTTTGCCCTGATTGCAAGAATTTGAGACAAGAAAGCGCTCTTGCGAAGCTTACCCATAGGGATTTTTAGGCCCCCGGTCGTCTGAGAGGCTCCGTCGGCCTTTCAGAACCAGTGCCTCGATCGCGTCGGCCAGATGGATTTCCTGGATGTTGTAGTCCCCCCGCGCTACCCGGAGTTTGTGGGCCTCCAGCATGACCTCGCCGTGAGAAACCCCTTCCGGTGGTTCGAAACGATAGGAAGCAAGCTCGATCAGGAAGCCGAGCGGGTCGCGAAAGTAGATGGAATCCATGAAACCACGGTCCTTCGGACCACTATGGCCAACGCCTCTCTCGTCAAGACGCGCCGCTATCTGCCGAAAGCTCGCTTGTGAGACGTTGAGAGCCAGATGGTGCACGCAGCCAATAGACTGGGAAACGGACGAAGCATCAGCCTTGCGGCTTTCATCGGTAAAGATGGTGATCAACCGGCCGTCGCCCGGATCAAAATAGAGGTGGCTTTCATCGGAGTTGTCCAGATTGGGCTGTTCAAACACGAAGGGCATTCCCAACATGCCTTCCCAGAAGTCGATGGATGTCTGCCGGTCGGCACCAACGAGCGTGATATGATGCACCCCCTGCGTCTGGATCTTTCTCATGACTGCTCTCCCGATTTGGTGGAAATCTCTTCCTGTCTGGCTATACCGTGCAAGTAAGACACGGCAAGTCGTCAGCCTGTAAACAGTCTGTCTTCTCCCCGCAGCGGACAGTAGCTGCCCTTTCCAATTCCGGCAAAACGGGTATTGTCTGTACGATCTGCTGCCGCTCGCCGCTCGGAACGCCACAGCGCCCTCTGCTGGTCATGCGCATGAAACCGCCAAGGAAGCACCATGAACAAGCCCCCTAGCTCTGAAGCCGGGGACGCTGATCCGTCTTCATCAAATTCCAGATCAGATCCAACTGATGGCAATTCGGCTTTCCCAAAATCCGAAAAGGGCGCTGACGAAAGCGCTGATGTTTTCTCTGCGACGCGCATTGGCCAGCGGATCGCAGCCCTGCCCGCCAACACCATCGGCGCGCTCTGGATCCTGCAAGCAGCCTTTCTTTTCACCATCATGTCGACGCTGATCAAGCTGGCGGGCAGCGATCTGGGCGTGTTCCAGATTCTGGCAGTCCGTCAGGCCGTGATGGTGCTTATTGTCGCGCCACGGATCCTTCGCGGTCTGCCAACCTCGCTGGCCACCAAACGTCCGGATCTGCAGGTCGCCCGCATCATCTTCGCCACAACGGCCATGCTTTGCGGCTTCACCGCCATTATTGAACTGCCTCTCGCCGATGTCACAGCACTCAGCTTTTCAAAGACTTTCTTTCTCACGATCTTCGCTATCGCCTTCCTGGGCGAAACCGTCGGCATCCATCGCTGGGGCGCCACGATCGTCGGCTTTCTCGGTGTGTTGTTGATGTTGCGTCCTGAAGGGGACGGGTTCATCGACCCCTTTGCGCTGCTGGCAATCATAGGCGCAGCCTGCGCGGGACTGGTCATGGTCATCTTGCGCATCCTGACGAAGACCGACAGCCCGACGACCATCCTTACCTATCAGGCAGTCTTCGTAGGCCTGATCATGGCGGGTCCGGCGATCTACACCTGGAAGGCGCCAAGCCTGGAGGAATGGGGCCTTCTCATCATGATCGGCGTGGTCTCCTGGGCCGCTCAGATGTCCAACATCAAGGCTTTCCGAGCCGGAGAAGCAACCGCCATCGCGTCTCTGGATTATACCCGCCTGCTTTATGCCACCATCATTGGTGCCCTGGTCTTCAGCCAGTGGCCCAGTGTCGAAACACTCATCGGTGCAGGCATCATCATCGCCGCGTCCATGTACACGGTCAGGCGTGAAGCCGTGCGCGGACGCCAGCTCGCCCGCGCTGCCGAAGGACGCGGCTACAACAACTGACTAGAACCGGCCAGAGATCTAGCCTCTAGTAGCCATTGAAGCGAACGGTTCCTAGCTTGGTGACGTCATAGCCGCCAAGTTGATCAGCCTTGGCGGCGAGGCTGCTGGAGCGCGCAAAGGCCAGAAGTTTCTGGAACGGAGCTTCGAAGTAATCACGGCGGCCGACCAGAAGGTCGAACCTTTCCTCGCACACAGGCAGAAATTCGAGTCGGCTCTGGCGTGCTGCGGTTTCCAATCCGAACGCGGCATCCGCCTCGCCCGAAAAGACCGCAAGAGCCGCCTCGCGCTCGTCGCGAACCAATGGCCCGTCCTGGACAACAGTACTCGGATCGATGCCCATCTCTCCCAGTTTCCGCTGCAGCAGGACATGACTTCCGGCGGCTTCCTGGCGGCGGGTCAGCCGGCGGCCGACCATATCCGTCAGGCTTCGGATCTTCAGAGGGTTGCCGGCTGGCAGGATCAGCCCGCGGCGACGCTTGGCCCACTCAATCAGCACGACAGGTTTGAAGGAAAAATGGCGGTCGACCTGTTCATTATTCCAGTTGTCGCCTTCGCTGTCGGGAACATGCATCGCAGCAGCAATGCCTTGCTTTCCGGCAAATCGCTTGATGCCATCCAGACTGCCGTCAAAAAGACTGGCAAGTCCTGAGCCCGACTCCCGCAGAGCCCACTCCAGCAGGGGATCATGGCTGCCAAGCACGACCTGCGGGCGTTCGGCCTCATCTTCCGCCGCATCGCCGGCCCGGTCGATCCAGGCCAGAACGGCATCACGGGGGAACAGAAGTTTACCGGTGGCCCGGCTGTGCGGAACATCGCCGGTTGCCGCCAGATCATAGACCTTGCGCTCCTTGACCCGGATCAGATCAGCCAATTCACGGGTCGTCAGATAGCGCGGCAGATCTTCCAGCATGTATTCACTCGCCTTCGAAGGTCGGTTCGGGACACCTTGTCGGTACCCCGAACCGCATCAACAGGCAAGCAGCAGCTTTCCGCAAGGACGGTCAGGCGGTTGCGGCCAGCTCGGCCCGTTTGGCCATTTCCTCCTCGACGAGTTCCTTCTTCGACAATTTGCCGACCATTGTTTTGGGCAATTCGCTACGGAACTCGACCTCACGCGGCAGTTCGATGGTCGAAAGGTGATCCTTCAGGAACTCTTTCAAGTCCGTGGCACTCACATCGGCCCCGTCCTTCAACTTGACGAAAGCCTTGGGTGACTGACCGCGGTAGGGGTCAGGAATCGCGATCACGATGCACTCATCGACCGCCTCATGCTGGTAAACCGCCTCCTCGATCACCCGAGGATAAACGTTGTATCCCGAGCAAATGATGAGATCCTTGATTCGGTCGACTAGATAGATGAAGCCATCCTCATCCTGATACCCGACATCCCCGGTGTGAAGAAAACCGTTCTCAATGGTTTGCTCGGTCTCATCAGGGCGCTTCCAGTAGCCCAGCATGACCTGGGGCCCCTTGAGGCAAAGCTCGCCCTTTTCGCCCGGCGCGGCGTCCTTGCTGAGGTCTTCCAGGTCGCAAAACCGTGCCTGTGTGCCCGGAACAAGACGGCCAATGGATCCGGCAACGCTTGTGCGGTCGAGCGGGTTGACCGCAGCGACAGGAGAAGATTCCGTCAGTCCATACCCCTCAACCAGAATACAGCCGGTCAGTTTCTCAAAGTTGCTCTTGACCTCGACAGGCAGCGGCGCACCTCCGGAAAGACAGAGTTTGATCGACGTCAGATCGTACTTTTTCGTCAAAGGAGAATTGTTGATGGCGGTAAACAAGGTCGGCACGCCCGGGAACAGGGTCACGTTCTTGCGCTTTGCCGCATCAAGCAGGGATTTCAACTCGAATCGGGGCTGAAGCACCATTTCAGCGCCCAGAACGACTGCCAGATTCTGCGCCACTGTCATCGCAAAGACGTGAAAAAACGGCAGGACGCAGAGCATCTTTTCCTTGCCCTTCTCCGCTTTTTCGAAGACGCATCGCATCTGTTCGATGTTGGCCGCCAAATTGCGATGAGTCAGCATCGCTCCCTTGGGAACACCTGTCGTACCGCCCGTGTATTGCAGCACTGCAATATCCGTTTCCGGATTGATCTTCACTGGCGTTGCCTTGCCGGGAACGGCTTGAAGATCCTCAAAGCGAATATGGGTAGCGTCATCGGGAATCGAGGCCACTTCCTTGCGCTTGAACAGGCTGAAGAGCAGCTTCTTGGGTTGCGGCAAGATCGCGGTCATCGGGCAAACGATGATCTTGTCCAGAACGTTTTCCTGGCGAATAGCCTCGACCTTGTCGTAAATCTGGCAGAGATCCATGGTGACCATGATGCGCACGTCAGCATCACGCGCCTGAAACGCCAACTCACGCTCCACATACAGCGGATTGAAGTTCACGACGGTGCCGCCGATCTTCAGGATCGCGAAGTAGAACACGGTATAATAGGGCGTGTTCGGCAGACACAGGCCAACATGAACCCCGGGTTTCACACCCATTGACTGCAGGCCAGCTGCCGTTTTTTCGACCATCTCGCCGTACTCACGATAGGTCCAGACCTTGCCGAGAAAGTCGGCTGCAGGGCTGTCGCCCAGTGTCTTGATCGTGTCTTCGAGATATTCGTGCACCGGGCGCGGCGTGAACGCCTCGCACCATTCCTCCGCAGTCGTCATGGCGATCTCCAACTCGCTCGTTTTATTCACACCTGACGACCGGCGCTCCCCTTAAGCACAAAGTCCTTCCAATGGAACGACCGTGTTGCTTCCTCCTCGCGGAACTGCCCTATGTCAGGCGAGGCCATTTCGTGGCCTTCTGCCTCATGAATTGCACATACGCTTCCGTAAACGTCAACTCACGACGTAACGACACCCCCCCAAGTTTTTTTGGTTTTAAAGGCATCAATTAGGATTTTCGGAAATTTGGCCGTCTCAGATCCCTATCTGGTGATTGACTAGCGCTTTGGCCAGTTCCATCGAGGCAGATCGACGTTATCGATGACTGTTTCGCCCAATTCCTTGCGCAATTCATAGCGCAGGCACCCATCACAGCTCGCAAGCTGATCGGCAAGCTCATGAGCATGGGTCACCAGTATGACCTGCGTCTTCTCGGCCGCAGTCGCCACCAGACGGCCGAGAGGTTCGAGCAAACGCGGGTGCAGGCTGGTCTCAGGCTCGTTCAGCACCAGAAGCGGCGGCGGACGGGGTGTCAGCAACACCGCAATCAAAAGCAGATACCGCATAGTGCCATCGGACAACTCGGAGGTTCGCAAAGGTCGAAGCAGTCCATGCTGATACATCAGCACCTCGAACAGGCCATCCGTGACGCGTACCTCGATCCGAGACCCCGGAAAAGCGTCTTCAACAGCCTCATCAAGAAGTCTCGGATTGCCTATTTCCTGAATGGTACGCAAGGCTGCCGCCAGGTCGGCTCCATCCCCGGAAAGAGCGGTCGTGCGCGTTCCGATGCGCGGCACCCGGCCCGGAGCGTCGAGATCCGTGCGCAAGTGATCGTAAAACCGCCAGCTCCGCATCCGTTCGCGCATCACCAGGAGTTCAAGAGCATCGCGTGGGTCGGCGGCGTGGGTCATCATGCTGTCAAAGCTCGCCAGGTTCTGCATCACCGGCATGCGATGCCCCTGGCCGTTCAAGACCCGAACACTCGGCCCATTGCGGCCGGCAATCTCATTGTGCCGCGTCAGAGCTTCTCCCGCCCAGAGCGCTTCCGTCTTGATTTCAGGGTCAGAGTTGAAAAAGGACGTTTTGTCGCCAACAGGCAGGCCGAGATCAATGGCATAGCCATAGTCCTCGTCAGCAAAGCCAAGTTTGAGGCTGACCACAGACGTCCGCCGGGTTCCCTGAACCGGAACCTCACCGCTTTTCATAGTGCGCGAAATAATCTCCGGCCCCGCCCACAAGGTAGACGTCAGCCCGCCCTCGCGCGCAAGGGAAGATATCGCTCGTCCCTGGGCGACATCCGCAAGCAAGCGAATTGAGCGATAGAGACTTGATTTGCCACAGCCGTTCGCGCCCGTGACCACCGTGACCCGATCAAGCGGCAGCACCAGATCGCGAAGGGATCGATATCCCGAAACGGCAAAGCTCAGGATCATGAGGCCTTGTCAATCAACTTGAAGGCATTGACGTCAAACAATCCGAAATCCGTGATCTTGAGATGCGGAATGACCGGAAGCGGAAGGAAGGCGACCTGCAGGAAAGGCTCAGGGAGAACACACCCGAGATCCTTCGCGGCCACGCGGAGCGCTTCCAACTGGGCCTTAACCACCTCGAAAGGCTCTAAGCTCATGAGACCGGCCAACGGCAACGCCATTTCCGCATCGATGCCCTCGTCGCTGGCCACGACAAATCCGCCCTTCAATTCGATCACGCGATTGACCGCTTTGGCCATGGCGACTTCGCTCGCCCCGACAACGCAGATGTTGTGGCTGTCGTGGCCAACCGATGAGGCAATGGCACCTTGTTTCAAGCCAAAGCCTGAAACGAAAGCGCATCCGATGTTGCCGGTCTGCCTGTGGCGCTCGACAACAGCCACCTTCAACGCGTCTTGCTTCAGGTCGATCTGCGCGAGTCCATCGGCTTCGGGCAAATTCATTTTGAGATGTTCGGTGATAATCCGGCCCGGAACCACACCGATGACGTCGGCTTCTCCAGCCTTGGCCTGAACCCAGAACGCTTCTGCCGCGACGGGCGTCGCCTTGACGCTGTCGAGACCGACAGGGGCAACAATTTTCCGCTTGTCGAACCGGGAGGCCTCCACCGGGCGACCACCGCCAACAACCGAACTGACGCGGCAATCGTCGAAATCATCCAGAAGCACGAGATCTGCGCGCCAACCTGGCGCGATCATGCCTCTGTCCTTGAGGCCAAAAGCCGTTGCAGCGGACCAGCTCGCGGCGCGATACGCATCGAGCGGGCGGATGCCCTTGGCGATCAGTCGCCGGATCATGCTGTCCAGATGGCCTTCTTCGGCAATATCCAGCGGATTACGATCATCCGTACAAAGCGCAACAAAGGCAGACACATCCGGCTGAAGGATTGGCGCCAATGCATCCAGATCCTTTGAGACAGAGCCTTCCCGGATCAGGATCGTCATCCCTTTCGAGAGTTTCTCAAGCGCTTCCTCTGCTGTCGTCGCCTCATGATCCGTGCGAATGCCGGCTGCCAGATAGCCATTCAATGCCATTCCGCCGAGCAGTGGCGCATGACCATCAATGTGCCCACCCTGAAAGGCCTCGAGCTTGGCGAGCACTTTCGGGTCCCGCGCCAACACTCCGGGAAAATTCATGAACTCCGCCAGACCAATGACCTTTGGATGATCGCGCAAGGGCAGCAGATCTTCGATTTCGAGACAGGCTCCCGCCGTCTCGAAGGCTGTCGCGGGCACACAGGAGGACAGGTTCACACGAAGATCCATCACCGTCTCGAGCGAGCTCTCGAGGAAATAGCGGATCCCCTCAGTCCCCAGCACATTGGCAATCTCATGAGGATCACATATGGCCGTCGTCACACCGTGGGGCAGCACACATCGATCGAACTCGAAAGGTGTCACCAGCGACGACTCCACATGAAGGTGCGTGTCGATGAAACCCGGAACCACAACCCGGCCCTCGGCGTCAATCTCCCGGCTGCCTTCGTAGGCACCCTGTGTTCCGACGATGCGGTCTCCGACAATCCCGATATCCGTTTCAAGGGTTGATCCATCCAGAACGGAGAACACCCGAGCGTTCTTGATGACGAGATCACAAGGCACCTCCCCTGCCCCTGCGGCGATTGCCTTGGCGAGAAACTCCGCGCCGTGCTCTGCTTGCCCTTCGGACATGGTCAACTCCGATGATTGTGCGCGTTCGCAACGCTGATTTCACATGACCGGCATTCTAAAGCGGTGATTGACACCAACGCAAAGGCTGACCGGACAAGAGCCAGCTCCGTGCACAAGAGACGGCAAATCGTTTCTTTTCGAGCGTAAATGCTGTCTTTCAAGAAAGAAAAAGATCAGCCGACTTTGAAAGCGCCTAAAAGTCGACGAAAACCCAAGATAAATCATTTAGCGAAAAATACTAAATTACAACAACTTAATGCGGCGCATCGTTCAATATATGCGCCGCGTCATAACTTTCAAATTGACAAGTCGGGCTTTTTCAAAATAATTAAATCAACAATAATTAATAATCTTTGCCATGCACCCCATCGACAATGGCACCTTGTTTTCCGCGTCGTACGGCCCGCTCGTGCCTGAAGACGCGGAAAACGTTCATCTTGCGGGAGTTCTGTTTCGTTGGCCCTGACCCGACCTAAGGCCCGAGGCTCCAATTCGGCGCAGCTCCGCCGTTACAACGAGCGTATTGTCCTGCAAATTCTACGACGCGTTCAAAAAGCTTCAAAGGCAGATTTGGCGAGAGCAGCCAAGCTCACAAATGCAGCCGTCGGCGCAATCATTCAATCGCTGGCGCAAGACGGCCTGATTGAGGAAATAGGCAAGCATCATGGCGGAGGCCGGGGCCAACCTGCCACCCTCCTCCGGCTGGCCGCCAGAGGAGCCTTTGGCTTCGGCGTCCGCATCGACCGTACCAACCTGGAGACTGTTCTCGTTGACTTTGAGGGCAAGCTCATCGGCCGCAGTACGCACGATATTATTTTGCCCGCTCCCGAAGCCGCACTGGAGCTCATCAGCAAGGATCTAGAGAACCTGATGAGCCTGCTCAGCGAGGAGGAAAGAAGCAGGGTTACAGGGATTGGCCTGGCCCAGCCTTTCAATCTCGGCGCCTGGCTCCATGAACTCGGACTTCCCGAAGCAAACTTCAAGCTTTGGGACGACTTTGATATGGCTGCGGCAATGGAAAACGCCACCGGGCTCCCGGTCTTTCGCGAAAACGACGGCACTGCGGCAACAGTGGCCGAGGTCTTTTACGGGCACGGCCGCCAGCGCGACGATTTCCTCTACCTCTTTATCGGACCGGCAATTGGCGGCGGGCTGTGTATCGGCGGCGACGTCATACGCGGGAGCGCTGGAAATGCCGGCGATGTGGCGATGATACCGGTCCCCCCAAGCACGTTGTCGACCGCGCCCGAACCAAAGAAGGCCTGGGATCTTCTTTTGACGCGCGCCTCGCTCGTTGCACTTGATCGGCACCTGGCGCCAGACAGTTTCCCCAGCAATGGTCGCCTCGACTTGCAGGCAGCATTCGACCGGGATGATCCGCTGGCCGCAGAATGGCTGGATGATTGCGTCGCCGCCTTGACCCATGCGATCAGCATGGCTCTGGCGCTCCTGGATGTGCCACGCGTGATTATAGATGGAGACCTCAACGGCGTATTCAGCGAGCGATTGGCAAACGCGCTGCAAGTTGCGCTGGCAGAAGCGGCTCCGGAAGCCCGATCAACACCAGAGTTGTTGTTCGGCAGCTTTGGTCAGGATGCAGGTGCGATCGGCGCAGCCAGCCTGCCAATGTTCTTCAATTTCTCGCCGCGCGCATCAATCTTGACCGGTGGCGAGCCCAAAAGACCGGCCGGAGCGATTCCACGAGAAGACTCTGTTCAAGGGTCTGGCAAGAGCCATCAGACAGAACGATATGCGGTAACCGCCCCACGTCCCTAGCAAGATCGCTTGACGGAAAGTTTCGCATGCAGGAGTGTCCGCCAAACGCAATCATGTTATATTTTCTTTGGATCCCGAAAAAAATCAGGATCAGGATGCAAAAAACATGATCCGCTTGCTGACAGGACGATTAAACCGATTTAAAAACTCGAAAAGAATTCAAATCAAGGACCGCACGCATGGCAGTACGCGTCATAGAAGTCGATGAGTTCGACTTGGTTGTCTTCGGAGCATCTGGAGACCTTGCCCATCGCAAGCTGATCCCCGCGCTTTACCATCGTTGCAGCGATGGTCAGCTGCCTGAGAATGCCCGGATCATCGCCTCTTCCCGCCGCAAGTATTCCGATGATGACTACAGGGCGTGGGCGCGAGAGGCACTCAACGAGCACGTCGGCGATGTTGACGAGGCCGCACTCGAGGTTTTCCTTGCCCGCCTTCACTATGTCACCATCGATATTGCGTCCGGCGAAGGTTGGAATGATCTCAAGACCGTCCTGGATGAACGCCCGGATGTTATCCGCGCGTTCTACCTTGCCGTTGGACCGGATCTCTTCGGAACCATCTGCAAGAGCATCGGTGACGCTGGCCTGGTGACCGACAAGACGCGCGTCGTGATTGAAAAGCCGATCGGCAAGGACGGCGCATCTGCCAAGACGCTGAATGACAACGTCGGCGGTGTCTTCGATGAACACCAAATCTTCCGCATCGACCACTATCTGGGCAAGGAAACGGTGCAGAACCTTATGGCGTTGCGCTTTGCCAACGCCCTCTTTGAACCGCTTTGGAACGCTGCGCATATCGATCATGTGCAGATCACCGTTGCTGAATCTCTGGGAACCGGAGGCCGCGCGGGCTACTACGATACTGCCGGCGCCTTGAGGGATATGGTTCAAAACCACATACTGCAGCTGCTTTGCCTCGTGGCCATGGAGCCACCTGAATCCATGAACGCCGACAGCGTTCGCGATGAAAAGCTCAAGGTGCTGAAAGCCCTTGCACCGATCACGGAAGCCACCGCAGACAAATTGACGGTACGCGGACAGTACAAGGCCGGAGCTTCCGCCGGTGGCGCTGTGCCGGGCTACCTGGAAGAACTGGGCCGAGACGACAGCACCACGGAGACTTTTGTCGCGCTGAAAGCCGAGATCGCCAACTGGCGATGGGCCGGCGTCCCGTTCTATTTGCGAACGGGCAAGCGACTGGCCCAGCGCGTTTCGGAAATCGTGGTGCAGTTCCGTCCGATCCCGCACTCGATCTTCGACGAGGAAGCTGGCACCATTTCGGCCAACAGGCTGATCATCCGCCTGCAGCCCGACGAAGGCGTGCAGATGAAGGTGATGATCAAGGATCCCGGTCCTGGCGGCATGCGCCTGCGCGAAGTCCCGCTCGACATGAGCTTTGCCGACGCGTTCAAGGTCCGTAATCCGGACGCATACGAGCGCCTGATCATGGATGTCATCCGCGGCAACCAGACCCTCTTCATGCGCCGCGATGAAGTGGACGCGGCTTGGGCATGGGTCGATCCGATCCTCGCCGCATGGGCCAACTCCAAGGAAACGCCACGCGGCTACACCGCAGGCACCTGGGGACCATCGGCCTCCATCGCGCTTGTAGAGCGTGACGGCCGCACATGGGCTGAAGACGGACTTTGACAGCACGCCCGGCCGGCCATGCGTCAGGCCGGGCATTTCCCAAGACGGGACGTCCGTCGAGATTTGTATTGTTGTGACATTTCCAGGTCATACTGCGATGCGAATTTCAATCGATTGAAAAGAAATGCCAAAGGACCGAGCCCGCTCCTTTCTTTGGTTCAACGCCGCCGTCGACCAACTCGTCACCTGAGGATCATCGACACCCCAAAGCGGACAAGAAGGATGTAAAGACATGACGATCCAAGCACGTATCGGCGAAGTGACCGAACGTATCGCCAGGCGCAGTCATGACAGCCGCTCGATCTACCTTGAGCGCATCCGTGCAGCTGCAGACAAGGGGCCCCAGCGGTCGCGTCTGGCCTGTGGCAACCTGGCCCACGGCTTTGCGGCCTGCGCTCCAGGTGACAAGGCAGCGCTCTCGGGTGATGTCGTCCCGAACCTTGGCATCATCACCGCCTACAACGACATGCTTTCGGCTCATCAACCCTATGAGCGTTATCCGGATTTGATCCGCCAGGCGGCCCACGAAATCGGCGCTGTGGCTCAGGTCGCAGGTGGTGTGCCAGCCATGTGCGACGGCGTCACCCAGGGTCAGGAGGGCATGGAGCTGTCGCTCTTTTCGCGCGACATCATCGCCATGTCAGCCGCAGTTGGCCTTTCGCACCAGATGTTCGACGCAGCCGTTTTCATGGGCATTTGCGACAAGATCGTTCCCGGCCTTCTGATTGCCGCCCTGTCATTTGGACATCTGCCTGCAATCTTCATCCCGGCCGGGCCAATGACGACAGGCATCTCGAACGACGAGAAGGCCAAGACGCGCCAGCTCTATGCCGAAGGCAAGGTCGGCCGCGCTGAATTGCTCGAATCTGAATCAAAGTCATATCACGGTCCAGGCACCTGCACCTTTTACGGTACGGCCAACTCCAATCAGATGCTGATGGAAATCATGGGCCTGCATATGCCCGGAGCGTCTTTCGTAAACCCGGGCACGCCATTGCGCGAAGCACTGACCCGCGAAGCAGCCAAGCGAGCACTCTCAATCACGGCGCTAGGCAATGAATTCACACCGGTCGGCGAAGTCATCGACGAGAAAGCGGTCGTCAATGGCGTGATTGGCCTTCATGCCACCGGCGGGTCCACCAACCACACCATGCACCTGGTTGCCATGGCCTATGCCGCTGGCATCAAGTTGACCTGGGATGACATATCCGAACTCTCGGACGTTGTTCCGCTTCTGGCGCGAGTATACCCGAACGGCAAGGCTGATGTGAACCATTTCCAGGCAGCGGGTGGACTTGGCTTTCTGATCCGTGAGCTGCTCAGCGAAGGCTATCTGCATCAGGATGTGAAGACGGTGAACGGCACGGACCTCTCCGGCTACACCGTCGAGGCCAGCCTGGACAGCACCGGCAATGTCATTCGCACTCCTGTTCCAGAAACCTCGGGCGACGAGAATGTCGTTGCGCCTTTCGCGAAAGCGTTCTCCCCCAACGGTGGACTGAAGGTACTGACAGGCAATCTGGGCAAGGCTGTCATCAAGATCTCGGCAGTCGCCAAGGAACGCCATATCATCGAGGCACCAGCCCGTGTCTTCCATTCCCAGGAGGACTTCCTGGCTGCGTTCTCCAACAAGGAATTCACTGGCGATGTGGCGGCCGTCGTGCGCTTCATGGGCCCCAAGGCCTGCGGCATGCCCGAGCTGCACAAGCTGACACCGGCTCTTGGCATTCTGCAGGACCGCGGACACAAGGTGGCGCTGATCACTGATGGCCGCATGTCGGGCGCTTCGGGCAAGATCCCCGCTGCCATCCACTTGACCCCGGAAGCGGCGGACGGCGGCCCTGTGGCTCTCATTCGCGACGGAGACATGATCCGCGTTGATGCGATCACCGGTGAGCTTGCGGTGATGGTCGAGGACGCAGAGCTAGCAGCACGCACACCCGCAACACAGGATATGTCGGCTCATCATGCTGGCGTTGGACGCGATCTCTTTGCAGCGTTCCGCGCCAACGTGGGAAGCGCCGACACCGGGGCACATGTCTTTGACGCCTAGACACAGCGACCGTCCTGCCATCATCCGGCTTGATGAAACCGGACGTATTGGCGAATGGCCGCGATACAGATAGAAACCGGTAAACACCGGAACCGAGGAATGAAAATGCCGCAAAATATTGCCCTGATCGAACGTGTCATGACTGCAGCTCCGGTGGTACCGGTCCTGGTGATCGAGGACCCGGCGAAAGCCGTTCCAATGGCAGAAGCGCTGGTGCGTGGCGGCCTCCCGTCCATCGAAATCACCCTGCGCACGCCCCGCGCCCTGGAAGCCATCAAGCTGGTCGCGGACAATGTGGAAGGCGCCATCCCAGGCGCCGGCACGGTTCTCGATCAGGCACAATATGAAGCAGCTGTCGCTGCCGGCAGCCAGTTCATCGTCTCACCGGGCGCAACTACGAAACTTCTCGACATCGCCGAACAGAGCGATGTGCCACTGCTGCCCGGCGCGGCGACCTCCTCCGAAGTGATGGCGCTTTTGGAGCGTGGCTATGAGCGCCTCAAGTTCTTCCCTGCGGAACAGGCAGGCGGCGCGTCTTACCTGAAATCCCTGTCCTCCCCGCTGGCCGCGGCAAAGTTCTGCCCCACCGGCGGCGTAAGCCTCGAAAAGGCACCAGGTTATCTGTCCCTGCCAAATGTGCTTTGCGTTGGAGGGTCCTGGATCGCAGATGCCAAGGCGATTGCGGCAGAAGACTGGACAGGCATCGAAGAACGCGCCCGCGCTGCAGCGGCCCTAAGTGCCTGAGTGCCTGAGTGCCTGAAAAAGCACTCGGCGATCGCAAATGACGACAAGGGCCCGGTCAAATGATCGGGCTTTTTCTGTTTATCCAATTCAGCGCGACAAACTCTAACCGATGGATTCAGGAGCATCCCAAAGCAGCCGCAGGCCGGCAAAACTCGCATTTCGCCATGCAAATTCGCCAAGCACCGGCTTGTCGAAGTTCTTCAGGTTTAGGACCACGTCTTCAGGAAGAGCGGTCAGACCTTTTGCGCTGACCCGGCAACCATTTTGCCCGGCATCAACGATCATGCCGGAGATCTCGGTCACTCCGCCACGGTCCGAGATCGTAACCGGAATGGACACCTGATTGCGTCGTTCGCGGCGCTTGTCCTGAACCACGGCTTCCTGTTTTGGGAAAATGACCGAGGCGACATGGCCTTTGACTGCTGTGACAGTGCCGCGAATAAGCTTGGACTTTTCCTCGACCCGGATACCAATATTCTTTCTCAGGTCGTTTGCGTCCTCGGAGGTCAGGCTACAGCCCCATTGACTGACGTTGGACAGGACCGCTTTGACACAGGTGAGATTGTCAAAGTCAATCGCCAAGACGTCAACCTTGGCATCAGGTTGATCCTGCATATGCTCCAAGCCGTGGGTCATGTCTGACTGCTCTCCTTCACTTAGGCGAGCATGCCAGAGCACGGTTTCCAGTCGTTTAAGCCTGGCGTGTTTTTGCAGCTTTTATGACGTTTTATTTGGAGATTTCGGCTGATCCATCGCCTACGGCGGCCTACAGCTCTGCAAGTACTGCGAGAACGACGACCATCAGCATCGAAAGAGCCATCCCGACGTTGATCGCAAAGTGGGTGCGTTCGTCGAGATCGAGCCGGTGCAGATAGATCCCGGCGGCAAGCCACGCAAGGTGGACAGGAATCCAGATCGCATTGATCATGATAAATTTCAGTACCGTCTCCGTCATCAGGCTGTCCGGCCAGAAGCCGAAGCCTGTAAACAGCGCAGTATTGACCGCATAGGCCTTCGGATTAATCGCCTGTAGAGCCAATCCGCCAAGAATGCCTGGTGACCGCTCGGAATGAACGAAGGCAATGCGTGTTCCCGAAAACGCAATCTTTAGCGCCAGGTACAAAAGATAAGCCCCCGACGCCCACATCAGGGCGTCGCGCACGATCGGGATCGAAAAGACGACCGCGGCCAGTCCGGAAACCACCGCCAGGGCGACCATGTTGGTTCCCAGGAACAATCCGATCAGATACCGCAATCCCGCAGAACGGCCGAAACCTGACCCCACACCTGCTATTGAAAGCACGCCGGGTCCAGGCGTTATAAGGAGAAAGAAAACAGCGGCAAGAAAGGTAAGCATGAGCCGGTGATATCGACCTTTCTTTTCCGGATCAATCAGGCCCCGGGCAAAAGTGTTTGAGCCGCAGAACCTTCACTTTGGCGATCATATGCTCATTCAATTGCCTTGTGATCATCGCATCGAGCCAACTGGAAAGACCTTGAGATTTCAACGTCGTTTCGAGACCGCGTGGAAACTCCGGCGCTGCAATGCCAACCTGGCCACCACCAGGTTGAATGTTGAGGGTTGATGCATTTATCGGAACTGCAGTTACGGATGACCATTCAACCTGTGCTATGGCCTTGCCATCAAGGTCGATTTGCTCCACATCCTCATTTAAATCGTTTTAACGCAGGAGTGCTCCATGGCTCAGTCCTCTCTCTTTGAAAAGCTGGCAGCTCATGCCGCTACATTTGAAGATCGTTCTTTGCGGACCCTGTTCGCTCAGGATCCCGAGCGCTTCGCCAAATTGTCGGTCAAGCACGACGATCTCCTGATCGACTTCTCCAAGACATTGCTGGACGACACCGCGCTCGACCTGCTGATCGAGCTCGCTGAGGCCAGCAATGTGGCTGAGCGCCGCAACGCCATGTTCGCCGGCGCGAAAATCAACGAGACAGAAGATCGTGCAGTGCTTCACACGGCCCTGCGCAATCGTTCGGGCGAGCCTGTCCTGGTCGACGGCCATGACGTCATGCCTGACGTGTTCGAGGTTTTGAACGCCATGGCCGATTTCTGCGATGGCATTCGCTCAGGCGACATCGCGGCTTCAAATGGTCAGGCATTCACCGATGTGGTCAACATCGGCATCGGCGGCTCCGATCTCGGCCCCGTCATGACCACTCTTGCGCTCTCGCCCTATCATGATGGCCCAGCACTTCACTATGTCTCCAACGTGGATGGTGCACATATCGCTGATACGCTCGCCGAGCTCGACCCCGCAACAACACTGATCATTGTCGCGTCCAAAACCTTCACCACCATCGAGACAATGACCAACGCCCAGACCGCGCGCCGGTGGATCGCGGAAACCCTGGGCGAGGAAGCCGTCGGCGATCACTTTGCTGCGGTCTCGACGGCACTCGACAAGGTCTCGGACTTCGGAATCCAGGAAGATCGGGTCTTCGGCTTCTGGGACTGGGTCGGCGGACGCTACTCAGTATGGTCCGCCATCGGCCTTCCGCTGATGATTGCAATCGGGCCTGATGCATTCAACGAGTTCCTCGATGGCGCGCACTCGATGGACCAGCATTTCGCGGAAGCACCGCTGCGCGAAAACCTGCCGGTGCTCATGGGTCTGATCGGCGTCTGGAACCGGGATGTTCTCGGCCATTCAGCCCGAGCCGTCCTGCCCTATGACCAGCGTCTTGCGCGTTTGCCGGCCTATCTCCAGCAGCTCGACATGGAATCCAACGGAAAGCGCGTGAAGCTTTCCGGCGCGCCGGTGGATCAGGAAACAGGTCCCCTGGTCTGGGGCGAACCAGGCACCAACGGCCAGCACGCATTTTACCAGTTGCTGCATCAGGGCACGACCGTGATCCCTTGCGAGTTCATTGTCGCGGCCAAAGGCCACGAGGACGATCTTGCCCATCATCACGAGATGCTGGTCGCCAATTGTCTGGCTCAATCCGAAGCTTTGATGCTGGGACGAACGCTCGAGGAAGCCAAGGCACTCCTGAAGGCTTCAGGTCTGTCCGATGCGGAGGTGGATCGCCTCGCCCCGCACAAGGTCTTTCCGGGAAACCGTCCCTCGGTCACCATCGTCCATGACCAGCTGACACCATTTTCGCTTGGCCGTTTGATCGCGCTTTACGAGCACAGGGTCTTTGTCGAAGGTGTAATCTGGGGCATCAATTCCTTCGACCAGTGGGGCGTGGAGCTCGGCAAGGAACTTGCCACCGCGCTCCTGCCGATGGTCAAGGGAGACGCCAGCGCCGAGGCAAAAGACAGCTCAACGCGAGGCCTCTTGGCAGTATTGACTGATTAAATCGGCCGCGTCGACAGCGCCGGCTCCTTGGTGAATTTGATGAAATCGGGCGCAGGACATCTGTCTTGCGCCTTATTTCGTTCGTTATTAGCAACCATATGCTGTCATCTGTGTTGGAAACGCACATGGTTTATTGCTGTTCTTTGCCAAGGGCTTTACGCTTGGGAATGAATGCAAGATGACCCGGACCGGATGATTTATCTCATGGACGGGGATGCGGAACAGACGTTTGCATATGAGTGATGTTCACTTGGGAGACTTGAAAATGAAGAAATTGATTGTGGTCGCCGCCTCGGCCCTGCTTCTCGCAGCATGCCAGTCCGACAGCCAGCGCGACCGAGCCCTCGTGGGCGGTGGCCTTGGAGCTGCCACCGGTGCAGCTATTGGTGCAGCAACCGGCAATGGTGTCGGTGGTGCCCTGGTTGGCGCAGCCATCGGCGGCGCAGGCGGTGCAATTGTTGGTTCTGCCACAACCCCGAAAAACTGCGTGGCCTACGACCGTAACGGCAATCCCTACCGTGTAGCTTGCCCATAAACCTGGTTGTCGGCTGGAGCCAACCAGGCTCCAGCCTCGCCATATCAGGGAGATTGCGTTGAAAAAACTTTTCCTTATCGGAGCATCTGTCCTTGTCTTGGCTGGCTGTCAGTCCGAAAGCCAGCGTGACCGTGCCCTTGTTGGCGGCGGTCTTGGCGCAGCGACCGGTGCGATCGTCGGCGCAGCGGCTGGAAATGGCGTCGGGCCTGCACTGGCAGGCGCAGCGATCGGCGCAGCTGGCGGCGCCATCATCGGATCGGCAACGGCACCAAAAGACTGCGTGGCCTATGACCAATACGGTCGCCCATACCGCGTCGTCTGCCCGTAAAATCTACAACCCGACAAGCGCGCTAATCCGCTGTAGACTCTGGTGATTCGAACCCCATCTACGGGAGACCTTGGATGAAGATCACCTTGATTGCGGCTGTGCTGGCCATATCCCTGACCGGCTGTGTCACAAACACGGAAAGCCAGCGCGACCGCATGCTCATAGGCGGAGGCCTTGGCGCTGCCACCGGCGCGGTCATCGGCGGCGTCGCAGGCTCGACAGCCGGCGCGGCACTCGCTGGCGCTGCTCTTGGCGCGGTCGGCGGTGGCCTGGTCGGCATCGTCACCACCCCGAGGAACTGTATTGCCCGGGACCAGGATGGCACGCCCTACAAGGTCAGATGCCCCTGACGCAGCGCTTCAAAACGACACGCAAAAGGGCGAGACCGGACACCGGCCCCGCCCTTTTCATTTGAAACGCGATAGGAACCTAGGCTGCAGCTACGTCGGCTGCCTTTAGTGCGGTAGCAGGTTCGACATAGTCATAACCAAGCGCAACGGCGACGGCTTCGCATGTGATCTGCCCCTTGTGGACATTCAGCCCAGGCAGGAAGAGTGGATCTTCAAGAAGCGCTTTTTCCGCCCCATTGTCTGCAAGAGCGAGTGCAAAGGGCAAGGTTGCGTTGTTGAGTGCATAGGTCGAAGTCCGTGGCACGGCACCTGGCATGTTGGCGACGCAATAGTGAACAACATCGTCGACAATGTAGGTCGGATCCGAATGGGTCGTCGCCTTCGAGGTTTCGAAGCAGCCGCCCTGGTCGATCGCCACATCCACCAGCACCGAACCCGGTTTCATCCGCTTGACCATTTCGGCAGTCACAAGCTTTGGCGCAGCTGCACCGGCGACCAGAACGGCCCCAACAACCACATCCGCTTCCAGAACATGCTGCTCAAGCGCAGCCTTGGTGGAATAGACCGTGCGTAGCGACGAGCCGAACGTCTTTGACAGGTCGGCCAGAACATCCACGTTGCGATCCAGGACGGTCACATCCGCTCCAAGGCCCAAAGCCATCGTAATCGCATGGGCACCAACAACGCCGCCGCCGATCACGACCACTTTGCCCGGAGCAACGCCTAGAACGCCGCCGATCAGAACACCAGATCCACCGGCTTCCTTTTCCAGCGCCTTGGCGCCCGCAATCACGGAGAGACGGCCGGCAACCTGCGACATGGGTGCGAGCAGCGGCAGACCGCCCCGGGCACCGAGAACCGTTTCGTAAGCGATGCAGATCGCGCCGGACTTCACCAGATCCGCAGTCTGGTCTGCATCTGGCGCCAGATGCAGATAGGTGAAGAGAATGTGGTCAGGACGCAGCATGGCGCGTTCCACTGCCTGTGGTTCTTTCACCTTGACGATCATCTGGGCCACATCGAAGACCTCACGTGCAGTCGCCAAAATCGTTGCGCCGACCGCCTCATAGGCGGCGTCATCCGCACCGATCCCGTTCCCGGCCTGGGTCTCGACCCAGACGTCATGACCATGCGCGATCATCTCACGCACGCTGTCAGGGGTCAGACCAACCCGATATTCATGGTTCTTGATTTCTTTCGGCACGCCAATACGCATGATTTCCCCTCGCTGGTAAGCGTTTTTATGGAAAAATAATAGTGCAAAAACGACGGCATGGGATTGCATGTTAGGCTCACACAAACACTTTCCTGCAAGATGATTTCGTAAAATTGAGAAATATTCGAATTTTATGCGATGGAGTTGAAATTTGAAACTGGACCGCATCGATCAGAAAATCCTCACCGTCCTGCAGGAGGACGGCCGGATCGCGAATGCCGATCTCGCCGATCAAGTTGGCCTCTCCCCTTCGGCCTGCCTGCGCCGCATGCGCGCGCTTGAGAAGACCGGCATCATCGACAAATACGTCGCCCTTCTTGATCAGCGCAAACTCGGCCGCAAGATGGACATCTTCGTCGAGATCTCGCTCGTCGGCCAATCCAACGAGGTGCTGCAAAACTTCGAACGGGCCGTCGGCCGCTCCAGCGAAATCATGGAGTGTTTCCTCATGGCCGGAGATGCTGACTATATCCTGCGCGTTACGGCCGCCGATCCAACCGATTTCGAGAGAATCCACCGGGAACACCTGGCGTGCCTGCCGGGCGTCCTCAGGATGAAATCCTCCTTCGCTATCCGCCCGATCGTTCGAAAGACCGCCTTTCCCATGAAGGTCGAGACGACATAGCGCTGAAGCTCACAAGCGTGTCGACGCTAGGCATCTTGCAAGCTATAGTCGCCGCCTCCTGCAAATAGTCACCGGAGAAAAAGGTGTCCTTCCAGATTTCCCGTCTCATCGAGCCGACCTACAAGCTTGCCGAATGCCCGACCTGGGACGAGATTAACGGCCAACTCTTCTGGACCGACATTCAGGGCTGCAGCATCCAGTCCATGGACTGGGAAAGCCGTGAAATCACCACCTACCGGTTTGACAATGAAGTCGGCTCTTTCGGCCTGACAGATGACGGACGTCTCATCGTGAGCGTCTGGGACAAGGTGGTTCTCTTCGACCCCAAAACAGGCACCAGCGAGACCCTTGCGAAGATCGAGACCGACCTGCCGCAAACCCGGCTGAACGACGGCAAGATCGGCCCCGATGGCGCCTATTGGGTCGGCACAATGGACACTTCGAGCCCGCGTGAGCCGATTGCAGGCTTATACCGTGTCAGCGCAAGTGGCGAGGTCGACATGATCCGCAACGAGTTGCAGGTCTCCAACGGTCTGGCATGGTCCCCGGACGGGTTGTGGATGTATCACTCGGACTCAAGTCCCGGCTGGATCGAAGCCTATAATTTCGATCCCACAACGGGCACGCTCGGCGCGAAGATGCTTTTTGCGCAGCAAACCAATGAGACCGGCCGCCCGGACGGTGCCACGGTGGATGCTGACGGAAATTACTGGAGTGCAGGCGTTTCTGCGGGCCTGCTCAACTGCTTCGCACCAGACGGCAGTCTGACCCATGCGATCTCCCTACCCGTCCCGAAGCCGACCATGCCCTGTTTCTGCGGCCCGGACCTCGACCAGCTGGTCGTGACCAGTCTACAGCCAGGCGGCGAAGGCCCCGAGAGCCTGTCCGGTTCGCTCCTGCTTGTTGAGGGCCACACCTCCAAGGGCGTCTTGACCTCAAGATTCAAAACCGCCTTCTAGGGGCCCCAAAAAACGGGCCCACTTTAGCGCTTGCAGTAGGCTTTTCTTGAAACCGGCTGCCATACGACTTGCTGGTCGCGCACTTTGACTTGGCGGGAGACCATCTTGTAGACGGCAGGTTCGTGGACCTTCTGTCTGCTGGCAGGACGCACCAGGACCTTTTCCTTCACCGTGCCGTAAATGGCGGGTTGGGTTACAGCCACACGCCCGCCCTGCTTCACCAAGACGCGCTCACTGACAGTCTGATAGATGGCAGGGCGTTTGACCTTGCACAGGATCTTGCGCCCCTTGCGGATCTGAGACTCCCAGCCAACGCTGGCAGGCTGAACCTGGACTCTGCGGCTGCGGTGCTCATAAATCGGCGCGACGGTGCGATAGCTGACGCGCTCGGGCTGCACGACGACCCGGCGGCTCTGATAGGCATAGACGGCAGGGTGTTCAACAACTCGCGTGGTTGCCCGCCGCACCAGAACCCGTTCCTGAACAGTCTGATAGGCCGCAGGCACAACGGCCTGCTCGTAACATTGCAAAGCCTTGCCACCAGCACTGGCGCCGCTGGAACCAGCTGCGGCACTCGCCGCAACAAGCACTGCAAACCCAAATCTGGAAACGACAGTTCGAAACATCGCAACACCCCCTGTCAGATGGAGGACCCAGCCTCCACCCTGACCTTAGGGAAAATTAACGATTTGTTAAAGACCTACTTATCGTAGTCCGTGTCTTCGTTGATGATGTGGCGCGCTTCTTCAGGGATCCACTCCCCCCACTTGGGCTGCAGCTGATGATCGACCGATACCCGGTCGTCAAAGACGAAACACTCACCCTTCCACATACTCTGCTCTTCAGGCACTTTTTCCAGGTAGTTCAGAATGCCGCCTTCAAGGTGGAACACCTCATCAAAGCCCTCCCGTTTGAGCAGGGAAGTTGCCTTTTCACAGCGAATGCCGCCGGTGCAGAACATGGCGACCTTCGGCTTGCTTTCCAGCGCGACCGCTTCGCGCACCCAGTCAGGGAATTCCCTGAACGACTGGGTCTCTGGGTTGAGTGCGTTCTCAAACGTTCCGAACGCAAACTCATAGTCATTGCGCGTATCAATGACGACCACGTCCGGATCGGAGATCAGCTCGTTCCAGTTCTCCGGCTTCACATAGGTGCCGACGATTTCATTCGGATCGATGCCGTCTACAGCCAGACGAACGATTTCCTGCTTCAGCCGCACTTTCATGCGTTTGAACACATGACGATCCGACCAGGCCTCCTTGTGCTCCAGCTCCGCAAGACGCGGATCACTGCGCAGATGGGCGAGGACATCTCGAACACCTGCTTCCGGACCACAGATCGTGCCGTTGATCCCCTCGCTTGCAAGCAAGATGCTGCCGCGCACATCGCGGTCCTCGCAAAACTTCTTGAGTGGGTCACGCCGGGCCTCGTGGTCATCGAGCGGAGCAAACTTGTAAAGGGCGGCAATCAGGATCTTGGACATATTGGCTGTTCTGATGTGGAAAGCGGATCTTCGCGCCGCTTATAACGTCACTGCGCCGGGAAAGAGAAGTCCGCATTTTCTCGGACCCCCGCCCCGGCGCTTACGCCACACAAAATCTGCCGCCTCAGTGGTCCTTGTTCAAGGCCTTCAGCAGAGCAACGAGCTCTGCAACAGGATCGGCAGCAGCCACCACATCTTCCACGACATCAACAGCTGTGCTCGCAAGACCTTGCACAAGTCCCTCCACAAGGACGGCCTCAGCCGCAATGTTTTGCAGCTTCTGGTTCGCGACGGCGTTTTCGTAAAGGATGCCAAGTGATTGGGACATCGATTGGTAGACAGCAGCCACGGATACGGCTGGCGACAGGCCAAGCGCTAACACGTCGGCATTGACCACATTATTGGTCGGATTTGGAGCAGGCATGATTCATCCTTCAGGTTTGCCGGTGCTCTTCACCGGCGAGCTACGATCGGATCGCCTGCCTGCACAACAGTCCGCTTCCGCGATCTGCGCCGCGTCTCATGACTGCATCGGCGCACATACTCTACCTGAAGTTGTTAATACTCAGTCAAAACGCAAAAAGGGCTCCGTTCCAATACTTGGAACGGAGCCGAAAGGAAGGAGGAAAACCGCTTATCGCTGCGGGTTGCTGAAGGCCTGAAGAACGGCCAGCATGGAACTCAAATTGTCGGATACGCCGGTCTGAGCCACCTTTTCGCTTGCGCCTGCCGCCGCCGTCGTGTCGAGGCTGTAGATCTGCATCACGCCCTGGTTCACAGCGGCCTGCGCCAGGATGTTCTGCTGCTGCTGAGCAGACACCGCATTTTCAAACAACACGCCTGTCGAATGTGCCATCGACTGATAGAGCGTGCTCAGTGCCATTGCCGGAGACTCGCCCACAACCTTCACGTTGGATTGCGTGACCGCATCCGTGATCATCGGATTTACCAATTCAACCATTGTCCACACTCCTTATGCTGGGCCAGCACCGACGCCGGCTACGGACACCCACTAGGACGTAGGAGCAATTAAGGTGTGAAGGCTACAGCCGAGAATTATCGAAACGTTATCAAAAAGATAGCCGGCCATTTTTCAATGACCGGCTTCTGGGAAGAAAGCATGGGTAGGGTTTTGCGCCTGTCGCCTCAACCGCGACCATCGGGTTTTCCCGCAGGCTGGGCGCCTGAGGCCATCTGGTTGCGCAAGACCTCGGACTGCCGTTGAACCTCGCGCGAGATCATCGACTGAATGTTGCTCATGACCGAATTGAGCTGACCGGCAAGTTGGGCATCGGCCAGCCCCAGGACCCCGGCCCTGGGATCTGCCCCGCGGGCCGCTTTTCGCGATGACGCCGCCGTCGCCTCCTTCCCCGATTTCAGAATGTCACTCAGGAGGGACCTATCCGCCAAAATAGCCTTCAACGCATCATGTTGGTCTGACATGGCCTTGGACAGTTGATCGGCCTTTTCGCTGGCATCTGTCAGCACTTTCTCGACCACAAGGATCCCTTGATCGAAGGCCTGCTCGCCTTCTTCCTTTTTCTTCAAGATATCACCGGCCAAATCCAGAACACCGGGAAGAGACTGATAAAGGCCTTGGTAGTCCGTCTGAAGGCTGGCTGTCTTGAGGTAGCCCTCCAGCAACGCTTCAAGAACCTCAGCCGGTTTGGTTGAGCGCTTCCTAGGACCTGCGCCGGGCCCGCCCGGCTTCTTCGCTTCGACCATCGCTTGTCTCCTCGATTGTCGTTTCCCTGACGATGTGAGTCTCCGTGTGAATTTCCTTTTGGCCGCCCTCAGTGTGCCCAGCAGGCCCACCCCCGCAGGCAGAAGGTGCGCACGCGCCGCCGCAGCATGGACAGCAGCCCGGGGCAAGCGAATGCATCGCCGCCGACTTGATCTGCGACAGGTCCATGTTCCGGCGCTGATCGATCTGGGCAAACGACGCCTCGGCGCCCTGGAGAGTTCCCCGCGCCCAGGACACATGAGAAACGAGTTTGGGATACAGACAATAGAGGGCCTGCGGGTCGCCACTCGTCTCGCGCGCTTCATTCAGCGCCTCGCTCCAGGTAACGAGCGTTGTTTGCAGCACAGCATCAAGGTCCTTGCAGATCAGATCGAGTTCATTTTCCATTTCGGCGGTCTCCTTCACACCTTCATCCTGGCAACGGCTCGACCGTTCGCCGCGACATCCCCTGCCCCGGCCACACCTCGCGCACATGCGTCAGGTCCCTTCATTGTCGGAGCCCGGCTTGCCTCGGGCACGCGGCGCACCGGCATCTTTCCGGCCGTCCGGAGAGGCTTCACCTTCTGCTTTCCCTCGTCCAAGAGCTTGTGACAGAGCCGACAGGATCTCTTCCTGCTCGTCATCCCTCAGCGTGTTGAAGGCCTCCAGCAGGCTCTTGGGATCGTTGCCCCCGCCAGAGCCATCACCTGATCCATCTCCAGAGCCATCACTTGAACCACCGCCGCCAGCGTCGCTTCCTCCGGATCCAGCACCCCCGCCCTCCTGGTCGCCCTGACCTGAGGCCCACAAAGGCACTCCTGTCAGATCGTTGACTTCAACATTCCGCAGATCGCCCATGACATAACCTTTCCCACTTCCAGCTGCCGCGCGCTGCGGTCTAACCCGATTTCAAATCCCCGATGACGGTTTTCGCTGACGTACCAGCTTCAGTGCTGACGGAGCCATAGACCCCGACCGCCTGCGTCACCATGTTCTGAATCTCCGCAAGCAACGGGATTTCCTTCAAGGCCGCCACCGGCTCAGGTCCCTCGGCTGCTTTCTTGATCGCAACCGCCTGGGCCGCAACAGCAATCTGCATGATCGCATTCATGTAGTTTTTCGCGTCCTGCACGGCGAGGCCCGTGGTCGTGCTGACCATGATATCCGGAGGTGTGGCCACGAGCTCGCTCGCGTAATTGCTGTTTTCCGTGTTGGCAAACTGAACGGCCTGGACAACCTTGCTGTTCAGGGCCGAAACATCCGGCGTCGGTGACTTCTGGGGAGACGGCTTTGAGGGAGACCCTGGGCCGGCAGGTTTTGATTTCGGCTTGCTGCCCAACGTCATACCCTCCACTCCATTGCTTTTCACGGACGCCGACTTATCCGGCCGCAGTGTTCCATCCTTGTCACGGGTCAATGCCAGGTTGTCCTCATGCGGCGCATCTGCGTCGTCGGGACCATGTTTTCCGAACCAGCCATCTAGCCACATAACCAAACTCCCTAACGTCATCGATGCCAATCTTTACTTTGTCGAAGGCTCGCCAATATCCATGATCAGCTGACACGCCTTGGACACCACAGCTGTCGTGATCTGGTTCATCGCCTGCTGGCTGTGAACCGCGTTCTGAACCGACAGGCCCGCCGCATGGCTCGCCACCTGGTAGAGGCTCGCAATGGCTTGTGCAGGGGCCTCCGCGACCACCTTCACATTGGTTTGCGTTACCGCATCGGTTACTTGGGCATTCACACTGTCGACCATGTTTGTTTCCCATCAGGCTCGGGTTCGCAGCTTCCCCGGGTCGCAAGCCAATCAACCGTTCATCGGCCAATCAGACCGCACCTTGCAGTTCCCTGCTTGTTCAGACGCCTCAGCTGGAAACTTGTGAAACGTCTTTTTCGGAAATCCTGTCCACAGGATCGACTTCCTCTCCCATGACGGTGCGCAAATGCCCACGCAGGTGCTGAACCCTCTTGCGCGCAAGCGGTTCTGAAATAGACAGGTGACGGGCGATTTCACGGTAACTGCACTCTTCGCAAAACCGCATCCTGAAGATGTCCTGAAAGTCTGGCGTCAAGTCATCGACCGCTTCCAGCACCTTGCGAAGAGCGTCTTGATGGCGCAGCTGGTTTTCCTGATCCGGCTGTCGGTCCGCCAGTCCATGCGTGTGATCCTGATAGACATCCGCTTGAAAATCACGCACCTGCCGCTCGGAGTTCAGGCGGCGCAAACGGCTGATGTACTCATTCTTCATGGCGAACAGTAAAAACGCCCGCGGCTCGCGCACTTCCGTCTCGTGACGTTCCACGTGACTGACGGCCTTGACCAGGGTCGAAGACAGAAGGTCTTCCGCTTCCTCGCGATTGCCGCGCGTCAATCGCAGCGCACGCCTGCGCAAAACCAGACCATCCTCGATCCAGCTCATCCAGATCCCTGCGGAGGGCAAGGTCACCCTTTCATTCAAATCTTCGGAATCTGGCACGAATTCACCCTCCAACTCACCTTAAGGTTGTATTTCTCTCCAGCCAAAGACGCTAGGAAATTATGCGTGTGAATTAATTCTTGGATTTGGCCAGCCTGTGCATCCTGCGCGGCCCACGTCGTCTCTCATCAAAAACGGCAGGATAGCTGTATCAGACCGTTCATACGGCGCACCAGCACCACAACCTAAACACAATTAAAAAGAGAATTTTAAATCAATGCAACCACTTTTTGCCGCAGGTTGCACTATCGGCAAAACACCGGCGCAAATTCACACGCGGTTGCCAACGAGCGCATCAGCGCACTCGCAAAGGATAGATCAGAAAAGCGGGAAATGAAAGAAGTGGTGGGTGCACGGGGATTCGAACCCAGGACCGGCTGATTAAGAGTCAGCTGCTCTACCAACTGAGCTATACACCCACATCCGCCGTCGACGGATCGATCGTTCGCGCCGCAGCGCGTCGATGGGCGGTGTATATCGATGAGCGGATTACGACGCAAGCAGAAATGTGAATTATTTGTCTCAAGCCTGCGAAGACCCATTTGGGCCCTGGGCGCCTTTCCGCTGCCTGTGAGAAGCCAGAGAATGTAAATTGCGCCGAGCCCGATTTCACCATTTCCATCGCCTCACAGACCAACATAGAGGGTGAGAGAGAGTGAAGCCCGCCGATCTTGTGGCGAGCAAGATTCAGAAAGCAACGACGCACTCAACGAAACAAATGAAATTTTGCCCTTGACCCTGCTGCAGCGGCTGACTAGGGTGCACCGCATCACGAACGGGGCTTGTCCCGTTTGTGTTGTTGGAAGCTTCAAGCCGCCTCGAGATCGCGTAGAGAGTGGCTTAAAGGTTCTAAACTGTATCGAAACGGGTTGAGGGTCGGCACCGGTTGCAGATCTTCGGAAGATAGAGGACAGGCAGTCTGATGACGTCTCTCATTCTAGTGGTAGGAAGGCGCGCCGCCGGAACGGAGTAATCCGTTCGGAACAGGTTGGCGCGCATTTAAGGTCCCTCGGGGCCTTTTTTTGTGTCTTCCCGTCCCGAACCTCACTCCCGGTTGACCGGTGCCTTGGAAAGGCGCAAACCCGCTACCATCCCTGCTCGATGCGAGCCACGAAAGAACACAGACGAGCCAAGCCCCTGAAGTTCAGGGCCAATGCGAGGAAAGCAAGAATGACACGGGAGATGACCGGCGCCGAAATGGTAATCCAGGCGTTGAAGGACCAGGGCGTCGACACTGTATTCGGCTACCCGGGTGGCGCAGTGCTTCCCATCTATGACGAGATCATTCAGCAGGAAGGCCTCGAGCACATTCTTGTGCGCCATGAACAGGGCGCTGGCCACGCTGCCGAAGGCTATGCCCGCTCCACCGGAAAGCCGGGCGTTGCCCTGGTAACATCGGGCCCCGGCGCGACCAACATGGTCACCGCACTGACCGACGCCATGATGGACAGCATTCCGCTGGTCTGCATCACGGGACAGACTGCCACACATCTGATCGGCACGGACGCCTTTCAGGAGTGCGATACCGTCGGCATCACCCGCCCTTGCACCAAGCACAATTGGCTGGTCCGCGATGTCGACGATCTTGCACGCGTTCTGCACGAAGCTTTCTATGTCGCAACGTCCGGCCGTCCAGGTCCGGTCGTCGTTGATATTCCAAAGGACGTTCAGTTTGCCACCGGCACCTATCAGGGCCCGACGAGCAACCCGTCCGCAAGCCACAAGAGCTACCGTCCGCAGCTGAAGGGCGACGCGCAGGCTGTCCGCATCGCGGCAGACCTCATGTCCAAGGCCAAGAAACCAGTGCTTTACACTGGCGGCGGCGTGATCAACTCGGGCCCGCAAGCCTGCCAGTTGCTGCGCGAACTGGTCCAGCTCACCGGCTTCCCGATCACATCGACCCTGATGGGTCTGGGCGCTTATCCCGCATCCGGCGATAGCTGGCTCGGTATGCTGGGCATGCACGGCACCTACGAAGCCAACATGACGATGCATGATTGCGACGTCATGGTCTGCGTTGGCGCGCGTTTCGACGACCGCATCACTGGCCGCATCGACGCCTTTGCGCCGAACGCCACTAAAATCCACATCGACATCGACCCCTCCTCGATCAACAAGACCGTCAAGGTCGACCTGCCAATCATTGGTGACGTCGGCCATGTTCTGGAGGATCTGGTTCGCATCTGGCGCACGTCCTCGCTCAAGGCGGATCCGGCGGCCATGAAGGACTGGTGGAAGCAGATCAACATCTGGCGCGCCCGCAATTCGTTGGCCTACCGTCCCAACGAAGACATCATCATGCCGCAGTACGCGATCCAGCGTCTGTATGAGCTGACCAAGGACCGCAAGACCTACATCTCCACCGAAGTCGGCCAGCACCAGATGTGGGCGGCCCAGTTCTACGGCTTCGAAGAGCCGAACCGCTGGCTGACATCCGGCGGTCTCGGCACCATGGGTTATGGCCTTCCCGCGGCCATTGGCGCGCAGGTCGCACATCGCGACGCCCTGTGCATCGACATTGCCGGGGATGCCTCGATCCTGATGAACATTCAGGAAATGTCGACGGCCGTCCAGTTCGCTCTGCCGGTCAAGGTCTTCATCCTGAACAACCAGTACATGGGCATGGTCCGCCAGTGGCAGCAATTGCTCCACGGCAACCGTCTGTCCCATTCCTACACCGACAGTCTGCCTGATTTCGTCAAGCTGGCCGAGGCCTATGGCGGGGTTGGCATCCGGGTCGAAAAGCCCGGCGATCTGGACGGCGCGATCGAGGAAATGATCTCCATCGACAAGCCCGTTCTGTTCGACTGCCGCGTGGCTAATCTTGCCAACTGCTTCCCGATGATCCCATCGGGCAAGGCTCACAATGAAATGCTGCTGCCCGATGAAGCGTCCGACGAAGCGGTCGCAAATGCCATCGACGATGCCGGCAAGATGCTGGTTTAAGGGGGAAGACGAACATGAACGCAAAAACCAACCTAAGCGCCCCGTCGATCTATTTCATGGCGGAAACCAGCGACAAGATCGAAACTCATACCCTGTCAGTGTTGGTGGACAACGAGCCGGGCGTGCTCGCCCGCGTCATCGGCCTGTTCTCCGGCCGCGGCTACAACATCGACAGCCTGACCGTTTCGGAAACCGAGCACGAAAAGCATCTGTCACGCATCACAATCGTCACCACCGGCACGCCCATGGTGATCGAGCAGATCCGCCACCAGCTGGACCGTCTCGTTCCCGTTCACCGGGTGACAGACCTGACCGTGGAAGCACAGCTGGCCAGTCAGGACAAGCCGCTGGAACGCGAGCTTGCACTCGTCAAGGTGGCTGGCACCGGCGACCAGCGCCTGGAAGCCCTGCGCCTGGGTGACGCTTTCCGGGCCACCGTGATTGACGCGACCACCGAGCATTTCGTCTTCGAAATCACCGGTCGCTCCTCCAAGATCGAGCAATTCATCTCGATCATGAAACCGCTCGGCCTGGTCGAAGTCTCCCGCACCGGTGTCGCTGCGGTTCAAAGAGGACCGGAAGGGCTTTAATCGCCACCGCCCACTATAACATCGCCGTCCCGGGCTCGATCCGGGACCGCCCCCCTCAAAAGTAAGGCCCCGGATCAAGTCCGGGGCGGCAAAGGCACCCTCTCCCTTTGCGGTAGCCTGACGCGGAGGCCTGTCGCTGGACATTGCGGCGGGCTTTTGCACCCGCCTCACCTCCTCGTCATCCCGGACGCAGCAAAGCGAAGATCCGGGATCGGAGAGCCAAAGCGGTCACAAAGCGGGATCCTGACGTCAACCTCCCCAAAGCCGTGCGTCCATGGACATGCCGGGGACTCACCGGTCCCGGCTCGCGCTGCGCTTGGCCGGGAGGACGACGGTTGGGGTTGCCCCTTTTCGGCAGTCCGGACCAAGAGAAGTCGGTCCGCGGGGATTGTTTTGCCTTGATCTGCGCTGCCTTGCACCCATGAGAAACCGCGTTGCAATTTTGCGCGCTTAGCCAGGAAGCTCAACGCTTCTCCCTCAGATCTGCAAACCTGCCGTTCGCCGCAAGCTGATTGAATGCCCAGAAAGGGCGAGAAGCGGTCATTTGTTGCGTTCGCCAAACGGCATGCTTCTCGGCGCAAAAGCAGACATTCGTAGTTAATTGGCTGGAGGGGCCCGAACATTTTGGGGAGTTGTTCAAATTTGGACCTCAACGAAGTAAGCTTGTTGCATTGTTAAAGCGTAGTGAGTTCAAATGCACGGGATGTGTTGAAGCTACTGTTTGAGGTGATTGTGATCGCTCAAGGATTTTTCATTTCCTTAGCCGTTGTTTTAGCGGCCTCGGTTAACCAACTCTCTGCTGAACCTATGAAGTTTAGAGAAGCGACCGTTGGCGGCGTGTGCGCCGGCTGCACTTGGTTTGCGGCGGAGGGTGACATCACCAGTGATACGCCTGCGGCATTCCGAGAGGCCTTCGGCGAGCCGACCGGCGGCGAAGGCGGACCCACTATTGTCATCAATTCAGATGGGGGCGATAACCTTGCCGCGGCCTTGGAACTGGGGCGACTTTTTCGCGCCCACTCGGTCCGCGTGCGTATTGGAGATACCGTCTCGGAGCCGCAAAACGGCAGCTTCGTGTCTAAGATAGAGCCCGGAAAGTGCTTGTCGGCTTGTGCTTACGCCTTCTTAGAGCCCGATTCAAAAGTTTATGAGACCTGACAATAGGTTGCGAGCCTGCGTGTCATGACCCTGATGCTGGCGATGGTGACCCATGCGGTGGCACTTTCGACGGATTTTTCCCAGTCCTTTGCCAGCCTGCGGCATCGCCC